>NZ_CP021848.1:0-1854909 GCF_002197185.1 Thermococcus sp. 5-4 | reverse complement strand
ACCACCTTTCATGGAAGCTAGAAAATATACGTCTATGCCCCCACTTCCAAATAACGAATGGTTGGAGGCAATGAAGTGGATGGGCAACAATATACCAAACAAAACTGTATTTAACTGGTGGGATTGGGGTCACTGGATACAGGCCTCTGGCGTGAAGACTACGAGTGACAATATTTATCAGAGAGGAAACGAGTATGCATGGTTCATACGAGTTCCTGAAAACAACTCTTATAATTTAGTTGTAAAAACCCAGGAACTCGCAAAAGAGAACACAGGGGAAGATACAACAATCAGTTATGTTTTAGTAAGCAGAGATTTGCTATTAAAACTTGATACATTAAATAGGTACTATCCCAAAGATAAGGCCATTCGAGCATACATATTCACTATAGAAAGTGTCGTTGGAAATACTGTTACCTACACTGAACCGAACGGTGCAAAGATAGTAATCCAATTTGAAGCAAATGACACAAAGGGCATGTTAATATACAGAAACTACAGAATGAATTTGAAAAATATTGTGATTGAACTCCCATATAAAAAGAACTTAAACTATCAATATGGCCAAAGTGAGTATATAACCTATGTAACACCAAACATCTGCTTTTTATTACCCTCAGACTTAGAAGATACTACATTGGTTAGGCTTCTTATTCTTGAACAATCCAAGAGTTATGAACTAGCGTATGATAATGGATATATCAAAATCTATAAAGTAAAGAACAAAAGAAAATGAATGGGGGACTAATAAGAAACATGTGAGTCTGAATCGCCACGTATCATAACAATTTAATGAGCTAAGATCCCTTGGAAAGTCCTGATTCAAGGGGGGACTGACTTGAAATCGCCACGTGTGTCCATAATCATTTTAAACTGGAATGGTTGGAAAGATACTATAGAATGCTTAGAGTCACTTTACAGGATAACTTATTCAAATTATGACGTTATTGTCGTCGATAATGGTTCAAAAGATGAATCTATTCAAAAGATTAAAGAGTATGCTAAAGGGGATATTAAAGTAAGTTCAAAATTCTTCACATACAACCCATATAATAAACCGATTAGAATTTTTGAGGTTAGTGAGAACGAAGCAAGAGACGGAAAATTTAACCGTCCCCTCTATGAAAAATATGACGTCAACAAGAGGCTGATTTTGATTAAAAACAAGAACAATTATGGTTTTACTGGTGGTAACAATGTTGGATTACAATTTGCGTTGAGTGTGTTAAATCCAGACTATGTACTATTTCTAAACAATGATACTGTTGTAGATAAAGAGTTTCTAACAGAGCTCATCAAAGTTGCTGAGAGTGATGAAAAAATTGGGATTGTCGGATCTAAAATTTATTATTATGACTATAAAGGAAGAAGTGACATTGTCTGGGCTCTAGGTGGAGGAGGGGTTGATTTAAAGACAGGTCGAGCTTGGCACTATGGAATAAGTGCACAAGATAAAAAAGTCTACAAAGACACTAATAAAATCGGTTATATTACTGGCTGTTCCATGTTAGTGAAAAAAGACATTCTCATTAGACTACATGGATTTGATGATGCATTTTTCTCATACTATGAAGACGTCGATATCTCACTAAGGGCCAAAAGCTTAGGATATAGGTTATCATATGCGCTCTCCTCGAAAGTTTGGCACAAAGTCGGAGCGACTTCTGGTGGAGACTCTGTTCCGTTTATAGTATATATAAAAGCTCGAAATCATGTGTTATTAGTTAAAACTCATGGAAATTCGCTTAATTTAATACTGGCAGTAATTTGGTTGCTGACTTACAAGCATGCACGGAGATTTATAAATTTTGTTTTTTTACAAAGAAATCCAAGATTGTTAATACACTATTATAACGGAATTAAAGAAGGGCTCTTACGATATTAAAACCATGCAATATCCATTTGAATATATACTCCCATAAGTTAGAACTAAATCTGCATATAATTTCGTTGCGTTATAATATCTCGGCCGTCCCAGAGGATCCAGCGAGTACCACAATTTAAACCTTCCTAATAAATACGTTATAAATATATACCCCCCCGGCGATATACTGCCATTTATTGTTTTAATCTTGTCAAGGGGTATTCCCCCATAAGAATGCAGAGAAGAGCTACCATATCCCCAGCTGTGCGAATATATAACCTTATCCGCACTCATTTTTGCCGTTATCCACACCGAACCTGTGACATCATATGGAGTGATTAACCGTCCATAAACCATTCGTATATCCTCAATAGTCCCAAATTTGAGCGCACTTTCTTGGTTTATTGAACTGGAATAAAAGGGAGGCATTTTTAATATCTCATTAGCAACTCCAGTATTAAGTAATAGAAAGATCACTAATACCACTGTTATTATTTTTGTATATAACTCACTTCCATTTCTGTTAGAGATATACTCAACAAGTTTTTTTGCCCCAGTAACAACAAAGGGACTTAATATAATTGACGATAGATGGTACAAACGGTAAGGATTCATCACAGCGAATTGTGGTATTGCAATTGCAGCCCCCAGTACTGTTATCCAATATATAGAGAAACTCAAATAAGTACAATCGAATAGCACCTTTTTTTTATTCATAAAAAAGGATATTATCTCCATGACAAGTCCTATTAATATTAAAATACTGATAAGCAAGTACAGGTACTTATCAACAATACCCAAAAGAGGTAGTTTTTCGGTTAATAATGCAACCCCTCTAGAAGCGGTAGGATTAAATAACAGTCCTGATTTTATTAAGATGAGAATAGAATATGAAAGACGAATTATTGCACTAAATGTTGTAGCGTTAGAAACATAAATATACCATCCAATAACCGTAACAGCATATGTTAGTAAGAATAAAACATCTCTAGAATGACGCTGAGTATATGGATCCCCTAGGAGGTTTTTAGTTAGCGTTTTATATATTACCATAACTATCAGCATCCCAAGTACTAGATATGCTGTCCCATAGTGGGAAAATACAATAGCAATGGCAAAAATATACCTTAAGACATTATATGGAGCAATATTCGTGATTATCACGTGAATAAACAATACCATGAATATTTCCGCAATTAGTTGTTTTGATATAAAGGGGATAGTAATAAAATATGGATGAATTATTACAACGAGATATGCAGATGCAAGTGAGGCTTTAGGTGGTAAGTATCTCAAATAGACTTTGTAAAAAAAAGGAGGTATAAATGAAAGCAAACAGGGAAATATAATCTTGTATATCCACGTTAAAGACGTATGAGTCATATGATACAATACTGTAGGCAATATAGTGGCGCTTAATACTGAATTATATGTACTGGAATCAGCATACCTCCAAAAGCCATTAGCTATAACTTTGCTTGCGACATAATACTCTCCATACACATCTTGAACTTGGATATAGTCAGTTATTAGAGTAGTGTGCAATATTAAAGATATTGCCATAATCCAGATAGCATAAGAATACAATCTTTCGGAGATTATATTTGTTGAGATCATTAACGAACTAACTATCGCAATAACAATTACCATAACTATTAATAAGAGATTATTATGATAATAGTTAACTAGATAAGTTCCAAATATTGCCATGAATGGTATCAAGCTCAAAAACAAAAACTGGGGAGACAAAACATCCTTCAAATTAATGAAATTTAGAGTGTAGTATTCTCTATCCACAAGATACGCTAAGACTGATAATAGCAACATAATAATAGTAAATGTAGCCACAATGGAAATTTCAGAAAGAGGCTTTGTCATTCCAAATATGGGGTAGAACATGTTCATGAGAAATCCAACAAGCATATCAAAAAACAAGCTAAGCCCAACAGCATACAAGAGACTCTCCTCAGAGTCTAGTTTGTGCACTCCAAGTATTCTAAGAAGTAGATAGCCTGGAAGAAACACTAAATAAATAAATCCAAGTACTTGTCTTAACAACAACGAAACTTCAATCCCCAGACTGGTTAGGATGGATGTTCCAACATAGGCCAATTGAATACTAAATACCACTACAGTAAAGCTTTTGATATCCCAGTCATTAACTTTAAAGGGATTTCGAATTCTCATATTCCTCCTCCGTTACATTTGGATTTGTCAAATATTACTGTTCTATTCTGTACTGTCATGTAAGGCGACCCAGCATGATATTAATATCCCTCCAATGCTACAACTTACCATATGCTACATCATGATATAGCTCTGTGAGTCTCTCCACAATAACTTTCCATTCAAATTTTCTTTCTAAACGTTTTCTACTTTTATGTGTGAGTTTTCTCCTAATCTTTGGGCTACTTAATAAATACACAAGCTGTTCTTTGAGGCCTAATTCGCTTTTTGGGGAGACTAACACTCCCGTTTTTTCATGTTCTATTATATCCACAATTCCTGGCACGTTAGTACCAACAACTGGAGTCCCACAAGCAATAGCTTCTAACACCACGATTCCAAAGCCCTCAAAGAGAGATGGAAGGACAAAAACTTCTGCTTTGTTATACCACTTCACTAGATCATCTAACGGGACATTTCCTAAGAAAACCACATTATTATTCACTCTCTCGTTTTTAATCAATTGTTCAAGATTATTTCTTAGATGACCACTTCCAATGATGTACAATCTAGCTGTGGGAAGCTCTTTTGTAATATGTTTCATTGCTTTTATTAAATAATACAAACCTTTCCTTTTATCTAAGCGTCCAACGTAAAGAATGCTATATGGTACCTTCTTGACCCTTGACAAAGGTCTAAATATATGGAAGTCGACACCATTTGGTAGTAATGTTATTTTCTCCGAAGGGACATCATAATCATCGGTGAGACTGGATTTTGTAGTCGAAGAGACAGCAATAATTTTCTTTGCCATCACATATCCGTGTTTTTCTAATTTCATGAGCAATTTATAAAATCTCCTTCCGAAATATCGATATTGTTGGGCATAAGTATGATGAGCAGTGTACACAACAGGAACTCCTGGATTTATTAACAAGAAAACCCCGCCGGGACCTCCCTGGATATGAACAACATCTAGTTCATTCTGTCTAACCCACTCTTTGATTCTCAAATTAATATAAACTGAAAATAGGATAGGCCCCAAACCAAAGATAGCCGGACATGATGCATAAAAGGAATTCTTTAAATCGTTCTTTCTATTTGAAAAGACATAAATCTCCATGAGATCTCTATCAAGTAGTCTTCTATATATTTCATAGACATAAACACCTTGTCCTCCAATGGGAGGATAAAAATCATATGTGATTATGCCCACTCGCATAGGCTTTCACCCAAATTTTTCGACTATTTCAATTAATCTCTCCCACGAAAACTTCCATTTTGTCTTCTCTATTATTTTTTTAAATTTTCTTTCTTTGTTTTGCTCGAAATACTTTATTATCGCCGCAGCAAGTTTTTGTGAGTCTCTAGCCTCAACGATAATCCCAGTTTTATTATTCTCCACAACATCCGGAAGACCCCCAACATTTGTAGTTATCACCGGCTTGTTGAAAGCGTATGCTACCTGAACAACACCACTCTGTGTGGCGGAAACATATGGTAAAACAACTATGTCCGCGGCAGAAAAATAAAGGTTAACTTCCTCGTTCGGGATATACTTGTCGACTATCATAACGCTGTTCTCAATTCTTAGTGTTCTAATCTCATCAAGATATCTCCTTTTATTCTCCCAAAATTCACCAGCTATTACCAGTTTGACATTAGGTATTTCTTTTAAAACGAGAGGGATTGCTCTAATAAGATATATCAATCCTTTATACTCCCTCACATATCCAAAAAAAAGTATGACTTTCGTAGTTGAAGACAAACCCAAGAGTTCCTTGGCCACATCTTTCGGCAGGTCTTGCAATCTGAAGATGTCGTATATAGGATGTGGATTATATCGTATTACCTTAAACCCAGGTACTATCTGTTGTAACTTAGCAAAATCCTCTTTTGATTGAACAATAAAATAATCCACATTTCCAAACACCAGTCTTGAGAGAGATAAATCCAAAACTGTTCTCTCATGAGGTAAAACATTATGACAGATCCCAAGGACTTTTGTTTTAGTGAATCTTCTAACAAAAAAGAATATTGTTACAAACATTGGACTCATAAAGGGAGTTACCCAATGAAAAATCAACAAGTCAGGATTGTACTTTTTGATTTTCAAAAACGTCCGAATCCATGTTATTGGGTTTATTGTATCCAAAATATACTCCACATTGTTGATTATTATCTTCTCATTGCTTGTTTCGTCTATCTGATCTCTTCCGGGATATAAAAAGGAAGGATATCTACGTTTATACGAAATTAACATTAACTCGTGCTTTCTGGCCAAGTTTTTACATAGTTCTGTATTATAATGAGATATCCCCCCTACAAAAGGGTATGTAGGACCAATTACAACAATTTTCATTATTATATCACCATTTACTCTTTTTTCCCGTACTCTAACTTCTTCAACCGGTACAGCATGTCATCTAACAGCATCCTCTGAGATTTAAGCATATCCGCCAGTAATCCCAAAACTACCGTTTGGACACCCACTATAAGCAACAAAGTCGCCAGTATGGCGGAGGGCAATCTGCTACCCACATGTCCAGTGTCCAAGTAATATGATAAGACACGCCATCCGTAGTATAGACCGATTACAATAAAGACTCCTCCAATTAGTCCGAACACCTTCAACGGATTATAATCCCTGTATGACCTCAGTATTATCATGCCCGCCCTTTTAGCATATCCAAAGATGTTTGAAATCAACCGAGATTTGCCATCTCCTCTCCTCTTCCTGAATTCTACAGGTACTTCAACAATCTTTAATCCATAATGACTCGCCTGTATAATTGTTTCTTGAACATAAGTATAATCCGCTAAGACATGTAACTTCATCGCAGCATCTCTCGAAAACGCCCGAAATCCTGTTTGTGCATCAGATGTTGGAAACCCTGAGGCAATCCTCGTGACCCATGTTGCAATCTTGTTGCCAATTTTCTTTTGAAGTGGCATGTATTCAATCCATCCCTTAAATCTAGAACCAAGGACTATGTCTGCTTTCCCATCAAGTATTGGTTTCACTAATTTAGGGATCTCTTTAGTATTATATTGACCATCAGCATCAATGTTAACTATTATATCTGCCCCACGCTCCAAAGCTGTTTCTATACCTTGCCTAAACGCTCTCGCAAGACCCCTATTCTTCCGAAAGCTGACTATAATATCGGCCCCAGCTTCTTCGGCAACTTTGACGGTATTATCCTCAGAACCATCGTTGATAACTATTATCTCAATATCATCGATTTTTCCTTCAAAATCTTCAGGCTTGAGCTCTTTTATTTCGTGTATAACATTACCGAGAGTATTCTCTTCATTATATGCTGGGATTGTGACAGCAAGTTTCATTGGATCGCCTCCATGGGAGATTCTGCATTATTACTAAGCAAAGATTGCTAATATGAAATCACCATTGTAATCTGAACATCTCCCTCTTTTTAAGATTTTTCCAAACGAGGCTCGAAACGGCCAGAAATATTCCAAACGCTGACACCACCAAGGCTTGAGTTGCCGCAGAGCCTGGGAAATCAAGGGATGAACGAAAGATCAGAAAGATGGAAACCATTGCGGCCAGGAACGCGAAAATCCCGATGCCCAGCCTGAACCTGAGCAGGAAGTAGAACATAACACCTGCCAAGAACGCCTCCGGCACCACTAGACCGACCACCATGAAGAGGGTCGTCAGGAGTTCTATCCTTCCGAATGCGGGTCTTCTCTTAAGAACGTCGTCGATGAGCAGTATCGACGCCAGGGACAACGCCAGTGTCGTCACGAGCCTGGGGTACGAGTAGAGTGTCAAAGCCTCAACGGAGCCTCCCAGGTAGAGTATATAGATCAAGTACGCAACGAGTCCAAGGTCTCGGTTCTTCAGGGCGAGGATGTAGACGAGTGGAGCGAGCAGCGTGATGTACGTTCCGGCAACAAAGCCCGCAAGTATCGATGCCACGACACCTATCATTCACACCACCCTCGCCAGTTCCCTTATGTAGTCGCTCGGGCCGAGGTCTATGGTAGGAGCTAGAGCGTTGAACTTCCTCAGGAGCTCTTCCCTCTCACCGTACGCACGGTACAGTCTCCTGAGCGTCGTTTCGTCCAGGTCGCCGCTGTAGAAGAGGACCGGATTCGGGGAGAGTATCAGCACCCTGTGGCTTCTCAATGCCCTCGCCACGGCGCGGTAGGTCTGGGTTGGATTGCTGAGGTCCGTGATGAGTATCATAAAGGAGGGATTCTTGAGCAGGCTCAGGGCCTCGAAGATCCCAAGGGCTCCTTGTCTGCCCTTCCTCAGCAGAAGAACCTTCCTGAGGAACTCCTGTGCCTTCTCGCCGATCGAGAAGCCAGCCTCGAAGCGGAGGCTCATGGCTCCTTTTTCACCCTTAAGGCCGAGCCTCCTCCTGATGGCCTCGAGCTGGGCCGGCCCTTTTCCAGCGCTCACGATATCGGCGCTGACATCGTCGTAGACAACCAGTCCCACGCGGTAGCGCTTCACGAGGTTTGAGGCTACCTGAAGGGCCAGAACCGCGGCGTAGTCTATCTTTGCCATCTTAAGCCCTTTGCGCATCTCCCTCGTGTTGTCGAGGAAGATGTAAACGTCGGCGTTCTCCTCCTTTATGAACTCCCTGACTATAAGCTCGCCGAGCCTCACACTAGCCTTCCAGTCTATCCTCTTGAAGTCGTCGCCGTGCTGGTACTCCCTCAGATCCTTGATGTCGAGACCTTCCGCTCCAAAGAGCTGGCCCTTCCGGTAGACCTCGGCCAGACGGAGGTTGTGCTCCACCCTGGCGGCGTCCTTTATGCTCTCCACGGAGGGATAGACGTTAACCTCCACCTCAGAACCTATGAAGAACCTCTCAACGTACAGCCCACGCGGATCCTCAGCGATTATCTCAACCGGACCAATGGCAAACTTCCCCTTCCTGAGGGGCCTGAAGCGGTACTCGATGAGGCGCTCCTCCCCAGAGGGAAGGAAAAACGGCTCAATGCCCTCGACCTCAAAATCCTCATGTTTCACAAGGGGCTTCATAACCGCATCTCCACCCAGGTTCCTAACGCGAAGTTCCGCTATTTGCCACTTCCCCTCCTCGAGTTTTGCCTCCCGCAGGATTACCTCGCCCTCGATTGAGAGCTCCACGACGCTCCTAACCCCGTAGATGTAGAGGATTATCAGCATGCCCAGAACCGCCGGGAACACCGTCTCGGCCAGATAGCCCTCGACCATGAGGAGGAAGGCGAGGATGAAGAGAAAGTCCTCCCTTGTCATCGACTACACCGGGACCTCGGTTTCTCTGAGGATATCCTCCACAACGTCCCTGACCTTCACACCCTCGAGTTCGTACTCAACCTTGAGGACGAGCCTGTGGGTGAGCACGGGTAGAGCGACCTTCTTGACGTCGTCCGGGATGATGTAACCCCTGCCGTCAAGGAAAGCCGATGACTTGGCGGCGTAGAGGAGGTGCTCTCCCGCCCTCGGCGAGGCTCCGAAGAGAAGTCTCTCATCGCTCCTGGTGGCGGAGATTATCGAGTAGATGTACTCCAGTATCTCGTCGCTGGCCTCAACCTTCTTCACTTCGGAGATGAGCCCAACTAGCTCCTCGTGGGTGACTATAGGCTCAACGTCGGAGAAGTCCCCCAGGCTCTTCCTCCTGAGGAGCGCCATCTCCTCGTCCTTGCTGGGGAACCCTATCTCGATCTTCAGCATGAACCTGTCAAGCTGGGCCTCCGGGAGGATGTAAACGCCCTCATGTTCTAAGGGGTTCATCGTGGCTATCACGAGGAACGGCCTGGGGAGGGGAAAAGTGGTGCCCTCGATGGTTACCTGCATCTCCTGCATTGCCTCCAGGAGTGCACTCTGGGTCTTTGGCTGGGCCCTGTTTATCTCGTCCGCCAGGACAACGTTGGCAAATATCGGGCCCTTCTTCGTCGTCCATTCACCTGTCTTCTGGTCGTAGTAGAAGACGCCGATTATATCCGCCGGAAGAAGGTCCGGGGTGAGCTGTATCCTTGAGAAGCTCAACCCTATGGCCCTCGAGAAGGCCTTGGCTATGGTGGTCTTCGCCACACCAGGGATTCCCTCGATGAGCACGTGTCCCTCGGAGAGGAGGGCTATCGTGAGGAGTTCAATCACGTCCTCCTTACCAACGACGGCCTTGCTGACCTCTTTCTTCAGTCTCTCCATGAATTCCTTACCGTCCATGACCACCACCTAGCTTTGACCCGGTCTCGATTTCTTGGAGTATCTTTTTTAACTTATCCCCATCGAGGCCGCTTTCTTCAAGCCTCGATATAATCTCGTCGAGGCTCTCCCTTTCCTCACGGAAGAAGCGGCCCAGGAGGGCGAATAGCTTATCCAGCAGGAGGCCAAAGAGGCCGCTCTCGATGAAGAAAGCCAGCACCGCTATGAAGAGCACGTAGTAGAACACCAGCTCCCTGTTGACCGCCCGCCTGATGACGATGGTTCCCGTTGAGTAGGGATTGAAGTCGGCATGATGGGCCTCGTCTATGTAGAAGGTCTTCTCGGGGAGCGAGCCAATGAGGTTCCGGAGGAACGGCTCGTTCTGGGGGAAGAGGGCGTTGGTGAAGATGTCGGGATCCGATATAAGGATCACCCTGCCCTTTCCGTAGGAAACAACGTCCATTAGCGGAAAGGCACCGTATTCGCCGTTGAGCATTGAAGCGTTGCTCGTGTAGACAGAGGGGTTCTGGGCGTTGAGGACGACCGCGGGCCTGCTCATCACGAGGTAGTTAACCCCCGTCGAGAGTGCGTCGTCGGTTATCTCCCTCGTTACCGGGAACTCGTAGTTCTTGAGGTAGGTCATGCCCGTCACGGGTTTCTTCGAGAACCGCTGGGGAAGTCCCAACCCTTCAAGCAACTCATTGCCGGTGCCGAAATCGTCGGCCAGTATGAGCGTCCCCCCACTTTCAAGGAACGCCCTAACCTGTTCTATTTCCCTCTGAGAGAAGTCCACATCGGGGCCCACCACGATGAGGGTGCCGTTCATCTTCCCGAGGCCGAGGGAATCGTAGGGAACGAGAACCGGGGTTATCTCCCCGCTCTTGTATAGGAGCTTTCCAAAGCTCGACAGGCCGTTCCACTCCGTGTTGAGCACGCTGTAGGCCGCATCGCTCTTAAAGCGGGGGACGGACATGGGCATGACCAGGAGGGAAACCCCGATTATCAGCAGTATCGCGTAGGCCACCTTGTTCAAAGCTCATCCCTCACGATGGCGGTTATTATCACGCGGGAGGCCCTCTTGACTGCACCGAGAGCCTCTGAAATCCCGAACCTCATCCTCGCGTAGAGACCCCTCTCGTGCATCACCGTCAGCTTTTCCAGGTCGTTGTAGAAGGGCTCACCCCTGAACCTTGAGAGCAGTTCTCTGGGGGTAATCGAACCGGGCAACGAATAGAGCCTCCTAAGGAAGCGGTAGACCACCCTGTAGGCTCCGAGGACATCCGGGGAAGCCTCGCCGAATTCAGCCTCCACTGGCCTTTCCCCGGCTACCTCTTCCACCACAGGCTGCACCTTCTTCCGGGTCAGGAACTTGTATCCAAGCCCCGCAAGGAGAAGGAAGGCCAGCAAGAGCAGAATCCTGGTGGTGTAACTGATAGGAGTCGCGGTTATCTGAATCACGTTGGATCCGCTCGCCTGGAGCTCATCGCTGCCCGGGAAGTACGCGTACACCTCGTGCGTTCCCTCCCCAAGCTGAACCTGGAAGGAGAAGTCCCCGCGGGCGGTGATTGTGGTGTAGGGGGAGTCATCAACGTAGATCACGAGCGGGATCGATATGTCAGGGGTAACGGTTCCCGTTATCGTGACAGTATCGCCGGCCTTGACGCTCCCACCCTCGTAGAAGAGCCTTATGGTGGGCCTCAGCTTGGCAGGAAGGAGAAGCAGGGTGACGTTTGAGGGAGCATAGAGAGAGGTTCCGGCGAACAGTACGGTCGCGTTCACCTCGGAGGAAACGTTAACCGTGGCGTTGAAGAACCCTTCTGAGTCCGTCACGAGTGGGTAAACCTCACCGCCAACGACAAGCTTTAGCGGCACTCTATCTACCCCTCTGCTCCAGTAGTCGAGGAGATATCCCGAAACCGTAACCGCCTCCCCGCGACTCTCCTCCGCGATTATCCTCGTTGGAATTCTGGTCACGTTAACCAGGAGAACGTTCGACTTGAAGGAGCCGCTGGAGTTAACACCCACTGCATAGACCTCGTAGGTGCCCGTTCGGGGAAAGGAGTACACGAGGCGGAAGGTACCGTTGCCGAGCTCGGGCGTGTAGAGGGTTCCGTTCACCACGAGGAGAACTGAGCTCATGTTGGGGGCGTACCCGAATATCGTGACGTTGTCCAGAACCATAGGTGATTCCTTGGAGATGAAGACCGAGAAGTTCGAAGGCACCTCCGCGGCATCGAGGGCGCGTCGGTACTCCCCGATTAGGCCTTCAACCCCATTGAGCTTGGACGATAAGCCGGTTACATCGAGCCTCAGGCTCTCGTTGTTCTCCCCGACAAGTTCCACCGACGAGATCGAGTTAACCGCCTCCCGACAGGAGGAGAGGCCCGTCTCCATCGACAGGAGGGCGTTTCTGGCCGAAACGTAGTCGCGCTCCTCCATGCCCCTCCGGAAGGATAGGCTGCCTGAGGATACGTAGAAAGAGCACTCACCGAGCTTTTGAAACTCGGACGCCAGGGAGAGGACTTTATCGTTTATCCCGATCGAGGAGTAGACTATGAGCGTCTCGTAGGTGGAGTTCGTGATTCCATAGAGTCGCGAGGAGACGTTTAAAGCCGAGTCATTTTCGACCAGAACCTGATCGTAGAGGGCCTCGAAGTCAGATATGAGGGACGTGAAATAAACGTAGGCACCGTAATCGTTCGAACTAGCCGAGTAGTAATCGGTTCCAGAGGCGGAAACCACCTGTAAACC
The DNA here is from genome assembly GCF_002197185.1 of Thermococcus sp. 5-4. Taxonomy (NCBI): domain Archaea; kingdom Methanobacteriati; phylum Methanobacteriota; class Thermococci; order Thermococcales; family Thermococcaceae; genus Thermococcus; species Thermococcus sp. 5-4. Next base: position 1,841,959 of record NZ_CP021848.1, on the reverse strand, counting down.
CGCCGTTACGAGCAGCGAGACCAAGAACAACGGAATTAAGCCCCTCATACCAATCAAGGCCTTCTCGGGGGAAATCTTTTATAAGGTTAGTGGTCGTTGTGAAGTCGGGGTAAAGATGGAGATTAAGAACCTAGTTAGCGCTGCACTGGTGCTAGGCGGCGGTGCACTTGCACTCCACGGCTTCCTCACCACAAACACTAGCCTGATGAACATAGGAATAGCCGGGGCGTTCCTGGGGGCAGTGGTCTTCACGTTTAAATCATCCAAATACGTGAAAAAAGAAGCCATTGAGAACCTCCTGGAGCCCTACGCCGGAGTCTTCTCATCGTTCTCCGAGAACCTGGCCCTCAACGGAAACGCCGTCTACATACCCCCCTACGAGAACCTCCCGAGGGGAGGAGTCTTCATCCCCCTCCACGAGAACTTCGAGTTAGATTTGGCGAGACTGGATGAGAAAACGGTCTTCCTAACCGACGTCCCAAACGAAAAGGCAATGGGACTCTTCCTCGGCCCCTTCGGGGCATCACTCGTCGAGAAGTACGAGGAACACCTTGAGGGTCCCCTCGATTCCTCCGGCATACCAACGGTCGAAAGCGCCGCGGGTTCGGTCCTAAGGGCACTGGGGCTGGCAAAGAAGGTTTACATTGAAGAGAAGGGTGACAGGCTCAGAATCATCATCCAGCCCGATATCAAGTGCGAGCCCAAGAACTGCGAGAAAACACCCTGCCCCCTCTGCGCCTCCGTGCTCCTGGCCCTCGCGAAGGCCACGGGGGAGCTGCTGCTCACGGAGAGGGTGGAGGCAAAGGACTACGGCATCGAGATAACCGCGAAAAAACTCGGGGGAGTCCAGGAATGGATGTAGAGGACTACATGCTCCTCTTCCTCTCACTCTGGGTCCTCATCGCAGCCCTCGCCGCCAAGAGCGTCGGCGTATTCCTAACCCTCACGCTGATAGGCCTCCTGATAACGATAGAGGTGGGAAGCCTCTTCCTCAGCAGGGAGCAGAAGGAGAGCGTGAAGCCTCTCGTCGAGCTCCTAATAGTTATATTCGCGATAATCGTAATGGGAAAGGTGTACTCGATAATCACGGGTGGATGAAATGAACTGGAAGAAACACTGGGATCTGCTCACAATCATAGGACTCTCAATAATCCTAGACCTACTCATATTCTACGCCCCGGACAGTTTGGCGAGAAAGGCTCTCGGTCTGGCCTTCGTACTCTTCTTCCCAGGCTACGTCTTCATAACCGCCCTATTCCCTGAAAAAAAGGAGCTGGACAACCTCGAAAGGCTCGCCCTCAGCTTCGGCCTGAGCATAGCGATAGTTCCGCTAATAGGCCTCGGATTGAACTACACCCCATGGGGCATAAGGCTTATCCCGATACTCGTCAGCCTGACGATCTTCAACGTCGTCTTTGCGATCATAGCCATACACCGCCGCTCGAAGGCATTCGAGCCATGGGTACCCTGGATAACAGTTGAGCGACTCAAGGATGAACTCGAATGGGAGAGCTCAAGTCAGCTCGACAAGGCCCTAACGGTGATCCTGATAATCGCCATCATCACCTCCATCGGCACCCTCGCCTACGTGGTAACGCACCCAAAGCCCGGTGAGGCCTTCACCGAGTTCTACATCCTCGGCCCGGATGGAATAGCCGACAACTATCCGACGGACCTCAAAGTCGACCAGAACGGGACGGTTATCATCGGCATAGTCAACCACGAGCACCGCAACGTAACCTACTACGTCCAGATATGGCAGGTGAACCTAACGTGGGACAACACCACCAACACGACCGTAATCCACGAGATGTATCCAATGCCCGGCTGGTTCAACGTGACTCTGCCGAACGTTCCGGTCAACATCGAGGGCAACTGGACACCCCAGTTCGAGACCAACTACACCTTCAGCATAGATGAACCCGGCAAGTGGCAGGTGTGGTTCCTGCTCTTCAAGGACGAACCGCCGGAACTTCCCCCGGCCCCACCCAACGGCAACTACGCGGAAACCCCCGCGAAGAACCTCATCCTGGAAGCGGTCAACGGGACGATACAGTCCCTCAAGCTCAACGTCAACGTAAGACCGTGACCCCATTTTTACCATTTTGAGAGAAAATTTTATAAGCCCTATCTGCGTAATCCTTCCGAGAATACTATCTTGGGTGGTGTAATATGAAACATGCAGAAGTTGTAGCAATTGGCCTCCTCGCGGCCTTGGTTATACTCGCCGGGCCGGCCAAGTCCCTCTTCACCGACGTCGCCCTCTCGGAGAACAACGAGATAAGCTCCGGAGAGTTCGACATAGCCATAAGCAAGGACGGAAGCAGGTTCTACAACGACCTCAGGCTCTTCGAGTTCTCGAACCTCAAACCTGGCGACGGGAGAACCTTCAGCTTCTACGTCAAGAACCGCGGGGACATAGACGTCTCCAGGTTGACGATGCTTCTCCACGTCAGCGACCTCGAGGACGGTACGATGAGTCCCGCGGAGAAGGCCGTCGACAACACGACCGATGTCGGAGAACTCAGCGGATACCTGATAGTGAAGGAGCTGAAGGCACACCTAGGCGGCGATTCATGGACAATCGATTCGGTAAGGGGGAAGAGCCTGAAGGAACTCAGCGGGAAGGAAATAGAACTCATAGACAGGCCGCTCAAGGAGGACGAGATACTGAGAGTTACCATGACGGTGGAGTTCTCGAAGGAGGCCGGCAACGAGTGCCAGACCGACAGGGTTCTCGTCAACATGAAGCTCAACGCGGAGCAGTGAACTTTTAAACCCTCCATCCATTCTTTTTCCATGCGGAGAAAAATCGCCCTCATCTTCGACATGGACGGTGTTCTGTACCGGGGAAACGAGCCCGTTGAGGGAGCGAGGGAACTGATAAACCTTCTGAAAGGGGCGGGCGTTCCATTCATCTTTCTAACCAACAACTCCACCAAAGACCCCGTTATGTACCGCGAGAAGCTCCTCTCGATGGGCATCGACGTCCCCGAGGACCTCATCATCACCTCGGGCCTCGCCACGAGGCTCTACATGGAGAGGCACTTCGAGCCCGGGAAGGTTTTCGTCATCGGCGGCGAGGGGCTTCACCGGGAGATGGAGCGCCTCGGCTGGGGAATCGTTGACGTCGATGAAGCCAGAAAAGGAGCTTGGAGGGAAGTAAAATACGTCGTCGTCGGCCTCGACCCCGGTTTAACCTACGAGAAGCTCAAGTACGCCACGCTGGCGATAAGGAACGGCGCGAGGTTCATCGGCACCAACCCGGACACAACGTATCCCGCCGAGGAGGGCATCTACCCCGGCGCGGGCTCGATAATAGCCGCGCTGAAGGCCTCAACCGACGTCGAGCCATTGATAATAGGCAAGCCCAACGAGCCGGCCTACGAGGTAGCGAGGAGCAAGCTCAAAGCTGATGAAATCTGGATGGTCGGTGACAGGCTCGACACTGACATAGTCTTCGCCAAGCGCTTCGGCATGAAGGCGGTAATGGTTCTAACCGGTGTAAACACGCTGGAGGATGTTAAAAAAACCGGGATAAAGCCCGATCTAGCCCTCCCCAGCGTTAAGGAACTGCTCGACTACCTGAAGACCTTCATGGAGGCATCGAAATGAGGCTCCAGGAACTCCTGGAGAGACTGATATGGCAGGAGAACGAGCTCTACAATCTCCACAAGCTCGGTGAGACCTTCGCCACCTTTGAGAGACCCGAACTCGTCGAGACCTTCCAGCTGATGGCCGAGGAGGAGCTGAGGCACAGAAAAACCCTCGAGAGGATGCTCTCCGAGGGAACGCTGGAGGAAACCGCGGTCATAGACTACCTCGAATCCCTCTCCCTAGAACCTATGCTGAGCGACGAGAGGGCGAAGCCGAAGAGCCTTGAGGAGCTGGTCCTCGAAGCCCTCGTGAGGGAGAAACACGCCTACGAGCTCTACACGAGGCTCTCCCAGATACTGAACGGCTCTTTAGGGCACATCTTCAAAATGATGGCAGGGGAGGAGCTCAAACACGCCTACAGGCTCAAGCTGGTCTACGAGGGCCTTTGACATTTGGATAAATTATCCGACATCCCCCTTTTCTACCCCTTTACCCGGGAGGCAAAGTTCGGGGCATAAATTCGTCACCCCGGCAACTTCCAACGGGGTAAGGTATATGTAGGAGTGGCCGGCATAGAGTTCTGCTGATGCTTCTACTAATGGGGGCAACGATAAACAGCTGTATGTCAGGGGTGTTTATATGCCGGTTGAAAAAGTGATGAAAAGGGACGGCAGAATTGTCCCGTTCGATAAAGACCGTATAAAATGGGCTATACAAAGGGCAATGCTTGAAGTCGGCGTCCGCGACGAGAAGCTCCTCAACAAGGTGGTTAGAAGGGTCGTCAGGAGGGTCAACGAACTCTACGACGGTCAAACCCCACACATAGAGAACATCCAGGATATAGTCGAGCTTGAACTCATGCGCGCAGGCCTCTTCGATGTTGCAAAGGCCTACATCCTCTACCGCAAGAAGAAGGCCGAGATCCGTGAAGAGAAGAAGAAAATCCTCAACAAGGACAAGCTGGACGAGATAGACAAGCGCTTCTCCATCAACGCCCTCCGCGTTCTGGCTTCCCGTTACCTGATAAAGAACGAGAAGGGAGAGATAGTTGAGAGCCCCAGGGAGCTCTTCGAGCGCGTCGCAGTTCTCTCGGTCATCCCTGACCTGCTCTACGACGAGAGGATTTTTGATAGGGAAGGAAACCACGAGCAGGACTTGAGCAGGGTGGAAGAGTACTTGAGAACCCTCGACGAGTACGAGGGGAAGCTCTCCATCGGAAGGTTCAAGCTCAACAGGTACCACTTCGAGAGGCTCCTCAACCTCTACCGTGAGCTGGCCGAGAAGGGCCGGATGAAGGTTCCAATAGACGATGTAATAAAGATGCTCGAAAACGGCGCCTTCGACCGCTACGAGGACGAGGTGGAGGAGTACTTCAGGCTGATGACGAGCCAGATATTCATGCCGAACACTCCGGCGCTCATCAACTCCGGTAGGCCTCTCGGAATGCTCTCGGCGTGCTTCGTTGTGCCGATAGAGGACGACATGGAGAGCATAATGAAGGCAGCCCATGACGTTGCCATGATACAGAAGATGGGCGGCGGAACCGGTTTGAACTTCTCGAAGCTTCGTCCGGAGGGAGACCTCGTAGGAACCACCACAGGAGCCGCGAGCGGTCCCGTTTCCTTCATGCACCTAATCGACGCCGTCAGCGACGTCATCAAGCAGGGAGGAGTAAGGCGCGGAGCGAACATGGGCATCCTCGAGGTCTGGCACCCGGACATAGAGAAGTTCATCCACGCCAAGGAGAAGAACGTCGGAACCAACGTGCTCAGCAACTTCAACATCAGCGTCGGAATCTGGGCCGACTTCTGGGAGGCCCTTAGGGAGGGCAAGCGCTACCCGCTCGTAAACCCGAGAACCGGCGAGAGGGTCAAGGAGATAGACCCCAAGAGCCTATTCGAGGAGCTCGCCTACATGGCTTGGGCGAAGGCAGACCCCGGTGTGGTGTTCTTCGACGTCATCAACAAGAGGAACGTTCTTGAGCCCGCAAAGGGCGAGAAAATCCGTGCGACCAACCCGTGCGGAGAAGAGCCGCTCTACGACTACGAATCGTGCAATTTAGCGAGCATAAACCTTGCAAAGTTCGTGAAGTACGACGAGGAAGGCAAGCCCTACTTCGACTGGGACGAGTACGCCTATGTCATCCAGAAGGTCGCCAAGTACCTCGACAACGCCATAGACGTCAACAAGTTCCCGCTGCCGGAGATAGACCGCAACACCAAGCTGACGAGGCGCATCGGGGTTGGAATAATGGGTCTCGCCGATGCGCTATTCAAGCTCGGCATAGCATACAACAGCAAAGAGGGCTACGACTTCATGAGGAAGGCCACCGAGTACCTCACGTTCTACGCCTACAAATACTCAGTCGAGGCCGCCAAAAAGCGCGGACCCTTCCCGCTCTACGAGAAGTCCGCATACAAAGACGGCGAGCTCCCGGTCGAGGGCTTCTACCACCGCGAGATTTGGAGCCTCCCCTGGGACGAGCTGGCCGAGGAGGTCAAGAAGTTTGGAGTTAGGAACGGAATGACCACGACCTGCCCGCCCACGGGCTCAGTTTCAATGATAGCCGACACATCCAGCGGAATCGAGCCGATATTCGCGCTCGTCTACAAGAAGAGCGTCACCGTTGGAGAGTTCTACTACGTCGACCCCGTCTTCGAGGCCGAGCTGAAGAAGCGCGGCCTGTGGAGCGACGAGATACTCAGGAAGATAAGCGACAACTACGGCTCGATCCAGGGCCTTGAGGAGATTCCAGAGGACATGCAGAGGATCTTCGTCACCTCCATGGACATCCACTGGCTCGACCACATACTGGCCCAGGCGAACATCCAGCTCTGGCTGACCGACAGCGCGAGCAAGACCATAAACATGCCTAACGACGCAACGGTTGAGGACGTCAAAGCTGCCTATCTACTCGCCTACAAGCTCGGCTGTAAGGGCATAACCGTCTACCGCGACGGCTCGCTCTCGGTGCAGGTCTACAGCGTCGAGGGAGAGAAGAGGAAGCGCGTCCCGGCCAAGCCGAGCAAGTACGCGGTCGAGAAGCTTAAAGCAGTTGTTGAGGCCGAGCCCTGGCTCTCTAAGTTCATCAACGTTGAGGCTATACTCAACGGCACCAACGGAAAGGAGAAAACCGAGAGCGCTGGCATAACCTTCTCTATAAGCAGGCCCGTCGCGGCAAAACCGATGCACGAGCACCCGCACCACGCGGAGAAGCCGGACGTGCCCGAGGAGAAGATAAAGGAGCTTCTCGGCGTTGCCTACTGCCCGGTCTGCTACGAGAGCGATGGCGAACTCGTCGAGCTGAGGATGGAGAGCGGCTGCGCAACCTGCCCGCGCTGCGGCTGGAGCAAGTGCGTCATCAGTTAGTCCCACTCACCTTTTCTTGATTTTGACATTTTTCTGCCAACGGAGGCTTTTTAAGCGAAGGACTTTAACTTCTACCCATCAGCCGAAAGCCTTAAGTTGTGGCCTTCAGAGCTCACGCTATTCGGAGGTGTTGAGATGGACAAGGTTTACCTCACCTGGTGGCAGGTGGACAGGGCAATATTCTCGCTCGCGGACGAGCTTAGAAAGAACTTCGTGCCCGATGTCATAGTCGGAGTCGCGAGGGGTGGCCTAATTCCGGCGGTGAGACTCAGCCACATCCTCGGTGACCTGGAGGTCAAGGTCATCGACGTCAAGTTCTACAAGGACATCGACGAGAGGATGGAGAAGCCGGTCATAACGATACCCCTCCACGGCTCGCTGGAGGGCAAGAAGGTCGTCATAGTCGACGACGTCAGCGACACGGGGAAGACCCTCGAAGTCGTCATCGAGGAGGTCAAGAAGGCCGGAGCGGAAGACGTCAGAATCGCCTGCCTCAGCATGAAGCCCTGGACGAAGGTGGTTCCCGACTTCTACGTTTTCCGCACCGACAAGTGGATAGTCTTCCCCTGGGAGGAGTTCCCAGTCGTTGTCAGGGAGTAACCTCTTTAACCTCCTCCCCCAACTTTTCTCGGTGGTGATATGAGGGCGTTCATAGCCATTGAGGTTAACGACGAGGTCCGCGACAACCTTCTGAAGGCCCAGGAGAGGATAGGGAGCAAATCGGCCAAGATAAAGTTTGTCGAGCGCGAGAACTTCCACGTCACGCTCAAGTTCCTCGGAGAGATCGACGAGGCCACCGCAGAGGAAGTCAAGAGGGCCCTGGAGGAGATAGCGAAGAAGCACAAGAAGCACCGCGCCAGGGTCAAGGGGATAGGAGTCTTTCCGAACCCGAACTACGTCCGCGTAATCTGGGCAGGCATAGAGAACGACGAGGGGATAAATGCGATAGCGAAGGATGTTGAGCGGGAGATGCGCCGTCTGGGCTTCAAGAAGGACAAGGATTTCGTGGCCCATATAACCATCGGCCGCGTCAAGTTCGTGAGGGACAAACTCGAGCTGGCGATGGCGCTCAAAGACCTAGCCAACGAGGACTTCGGCGAGTTCGATGTTGAGGCCATAGAGCTGAAGAAGAGCACACTTACGCCGAAGGGGCCGATCTACGAGACCGTTGCGAGGTTCGAGCTGGCCGAGTGAGGTGTGAGAATGGACGTCGAGGCCGTGCTTCAAAAAGTCCTCCAGAGAATACGCCCAACGGACGAGGAGAGGGCCTTCGTGGAAGGCCTGATGAGGGAACTGAAGAGTTTGGCTGAGGAAACCATAGAAAGCCGGGGCCTCGACGTTAATCCATACTTCGTCGGCTCGCTCGCGAAGGACACGTATTTAGCCGGAGACCACGACGTTGACCTCTTCCTGGCTTTTTCCCCCGATACTCCCCTGGAAGAGCTCCGCGAGAAGGGTCTGGAGCTTGGCAAGACCATCGCCGAGAGGCTCGGCTCCTACGAAATCGCCTATGCCGAGCATCCCTACGTGAGGGCGAGATATAAGGGAGTAAAGGTCGACATAGTTCCATGCTACGATGTGGAGAGCTGGAGGGACGTGAAGACGGCCGTAGACCGCTCAATACTCCACAACCGCTGGGTCCTTGAGAACCTCAACGGAAGGAACGATGAAGTGAGGCTCCTCAAGCGCTTTTTGAAGGGCATAAACGCCTACGGGAGCGAGATATACATCCGCGGGTTCTCCGGTTACCTTGCCGAGATTCTCATCATCAGGTACGGCTCATTCCTTGAAGTCCTCAAAAACGCCGATTTCATGCTGAGGCAGAAGATAATAGACCCAGGAAACTGGCTCAAGCATGAATACGAGATAGCCATGAGAACCGTCAGGCGCGAGGCCGAGGCGGATAGGCCCCTGATAGTCATCGACCCCGTTGACCCGAGGAGGAACGTTGCGGCAAACCTGAGTTGGGAGCGCTACGGGGTTTTCTACTTCAAGGCACATCAGTTCCTGGAGAATCCATCCGAGGGGTTCTTCTTCCCAAGAGGCCAGAAAAGAGGGAACTACCTCTCCGAACTGAGGAGGAAGGGAACCCACCTCGTGACGCTAGTCTTTGGGGTCCCTGACCTTGTGGAGGACATCCTGCTCCCCCAGCTGGAGAGGAGCGCCCGGGGCTTTGAGAAGGCCCTCTCGAGGGAGGGTTTCAAAGTCCTCGGCTGGAACGTTGGACATGACGGCAGCAAAGCCTTCATAATGCTCGAGGTGGACAGGAGGGAAAGGGAAAAGGTGAGGATAAAGCCCGGACCCGAGTTCTTCACCGAGAGGGGCCAGGACTTCTACCGGAAGAACGAGAGGGTGTGGATTATCGGGAAGAGGCTCTTCGCGGAAAAGACCGTGAAGGAAGACATAGCGGAGGTTATCCTCGAACTCCTCGCGAAGAACCAGGTTGCCATGGGAAAAAGCGTTAGGGAAAACATCAGGGACGCCTGGATAATGCTAGACTACGTCCCGAAGGAGCTGGAGGACGAGGCCTACCTCTTCCTGAGCAGAGAGAAGTGGAATCTGAAGGGCTAGCAAGAGGGTTTTCTTACCCACCCCCTTCTTCTCCGCGTCCTCGAGTATGCGCTTGAGCCTCAGGTACTCCTTCCCACCGAGCTTCATCAACACGGGACCAAGGATGGACAACTCCTCCTCACGGCGTTTCTTTTCCTTCAACACCATCCCCTCCGTCTCCGGGTCGTTTCTGTATGGAGTTCCCAAGTTTTAAAGGTTAGGCTAACAAAATTAAATAACCAAACGTCCCGGGGAGGGCAGCACATCATTCCCTGTGTTCACACCATTCGCGGTTCTCCCAATCACCGTGAACCTCGCCCGAGATGTGGCCGGTATCCGCAACGGCCCAGTCGAGGTTGTAGTGCCCTATCAGGTTCTTGAGCTCGCCCCTCAGGTCGCGCTTTCCAACGTAGAGGGCCGCCCTCGCCACGACGTTGTAACCGCTGTTGGGAACCTCAGGTTTTAACGCATCGAGCCACGCTTTCTCCCCCGTCTCCCAGCCCTGCAGGGAGGGCATTGCTCCGAGGTTCCAGAGGTGGTAGAGGTTCTCGAAGTTTAGGAGCCTTAGATAGGCCTCGGTGAAGAGGCTCTGAAGTTCACTGCCGTCGAAGTACTCCATCAGCTCAACGAGGACCTTCGCCATGACCGAGACGTTGCCGAAGGCGACGCGTGTATCTAAGTTCTCCCAGAAGCGCGGGCAGGAGTGGTTGGCGAGGAGCATCAGGTAATAAATCCTGCCGAGCCTTAAAGCGTCCCCCTCGCCGTTGGCCGGTTCAAGCACGTAATCGAGTGAGGTTTCCATGCCGAAGTAATCGTAGTAGTCCCTGAAGAAAATCCTCGCGTAGCGGACTAGGAACTCCTCGGCATCGGCTCCAAGCTCCGCAAGGCCCTTCAGAACTCCCAGCCTGACGGTTCTGTTGAGCCCCTCGAAGAGCCTAGTGAAGGCGACCTTCCAGAGCTGGGAGATTTTTCTGCCGTTCACCTCCCTCGCAAAGACCTTTCCATCGGCCCTACGGTAACCGAGCCAGCGGGAGTCGCTCGTCTTGCCGTCCGTGCTCAGGTCGAAGTAGTCGCTCCAGGAGGAGTAGTCCTTAACCCCCATCTCGAAGGAGCACTCGCCGTCCAAGCGTTTGAACTCGCCCGAGAGCTTCCTCCTCACGAACTCCATCGCCGAGACCCTCTCGACGCCGTTCCTCTCAAGCCCCTCCATCCATGCGGTAAAGCGGTCGAGCTGTGCCGGATTGCCGAGCAGGCTCTCAAGGTCGCTGGCGGTGAATATCAGGTAGGGAACGCCCAGCTTCTCCTTGTGGTCGTCGCGGTAGGACAGGGTAGCGGAGACCAAACCCGGGACGTCGAGGGTGTTGAAGGCGAAGGCGTCGCTTATGCCCCATTCCCTTCCGAAGACGAAGGAGTTTGAATAGCGGTTGCAGGAGTGCTTCGCCTGGGGAAAGTCGTAGAGGAGCTGTCTCTCGTCGAGGAGGAAGACCAGCTTCCTGTCCGTTTGGGACTCGATTATCTGGGCCGTTCTTCTCGTTATCACAGCCTCAGGAAGCCAGTAGCCGATTACGGGCTTATCCCCAATCAGCGGGGCGTAGAAGTCGAAGGAAACCCTCGCAAGGATTCTCCCCTCAAACTCGTCGAGGTGGGGAACTATCGGATGGAACGGCGTTGTAGGAACGGCATCAAACCTACTCAGAAGCTCTACGGCATCACCAAAGGCCTTCCTGCGGTAGCGGAGGAGCATCAGAAACGTGAAGGGTTCTATGTCAATGCTAACCCCCTTCATGCGCGAGAGGGTGTCGGCTATGTGCTCGTAGGAGTAGAGCATCGCCCTCGTCCAGTTCTCTCCCTTAACCTCCTCCCCGCGGATCTTTATCGCGACGGGGCTCTTCCTCTCCTCGTATTCTATCGGCCCCGAGCCGTCACCGTCTTTAACGTAAACTATGTCGCCGGGCTGGTAGGCGTGGAAGTGGTGTGCGTACTTCATCTCCATTGTCTCACCGAGAGTGATACATCGCTAGCACTTATTTGGATTTCGGAGAATTTTAAGGGCATTTTTACCCAGATATGCCCGATAGATTAATAAACCTGTGCATTGAGATTCCAACGGTGGGAAGATGGAGCGCGAATTCAGGAAGATCCTGGGCGAAGACCTGGCCAACTACCTCGAGCTCATGAGGGCGAAGCTGGCCTTCGCCGAGGAGCTGTACGGGATAAAGATGAACTACGTGCCCCTCATCACGGAGGGGGAGATAGTGGTCCTTGACAAGAACGACGGGAAAATCAAATGGTTGAAGACAAAGAAACCGCTCACCCTTGAGGAGTTCAAGGCATTGGCGGATAAGATAAAGAAAAACCTCGAATCAGGCTACGTAGAGATGCTCCTGTCCATGAACATGTCCTGCGTCAACGGGCCGGGCGAGTGAGCCGCCGTAAACTACGGGAAGCACCTTGACGACATCGCCCTCCCTGAGGACGTGGTCTTCATTCACCTTCTTCTCGTTCACCAGGATGTGGTGCTCGTCCGTCCATATTCCCAGTTCCCCAAGCAGCTCGCCCACCCTTTTGCCTTCCTCGACCTCAAGCTCCCTCCGAGAGCCGTGCTTCAGGGCATGCTCCCCGTAGAGTACCAGCGTTACCCTCATGGGGACCACCGTTCAGAGGCCGAGGCGCTCCCTTATGCGCTTCACCTCGCGCTTTGCCTCCCCAAGCCCGAGTTCCTCTAAGACTTCCTCCTTCGGAATCCCGTGCTCGTCGTAGCCAACCTGCTCGTAGTACTGGCGAACCTTCTCGCTCATCTCCTCCTTGGTGGGGGCCTTGCCTTTGACCGGTCCTGTCGGGAGGGGTTCGTAGAACCTCGGCGGGTTGTCGTCGTCCTCAGGCCCCCAGTGGACGTCGGGTCCTCCGAGGAGGAGCAGAATCCTCTGGAGATGGATTATCCTCAGGCCGGTTCCGTTGAACCACTTCTCCGGCGTCAGCTCAAAGCCCGTAACCGCGTTTCCGAACTCAAGGATTCTCTCGAAGCCCGGCTTCGTCGTGAACATGCAGATAACGGCCGAGTCATAGAAGGCATTGACGAGTTCGCCCTCGTAGCTCCTCGCCGGCAAACCTGCCGTTGCCGTGTGGTCGCCTCCCTGAACCGAGACGGCGTAGCTTATGTCCCTCGTGTAGTCGAGGTCGCTCCTTATCCCGTGGGCACCGACGCCGATGCCCTTGACGTGGACTGCGTATCTCATGGCATCGACGCCCTTCATCTCGGAGATTCTCCTTGCCGCGCGGTAAGTTCCCTCGGCAAGGATTTCCCCGACGCCCTCTCTAGTAACTATCAGCTCAAGGAGCTTTGCGAAGGCCTTCTCGTCGCCCCACTCAAGCTTGAAGCCGATGTCCCCCTCCGTCAGGATTCCGCGCTGGTAAAGCTCCGCTGTAAAGCCGAGGACGTTGCCCGCGTTTATGCCGTCTAAGCCGAGCTCGTCGACGAGGTATGAGAGGTAGACGACCTTCTCGGGCTCGAATATTCCGAGGTTGGTTCCCACGTAAGCCATCAACTCGTAGTCCGGAGCGTCGGTTATAGCTCCCTTGTACTCGCCGTAGCGGAGATAGGATATCTTCATGCAGTTCACGGGACAGCCGTAGTCGGCCCAGTACTTTTTTATCCAGGCCTTGAGCTCGAAGTTGACGACGCTTATCCTCTCGTCGTCGTGGTACTCCTCCTGCCAGTTTCTTATAGGTTCGCTCGAGCGGTCCTTGCCGACGCTATATCCACCTGCCCCCGTTCCCCACTGGCGGAAGGTGGTGAGCGTCAGAAGTTCCCTCTGGAACTCCTGGAGAAGGGACCGGAACTTTTCTCTGTCGTGGACTTCAGGCAGGGCCTTGTTGCCCTTAACGAGCACGGCCTTGAGGTTCTTGCTTCCCATCACCGCACCGAAGCCGCCGTAGCCTGCGGCATGCATCAGCTTGCTCATTATGGCAGCGAAGCGCACCTTCCTTTCCCCGCCCCTGCCGATGTACATCATCGCCGGCTCCTTCGGGACGCCCCTCAGCTTGGCCTTCTTCCTCAGCTCGTCGTGAACTTCCCTCAGCAGAGTCTTGTGAAGCTCCACTCCACCCATGCCCCAGTACTTCGAGGCGTCCCTTATCTCAACCTCGTCGTCGTTGATGAAAAGATAGACGGGCTCCTTTGCCCTTCCCCGGATTATTATTCCGTCGTAGCCGCTCGCCTTAAGCTCTATTCCCACCTCGCTGCTGAGGACGCTTCCCACTACCCCATTGCTCTCGGGGGATTTGGCAACCACCGCCGTCTTTATCCCCGGGTAGTAGCCCGTCAGTGGGCCGGTGAGGATCAGCAGGAGGTTCTCCTCGCTTAGGGGGTCGATTCGTTCCCACTTCTCCCCGAGCTCCTTCCACAGGATGTACGTGCCAAGCCCCCTGCCGCCGTAGAAGCGGAGCATCCCCTCGTCCAGCTCGACGGTTTTCACGTTTCCTGTGCTCAGATCAACGTCCAGAAGCTTTCCAGCGTAGCCGTACATGGTATCACCCCAGAAACTCCTCCCCGTACATTTTCCTCGCCAGCTCGGTGCTCTTCTCAACCGGGTCTCTGGCGAATGTTCTGTAAACCGAGCGGTACTGGCCTTTCACGAGAACCAGTGCATCATGACCTGCCTCGTGACAGACCTCGACGCACTTCGGGCTTCCTCCGCAGAGGTCGCAGATTACGACGCTGCCCTTTCCGGCTGGAATCCTCGGGACGTTGCCGGGACAGGCGAGAACGCAGGCACCGCACTCGGTGCACTTATCATCATCCACCAGCACGGCCCCGGTTTTTTCATCGACGCTCAGGGAATCGAAGTTGCAGGATTCAACGCATGGATAATCCGGGCACTGGACGCAGGTGTGTGGAATGTTCACCCCCGGTAGAAGCTCGTATATCCTTATACGCGATGCTTCTGGCCATATCAATCCCTCGTGCTCCAAGGAACAGGCGATTTCACACAGCCTGCAGCCACTGCACTTGTCCGGGGTTATCAAAATCCATATTCGCTCTACCCGTTCGTCACCCATTTAGAACACCTAGTACCAATGTTGGAACTCCATCTATATAACCCTTGTGAAAACGCGCAGATGCAGGTTTATGCGAAGGGAAGGCCTTATAAACGAGGCCGTGCTACAGAACGCGATGAACCGCTCCGAACTAGTGCTTCTCGGCATCACAGCGATATGGGGATTTACCTTTCCTGCGATGAAGGTTAGCCTCGATTACCTGCCGCCGATTCTATTCCTAGCGTATCGCTTCGGGATAGCGTCCCTCCTGATGCTCATACTCTTCAGGTCAAAGGTTTTGAGGAGGGAGACCTTTAAGGAGGGCTTCATCCTCGGGCTTACCCTCTTCTTCGGTCATGGCTTCCAGATAGTCGGCCTGAAGTACACCACCGCCTCGAACTCGGCCTTCATAACGTCCCTCTACGTCGTCTTCACGCCCTTCATAGCCTACTTCCTGCTTAGGGACAGGCTCAAGCTCAGGGATGCCGCCTCACTCGCAATAGCGCTAACCGGCCTCTACCTCATCTCGGGGGCGAGCCTGAACTTCAACTACGGTGACATGCTCACCGTCCTCTGCGCCCTCAGCTTCGCCTTCCAGATAGTCCTCGTTCAGAAGTTCGGGGAAAGGGACTACCTAAGCTTAGCCTTCTGGCAGATAACATGGAACTTCGTCTTTTCGCTGGTTTTCGCCCTCGTGGCCGAGCCGTTCACGTTCCCCACGGACCCGTTGCCTTGGGCAGGGGTGCTCTACACCTCGATTTTCGCGACGGTGATAGCGTTCACACTTCAGGTAAAGCACCAGAGGAACACGAGGGCGCACAAGGCGGCGCTGATTTACTCCGCGGAGCCCATATTCGGCCACATAGCGGCGTTCATAACGATAGGGGAAATCCTAAGCGCCAAGGGCTACCTGGGTGCGGCGCTGATAATGGCGGGAATATGGAACGAGATTAGAAACCAGGGGTAGGGTTGGACTCGATGGAGGGCACCTTACTCCCCCGCACCCCAGACCCTATGCCAAGGCTTAGGGCCTGCTCCACGCGCTTGACGTCCACGAGCGTGTTGATGCAGCCGGCACGAAGTAGGGGCACTGCCTGGAGGGGGATTCTGAGATGGGAGAGCTTCTCGGCAGCCTCAGCAAGCTCCGGCCAGCAGGCGATTCCAACCGCCGCCTTGATCTCTCCCTTCGGAACCTTTGACTTGAGAATCTTCTTGACGAGGCTCCCTCCGGGGGCTATGTAGAACTGCCTGTAACCAAGCCTCTCCCCTGCCTCGATAATGGAACATATCGGGCACCGCCCGCACTTAACGCACTCAAAGCCGTACTCCCCAAGCTCGGCTTGGCACTCCCGGAAGTTTCTGAGGCACTGGGGAATGAAGACAGCCCTCTTCTCGGGGGGAACTTTTGCAAAATCCTCGGCGTAGGCTCTGTTTTTGAGTTCGACGTATATCTGGTCGGCCAGCTCCGCATCCTCGCCCATGAGGGACAGAACCGCCCTGACGGCACTCCTCGTGCTCAGGTCGGCACCTGAGGCAAGCACTTTGGCTATCAGATTCTCGATGCCCATGCCAGCTCCCGCCACGGCCCTTTGTAATATTTCAATCTGAGCGTGAATATAAGCCTTTGGGAAGGATTTAGAAACAAAAAGTTAATAAATTCATAGGACAAATTATCTCCCGGAGGTGGTGGCCATGGTGCACGCGTACATCAAGGAGAGGACTAAGGAGTTTTCGAAGGAGGACAAGGAGAAGCGCTACAAGTACCTCGGAAAGGAGGTCATAGACGTCGGTGACCCCGGGCTCGACAGCATTCCCGAGTTCTACGGCATAGCCAACGCCATCTGGCACGACTGGAAGGAAGGGGAGATAGGAACCAGAACCGCGCTGGGAAGGCTGGCCCTCCTCAAGCTGCTGACGTACAAGACGAAGAACAAGAAAATCCAGGATATTCCGGAGGAGGATCTCGAGGAGGTCAGGAAGTTCATAGACTACGTGATTCAGGTCATAAAGAACGAGAGCAGACGCAAAGGCGAGCCCGAGGAGGAGCGCCAAGTTTAAATCACCCTCACCTTAAATCTGACCGGGCCCTCCCCCTCACGCCCCTGGGAGAAGTGACCTGGGGTCGGTCGGGGAGGGCACACCCACCCAAAAACCTTATAAGGGAAGTTCCCAATTTTGCCCCGATGCCCATGAGGGGGGAGTGTTTTATCCTTCGCTTCGCCCGTTTCGCGGCTTGAGTCCCCCTGTTCTAGGGTAGTCCATCCTAAAGATCATTTCTGGAGGGTTTTGACATGATAAAGGAACCGGAGTTTAGGGAGTATAACCCAGGGAAGCTTGAGGAAAAGGTCGAGCGCTTTTGGGAGGAAAACAACACCTATGAGAAAGTGAAGACCGCGCGCCAGAACGGCCCGAAGTACTACTTCCTCGACGGGCCCCCGTACGTCAGCGGTGCAATACACCTCGGAACGGCCTGGAACAAGATAATCAAAGACATGGTGATAAGGTTCAGGACGATGCAGGGCTACAACGTCCGCAGACAGCCGGGCTTCGACATGCACGGCCTTCCGATAGAAGTCAAGGTCGAGCAGGCGCTCGGGCTCAAGATAAAGAAGGACATAGAGACCGAGATAGGCGTTGACGAGTTCATAAGGAAGTGCAAGGAGTTTGCGCTCAACAACCTCAAGGTCATGACGGAGCAGTTCAAGATGCTCGGCGTCTGGATGGACTGGGACAACCCCTACATGACCATAAAGAACGAGTACATCGAATCAGGCTGGTTCACGCTCAAGAGGGCCCACGAGAAGGGTCTGCTTGAGAAAGACAAGCGCGTCCTCCACTGGTGCCCGCGCTGTGAGACGGCCCTAGCAGAGCACGAGGTCCGCGGCGAGTACAAGATAAGGGAGGACCCGAGCATATACGTCAAGTTCCCGGTCGAGGGCAAGGAGAACGAGTACCTCCTCATCTGGACGACGACACCGTGGACCCTCCCGGCCAACCTTGCCGTCACCGTTCACGCGGACTACGACTACGCCAAGGTCAGGGTCGAGACCGAGAACGGAGAGGAGTACTGGATAATAGCGAAGGCCCTCGTTGAGAGGGTTTTGAGCGAAGTCGGCGTTAAAGGCGAGATAGTTGAGGAGTTCAAGGGCGAGGAGCTTGAGGGGCTCCGTTACGTCCACGTCCTCATGGACGAGTACCCGGCCCAGAAGGAGTTCCGCGAGAAGTACGAGTGGGCTCACAGGGTTATACTTGGCGAGCACGTGACCCTCGGAGAGGGTACCGGTTTGGTTCACACCGCCCCAGGTCACGGTGAGGAGGACTTCGAGATAGGAAGACAGTACGGCCTGCCAATCTACAGCCCGGTCGACGACGAGGGACGCTACACCGAGGGTCGCTGGAAGGGAACCTACGTCAAGGACGCCGATCCGGAGATAATAGAGCACCTCAAGGCCAAGGGCTACCTCGTGAAGGCCGGAACGATAGAGCACAAGTACCCGCACTGCTGGCGCTGTAAGACTCCGCTCATATTCCGCGCCACAGACCAGTGGTTCCTCAAGGTCAGCAAGGTGAAGGACCGTATCATCAAGGAGAACGACGAGAAGGTTACCTGGTACCCAGACTGGGTCAAGGTGCGCTACGACAACGGCGTCATGAACTCTGGCGACTGGGTCATAAGCAGGCAGCGCTACTGGGGAATACCCCTCCCGATATGGCAGGCCGAGGACGGCGAGATACACGTCGTCGGAAGCTTCAAGGAGCTTGTGGAGCTCAGCGTTGCGATAGAGGTGAACGGCGAGAGGATAGAGCTTCCGGAGAACTACGAAGAGAAGCTCAAGGTCATAGAGGAGAAGCTCGGGCCGGAGGACCTGCACAGGCCCTACGTCGATGCCTTTATCATAAAGGTGGACGGCAAGGAGATGAGGCGCGTCAAGGACGTCGTTGACGTCTGGTTCGACAGCGGAATAGCGAGCTGGGCCTCCCTCGACTACCCGAGGACGGAGGAGAACTTCAAGAAGCTCTGGCCGGCGGACTTCATAGTCGAGGGTGAGGACCAGGTTACGAAGTGGTTCTACTCCCAGCAGGCTGCCTCGGTTATAGCCTTCGACACGGTCCCATACAGGCACGTGGCAATGCACGGCTACGTCCTGGATGAAAAGGGCGACAAGATGAGCAAGAGCCTCGGCAACATAATAAGGCCGGAGGAGGTCGTCCAGAAGGAGGGAAGGGACCCCTTCAGGTTCTACATGCTCTGGGCCACCAACCCGTGGGAGAACCTGCGCTTCAGCTGGAAGGGCCTTGAGCAGGTCAAGAGGATGCTCAACATACTCTGGAACGTCTACGTTCTCAGCGCCACCTACATGAGCCTGGATAACTTCGACCCGACGAAGCTCAAACCGGAGGAGCTTCCGTTCCGCGAGGAGGACAAGTGGATACTCAGCAGGGTCAACAGCCTCGTGGGAGACGTCACCGAGGGCATAGAGACCTTCAGGCTCACGAGGGCCACCAGGGCGATATACCACTTCGTCGTTGAGGACCTGAGCCGCTGGTATGTAAGGCTCATCAGGAAGCGCATGTGGGTCGAGGGCGACGACCCGGACAAGCTGGCAGCCTACTACACCGTCTGGAAGGTCTTCGACGTTCTGCTGAGGCTCATGGCACCGTTTACCCCGTACATAGCGGAGGAGATATACCAGAACATGCTCAGGCCGTTCATCGGAGTGGAGAGCGTCCACATGCTCGACTGGCCGGAGGTCGACGAGGGGGCAAGGGACGAGGAGCTTGAGAGGGAGATGGAGTACGTTAGGAGGATAGTCGAGGCCGGCTCAAGCGCCAGACAGAGGGCCAAGATAAAGCTCCGCTACCCGGTCAGGAGGATAATAGTGGAAACCGAGGACGAGACTGTTAAGAAGGCCGTCGAGAGGCTCAACAGAATCCTGCGCGACCAGCTCAACGCCAAGGAAGTGGTTGTCGGCAGGGTCGAGCGCGAGCTCGTGGTAAAGCCCAACTTCGCCAAGGTCGGGCCGGAGTTCAAGGGCGACGCCAAGCTCGTGATAGCCTGGATAAACGAGCACGGAAGAAAACTCTACGAGAAGGGCGAGATGGACGTCGAGCTCGAAGGAAAGACCTTCCACCTCACGAGGGAGCACCTGAGCATAGAGGAGAAGCTGCCGGACTTCTTCGTTGCCGAGGACTTCGAGGGCGGAAGGGTCTTCGTGGACAAGACCCTCACGAGGGAGCTCCTCGCGGAAGGCCTCGCCAGGGAGTTCGTCAGGAGGATACAGGAGATGAGAAAGAGGCTCGACCTCGACGTCAACGACAGGATAGTCGTCACCATAGAGACCACCGACGAGAACCGCGAACTGCTCGAGGAGAACCTCGACTACGTGGAGAGGGAGACGAGGGCAACCGAGGTAATCTTCGGCGAGGCCAAGGGCTACGTCGTCGAGTGGCCAGAGGTTCAGGCGAAGATAGGGATTGAGAGGGTCGAGGGCTGAAGCCCTCTCATTTCCCTCTTCTGTATTACCTCAATAGACCTCAGGACCTCACTTAGTGCCCGAACTTACGCCCCCGTAAGTTACTTACGCCCCCAGAACCAGCAACTAAGGAGAGTAAAATAAGAGCGGGAATTCAAGGCAACGGAACCCTCTCGACCTCAAGCCTGTCGAAGGTCGGGTACTCCTCGACGATGAAGAACCTCACGTCGCCCTCTATTGCCTCAGCCAGCTCGACAGCAACCTCTTCCGGCATCTCTATCCTGCCCTTCGCCCTGTTGACGTACAGCCACTCCGGTGGAACCTCCGCCTCTTCCACGAGGAGTTCATACAGCTCGTCGAGGTCGTCGTATTCGGCAATACCGAACCGGAGCGTCCCGTCCTCGGTTATCTCCATGTAGGGCCTGGCCACGTTTTTGGCCATCCTCCTCAGCCTGTTTTTGAGCTGGACGGCGTCCTTCAGCCTAGCCGTGCACAGGTGGTAGCTCAGCGAGGTGTTCTCCTCACCCCATTCGAGGAGCTTCAGACCCAGCTCAAGGGAGCCCTTTATGGCGGCACTTTCGTCGCTTATCGGCCTGTAGCCCCGGTTGAGAATCGCCCTCAGGTTCGTCTCGCTGAACTCAAGCTCGTTCACGTTGAGGAACTTCGCTCCGAGATTATCGAGGAACTCAGCGTACCACCTCATCCTCTCGAACTGCCCCGGAATCGAGGGAATCTCACCGCCGACGTCCCAGTCGAAGTCGAAGGCGTTCCTTATGTTCTCGATTTCAACTTTGAAGAGCTTCGAGTTAGGGTTGAATATGTCCGGGTGGAAGCGTATCTCGTCCAGGCCGGCATCGTAGAGCTTTTCCAGGTTCTTCTTGGTCGCCAAGGCTCCCGTCGTATATATGTGAACGTGGAAGTCCTCGCCGAAGGCCTCCTTGAGCGCGCGGATATACTCAGCCGTCCTGTCGAGCCTCGCCAGAGGGTCTCCGCCCGTAACGCCTGCCCCCTTGGCCTCCATCAAAAGGGCCTCCTCGATCACGTCGTCCAGGCTTTTGACGGGTCTCTCGTTGGCGTAAATCACATCGCCCATCCTGTGCTCGCTCAGCGGACAGTAGAAGCAGTCCCTCGGGCAGACCCCGGTCGTGAAGAGGACGAGCTTCTCACCCCTAACGCAGAGCTGGCAGCCCTTGGGGAGCTCTCTCACAGCGTATGAAAAGTAAGGCGTCTCCCAGACCATCGACTCACCTCGCTAACCCTAAACGCGGGGGAGAGCTTAAAAAGGTTGGCGGGCAAAGTTGTGCAGATGCCTATGAGGGAGAAACCGAAGTACCTGCCGCCCACCCTGAGGGACAAGAACCGCTACATAGCCTTTCAGGTCATCGGGGAGAGGCCGTTTAAGAAGGACGAGATAAAGAGGGCCATATGGGATGCGAGCCTCTCAACGCTTGGAACCCTCGGCTCAGCCAAAGCCAAACCCTGGTTCATCAAGTTCGACGAGAAGAGCCAGACCGGAATTGTAAGGGTTGACAGGAAGCATGTAGAGGAGCTGCGCTTCGCCCTGACGCTGGTCACCCATATAAACGGCTCAAGGGCTATCTTCAGAACCCTCGGCGTTTCCGGAACGATAAAAAGGCTGAAAAAGAAATTTTTAACCGAGTACGGCTGGCGTTAGCGGAGGAAAGGAACGGCCTTGTCAACGGCTCCCTCGTAAACCTTCATGTATCTCCTGCAGGCGTTCTCCCACGTGAAGTCTTTCCTCGCCCTCTTCTTACCGTTCTCCCTGAGCTTTCTCAACGTGCCTTCGTCCAGCTCCTTGGCGAACACCATCGCCCTGGCGAGGGCAAAGGCATCCCTCGGGGGGACGAGCAGTCCTGTGGCGTTCTCCGGGTCGGAGTTGATGTCTATTATGGTGTCCTTTATCCCCCCGACCGAGCTGCCTATGGGTATCGCCCCGAGGCACATGGCCTCAAGCTGCACCAGACCGAAGGGCTCGAAGTACGACGGGATTATCACAAAGTCCACCGAGCCGTAGAGCTCTCTAACGGTCTCCCTGGTGAGGAGCTCGGTAATTACCCTGACGTTCTCGGGGAAGCGGTTTTGCACGGCTCTGGCCCAGGCCTCCAGCTCGGGATGGCCCTTGCCAATTATGATGAACCTCATCTCCCTAAAGGCCGGATCAGCGGAGAGAACCTCTATAGACCTTAGAAGGGTGTCAACTCCCTTCTGGGCCTTGTCAAAGCGCCCTATGAACATGAAGGCCTTCCCATCGCTCAGGCCGAAGCGCTCTAAGACGCGCCTCCTCCTTTCATCTCTGGGAAGATTCTTAGTCTCCATGAGCTCCTCGTTCCAGAAGGAGCAGTCTATGCCGTTGAAGACGTGCGTAACCTTGCCCTCGAAGTGCTTGAAGAACCCCCATTCCTCCCACAGATAGCTCCTGCTGACTGTCGTTACGGCGTCCGCTATGTATCCGGCGGTGTGCTCGGGGTCTATGTCCGGGTACGGTGCAAGCTCGCCGAGATTCGCGTCGTGGAAGTAGTGGCCCGGAATCTTGGCCTTGTTGAGCCTGTGAACCGTGAAAACGCCCCTTATACCGAAGTACTTCTTCAAGAGGCCGAAGGCGAAGACGGTGTGCCAGTCGTGGGCATGAACCACGTCCGGCTTGAAGGTTTCGATAAGCTCGTTCATCAGTCCAACGCTCGCCTTTCCAAAGAGAACGGTTTTCCTCAGCAGACCGCCCCAGCCCGGGCCGTAAACATCGGCCTCACTGAGAAGCCCACCGCCGAGGGAGTAGACAACCACGCCGTTCTGCTCCCTCTTCCTGACGGTTACAGAAACATCTTCACCGAAGGCCGAGACCCTGAAGGAACCAGCGACCTCACCGAGGTTTCTCCCGTGGTCTAGGGTGAAAACGACGACCTCGTTTCCCAGTTCAACGAGTCCCTCGGCTATGCTCGTCACGGCCTCGGCGAGGCCGCCAACCTTGACGGGCAAATACTCAAACCCGAGGATAAGAATCCGCATTGGCATCACCAACTCCCGTGAATCAATGAATTGAAAAGGAGGAACCTTCACTCGAGGAGGATGAACTTCTCCCCCTCGATGTCCTCGAAGTAGCTGCCTATGCCGCCGATCTTCCACTCCCTGCCGTCGGCTCTGGCCGTCACGTTGGCCATCAGCGGCGTGTATTCGTAGGCGATTATCTCCCCGTCCAGGGTTACCGGCTCCTTGGTGTCCACGAGCCTTCCGACTATCTCTGCCCTCTTAGGAAGCTCAACGAACTTCAGGAGGGTTATCAGGGTCCTTATGTTCACGAGCGAGAGGGGCTTAGGCAGGAATTCGTAGTTGATGGGCTTAACCATCTCACTGTTGTCGAAGTAGATGGTGTAGAACCAGTGCATGTAGTTCTGGATTATCTTGGGGCTCTTCGCCCAGAAGGAGTAGAACTTCTCGCGCCTCTTGTCCCTCGGAAGGGCGCCGAAGAAGAGGGCGTAGTTTATGTCGCCGATTATCCAGCTGGCCATGAGCCAGGGAGCGCCGCCGGTTCTGGCGAGTATTATGTTGTCCCTCTTCAGCCAGTCGGGTATCTCCTCGAAGTTGCTTATGATTACGAACACTATGTCCTTCCTGGCCCGGATTTCGCCCTTGAGGAGCTTGAGGAACTCGAAGGGCGTGTTTATGAGAACCTCGTGCTTGGCGGTTCTTATGACGTACTCGGCCCTCTCAACGGTGTTGTCGAACCCCTGAATAGTCCAAATCTCGGGCAAATCCTCCCCGTGAACCTCGCGGTAGAGGTCGAGAAAAGCCACCTTGAGGTTCTCGATGTCCTCTATGAAGTCCTCCTTTATCTTCTCAAGGACCACCTCCGGATTGACCGGCTTGTAGAGCCTCGGAGAGCCGTGCATGACGTCAACGAATCCCTTCCTGTGAAGGGAGCTCAGGACGTCGTAAACCCTCGTGTGGGGAATGCCGCTCTCCTTCGTTATGTCCGTGGCCTTGCTCGGGCCGAGCTTGAGAAGGGTTATGTACGCCAGGCTCTCGTACTTGGTGAGACCGAGCTTCTGAAGCTTTTCAATGATTTCCTCTTCCTTCATACCGAGACCTCCAAACTTTTAAGTTTCACTCACAATAGTTTATTCATCAGTAGTGATACTTGGGTGGGGAAGGTGTATAAAATTTTCGGGTTCAAACCGGACGACCGCTTCGGCAGGGTCGCCGAGGTGGAGTTCTCAATACCCGCGGAGGGAAGCTATGCCTACCTCCTCGGCAACTTCAACGCCTTCAACGAGGGCAGCTTTCGAATGAGGCAGAAAGGGGAAAGGTGGAGCGTAGAGCTGAAGCTCCCAGAGGGGATCTGGCACTACGGCTTTTCGGTGGACGGGGAGTTCCTGCCCGACCCGGAAAATCCGGAGAGGGAAACCTACAAGAGGCTATCGTACAAGTTCGAGAGGAAGGTCAGCGTGGCGAGAATCATCGGGGAGGGGGAGTTCTTCCACGGGCCGAGCGTCACCTACCTTTACTCCTTCGCAGGAAGAACCCACGTGGTTTTCCGCGCACTGAGGGGAAGGGCTTCAAGGGTTGTTCTAAGAACCGGAGACAAGGAAATCGAGATGAGACCCAAGGCCCACGATGGCCTCTTCGAGTACTTCGAGGCAGTTCTTCCCGGTGAGGGACCAATCGAGTACTCTTTCCTCGTAGAATCCGAAGGGAAAACCATCGAATACGGCCCGTTTAATGCCGAACCCTACAAGTCCGAGACCCCTGAGTGGGTTTTCGGAAGGGTATTCTACCAGATAATGCCCGACAGGTTCGATAGAGGCCTGCCGGGAACGCCCAGAGGGAGGGCATTCAGGGGTGAGGATTTTCACGGCGGGGATTTAGCCGGGATAATAAAGAGGCTCGACCACATCGAGGGCCTCGGCGTAAACGCGCTCTACCTCACCCCGATATTCGAGTCCATGACCTACCACCGCTACGACGTTACGGACTATTTCAGGGTCGACAGAAAACTCGGCGGATGGGGGATCTTCAGGGAGCTTGTGGAGGAGCTCAAAAAGAGGGACATCAAGCTGATTCTCGACGGGGTTTTCCACCACACGAGCTTCTTCCACCCATACTTCCAGGATGTCATTCTAAACGGAGAAAAGAGCCGGTACCGGGACTTCTACAGGGTTACCGGCTTCCCGGTTGTCTCTGAGGAATTCCTGGAGGTTCTGAAATCGAGCGAGCCTTGGCCAGAGAGGTACAGGAAGCTCAAGGGACTAAAATGGAACTACGAGAGCTTCTACTCCGTCTGGCTGATGCCAAGGCTGAACCACGACAACCCGAAGGTGAGGCAGTTCGTAGAGGAGGTTATGCGGCACTGGCTCGAGAGGGGCGCTGACGGCTGGCGCCTTGATGTCGCCCACGGCGTTCCTCCCGAGCTCTGGAGGGAGATAAGAAAAGCCATGCCGGGAAAGGCATACCTCGTTGGGGAGGTCATGGACGACGCGAGGCTCTGGCTCTTCGACGTCTTTCACGGCACCATGAACTATCCCCTCTACGAGCTCATTCTGCGGTTCTTCGTGGAGGGTGAAATCACCACGGAAGAGTTCCTCAACGGCCTGGAGCTGCTGAGTGCCTATTATGGGCCCGCGGAGTACGCGATGTACAACTTCCTCGACAACCACGACACAGAGCGCTTCATCGATTTAGTGGGCGATGAAAGGAAGTACCTCTGCGCGCTGGCATTCCTGATGACGTACAAGGGCATCCCCTCGGTATTCTACGGCGATGAGATTGGCCTAAACGGCGGCGGTGAGGGCCTGAGCGCCGGAAGGACACCGATGAAGTGGGACAAGGGAGAATGGAACCCCAATCTACTGAATGCCACGAAGGAGCTAATCAGGCTCAGGCGGGAGAGCCGGGCCCTCCAGCGGGGTGAGTTCAGGCCCATATCTTTCAAGGATGGACTCCTTCTCTACGAGAGGGTTCACGGCGACGATAGCGTTCTCGTGGGAATAAACTACTCGGGGGAGAGGACAGCGATCGAAATCCCTGAAAAGTACACCCCAGCGAAGAACGGAAGCAAACGCATAGAAATGGCGCCATGGTCGTTCATCGTGCTGACCAAATGAACCTATCTTTTCATTGAGGCCCCATCGTGCTCATGCCCCACAGGGTTGAACAGGAAAGCGCAAGGTATATATATCACTGCCGATGATACTATATCACCCAAAATCTAGGCGGGTGATAAAGATATGAAGAAGGGATTATTTGCCCTGCTTTTGGTTGGAGTTTTGGTTTTGAGCGTCGTGGCCAGCGGCTGTATCTCCCCTGGAGGAGAGAGCCCGAGCAGCACGACCACCAGCAGTCCCAGTGAAACAACAACTTCAAGCCCAAGCGAGACAACGACCACGCCGAGTGAAACAACCACCACTCCAACAACTACGACGACAACGCCGCCCGAAACAGAGTGCGGCAGCGGAACGGTCGTCATATGGCACGCCATGCAGCCCAACGAGCTCCAGGTCTTCCAGAGCCTGGCCGAGGAGTACATGGCCATGTGCCCAGACGTTGAGATAGTCTTCGAGCAGAAGCCCAACCTTGAGGATGCCCTTAAGGCCGCAATTCCCGCCGGCCAGGGACCGGACCTCTTCATATGGGCCCACGACTGGATTGGAAAGTTCGCCGATGCGGGACTTCTAGAGCCTATTGACGATTACGTTACCGATGACATCCTCAACGAGTTCGCCCCGATGGCCCAGGAGGCCATGCAGTACAAGGGCCACTTCTACGCCATGCCCTTCGCGGCCGAGACCGTCGCGATCATCTACAACAAGGACATGGTGAGCGAGCCGCCCAAGACCTTCGACGAGATGAAGGCCATAATGGAGAAGTACAACGACCCGGACAACGAGAAGTACGGAATAGCCTACCCGATAAACTCCTACTTCATCTCGGCCTTCGCTCAGGCCTTCGGAGGCTACTACTTTGACGACAAGACCGAGCAGCCCGGCCTCGACCAGCCGGAGACCATAGAGGGCTTTGAGTTCTTCTTCCAGAACATCTGGCCGTACATGGCCCCGACCGCTGACTACAACACCCAGCAGAGTATATTCCTCGAGGGCCGCGCTCCAATGATGGTCAACGGCCCGTGGAGCATTGGAAGCGTCAAGGACGCGGGAATCAACTTCGGCGTCGTCCCGCTCCCGCCCATAACCAAGGACGGCAAGGAGTACTGGCCGAGGCCCTACGGTGGAGTCAAGGACATCTACTTCGCGGCCGGAATCAAGAACAAGGAGGCCGCCTGGAAGTTCGTCAAGTGGTTCACCACCAGCCCCGAGGTCATCAAGGAGCTCTCGCTCCAGCTCGGCTACATCCCGGTTCTCACGCCGGTGCTCAACGACCCGGACATCCAGAACGACCCGGTCATCTACGGCTTCGGACAGGCCGTCCAGCACGCCTACCTCATGCCGAAGAGCCCGAAGATGGGCGCCGTCTGGGGCGGCGTTGACGGGGCCATCAACGAGATACTCCAGGACCCGGCCACCGCTGACATACCTGCCATACTCAAGAAGTACCAGCAGGAGATCCTGAACAACATCGGAGGCTGAAGTCCTTTCCCTTTTCCTACCTTTTTGGAGGGATGAGGATGAGAAAGACCACAACGATTGCCCTGTTTCTAATCCTGCCAGGAATAGCAGCGTTCCTTTTCTTCAACCTGTGGCCGATAATATACTCGATATACCTCGCCTTCACCAACGCCCAGCTCGGAAACTTCCCGATTCAGGCGCCGCAGGCGCCGAAGCTGACCTTCGTGGGGCTGGACAACTTCAGGTGGATACTGAGCGATGAGAAGTTCAGGAGCGCCTTCCTCTGGACGTGGCTGTTCGTGCTGACGAGCGTCACCTTCAAGGTCCTCGCCGGAATCTTCCTCAGCCTGCTCTACAACAGCAAGTACGTGAAGGGTAAGATGATATACCGCTCGCTTTTGATAATCCCCTGGGCATTGCCCCTGCTCTTCTCCGTCACCGTGTGGAAGTTCATGTTTGACCCCATTTTTGGACCCATAAACCAGATGCTCAAATCCCTGGGGGTTCAAACGCTCCCAAACTGGATTAACGATCCGCTCTGGGCGTTTCTGGCCCTGAACATCATCGAGGTATGGCTGGCGTACCCGTTCATGATAACCGTCATAACCGCCGCCCTCCAGTCGGTTCCTGAGACGCTGGTCGAGGCGGCGATAATAGACGGCGCCAGCTACTGGCAGAGGATAAGGCATGTGGTTCTGCCCATAGTTGGAAAACCGATAGCCTTCGCGACGATACTCACCAGCGCGGCAAGCTTCCAGTACTTCATGGTGCCCTATATCTACAACGCCGGTCTCTTCGAGGACAAGTTCATACTGCTCTACGGTTTCAGGAAGGCCTTCGGTGCAACGCCCCACTACGGAAGGGCAGCGGCGGTCATGATAATAGCGACCCTCGTTCTGGCGGTCTACATGTACGTCAACGTTAGGATAACCAAGCTCCAGGAGGGTGCCAAAGGATGAGGGGCATGAGAAAGGGTGAGGCTCTGAGGAGCCTCGTGCTCACGGCACTGGCAGTGTTCGTCATGTTCATAATACTCTTCCCGGTCTACTACATCTTCGTGGTCTCGATAACGCCGGGCTCGACCCTGGCCACAACGGAGTTCCGGCTCATACCCCAGAACGTTAGCCTCGACTCCTACAGGGATGTGCTCTTCGGCTTCAAGGGCAGCAGGATAAGCGAGAACTTCACGGGGACCATCGAAGGGGCGGCCCACATAGAGGACGGGAAGCTCTACGTTATCAACGGCAAGCTCATAGGGAAGGTCAAATACGGGCCTTTTACGGGGCTTACCTTTGAGATACCGCTGTCCAGTGCGGTCTTCGAGGTCTCCGCGGGCGAAAACGTGCAGGGACAGCTGAAAGGGAACGTTAAGGGACTGTTCGTCCTCACCAAGGTCAACGACGACGGGAGCATAGGCTTTGGACTCGTCAGAAACCTTGAGCTTACGAGCGGCGAGCTCGATGGGACGTCCTTCTCGGGGATACTCCTCAAGGGACCGACCGGGAGGGACTACATCGTAGTCAGGAACTCCGGAAAGGTTACCTTCACCCACATAGGAATGTTCGTCAATTCATTGTTCTTCGGCTACCTCAAGAACAGCCTCATAATAGCCGGCCTGGCGGTGCTGCTAACCCTCATCTTCGTCGTCCCGGCAGCGTACGCCTTCTCGCGCATGAAGTTCTTCGGAAGGGACCACGTGCTGTACTTCTACCTGATGTTCACCCAGGTCGCAGGGGGTCTCGGCATAGCGGGCTTGATAGCACTCTACGGTATGGTCGTCAAGCTCGGTCTATACGACAAGCTGCCGGTGCTGTCCTTCATCTACGCCGCGGGCGGCGTGCCCTTCAATACCTGGCTCCTGAAGGGCTACATCGACTCAATCAGCCCGGACTTCGACGAGGCAGCCCTGGTCGACGGCGCCAGTTACCTTCAGATAATCCGGCACGTGCTCCTTCCGATGGCACTGCCTGGAATAGCGACCGTTGCAATATTCGCCTTCATAGGCGGCTGGACTGAGTTCATCCTGGCAAGCCTCCTCCTGACGGAGAAGAACCAGCCGCTTTCCGTGTGGATATACCTGCTCATGGGCGGCATAGGCAGGGGAATAGACTGGAGCTACTTCGCAGCGGCTGCGCTGCTATTCGCCCTGCCGGTGTTCGTGATGTTCATGCTCGCCCAGAACTACATAAGGAGCGGCCTCACGATCGGAGGCCTGAAGGAATGAGGTGATATCATGAGACGGGTGGTTGCCCTCTTTATTGCAATTTTGATGCTCGGAAGCATCGTTGGAGCGAACGTTAAGACCGTTGGAGCGGCGGAGCCGAAGCCGCTCAACGTCATAATAGTCTGGCACCAGCACCAGCCCTACTACTACGACCCGATTCAGGGGATATACACGAGGCCGTGGGTCAGGCTTCACGCGGCGAACAACTACTGGAAGATGGCCTACTATCTCAGCAAGTATCCGGACGTTCACGCCACGATCGATTTATCGGGCTCCCTCATAGCCCAGCTGGCGGACTACATGAACGGTGCCAAGGACAACTATCAGATAGTCACCGAGAAGATAGCCAACGGAGAACCCCTGACGGTTGACGAGAAGTGGTTCATGCTCCAGGCACCGGGAGGGTTCTTCGACCACACCATCCCTTGGAACGGCGAGCCGATAACCGACCCCAACGGCAACCCGATAAGGGACTTCTGGAACCGCTACACCGAGCTGAAGAACAAGATGCTTCAGGCGAAGGCAAAGTACGCCAACCTTCCTCTAGAGGAGCAGAAGGCGGCGGTAACCAACGAGTTCACAGAGCAGGACTACATAGACCTCGCTGTGCTCTTCAACCTCGCCTGGATAGACTACAACTACATAATGACTCACCCCGAGCTCAAGGCCCTCTACGACAAGGTTGACGAGGGCGGTTATACAAGGGCGGACGTCAAAACCGTTCTCGACGCCCAGATGTGGCTCCTCAACCACACCTTCGAGGAGCACGAGAAGATAAACCTCCTCCTCGGAAACGGCAACGTCGAGGTTACGGTAGTTCCCTACGCGCACCCGATAGGCCCGATACTCAACGACTTCGGCTGGGAGAGCGACTTCAACGACCAGGTCAAGAAGGCGGACGAACTGTACAAACAGTACCTCGGCGGCGGAACCGCGGTTCCAAAGGGAGGATGGGCGGCTGAGTCGGCCCTCAACGACAAGACCCTCGAAATACTCGCCGACAACGGCTGGGAGTGGGTCATGACCGACCAGCTGGTTCTAGGAAAGCTTGGAATAGAGGGAACCGTCGAGAACTACTACAAGCCCTGGGTGGCCGAGTTCAATGGAGGAAAGAAAATCTACCTCTTCCCGCGTGACCACGCGCTCAGCGACCGTGTTGGTTTCACCTACGGCGGAATGAACCAGTACCAGGCCGTTGAGGACTTCGTCAACGAACTCCTCAAGCTCCAGAAGCAGAACTACGATGGCAGTCTCGTCTATGTGGTTACGCTCGACGGCGAGAACCCGTGGGAGCACTACCCGTACGACGGCAAGCTCTTCCTCACCGAGCTCTACAAGAAGCTGACCGAACTCCAGGAGCAGGGCCTCATAAGAACCCTCACCCCAAGCGAGTACATCCAGCTCTACGGTGACAAAGCTAACAAGCTCACACCCCAGATGATGGAGAGGCTGAATCTCACGGGCGACAACGTTAACGCACTCCTCAAAGCCCAGAGCCTCGGCGAGCTCTACGACATGACCGGGGTTAAGGAGGAGATGCAGTGGCCCGAGAGCAGCTGGATAGACGGAACCCTCTCCACGTGGATAGGTGAGCCCCAGGAGAACTACGGCTGGTACTGGCTCTACCTAGCGAGAAAGACCCTGATGGAGAACAGGGAGGAGATGAGCCAGGCCGACTGGAACAAGGCCTACGAGTACCTGCTGAGGGCTGAAGCAAGCGACTGGTTCTGGTGGTACGGAAGCGACCAGGACAGCGGGCAGGACTACACCTTCGACCGCTACCTGAAGACATACCTCTACGAGATGTACAAGTTAGCCGGAGTCGAGCCGCCGAGCTACCTCTTCGGGAACTACTTCCCGGACGGAGAGCCTTACACCACGAGGGGCCTGGTCGGACTCAAGGAGGGAGAGGTAAAGAACTTCTCCAGCATGTCCCCGACCTCAAGCGGTGTGAGCGTTTACTTCGAGGGTGATGGACTGCACTTCGTCGTTAAGGGCAGCCTGGACAAGTTCGAGGTGAGCATCTGGGAGAAGGGCAAGAGGGTAGGAAACACCTTCACCCTCCTCCAGGAGAAGCCGAGCGAGTTGCACTATTCAATGTTCCCGTTCTCTAAGGACAGCGTCGGGCTGATGATAACCAAACACATCGTTTACCGGAACGGCAAGGCGGAAATCTACGGTGCGACCGACTACGAGAGCAGCGAGAAGCTCGGGGAGGCCACAGTAAAGGAGACTAGTGAGGGAATCGAAGTCGTCGTCCCCTTCGACTACATAGAAACCCCATCTGACTTCTACTTCGCGGTCTCGACGGTCAAGGACGGAAACCTTGAGGTGATAAGCACCCCCGTGGAGCTGAAGCTCCCGACTGAGGTTAAAGGAGTCGTCATAGCAGACATAACGGACCCGGAGGGCGACGACCACGGGCCGGGAACCTACACTTACCCGACGGACAAGGTCTTCAAGCCCGGTGTCTTTGACCTCCTCCGCTTCAGGATGCTCGAGCAGACGGACAGCTATGTCATGGAGTTCTACTTCAAGGACCTCGGAGGTAACCCCTGGAACGGGCCGAACGGCTTCAGTTTGCAGATAATCGAGGTCTACCTCGACTTCAAGGACGGCGGAAACAGTTCTGCCATCAAGATGTTCCCCGACGGACCGGGAAGCAACGTTAACCTCGATCCAGACCATCCATGGGACGTTGCCTTCAGAATAGCGGGCTGGGACTACGGCAACCTCATAGTTCTGCCGAACGGGACTGTTTACCAGGGCGAGATGCAGATTTCAGCCGATCCGGTTAAGAACGCCATAATAGTCAAGGTTCCGAAGAAGTACATCGGGATAAACGAGGACTACGGTCTCTGGGGGGTCATCCTCACCGGAAGCCAGGACGGTTACGGCCCGGACAAGTGGAGGCCAGTGGCCGTTGAGGCCGAGCAGTGGAAAGTTGGAGGTGCCGATCCACAGGCGGTAATCAACAACGTTGCCCCGCGCGTCTTGGACCTCCTCGCTCCCGTCAACTTCAAACCGACCCAGGAGGAGCAGCTGGGCAGCTACGACGCCAACGAGATAAAGCTCGCCACGGTCAAGGCACTGCCGCTCCTCAAGCAGGGCATAGTCGTGAACGACCC
Organism: Thermococcus sp. 5-4; assembly: GCF_002197185.1. Taxonomy (NCBI): domain Archaea; kingdom Methanobacteriati; phylum Methanobacteriota; class Thermococci; order Thermococcales; family Thermococcaceae; genus Thermococcus; species Thermococcus sp. 5-4. The sequence continues at coordinate 1,809,006 of NZ_CP021848.1, read as the reverse complement.
GGAGGGCGACGACCACGGCCCCGGAACCTACACCTACGCCACCGATAAGGTCTTCGTTCCGGGCCACCTCGACCTGCTCAAGTTCAAGATGGTCGAGGGAAGCGACGACTGGACGCTGGAGTTCTACTTCAAGGACCTTGGAGGCAACCCCTGGAACGGACCGAACGGCTTCAGTTTGCAGATAATCGAGGCCTACTTCGACTTCAAGGAGGGCGGCAACACAAGCGCCATCAAGATGTTCCCCGACGGACCGGGAAGCAACGTTAACCTCGATCCAGACCATCCATGGGACGTTGCCTTCAGAATAGCGGGCTGGGACTACGGAAACCTGATAGTCCTCCCCGACGGAACCGTTTACCAGGGTGAGATGCAGATTTCAGCCGATCCGGTTAAGAACGCCATAATAGTCAAGGTTCCGAAGAAGTACCTGAACATATCCGACTACGGACTCTACACCGCGGTCATCGTTGGTTCCCAGGACGGTTACGGTCCGGACAAGTGGAGGCCGGTAGCTGTTGAGGCCGAGCAGTGGAAACTCGGAGGAGCGGACCCACAGGCGGTCATAGACAACCTCGCACCGAGGGTCGTTGACGAACTCGTGCCGGAGGGCTTCAAGCCAACGCAGGAGGAGCAGCTCAGCAGTTACGACCTTGAGAAGAAGACCCTTGCCACGGTGCTTATGATACCGCTCGTTGAAGGAACCGGTGGCGAGCAGCCGACGCCGACGGAGACCCCGACAACCCCAAGCGAGACGACAACCACTCCCAGCGAAACGACCACCACGGCTTCAACGACCACTAGCTCGAGCTCAACAACCACGACCACACCGGGCGGAGGAATCTGCGGTCCGGGCATCATAGCGGGCCTGGCCCTGATACCGCTCCTCCTCAGGAGGAGGCGCTGACCTCCAATTTTTTCCTTTTGAGGGGTGAGAGCATGGCGGAAGTAAAGCTCATCGGCGTGTGGAAGCAGTTCGGTGATTTCACGGCGGTTAAGGATATGAACCTTCACGTTAAGGATGGGGAATTCATGATTCTCCTCGGCCCAAGCGGCTGCGGAAAAACAACGACGCTGAGAATGATTTCCGGCCTGGAAGAGCCAACCAAAGGCCAAATCTACATTGGGGACAAATTAGTAGCAGACCCGGAGAAAGGAGTCTTCATAGCCCCCAAGGATAGAGACATCGCCATGGTCTTCCAGAGTTACGCTCTATACCCGCACATGACGGTTTACGACAACATCGCCTTTCCACTCAAGCTTAGAAAAGTCCCCAAGCAGGAGATTGACCAGCGCGTGAGGGAAGTTGCCGAAATGCTCGGATTAACCGAACTCCTCAAGAGAAAGCCCAGAGAATTAAGCGGCGGCCAGAGGCAGCGTGTAGCCTTGGGCAGGGCAATCGTGAGAAAACCACAAGTCTTCCTCATGGACGAGCCGCTCAGCAACCTGGACGCCAAACTCAGGGTGAAAATGCGCGCGGAATTAAAGAGACTTCAGAAGCAACTCGGGGTCACAACCATCTACGTCACCCACGATCAAGTCGAGGCAATGACGATGGGCGATAGAATAGCAGTGATAAACGCTGGAGTCCTCCAACAGGTGGGCACGCCAGAGGAAGTTTACGACAAGCCAGCGAACACTTTTGTGGCGGGATTCATTGGCTCGCCGCCAATGAACTTTATGGACGCGACAATCACCGAGGACGGTTTTGCAGACTTCGGAGAGTTTAAACTCAAACTCCTCCCGGACCAAGTTGAAGTTTTGAGGGAAGAAAACCTGATCGGAAAGGAAGTCATCTTTGGAATTCGCCCGGAGGACATTTACGATGCAATGTTCGCTCAGGTCAAGATTCCCGGCGAGAACATGACTAGAGCAATGGTTGACATCATCGAGAACCTGGGCAGTGAAAAGATCGTGCACCTGCATGTCGGGCAAGTGACGTTTTTGGGTGCATTCAGGTCAGAGTCAAAAGTCAGGGAAGGACACGAGATCGACGTGGTCTTCGACATGAACAAAGCCCACATCTTCAAAAAAGACACAGGAAAAGCGGTGTTCTGAATTTTTTATTTTAAATTATCACTGGCCTGGCTGCGAGCATTACACAATATATTTAAGGCACGAATCCATAGAACACGGAAGCACGGGAATAAAACGCTTGTGAAGCAGGCGGTTCCCGACTCACGTCCGGATTTTGGCTTCTGCCAAAACTTCGGATGATTTTGAAGTCATTGCAATGTAATACTGGAGGGTACTGTATGAACACTGCATGGGGGGTAAAAACAAACAGTCTATATGAAACGTGCTGTTTTTTGAATACTCTGTTCATTGACAGACCATATCGGAATTATTACAGGGACGACTATGAATACTGGATGAATTTACCAGGCAACGACAAGAGTATGATTATTTCGAGTCTTTCCAAGAATTTATCGTCCGTATGCATGAAAAAGGGGAAGCTCGCGGTGTGAAGCAATACAGAATAGAGGGGCGGAAACATTGTGAAAACCTCAAAACCTGCAAATCCCTGGAAGTTTTTCGCTCTAGCCCTTAGCATTTCATGGTTTTTCTGGATGTGGGTTATATTGCTAGACTGGAATGTTTTTACATTCCCGGCAATAATTCTCGGTGCCCTCGGATTGTTTGGCCCCGCAATCGCGGAAATCATCCTAATCTCCCGCACTCACGATAAAGAAGAATGGCGGGATTACTGGCAGCGGGTATTTGATATCAGGCGGATTGGTAAAAGATGGCATCTGGTTATCTGGCTCACATTTCCTGTGCTGAACACTCTTGCCCTTCTGTTAAGTGTCCTCACAGGCTCCCCGTGGCCAGAGTTCGAAACGGCCAGAAATCTGCTGTCTGAACCCTGGAGAATTCTTCCTTTTGCCATTTTTATCCTGCTCTATGGCCCATTACCGGAAGAGCTGGGCTGGCGCGGTTATGCCCTGGATGGGCTGCAGGCGAGATACAATGCCCTTTTCTCAAGCCTTATCCTTGGCGCGGTATGGGCATTGTGGCATTTTCCCCTTTTCTTCATGGAAGGACAATGGCAGCACGACGTGTTAAAATTTGGCACGTTGGATTTCTGGACATTTATTTTTAGCCCAATCTTTCTTTCAATTCTATTCACTTGGATTTACAACAACACCAACCGCAGCACATTATCCGCTATCCTCTTCCATTTTATGTGCAATTTCAGCGGGAACCTCATTCCACTGACAGAGCGGGGCAGGCTGTATAGTCTGATTTTGACCATTATTTTATCAATGACAGTAACACTCATTTTTGGACCGGAAACCTTGACCCGGAACAGAAAAGGCTGCCAAATGAGATCAACGGAGAAAGGAATTCTAGAGCGTTTCTTGGGCAGAGGAGTTTGTCCATATCAGCTCTCATTTATCTTGGACTCTCCTTTTAGAAGGCTCATCCTTTCGCCTCAGAGACTGGCTGATCGCCTCCATCTCAAAGAAGATTCAAGAGTGCTTGAAATAGGACCGGGTTCTGGCTACTTCAGCGTTGAGGTTGCACGGCGCATTCCGCACGGGCATCTGGAATTGTTTGATATACAGCAGGAGATGCTCGAAAAAGCACATCACAAAATTGAGTCAGCAGGGCTTAATAATGTTGGATTTACCCGAGGAGATGCTGTTGATCTCCCCTTTGACGAGGGCGAATTCGATGTTGTCTTTCTTGTTGCAGTCTTGGGTGAAGTTTCAGACCCGGAAGCGTGTCTTCGGAGCATCTATAAAGTTCTCCGTCCATCCGGTCTCCTATCAATCACTGAGCAGCCTGGAGACCCCGATTTCCTGCCCCAGCGGACTGTCATCGCAATGGCCGAAAAACAGGGGTTTAAATTCGTCGAAAGTTACGGCGGAAAAAGGAATTACACTGCTAATTTCAGAAAACCAGTTCCGAGGATGGAAACGGGGAAGTCTGATATCTTCACGTCCTGAAGGGGGAGGTTTCAGAGAAAAGGTCATAGGCTCCCCGCATCAACAACCCTTTTAAATTCCCTCTCATACTCCCCCTCATGCCTATCGAAGATTTTGCGGAGTTTCTCGCGAGAGAAGTGCCCAAGGGAAAGATTGTGGAGCTGGGTATAGGCTTTCAGTTCAAGGTCGTACTCAGATTAAAGGAGCTTGGATACGACGTTCTGGCGGTAGACTGGAATCCCGAGTCGGTTAAGAGGGCCGAGGAACTGGGTATAAACGCGGTTCGCGATGACCTCTTCAACCCGAGGCTTGAGCTCTACAGGAGCGCCAACGCCCTCTATTCAGTCAGACCCACGCCGGAGATAGTGCGGCCCCTCCTGAACCTCGGAAAAAAGCTCAAGCTCCCACTCTACATCCTGCCCCTGGCGGGCGATACGATGCCCCGGGGGATGAGGCTGGTGAACTACCGCGGGCTGGCAATCTACGTGGCTAAAGGTATTTAAGTCGCCTCCCAAGTAGTCATGGTGGTGATATGAGGCTCTTCGGTACCGCTGGAATTAGGGGCACCCTGTGGGAGAAGGTCACCCCGAATCTCGCAATGGACATCGGAAAGGCCGTGGGAACGTACATCGAGGGAAAAACCGTCGTCGTTGCGAGGGACGGAAGGACATCCAGCGTGATGCTCAAGAACGCCCTCATCTCGGGACTCCTCTCGACGGGGACGGAGGTTCTCGATGCTGATTTAATCCCAACGCCGGCTTTAGCTTGGGCGACCAGGAAAAACGGCGATGGGGGAGTAATGATTACGGCGAGCCACAACCCGCCCACCGACAACGGGATAAAAGTATTCAATGGCGATGGAACCGAGTTCTATGTGGAGCAGGAGAGGGAGCTTGAGGAACTCGTTTTCTCCGGAAACTTCAGAAAGGCTATGTGGAATGAGCTAAAGACCGTAAAAGCCCTCGATGTAATCGACGAGTACATTGGGGCCGTTCTCGACTTCGTGAACCACGAGACTGAGCTCAAAGTTCTCTACGACGGTGCCAACGGTGCCGGAAGCGTTTTAGCGCCATACCTGCTCCGTGAGATGGGGGCGAGAGTTATAAGCATGAACGCCCACGTTGACGGCCACTTCCCTGGAAGAAAACCCGAACCGAGGTACGAGAACATAGCCTACCTCGGCGAACTAGCGAGGGAGCTCGGCGTTGACCTCGTCGTCGCCCAGGACGGGGACGCCGACAGGATAGCGGTCTTCGATGAGAAGGGCCAGTACGTGAACGAGGACACCGTCATAGCCCTTTTCGCGAAGCTCTACGTGGAGGAGCACGGCGGGGGGACGGTGGTCGTTTCCATAGACACGGGCTCAAGGATAGACCACGTCGTTGAGAACGCTGGAGGGAGGGTCGTTAGGGTTCCCCTCGGCCAGCCCCACGATGGAATAAAGAAGTATGGAGCTATATTCGCGGCGGAGCCGTGGAAGCTGGTCCACCCGAAGTTCGGGCCGTGGATAGACAGCTTCGTGACCATGGGGCTGCTCATAAAGCTCATAGACGAGCGCGGAAAGCCGCTCTCCCAGATAATCCGGGAGGAGATACCGACCTACTACCTCACAAAGAAGAACGTGAAGTGCCCAGACGAGTTCAAGAAGGCCACCCTGGAGAGGGCCTACAAGGTCCTCGAGGAGAAGCTGGGGAAAGAGGTGAAGGAGGTTCTCACGATTTCAGGCTACCGCTTCCAGCTGAAAGACGGCTCGTGGGTCCTCGTGAGGCCGAGCGGTACGGAGCCGAAGATACGCGTCGTCGTAGAGGCGCCGAGCGAGAAGAGACGCGACGAGCTCTTCGAGCTGGCCTATGAAACTGTGAAAAAGAGCGTCGAGGCGGCAATGAAAAAATAGAGGGCTAAACGAACCTCGCCGGCCTCAGAGTTCTCACCGATATCTCGTTCTTTTCCACCATTACCTTGAAGCCCTCCTTAGCGACGTACGTCTTAACACCGGTCACGGTCTCGATGTACTTGGCCTCCTTGTAGGGGTTCGCAAAGTGCATCTTCATGCCGATGTGGCTCATGACCAGGGTTTCCGGCTTTTCCTCCATCTTCTTGAGCATCATGACGACGTCGTCCGTGCTCAGGTGATAGGGAATCCCCATGTCCCTGGGTCTCGTTACGGCGGCGATTATCAGCCTTGAACCGTCATGCCACTCAAGGAGCCCGTCGAAGTAGGCCGTGTCCGGGATGTAGGATATATCTCCGTAGCGGGTCTTCATGCGGAAGCCTATAGTGGTTGGGTCGGAGTGAACGGTCGGGGTTATTATGAACTCCTCCTCGCCGATTGCTATCTTGCTCCCCGGTTCGGGGATGTGTATGCTCTCAAGGACGTCCATGTGGTACTTGCTGACCGCGGGAGTGTGAGTATCGTCGCCGTAGACGACGCTCTTCGAGGCTATCAGCATGCCACGCTTTTTGAGTGCGCCACCCGTCATGGCCTCGATCAGAACTTCAACGTCGTTGCAGTGGTCAACGTGCCGGTGGGAGACGAATATCGCATCGAGCTTCCTGGGGTCGAGCTTGTAGCGCCAGGAGCGAACCAGTGCACCAGGCCCCGGGTCAACGTAGATGTTCCTGCTGGCACGGATATGAAAGCCCCCGGTGGAGCGGAACTGCGTTATCGTGATGAACCTGCCGCCCCCGCTGCCGAGGAAGGTTATCTCAATCACCCATACACCCCCGATTTCTTTTGCAGACGTAGGGGTATCACAGTGAGGGTATATAAGGCATTACCTCCATGCCGCTGAGACTAATATGAATTTTTTGACACATAAGTTGAGATCATATGAACATGGCATAACATTTGGTCCAAAGGTATACATGACTACATCTGTTTGTATTACGAAATGTTACACTATAATGACAAATTTTCCATAGAACTTGTAAAAATACCTATTTAGCAAAACATTTTTAACATCAGAAGTGTTCACTCACTACGCCACCATTCGGGAGGTGTAGGTTATGGAGTTAAAACCGTACATACCACCTGAAAAATCACTCCCAGAATACACAGTCAAGGCTTTTATTTTGGGTATAGTCCTTTCAATAGTGATGGGCGCAGCGAACGCCTACCTTGGAATGTACGCGGGAATGACGGTAAGCGCCAGCATTCCAGCGGCGGTCATCTCAATGGCCATACTCTTCGCGTTCAAGGACAGAAACATCCTGGAGAACAACATGGTCCAGACTGCCGCTTCAGCCGGTGAGTCGCTCGCGGCGGGAGTAATCTTCACGTTCCCGGCGCTGGTCGTTCTCGGCTACTACACGACCTTCCCGTACTACATCGTGACGCTGATAGCGGCGCTCGGCGGTTCCCTCGGTGCGCTCTTCACCATCGTGCTGAGGAGGGCCTTCATCGTCGAGGAAAGGCTCCCCTATCCTGAAGGTACCGCCTGTGCAGAGGTTCTCATAGCGGGTGACAGGGGTGGAAGCCACGCCAAGCCGATACTCTACGGTGGAATCTTCGGCGGTCTCTTCAAGCTCTTCGGAAGCTCGGGCCTCTGGTCCGGAACCGTCGAGGCCGCAAAGATGGTCGGTTCTCGCGTTTACTACCTCGGAAGCGACCTCTCAGCGGCGCTCATAGCCGTCGGTTACATCGTCGGCCTCAACATAGCATTCCTCGTCTTCCTCGGAGGCGCCATAGCCTGGTTCATAGCCATCCCGCTCTACGCCGGCCAGATGGGTCACACCGACCTCAGCCCGCTTGACCTCGCGTGGACCATCTGGAGCACCAAGATCCGCTACATGGGTGTCGGCGCGATGGTCGTCGGTGGTCTCTGGAGCCTCATCAAGCTCAGGAATCCAATCAAGAGAGGTATCAAGGCCGGCCTTGAGGTTGCAAAGAGGAAGCAGTCGGGAGAGGCCATACTCAGGACCGAGGAGGACCTTCCGCTCAACTACGTGCTGGTGCTCATAGGAGCATTCGTCGTTCCGCTGTTCCTGCTCTACTTCCACATCATCGGCTCCATCGGAATCGCGGCAATAATGGCGGTGATACTCCTCATAGTCGGCTTCCTCGGAAGCTCGATAGCCGGCTACCTCGCGGGTGTCGTTGGTTCCTCCAACAACCCGGTCTCTGGAATCACCATCATGAGCCTGCTCTTCACGGCATTCGTCCTCAAGGGCCTCGGCCTCAGCGGAATGGAGGGCATGGCAGCGACCATCCTCGTCGCGGCAGTCATATGTACCGCCGCAGCCATAGCCGGTGACACCATGCAGGACCTCGCCACCGGTTACTTCGTCGGAGCAACACCGAAGAGGCAGCAGGTCTTCGAGATAGTCGGAACGTTCTTCGCCGCCCTCGTTATGGCCCCGGTGCTCAACCTGCTCATCCAGGCCTACGGTATAGCCGGAACCCCGACGGCAAAGGAGAACGCCTTGGCTGCCCCGCAGGCGTTCCTCATGGCCAAGGTCACCGAGGGTGTCTTCACCGGCAACCTCGAGTGGAACATGATATACATCGGCGCAGGAATAGCCATAGCCCTCATAATCATCGACGAGATACTCGCCATGAAGGGCTCCAAGTTCAGGACCCCGGTCATGCCGGTCGCGGTCGGTATCTACCTGCCGCTCAGCCTCGGCGTTCCGATATTCATCGGCGGTCTCGTCAGACACTTCGTCGGCAAGGCCAGGGGCAGCGACGAGGAGAGCCCAACCGACCCAGGAGTCCTCGGTGCCGCAGGACTCATCGCTGGTGAGGCCCTCATGGGCATATTCTTCGCCGCCCTCATCGTTGCAGGCGTGGCACCGAGCTTCGGCTTCAGCAGCAACCTCCTCGGTGTCGTCCTTCTGGCCGGAATAGCGGTCTGGCTATACATGACCGGCAAGAAGAAGTGATTTCTTCTTTTCCCTTTCCCAACCTTTAAATTTTGAACGCCGGAGGAATGAGCATGGAGGAATACATGAACCTCGTGCCAGTGCGCAACGAGAAGGTCGAGCTGAAGAAGATCGAGGGAAAGTACTACCTTCTCATACCGATGGAATCCAAGCTTGACTTTCTGGCGAGGAAGCTCCACGGCGAGCACAGAAGGATAGAGCTCGATGAGATAGGGGCCTACACGTGGGAGCTCTGCGACGGGCGGAGAACCGTCAGGGAGATAGGAAAGGCCCTGAAGGCACGCTTTGGGGACGAAGTTGAGCCTCTTTACGAGCGTCTGATAACGTTTCTTTTCGAACTGGGGAAAAGGTACCTAGTTGAGTTTAAAAACGGAAACGAGCTAATCTACGGTGGTGATAGGAATGACAGAGCTTGAAAAAATCTCAAAGGAGATTGAGAAGCTCCAGGACGAGATGGTTAACACCCTCGTCGAACTGATTAAAATCCCCGCCATAAGCCCAGACTATGGCTATGAGGGGGAGTACGACAAGGCCCAGAAGCTGCTCGAGATAATCAAGGACTGGCCCTTCGACAAGGTCGAGGTCTACAACGCACCCGATGAGAGGGCCAAGAACGGCGTCAGGCCGAGCATTTTGGCCTACTACTACGGTCGGAACGGCGAGAAGAGCCCGAGAATATGGATTCTTACCCACATAGACGTCGTTCCGCCCGGGGACATGAGCAAGTGGACAGTCACGGAGCCCTTCAAGCCGATCGTCAAGGACGGCAAGGTCTACGGGCGCGGAAGCGAGGACAACGGGCAGAGCTTGGTGGCTTCACTCTACGCGGTAAGGGCCATGATGAACCTCGGGATAAGGCCGAAGAGAACGGTCATCCTGGCCTTCGTCAGCGACGAGGAGACCGGCAGCAAGTACGGCGTCGAGTGGCTGATGAAGGAGCACCCGGAGCTGTTCAGAAAGGACGACCTGGTTCTTGTGCCCGACGGAGGAAACGAGGAGGGCACCTTCATCGAGGTGGCCGAGAAGAGCATCCTCTGGCTCAGGGTAAAGGTTAGGGGCAAGCAGGTCCACGCCAGCATGCCCGACAAAGGCCTGAACGCCCACCGCGTCGCCCTCGACTTCGCCTACCACCTCGACAAACTCCTCCACGAGAAGTACGGCGAGAGGGACGAGCTCTTCGACCCGCCGGAGAGCACATTCGAGCCGACGATGGTTCACGGCCCGGCCGACAGCCCGAACATAGCTCCCGGCGAGCACGAAGTGGTTTTCGACTGCAGGATTCTGCCGAGGTACAGCATAGATGAAATTCTGAAAGACGCCGAGAGGCTGGCCGAGGAGATCAAAGAGAAGTACAGAAAGGAGTTCGATGGAAAGGTTCTACCGGAGATAGAGTTCGAGATCCTCCAGCGCATGGACGCCCCGGAGCCAACCGACCCGAACAGCGAGATAGTGAAGCTCCTCCAGGAGGCGCTCAGGAAGCTCCGCGGAAAGGAAGCCAAGGTAGGAGGAATAGGAGGCGGAACCTTCGCGGCCTACTTCAGGAAACTCGGGATTCCAGCGGTTGTCTGGGCGACGCTCGACGAGACCGCCCACCAGCCCAACGAGTACGCCTGGATAAAGAACATGGTCGAGGACGCCAAGGTCATGGCGGCCCTAGCTCTTCTCTGACCCTTCTTCCCATTTTGTTTCAAACGCGATTGAAACCATCGCCAGCCATTTATATCATCCCGCCCAACATAACCCAGGGTGAACATCATGAGGTACGTACTGGCTGCCCTCATCATCTTCATGGTCGTTGCATCCGGCTGCATAGCCAATAACGAAGGAACGTCAACGGTTTCTCCGAGTTCCTCGAGCAAAACGTTCACTCCCCCGATGACCAAGTACGACGTTCTGAAGGAGGGGCAGGAAAGGCCAGTTGTTGAGGGCCTAAATGCTTTTACCTTCGACCTGTACCGCGAGCTGAGCGCGAAAGGAGGAAACATATTCTTCTCGCCCTACAGCGTGGAGGTCGCCCTGGCGATGGCCTACGAGGGGGCGAACGGAAGCACTCGGGAGGAGATGGGGAAAGTCCTGCACCTGCCCGGGGACGACGAGGCCAGATGGACGGGCTTCAGATACCTGATACTCTCCCTTAATCCATCGAACGGGCCCTACGTCCTCAGCACCGCCAACGCGCTCTGGATGCAGAGGGGCTACCCTGTGAACGAGCGATACCTCTGGATAATCAGGGAGTTCTACCTGGGAGACGTGAGGAACGTTGACTTCGTTAAGAACCCAGATGGAGCGGCGGAGGAGATAAACCGCTGGGCCGAGGAGCAAACAATGGGCAGGATAAAGGACCTCGTCCCGAAAGGGGCGTTGAACGAGTACACAAGGCTCGTGATAACCAACGCGATATACTTCCGAGCCAACTGGTCGAGCAGGTTTGACCCGAGGGACACGGCCAACGAGAGCTTCACCCTCGCCTCGGGCGAAAAGATAACGGTTCCCATGATGCACCAGAGGGGAACCTTTAACTACACCGAGAACGACGAACTCCAGGCCCTCGAGATGCCCTACGAGGGCGGCCTGCTGAGCATGCTGATAATACTGCCCAGGGATAACTCCCCCTCAGGCATCGAGGGGAAGCTCACGCCGGAGTTCATCCGGGAGCTCAGGAAGGGCATGATGCCTGAACTCGTCGACGTGACGGTTCCCAAGTTCAGGTTCGAGGCGAGCTACTCGTTAAAGATGCCGCTCATCGACATGGGTATGAGGGAGGCATTCAGCGGTAGAGCGAACTTCTCGGGAATCACCGATGTCGAGAGGCTCTTCATAAGCGACGTGATACATAAGACCTTCATAAGCGTCGCAGAGAACGGCACCGAGGCGGCCGCGGCGACGGCCGTTATAATTGAGGCCGCCTCTGCACCAGGAGAAGAGCCGGAGTACAAGGTTTTCAAAGCAGACCACCCGTTCCTGTTCCTCATAGTAGACAGGGAAACGGGGGCGGTACTCTTCATGGGCAGGCTGATGGACCCGAGGGGTTGAGCTTTTTAAGCCCCTCCCCCAACTCTTTTCATGCCAGCCTGGAAGGACGGAAAGCTCGGACTGCCTGTAAAGGAAGCCGTGAAGCTGTTTCCGGAGCTGAACAATTACATAGACGAGCGCGGAAGGCTCGATTTCTCGAACAGGGAAGCGAGGATACTCTACAACAGGGCGATAGCGAAGGCCCTCTTCGGGCTGGAGATAGAGTACCACCCGCGCGGGCTCGTGACCACCCCTGTCTCGCGCTACCTATTCCTCAAGACCTTCCTGCGCGGGGGAGAGAGGGTTCTTGAGATTGGAACCGGCCATACCGCGATGATGGCCCTCATGGCTGAGAAGCTCTTCAAGTGCGATGTTACCGCGACGGAGCTCGACGGGGAGTTCTTCGAGTATGCTAGGAAGAACATCGAGCAGAACGGGGGAAAAGTCAGGTTAATCAAAAGCAACGGTGGGGTAATCAAGGGGGTAATCCCTGAGGGCGAGCGCTTTGACGTAATCTTTTCCGCCCCGCCCTACTACGAGAGGCCGACAAGGGGCGTTCTGACGGAGAGGGAAGGCGTTGGTGGAGGCGAACACGGGGAGGCTTTCTCGGTGAGGCTCATCGAGGAGGCTCTGGAATACCTGAAGCCCCGGGGAAAGGTAGCTCTCTTTCTTCCGGACAAAAAGCCGCTGATAAATGCCATAACGAAAAAGGGAGAAGAGCTGGGCTACTCCGTGAGGGACGTGCGCTTTAAAGCTGGAACGCGGTGGAGGCACAGTTTGATTTTATCCGTTTAGGGACTCGGACCGTGGGCGTTTCAGCATCCACGCCGGCTCAGAGGAGGTGCTTTCTCCTCATCGTCCCCAAATTCACTTCATGTCCTCAACGTAGAGGAAGAGCGCCTTGAGGTACTCCGTGTCCTTCGAGGCCATAAGTATCGGGTGGTCCGGCGCCTGGGTTCTGTAGGGTTCAAGGAGCTTGAGGAACTTGCCCGCCTTGGCCGCGGCCGCTATCACCATGTCCTTGAAGGCCTGCATGTCAACGTGCTGGGAGCACGATGCCGTGACGAGTATGCCCCCTTCCTTCACCAGCTGTAAACCAGCGTAGTTCACGTTGAAATACGCCCTAAGCCCGCGCTTGAGGTCCTTCTCATGCTGGACGAATGCAGGGGGATCGAGGATCACTATATCGAACTTCTCACCCCTCTTTATCATCTCCTCCATGATCGGGAAGGCCGAGCCAACGACGTACTTCATCCTATCCTCGACGCCGTTGAGCTTGGCGTTCTCCTTCACCATGTTGATCGCCCAGGGGGACTTGTCGACGGCGACAACTTCATCCGCCCCGGCGACAGCGGCGTGTATCGCGAAGCCGCCGGTGTAGGTGAATACATCGAGAACCCTCATTCCGGGTTTAACGTACTTCTCCAAGGCAATACGGTTCTCCCTCTGGTCGAGGAAGAAACCCGTCTTCTGGCCACGCATATCGACGATGAACCTCGCCTTCCCCTCCTTGATTATCGTCCTGTACTTCTCCTTGCCGAGGAGGACGCGCTCGATTTCTGGCAGACCCTCCCTGCGCCTGCTCCTCCCCGTGTTCTTCTCGAAGACGGTCTCGATTTCAGGTTCAGCCTCCATGATGGCCTCGGCCAAGTCGAGCTTGAACTTCTCCATCCCGATGCTCGAAATTTGGAGCGAGGCTATCTCGTTGAAGCGGTCAACTATAAGGCCGGGGAGGTAGTCCGCCTCGCCGTAGACCATACGGTATGCCTTGTCGTAGCCGAGGACCTTTTTCCTGTACTCGTTGGCCCTCCTAATCCTCTCGCGGAAGAGCTCCTTGTTTATCTCAACGTCTCTGTCCTTGGTGACGAGCCTGATCATGATGTTGGAGTTGGGGTTGACGAATCCCTTTCCAAGGAACTTGCCGCCCCGAGTGTACACCTCGACAACGTCACCGGGTGAAAACTCGCCCTCGGTTCTCACAACACCCTTTTTGAAGACTATCATCGCGCCTTTTCCTATCGCCCTCGCGGCCTGGGCGTCAACTATCACCTTCGCCATCTCTCACCACCGGTTGAAGTTCGGCGATAGGTATATAACCCTTAGCGTCCTATATTATGCCGGTGATTCTATGCACTTCGAGGTAGTGAAAGAGTTTCTCGAGGAAATAGGGGCGGATTGGATAGAGATTGACGGCGAAATCCACCTTGAGCCGGAGGTCTTCTACGAAGTCTGGAAATACGTCGGCCAACCCGACCTCGGCATGTACACGATCGAAGACGAGGTCGTCGAGCCCGGTTCTTACGATCCGCCCGAGAAGAAGTACGTAAGTACGAAGAAGATTCGGGTCAAGAAGGCGTACTTCACTACGCTGGACGACAAGAGAATAGTAACGGACTACAACGAACTCCAGAGGATTCTGAAGGAGAAATCTCCCTGATTCCTCTTCTTATCCGATTATTATTTGGAGCATGAGAACTCCCATACAGTTCGTTCTTTTGACGCCGAGGCCCATTGCCAGAAGCCCTATCATGGCTCCCCCCGTAAGGACGAGGAGTCCCAGGAGGCCGTCGAAGTACAGGGAGAGAAGCAGGAGGGCAACCACAACCGCACCATTCAGGAGCCTATAGGGCACACGTGACAGGGCCTTGAGTATGATGGCCGCCAGCGGCTCGCCGTAACTCAGAACCAGAAGGGAGACGAAGAGGGCCGCCAGGGCGTAGTACGGCAGGAATCCCACGGCATCGGGGGTCATGAGCGCCACGATGCCGTTTCTCACCCTCCTGGTTTCCAGGAAGTTCACGAACGAAAACAGGAAGTTGGCGGTGTTGACGGAAAAAACGACCGTCAGAAACGAGCGTTCGTCCCTGGAGAGAAAAGAGCCAATCAGGGCCGCCTGAGAGGCGGTGAACGCTGGGATCAGCGAGGCCATCATCCCAAGGAGGGTTCCCAGAAAGGAAAAGCCTATGAAGCGTTTCAAGTCCATTCTGATTTTTCCATCACCTCCCGATAGGCTCCCGGTCCCATTCACGATCGCTGTGATGAGCACGGGCAAACCGAAGAGTCCCGTGAATAGGTGGTAGTACGGCTGTCTCAGTGGGAGCCAGAAAGCCAGGACTCCAAAAAGGCCGGAGAGAATGAACACCAGAGCCGCGTGGAGCTTTTTCAGGCCCCCCTCGGTGAGGATCAGGAAAACGGCCAGAAAGCATACGACCGTCCTCCCAATCTTTGGAGTGTAAGCGCCCGCCAGCACGGGATAGACGGGGGAGATGAGAATCGTCATGAAAACCGCCAGAAAGCTCGCCCACAGCGCTATCCTAACGACCTCCATAGCCCTTCCGCGGAGAACGAGCCTGTGCGCCGGCAGGATTCCAAGGGCCGTTCCCTCGTCAGGAACGCCGAGGAAAGCCGACGGAACGACGTCCAGGAACGTATGGGTTAAACCCATCGAGAAGAGCAGCAGGTTCCCGCCTATCCCCGCGGTCGCCAAAAACGCCCCAAGGGTGTTCACGTGGATTCCGGGGAGGATACCGCTAATGGTTCCCGCGAGGACTCCGCTCAGCAGTTCCCGGAGCAAAGGTCATCACCCGAAGCAACTTCAAAGGCGGGCATGTTCCTGTAGGTGGTGAAGAACCCGTAGGCCGTTACCGTCTCGTTAGCCTCGAGGGAGACGTTGAGTGACTTTCTAAGTTTGAGGAGAACCCAGCAGTCGCCGTTGGTGACGTTCGCCAGTCCAAAGCCGTTCCTGTAAACCCTGACCCATTCAACCCATCCGGCTATCCTTGCAAAGGCCCCGTCAGAGAAGGAGCATATCCCGTTGGGCAGCCCTTCCCTGGGCTCGATGACTTCGCACTTCAGGCAGTGGAGTGAAGACCTCCTCCTGACGGCCTCAAAGTGAATTCTGTCACCGACCCTGGCCCTGAAGTTGTGGAGCCTCAACCCTGTGCAGTCGAGCTTCAGGGAGCGACCGGCTGCAATTACGGTGCAGTTACCGACGGCGATGTCTCCGATGGACGCCTCTGAAACCGGAACCCGCTCCGCGCGGCCCGTTACGACAACATCATCGGGCGAATCAACGATGAGGGAAAGCTTTGAGTAGAACCTGACTATTCCCACCACCCTCACGCGCTCCCCAACTTCGAGGCTTGTGCCGTAGGGGAGATAGAGAACAACCTCCTCGCTTCCGTTCCAGATCACGGTTCTTGAGCCGTTGTAAATCACGGTTCCCTCGACGACCCATGGCATGCTCTCTCTGGGCTTCCTCGGAAACCCAAGAACCCTGTATCTGAGGGGGTAGAACCTGTTTCGATACCATATGCCCTCGACCCTCACGATTCGACCCTTTTCCACGGGGAGAGCGATCGCCAGCCTCACCCTCCCCGGCGTCAATATGTAAAGGCCCGATGACGGCCAGTAGGCGCCTTCCACGGTGGAGAGGGGAAAGTCCGGCTCGGCAGGCTCTATTCGAACATCCCTGAGCCTTGCTCCAGAGGTCGTGTTGTACATCCTTCCTACCGCTCGGTAAATCTCGCCCTCCTGGAGGGATGCGTACACCCCCACCGTGGTCCGTCCATCGCTCAGGAGCGAGAAGGAGCCCGAGGAGTACACGCAGACGCCGGTGAACTCGTCGGAGCCTCCCGTGGTTGCGCCGATGTGGGCCATGACCAGCAGAACCACTAACGAACCAATCAACAGAACAACTGTCAGTCTTTTATTTGTCACCATGTTTGATAGTAAGAATTGGACCTTAAAAAACTTACCCCATTAACGGTGAGGGTGGAAAAGAAGAGGGTCAGTAGACTTCGCCGCTCGGGTAGACGACGATGCCTTCCTCGTTGATCTCGAAGGGGTACTTCTTCATGGAGTGCTTGGTCTCGCGCATCTTCCTGATGAGGAGGTAGCGCTTCAGTTCGACCTCCTTCTCGACGAAGTCCAGAAGGACAACGCCCCTTGCTATGTACTCCTCCATTCCATAGCGGCTTATTCTACCCCTGCTGGGGTCGGGGGCCTCGGTGGTCAGTATCGATGTGACGCCCATCTCAAGGAGTATCGTGTTGAGCTGGAGAAGAACCTCCCTTATCTTGCCCTCCTCCTGGAGTCTAAAGGCTATGGAGGGGATCGAGTCTATCACCAGTCTCTTGGCGTTTATCGCCTTGACGACACGGTATATGTAGCGGAGAAAGTCCTCGGCGTTGAGGTTGCCCTCGAGAACGTACTGCTCCTCGGAGGGTAGCCCGACAACCGCGCTGACGCCGTCAACTATGGCTATCTTTCTCTCCCTCTCGTACTTTTCAAGGTCCCATCCGAAGGCCAGCATCTCCCTTCTGAGGTCCTGCGCCCTTTCCTCAAGGGTGACTATGACTCCGGGTTCGTCATGCTCAGCGGCACCCTTGTAGACGAACTGAACTCCAAAAGTAGTCTTACCGCTTCCAGTTGGCCCTGTAACCAAGACGGTCGTTCCCGCGGGAAAACCACCCTCGATTAAATCGTCAAAACCAGGGATACCGCTTTTTACTCTTTTGACGGTGTATTTCATGACCATCCAAATCACCCGTGAAATCTTTACGAACTCTCTCCTTTGTCTAATATAACATCTGGAACCAAAGAGATATAAAACTTTTGGGGTGCAAGTGGCCACTCACGTTTAAATCAATATATCCCGGGGATTGTTCGGAAGTTCGCGCTATTTGGGGCTGCAAGCGCCATAAACGGCCGCCCTGAGGGTTTTTGGAGAATCCGTAGTTGGGAAGGATATATAATCCACAACACCACGGAAACCGTTTTATGCTCCAACATCCACCTATCGATGAGAGGTGAAGCCATGCTTGATCCCTTCGGAGATAGAGCCAAGCGGCTCGTCAAGGAGGAGTTCGGTGGAATAAGCGAACTGCTCTCAATCATCCCCTCCTACGTGGGAATAGACCAGGCCATAGAGAGGGTCTCGTGGGTGAAATCGGGCGAGATTCCGGAGGAGATTCTCGGACTTGGAGACGTTCAGGACCTGCTGACGTTCTACGCCCTTCTGGGCGCCCTTGCGTTTTCACCCTACGGCATAGAGATGGAGCTCGTGAAGGAGAGCAACGCCAGGATATACTCCGAGAGACTTAGACGGGCGGGGAGGATAAGGGGAACCTCAATCGCCCTGGAGAGCGTGGATACGGACGAGATACCCACCAGGGACAGAACAATACTTGAGAGAACCCACCACCAGGAACTCCCTCCCGGGGAGAGGGAGAGGCTCAGGCTGAAGTACAAGATACCCCTCGGAAAGCTTCTGGAGCTGTGGGATGGCAGCCTCAAGGAGGTGTACATCAGGAGAGGCTACGCATACCTCACGGAGGAACAGGGACTGAGGCTGTGGGAGAGGTCCTTCGAGAGGAACTTTGAAAGGGCGGTGAACCTGCTCTATGAGGTGAGGGACGAGCTTCCGGAGTACTACCTCAGGCTCTACGAGAGACTCGGGGAAGTCGCGAGGGAGCACTTCAAGGAAAGGCTCGAAAGGATGGGCTCGGCAGAAGCTCAGCCGCTGCGCTTTGACCTCTTCCCTCCGTGTGTTAAAACCGCCCTCGGGGGCGTTCCGTCCGGGCTGAGGAACTACGCCATAACGGTTCTCCTCACGAGCTTCCTGAGCTACGCGAGGCTGTGCCCCAATCCCCCCAGGAGGGACATCAGGGTAAGGGACTGCGTGAGCGACCTGAGCATCGTTGAGAAGGAGATACTTCCTGTGATAATCGAGGCTGGTAACCGCTGCAGCCCGCCACTCTTCGAGGACCAGCCCCACGAGGTCAAGAACATCTGGTATCACCTCGGCTTCGGCCTGACGGACAAGCCAACCCTCGAGGACAGCGGAAACTCCACGTGGTACTTCCCGCCGAACTGCTCCAAGATACGGGCAAACGCCCCGCAGCTCTGCAAGCCGGACAGACACTGCAGGAACATCAAGAACCCGCTGACGTACTATCTGAGACGTCTCTACCTTGAAAACAGAGGAAAAGCCGGCGAGAAGGAAAGCGTCGAGGGCGGTGAGGAGAATGGCTGAGCTGTTCAGGGAGGCCACGCCGAAGGAGCGGAAGCTCTACTACTCGAAGGAATGGAGCCCCGAGAAACTCCCGGACTTCATAGTCGAAACCCTGGAGAACAGGGAGTTCGGCTTCGACCACACCGGAGAGGGACCGAGCGACAGAAAGAACGTCTTCCTCGATGTTCGCGATCTGGGCGACTACATACGGGCAACGGCCCCGTACGCGATATACTCCAGCGTCGCCCTCTACGAGGAGCCCAAGGGCATGAGCGGCTGGCTCGGGGCAGAGCTGGTCTTCGATATAGACGCGAAGGACCTGCCGCTGAGGAGGTGCTCCCACCTTCACGAGCACGGCCAGGTGTGCCCGATATGCCTCGAGGACGCGAAGGAGCTGGCGAGGGACACCCTGGTGATTCTCAAGGAGGACTTCGGCTTCGAGAACGTTCACGTGATATACTCCGGGAGAGGCTACCACATCCGCGTTCTGGATGAATGGGCACTCTCCCTCGACGGAAAGGCCAGGGAGAGGGTGCTGGCTTACGTCAGTGCCGCAGAGGACGTAACCTTCGATGATATCCAGAGCAGGAGGATAATGCTCTCCTCGGGCTATTACAGGGTCTTCCGCCTCAGGTTCGGATACTTCATAAGGCGGGTCAACGAGAACCACCTCCTCAACATAGGCCTGAAGAGGGGGCAGGTCGAGAAGGTTCTGGAAAGCAAGGAGGATATATACGAGGGCTTTGTGAGGAAGGGCCTTCTGACCGCGTTCCCGAGGGGGATAGGGTACAAAACCCTGACGAGACTGTTCTCCCTATCGAGTACGTTCTCAAAGGCCTACTTTGACGGAAGGGTCACTGTTGATGTTAAAAGAATCCTGCGCCTCCCGTCGAGCCTCCATTCCAAAGTCGGCCTCGTAACGACCTACATCGGCTCGGACGAGAAAAAACTTGAGCGGTTCAACCCGTTCGAGGATGCGGTTCCTAGATTCAGAAGGAAAGAGGTCAGGGAAGCCTACGGGGAGTGGCTGGAAGAGCACGGGGATGAACTGTGAACGGAAGGATAAAGATAGCCACGGCGATGCTGATATGGGGCAGCGTGGGGATATTCGCACGCTTCTCGAACCTATCCGGCCTAGGGGTTGCCTTCTTCAGGGTGGCCCTTGGCGCCCTCCTGCTCCTCGCCATCCTAATGAGAAGGAGGGAATGGCTCCAATCACTCCTCCCCCTCCTGAAGGCCAGGTGGAAGCCCCTCTTGGCGCTGGGCGTTTCCCTCGCCCTGAACTGGGTCTTCCTGTTCACGGCGTTTAACTACACCACCATAGCCAACGCGGTTCTCGTC
The DNA here is from genome assembly GCF_002197185.1 of Thermococcus sp. 5-4. Lineage (NCBI taxonomy): Archaea > Methanobacteriati > Methanobacteriota > Thermococci > Thermococcales > Thermococcaceae > Thermococcus > Thermococcus sp. 5-4. The sequence continues at coordinate 1,788,828 of NZ_CP021848.1, read as the reverse complement.
TACTACCTGGCCCCGATAATAGCGACGGTTATCTCGTGGAAGTTCCTGGGAGAGAAACTGAGCCTGAAGAGCTGGCTCCTTATAGGCACTGCCTTCGCCGGGCTTATCCTGATCATGAGCGGCCAGAACGTTGACCTAGGCGACAAGGACTTCATAGGGATTCTGCTCGCTCTGGTGGCGGCTTTCTTCTACGCCCTGATACCGAACCTCGGAAGGTTCCTGCGCGGAATCGAAGGCAAAACGCTGACTTTCCTCCAGCTCGCAATAGCATCGCTCGTGCTCGCCCCGTTTATGGCCCTCTCGGGCGCCGGAGAACCTGCCTGGTGGGCGATTTTCATCCTCGTTGCGGTTCACACAGTTCTGGCGCTGTTCCTCTACATGGACGGGCTCAAGGATGTCGAGGTCAACGAGGCAGCCCTGCTGAGTTACCTAGACCCCATGAGCGCGATAGTCTACGCCTTTCTGATATTCGGGGAGGTTCCGGGAATAAGAACCGCGATTGGAGGGGCCCTGATACTCCTCGCATCCCTGCTGGACGTCAAGGCGAGGGGGTCGTAGCCCGCCTTCTGTCTCAAGGGGACATTCGACTGAGCGGCCTACCACGGGGCTCCCACCGGGAACTCATCGCCCCTCCCTCGGCCTTGCACCCCGCGGGACGGCCGTTTCACCGGTCCCCGACGGGTCGTCTGCGGGTTAGCTCGGGCACCGTCGCCGGGCCCTTCGCCGCTTTCATCCCCATACCCGCCGGGACGTGTCGTTTCTGCGCCGTTGCCCTCCCTCTCGGGAGGTGCCTTGCGGCACCGCGGCCCCGGTGCGGTGGGCGGAACTTCCTCGGGAGTGCCCCGAGAGTCCCCGACCCCCTCGCCGAAGGGGAGTTAGAAAAGGAGGGATAAAAAAGTTTGGTATTCACTTCTTCTTGGGGAGTTCCTTGTTCTCCTTGAACTTGGGCTCCTTGGGCCTCCTGAACCTTCCGAGGGGCGAGCGCCTCTTCGGTTTGGGCCTGGCACGTTTTTTGGATTTTCCGCCCTCGCGGGTGTAGTAGAAAGCCCCAGCGACGAGCAGGAGGAAGGCCACGATGACGAGACCTATCCACAGGCCTCCGGAGGCTCCCGACGAGGTTGTCGTCGTGGTGTTCGAAGCGGTGGTGGTCGTGGTGGTAGTGGTTGTCGTTGGGGGCGCAGGGGGCTGCAGGTACAGCTCTCCCTTGGACGTGCTGGTTTCACCCATCGCGCTCAGGGTAAACTCGTACTCAACGACCTTCCCCACGGGCAGCTCAAACTTCAGGGAGACCTCGTTGGTTCCCGGTTTGAGCACGCTCTGGAGCGAATCCTTGTAGAGGACGTTGCCATCGGCGACGATTCTGTATCCAAATTCGCCCTGAACCTCCTCGTAGTTGGGGTTCTCCATCGTGATTTTAAACATAACCTCCTCGTCAGAGACCCTCTCGTAGGTCACGTTGCGGATGACCGGCGGGGCCTGCACCTTGTAGGAGACCTTACCGCTTCCGATGATCCTCCCATCGAAGGTCAGCTCTATGACAGAGGTCAGGTTTCCTGATACGTTGGTCGGAAGTTCCGCCTCGATCACGTCCGTGCCGCCCTTAACGGTAACCGGTGTCGTGGTGTTCGAGACGAGGCTTCCGTTCCTGTAGGTCTCCACGGTCAGGTTGAGGCCAACCGTCCTCTCCGACAGGAGGGTGAGGTAGGCCCTGTTTTTCTCACCGAGCTTCACGACGTCCGACTGGAGGGAGAGGCCAACGAGTTTAACCCCGAAACGAACCGGGATTTCGCGGGAGTACCTGTAGCTTCCGCCGTCGTACCCGATGCGGTACTCCAGCCTGTACGTTCCCTCCGGGAGGTCGTAGCCAACGGGAACCTCGAAACGTATCAGGTTGTCCCCGGGCTTCATAGCCAGCGTTCTGTTCTCGAAGAAGTAGACCTTGCCGCCCGATGACAGGGAAACGGAGGCCTCAACCATGACGTCCGAGTGGCCGATGTTGTCGACGTGGGAGAACACCACTATGGTTTCCCCGTTGAGGGCGTAGGACGAGCCGGGCCTCTCCTTCACGTAGGCATCGGCAACTCCGAAGTTCAGGGCGCTCTCGATTATGTGGAGCGGAACCGTGGCGTGAACTATGTACATCGAGTTGTCGGCGGTGTACGCCAGAAAACGCAGATAGAGGGTGTAGGTTCCGCCGGAGACGTTGGAGGCGCAGGATATGTTGTACGAGACGGAGTACGTCTTCTGGGATGTCCAGTCGGTGAATATCGTTGGCTTAATAGTTAGATTGAAGCCCGAAATCTTGTTTCCGTCCGCGTCCTCGACCCAGAACTTCTGGTAGCTGACCACCTTGAAGCTGAAGCCGCCGGCGTTCGTCAACATTATCGTCCCGCTGCTGTAGTCGCCGCGCAGCAGGGTTATCTCATCGTTCGTCGTGAAACTGACGAACTGAGCCGAGGACCGGGGGAGAAGCGCCATGACCAGCATCAAAAGGATAAACGCAACCGCTGTCTTTCTCATGCGTTCCCACCACCAATAGTTGTGTTTTCACCCATATAAAGGCTACTCTCCATAGAGCAGAATAAGGGCACCCACGACCATCAAACCGGCAAAGGCGGCCATCATGAGCCTGTACCAGAGGAGCCTGGAGAGGTGGGGCCCTATGACGAGACCGAGCACGAAGAGCATAAAACCGTAGAATATCGCGAATATTCCCAGGGCGGTGTTAACGCTAATCCCCAATATCAGGAGAACCCCCAGGAGCGCTCCTGCGAGCACCGTGACGTGGGGAACCGTGAAGGCCAGGTAGTCCCTTAAAACCCTTAGGTCTTCGTCCATACCCATCACTCCGTTATGAAGGCGTAGGTCGTTGTCGTCGGGAGGGCTTTTCTGATTTTCGGAAGGAGGTACCTGGGGTACAGCTCCTCCGCCTTCTCCTCCAGGATATCGTAGGTGCCGAGGATTTTGTCCATGACCTTAACCTCAATACGGCCCCTCACCCTAAAGTACCCCCTGTAGAGGGTGCTTATCTCGAGCACTATCGGTATCCTGAGACGCTCCTCCTCGCCCCTATCGAGGAGGGAGAGAAGGTACTCCAGCTCGGAGCGTTTGAAGTAGTGGTAGCTCCCATCCCGCAGTCTGACTCTAGGCTCATTCTCGTTGAGCAGCTCCCCCAGCGTGGGTCTGCTGGCGGGAAGGTGGAGGTTCACCCTGGCTATCTCCCTGTTTAGTATGTCCTCTGCCTTCGGCATGTTCGTGCCTACTCGCGAATCCAATAAACCTTTGCTTAACACTAATTTGTTAAAAATCGTCAGAACAGGCAGATAAAATGACAGTTTCTTGTCAATCAAAGGAGGATTCAAGCGCACCGTCGTCATAATGACAAAAATCCAGTGAAAAGGCTTTTATTGGGTTAATCGTTCAATAAGATGGTGTTAATACTGAACATTTAAGCAATAATAGGTGATAAAGATGAACGATTTGATCACGTCCGGCGTGGGACACGGACTTGAATCGAAGAGGGTGAGGTTCATCCAGCTCATTTTCGTGGACATCAACGGCGTTCCGAAGGGCATGGAGGTCCCCATAGGGAGATACGACGAGGCTATAGAGGACGGCATAGCCTTCGATGGCTCCTCGATTCCGGGATTCGAAGGGATAGAGGACAGCGATTTAATTTTCAAAGCGGACCCCTCAACCTACGCCGAAGTCCCATGGGAAGGCGTCTCCAGGGTCTACGGGTACATATACAAGGGGGATAAACCCTATCCTGCGGACCCCAGGGGCGTCCTCAGGGATGCCCTTGGAGAGCTTGAAAAGGCAGGATTCAAGGCGTATATAGGGCCAGAACCAGAGTTCTACCTCTTCAGAAAGAACGGCTCCTGGGAGCTTCAGATACCCGACAGCGGCGGCTACTTCGACCTGGTGACCCTCGACAAAGCCAGGGGTATACGCAGGGAGATAGCGCTCCACATGCCGGCCCTCGGACTCGTTCCGGAGGTTCTCCACCACGAGGTCGGGAAGGCCCAGCATGAGATTGACTTCCGCTATGACGAGGCACTCAAGACGGCCGACAACATCATCAGCTTCAAGCACATAGTGAAGGCGACCGCCGAGGCCCACGGCCTCTACGCCACGTTCATGCCCAAACCCCTCTACGGATTCCCCGGCAACGGAATGCACCTTCACATAAGCCTCTGGGAGGACGGGAAGAACGCGTTCATCGGCGACGATGGACTCAGCGAAACGGCGCTCCACTTCCTCGGGGGTGTACTCGCCCATGCGAAAGCCCTGACGGCGGTAACGAACCCGACGGTGAACAGCTACAAGCGCCTCGTTCCAGGCTACGAGGCCCCGGTGTACACAAGCTGGGGATACAGGAACAGGAGCACACTGATAAGGGTTCCGGCGTTCTGGGGCAACGGCGCCAGGATAGAGTACCGCTGCCCGGACCCAAGCGCAAACCCCTACCTGGCCTTTGCCGCGATACTTATGGCCGGGCTGGACGGTATAAAAAGGAAAATTGAACCTGAAGCCTACGTGGAGGAGAACGTCTACGAGATGGACGACTCCCGGCGTGAGAGCCTCGGCATAGACACGCTCCCGGAAAGCCTCGGCGAAGCCCTTGAGTGGCTGAAGGAAGATAAAGTTGTCAGGGAAGCCCTGGGTGGGGCGTACAGGAACTTCATGGCCTACAAGGAACGCGAGTGGGATGGATACCTAGAATACCTCGGCGCCAAGGGTCTCCCGGAGGGAACAAAGAAGGTAACCGAGTGGGAGCTGGAGAGGTACTTCCACGTCTAGTGAATCTCTTCGAGCACTTCCTCGAGGACCGTTTCCTCGGGCTTTTCTTTCTCCTTCAGGTGCACCAGCGTCGAGCCGCCTATTATGAGGGCAGCCCCGATTAGCTGTTCAAAGGTGAGGGTCTCACCGAAGAGCAGGAACGCCAGTGTTATCGCAACCACCGGTTCAATCGTGGCGACTATGCTGGCCCTGCTGACCTCAATCTCCCTCAGAGCGTGGTTGTAGAGTATGTATCCGAGGAACGTCGGAAAGAACGCCAGGGCAAAGAGATACGGAACCGCGCCCGAGGGCACCGAGAAGTCCGTGAAGGGCAGGAGGTACAGCATGCCAAAGAGGAGCGTGTAGAAGAGCGCCTTCTCGGGCTCGTCGTCCCTGACGGCAAACTTCGCAAGAACGCCGTAGAGCGCGTAGGTCAGGCCGGTCAGTAGCCCAAATATCAGCGCCTTGGTGGAGAACTGCATGTCCCCCCAGTTCACTAGGAGAACGCCCAGCATAACCATCGCCAGGGCGGCGATTTTCTCCCTCATCAGGGGCTCGTTGAACACCAGCCTGCCCAGGATTATCGAATACACCGGGGCGGTGTAGAGGAGCAGAACGGCGAAGGACACCGAGGATATCGTTACCGTGTAGAAGTACAGCGTGTAGAAGAGGAAGATGCTGAAGAAGCCGTAGAGGGCGTAGAACCTAAGGCGGGAGCGCTCGAGGGAGAGTCCTATGCCCATGAGGCGAAGATAGGCCGCCAGCAGAACTATGGCGAAGAAAACGCGGTAGAACACCATAGTGAAGGGGGTCAGCCCGAAGCCGTCGAGGTACTTGGCGAATATGCCCAGCGTCCCCCACATGGAGGCGGCTAGAAAAACGAAAATGTAGCCTCGCTTCATGGACTCACCTCAGAAGACGGGGCCAACCGGGAGGCGCCTCTTGTGTTCGCTGCCCTTCACGAGTTTCTCGACGTATTCGACGGTTTCGATGTCGATTCCAAGCTCCCTCGCTATTTCAGCCTTTTCCTTTCCGAGGTCGATCATGCGCCAGAGTATCTCGTCGAGGAGGCGGTAGCTTATCCCGAGCTCGTCCTCGTCCGTCTGTCCCTCCCACAGGCCGGCCGACGGCTTCTTTTCGATTATCCTCTCCGGAACCCCGAGGAGCTTTGCTATCTCCCAGACCTCGGTCTTGTAGAGGTTTATGAGCGGAGCGTAGTCGCTGGCACCGTCGCCCCATTTCGTGAAGTATCCAGTGAGAAACTCACTCCTGTTGCTGGTTCCGAGGACGAGGCGGTTCATGGCGTTGGCGTGGGCGTACAGCAGGACCATCCTCGTTCTGGCCATGATGTTTCCCCTGCTCTTTGTGTCGAGTCCTCCAACGGCCCTCTCGAACTCGTCCACGATGGGCTTTATGTTGACCACCTTGTAGTCAATCCCCAGGCTCTCACAGACGAGCTTGGCGTCGTCAAGATCGCGGTTCTCGTAGTAGGGCATTATCAGGCCGAGAACTCTCTCCCTCCCAAGGGCCTCTGCGGCGAGGTACGCGACGGTGGCGCTGTCTATGCCCCCGCTTACACCCACGACGACCCCGTCCACACCAGCCTCTTCGACCTTCTCACGAATGAACTCCTTTATCCTCTCAACGGCGGCGCCGTAATCAAGCTTCCTCATTTCTTACCCTCCTTCACGTCCCTCAGGAACTGGGAGTACCCCAGGAACGCCATGACGACCCCCACCAGCATCAGCACGAAGGCAAAGAGGGAGTAGACCGCGTAGGGGTAGTCAACGGCGGTTGCACTGTAAGTATAATTCACGCTCCCGTTAAAAACATATATCACCGGTCTCTCCGTTGGATGGAGCGTTATCTCGCGGTTCACCAGCGTGTAGTTGGTCATCTCGGTCCCCTGGAGGAGGGAGAGGTTCGCGTTGGAGGAATAGAGAACGAGGGTTCTGTTGTGGTACAGGTACTCACTCTCGAATTTGTCGTCCCCCAGGTAGTGCATGCCCTCCCCAAGGGTTCCGCTCGCGGAGTAGGACTTGTCAACGCGATAGAAACCCGCGATGGATATGAGCAGGGCGAGGATGAGCATTATCAGTCCGACCCTCAGAAGAGGATAGCCCATAGCGTCCCTGAGCGTTCCCATCGGCATCACCTAGAGAAAGAAAAGAAGGGGTCAGTACTTGCCAACGAGGTGGCACTCGGCCCAGTGGTTGTGCTCGTACTCGACGAGCTGCGGGTGCTTGGTGTCGCAGAGTCCCTTCTGGGCGTAGATGCACCTCGGGTGGAAGCGGCATCCCGGCGGGATGTCAACGGCGTTGGGCACCTCACCCCTGATCGGCAGCTCCTTGATGATGTTCCTGCGCTCAGGCTTCGGCTCTGGAACGGCCGCGAGCAGTGCCCTGGTGTACGGGTGGAGCGGGTTGTCGATGACCTTCTCGACCGGTCCCATCTCGACTATCCTTCCGAGGTACATGACCGCCATCCAGTCGGCGAAGTACCTAGCGGTGGACATGTCGTGGGTGATGTAGAGGTAGGTGACGCCCATCTTCTCCTTGAGCTCCTTCATCAGCTCGAGGATCTCGGCACGGATTGAAACGTCGAGCATCGAGACCGGCTCGTCGGCGACGATGAAGGTCGGGTTGAGGATGAGGGCCCTGGCTATAGCGACACGCTGCCTCTGACCGCCGGAGAGCATGTGCGGGAACCTGCCGACGTAGTCCTCCGGTGGGGTTATCTTGACCATCTCAAGGGCCTTGTAGATGAGTTCCTCACGCTCTGCCTTGGTTTCACCTATGCCGTGTATGAGGAGCGGCTCCTCAAGGATGTCGAATATCCTGAACCTCGGGTTCATCGAGCTGAACGGGTCCTGGAAGATTATCTGCACGTGCCTTCTGTAGTCAAGGATCTCCTCCTTGGTCTTGATGTCAGTGACATCCTTGCCCTCAAGGTATATCCTGCCGTCAGTGGGCTCGAGGAGCTTGACGATCAGCTTTCCGGTGGTGGACTTACCACAACCGCTCTCACCGACGAGTGCGAAGACCTGCTGCTTGTATATCTCAAAGCTGATGCCGTCCACCGCGTGGACCTTCTTCTGCGGGGCACCCTTGATCGTGTCTATGAATCCCCTCTTGATCGGGAAGTACTTCTTAAGGTTCTCAACTTTAAGTACCGGCTCGGTCATTTCTCACACCTCACAGCAGCCAGCATGCGGCGTAGTGGTCCTTATCAACTTCCTTCAGCTCGGGTTCCTGCTCCTTACAAACCTGCATTGCGTATGGGCACCTCGGGTGGAAGCGGCATCCCTTCGGTGGCGTGATGAGGTTGGGCGGCTGTCCAGGAATGAACTCCAACTTCTCAACGTCCTCGTGGAGCCTCGGTATTGCCGCGAGGAGCTTCTGGGTGTACGGGTGGGCCGGCTCGTAGTAGACCTTCTCGCTGTCACCAATCTCGACTATCTTACCTGCGTACATTATCGCGACCCTGTCGCTGATCTCGGCGAGGATACTGAGGTCGTGGGTGATGAATATCATCGAGAGGCCGAGCTCCTTCTTCAGCTTCTTCATGAGGTTGATGATCTGCGCCTGAACGACGACGTCGAGTGCCGTTGTCGGCTCGTCTGCGATGACGACCTCGGGCTCAAGCAGGAGGGCGGTTGCGATGATGACACGCTGCTTCATACCACCAGAGAGCTCGTGCGGGTAGCGATAGACGATCTCAGGGTCAAGACCGACGAGCTCAAGGTACTTCTGAGCCCTGTCAAGGGCCTCCTCCTTGCTCATTCCCTTGTGGAGCATGAGCGGCTCGGTCATCTGGTAGCCGACGGTGTAGACCGGGTTGAGGGCGTTCATTGCACCCTGGAATATCATGGATATCTTCTGCCAGCGAATCTCCTTCCTGAGGACGTCCTCGGGAAGACCGACTATCTCCCTTCCGTCGATCTTCACACTTCCACTGACTATCTTGCCGGGTGGGGTCGGCATGCCCATAAGGGTAAAACCAAGGGAGGACTTGCCGCATCCGCTCTCACCGGCAAGTCCAAGCACTTCACCCTTCCTGAGGTTGAAGGTGAGGTTGTCGACGGCCTTGACGACACCCTTGCTGGTGAAGTAATACATCTTGAGGTCCTTAACTTCGAGCACGTTCTTAGCCATTTATACCACCTCACAGCCTCCTGAGCCTTGGGTTGAGTATCTTATCGAGGGCCGTACCGATGAGGACAAAGGTAAGGCCGACGACAGCGATACCGAGCCCGGGCGGGAGGACCCACCACCAGTAACCCTTGGTTGTCGCCGACTGCGCCTGTGCCGCGTTGAGTATCTGTCCCCACGTTACCGCGCTCGGGTCACCGATACCGAGGAAGCTCAGGGAAGCCTCGGCGATAACCGCACCCGGAACGCTGAGGGCTATAACCGCGAAGGCGTACGGAAGCAGCTGCGGAAGGATGTGCTTGAATATGATCCTTCCGTTGCCGGCACCTAGGGCCTTGGCGGCCTCTATGTACGTCTGCTCCTTGATCTGAAGGGCCATACTTCTCGCAATCCTCGCTATTCCCATCCATCCGAAGATGACCAACAGCAGCACTATGAACATTAGGGTTATGTGACCGAGTGTGGCTCCTATGAGGATAAGTATCGGCAGGCTCGGGATTGAGGCGAATATCTCGTTGATACGCATCATGAACTCGTCGGCGTTTCCTCCGAGGTAGGCACTGGTGACCCCGTAGATGAGGCCTATGACGGTGCTGAGGACTGAAACGAGTATACCGATGACGAGGGAGACCCTGCTACCCCAGATGATTCCGGCCCAGAGGTCCCTGCCGAGGTAGTCGGTACCCATGGTTCCGTAGCTCCTTCCGAGGAAGGTGACCTTGAGGTTGTCGTAGACGACCTGGTTGTACTTGGGAGCGGGGTTGTTGATCTTGAGTATAAGCTTGTACTGGCCGTTGAGCGGCTGCGGGTTGCCTATTATGTCGGTGACGTTCATTCCCGGCTCGACCTTGGCGAACATCGGAGCAACCATGTCGCTGATGAGGATCGTCTCGAGGGGAACCTCGAACATGGTTATCTCCCTGCCCTCGGTGACGTTCACGAGCCAGATGTATATGTTGGTCGAGATGGTGCTGTCCCTACCGATGGAGATGGTGGTGCCTGAGCTGAGCTGCTTGTTGGTGAGGAGCGGAACGGTCTTTCCGTCTGGCCTCAGGAGGTATATGTCCATGGTTGGTGCCTGAGATGGAGCGTTCAGCGTGACGTTCAGGCCCCTTATGATTATTCCCTGGGGTCCGAGGTAGTACCCATCTGGGAACTGATAATCGGCCTCAATTATGGTCACGGTATCGCTCGGGTGGCTGATCTTGAGGTCGTTGGCGTAGTAAACCTCCTGTGGAACGAGCTTCTGAGAGGTGAACATGTTGTACCAGGAGGGAGGAACGTTCTTGGGGTTGTCCTCCCAGTAGGCGGAGCTCCTCCACTTCTCGGGGAGGTTGGGCATGGTGGTGTATGGAGCCGTGAGTGCAACCAAGACAAGGATGATGAGGAGAATGACACCGGCTATGCCGGTCTTCTCCCTCTTAAACTCTTCAAGGAATTCCTTAAATCCTTCTTTGACGTCGACCCATCTCATCGTGAATCACCTCACATCTTGGCGGAAGCACCGACCTTGACACGCGGGTCGAGGAATCCGTAGATCATGTCCGCGAGGACCACTCCCGTCAGGTAGAGCACGGTGAAGAAGTACGTCAGTCCTATGAGGAGGTTGGTCTCGTTCTGCTGGAGGGCGACCCAGTAGAGCCTGCCCATTCCCGGGTAGTTGAAAACGAGCTCACTGATGATGGCACCTCCGAGCGAACCGAGGAGGGCGAAGATGATCATGGTGACTATCGGCGGGGCAGCGGCACGAAGGGCGTGGCCGTAGATGATCTTGTGCTCGGGGACACCCTTGGCCTTGGCGGCCATAATGAAGTCCTCCTGGAGGGTACCGATCATGATGTTCCTAGTCGTCCAAGCCCAGCCACCGAAGACGACGAAGACGTAGGTGAAGACCGGAAGGGCGAGCTTCCAAAGAACGTCCTTAACGTGCTCCCAACCGGTGAGCTGTGGGTCAAACATCGAGCTGAGCGGGAACCAGCCGAGCTTGAATGCGAATATCAGGAGGAACATCATTCCGGTCCACCACATCGGCAGACTGTAGGTGAGCAGTGCGAAGATGGAGAGACCCCTGTCGAAGACACTGCCGGCGTGCCTGGCGGCCCTGACTCCAAGGAAGATACCCAGTATGATGACTATTATAGTTGCTGTCGTGAAGAGCAGGATGCTCCTTGGAACGGCGACCTTGATGATGTCGGAGACGTTGTTGGTTCCGAAGATTGGCATGCTCGTCGTTCCGAAATCCAGCCGCAGCGTACGTAGGGCCTTATTATAGACCTTCTGCCAGTAGGGGATGTTCAGCTCGTACTTCTCCTCCAAGGCGGCCTGCTTTGCGGCCTTGGCCTGTTCAAAGGCCTCCAATCCCTGGCTCTGCTTGATTTTAGCACCCTCGGTTCTTTCCCACATCATCAGTTCTTCGTACATCTTGGATCTGTTGCTCTGCTCGGCAACCTTGACGAAGAGTGCCGAGATAATAAACGTCACTATCAGTAGAACGAGAATGGCGTTCAGGATCCTAAACACCAGGTACTTTAGATACCCCATTTTTCCACCCCCACGTAGGTTGCTCGTGTTTAATGTATCTTTTTCAGCATTGTAAAACTGGCTTTATATATCTTACTGCATAGATGTGCACATTTTCATAGAAGTGCACTATGAAGCTTGGAAAGAACCGTCAGAAACGCGGGTAAAATTTCAAAAAAGAGGGGAAAGAACGAAACTACTTCACTTCTTCTTGGTGAAGTACCAGGCGGCCGCGGCGATGATGATTATCACCAGGCCGACGACGACGTAGGTGGTCGTGTTGCCTCCACCGCTTGGCGGCTGGCTGGTGGTCGTGGTGGTCTCGCCGGGGCTGCTTGTGGTGGTCGTGCTGGGCGGCTGGGTGGTGGTGGTCTTGGTTATGTCGTCCCAGGTGAGGCCTGAGATCTTCAGCATGACCTTGGCGAGGTCGTCAACGTGCTCCTTGGTGAGGAGGTCGAGCCAGAGGACTCCCTCGGCACCGCTGCTGAAGGAGTAGGTCTTGTCAATGCCGTACTCCTTGGCGTTGGCGACGAGCTCACCCATGGCCCAGTAGAGCTCCCACGGGAGGGTCGGGTAGAACACGTAGAATCCAGCGGTCATGTCGTCGGCGAGCGGGTGCTCGTAGGTGCCGTAGACGACGTAGCCGTCGTCGGTCCACTGCCAGCCGAGTATGCTGGCGAGGGTTCCCGAAGTGCTCGAGGCAACGCTGTCGTCGTAGTACGGGTCGTCGGCGCCGTCCTTGTAGGCCCAGGTGTAGAGGAACGCGATGTAGTACTTGAGGTCGTCGATGTTGCCCTTAACGCCGTTGTGCCACTCGCCGAAGTCACAGGTGACCTTGACCTTGACGACGGCATCCTTGCCGGCGTTCTTGGCGATCCATCCCTGGGTCTGGTTGTAGATGACCGCGTCGTCCGGAACGGTGAAGTGGCCGCGCTCGAGCTCCCACTTGCACCTGTACGGGGTGACGATACCGTCGAAGTTGGTGGTGGCACCGTAGTCCCTGATGAGGTTCCAGACGCGGACGCTGTAGACGTCGCTCAGACCGCCAACCGGGTTGAAGGCGCTCATGAACATGGCACCGGTTGAGGCGAACTGGGCGATCTTAAGGTGCTTGTCCGGGGTCTCGGCGGTCATGATGCTCCAGCGCTGGCCGATACCGGTGCTGGCCTCCGGCTTGATGCTGGTGACCCTCTGCTTGTTGGCCGGGTAGAACTCCCAGGTCTCGATGAGGAAGACCCTCTCGCTCTCGAGGATGCCTATGAGCATGCTTATCTTCTGGAGGTCCCAGTACTGCTCCTTGGTGGTTATCTTGATCGGCTGCTCCGGAACGACGTCCGGGTTGAGGTGCGGGGTGTTCTGAGCCTTCTCCTTGGTGATCTCGAAGTAGGTCAGCAGGTAGGTGAGTTCCTCCTCGGTCCACTTAAGCATCGGGCCGAGGCTGTCAGGGCTCTTGTAGTACTCGGCACCGATCTTCTGGAGACCGGCGGCAACGTCGCCGTCGCCCAGGTACTTGAGGGCGTCCTCAACAGTGACGGTGTTAACGTGCTTGGGCTCAACCGCGCCAGGAACGTATCCGTACCAGGCGGCGTAGAACCAGGCGGTGTAGTCGTCAATCCAAACGCTCGGGATACCGCTGGTACCCCATCCACCGGTGTAGATGTTCCACTCGTAGTTGCTCGGCGGCTTGGCGAAGACGACCTGACCGGCCTTCTGCCTGTCCCACTCGAGCCTGTCAACCTTGAAGCCAACCTTCTTCTCAAGGAGGTCAGCAACGTAGAGACCGATCTCGTGCCTCTCATCCTCTATACGGATGATGAACTTGATCTCAACCGGCTGGCCGTCGAAGTACCACATTCCCTCCTTCTTCTCGAGGGTGTGTCCGTACTTAGCGACCTGCTGGGCGGCCTCCTGCATGGCGTTGCCGATTATCTTGAGGGCAAGCTCCTCGTTGCCGGCGCCGCTGAGGCCGAGGGCCTTGTAGACCGGCTCGAAGTACTTGTCGGCCGGGTGGCTCGGCCTGATGCATCCGAGCATCGGGGCACCGCTACCCTGGTAGATGTTCTGGACGATGTAGTCCCTGCTGATGAGCCAGTTCATGGCGAACCTGACCTGCCTGATGGCGAACGGGTTGAAGTAAACCTTGTCACCGACGGTGACGAGAGGAGCGTCCTTGTCCGGGTCGTGGTAGGTGTTGAAGGTCAGCTCGTTGTACGAGCTGGCGCTCTTGTACAGGTTGAGGTTGGCAAGAACATCCTCACCAAGACCCTGGTACTTTCCTGCGGGGAACGAGAACATACCAAGGTCGTACTCACCCTTGGCGATCTGGAGAATGACGTTCTCAGGGTTCTGGACACCCTGGTACTCGATAATGTCTGAGTAGCCGTCCTTCGGAAGGGTGTCGGTGTAGATCTTCCTCGGGCCGGTGTACTTCTCAAGCTTGAGGTAGAGGTTCTCCGGGGAGTACATGACGAGCATGTACGGACCGTTGCTGATGACAAAGTGGCCGTACTTGAGGTACCACTGGAGGTCGGCCTTGAAACGGGCCTTGGCCTCGTCGCTATTCAGCGGAATGTCCTTCGGAGTGTAGTTTGCTGCACTAACTGGGTGGATAGCAAACAAACTAAACAACATCAAACCCATAATAAACAATCCCAAAGCCTTCTTCATACTCCACTGCCTCCTTCACTTTTTGGCAATGTTGCCACATATGGTGTATAATGGCATGAAGATATACATTGAAAGCCTATTTAAGGGTTACGTTCTTGTAAAAGTAGTGCACTTAACAGAGCCATCACAAGTCACGATTAACCACTTAGAGGAATTTGGTATGTTCATTATAGCATTGCGTTGTTGAAAACGATGCAAAGACTTAACCACAAGCACATATAATAAATAGGGCGATACAAAGATGGCAGACAGTTGGGGAAAGCCCCAAAAATCGTTAGCAGGCTTTTTGTCATAATGACAAAAGTTGGGATGATCAAAAAACTTAAAATGGGCTAGCATCCATTCCAGTGCGGGCGCTATGTACGACCTTGTCCTGAAAGGGAAGCTCTTAAAGGATGGGAAAGTGATAGAAGGAAGCGTAGGTATTCTTGACGGGAAAATTTCTCGAATATCCCTCGGCGAATTGAAGGGAGAGGAAAAGATTAAAATCGGCCGTGGAAACCTCATCCTTCCGGGACTCATAGACGTTCATGTCCATCTGAGGGATTTTAAGCAGAAGAGAAAGGAAACCGTGAAAACTGGGACCATGGCAGCGATACACGGCGGGATAACGACGGTTTTCGATATGCCCAACACAGACCCGCCCATAATCGACTCCGGGACTTTCCAGAGAAGGGTGGAGCTGTTTAAGGGGAGGGCGTACTCGGACTACACCCTGAGCTTTCTCGTCAGAGACAACTGCACAGAGGCCGAGAGGGTGAACGCGGATTTCTACAAGATTTTCATGGGCGCTTCGACGGGAGGTCTCTTCTCGGAGGATTTTGAGAGCGACTATCGCTGTGTCCCAGGGGTTGTAAGCGTTCATGCCGAAGACGCTGGAATAATCCATAAAAAACCTGAAAGACCGCCAGATGCCGAGATAACCGCCATAAAACGCGCCCTGAAAGCCGTCGAGAAATTCAGAAAGCCCCTCAACATCTGTCACGTCTCCACCGCAGGTGGAATAGAGGCCATACTGAGCGCGAACCTCCCATGGGTAAGCTTTGAGGTCACCCCACACCATCTCTTCCTTGGTAGGGAGGACTACGAAAGGAACCCTCTCCTCAAGGTTTACCCTCCTTTGAGGGACGATGGACATAGAAGGGCGCTCTGGAGGAATCTCTCCAGGATCCCAATCATAGCCAGCGACCACGCACCCCACACGCCAGAGGATAAGGAATCAGGGGCGGCGGGAATTCCCGGATTGGAGACTGAGGTGGCCCTTCTCCTCGATGCGGTTAACAGGGGCATGCTGGAGCTTTCGGATATCGTGGAGAAGATGCACAATAATCCTATTAGGATATTTGGAATACGCAACAAGGGTCTCGAAGTTGGCAAAGATGCCGACTTTACGATGGTGGACCTCAAGGAAGAGTGGGTGGTTAAGCCGGAAGAATTCTACACGAAGGCAAAATGGAGCCCGTGGGAGGGCAGAAGACTGAGGGGGAAGGTCGTAATGACGATTCTCCATGGAGAAATCGTTATGGAGGACGATGAAATCTTCGGAAAGCCCCAGGGGGTTAGGATAAATGCTGCAGAGGGTGAGCATTAGAGAAGTCTGGGACGTCGCTAAGGACGTCAAGGCCTTTCGCTTCGACAAAAAACTCGAGTTCAATGCGGGACAGTTCATAATGGCATGGCTCCCGGGTGTTGGTGAGAAGCCCTTCAGCCTGGCCTGGAACGATCTGATAGTCGTCAAGAGGGTCGGTCCCTTCACATCAAGGCTCTTCGAGCTGGGGGAGGGAGATTACCTCTGGATCCGCGGGCCATACGGCAGAGGCTTTGAATCTGCGGGAGCTAGGATAGCCCTCGTGGGCGGCGGCATAGGAATTCCACCACTCTACGCCTTCGCGAGGCAGCACAGAGACAGATTCGATGAGATGACCCTCATCTACGGTGCCCGCTCGAAGGACGAGCTTGCGCTGATGGACATCGAGAACTACGTTGACGAGGTGATAATAACCACCGACGACGGCTCCGCGGGGAGAAGGGGCTTCCCAACGGAGGTTCTCTCCGAGAGGAAGGGGGAGTTTGACCGGGTCTACGCCTGCGGTCCGGAGCCAATGCTGAGGGCCGTTCTGAGGGTTATGGATTACAAAAACGTCCAGGTATCGGCTGAGCGCTACATGAGGTGTGGAATAGGCGTCTGCGGCTCCTGCAACCTCGGAAAGTACCTCGTCTGCAGGGACGGACCCGTCTTCGACGGCTTCCAGCTGAGGGGACTGCTCTGACCAGTGAGCTTTTTAAACCCCTTTTCTCCGCTTCGGCCGGTGAGAGAATGAAGAAGATGAGCTGGGAGGAGTTCGCGAGGAGCATGGGAGTCGAGCCCCAGATTCTTGAGAACAGGGAGGCCAGGTTGCTGAAGAAGTTCGTCATGGATTTGAAGTTCCCCACCCACTGTCAGGGCTGCCAGGGGCTTGATTTAAGCAATCCCAATCCAGTTCACCACCCGAGCTATGAGTTAACGCCAGCCTGCAACCACGACTGCATCTTCTGCTACTCGAACGTTGCGGTAAAACTCGGGAAGGCTCCGAAGCCCGGCTACTACGGCTGGGAGGATCCATACGCGATAACCGTTTCTCAGTACGGCGAGCCGCTGATAAGCCCCCGTATAGTCGAAGTGAACAGAATGCTTAGGGAGAGATTCCCAAAGGCGAGACTCGACCTTCAGACCAACGGCTCACTGCTGACGGAGGAGCTGTGGGAGAAGCTCGACTTCGACCTGGTCATGATAAGCCTCGACGCGGCAAGCAGGGAGAAGCACCTCAAAATAACCAACGCAGACACCTTCGATGCCGTCGTCAACGCCCTGAGGATAGTGGGCAGGGAGGAGAGCGTCCGTTCCGTCGTTAGGACGATATTCATGCCCGGCATCAACGACGATGACATACCAAAGATAGCGGAGCTTGCCGCTTCCCTCGGAATAGACGAAATGATGCTCCAGCCGCTCACAATCCATGAGCTGAACGTTGAACGCTTAAGAAAGGCCGGCCTCGACTTCGAGAGGGCGGAGAGCGTGAGGGAGTACCTAAAGGCGGCCATGGAGGCGAAGGAGCACATAGACGTTCGCATAAGCGGCTGTCAGCTGGCGGTCTACAGAACGATGGACCCGCTGACGCTCTTCAGCGCGAGGCGCGTCGCTCGGGATGTGGCACCAGCGATGAAGAGGGAAAGGGACTCTTCTCAACGGCAAGGGACGTAGGAATGGCTTCTGAAGAGACAAATAGACAAGCGTTAAATATTCCAACTCCAATTTTATTTTAGGCCCTTCGGAGGGATGGACATGATACGGGAGATGCTCGCGTTCTTCTTCTTAACTGCTTTTCTCTTCATCAACCTATCCCTAATGCTCATGAGGGCCTTCGGAAGCCTCGCCGGAATGACCTGGAGAAAGGTTCTGAAGCTGGATATTCCGGAAAACGAAAAGAAGGGCATTGAAAGGATTTACACCATCGTCTGGATAGCCGTAGGCATCTGGGCCTTCTGGAAGCTCTGGGGGGCTGCATGGACGGCGGCGCTGTTCGGATTCCTGGCTTTCAGGAGCGGGGCGAACATAACCAAAACTCTCGTCTACGGCCTCCACGACCAGAGACTTATAGGCGAGTATACTGAGGAGAGCAAGGTGCTCGGCATCGTTGGAACTGCAACCAAACTTTCGATACTGCTGGAAACGGTTTTCGTGGTGGCATTTGCCCTGGCGTACAAGGCGTTCTCCGTAACACTCAGCCCAAACGGAATGAGCGCCAACACGTTCATTCTCTCGCTCTGGCTCGGAGGACTGGCGTTTGGTCTGCTCTTCGGCTGGTTCATAGCCAGGAACAACCGCGGAATACTCCTCCAGAACGCCATAGCGACGGTCGGCTTCTTTGCAACGAGAAAGGGCAAGGAGAAGACGGACGAAACCATAGGAAAGGCCAAGTCCAAGATACCCAAACTTGGACGGTAGCATTTTTAAGGGGCCTTTCTTTCCTTCGACCATGCTCAAGTGCTCGCTCTGCATCCACGACGAGAGGACGGCAAAGATAGACATCATAGACGGAAAGCCCGTCTGCAGGGAGTGCCAGGTCTATCTGAGGCATCCCCTCGACCGCGAGAGGATACGAAAGGAGCTCGAAGAGCTCATGGAAGACGTCGAGAGGGCAATCGTTGCCTATTCCGGCGGCAAGGACAGTGTAGTTGCTCTATACCTAGCCAAAGAGGTTTACAAGGTTCCGGAGCTTGAGGCGGTTATGATAGACCACGGGCTCATGGCGGAGGAGGCGGTGGAGAACGCCGGGAGAATCGCCGAGGCCCTCGGAGTTCCCTTTAAGATCCTCCGCTATGACTACTCTGACATCTTCCGCGAGGCCCTTCTGAAGGCGGAGTCCCCGTGCAGGCGCTGCTCGAAGAGAACGATGGAGAAGCTGAGGAAATACGCCCTTAAGAACGGTTACCGTTACATCATAACAGGCCACGAGCTCCCCTTCGGCCACCACCCATACAGGCTCATGAAAGGGGGAATAATCCAGATAAGACTCCTCTCCCTGATACCTGAGAGCGAGAGGATTGAAATCCTTAAAGGGCTCCCCTTTGAGTTCCCGGAGCTACCAGGATACACAACCAACTGCCTCGTCCTCGGTCCGGCCCTGGAGCGCTACTGGGAGAGGCACGGACACAGTTTTGAGCACAGGAGAATAGCCGCCCTCGTCCGCTACGGTCTCATGGACAGGGAGAAAGCCGAGAGGGAGCTCTCAAAGCCAACCGTCCCGGCGTGGCAGAGGAAGCTCGTAATGGAACGTTTGGGTATCGAACCAGGACAGTAGTTCCGGGCTTTGTCGTTTCCTCCGCAACCACTTGTTACGATTTTCTCTCGAGTTTTTATTCACGGACTTATCGTTGGAACGTTAACACTCCCGAGCATTAGATTTTTAAAGGTTTACATTAACGTAAAACAGGGGGTACTGATGAGCGGAAGATGGCATTTGTACCTCTGGGTGCTCATTAAGAACCTAATCCTGTTTACAATCGGTGTCTTGATCCTCGATTACATGGCGGTTCTCGGCCACATTAACGCGGAGCTATACAACAGCGATGTCTACGGTGACTACCTCGACATGGTCAGCCACCTTCCGGAGAGCGTGAAGGAGGTCATAGAAAAGCACGTCAGCCTCGAACAGCTGGCCAAGGAGATGGCCATGGAGGCGTTGGGCCTATCCAGCAAAAGGGAACTCATGATGGACCACCTCCGTGTCGTGTACAACTTTTTCGCAAACCCCCACACCAAAACCCGGAGCGGATACGAGTACTACACCTACATCCTGAAGAGCCTCATGCTGGTCATCTTCACCGAGCTGTTCATACTGACCTTCGGTCTCTACCTCGGGCTGAGGGCCGGTTACAGAGGCGGGTGGACCGACAGGCTCCTATCCGTGCTCACCCCAATCTTCTCCGCAATCCCCTCCTGGTTCATAGCGGTGGTGCTCCTCTACACGCTGTACTGGAGGATGTCGCTTCTCCCCATAGATTTCGAAGGCCATCTAAGGGACGTTTCGATAAACGGAGGCTCGATTCCACTGGCATACGTCGTGGGGCTTCTCCTCCCGGTTCTGACCCTCGTGGTGGCGATGATATGGGAGTACGCCTTCAACGTGAGGAACCTTGTCAAATTCGAAAGCACCGAAGGCCACGTTCTCTACGACAGGGCGAGGGGCCTTCCAGACCGGAGAATAATGAGAAAACTCCTGAGAACCGCGCTTCCTGCGTTCCTTACGTTCACCACGTACAACTTCCTGGAGATCCTGATGAGCGCGTTCGTCGTGGAGATTATATTCAACATCCACGGCGTGGGCTGGATACTCGCCCGTTCCTTCAGGCTGGGGCACGGTGTGAACGGTGTGACGTTCTACTACAGCAGCTACGGGGTTTTCTTCGCTGCCTTCGTGATGCTGCTCTTCTACTTCATAAACGCGGTCGTGATGGAGTCGCTATACATACACCTCGACCCCAGAGTGGGAAGGGAGGGGCGCGGATGAGAGGGATACCCCTTAAGATAAAAATCGCCGCCGCAATACTCCTTTTTTACTTCCTGGCGGCCGCATTGGGACCAAACATGGCCAACAAGGAGGCGATAGACAACTGGAACAACAAGATGTACTGGGCGGACAACCCAAAGCTCGTGCCACCGGAGTGGGTCAACCTCTTCGGAAAGAACCTGCCCCCAACGGAAAACCTGACCCCCGCAAAGGTTGAGGGAAACGTCTACACCTACGAATACGACTTCCGGTACTCCGAGGCTCCGACGGACATAATAATCTACACAGAGTTCCCCGGGGACATCACGATAAACCTGACCCTCCCCGACGGCAGGGAGTATACGGTGTACCGGGGGCTCTCACGGAGTCAGATAAGGCTCGGCATGATGTTCATGACCATGCAGAGGATAGCCCAGGATAAGGGGCTGAACTACACGGACTCTGACCTGATTTTCGGTGGAGGACTTACCCCGATATTCACAGGTAAGGATGGCCTTGAAAAGGGAACCTACGTGCTGGAGATAACCGCGGAGGAGGAACCTAAGGTTCGGGTGCTCGGAAAGGTCTACGGACTCATGGGGACGGATTCAACGGGAAGGGACATCTGGCAGGGCTTCGTATGGGGCCTGAGGGAGACGATGGAGATGGTGGTAGCCGTTGGCCTGACGGCGGTTGCAATAGGGGCCACTCTAGGAGTCCTGAGCGCCCTCTCGGGCGTCGCTGGGGCGATAACGGACGGCCTGACGAAACTCTCGACAATACTGCCCCTGGTCCCCGTCATGGTAATGATGATTCCCATTACTGGAAAAATCACCTACGGGGGCCATATAGAGGTGCCCTTCTGGAGCTTTGTCCTCCTAATGGGGCTGCTCCTCTTCGGAAAGATAGCGAGAAACGTCAGGGCGCTCGTTGAGACTGAGCTTAGCAAGGACTACGTGGAGTCGGCGATCAGCCTCGGGGGCTCGAGGTGGTGGATACTGAAGCACCACATATCCAGGGCGGTTCTGCCCTACAGCGTCTACCAGTTCTCGATAGTCATGCCGAAGGTCGTTGCGCTCGTTTCGCTGCTGGGATTCTTTGAAGCGATACCGGGCTTCAACTGGGGAACACTGCTGGGAAGCATGATAACCGAAAACCAGCTCTTCAGCATGGCGTGGTGGATAGTGGTGCCCATCGGGGCGGCGCTGGCGCTCTTCGCCATGGCATTCGTGCTGATAAACCTGAGCATGGAGGAGATGTTCCTAACCAGATGAATCGCCTGAAAGCAGCGTAAGTCCGATGCTGACGATGATTATGGCGATGGAGGGTGAAAGAGGCCACCACCAGAGGGAATAGATGGCGTTCTGGGTGAAAGCCTCGGCCACGAAGGAACCCCAGTTGGCTCCAGGGATTATCTGGAAGAGGCCCAGTATAGAGATGACCGCTATCATCTGGGCGAAGAGCAGGGTGGAGTAGGAGAGCGCATAGGGGACGACGGCCTTCATTATATGCCTCGAGATTATCTCGATATCCCCCGCCCCCAGGGCCCTGGCGGACTCTATGTACTCCTGAACCTTCTCGTGCATGACGATGCCCTTAACGGCACTGGCAAACTTGCCCACGAGCAGGAGGGCGAGTATTAGTGCAAGCTCGAACACGCCCATCTCAAGCTTGCCGTGAAAGCCCGTGGAGGAGAGAACGAATATTATCGCTATCGCCAGTGGTAGGTAGGGGATCGAGTTAAGGGCCTCGAGAATCACCGATATGGCATCACCAAGCCTCGTCTCGTAGTAGCCGGATCCTATTCCAAGGAGGATTCCCAGGAAGATGACAAGAACCGTCGTGAGGAACGCGAGAATCAGCGTGTTCACGGTCGAACCAATGAAGCCGACCCAGAGGTCCCTGCCTTTGTAGTCGGTTCCAAGGAGACCGTAGGTGTCCCCAACCAGCTGCGCCTCGACGCTCCTCGGGTGTATCTGGATGGTGTAGTTTCCGGGCAGGGGATTCCTGTCTTCGTCCATGAAGAGGGCCTGCGTAGGGGCTATGAAGGCCAGATCCTCCCTCCTGAGGCCAAGGTTCTCAATGGCAAAACGTCTCGCCTGGAGGGCCAGCTCGGTGTTTGAGTTCACGCTGGTCGTCCCGTTTATTTCGGCGCTCAGGCGAACTACCTTACCGTCCGGCCGAAATATCGTGATCGAAACATCACCGTTTCCGTGGAGTATCAGGTTAACCGGCGCCTTTTCGGTCACGGTGTACTCAATCTGCCCGCTGAATTCAACCGACTTGGAGGAATCGCCAAGCCACACTGGCCTAGCACCCTTAGGATAATCAACCCAGAACAGGTAGTTGTCCCAGTTGGCGAGCTTTTCCCTGTCGAGGGTGGCATAGGAAACAGCGGTGAAAAGGAGAAAGGTAGCCAGTAACAGCGCACCGAGCGTTCTCCGCCTCATGCCGTTCCCCTCGGCTCCAGTTTTATCGCGAGTAGCTCCACCACAACTGAAACCAGGAAGTTCAGAAGCACCAGCACCACGACCACGAACGCAAAAGTCTTGGAGTAGAAGAGCACGTTGTCAGGGGTTATCGTGAGGGCCGATGCGAGCAGGGTTCCCAGGCCGTTGAGCCTGAAGAGGTAATCCACGACCAGGATGAGCGTCTGTATCTCGATGAAGTTCTGGAGCCAGACGTATATCACCGGGACTATCGACGCCCGGATGACGTGCCTCTTGACTCTCATCTCGGAGAGTCCCATGGCCCTCTTGGCCTCAACGTAGGGCTGGTCGAACTCCTCCTTCATTACGACGGTTATCCCCTCGGCGAGCCCCCACGACGCGACCAGAAGTATAGAGAGAACTGGGAAGGCGAAGTAAACGAGCATTCCCAAACCCGAGCCCCTGATGCCGTTCGCTAGGTCCGACGGTATCGGGGAGTAGATTATGAGCAGGAAGAAGAGGACGACGAAGAACCAAACTGGGATGCCGTTGAAAGTTCTCGCCGCCATCTGCAGAAAGCCGTAGAAGCGTTCGCTCCTCACGGCCTTAAACGACAGGAGGAGAGCCAAGAGCACCACGGAAACATCCGCAAGGACTAAGAAAAGCAACGTGCGGTAGATGTAACCCCAGCCCAGTCTCTCAAAGCCGTAGAGATAACCCCCGGACTCCTGTGTGGAGATTCCAAAGAGGTTCTTCACTATGGTCGCCATGTAATCCAAACCCACGTGGAGGGAGGACATGGCAAGCTCAGGATGGTTCTTTGGGGCAATATATTTGACGTAGTACTCAATCGGATCCATGCTCATCTTTTCCGCCGCAGCTATTACCTTCCCGGCGTTTGGATTGAACTGAAAGAAGCCAACGGCCTCGTAATAAGCCAGCCTCTCCTCAGCCCCCTTTATTGCATAACCGAGGACGAGGGCAATGAACAGGGTTACAATGGCGTATCTAAGCACTATTCTCCGCAGGGACAACACCGACCCTCCAACAGGGAGACACGTACCATCGCTAACGAGCGTCAGTAAGAATTCTCGACAACGCTTAAAAAGTTTTACTTTTAATTAAAGCCATGCGCAATAAGTTCCAAAGCCGGAAAAACAGGAGAAAAGAACGTCACTTAATGTAATTCCCGACGAGTCTGCGGGCGAGGTTTAGGACATCCTCCGGTGACACCCTGAACCCCCCACCCCTCGCAAGGGTTTCACTGCCGCCGCCACCGCCCCCGACCTCGGATAGAACCGCCTTCAGGAGGTCGTTCATTGAGAGACCCCCAACCTCCCGGTTCTTGGCGAATATCACGTAGTTCTCGCCGGCCACGAGGGCTACCGTCTTGGGGTTCTTGTCAACGAGGTAAACCACGAAAGCCTGGGCGTCCTTCATGGGGGCGTCTTCGATGTACGAGACCACCCTAACACCTTTGATTTCATCGGCGTTGTTCAGCAAGGCTTTGGCCTTCCACCTCCAGAGCTCCCGTCTAAGGCCGTCCTTTTCCTCCTCAAGCCTCTCGATTTCGGCCTTGAGTTCCCCTACGCGCTCAACGAGCGGGCGGTTCTTGTTCGGCATCTCATCGAGACTCCGCCAGTAGTCCGCTATAAGCTCGTCCAGATACTTCAGAGCCCTGTTTCCACAGGCGAACTCGATGCGCCAGAGCTTCCTACTCTTCCGGTAGAAGTTAACGACCTTTATGATACCAACTTCCCTCGTGCTCCTCACGTGCGTTCCGCCGCAGGGAATGACGTCAACCCCCGGAATTGAGACTATCCTTATCGGGGGCTTGACTTTATCTGAGAGCTCCTTCCGGAGCTTTTTTCTGAGTTCATCGGGAAGATTCTCGTAAACTTCCACCTCAACCGGAAGGTCCGACCAGACGATTCCGTTGGCGGTTCTCTCAACATCAAGGATTATCTCCCACGTAAGCTCGCCCGGATAGTCTATCTCTATCTTGTTGTATCCCTCGAATATCTGGAAACCAGTCGTGTTGGCGTCGTAGAGGTCCTTAAAGACCGCCGAGAGTATGTGCTGTCCCGTGTGCTGGCGCATGTTCTCGTAGCGCCACTCGGCATCAAGAATTAGCCTCACCGGTTCGCCCGCCTCGGGAAGGCGGCCCTCAAGTTTTCCCTCGTGCCATATCTCGTCCTTTCCCTCGACCTTTTCGACGGTTATCCTGAAGCCCTCGCCGGCTATTATCCCCCTGTCGGAGGGCTGGCCGCCGCCCTCGGGGTAGAAGATAGTCCTGTCGAGTAGGATTCTCACTCTCTTGCCCCTTTTCTCGACCCTCTCAACCCTCGCGCCGGCCTCCCAGAGGTAGGCGTTCTTGTAGAACAGCTTTTCCGTCATGTCACCACCAGGAAGAAAAGGAAGGCTGAAAATAAAAGGGTTGTTGCTTCACGAACCCTCGGCTTGGGTTCTGGCCTCGATTAGCGCCTTGACCCTCTTGAGCCTGAAGAAGTTCTCGCGCTCCATCTCATCGAGGCGCTGCTTGATGAACTTCACCGTCGCCTCCATGCGCGGGATTATGATGTACTCAAGGGCATTAACGCGCCTCTTGGTGACCTCTATCTCCTTCGCGAGCCTCTTGAGGGTCTCCTCCACCTCAGCCAGGCGAACCGCCAGGTCGAGAACCTCCTCAAACTTCTCGGCGGCGAGGTCTACCTTGGCCGAGCTCGAGACGAGTGCGTAGCCGCGCTCGTTCGTGCTCCTCCTGAAGGACTCTGCCTCAATGAGCGGAACCGGAACGCCCATTACGTTCCTCCTTCTTATCTCGACCTCCCTGTTGGGCTTCACGGAGAGGCCTATCTCCCTGAGGCGCAGCGTTCCGACGTCTATCTCCGCCGCCTGAAGGGCCGCGAAGGCCTCGGCCATCTTCCTGCCCAGCTCCTCGCGGAGGCTCAGGGCCTCGTCGTATATCGTGAAGAACTCCATGACGAGGGCGTCCTGCTTGTCCTTGAGGAG
The DNA here is from genome assembly GCF_002197185.1 of Thermococcus sp. 5-4. Classification (NCBI taxonomy): domain Archaea; kingdom Methanobacteriati; phylum Methanobacteriota; class Thermococci; order Thermococcales; family Thermococcaceae; genus Thermococcus; species Thermococcus sp. 5-4. The sequence continues at coordinate 1,763,238 of NZ_CP021848.1, read as the reverse complement.
CTTGTGGCCTTTCTTGGCCAGCTTAATGCGCCTCTTGAGGTTCAGGAGCTCCATACGGGTGGGCTTGACGTTGAGCAGCTCTGCCATCTCGACCACCTAAGGGTTGAAGGGAGGTCAGCCCTCCCTCTTCCTGTACTTCGGGTGGTACTTGAGGATGTACTCCTTCCTGACACGCTTGAGCTCGCTCTCCGGAAGCTCGGCGAGGAGCTCCCAGCCGAGGTCGAGGGTCTCGAAGATGCTCCTGTCCTCGTCGTAGCGCTGGGCAATGAACTCCCTCTCGAACCTGTCCGCGAACTTGAGGTACTTCCTGTCGGTCTCGCTGAGGGCCTCTTCACCGACGACTGCAACGAGGTCTCTCAGGGAGCGTCCCTCGGCGTATGCCGCGTAGAGCTGCTGGCTGAGCTGCGGGTGGTCTTCCCTGGTCATTCCCTTACCGATACCGTCCTTCATCAGACGGCTGAGGCTCGGGAGAACGTCAATGGGCGGGTAGATACCCTTCCTGTGCAGCTCCCTGCTGAGAACTATCTGTCCCTCGGTGATGTAACCGGTCAAATCCGGAATCGGGTGGGTGATATCGTCGTCCGGCATCGTCAGGATAGGCACCTGGGTGATGGAACCCTTCCTGCCTCTGACACGGCCGGCACGCTCGTAGATGGTCGCCAAGTCGGTGTACATGTAACCCGGATAACCGCGCCTTCCAGGAACCTCTTCCCTCGCCGCGGAAATCTCACGCAGGGCCTCCGCGTAGTTGGTCATGTCGGTGAGTATAACCAGGACCTGCATATCGTAATCGTAGGCGAGGTATTCCGCAACGGTGAGTGCCATACGCGGGGTGATGATACGCTCGATGGCCGGGTCGTCGGCGAGGTTTAGGAAGAGGACCGCCCTCTCGATAGCACCGGTCTCCTCGAAGCTCTTCTTGAAGAAATTAGCTTCTTCGTAGGTGATACCCATCGCCGCGAAGACGACGGCGAACTGCTCCTCCTCACCGAGGACCTTAGCCTGCCTGGCTATCTGGGCAGCGAGCATGTTGTGCGGGAGACCGGAACCGCTGAAGATGGGCAGCTTCTGACCGCGGATGAGGGTGTTCATTCCGTCTATGGCGGAAACACCGGTCTGGATGAAGTCCCTAGGATAGGCACGGGCGACGGGGTTGAGGGGAGCACCGTGGACGTCGCGCCTGTCCTCGGGGATTATGTCCGGGCCTCCGTCGATCGGCTTTCCGATACCGTTGAAGACCCTGCCGAGCATGTCCATGCTGACCGGGACCTTGAGGGTCTCACCGGTGAAGCGGACGCGCGTCGTTTTGACATCGAGGTCGCGCGTTCCCTCGAAGACCTGGACGATTGCCATGTCCTCCCTGGCTTCGAGAACCTGTCCCTTCCTCTTCTCACCGCTCTCGGTCTCAATCTCAACGACCTCACCGTAGGCGACGCCCTTGACGCCCTGGACGATCATGAGCGGCCCGTAAATCTTGCTAACGGTTGAGTACTCCATTCCCGGCATCGGCATCACGCTCCGTACCTCTTAAAGAGCTCCTCAAACTGCTCGTTCGTCTCATCGATGAGCGCCGCGACCTTCTCTATCTCGGGCTCGAACTTCATACGGCCTATCTTCTCCCTGACCGGGAGCTTGGCTATCTCGTCAACCGGAACTCCCCTGTCGACGGCCTCCATAGTCCTGTCGTAGAAGTTGAGTATAACGCGCATCATGGTGACCTGCTTCTTCGGCGGGCAGTAGGTGTCGACCTCGTCGAAGGCATCCTGCTGGAGGAAGTCCTCACGTATCATCCTAGTCACGATGAGTATGGCCTTCTCCCTGTCCGGCAGCGCATCCGGACCGACGATACGGACGATTTCCTGAAGTTCGGCCTCCTTCTGGAGGAGCGCCATTGCCTGGTCGCGCATCTTCCTCCACTCGGGGTCAACATTCTTGTGCCACCAGTCCTGGATGGCGTCGATGTAGAGGGAGTAGCTCCTCAGCCAGTTGATGGCAGGGAAGTGCCTTCTCCTAGCCAAGTCGGCATCGAGCGCCCAGAAGACCTTGACGACACGGAGGGTGTTCTGGACGACCGGCTCGCTGAAGTCTCCACCGGGCGGCGAAACGGCACCGATGACGGAGACGCTACCTATCCTCTCGTCGCTTCCGAGTGTAACGACACGACCTGCACGCTCGTAGAACTCGGCGATCTTGCTCGCGAGGTATGCCGGGTAACCTTCCTCACCGGGCATCTCCTCGAGACGGCCAGAAATCTCACGGAGCGCTTCCGCCCACCTGCTCGTTGAGTCGGCCATCAGAGCCACGTCGTAACCCATGTCCCTGAAGTACTCCGCTATGGTGATTCCGGTGTAGATTGAAGCCTCACGCGCAGCGACCGGCATGTTCGAGGTGTTGGCTATGAGAACCGTCCTCTCCATGAGCGGCTTTCCGGTCTTCGGGTCCTTGAGCTTGGGGAACTCCTCAAGGACATCGGTCATCTCATTTCCGCGCTCGCCACAGCCTATGTAAACGACAACCTGCGCGTCACTCCACTTGGCGAGCTGGTGCTGGGTAACGGTCTTTCCTGAACCGAACGGGCCAGGAATTGCCGCGGTTCCACCCTTCGCCTGGCTGAAGAAGGTGTCTATCGTCCTCTGGCCGGTGATGAGCGGAACCTCCGGCGGGAGCTTCCTCTTGTAGGGCCTCTTGACACGAACCGGCCAGCGGTGGTACATCTTGAGCTCCTCGATGCTCCCGTCCGGCTTCTTGACCTTGGCTATGACCTCCTCGAGGGTGTAGTCGCCCTCCTCGACTATCTCTACTATCTCGCCCTCCACCCAGGGCGGGACGAGAACGCGGTGCTCGATGATGCTGGTCTCGGGAACAACACCGAGGACGTCGCCGCCAACGACCTTGTCCCCGACCTTGACCTTGGGCGTGAAGTGCCACTTCTTGTCCCTCGGCAGTGCCGGGGCGGTAAGACCCCTCGCGATGAAGTCACCACTCAGCTCCCTGAGGACCTCGAGCGGCCTCTGGATACCGTCGTACATTGCGGTGAGCAGCCCAGGACCGAGTTCAACGCTCAGCGAGGCGCCGGTTCCCTCGACTGGCTCCCCGGGCCTTATACCTGCGGTCTCCTCGTAGACCTGGATGACTGCTTTATCACCCTCAAGGCGAATGATTTCTCCTATGAGTCCCATTTCGCCGACGCGAACCACTTCGTACATCTTGGAGCCCTTCATTTCGTCGGCAACGACGAGCGGACCGGTAACACGAATTATCCTTCCCATTTCCCTTCACCTCTTCAGCTCAACACCAATTGCCCTTCTAACTATCTCCTTGATTGCCTCTTCACCAAGCTTGGAGCCGGACTTGTCCGGCACCTGAAGAATGATTGGAACGGTAACCTCCGGAAGTTCAACCTTCCCAACGAATCTCTCGGTTATCAGGATTATTCCGATGTCGTCCCTCTCGACGAGCTCCTTCAGCTTGTTCCGGAGCCTCTCCATATCAAGCGGGGTGTCGTCGAAGGAATAAACCTCATGGGCACCGGCCAGCCTGAAGCCGAGCGCGGTGTCCTTATCGCCAAGCACGGCTATCTTCATGCAACATCACCCGCGAGTTCCTTTATCCTCTCAGGGTGAACGCCGTCCTCGATGAGCTTCGCTATCGCCCTGAGCTTTCTGAGTTCCCTCTCCCTCTGGAGGATGTAGCCCAGCGGTGCGGCGACGCTGAGCGGGTAGAACCTGTTGAGCTCGTTCATCCTCTCAAGGATGTGCCTCTCAAGGGCCCTCTCAAGGACGCTGAGGTCCCTCTCGACTTCCTCCCTGACGTCCCTGATGACCTTTCCGTACTTCGTTGAGTCCAGCTCGGCCAAGGCCATGCTCAGGTCGTCGACGTGAAGGAGTGGGTCTAGCTTTACGCTTCCGCCGGGAATTATCAGCGGCCTTATCTCCTCCGCGGTCATTCCAGCGGCCTTTGCCCTGAGGACGGTGAGTATGTTGGTCTTGTCTACCTTGAGCCTGACGAACTCCTCAAGGATAACGCGCTCGTCGTCCTTCCTCGAGAGAGCATACCTGAGGAGCTTTCCGTAGTGCATCCTGTAGAGCTCGGTTTCAAACTCCTGGAGCGATATCTCCCCGAGGAGCAGTCTCTGGTAGGGTTCCTCGTAGGGGGTGCCCTCAAGGATTACGAGTATCTCCTCCATGGTCTTTGCCTCTGCCATGGCCTTGACCTTGGGGAGCATCGGGCCTATCTCCATGACGTAGTCGCCCGCAACCTCGCCGGCGAACTTGGCCTTGACCACGCTGGCTATGTTCCTGACGTCCCACTCCTCGAGCATGAACCTGAAGAACGGGCTAACCCTCTTCGGGAGGATCTTAATCATCAGCTCGTAGGTCCCGGCAAGGGCCTTTTCTAGGGCTCTCTCTATCTCCTCGACGGTGTAGGTCGAAACGTCGGTGAGGTAGTCCTTGTAGTCGGTGTCCTCTAGGCTGACGACGAAGTTCTGCAGCGTTCTGCTCTCGGCCAGCTCGTTGAAGCGCTGCTCGGTGAGGAGCTTCGCTTCCATGGCCTTTATCCTGGCGTTGGGGTACGAGTAGGGAGTGTATTTCCAGACTATCCTGGCCGTCTTGTATCCCACCCACACGAATACTACAGCCAGCGTCGTGTTGAGGATTCCGCTTACGGCTCCTGCTTCCATTAACCTCACCCGAAGAGAGCCTTGGCTATCTCTGCCCTGAGCTCGCTCTCAAACCTCTCTATCCTTGACTCGAAGGTGTTGTCGACCCTAATAGAGCCATCGGGGGTCTCAACCAGGACGCCGCCTATGGTCGATATCGGCTCACCGAGGCTTATCTCCACGTCCCTTCCGAGCTTTGCCGCAACGGTCTTCCTGAACTCCCCGAGCTTGCTCTCAAGGAGCTTCAGGGTCTTAACGTTGGAGCGAATAATGCAAGCCTCCCCGCCGAGCTCTTCGAGGGCCTTGACGGTGAGGTCAACGAGCATCGGGAAGTACTCCTCCTCGGGAAGCTCCGCGAGTCTCTCCCTGAGGGCGGTTATTACCTCCTGGATGAGCTCCTCCTGAACCTCAAGGCGCTTCTTCCTGACCTCAAGCCTCGCGTTGGCTATTATGCGCTGCCTTTCCGTCTCGGCCTGGGTCTGGGCCTTCCTGAGTATCCACTCGGCTCTCGCTTCGGCCCTCTTTCTCGCCTCTTCCTTAATCTTCTCTGCCTCCTTCTGGGCCTCGCTGAGTATGTACTGTATCTTCTGCTCCGCTTCCCTGTTTATCTCCTGGATGATCAGCTCTGCTCCATCCATCCTCCTTCCTCCTTGGCCTATAAAGAAAGTTTGCGGGAGTCAGAAGCCGACTCCGGTGACTATCATTATCAGAGCGCCGACGAGACCGAAGATGGCCATGGTCTCCGCCATAGCGGAGAATATGATTCCCTGGGTGAAGGTCTTCGGGTTCTTGGCGACTGCACCGATGCTCGCGCTGGCGATGATTCCCTGCGGTATTGCCGAGAGACCGGTGAGGCCGACGGTGAGACCTGCACCGAGGAGGATGGCGCTCTTAACGATGTTGTCCATGTTGGTCGGGTCGGTGAACTTGAAGCCGCCACCGAGGATTCCGGAGACCATCAGGATGAGGAACAGCGTAATGAGGCCGTATATACTCTGGGTCATTGGCAGACCCTCAAGGATGAGGGCGTTCTTGAAGTTCCTCTCATCCTCGGCGACGACTCCGGCCGCTGCGGCACCGGCTATACCGACACCAAAGGCCGAAGCTGCTCCAGCTATTCCTGCGGCAAGGGCCGCACCGAGGGATACGTAAACTATCGGGTCCATCTTTCATGCACCTCCTTAAGCTTCAAACTCCAATTCGGAAACTTCTCTTTTTGCCCTGAAGGGCTGGAAGGGTTTACCTTCACCTGAGTAGAACGTTCCGAAAAATTCAACGTACTGCAGACGGAGCGAGTGAACGAACGCTCCGAGGGCGTTAATGGCGACCGAAAACAGCTGGCCGCCGGCAAACAGTATGATTCCGATGAGTATGCCTATGGGAACGGGGCCGATGCTCACACCCCAGACCATCTGGGCCAGTATGTTGACGACCATCGCGATCCCTGCGGTCGCTAGGGCGAGTGCCATGAGCCTCGCGTAGCTGAGCCAGCTGCCCACGAAGCCGAAGAAGTCCGAGATGACCAGGAGAACCGCCAGTGCACCGTTCTTGAGCTCGCTGAGTATGAAGAGCACCAGGCCAACTCCGAAGAGCGCCTTGCCCGGCATGTCCAGGGACGGGTTCTTGCTAGAGAGGAACAGGAAGGTTATTCCAAGTATTATGAGCATCCACGAGAGCTGGTCGAGTATCGCATCCTTGGTTTCGCCGTTCCTGAGCTTGACTATGAAGCCGACGGTGTAGCCGGTGAAGAGGTGGGCTATACCTATCGCCAGGGCCAGCTGAAGCACCACTAGGGCATCCTGGAAGGTGTCCCAGACGCGCGGAACGGTGAAGCCGGCCAGATCGAGGGCGTTGCCGAAGTAGCTGCCGAAGATAACTCCCATCGCCATCGTGAAGAACGAGCTTATCAGCAGGGTGTAGGCGAACTTGTAGGTGCCGTCGTTGAACTTCTTGTGTCCCTTGACGAGGAGCGCGGCTATTATCGCTATTATGAGACCGTACATGAAGTCGGTGAGCATGAATCCGAAGAAGAACGAGTAGGTGAAGGTTATTATCGGCGTCGGGTCTATCTCGTTGTACTTGGGGACGCCGTACATCTCGGTGAGCATCTCGAAGGGCCTCGCCCATCCAGGGTTCTTGAGCTTTATCGGAATCTCGTCGAGTTCCTCCTCGGTCGGCTCCCTGATGTTGATGTAGGCCGTGCCGTTGGTCACCCTCTTGATGCCCTCCAGGACCTTGGGGACATCGCTCCTTGGAAGCCAGCCGGTTAAAGCGAAGGTCATGTTGGTTCTGGCGAGCATCGGCAGCACGGTTGACTTGTCGCGCTCGTTCTCCATGAGCTCCTGGTAGAAGACAACGTCCTCGTAGTACTTCTCGGCAAGCATCTCCGCGTCCTTCTTGGCGCTCTCAAGCTCCTCCTCCTTGGCACGGAGCTTCTCCTCGTAGACAGCTATGAGCTCCCTCGGGGTTCCTTCTCCCTCGGGAACCTCCAGCCTCTCGAGGGAGTACTTGGCCAGAATCGGGTTGGCCCTGTCGTAGTCGGCCTTGAGGAAGACAAAAACCGCCAGAACCTTGTCCTTCAGCTCCTTGGAAACTATGACCGCCCTGTTCTCAGTGGCCTTGGTGACCTCCTCAACGAGGGGCTTGAACTTGTTCCTGTCAACGGTTCCGACGACGATTTCAAGCATGTCGGTCGATTTGAGGTACGAAACGTCGAGATTGAGCGCCGAGAGAAGCTCCAGTATCGCTATGTCGCCCTTTATCCTCTCGATTTCAGTCTGGGTGGCGGTTATCTTGCCCTCAACCGCCTTTATCTCCGGCTCGACGGCGCTGAGAAAGTTCTCAACGTCTTTTATGAGCCTCTCGATCCCCTCGTACCTGTACTTCTTCCTCGCCCTCTCCTTCGGGAAGATGAACTCCTTTATGCCGCCCCCAGTGGACTTCCGGTAGGCCTTCAGAAAATCAACGAGCCTTGAGATGGTTATGCTGTACGAGGCGGCCTTCCTGTGGTACTCGTTTGGGGAATCCTTCTGGGCTATCTCGACGTCGAGTTCCCTTATTTCAACCATGCCGTTCTCGTGGAGATACGTTAGAAGGCTGTCCTTGTAGCGGTTGAGCGTAATGACCTCTATCCTGACCATCTCTTCAGGCTTGAACATTTCATCTCCCTCTCACGAGCGCTATTCCCGCAGAGATGGCCTTCTCGAAGTTGTTCGTGGCCTTGACCTTGAGCTCCTCGATCTCGGAATCCCCCTCCTCGAGTATTCTCTTGGCCTCCTCCTCGCCCTCGAGGCGGGCCTTCTCGATGAGGGATTCTGCGTTTTTCTCGGCCTCTTCAACTATGCTCTTTTCGAGAAGCTTGGCCTCTTCGCGGGCCTTGAGGACTATCTCCTTGGCCTCCTCCTTGGCCCTCTCGATCCTCTCCTCGGCCTGCTTCTCTGCATCAACAATCTGCTTGATGACGTCCTCCATGATTAGCCCCCCAATGACACCGAAAACAGGTGATCCTCACGCCACCTTTGGCTTCCCTAATCGGTTTAAATAGTTTTTGGCCTACAAACCGAGGATTTGACGATGAAAGAACAAAAATGGACATGAAAGTTGAAAAAAATGTCATATTAACTTTCGTTCTCAGGTTTTTTCTTTTCCAGGAGCTTCTTCACATCGTCCAGAACGCTGTTCTTGGCGAATATTATGAGCTGACCGCGCTCCGGGAGCTTTGTATCGCCTGACGGGATTATGAGGTTGCCCTTCTCGTCGTAAACCGCCACCATGAGCGCGTCCCTCGGCAGCTTCAGATCCTTGACCAGCTTGCCGGCTATCTCACTGTCCCCGTTTATGCTGAAGCGGACTATCTCGGCGCCCTCCTTCGGGAAGAGCACCCTGTCAAAGCCCGGCGTGACTATGTTCCTGCTGATGTACTCCGCGGCTATTTCCTCAGGCGAAATCACGAAGTCGAAGTAGCGCTTGAGGTCGGTGACCTCCTCGAATATGCGCCTGTTCTGCGGGTTGCTTATCCTGAGCGAGGTCTTGATCTTGGGGTTGAGGTGCTTCGCCAGTATGCAGGCGAGCAGGTTGGCATCGTCCTTGCCCGTCAAAGCCGCGAAGGCGTCGGCCTGCTTTATGTTGGCCTCCTCAAGCGTTTTCGGGTCGGTGGCATCGCCCTCGATGACCAAGCCATTGATGAGGAGGGAGAGCTCCTTGGCGCGCTCCTTGTCCATCTCTATTATGGTGACGTCGTGTCCCTCCTCCTCCAGCATCTTGGCCACGAGGTAGCCAACCCTTCCGGCACCCATTATAACGACGAACATCAGTCCTCACCGAGGAGGTATTTGGCTATTTCAGCGTAGGCTGGCCTTGTTATCAGGATTCCGATGAGCACGCCCAGTATCGTCGTGAAGGCGAATCCCTTGAGCGTTCCGACGAAGTAGACCAGCAGGAAGCTCATGGCCGCTATCGTTGTTGCCGCCGAGGCGAAGATGACGAAGAACGCCCTTCCCATCCTCTTGAGCACGCTGGAACGCCTGCTTATCTTCGTGGTCTTCTCCCCACCGAGGAGCTCGTCGGTTATGACTATCTGCTGGTCGACACCGGTACCTATGGCCGCGATGATACCTGCTATACTCGGGAGGTCGAGGTTCCACTTGATCAGCGCCGCGAAGCCCAGGATGATTATCGCCTCGAAGAGGCTGGTGGAGGCAACCGGTATGGCTATCCTCCACTTCCTGTAGTGGAAGTAGACGATGAGGAGAACCGTTATCAGCGCGCCTATGCCCGCATAGACGGCCTGCGTCCTGAAACCCTCGCCGAGCCTCGGGGAGATGAACTCCATGCCGACGACGCTGAGCTTGACCGGAAGCGAACCGCTCTTGAGGACGGTGTAGATAGTGCTGGCCTCCTGCTCGGCTGTGAGCCTGTCGGGGGCGCTTCCGGTTATCTGGACGTCCTGCTGAGGCTCTCCAACCGTGAGACCCTCTCCGAGGGAGTACGGACCGTAGAGACCGAGAACCCTGACTATGAGCGCGTGGTCGCTCTCGCCCTGGGCCCTCGGAACGTACCTTACCGTGATGTTCATTCCCTCAAGCTGGGTCTGAAGTTCCTGCGGGACGTCAACGAGGACTATCTTGTCCTTGCCCTGGGCGAGCTTGGCTATCTCGTCGGCGCTCTGGTTGGCGTAGGCGACGACGCTTATGTTGAAGGCCTTGGTGATCCTCTCCAGGAGTGTCGGCGCCTCGGGGGCCTCGGCGTTGAACTCCGAGCTGTTCATAGCCTTGTAAACGCTCTCCGGAACCACCAGGAGGGAGTTGACCGGCGGGTCGAGGAACATGTCAACGGGCCAGCCCTTCTTACCGTAGGCCAGCTCGGCGAACTTCTCCGCGGCGCTCTTTGAAATCCTGAAGGGAACGCTCCAGCTGTTGTCGGGGTTTATCTTGTAGATGCCAACGTACTCGACGTCGTTGCCCGTTCCAAAGATCGTTCCTGTGAACTCCATGTAGAAGACACCCTGGCTCTCGATGACGCTCTTTATCTGATTCGCCTCCTCCGGGGAGGTGACGTTGGCAACTTTGATGAGGACTATCTGGTCTCCCTGGGCCTCAACGGTTATGTCCCTCAGACCGAGGGTGTTCAGCCTCTTCTGCAGTGAATCGACGACGAGCTGCATGGTCTTGGTGTCGACGGGATGTTCCGTCTGGGCAACGAGCGCGACACCACCGCTTATATCTATACCGAAGGTGAGCGGTTTGAGCGCGAGGGTCGCTATCGAGCCTATGAGGAAGAGCGTGAGCAGGATTATCCTCCAGTTCCGGAGGAGCTTTTTGGTTCTTCTCTTCATGCCTTACCACCCCTGGCAGCTTCCCTGGTGAGGTACCACTTGAGCACGCCCGCGTTGAGAACCCAGGTGTTCATGAAGTCCGCGAGCAGACCGAAGATGAGGACTATGGCAATGTTGTCTATGGTCTGTGAGGTCGAGATTATCCAGAGAATCAGCAGGGCACCGAGGGTAGTGGTGCTCATGGTGAAGCCGGTTGAAACGGCCGAGAGGTAGGCTTTGTCTATGGAGTCCTCCTTCCGCCTGAGGAGCTTAGTCGTCAGGAGGATGTTGCTGTCGACGGTGTAACCTATGAGCATGAGCAGGGCCGCTATCGTGGCGGTGGTGAGTTCAATTCCGAAGATGCCCATCAAGGCAACGGCTATCGTCATGTCCGAGAGAGCGGAGAATATTATCGTGAGGGACGGCACGAGGTTCCTGAAGAACAGGAAGACCACGACCGCCATGGCGAGGAACGCAAACACCAGCGCCCTTATTCCCTGCTGTTGGGCTATCTCTCCAAAGGTGGGCTGCACCTCGCTGTGGGTGTATTCGGCGTTTGGATACTTATCCTTCATGGCATCGATTATCTTGAGCGGATCGGTGCCTATGGGGGCGTAAACCCTGACACCGCTGGCTTCCACGCCCGTGAAGCTCTCGACCCTGACGTCCACCCCGATTTTATCGCTTATGTACTTGCCGAGTTCATCCGGATTCGCATCCACCCCGTAGGCGGTGACGACCACACCGCCGCGGAGGTCTATTCCAAGCGTTGGAAAGTTGACCGCGAGAAGTATCAGTGCTATCACGAAGACCGCGAGGGGGTACATTATCATCTTCTTGTACTCCATCCGCGCTAGAAAGCTCAGTTTTTCCTGTTTCTTCGCCCTCACGGCATCCCCTGCCGCGGGCTTGGACTTCGGTTTAGACTTCGACATACCTTCACCCCTTCGTGAGTTTTCGTAAACTTGTCGTTAGTTGGAGGTATGAGTTTTAAAATTAGTGGTTCACGCTTAAAAAAGGCCATCGGTGAGCAGGATTAAACGAGGCGGAGAAGGGATTTAATCCATGAAAGAGCCTTCAAATCGGGCTTGGGAGGAAACCACCATAAGCTTTCGGAAAATTTCGATAACGACCAGGACATAACCGTTCAATGCATTCCAGGCCAATTAAGAGCAGTTCAAAGCCAGAACGGCCCGTTCACAGCTCTCCACTTTAGGGCTTAACTTTAAAAAGGGTTCGTAATAGGAGCAACAAGAGGTGAGAGCCATGGCTGAGATAGAGACGATCGGGTTCCACTACGTTGTTGAGGCCGCAGGTTGCGATCCCGAAATCCTCGGTAACGCTGACAAGATAAGAGAGATATTCCTAGAGGCCGCCAAGGTTGGTAAAATGGAGGTCAAGGCGAGCTATTTCTTTAAGTTCTCGCCCACAGGCGTCAGCGGCATGGTCATCGTCGCCGAGAGCCACATCTCGATACACACCTGGCCCGAGAAGGGCTACGCCGCCCTGGACGTTTACACCTGCGGAACCACCGCCGATCCGGAGAAGGCCGTTGACTACATCCTCGACAAGCTCCGCGCCCAGTACGCCCACGTTTCCGAGATAAAGCGCGGAATAGAGGAAGAGGACGAGACCTTCACCCACATGATACTCACGTGGGAGGAGAAGCTCGAGAGAACAAACAACGGCAAGAACTGAATCCACCCCCATCCTCTTTTCTGTCTCTAACGCTTTCTCCTTATGAACTCCCCTATGTCCGTAACGTTCAGGATGAACTTCCTTTTGCTTTCTGGGTTTATCCTGCCGATGCCGAGGATAATCCCGTTCTCGTCGTAGATAACGAGCTTCTTCGTTCCCTGCCAGTTGTATTTTCTCACGCCGCTCCTCGGCACGTCCTTTCCGGTGGTGAAGAGAAAGCCCGCCTTCGGGCTGAGAACCGCGTAGTTCTTCTCAACCCTCACGAAGTAGAAGAACTCGACGTTGGGGTAGAACTTCTCGACCAGGTTTTTGTCCACCTTTATCGTGCCGACGAAGGTTCCGTATGCGTAGGGCTTGACCTTCATCCCCTCAATCTCGGCCCAGGCCCTCTCGTTAACGGCGTAAACGTCGCGGAACTTCCCCTCGACTATCGCAAAGAAGTGATGCTCCAGCTCGCCGTACTTCTCGGCCTCGCGAAGGATCAAATCGTACTCCCAGGACGAGGCCCGCCTATACCTCAGCTCGCCCTCCATGAACCCACCGGTTGGGAGTCTTAGGCATTCCTTAAAAGGCTTAGCTCAGCTTGAGTTGGTGAGGTTTGGGGGAGGCACCTCCACTGGGTGCTCCACGACAACCGTGGCGTTCCCCGGGATGCTCTCGTTCATGTGGACGTGGACGTGGACGTAGTAGTCGGCGACCACCCACTGGGCCGTTGCGGCACTGATGAAGGCCGAGATGCCCAGGAAAGCGATTATCGCGGCGGCAACGGCATCGGGAACCTTCTCCTCTAGCAGCCAGAGGGAGACAATTCCACCGATGGATGAGGCGAACCATATGCCGAAGGCTATGAGGAGGAGGGGAGTTTCCGTACCGGCGAGGGACTCCGCTATCACCCAGGCCGAGCCGATTGCACCGAATGCGAAGTACGCCGAGCCGAGTAGCCTGCCTCTTTTCGGCCTCGGGGAGATTCCAAGGTAGTAGAGGGACGCCATCGCCAGGAGAAAGTAGACGATGATGAGAACGGGCAGACTCCAGGCAATCTCTGGATAGAGGGACTCCGGAACTATCCCCGAGAACATTATGGCCGGAAAGCCGTAGAAAATCAGATTGATGGCCAATTGAACGATGAAACAGCCGAGCAGGAGGGGGAGCTTCCAGTTCCTCATGTTTTCAAATAGCCGCCTATGGTATATCTATCTTTCGAGCTCATCCATGAGCCTCGCGAGGCCCTCCATGTCGGTTCTCTCGAGTTCCCTCTCGAATTCAAGGCCGAGCTCGGCGATCTCCTCGGGGTTTATTAGGGTTTCCGGCTCGTCGGCGTTTATCCCGGGACAGGAGGCATCGTAGTAGAGCCAGAGCCTCTGGCCCTTGTACTGGAACGGCCTCTCGCCCTTGACCCCGAGCGGTTTGCGCGAAACCATGAAGGGGTAGATCCTGCAGATTACCGGATTGACCTCGTGAATCCGGCACTTCCCGGTTTCGGGGTCGTGGAAGACGCAGCCGAGGTCCCATTCTCTCACGGCCAGAACGAAGCGGATTTTGTTCCCCTCCACGGAGAACGTCACGAAGTCCTGCGGGTCGTGGCCGGCCCTCGCTATTCTCTCTATGTCCTTCAGCGTCAGGTACACGTGTCTCCCGCGGCAGCAGTCGAGACAGAACTCGCACCTGAAGGGCACCGGTTGGGTGAAGGGTCTCGGTTCGAACCTCATGGAATTCAATTCAGGGATCTGGTTAAAAATGCATCGGGATATTTTCGAAAACTATTCGACGAAAGGTTTTTATCAGTTCGAAGTGGATACCTTATTTGCAAAAAAGCGTTTTGGAGGTAGTACCTATGGATGAAGTTAAGGAACCTTCTGGGGTTGAGGGAGAGAAGAAACCAATGACCCCGGAGGAGTACGAGGAGTACAAGGAGGAGATGGCCAAGAAGCAGATGGCCAGCGTCATGGCCCACTGGCCCTGGTATCTGATCCTCGGTATAGTGCTGACCGTTCTCGGTATCGTCGGTCTGGGAATGCTCCCGTTCGTAACTCTAGCCAGCATAGCCGTCTTCGGAGTGTTCCTGATAGTTGGCGGTATAATGCTCATATTCGCGGGACTCTTCGGCCGCGGCGAGACCGGGGGAACGAGAATATTCCAGCTGCTGCTGGCGGTTCTCTACTTGGCGGTGGGCGTCACCATGATCGAGGAGCCGCTGATATCGGCCCAGATACTGACCTTCATACTCGGTGGAGCGTTCTTCATCTTCGGTATCGTCAAGGTGCTGATGGGCTTCAAGGTTCAGAACGGTGGACTGGTCATATTCTCCGGCGTCATAGACTTCTTCATCGGCGCCATGATACTGGCCAACTGGCCGGAGTGGAGCCCATGGGTCATAGGAATCTTCGTCGCGGTGGAGCTGATCGTCGCCGGTGCGAGCTTTATTGCCATCTCGCTCGGCGCAAGGTCAATGAAAAAGGAAGCCGAAACGGGGGTTTAACCCCCTTTAGCTTTTTCCGTAGGCGACCTTGAAGGCGCCCCAGTCGATTTTCTCGCCGTATGTCACCGTGAAGTTAATCAGCTCATACTTCTCAGGGTTTCCTTCCGGCTTGTAGAAGATTAGGTGATATCCTGGCTCGACGTACCAGTAAAAGGCGGGGGTTATCACGAAGAAGTACTTGGAGATCGTCAGCTGCCTAACGCACTTCTCGCTCACGATGAACTTCTGCCCATCCCAGAAGGCAACGTCGGCACACCAGCCGGGTGTTTGAATTTTAAGGAACACGGAGTCCCCGTAGTCCTCGTTGCCCTTCAGTATCAGGTGCCCCTGCATGTCAACGGCGTTCTCCCATGTGTAGTTGCCCAGCGTGATGTTTTCGAGGAGGATTATCTGCCCCTTCGGCGCGGCCACGCCGTACGGAACGACTTTGTGGGTGAGGAGGGGGTAGTAAACTATCCTGAAGATGAGAATTCCAAAAACGAGGACTATGAAGAGAACCTTGAGCCGAAACGCCGTTTCGTAGGACAACCTCATAGTACCACCTCACTGGCTCCCGAGGGAGACCCTGAGCGAGCCCTCCCCAGTAACCCCGCCGTAGGTGACCGTGAAGTTGACGGTCTCGTAGTTCTGAACGGCACCCTCCTTGTGGAGCACTATGACGTATCCCGGCTCCAGGTACCAGTAGAGTATCTCCTTCGCCTCGTGGGTCGGAACCCTCCTGAAGGAGTACTGGCTCAGCTGAACCTCTCTGGCGCAGTCGTACTTCAGCTGCCAGCCGTTCGACGAGCCGCCCCACACCCAGATGTCAATGCACCAACCGGGGGTCTCCATTTTCATCGTCAGCGTGTCCCCGGCGTCGTCGTTGCCCTTCAGAACGAGTACGCCGTTCTGGGACGTTATCGGAACGGCGTTGGTGTAGTTCACGGAGCCCAGGGTGAAGTTCTGGGCTAGAACCACCTGCCCCTTGGGCGAGGCAACGTCAAAGGGATTCACGTTGTGGGAGAGGAGGGGATAGTAAACTATCATGAATATGGCGATTCCAAAGATGACCGCGAGTATGAGGACCTTGGCCCGGAAACTCGTCTCATATGAGATTCTTGACCTGCCACCCTTCCCCATTCAGGCTCACCTCAGTCCATAATTGTTCATCAGTGCTTAAAAGTTTTACTGAAGAGAAAAGGTTTTTCCTCCGAACCTGGTGACGAGAATAGGCTGAAGTTAAGGAAGAATAAAACACCTTTCACGTGTTTAAGTGGCCGTCGAAGTGTCCCCGGGTTTCGAAGTCAGCATAGCCCTTATCGAGCCGCTTTGCCACGTACGGCCCATTCTTCCGGTAGCCGAACTTCCTGTAGTAGTTCCTAACGCCAACGCCGCTGATGACGAGCATCTTCCTGACGTCAAACTCCTCCCTCGCTATCCTCTCGGCCTCAGCGAGGAGTTCCCTTCCGTAGCCGCGGTGCTGCCACTCGTAGCGGGGCTTTCCGCCGATGGGCACGAGCGGCCCGTAAATGTGGAGTTCCCTGACTATCGCAGAGGGACAGCAGTTTATCTCCCTCCTGTGGGCCTTTTCGCTCGGAATTCTCAGCCTGAGGAAGCCTATCAAGATGTCGTTCTTAACGTCCTCGAAGCTGAGGAAGATTTCCCTTCCCCCCGCTGCCTCGTAGTCCTCGCGGAGGAGCGTGATGTGCTCGATCTCGGGCTGAACCCCGAACTTCTCCATCATGTGGCCGACTTCTCTAAACCTAATCTCCTTCGGCCTTATACCACGCTTCACGAGCTCGTTGAAGACGAGCTGGCCCAGATTGGAGTGCTTGACGCCGTCAACGATGAGCTGAACAGGTATGTCGCGCTGGATCCTCATCACACGAACCCACCTGGGGAAGAACTTGTAGGCCTCGACGAGAAGCTCCACTGCCTCCTCCGTGCGGTAGGGGCGGTATTTACCCTCCTTCCACCAGCGGTAGAGCGGTGCATCGGCGGTAACCAGGGTGGGATACACCTTCAGCATGTCCGGGCGGAAGCGAGGATCCTCGAAGATGGCGCGGAAGGTGTAGAGGTCGCGCTCAAAGTTGCTTCCGGGCAGGCCGGGCATTATGTGGTAGTTGATTTTAAGGCCCGCGTCGCGGAGGAGCTGGGTGGCCTTAACTATCTCCTCGACGCCGTGCCCCCTTCTGGTCCTCTCGTGGATGAAGTTGAAAACCGTCTGGACGCCGAGCTCAACCCTCGTCGTTCCGAGCTTCAGCATCCTGTCTATGTGCCTCTCGAAGGCCCAGTCCGGGCGCGTCTCGATGGTCAAGCCGACCATCCTGACCTTGGCCATCTCGTTCTTCCTCTGCTCGTCCTCGAGGTAGTAGTATGGCCTTGAGTGAGTTTTCTCCCAGGCTTCCTTGAACTTCGGGTCCTCCTCAAAGACGGACTCATCGTTGTGGACTATCAGCCTGACGAGCTTCTCCTCAAGGTTCTCTATATCCTTAAAGTGCGGGAAGTCGTTCATCGCCTTGAAGGCGCACTTGACGAACCACTCCTGGTAGTCCAGATCAACGGCCGGGAAGGTGCCGCCCTGGATTATGACCTCCACCTTGTCCACGTCGTGCCCTATGTCGGTGAGCTGCTTTAGCCTGCGCATCATGATGATGTAGGGATGATAGGCGCTCTGAACGGCCCTCAGGGCGGAAGGTTCTTTTCCGGTGTAGCTCTGGGGGGAGCCGACGCTCGGTCCCCCGGGACAGTAGATGCAGCGCCCATGGGGACACGGGAAGGGCTTGGTCATCATGGCAACCACGGCGACGCCGCTTATCGTCCTCGTCGGCTTTCTCCTGAGCAGGTCCCTGAACTCCTCCCGCCTGTCCTCCGGGATGGCCTTGAGGATGTCAGAGTTACCGGGAATCTTTGAGAGATGATACTTCCTGGATACGGCTATCTTGTACCTGTTGAGCTCCTCACGGCTCTTTATCTCGCCTTTCATGACGGCCCTCGCGAGCTCCTCGACGGCCTTTCGGAACTTCTCACTCATCTCAACACCTCTCGGCTGGAGTTGAGGCTCGGTTTTAAAAGGGTTTGCCGGACATATTGGAGTAGCGAATACAACCGGGTGATAACCATGAACCGCGACAAGCTCGTTGCATTCCTCGATGAATACCTCAACGTTCAGGCTTACCCAGACAAATCGAGCAACGGCCTCCAGGTGGAGGGGAAGGCGGAAGTCGAGAGGGTAGCTTTCGCCGTCGATACGACGCTGAAGACGATAGGACGCGCCGCCAGGGGAAGGGCGGACATGCTCATCGTCCACCACGGCATGATATGGGGCGGGCTGAGTTACATCACCGGAATCCATTACAGGCGCCTGAAGGCGCTCTTCGATGCCGGCATAAACCTCTACGCGGCACACGTTCCCCTCGACGCCCATCCCGAGGTCGGGAACAACGTTCAGCTTCTGAAACTGCTCGGTCTTGAGCCGAAGGAGCCCTTCGGAGAGTACAAGGGGGCAACCATCGGCTTCCTTGGGGAGTTCGAGGAGCCGCAGCCCATAGAAAAGGTCGCCCAGGTTCTGGCCGAGAGGCTCGGCACGACCGTGAGAACCTACGAGTTCGGGGAGAGGGAGATAAGGGTCGTCGGAGCCATAACCGGCGCCGGAGCCTTTGCACTCGAAGAGGGTAAGAGGAAGGGCGTTGATCTTTTCGTAACCGGCGAATTTACTCACGCGGATTACCTCACCGCCCTAGACCTGGGGATAAGCGTTGCCGTCGCCGGACACTACAAGACCGAGACCTTGGGAGTCAAGGCCCTGATGGAGGTCGTAAAAGAAAAGTTTGGGGTGGATGTTTTCTTCATAGACGAGCCTACTGGGCTCTAATGCCCCTTATTTTCTCCCTGAACTCCTCCGGCCCGAGAATTCTCAATTCGACGCCGAGCTCCATGGCGTACTCGTTTATCCAGCCTAGAGAAGGCACCTGAAACGGATACACAACCCAGAGCTCCGAGAAACCGGCTCTGGAAGCCTTAACGATGTTGTAGAGCAGCCTCTGGCGGATCCACTTGTAGGAGTTCTCGAACTCGATGGCGAGGAGCTTTCGTCCATCGTCCAGTATCGCAAGGTCTATCCTCGTCCCGTCGGGCGTCCTGTACTCCGGAACGGCCGTGAGCCCCATTCCACCGGCTATCTCTGCAGCTTCCTTGGTTAGGGCCTTCACCCTGATTTTAACCACCCAAAAAAGTTTTGAATCAGCCGAGGCTCTTCTTCACCTCGGCTATAGCTTCCTCAGCCTTGAGCGGGTTCTTTATTCTGCCCTGGGCGAGCTCCTTCCTTCCGCCACCGCCACCGCCGGCGACGGAGGTTATTATCTTCGCCAGCTCGCCAGCTTTAAGGTCGAGGCCGTCTCCAACGGCGACCACGAAGTGCCCCTCTCTGCTGATAAGGACGATGACCCGGTTGTCCTTCCTGAGCTTGTTGGCGGCCTCGCGGAGGTCGTCCATGGTGCCCTCTACCACGGCCCCGATGAACTCAACCTCACCGACCTTTTCGGCCTCGCTCTCAAGCTCATAGACGAGAAGCTTGGCCAGCTCCTTCCTGAGCTTCTCCACCTCTTTTCTGGCCTGCTTCCACTCGTTGAAGAACCTCTCGGCGGTCTCGGGGACCTTCTCGGGCGGCACACGGAAGACCTCGCTCGTCCTCTTGAGTATCCTCTCCGTCTCCTGCATCCAGTTAACGGCCGCCTCTCCAGCGGCGAAGACGATCCTCTCGACACCGTCCTGTATGCGCTCGGTTCTCAGAATCTTAATCGGGCCTATGAGCCCGGTGTTCGGCAGGTGGGTTCCACCGCAGGCCTGGACGTCCCAGTCCTCTATCCTGAGAACCCTGATGGTCCTCCCGGGAACAACTCCACCCTGGTAGAGCCTGAAACCGTACTTCATCTCGGCCTCCGTCCTCGGGAGCCACTCCCAGGTCACCTTTCTGTTCTCCATGACGACGCGGTTGGCAAGGCGCTCTATCTCCCTGAGCTCCTCCTCGGTTATGCGCTTGTAGTGGCTTATGTCCAGCCTAGCCCAGTCGGTATGGAGCTGTGAACCGGCCTGCCAGACGTGCTTGCCGAGAACCCTAACCAGGGCCCCCATGAGGACGTGGGTTCCGGTGTGGTGGCGCATGTGCTGGATTCTCCTGTCCCAGTCGATCTTTCCATGGACGGTCTGGCCCTCCTTGAAGGCCTCGGGCTTCTCCACCCTGTGGAGAATAACCTTTCCGACCTTCTGGACGTCCAGAACCTTCACTCCGTTCAGCTCACCGAGGTCGCAGGGCTGACCGCCGCCCTCAGGGTAGAAGGCGGTCTGGTTGAGAACCACCCAGTCGTCTATGACCTTGAGAACCTCGGCATCGAACTCCTTCATGAAGGGGTCTTCGTAGTAGAGCGTCCTCGTGTCTGGGAGGTCCTTGACAAGCTCGAAGTCAACGACGTATTTGGCGGCCTCCTCCTTTGCGGTCTTCTCTGCGTCCTTGGCGACGAGGGTGTAGAAGTTGTCCGGGATGTGAACCTTGACCCCCTCGCTCTTGGCGACTTCCGCGACTATCTCAGGAGTTAGGCCGTGGCTCTCGTAGAACAGGATGAGCTTTTCGAGGGGTATCTCGTCCTTGCCGGACTTCTTGAGCTTGGCAATCTCGCGTTTCACAAGGTCGCTTCCGCGCCTGAGGGTCTCCTGATAGCGCTTCTCCTCGACGTTGACTATATCGAGGATTACCTCCTCCATCTCCTTGAACTCCGGGAACGTCGGGGAGAGGACCTTGATGTGCATCGCCACTACCTCGCTCAGCGGCATCTCCAGTCCGAGCTCGCGGAGGTGCCTTATGCTCTTCCTTATGAGGAGCCTCGCCAGATAGCCGGCTTTAACGTTGGAGGGAATCACGCCATCGGCGAGCATGAAGGTCAGGGCCTTTGTGTGGTCGGCTATCGCGTAGATTAGCTCGTAGGGTCTGACGGCCCTCTCCAGCTCCTCGACGCTTATGCCGACGCGCCTCGCGACTTCCTGGCGGAGAACCTTGAGGTCGCCCATGTCCTCGATATCGAACATTCCCGCCAGGCGGGAGTTCTCCATGAGGATGCGCTCGTCGATCTTGTCTATCCCTGCCGCCTTCTTCAGCGGCTCGACGACGTAGCCGAGGACGGCATCGTACGCCGTCGGCGTTCCCTGGCTCATCCAGACGAGCCTCTCGAGGCCGTAGCCGGTGTCAACGACCCTCGTCTCCATCGGGACGTAGTAGTCCCCTTTAATCTCAACGACCTGGCTGGGGTCTGCGTTCTCCGGGGCCTTCTTGTACTGCATGAAAACGAGCGTTGCCACCTCGAGGCCGCGGTAGAGCACCTCGAAGGCCGGCCCAGCGTTTCCTCCCCCTGCCCAGGGGTTCTCCTTGAAGGTTATGTCCTCGCCCTTCATTCCAAGCTCCTTGGTGAAGAACTCAAAAGCCAGCTCCACCGTCTCGTCCATCCAGTAAATCGGCTTGTTCGGATAGTTGAAGGCGTGGTGGGCCATCATTTCAAATATCGTGAAGTGCCTGCCGGTTATTCCAACGTTGTCTATGTCCGTGAAGCGAATCGAGGGCTGGCTTATCGTGAGCGGGTTGGCCGGCGGGTCGGCCTCGCCGCTTATGACCCACGGCTGGAAGTCCATTATGCTCGCCCCGACGAGGAGAACGTCATCTCTCCAGCGCGGCAGAACCGGGTAGCGCTTGACCCTTCCGTGGCCGTGCCTCTCGAAGAAGCTCAGGAACTTCTCGCGCATCTCATCGAGGGTGTACTTCTTCGGTATTCCGGGCTTTCCTATGAAGGCGTACTCGTCACAGGGCGGGTCACCGCAGGTCTCCCTGTCCGGATCGAGGGTCCAGAAGAACTTCCCGCACTTCGGGCACTGCTTTCTAATCCATCCTTCCTCCTTAAACATCCTGGTCGTCATGTCCATACTCATAATCCTCACCTTCTTACTCCTAAGCCTATCCTACGGTGATGCTAAAAAAGACTTTCGTTTGAAGTTCAGTTCTCCCCTTCGGAGGTCTTTTCCTGGAAGTAGTAGAGCACCCCCTCGTTCAGGAAAAAGTATACGCCCTTTTCGGCGTCGTGGATGACCCTCTTGTTCATGTCTATGGCCGCCTCAACGAGGTCGGTAAGCGAGGCCAGCTCTATCCTCTTAGCGGGGAGGCTCTTGGGGAGCTTTCCGGAGCTTATCCACTTGGCGAGCTTTTTCCTCTCCTGCTCGGCCGTAAGCTCCTCCACGCTGTATGCACCGGGGTCGAACTTCCGGCCGATGACGACTGTGGCGGCTGCGAGAACTCCGAAGAGTACCGACAGTGACAGGAACAGGGCGCGCTTTCTCTGGTTCACCGCCCGGGTCTCCGTAACGGTCTTTGTGAACGTCTGGGTACCGTTCCTCGAGTCACCCTCGATTTTATAGAAGCCCTCGTAGGGGAAGCTTATGCTCCCCTTGAACTCCTGAGACCCTTTCACAGGCTTTCCGTCAACCGTGCCCGAGTACCTGATTTTTCCGATGATCTCAACACCGGTGCTCTCCCTCGGAAGCTTCAGGATGTTCCTGGCGATCTCTATGCGGGTGAAAACGTCGCTGACGTTCAAAAGCAGGTGATCTGTAAAGGAACTCCCAGTCGAGGAGTTGGAGACCGAGAGGTAGGTTTTCTCAATCACCCTCTCCTTGTCGTAGGAGATGTAGTAAACGACCCTCATCTCTCGCTCAAACTTTAGATTAACGTCCTTTCCGCTCACGTTGAAGCCCAACGCAATCTCCGCCACGGGCATTATGGAAACGGGGTATATCGGAAGCTCCACCCTTTTTCCAACGTCCCATATCGGGTTCGGCCTACCCACAACGCCCGTTCCACCAATCCAGCCGGACCAACGGTACAGGGTCTTCGCAACGGTGGCCTTCGTGGTGACCGTCGTGGGGGTCGTGCCGTAGGCGTAGCCAAAACCAGCCGTCAGAAGCAGGAAGATTACGGTTAGAGGAATCCAGCGCCGTTTTACAATAGAGAGCAGATTATACTCCCAGAGTTCCATGGTGCCGCCTCCTTACCCGGCTTTTTATGTCCGGGAACTCCCTGACCCACAGGGGAAACGTTACGAGCGTCAGCAGGAGTGATATTATAACGTTTAGCGATTTAACTATAAAAGGGTTGACCTCGTAGGCACGGACGAGCCACATCACCGGGAGAACCGAGTTAACGGCCAGTTCGTAGTTTCCGTCGTAGGTTTCTCCCGGGGAAAGGTAGACGTAGTCGGGCACGTCGTTTCTGAGGAGGAGGACCGGGAGCACACCGGTGTTAACGATGCCCGCGGGGGTTCTTTCGAGCGATGGGTAAAACAACAGGGTCAACGCCACCAGTGATATAACGAATATACCCGCGGCCCTCATGGGAAGCACCTCCTCGACGGTCCTAGCTCGCCAGCGTTTCAGCCTCTCCTCCATCCTCTCGATTCTCGGTGAGTAGTTCCGCAGGTACGACAGCTCACCGTAGAGCACCACGAGGCCGGGGATAACTATGAGGAGGATATACGCCGCAAGTTTGACGGTTCTGTTCGGGTTGTGCCTCGTGAGGTATCCGAGGTAGGGCAGGGAGAAAACCGCCTTCCCCACGACGTTTTCTGATGGCACTAGAAAGGGATCGAGGTCCTCGTTGTTGTCGCCCTTGGTCTGGAAGTACCTGCGGCTCCCGTTAGTTATCACCTCAACGACCCTGTGGGTGACCAGCGTTTTCTCGTCCTTAGCATTTGGGGGATGGAAGGCTATGACGTCCCCAACAGTCACCGAGTCCAGGTTCACGCTCTCGATTACAACCATGTCGCCGGGATTGAAGAGGGGCTGCATGCTCCCGCTGAGAACCACGAGGAGGTCGAGCCTACTCAGGCTGGGCAGGAGAACGAGGGCTGGGGCAACGAGGATTAGGAGCACGAGGTATTTTACCTTCATCCGCTACACCCACTCGAACTTGACGCATGGTATGAAGTATACCTCCTCAACGTGGTCGTCGAAGATGAAGGTTATTTCAAAGACCGGGGAGACTATTGATTCAAAGCCCAGCTCAACGCTGTGGTACCCGCCCCCCAGCGTCACCCCGACTTCAACCTCCGCGGGGGACGTGGAGTTGGACTCGAACGTTCTGTTATCTATCTTCAGATAGTTAAGCTTTCCGCCGCACCACCACCTGACGATGACCCCCTCGAGAACCACGTCCCTTCCATCGTTCTTTATGTAAATCCCGTCGAGGACGGCCTTGTTACACACCTTCCTGAAACACTGCGGGGCGTGCTCCAGACTCTCGGGACTTTTCTCGGCCTTGGAGATAACCCCGTTCAAATCGGACGCGCCAGAACCGCTGCAGTGATGGCAACAGGGAACGTGGCAGAAGAAGGTGAGGGTGGCGTTTTCGTACAGAACGGTGACGCTGGAGGGCGGGATCGCGGCGGCCAGTTCAGCGGTTATGGTCTCGGTATCGGAGAAATAGGAAAAAGACGCCTGGGAAACGTAGAGAGAAAAGACGGCAATGATGAGGGGTATGAGCAGGATCTTCCTCATTTCATCTCACCACCAGTGTCGAGACCAGGGACAGGAACATCGCAAGTGCCACGGCCAAGAGGCTCAGCTTTGCCGCGAGCTCTATCGCACCGAGCATCTCTTCGTAGTTTATTTCCTTCACAGTGAAGCGCTCGGCCAGCGCCACTATCCTTGAGGAGTTCGACACGGTGAAGTTCGGGATGCCGAGCCTTGAGTTCACCCCCTGCACGTTCATTAGGTTTCGATTCTCCCCCGCTAGGGGAGACTCAAGCGGAGCGCTCTGACTAGCCCCCATCATCAGGGAACTGTAGAGCAGGAAGCCCATGAGAACAAAAAGAAAGATAATGGAGAGCGACCTCATCGGCCCCCGACCTCATGGCTTGTGATACAGCAGGACCATCCCTGGCCCGTAGACTTTCACTCCCCCTGCGCTTAGTACTTCCTGACTGCTATCCTGAGCCAGTGCAACATGGATTATGATTTCACATATGTCGCCCTGCCAGTCGTTCTGAGGAACTCCCGTTTCGGTAAAGTTAAAGTCCATTTGGATGAGACCATACTCGTTACTGTTTATTAATGGAGTATACTCTGGGGGTAGCTTGATGACGGACAAAGCTAGGTCATTCATTGTGCATTCTGGATCACCATCGGCGTTGCACAGTCCATTCAGAAGGACATAAGTAGGTTTACGGTTTGAAGAAAGCCCATAGTTAAGTTTCACTAGGTGTATCTCCTTGAGCCAGTTTCCAATACCACTCTGGTTCGTGTCAGATTCTGGGCCAACTATGTGCTTGCTTGGAGCATAAGTGAAGTTGTAAGGATACGTAGGACTAACAAACACGTCCCCATCATTGTCCTCATAGCACTTGAACTCAAAGGAAAGTTCCAAGTGATCTCCCTGGATGCTGCCATTGTTATGAATCTTAATCTGACCTGAGCCCATCCAGTTACTCTGACCCGGATTATTCTCGTCTGTATCAGGGTATGCATTTAAAACCAGCCATTGCTGGTTTGCGTCTTTATCGTGGTCAGTTAGATATATGTCCAATGTTCCAGCCTGGACATAGTTTCCACTGCTTATCTCCGTGTCTTGATAGATTGCCCATGTAGCATAGCCCATTCCTGCAACCAGCAGGCCGATGAGGAGGAAAGTTACTGCAATGCTCCGCATCGCTGGTCACCCCTGTAAAGAACTAAATGGGAATCATGGAGAGTAGCCATCCTGGATTAGTACAAACTCAACAGTAATGTTAACCCAGTCTCCCTGTATTTCGTTTCCAACGTCATCCGGGATATACGCCGTTACAGTAGCCTCTAACCAATCTCCAGGACCTAAGTTATCGTAAAGTTTATAGTAACCCTCATCAGCCCACTCTTTCAGCGTTTTAGTGACTGAAGTTCCGTTTACGGTTATGGTTATGTTAAGGTTGTCATCTAAGACTGCCTCATCTGGAGTGCCTTCAGGCTCTGGATTTGTTCCACCACCCTCGGTATAGGTAACTTTCATGTAAAGATCCCCTGTGATTGATCCAAAGTTCTTTGCGTATCCCGTCACGGTTTTGCTCCATCCTGGATAGACATCTTTCACTTCAATGTCTCCAGGTACTGACTCATTGTCGAACCAAGTGTTCTTATCCCAACTAAACTTCAAATCAAGGGTTCCAGCAGCAATGTAGTTCCCGCTGCTGGTCTCGGTGTCGCTGAAGTACGCCCAAGTTCCTGCTCCAATGCCAAACAGAACAATCCCTACCAAAACCAAACTTGCCAACATCTTCATTTCCGAACACCTCCGGAAGGGCCCCCTTCATACCAGGGCCCTTAGTAAATATTACCCTTCCAATATTTAAGCAAGAAGAAACGCTTTTCCGGAGTGAAGTTACGGAACAATGTTACGGAACAGAGTTCAGGTGATTTGAGAACTGATTGGAGCCTAAATGGCGTTTTCTATACAGAAGATGTCATCCAGCTCACGGGCTATGGTGAAGAATTCCCTGAGGAAGGCCTGCCCCTTGTCGGTGGCTTTGTAGACCCTCCTGTTGTTCTCGACGGTTTCCACCAGGTAGCCTTTCTTCAGAAGATACCTGATGTATCCCGTCGCAAGCTTGAAGTTCAGGTTGGCCCTGTAGACGATCTGGGTTTTAGTGGCACCGGTGCCGTTGGTGGAGCGGAGGATATCGGCTATTATCTCAACTTTCGACCGCCGCATACCAAACACACCTCCCACAGCTGCAATCGAAGACATTTGAATCAAGGTGGATTATACAAAACAGATTGTGGCATGTTATTGTTACGCTATCTAGACTAATTTGTCATGTTATTTAAGCTTTGCGTATCTTGTAACTATTCGAACCTTTTTCAAGTTCTTACATGCCGAGGAAAACATCAACGTTGAAAGAAATATAACAAAGTTTGCCGAAAAATGATGTATGTTTATGAAGTCTTATAGAAACAACAAGGCCGTAACCATGTTACTGAACAATGTTACTTCCAATCTGACAAAACTTTGTAGTTATTCCAACGATTTACAGTGGTGTCAATCAAGAACACAAGTGGGTAACGGGACATCACTCCCCGTCGGTTTCCTCATCGTTCAGCAGTATTATCGGGAACTTAATCTTCTTCAGCAGTTCGACCATCCGGTTGTAGGTGCGCCGCTGCACCTCCAGCTTGTGCCTTAGACTCGCGTTCTCTATCGCCAGACGGTTGGCCTCGTCCACCTTCAGGTTGAGCTGCATGCGGAGTTCCGTTATCTCGTCCTCCAGCTCCCTGATGGAGCGTTCAAGGCGCTCGATTTCCTCCAGGTATTCCCTGCAGAGGCGCTCTCGTATCATCTTGGTCAGCCCCGCGAAACGTCATCACCACTCAGGGGGCTCCAGACTCATCATCCCCTACCAGTAACGTGCCCAAGCTCATAAGCCTTTGCCCCGCGAAGTTTTTTCAAAAGTGAAGCACTTTTCTTTTATCAACCTCAAAGTCAAACTTTAAAAGGATAAAGCACATAGATGTACTGGCCAGTAACGTTGTGTGCAGTATACGTGGTAGGATACCATCAACCCCCATATTTGGCCCGAGAGGTGTTGAAAATGAGCGCCATCGTGGACTTTATCAACTGGCTCGATGGGGAAGTCTGGGGCATACCCATGATAGTGTTGCTGCTGGGCACCGGTATTCTCCTGACAGCGTTTCTGAAAGTTATACAGTTCAGGCGCTTGGGCTGGTCCATCAGGTTCACCCTCTTCGAGGGCAGGAAAAAGACCGGCAAGGGTGACATCACCCCGTTCCAGGCGTTAATGGCAACTATCTCAGGAACCGTCGGTATCGGAAACATAGCCGGTGTCGCAACGGCAATCCACTTCGGTGGCCCCGGAGCCCTGTTCTGGATGTGGATAACAGCACTCGTGGGAATGGCCACGAGATACTCAGAGGGACTCCTCGGAGTTGCCTTCAGGGACACCCTTCCAGACGGAACAATGATAGGAGGAACCTTCAACTTCCTCGAAAAGGGCTTCGCCATGGAGAACATTCCGAAGACCGGCAAGTACATAGCCTCGATATTCACCCTACTGTTTGCTCTCTTCGTCGGCTACGACGCCACCAAGCTAGCCGGGGCAACACAGATAGGGGCAATAATAGTCGCGATACTCTTCGCCATACTGGGCCTCTTCCTGCTCAAAGACGACGCATATCCAACGCTCGGAAAGGTGCTGGCGATACTGTTCGCACTCTTCGCGTCCATAGCGGCCTTCGGAATAGGCAACATGACCCAGTCCAACTCGGTAGCCGACGCCATGAAGACGGCCTTCAACGTTCCAATGTGGGCCACGGGACTGGTCCTGGCGGTCCTGACCTTCATAGTCGTCATAGGCGGTATCAAGAGGATCGGTGAAGTCGCAGAGATGCTCGTGCCATTCATGGCAATAATATACTTCATCTTCGCCATAGGCGTCTGGATCAAGTTCGCAGGAAAGCTCCCGAGTGCCATCGCCCTTATCATCAACGACGCCTTCACCGGAAAGGCCGTGGCCGGCGGTGCGATCGGCCAGGTCATCCTCTGGGGTGTCAAGAGAGGACTGTTCTCCAACGAGGCCGGTCTCGGTACGGCAACGCTCGCCCACGCTGCGGCTAAGACGGACCACCCCTCAAGGCAGGCCCACGTCGCAATGCTCGGTCCGTTCATCGACACCCTGATCATCTGTACCCTCACCGGTGTCTCAATAGTCGTCACGGAAGCCTACCTCAACCCCGAGCTCAACGGTGCACCGCTCACCCAGGCGGCTTTCGCGGCTGCCTTCGGACACGCGGGCGAGATAATGGTCGCCATAGGCATCGTTCTCTTCGCATACTCGACGATACTCGCCTGGTCCTTCTACGGCAGGCAGAACGTCATGTACCTCGCCAAGTGGCTCGAACAGGACCCAGAGAAGTTCGCTAAGCTCTATCCGAAGCTCCACTTAATCTACAACCTGCTCTTCGTCGTCTTCATCTACGTGGGTTCAGTGACCAAGCTGGAAACCGTCTGGAACTTCTCGGACATGATGAACGGACTCATGGCAATACCGAACCTGATAGGCCTGCTCGTTCTCTCCTGGTACGTCAAGAAGAAGACGGACGAGTTCGTCGCGGCCAACCCGTGACCTTTCGTTTTTTCAACTTTTTAGCTCTTTGAGGCGATGAAAATGACTTCTGAGTATCCAAAAATCGTGGTTAAGCCCCCAGGACCAAAAGCGAAGGAGCTGATCGAGAGAGAAGGGAGGGTTATCTCGCCGGGTCTTGGAGTCAAGCTTTTCCCGGTGGTTCCGGAGAGGGGATACGGTGCGCTGATAGAGGACGTTGACGGAAACGTCTTCATAGACTTCCTCGCCGGCGCCGCGGCCGCCTCGACCGGCTACGCGCATCCTAAGCTCGTGAAAGAGGTCCAGGAGCAGGTGGAGAAGATACAGCACTCGATGATAGGCTACACATACAGCAAGAGGGCCATAGAGGTCGCCGAGATACTCGCGGAGAAAGCTCCCGTGGAGGAGCCGCTGATACTCTTCGGCATGAGCGGGAGCGATGCGATGGACTTGACCATGCAGGTGGCGAGGTTCGCCACGAGAAGGCCTTGGATGATAGCGTTCATCGGCGCCTACCACGGTCAGACCTACGGCGCCACTTCAATAGCGGCCTTCCAGAGCTCCCAGAAGCGCGGTCTGTCCCCCCTGGTTCCTAACGTTGTCTGGGTACCATACCCGAACCCGTACAGGAACGTTTGGGGGATAAACGGCTACGACGAGCCCGACGAACTGATAAACCGCTTCCTCGACTACCTCGAGGGCTACATCTTCGCCCACGTGCTCCCCCCCGACGAGACCGCCGTTCTCATAGCCGAGCCCATCCAGGGCGACGGGGGGATAGTCGTTCCGCCGGAGAACTTCTTCGTCGAGCTCAAAAAGCTCCTCGACGAGCATGGAATACTCCTGGCGATGGATGAGGTGCAGACCGGAATGGGGCGGACAGGGAAGTGGTTTGCCAGCGAATGGTTCGGCGTTGAGCCGGATCTCCTAACGTTCGGCAAGGGCGTCGCCAGCGGCATGGGGCTGAGCGGTGTTATTGGGAGAGGAAAGCTGATGAAAGGCCTAACGAGCGGCTCCGCGCTCCTAACTCCCGCAGCGAACCCAGTGATCTCAGCCGCTGCATATGCGACGCTGAGGATAATCGAGGAGGAGAACCTTCTCCAAAACGCCCTGCGTGTCGGGGAGTTCATTCAGAAACGTCTGCGGGAGATGCAGGAGGAGTACGAGGTAATCGGAGACGTCCGCGGAAAGGGTTTGATGATAGGAGCGGAGATAGTCAAACCCGACGGGAAGCCGGACCCGGAGCTGACCGGGAAGGTGTGCTGGCGCGCCTTCGAGCTCGGCCTCATCCTGCCCAGCTACGGCATGTTCGGAAATGTGATCAGGATAACGCCGCCCCTCGTGATAACCGAGGAACTCGCCGAGAAGGGTCTGGAGATAATGGAGCAGGCTTTGAAGGACGCCATCGCCGGAAGGGTCACCCACAGGGTCGTGACGTGGCATTAAATTTTTAAGATTCCCCTCCTCTTTTTGCTTTTGTGGAGGCCATGAAGCGGATTGTGTTGCTCATTGTTTTCCTGGTTCTATCCGCGGGGTGCCTCGGTGGAACCCAAACGGCAGTCACCCACACCCAGAACCACACCATCACGCTAACGGAGACGACAACCAGGACCGTGACCGAGACTTACACGCAGACGGTAACGGTGGAAAACAAGACGACCATCGAAGAGCTGAACAAAACCCTGTCGGAATACTCCGAACGACTATCCGACTTGAACCTGACTCTAAGCGAGAGAGAGGCGGAACTTGCCGACATAAAAGCCAAGTACGCGTCCTGTCTGCTTCAGCTGGCGCTGGATAACGAATCGAGAAACGGGGCAGAGTTCAAGCTTCTCACGGATCGCGAGTACTACAGTGAAGTCCTGAGGGCGATAGAAGAGGCAAGCGACAGCATATACGTCATGATGTTCTCCATGAAATACGACCCGGACGACAGTTTTGATTGGGCGAATGATCTCATACGGGCGCTCGTTGCCGCAAAGAACAGAGGTGTGGACGTCCACGTACTGCTGGAAGACGGTATAGAGAGCAACGAAGAAGCGTACAGCTACCTGCGCTCTCACGGCGTCGACGTTTCCTTTGACTCCCCCGAAACGACCCTCCACGCGAAGGTTATCGTAATCGACGGAAGGCTGATCTTCCTCGGGAGCCACAACTGGAGCGAGAGTGCACTATACTGGAACCACGAGGTCAGCCTGATGATTGCCTCGGAGGAGCTGGCTGAGAGACTTATCGGATACTTCAAAAGCATCCGCTAAGGATTTAAAGTCCCATTCAGAAACCCAACGGGTGCAAAAAATGCTCGAATCCCTGAGAAAAGCTTACTTGAAGTGGCGCTCCCGCTGTCCCTTCGTCCGCCGCTTCGAGGAGTGGAGGATGAAAAAGAAGGCGAGGGAGTTCAAGGTAGAGGTGAAGAGGTAGCGAAAACCGAGTTTCTCTTTCTCTTGATGCCCCGCCTGTATCGAAGTGGTTTTCCGTTTTTTGATTACCTCTTCTAATAGTATACAAAATTTGAATAGAAAAAGTATTTATACCCTTTGCAGATGTTACTTTTATTGGTGGTTTGCAGATGAAACGCCTAGGTGGAATCTGGCTAATATTCCTGATTGTTGGGATGAGCGTAAGTGTGCCATCCTACAGCAAACCCGTGGCGGCGGCAACTAGTGACCCTTACGAAGCCTTCTGGCAGATACTGAACAGAGAAGCCGAACTCGTGGTTCAATTCAACTCTACTGGAAATGCCTCCCTCGCTCAGGAGTTAATTCAAAACTCCCACCTCGGTGCTGAGAACGCCGCCAACATTTCGGCATTAATCTGGCAGGCTCTGGAAGAATTAAAAGCATCAGGAGTCAAAACTTATTATACCGCCGAAGAACTTAGGGAAATGGCTCAGAACATTAGTCAAAACGGTTTGCCTGATGAGACTGTTGAGGCCCTAAAAGAGCAGGGCTGGACCGACGAGCAGATTCAAGCTTTGAAAGAGTACATTGTCCAGAATGCAGATGAGATTAACGAAGATTTCAACATGACTGCTTTCCTTGAGGACTTTTCGATGGCATTCATAAACGTGGCATTCAAATACAATGAGTACGAAGCCTGGACACTGAGAAAATGGAAATGGACAAACGCCCAAAAGACTCCACAAGCAAACGATAATTACCTCCTAAACCCAGCACTCGGTGGGGAATGGACTACGTTGTACTTTAGGTATTTACACAGCGATTACCAGAGGATGGAGCCTGCAGCTAAAACGCTGAGACAGTCAATGTACAACCTCCTAACCGGCGTTGGTGGAAATGTTAATCTGCTGTTCTACGAGAGGGGCACTTCACCATCTAAATTCCAAGGGAGTGTTGGATCCATTGTATGGGTGGAAGATGGTGGCCTGCTGTTCACGGTAACCACTAGAAGAGCAACAGCAACAGAAGTTATAACAGAAACGAAGACCTATTACTGGCCGAATGCGCTGAGGGCGTATAAACTGGTCAACAACATCTACGCACTCATAAGAGCAAGGAATCGCGGAAATAACAATACCATGATAGATTCCATCCTTAACCAGAAGATTGCTGAGCTTAAAGAGGCTCTAAAGGTGGAGATAGTTTCCAGTAAAGTCACAAGAACCCCCATAAAGAACCCCAAGCCTATCACCCCAATCCCCATCAAGCCCGGTGACCCAGGAATACCCGATCCACGTCCAAAGCCGCCACTAAGTTCCACTTTGGGAACAGGCATGACGTCCACTGTTTCAGACGAAGACACTGGGATAACAGTAGACGGAGTCCCAATAGACCAGGACGTACTCAAGGAGGCGCTCGATCCACAGAGCAGTCCCGGCACTCTGATGATAACCGATATAGCAGTTGTTGTTGACAAAAACGTGCCGGGTGAAGTTAAGTATCACGTCAAAGTCTCATTTAAGGCGGAGAACAACGCAGTAAACAACATCAGGGTTAGCGTCAAGGACTACACAACTGGAGATTCCGACTCTGGAACGGTCCCATTCCTCAACTCAGGAGAGAGCCACACATGGAACAGCAAGGAGTTTACTTATACTCACTCCTCAGGTGGAGAACTCACGGTCAGCGGAAGGGTCGAGATAACCTACACTCCATCCTGTAACGACGTGCCCCTGTCTAAGAATGAGCCCTTTTCTGCCTCCCTGAGCTGCCAAGAAAGAACTATCACGAAGGATTACTCCGCCACCATCGACTTAACCTCCCCAGTAGACTGGAGCAAGGTGAACATCAGGGTGGAAGCTTCGCGGGACAGTATTACAAAAGGCGAGAGCGTGACCTACAGGGTTATCGTTGAGAACAGGCAGAGTGTCAAACTCGATGATGTCAAATACTCGGTGACTATCCCGTTTTCTCCAACGAATTCGAGGACGTACTCCGGGACAGTTGATGTTCAGCAGGATGGAGAGCAGGTTATTTTAGAGAGGACGGTAACTTACACTGATGCTGGTACTTACGTTGTTCACGCCTCAATCTACTGGAACGGGCACTCAAAGAGCGCCGAGAAGAGCGTTACGGTGACTTCAGGGACTTTGAGCATAACTGGCGTGGACGTTTCGCCGGTGAATCCAACGCACGGGGACACCGTGAGTTTTGACGTGAGTCTCAAAAACCCTGTCTCAAGGTCCAGGGCCCTAACGATAAAACTTTTCATTGACGGCGTTGAAAAGTCGAGCAAGAGCCTTACAATCGGTGCCGAGGGTTCTAGAGTGGTGAGCTTAACGTGGACTGCTCAGGCGGGAGACCATGAGTGGAGGATCGAAGTCTGGGAGGGCGGAAAACTGGAAGCGTCGAGGAGTGGTGGGATAACAGTGTCTGATCCTCCAACTTCAGCCTGTTTGAGCGGTGTTCCCCTAGAGGGTCATTTAGAGGTTTATCCTGAGGGGGTTGAGGCTGGAGACAGCGTGAGTGTCCACATAACCGTCACTAACCTGGATCCGAACTGTGCACAAGGGCCCTTCAACATTGAGTTAGTCGATGATTCTGGGGCATTATGGTGGCCGAAGAAGGACATGGATTACGGGTGCAGTGGTTGCGGTTATGTAATCCAAGAGAGAGCATTAAAGATATATGCAGGTAAAACAATGAGCGAGTGGACGGACTTCAACAATATCGATCAGGCCACTACTCTGTACTTGAAGGTTGGTGGCAAGACACTGGCAAGTGCAAAAATCAACGTCAAGCAGGACGGACCGATTAAGGCAAGCATGGAATGCAAGCCTACGGTCATTCCCTTGGACGGTTCAACCACTTGTACTGTTCATTTTGAGCTTAAGAGTGTCGATACGGTCACATTGAACTTGGAAGAGGTTGACTTTGGGGGTAAGAAAGTGTGGCCAAACGGGCCAAGCAGCGTCACTGTTAACAAGCGAACTGTGACTCTAACTCCAACCAACATGCAGGAGGATCTAACGATAACCATCAACATAGATGACGAGCTAGCGGATTATTACTTTGGAAAGCCAATTTATAGGACATACATTGACAAGTTTGCTGGTCACTCATACTTAATTAAAGCGGAGTTCAGTGAATTTAATTACTCAGTTTCAGATGTAATAAAAATAATTTACAAGGACACGAGAAGTGGGACAGAAAAGGCAATAGATTATGGTTCAACCACAGGGGAAATAATATCCACAGCACAGCTTGTTGTTGAGGGCAGTAACCCTGTGGGCTGGATTGCATTTGCATTAACAAGTCTTCCAAAGCTCGGAAAAGCCGCTTCTGAGATCCAGTGGATATTTGAGTGGGGTGTGAATGGATTCCCACAAGAAAACGACAATAATGCTGTGGTGGGGGGATGAGAAATGGACATTTCCCTTACTGTTTCTATCTTTTTGTGGGTCGTCATAGCGTCACTTGCTGTCGTATCTTCACGGCGGGCTATAGCTTGTCTTGCGATTCTTATGGTGTCTGGATACATTGCTCTACGCTCGAACTCAATAGGGGCACTTTTGCCACTTGTCGCTTCCTTGATGCTATGGCTCGGGACTGCTCTGATTAGTATCAGGAGATATATTATTGGAACAACTAGAAGGGATATTGAAAACAGTGGTGCTTTGGCTTCCATTCCATTTCTTGGTTTTTCAGCGACATTGCTCTTTAAACATCCAGGATATGGGGCTTTTGGTATTTTAATCTGGTTCTTCCTCTGGTATTACCTTAAGAATGCATGTAAGAGCTTAAGGGCACTATGTCTACTAATCCTTTATCTCCCAACCATCTTATTCGTAATACTCTACAGGACCCCAATTGCCGTAGTGTACGGAATAATTACATTATGGTTGCAGAATGAGATTAAAATCTTACAGAACATAAGGAATAAAGAAGAGTCATGAGAAGGAAATATACCTACAAGCTTCCCCGACAATTATGACAGAGAACCTAATGAAGCAGAGAAGAACACTGGAACAAGGGGGGTGAAGATGAGAGGTTGATTAACGTATGCCAGCGTGAAGCATGCTACAACTCAATAAGAACCTATCACTTGCCCAAGAACCGCATGATTAGCCTTAAGGTTATAGAGCGACAAATTTTGCTCCAACAATCGAAGCATTGACACCAAAGTAGGGGTGGAGTTATCACGACCAAATATTATGGGTACGTTGAAAATAGAGTTACCCCAAGACATCATTGATACCTCAATTGAGATCGAATACCTAACTCCACTAAGAGAAAAAGACCACGGAAATGAAGCAGCAAGGATAAAAATACCGAGCAAAGGGAGCACAGGATGAACTTTCAGCTTCTCAGCATCTTCTCGATGGTCTCAACAACCCTCTCCTTTTCCACTGCCCTCTGCTCGCCGCTCTCCATGTCCCTTATCGTTACTTTGCCCTCCGCGAGGTCTCTCTTTCCAACGAGAACAACGTACGGAACGCCGAGTTTTCCTGCGTAGTCGAGGGCCTTCCTCAGCTTCCTTCCGGTCAGCTCGTAATCGGCCGTGATTCCGGCCCCCCTTAGGGAGGAAGTTATATCTATGGCGGCCCTTTTGAGCTCCGGCTCCTTTCCAATTGGAATCACATAAACGTCCGGTCTCAGCTTCGGCTCCGGAATGAGGCCCTTCCACTCAAGGATTGGAATCAGCCTCTCGATCCCGATGGCAAAGCCGGTCGCCGGAGTTGGTTTTCCACCAAAGACCTCTATGAGGTTGTCGTACCTCCCACCGCCGCCTATCGAACCTATACCGAGGTCGTTGGGCGCTATGGCCTCGAAGACTATGCTCGTGTAGTAATCGAAGCCCCTCGCTATGCCGAGGTCTACGAGGATTTTCTCCTTAACGCCGTAGGCGTCGAGGAGGTCAATCAGCCCGTAGAGCCTTTTGATTTCCGCCTTTGCCTCATCGCTCGTGAAAAGCTCCTCAGCCTTTGGAAGGACCTCGTCCGGCTTTCCCTTGACCTCTATCAGCGAGAGAACCTTCTCGATTCCATCCTCGTCGAGCCCAAAATCGCTCAGAGCGGCGATGAAGTCCTCACGGCTCATCTTGTCCTTCTTGTCTATGAGCCTCATGAGGCCGACGTCGTCCTCGACGCCGAGCATTTTGGCGAACTCGTCGAGCAGAACGCGGTCGCCTATGTTGACGGTGAAGTCCTCAAGGCCGGTTGCAAGGTAGCTTTCCACGAACAGGGCTATGACCTCTGCGTCGGCCTCCACCTTATCGCTTCCGAGGAGCTCCACCCCAGCCTGCCAGAACTCCCTATAGCGGCCGCTCTGCGGTTCCTCATACCTGAACATGTTGGCCATGTAGTACCACTTTATTGGCTTGGGGGCGTTCTGGAAGGAGTTGACGTAAAGACGGGCCACACTCGACGTCATGTCCGGGCGAAGCGAGATGTTCCTGCCGCCCTTGTCGTCGAAGGCGTAAAGCTGCTCGACGACCTCCTCACCGCTCCTCAGCTGGAAGAGCGTTGTGTACTCAAATGTCGGGGTGAGAACCTCATGAAAGTTATAGCGCTCGAAAACCTCGCGGATTCTCTCGAAAACCCATCTCCTCTTGGCCATCTCCTCCGGGAGCAAGTCTCGCGTTCCCTTAACCTTCTCAAGTCTGACCTTCATTCTCAACCCTCCTTTCCCTGGGAAAAGCGGAAGGGGTTAAAAGGTTAGCCCATGAAACTTTGACATTTATCCAGCGGATGTCATGAGCAAGTATATCCCGACGACACCCTGCACCATCATCTGGGCACCGATCGCCATCGTGAACATACCTATTATCCGGATGAACACGCCGAGGGTGGTCTTGCTCACGTTCTTGATGACGTACAGCGTGACGAACATTACGAGGGCCGTCAGCAGTATGGCGATGAATATCGCGGCTGTGGCGTGGTAGAGGCCCTTCTCGGCCGTTAGGGTTATCGCGGTCGTTATTGCGGCAGGACCTGCTATCAGCGGCGTCGCCACCGGGACCGCGGCCAGCGCGAGTATGTTCTTCTCCTTTTTGAGGGTCATCATGCCTCCGCTCTCGAGGGCTTCGAGACCTATCTTGAAGAGCACGAAGCCACCGGCAACGCGAAGGGCGTTGATGTCTATGTGGAATACCTCCTGAAGGATTATCTGGCCCGAGACGGCGAACAGGAAGAGCAGGAGAAAGCCTATGAGGTTTGCCCTCACGATGAGGGTCCTTATGTCCTCTATGTGAAAGTCCTCGCGGAGGAGGCTGACCAGGAGTATCTTGTCGCTCGGGTCTATCATGATGAGCATGAACAGCGCCGAACTGAGTATCGAGAGTGCCTCGCTCATGTTCGCCACTGCGGTGAGGGTTTTATAAAGCTATGCCCTAAAGTGTGCATCTCATCTGGAGTAGAGCCACTTAAGGAGCGGCGGCGTTATTACAGTCGTCACGAAGACCATGAGGATTGCCACGGTGAGCGCATCCGGCCCTATTATCCCGCTGGCCATCGCGACGGCGAGCATGGCGAGCTCCACACCCAGGCGGGGTACCATTCCAACGCCAATCTTGAGGGATGAGTTCCAGTCGAAGCCGGCCATCCTGGCGCCGGCGCCGCATCCGAGGATTTTGCTCGTTATCGCTGCCACGGTGTACAGGACCGCGAAGAGGCCTGCGTGAAGTATGTAGCCCAGCTCAATCCTCATCCCCACCTCAACGAAGAAGAGCGGTATGAAGAGCGAGTAGCCGATGACGTTCATGTGATCCATTATGCCCTTCTTTTTGGTGCTCTGGCCGAGGGCGAGACCGGTCAGGTAGGCTCCAAGGATTGAGGCGAGGTTCAGGTGTTCGGCGAGGTAGGCGAAGGCTATCAGAAAGACTAGGGCGAATGCCGTCTCCGCCTCCGGGAGGTCAATGCGGGAGATCAGCTTGAACGCCCTGTCCGCAAGGCCCGGCCCAAAGTACAGGAAGAAGAAGAGAAGGAAGGAAACGGAAATAAGAACCTCCGCGAGGCTCGCGTAGTTGACCTCCCCGCCCTTTATCATCGAGATGGCCACGGTGAGGATGAGGATTCCAAGAACGTCGTCAACCACAGCGGCGGCAAGAATCGTCGTCCCCTCCCGGGTGTTCAGCCTCCTCAGTTCCATGAGCACCTTTACCGTTATGCTGACGCTCGTCGGGGTCATCATGGCGCCGTAGAGGACGGCCTCGTGGAGGGGGACGAAGAAGTAGGCGACGGAGAACCCGAAGATGAACGCCATCAGAACCCCGATGCCCGCCACAACCATGCTCTGACGACCAACACGCTTGAACTCCTCCAGTTCGCTCTCGAGGCCAGCTATGAAGAGGAGCAGCAGAACGCCGAGGTTAGCGAACTGCCCGATGATAGGGTTGGTGTCGAAGAATATGCCTATGAGGAGCCCCCCGAATATCTGGCCGAGAACCACGGGCTGACCGATGCGCTCGAATATGTACCCGACCAGTTTCGCCGTTGCAAGCATCAGGGCCATCAGGAGCAGTATCTCCATATCACTCCCTCGAAAACGCCCATTTGAGGAAGAAGGGCGTCACAAGCGTTGTTATTATCACCATGCTTACGGGTATGGAAAACGTCCCCCTGTCGAAGACGCCCTCGCGGAGGGCGATGTTGGCCATGATGAGCGCGACCTCCATCCTCGGAACCATTCCCACACCGATCTGGATGGCCTCCCTGCCCTTGAACTTGGTCAGCAGCCCGCCGATGCCACAGCCGACTATCTTTCCGACTATCGCCAGAAACGCATAGAGCCCGGCGAACGCCCCGATGTGGGCCAGAACGTGGATGTCGGTCTCAACTCCTATGCTGACGAGGAAAACGGGGATGAAAAGGGAGTAACCGATGGTCAGGGTCTTGCCCGTAACCTCCCTGGCCTCGGCGCTTCCGGCTATGAGGAGGCCCGCCAGGTAGGCGCCGGTTATGCCCGCCAGCTGGAACTGCTCGGCGATGTAGGCGAAGATGAGCATTATGGCTATCGCGAAGGCCGTTATGGTCTCGGGCAGGTTTATCCTCTCCGACGCGCGGAGGGCTTCCTTTACGGCGGGGCTGCCGAGGAGGAGTCCGAGGAGGAAGAACAGCGTGACCTCACCGAGGATTATGAGGACGTCGATCGGATAGACGCTCCCCTTGGTGTTCATGGCGACGAGGACAGTTAGGATTATGATGCCGAGAACGTCATCAACGACCGCCGCGGCGAGGATCGTCGTTCCCACGCGGCTCCTCAGCTTCTTCATCTCCATGAGTATGCTCGTGGTGAGGCCGACGCTCGTGGCGGTGAGGATTCCACCGAGGAAGAGTGCCTGAATGTCCGAATAGCCCCAGGCCAAAGCGCCAACGTAGCCGAGAATGAAGGGTATCATGACACCGAGGACGGCCACTATGAAAGCGGAGACGCCAACGTTCTTGAACTCGTCGATGTCGGTCTCCAGGCCAGCAAGAAAGAGCAGCATGACGACCCCGAGCTCGGCAACGAGCTTCACTCCCTCATCGTACGTCACCACGCCCAGCAGAGAAGGGCCTATGATGATGCCGCCGATGAGCTGGCCGAGGGCGGCCGGAAAGCCCAGCCGCAGGGTGAGGTAACCGAACAGCTTCGCGACTATGAGTATCAGCGCCAGCTCCAGGAAGACGTCCATGATTATCATCCCGCGTTAGTTTAGAGCAGCTC
The DNA here is from genome assembly GCF_002197185.1 of Thermococcus sp. 5-4. Classification (NCBI taxonomy): domain Archaea; kingdom Methanobacteriati; phylum Methanobacteriota; class Thermococci; order Thermococcales; family Thermococcaceae; genus Thermococcus; species Thermococcus sp. 5-4. The sequence continues at coordinate 1,723,325 of NZ_CP021848.1, read as the reverse complement.
AAGCCGAGACTATGCGGATGAGGCGGATTATGTCCTTGACCTCAAGAACGCCGTGAACGTGGCCGTTCTCGTCAATAACGGGGAGGTGGTGCTTTCCAGTCTCGATCATTATCTTTATCGCCCGTCCGAGGTCGTCCTCAACGTGAATGGTTATGGGCTTGCGGACCATTATGTCCCCAACGCGCGAGGCGTGGCTTATCGAGTACTTCTTGAGAAGGCCTATCCCGACGATCGAGTACCTCCTAGGCGGCTCGAAGAAGTGGAGAAGGTCCTTCATCGTGATGAATCCCATGAGCCGGCCTTCCTCGTCAACGACGACGGCGGAGCTCTCCTCATCCCTGAGGTTCTGCACCAGCTTCGATATCGAGTCCTCGGGGTGCAGGGTGAGGAACTCCCTGTCCATTACTATCTTGACCGGAACCTTCGAGATGTAGCGGATGTTGTGACTCATCTCCTCCTTCCGCTTGATCTGGAGCATTCTGCGCTTGCTGTGAATTATCTTTATCTTTTTGGCCTTCGCGCTCTTCGATTTATCGCTCATCATGCTCCCACTAAGGATTTTATTACCCAATTCTGTTTAAAGGTTTCGGGAAAATTATAATCAAATTCGTGTTAAACAGATGAGCATAAATAGGCCATATTAACCAAAAACTTGCCAAAAAGTTTTTAAGGCGTTGCCCATAAACATCGGCAAGGGAAATATGGTTTCTGGAAAAACCTACGACGTCGTCATAATCGGTGCCGGCCCGGCGGGTCTTTTTGCGGCCTACGAGCTGGTCGAAAGGAGCGATTTTAAGGTTCTGATAGTTGACGAGGGCGGAGACATCGAGCAGAGAATCTGTCCGATGTACGATCTGGGGTACTGCATCGGCTGCCAACCCTGCCACATCATGAGCGGCGTGGGGGGTGCCGGCGGTCTCAGCGACGGCACGATAAACCTCCGTCCGGACATAGGCGGCGACCTGAGCGAGCTTACCGGCGACGAGAACTACGCGTGGCAGCTCGTGTGGGAAGTGGACCGGATATTCCTGAACCACAAAGCGCCGAGAAACCTCTTCAAGGGCAATCCGGAGGAAGTCAGGTACTGGGAGCAGAAAGCGGCCCAGGCAGGCGTTAAGTTCATACCCATAATCCAGCGCCACATCGGCTCCGACAGGACGCCCGAAGTCATAGCGGACATAAAAAAGCACCTCGAAAGCCGGGGCGTGGAGTTCCTCCTCTGGACCAAGGCCCTGGAGTTCGGAAAGGGCTGGGTGAGGGTAAAGCGCGGAAAGGACGTTTTCGAGATAAAAACCAGGTACACGATAGTTTCACCCGGCCGCGGCGGGGCCGACTGGTTCCACGAGGTCGCCCAGAGGATAGGCCTCAAGGCCAGGCACGGGCCTATCGACGTTGGCGTCCGCGTTGAGGTGCCGGCGATAATCATGGAGCCGATAACGAGCATAAACCACGACCCCAAGTTCCACATATACACGAACACCTACGACGACTTCGTGAGAACCTTCTGTACAAACCCCAACGGCTTCGTCGTTGAGGAGCGCTACGACGGCTACGTTGGCGTGAACGGGCACTCGATGCACGAGAAGAAGAGCAACAACACGAACTTCGCATTTCTCACGAGGATAGAGTTGACCGAGCCGGTTGAGGATACCACCGCCTACGGCAGGAGCATAGCCCAGCTGGCGACGACGATAGGTGGCGGAAAGCCCATACTCCAGAGGCTCGGCGACCTGAGGCGCGGGAGGAGGAGCACCTGGCAGAGGATAAGGAGGAGCGACGTCGAGCCGACGCTGAAGCACGTTACTCCCGGGGACATCGCGATGGCCCTGCCCCACCGCGTCGTTACCAACATTCTGGAGGGCCTTGAAAAGCTCGACAGGGTTCTGCCCGGTGTCGCGAGCGACCATACGCTGCTCTACGCACCCGAGATCAAGTACTACGCCATGAAGGTCGAGGTGAACGAGGATCTCGAGACGAGCATTGAGAACATCTTCGCGGCAGGAGACGGCGCTGGCCTGAGCAGGGACATCGTGAACGCCGCAGCTACCGGCCTTCTCGCGGCGAGGGGGATACTCAAGAAGGAGGGCCTCTACACCGAGAAGGACTTTAGAAAGCCTGACAACTGGAAGGCAAAGATCGAGGGGCTCAAACCATAAAAACATCAAACGTTTCCATTTTCTTGGCAAAAGTATATTTAGTCGAAGTGCAATAGGTTAGACGTGAGATGATACCATGACGAGCCTATTGAGACAGCTTCCAAGGATAAAGGAGGGCATAGTGCTCGTTGAGTACTCCTCGACGGATCATCCCGAGAGGGCCATGGCGGAGATATTCACGGAATGGATGAATCAGGGAATAACTCCCCTGATAGTCGACATAGGCGATGCCCTCCACGTCTTTATCCAGAACCTGCGGTTTCAGGGCGTTGAGCTCCCCATAGAGAACGTCCCCGTGATAAAGGAGAGAGGAACGGTCAACGTTGGAAACGTCGTGGGGAACGTGGACGTTGTAGAGGACTTCGACCACCACCTGGCCATCTACGCCAAGTTCGCCAGGGAGGTCCCCCTGGAGAGCCGGAACCACACCATCGTCCTGGGGATGGAGAGGTTCTCCTTCACGTTCATGTCGGACCCGCCGAAGCTTGAGAGGTATTTCGAAAAGATAACAAGGCTATACCTCCCGGTCGAGGAAAGGATAAGCTTTCTTTTCCTGAACGTCGACATAGCGTCCGAATACCTGAAAAAAGGGCTTGAACAGGATTCCGACTACGTAATCCAGGTAGTGGGAAAGGATGCCAAACTCCTGAAATCCCCCGGAGGGGTGGGATATGCGGTTCTCTGAGTATCTGGGCAAGATCGGGCCTGGCGAAACCGTCCTCATAGAGCATACTTCGCTGTCCCCATATCCCAGGTTGTTCTACGCGATAGGAAACTCGTACGGCTGGGAGAGGGTGCTTCTGATAGACATCCTAGACTCGAGCATGCCCGTCGTCAGGTGGCTCAGGCTGGCCGGATTCACCGTCCCCCAGTACATAAAGAGGATAAAAGCCGGAGGAATGTCCGAATGGGGGGAGGTGCTCTTCGAGGTTGACCCCCACAAGGACCCGGGCATTTTCCTGAGTCGCTTCTCCAACTGGACCAACGGATACTACTCAAAGAACCCCGGAACCGTCAGCGTGGTTATGAACCCCGAGAGGCTCATCCCTCTCCAGAACAACAATCCGCGCTTCATCATAAGCCTCGCCAACCTGGGAGTGGCTTTCATAGGCAACCCCACGAGGAAAACCTTCTACTTCGTGAACACCGACCTCGCGGACAGAAGGTACGTGGCGCTCCTGGAGGAGGCCTTCATACGCGTAATAAGGACCGATGACGACGGAAAGACGGTGATAGTTAAATCACCCGAGGAGGATGAGGGGGCAAGCCTGGAACCCGTGTAGATGAAATCTGCCAAGGTTAAATTAATATAACGAACTCCCCCGTTTTAACTCGGTGACCAAGATGCCGATGAGATGCAAGTTCTGCGAGAGGCCGGCCTTCATCAAGCTCCACTATCCAAGGATGTACCTCTGCCCGGAGCACTTCACCGAGTACTTCGAGAGGAAGGTAAAGCGGACAATAGAGCGCTACAAGCTCATAAAGCCCGGCGAGAGGATTCTGGTCGTTGTGAGCGGGGGAAAGGACTCGGCCGTTACCGCCCACGTCCTCAAGAAGCTCGGCTACGACATCGAGTGCCTCCACATAAACCTGGGGATAGGCGAGTACTCCGAGAAGAGCGAGGAGTACGCCAAAAGGCAGTGCGAGAAGCTCGGCGTTCCCCTCCACATCGTTCGCGTCAGGGAACTCCTCGGAAAGGGCATCGGCGAGGTGAGGACGAGGAGACCGACCTGCTCCTACTGCGGGCTGACCAAGCGCTACATCTTCAACAAGTTCGCCTACGACAACGGCTTCGACGCGGTAGCTACCGGCCACAACCTCGACGACGAGGCGAGCTTCATCTTCGCCAACCTAATGAACTGGAATACGCAGTACCTCGCCAAGCAGGGTCCGATAACTCCGGCGCAGTTCAACGGGAAGCTCGTGAAGAAGATAAAGCCGCTCTACGAGCTGACCGAGAGGGAGGTAGTCGCCTACGCCCTGGCGAACGGCATAGAGTACCACATCGAGGAATGTCCCCACGCCGTTGGAGCACCGACCATCGAGTACAAGGGCATACTCAACGAGATGGAGGAAAAGAGACCGGGTACCAAAATCAACTTCGTCAAGGGTTACCTGAGAAAAAAGAAGCTCTTCGAGGCAGAGCTCCAGGAAACGGAGCTGAGGGAGTGCAGGATATGCGGAATGCCATCGAGCGGTGAGGTGTGCTCGTTCTGCCGGTTCTGGCGCAGGGAGGAACCGATAGATTTCAGGGTGGGGAAAGAATAAACAAACCTGATGTCCAAAGGGAGAATCAAAGCTCCCTGAACCTAATCCTAAACCTCAGCTCCCCCTCCATCGGGAACAGCAGGGTGTAGCTGACGCCCTGCTGGATGAAGTCCCATCCCGCTTCACTCTGGCTGAGGGTCTTTATCGGGTACTTCCAGACCTTTGCCTTCCTGTCAAGCTCTATTTCCACCTTTCCGATGCCATAGGGGTCGTTCACCTCAAAGCTTTCCGCCTCGAACTCCCCTGGCTTCTCCATGACGCTGTGGACGGCCAAGTTAAGCTCAACGCCGAACAGTGCCTTGACCTCACTCTTTACCGTATAGTCCACCACGAAGCCATCCTCACCCAACCTGAAGGACTTTTCAACCCGAGCAGGCCTTCCGGAAACGCTACCATCGCGCCAGAGGGTGATGCCCCCATCGAAGGTGCTGTAGTCATAGGCCCCCTTCACGAAGTCGCCCATCTCGAGGTACCTCGCAAGGCGGTACTCATCGAGGGTAGTCTTGGGATGTAGGAAGTGGTCCTGGAGGATTGCCCTCAGGTGATCATCGTAGGCCATTTCACGCTTTATCTCGTCGGGGATTCTCTTGCCCAGCTCGTGTATGCTAGCAACGCCCTCGTCACCACCCTCCTCTGGGGTGGCCGCCTCGGGAACCTCGTGGTAGTGCTCCCAGCGCCTCGCGAGAACGTCATTGTAGTTGAGGGCTCTCTTCTTCGAGCTGAGCTCGAAGAGCGCTCCACCGTAGGCGGGTTTAAACACTGCGTAGAAACTTTCGTTCTCCAGAAAGACCTCCTCCCGTCCGTCGAAGTCTATGTCCCTAACGAAGGTTCCAATCTTCACGTGGCTGTTCGCCTTTATGAGATTCTCCCAGACGGCCCTCCTGAGGTGGGGGAGGTAGACGCCGCCGAAGACACCGTGCCAGTAGGCGTCGTTGCACTGGGCCCTGAAGAGGAAGCGTCTGGCCTCCGGATTTTCCCGCACCAGCTTGCTCACCATGAGCATGCGCTTGTGCATGTAGTTGCTCTCCGGGTACTTGAGGAAAAAGTTCTTCCAGATGCCTCCCCTGACGAAGACGCGGTACCTCTCAAACTGGCCCTGCTCCTTGAGCTTTTCGACGAACTCGACGAAGAGCTTTGCCTGCGCCGCCGGAAGGGACCACTCGCTCATCTCGAAGTAGGAAGCTATCGGAAGGTAGACTATACCCCGTGGCTTGAACCTTGAGAGGTACTCGGAGTAAAGGGTGAGGTTTATCCCCTCATCGCTTGAAATCCGGTCGAAGAACTCCCTGAGCCAGCCCTTCTCATAGACCCACTCGTAGGTGCCCGGCCAGACGCCGAACTTCTCGCCGTCGTCATGGAAAACTGCAACCTTGCTCTCATCGCCGTCCTCCAGGGAGTGAAGGTACTCTATCGTTTTCTCGACGGGACGGAAGGGAATGAGGTAGCGCAGCTTCTCGTCTATCGGGAAAACCGCTATAACCTCCCCGCCGTCCTCCGTGTAGTATGGCCAGAAGAGCTCTTCCTTGCTCAGCCCGGCGCTCATGAAGTGGTAATCGTCAACGATCACGTACTCTATGCCCGCCTGGCGGAGGCTCTTTACGAGCTCCGGCTGCCACACGCGCTCGGTCAGCCAGACGCCCTTTGAATCGTAGCCGAGCTTCTTGGCGAAGTCCTTGAGAAGCTTAATCTGCTCTATCCTGTCTTCCTTCGGAATCGCCGCCAGAACAGGTTCATAAAAGCCGGCGACGACTATCTCAAGCTGTCCCTTCCTCACGAGGGAGCGGAGAAGATCAATGTACTCCGGTCGGCTCTCATCCAGCCACTCAAGGAGGGGACCGCTTATGTGAACCGCGACCTTCATGTTCGGGTATTCTTCAAGTATCTCCATGAACGGCCGGTAGGAGCGCTCGTAGGCGCTCTCCAAGACCCAGCCGAAGTTACCGAGAGGCTGATGGTTATGGATCCCGAATATGAAGTTCACCATGGCAACCACCCCTGTTATCACTAGCAGTGATATGGAAAGAAAAGCATATAAACCTTTTTCTCCAAATATTCACTACCGGTGATTACAGTACACCCTTGGGGATTGAACATCACCGGAGGTGTTTGATGTGAAAAAAACGGCAGCCTTTATATTGATGACCGTTCTTCTACTTAGTCTAGTGCCCTTTGGAAAGCTCGCAAGCGCCATGTACGGGGAGAAAATCCTCGACGGAAGTATTGCGGAGTGGGGCACCCTGGATCACGTCGCAACGGCAAAGAACAACGGCCTTGCAGGCGCCAATCTCAGAGACCTCTACATCGCCTGGGATGACGAGTACCTCTACATCGCCATAACAACCAGAAACTCCGCGAGCTGGGATGTGGCTTACGGAATAGGGATAGACGTCGACCCCGGAACAGGAAACGGATACACCGGCACCAGCGATGCATGGGGAAGGAGGATAAGCTTCGGAGGCGGATACGCCGCCGACTACGAGTTATACTTCTGGTGGTCAGGCGGCGATGGAAATATAACCGCGGACAACTTCATAGCCTGGACCGGCGGTGGCTGGGACTACAAGGGAGTTAAAGACGTCGGAGGCGATTTCGTCTACACCGGTGACTCCAGCAGCGGACTCCAGCTCATGGAGATAAAGATACCGTGGAGTGCGCTGGGCGGAAAGAGGGACAAGATAGCGATAGTCGCGTGGATAGCGGGCGGCGGTGACTCTTCAGCAGTCAGTGCCCTGCCCTGGGACAGCACGATGGAGAGCCTCGATGCCCCCTACGCCAACTGGTACGGGGGTGACGAGTGGGGCGACACCGACTACTTCACGGAGCTCACCGAAGTGGCAATAGCCCCCAAGACCATAGACGGAAACCTCGATGACTGGGAGAACTACGAAGTTGTCGGCGTGAGCAGCCTGGACGGCCCGGATGGCGCGGACGTTGGTAAGCTCTACGTATCCTACGACGACCAGTACCTATACCTAGCCCTCACCACGAACAACACCGCGAGCTGGGATGTCGCTTATGGAATAGGAATAGACGTCGATCCAGGAACGGGGAACGGATACACCGGAGACCTGGATTCCTGGGGAAGGAAGATCGGCTTCAGCAAGGAGTACGCGGTTGACTACGAGCTCTACTTCTGGTGGAGCGGAGGGGGCAAGAGCATAACCTCCGCAAACTTCAACAGGTACAAGGGGGACATGGGAGGAAACTACTGGGAGAACTGGGACTACAACTTTGCCAGCTTCAACTACGCCTACACCGGAGGGGACAACGGTCTGCAGACCCTGGAGATCAGAATCCCATGGAGCGCCCTCGGCGGAAACACGCCCAAGCTGGCCATAATGGCCTGGGTTGCCGGAGGGGACGGGAGCTCCGCGGTGGATACAGTTCCGGACGATCCCGCGGTTGATGGAAACGACTGGGTTGATCAGGATCAGCTCTCAAACTTCGCCGTGATCGAGATACCGATTCCAAAACCAGAGCTCACCGTCAAGCTGACCTCCAACGTGCTTGATGTTGAACCAAGGAAGCCTGCCAACCTGACCATCGATGTCCGGAACTTGGGAACCGTTGAGGCAAAGAACGTGACGGTTGCCCTCTACGACAACGATAAGCTGCTGACATCGTGGATTGTGAACCTCTCGGCTGGGGGCAATGCCAGCTTCTGGTACGTCTACGAGTACCCGGGAATGTGGGGAACCCACGTTTTCAAAGCGGTCGTGGACCCCGATAACACCATCGAGGAGTTCAACGAGGACAACAACGTCGACACGGTTACCCTCGATGTCGGACGGCTGCCCAAGCTCCAGAACACCTTCGTCATGCACAACATGTTCTACGGAACCAGACATTTCGAGAAGGACTATCCAAGGTACAACGAGCTCGACCAGCAGCTCAGGAACATGCCGCTTCCAGAGGACGCGAAGGAGAGGCTCGACGAGATACAGAACGAGGTTCTGGACCTGGTGAAGCTCTACAACGAGGGTAAGGACATGATCACCCAGCCGAACTACGCGTTCATGGGGGCAATGAAGATATACCGCGCCTACACCGGACTTAAGAGGATCATCGGAGAGATGGAAGAGATGCTCAGAAAGGCCCAGGAAGGAGAATACGAGCACGAGAAATACATGGAGGAGCTCGCCAAGAACCTCACCAAGAACATAGACGGAAACCTCGACGACTGGAGCGTGGAGCCGGTTGCAGTTGACGACACCGGCTTCGGGCAAGACGGTGCCAACCTCAAGGCACTCTACGTCGACTACGACAACCAGTTCCTCTACATAGCCCTCACCACCGAGAACAAGGCATCATGGAGGGTCGCCTACGGCATAGCACTGGACTACAAGGACGGCGGATACACGACCGGAACCGACGCCTGGGGCAGGAAGGTTAGCTTTACCGATGGAGTTGACGCCCAGCTCTACTTCTTCTGGAACGGGGAGTTCTTCGGCGACAAGGGAACCAGCAACATAACCAGCGCCCAGCTCGTACTCTGGAACGGTACCGCCTGGAAGTACGAGGACCTCAAGTGGGTGGGGTTCTACGCCTACACCGGCGGCGCCGAGAACGGACTCCAGACCCTAGAGATAGCGATTCCGTGGACGGCCATCGGCGGAGAGCCCGAGAAGCTGAGAATCGTGGCCTACGTGACCGGACAGGGCAGCGGAGACTCGGCCGTCGACGTACTGCCACTCCAGGAGGCCGTTAAGGACAACGCGCCGGGCGATGAGTGGGGAGACGCGGACACTTTCTCGGAGTTTGCGGTGGTCACGATTGAGTGACCATCCTCTTTTGCATTCTTCTTAGTTTTCTCAGAGGGGAATAAAACCCGCAAGGTAAAGAGCTATCGCTATCGCCAGCTGATTGGAGAAGTTATCGTCCAGCTGGTTGGCGGGATTTGACCCTGGGGGCAAACCGTAGAGCTCAACCAGTGCCCCTGTTAACGAGCCTATAACCGCCAGAAGGGGACCGACCAGGGGGTACAGGATGAGCACGCCGGAGATGAAGTAGGCAAGGCTTCCCTCGAGGCTCTTTCCGTTGCTGAATCGGTGCCTGCCCAGGGATTTTCCGATTATAGCTGCCAGGGCATCCCCCACCGTGGCGACGGTGATGGCACCGATGGCTATCTCGGCTGGGAAAAAGTAGACCACTATGAAGGCCGCCGCGGCAAAGTATATGTGCGCCGCCACGCGATAGCGCTCGTGACTCCGGGTAATCTCGTCGATCTGCTTCTCGAGAACCTCCATGCGCTCCATGACGTCGTTGTCCACGTATATCTTGAGCCTCCTCTTTATGTTGTCCCTCAGCTCCTCGATTATCCTGAAGGGTTCGAGCACAACGAAGATGAAGAACGCCAGGCCAATGAGTGTGAGCGTGAGGTCCCGCCCGAAGAGCAGGTAGGAGACCGGAACCAGCAGGCCTGTGAGGTGGAGGGACTTACGCTTCAGCTCGCTTTTCATGCTCATTCCTTATCACCTCCAGAGCCTCTATGAGGTCCCTCACCACGTAGTCCGCGTGCTTGGGGCGCCTCCCCTTGAAGTATCCCCTGCCAACGAGTATCGTGGTCGCGCCTATCTCCTTCCCGCCCCTCATGTCGGTATCGTCCCTGTCCCCGACCATGTAAACCTCGTCCTCGTGCGGAAAGAGCCGCCTGGCCAGGCGGAAGTTGTGGGGATCGAGCTTGCTGTGGCCGGTCTCGCCGCTTATTATGAGGGCGTCGAAGTAGTCCTTTATGCCAAGGTATTCGAGCTTCTTTCTCTGCCACCTGGTCGAGGAGTCCGTCACAAGAACCACCTTGGCACCCATGCGTTTCAACGCCTCAAGGAACGGTACCGCGTCCGGGAAGAGCCTAAGGTTCGAGAAGAACACCCTGTCTATGAGCTCTTGCATCTCCTCAAGCTCCTTGGGAGAGATTTTGGCGTAGACCTTCTCTAGGAGGTTCTCCACGATTTTATCCAGGTCCATCATGTGGAACTCACGCGACTGCTCCAGCTCGCGGTAGCGGGCGGTGAGTATGTAGAAGAAAGCCTTAAACTTCCTCCGTTTCAGCAGAAAGGGTATGAGACGGAGTATCGTATACTTCCCGGCCTCCCACGTGTTGCACAGGGTATCGTCGAGGTCAACGAGCACGAGCATATTAGAGAATCCCTCCCCGGGATTTAAATCCTTTGGGTTAAGTTTTAAAAGATGACGGGAAAGTCTCCAACGTATGGACAAGGGAAGCCTGCTCATAATGACGGGCATGGGAATGATAATGCTCGGATTCTTGCTAGTCTTTATTGGAACCGCCATCTCGGCCCTCGGCGGCGAGGGTGAGGTGGAGAGCGGTGGGGTTATAATGATAGGACCGATACCGATAGTCTTCGGAACGAGCAGGGGTGCCGCAGGAATAGCCATGATACTGGCGATAATTCTCATGGCGCTCTGGGTGATAGGGGCTCTACTCGCGAGGAGGGGATGACGTGGACTTCCTGCTGGCCCTGGCAATTCTCCTGGTGGTTGCGAAGAGCATCGAGTGGCTCTTCGAAAAGGCCGAGATACACCCGATAATAGCCCACGTGCTGACGGGAATACTCCTCGGTCCCTTCGTCCTGGGCATCATAGAGCCGAGCGAGGAACTGGGCGTTCTGGCAAGGTTCGGCCTGATAATGATGATGCTCTACATGGGGCTCACCAGCAACTTCTCGGCGATAGCGCAGAACACCAAGAAGGCCATCGCCGTTGCCAGCCTGGGGGTTGCCGCCTCGTTCATCCTGGGGTTCCTAACAGTCGAGTACTTCGGCAAGGGAACAACTGCAGCCATCTTCGTGGGAATAACCCTCGGAAACACCGCAATAGAGGTCACGAGCGGAATTCTCGTTAAGGAGCGCGTCAAGAGGGAGGTCTCGTCGATCCTCATGGGCGCGGCATTCGCCGACGACATAATGGCCGTCTACCTGATAGGCATCATAACCGCGATGGCCGGCGGGAGCCTGGATGCCCTCTCCTTCGGAATCCTGACCGTCAAGATATTCGCATTCATAGCCGCCACGCTCCTCATCTCGGAGTACGTCTTCAAGAGGGCGAAGTGGTTTTACTCGATCGTCCGGAACCTGAACGTCTTCTTCACCTTCACGCTCATCCTCACCTTCGCCCTCGCCATCATAGCTGAGAAGGTCGGCCTGAACCAGATAATCGGAGCTTATCTAGCGGGACTCACGATAAGCAGACTCCGCGAGAGGAAGGACCCGCTCGTGGTCACGAGGATAAAACTGAACGAGCTGATCGAAGACCTCCAGGTGGTCCTCACCGAGTTCTTCATACCTCTGTTCTTCATCTACGTCGGCCTGATGTTCAACCCCCCGCTGGCGAGCATAAGCCTGGCCCTTATAGCGGCTCTCTACATAGCCGCCGTCCTCGGGAAGCTCCTCGGCTGCGGCCTGGGGAGTAGGCTCTTCGGCCTCGGCTGGAAGGACTCAATCCTCGTGGGAATCGGAATGGGCGGAAGGGGAAGCCTGGAGCTGGCCATACTCACCTTCGGCCTCACGACGGGCCTGATAGACCAGGTCCTCTTCGCCAGCGTCATAGTGGTCTCGATGCTGACGGCACTGACGACGCCACTGTTCTTTAAGACCTACATCAAAAGGGCAAAAGCTTAAATTCATACCGGACGACTAGTGCCAGGTTGGTGAGAGGATGTTTCCGAGGAGAGGCGCGAGCGAGGAAGAGGTTCTGGAGGAGCTTGAGGAGAAAACGTCCCCCGATCTTACCTTTGATTCGGGGAGGATACTCGGTTCGATGTGCACATACCCCCATCCCTTCGCCCTCGAGGTCGTCCGGCGCTACATTGACAGAAACCTGGGCGACCCTGGACTGCACGTCGGGAGCCAGAAGGTCGAGGAAGAGGCCATCGGAATGCTCTCAAACCTGCTCGGCCTGGCGAGGGGCTACGGGCACATAGTTTCTGGCGGAACCGAGGCGAACATCCTGGCCGTGAGGGCCTTCCGGAACATAGCGAACGTCGAGAAACCTGAGCTCATTCTGCCCGAGAGCGCCCACTTCTCTTTCCTGAAGGCGAGCGAGATGCTCGGCGTTAAGCTCGTCTGGGCGGAGCTGAATCCAGATTATTCCGTCAACGTTAGGAACGTCGAGGATAGGATTACCGACAACACTATTGGGATAGTTGGAATAGCCGGCACTACTGGCCTCGGCGTTGTGGACGACATCCCGGCCCTAAGCGACCTGGCCCTGGACTACGGCCTTCCACTTCACGTGGATGCCGCCTTCGGGGGCTTCGTGATACCCTTCGCAAAAGCTTTAGGCTACGAGATTCCGGACTTCGACTTCAGGCTGAAAGGTGTGAAGAGTGTAACGATAGACCCCCATAAGATGGGGATGGTTCCGATTCCAGCTGGAGGAATAATCTTCAGGGAGAAGAGGTTTCTGGAGGCGATAAGCGTTCCGGCGCCGTATCTGGCCGGTGGAAAGGTGTGGCAGGCCACGATAACAGGAACCCGTCCGGGTGCAAGCGCTCTAGCCGTTTGGGCGATGATAAAACACCTCGGCTTCGAGGGCTATACTGAGGTCGTCGGGAACGCGATGGAGCTGAGCAGATGGTTCGCCTCAGAATTGAAGCGGATTCCCGGCGTTTACCTGATCAGAGAGCCGGTTCTCAACATAGTGTCCTTCGGGACCGAGAACCTTGAGGAAGTCGAGGAAGAACTGAAGAGGCGCGGCTGGGGCATAAGCGCCCACAGGGGCTACATCAGAATCGTCATGATGCCCCACGTGAAAAGGGAGCACCTGGAGGCTTTCCTGAGGGATTTGATGGAAGTTATTCGGTGACCCCTTTTATGTCCACGTGAACGAAGGCGACCTCCACCTCGGGGATCTCCTCTATCCGCTTCTTAACCTCCTCGCTGATGTCGTGGGCCTCTTTCAGCGTGAGTTCCGGAGGCACCTCTATGTGGAGCTCGACGTGAAGTCTGCTGCCAACGTAGTGAGCGCGGAGGTCGTGAACGCCGAGAACGTTGGGAACGTCCAGCGCGCGTTTCTTTATCTCCTCGCATATCTCAAAGGGCGGGGCCTGGCCGGTCAGATAACCGACGTTCTCGAGGATTATGTCCAGGGAAACCTTCATGAGGAACACCGCAACCACGAGGCCGGCGAGGGAATCACCGTACTGGAAACCAAGTTCCTGGGCACCCAAACCTATGAGAACCGCAACGCTGCTCAGGGCGTCGCTCCTGTGGTGGTACGCGTCCGCAACTAGTATCTGGCTGTTGAGCTTTTTCCCGACGTGGACGGAGTAACGGAACATGAGCTCCTTCGCCAGGATTGAAACCACCGTAACCGCGAGCATTATTGAGTTTACCTCTATGCTTCCCCCACGGATGATTCTGTAGACCGCATCGCGGCCTATCTCGTAGGCCACTATAACCAGCGCCTCTCCGATTAGGAAGGCCACCAGGGGTTCAAACCGCGAGTGGCCGAAGGGGTGGCTTTTATCGGGCGGCTTCGAGGAGATTTTTATTCCCGCGTAGCCGATGACGCTTGTGACGACGTCGCTCAGCGAGTGAACGCCGTCGGATATGAGGGCTATGCTCGAATACAGAAAACCCACGGTTAGCTTGAGGACGGCGAGAAGGACGTTGCCAACGATGCTGACCCATATGGGCCTGTATATCTCCTCCACGGTACCACCACAATTTTGTGCATATGCACACAATATTTAAACCTTTCCACACTGGCGTTGGGGCCAAACCTTATTAGGTTTTCCAATTTTGTTAGGCTAATCGAAAAAAGCAGAATGGAGCATCGCGGTCAGTCCGTCACTCCATCATCACGAGCCTCAGACAAGGCTGAAATCATCATCCCGAAAAAGGTTGAGGATGGGCCTTAAAAGGGTTTGCTCAGAGATCACCTTTCCTTCCTCATCCATCGGTTCGCCCATCACTCATCATCGCGTTCCCAACTTCTCGCGGGGGCTTAAAACGGTTGCCCAAAAATAGTGTAAGGAGGCAGTGGAGTCAGAACTCCAGCTCGAAGTTCCCGGGCCTGTGCTCGACCACGATGGTAAGAACGCCATCCGAGATGGACTCGTCCACGATTTTACCGCCGACGACCCTGACGTCCTCAACGTTTCTCAGCGCCACCTCACTGAGGTTCGAGAGATGGTTGCGGAGGTGGAACACGTCGCCGTCCCTGCCGAGGACGGTCGCAGTGGAGTAAACGACCTCGACGTCGCCGTACCTGACCCCAAAGGGCAGGAAGAGAACGCCGCGCTTTTTCATCTCTATCCCGTCCATGAGCTTTGGAACCTCGATTCCTCTGTACCGAACCTTTCCGAATACCCTGTGGCCGCGCGGGTTGGCGAGGACGAGGTAGTTCCCCCGCGGAATCGCTATCATGTCACCGTCGGTGACCTCAAAATCCCGTCCAACTCCCTGAAGGGCCAGCAGCTTTTCAACGAACTTTCTGTGGAGGTCGTGATAGCTGCTGAAGTACTGGGGCCTGAAGCCGAGCACTACCGCGCTTCCCCTTCCCTTCCGAACGAGCGCCCCGACGGGCTTACCGTTGGCGAAGGCTACCGGCGTTCCGCCCCTAACCTCTCTGGCAACGTTCCTGGTTACCATCCTGTCAATCCCGTCCGAAGAAACACTGACGAAGGGGATGAGCCTGAAGTTGTCCCTCGCCTCTGCAAACTCAACCTCAACGCCGAGATAGTCTGCTAGAGCGGAGTACGGCTTCATGCTCTCGTCAAGATAGGGGAGCATCGGGAGAATCACGAGGTTTCCGCCCCTCTCAACGAACTCCACCAGCTTGTCCTGAACGTCCTTGGCCATGAAGTCGAGGCTGTAGACCCAGAGCTGGTCGTACGCCAACATCTCCCCGACGCTCGCCTCCTCAAGGTCGAGGACGTCGAAGGGGACGTTGCTCATGGCTAAGAGAGTCAAAAGCCCGCGCTCGCCAAGGAGGTACTCGTTGAGGTTGACACTCTCCTTAAGGCCACCTCTGAGTCCCCATACAGTCAGGGGCTCGTAGGGCTCGTAACTCCCGAAGGCCACCCTCGGCCTAAGCCGGCTCTCCACGAAACCTGGATTGCCCCTCAGAAATTCGCCGAGCCATTTAATCGGCTCGACGTGCGGCCTCTCGCTTCCATCAAGACCTACCGGCGAGTAAACGTCCCAGGTTGCCCCGTTGTGTGACTCGTAGCCTTTGGGATTCTCCCCGCCGGCGTAGAGGTAGTAGTTGATGTTGTGGATTCCGAGGGCCGGAAGGAGGGCGTAGAGCAGCTCGGCCTCGTCCGGCTCTATCGTGTGGGCCAGCGAGACCTGGGTCTCTATGCTCAGCGGCGGCGTTCCAAGCCTCTTCTGATAGAAGCGGTAGATTCCTGTTTTGTAATAAATGTGCCCGAGCCTGTCCTCTTTGAAGTCGAAGGAGCGGTAGAAGGAGTACCAAAACTCCGTCCAGAGGTGGATATCGAGGTTCTTCTCCCTCACGTAGCGGTAGAAGTGTTTCCACGCCACCAGGAGGAGGTAGGGGTCGAGTATGCTTATCGGGACATCAACGTAGCGCCTCAGGTGGTAGTAGAGGGTCTCGACGTAGCGGTTGGTCATCCATATCTTGAAGTGGTGCCAGTCGAGGAGCTTTGTGAGGGGCTCCGATGGCTCTGTAGGGGGTTTAACCTCACCGTAGTCTGAGATTTCAGTTCCGTACCTCTCCGCGAGAGTTTCAAGGGGGTAGTTTTCCCTGAGCCATTCCTCCCAGAGACCGCCGGGTTTAACGACTACATCGTTGTAATCGGTGAGGAACGGCTGGAATATCGTTTCCCAGTATGAGGGCTCGTCGTCGATCGAGACGCTTATTATAGGTCCGCCGTTGGTGTGGAGGTAGTCCCGGATTACCGGCAGGACAGCGTCGTACCACTCCGAGACGGCCTCCAGGTAGGTCGGGTGGAGGTAGGTAACCGGCGGGTAATAGATGTCCCGCGGCAGGGCCCCGTCAGGCCCCCTGGCGAGTATCTCGGGGTGCTCGTTGATGAGCCAGTCGGGAATTCCACCGTTCCGCCACTCGCCGCAGATGTACGGGCCGGGTCTGACGATGGCGTACATGCCCAGCTCCTGAACCAGCTCAAGGAACCCCACCAGGTCTCGTTCGGGATGTGTTTCTCCAGTGAAGTCGAGCTCACCCTTCGAAGGCTCGTGCCAGTTCCAGGCAACGTAGGTGTCAACCGTGTTGAGGCCGTGCCCCTTCATTTTTTCCAGCCTGTCGCGCCAGTGTCTCCTCGGAACGCGGAAGAACTGGAGCGTTCCGCCGTAGATTACAACCCTCTCGCCGTCGATAACGTAAAACCTGCCGTCGTGATCAACCTTCATAACCATCACCACTTCACCACCTTGCTCAGAAACCTCGGCCTGTCCGGGTTGAGTCCGCGCCCAACGGCCTTGTAGTAGGCGAGGAGCTGAATAACCGGCAGGTAGAGAACCACGTTAGCCGGCTGGCTCAGCTCCGGGACCTCGATAAAGTAATCTGCCCCAGTGTCGCGCCTTCCAACGGTGAGAACCCTTGCTTTTTGCCCCTGGAATTCCTCCGTGAGCTTTTCGTGCCAGTCAAAGGGCTCGTTCACGAGCAGAACTACGAGGGTTCCGTCGTCGGCTATAGACTTGAAGCCGTGCCTGACCTCGAAGGTCGGGTATGCCTCGCTCCAGAAGAGGGCCATCTCCTTCATCTTCAGCATGGCCTCAAGTGCCACGGGATAGAGTATCCCCGAGCCGAGGAAGATGACGTTCCTGAAGTCGAAGCCGCTGACGATTTCCCTGATGTAGTCCTCGCTCCGCAGGACTTCCTTCGTTAGCGACGAGACGAGTTCCGCGTCGTAGGTTTCCCGCCCGTACGAACGGAGGAGAAGCTGCAGGAAGGCGAAGTAGAAGGCCGTGAAGGAGTGGGTCATGACGACGCTCTCCTCGTGGGCCGGGACGATCAGGGCATAATCGGCTTTCCTTGAGAGGGTGCTCTCGTAGGCGGTGAGGGCAAACCTGGGAACGTCGAGCGTGTTAAGGGCCTTAACCGCCTCGGTTGTCTCGCCAGAGCGCGATATGGCGACGAGAAGTTCAGGGTTTCCTATCGGATACCATTCACGCGAATAAAGAAGTTCGGAGCAGGGGGCGCTGAGCCCCCTGCCCCCGAGGCGGGTGGTTGCCATGGCCAGCGGCTGCGACAGGAAGTGCGAGCTGCCGCAACCAGTGTAAACTATCTCCCTCGGTAACCGGAAGTCGTGAGATGTTACGAAGTCTTCGAAGGCCTTCTGGGCTGTGAGTATTCCCTCAGGGGTTTTCCTTATCTCCCTCAGAGTCGCGTGCATTCAACCACCCCCGTAGAGATGACAGGCAACCCAGTGGTTCTTCTCGACCTCGCGGAGCTCGGGGCGGACTTTGAAACAAACGTCCTTGGCCTTCGGACACCTCGGCGCGTAGCGGCAGCCGGCTATCTCGTAGATGCCGCGCTCCTCCTTCTCGGGCTCGATCCCCCTGAACTCCCACTTGACGTTCAAATCGGGAACGCTCTCCAGGAGCATCTGGGTGTACGGATGAAGCGGATTGTGGAACACCTTCTCAGTGTCGCCCATCTCGACGATGGTTCCGCGGTACATGATTATCGTCGAGTCGCTGATGTAGTAGCCGAGAGCTAGATCGTGGGTGACGAAGAGAACCGAGGTGTCGTACCTGTCCCTGAAGTCGCCGAGGAGGTTGAGGATGTCAATCCTCGTTGAGGCGTCGAGCATTGAGACCGCCTCGTCCGCTATTAGGAGCTTCGGCTTCACGAGGAGGGCCCTCGCTATGAGTATGCGCTGCAGCTGGCCTCCGCTGAGCTGGTGCGGGTACTTGCCGCGCACCTCGCTCGGATTCAGGCCGACCTGGGTCAGCGCACCGTTTATCATCTCGTCACGCTCGTCCCGACCAACGTCCGGGAAGAACGACCGAAAGACCAGGTCAAAGGCCCTGTCAATCTCATGGAGGGGATTGAAGCTCGCAAAGGGGTCCTGGAACACCGCCTGGACGTCCTTGTAGTACTCCCTCCTCAGCTGCTTCTTGCTCAGCTCGGTTATATCACGACCCTCGAAGAGTATCCTTCCCGAGGTTGGCTTTATCAGCCTGAGGATGAGCTTTCCGACCGTGGTCTTTCCGCTCCCGCTCTCGCCGACCAGGGAAACTATCTCCCCGGGTTTAATCTCGAAGCTGACGTCGTCAACGGCTCGAATTTCAAAACCACCGACGAGGCCGGAGCGGAATATCTTAGTCAGCCTCTCGACCTTGAGGAGACTCATTGGCCCTCACCCCCGGCGACGTGACAGGCAACGTAGTGGTCCCTGCCAACGCTCAGGAGCGGCGGTTCCTCACTGGGGCACTTCTCGAGGGCGTAGGGACAGCGGGTGTGGAAGCGGCATCCCTTCGGCGGGTTGAGCAGGCTTATCGGATATCCTGGAATACCGCTCAGTTTCTGCCTCCTGTACTGCACGCCCATCCTCGGCAGGGAGTTGAGGAGGAGCCGGGTGTATGGATGAACCGGGTTGTTGATTATCTCCTCTGTGGGGCCTATTTCGACGACCTTACCCGCGTACATCACCATTATCCTGTCGGCTATCTTGTCGAGTATCGCCAGGTCGTGGGTGACGAAGATTATCGACTTGACTATGCCCTCCTCCATGAAGTGATGAAGGAGTTCAATGACGACGCGCTGGGTCGTAACATCTAGGGCAGAGGTTATCTCGTCCGCTATGAGCAGATCCGGGTTGAGGAGCGTTGAGACGACCATTGTGGCGCGCTGGCGCATTCCGCCGCTCAGCTCGACTGGGTACATGTTCGCCACATTGGGGCTGAGCTTCACCATCGCCAGCCTCTCGCGGAGGAGCTTTTCCACCTCTTCCCTTTCCGTGTGGCCGTGCTCCCTCGCCAGATCCCAGACTATGTCCCGGATTTTCTTGGTCGGGTTGAGGGCGTTCATCGCGTACTGGGGGATTATTGAGAGTTCGTTGTAGCGTATCCTCCTCGCCTCCTCCTCGCTCAGCCTCATTAGGTCCCTACCCTTGAAGAGCGCCTTTCCGCCCATGTGAACCATCGGCGGCTTCCTGAGGATGAGGGAGTGCACGAGGGTTGATTTTCCGCAGCCACTCTCGCCGGCTATGCCGAAGACCTCCCCCTCCTTGATCTCGAAGCTGACGCCGTCAACGGCCTTTACGTGGCCGACGGGGGTTGCGTAGTAGATTCTAAGGTCCTCAACGGTGAGCATGTCATTCCCTCCTCAGCCTTGGATTGAACACCTCTTCCATGCCCAGGTTGATGAAAAACAACGCCGTGATGATGAGGGTGATTATCAGCCCGGGCGGGATGAACCACCACCACCAGCCGAACTGGAGGGCATTGTGGGCTATCGCCTTCTGGAGTATCGTTCCCAGTGATACAGCCGTCGTTGGGCCAAGGCCTATGAAGTCGAGCGTCGCCGAGGCGAGTATCGCGCCGCTGAACTGCAGGATTCCGACCATGAAGATGTAGGAAATCATGTTGGGCATTATCTCCTCGAAGATTATCCTGAGGTCGCTGAGGCCGACTATCCTCGCCAGGTTCACGAACTCGCGGTTCTTCAGCGAGAGGGTCTGGGAGCGAACGGCTCTTGCAACCCAGGGCCAGCCGGTTAAACCTATGATAACCGCCTGAACCTCCGGGCTTCTGGCTTCGAGATAGGCCGCGACCAGTATTAGGAGCACTATCGACGGGATGACCAGCATTATGTTGACGAACATCATGAGCAGTTCGTCGGTCAGTCCGCCCTTGTAGCCCGCGATGAAGCCTATCGTAATACCGAGGATGGTTCCTATCACCGCCGCCAGCACGGCTATCCAGAGGCTGGTCCTCAGACCGTAGACGAGGAGGGCGTAGAGGTCCTTTCCGAGCTTGTCGGTTCCGAGGATGTGGAGAACCTCCACCTGCCTGCCGGTGTAGGTCGTGAGCACCTCCCGCGTCATCGGCGGAAGGGTCTTGGTGGAGTACGTCGCCACCGTGATGTTCGTTCCGGGTATGGTCTCGTAGTATAGGCCATCGCTCGAGAACACCGTGAACAGTGGACCGATTATGGCGAATACCACGAAGAACAGGAGTACCCCGAAGCCGAAGCGGAACTTGTTGTTCCTCATGGCGAGTTTGAACTTGTAGAGCTTGCTCTCCCTGGCCATCTTCAACCCTCCGTGTAGCTCGTCCTGACGCGCGGGTCAATGAAGGCGTAGACTATGTCTATGACGAAGTTCGCCGCGAGAACCGAGACCACGACCATGAGGAAAGCCCCCTGAAGCAGGAAGTAATCCTGGCTCAGCGCCGCGTTCATGAGGAGTATGCCTATCCCCGGGTAGTTGAAGACTATCTCCGTCGCTATCGCCCCGGCAACCATCAAGCCGAGCTGAAGCGCCAGACCTGTAACCTGGGGCAGAATGGCGTTTCTGTAGGCATGCCGAGTCATCAGCTTCTCGCTCGCCCCGAGCGCCTCAAGGTAGCGGACGTAGTCTGCCTCAAGCTCGTAGATTATCATGTTGCGCATTCCTATGGCCCAGCTGCCGATCATGACTATGAACAGGCTCAGGAATGGGAGTATCCAGTGGGAGATGAAGCTCTTTATGAACTCCCACGAGAAGCTGGGGAGCAGAGAGGGGTCGTAGGCGCCCTGGTAGGGGAGCCAGCCGGCCTTGACCCCGATGAAGTAGACGAGGAGCATGGCAAACCAGAAGTAGGGCATGCTCGCGAGGAAGTAGAAGATGGGCATCATGTAGCGGTCGTACCTCTTATTCTTACCCGCTATCGCGCCCAGCCAGTTTCCGACCAGCCAGCTGAGCGCTATGGCCGGCAACAGAAGGGCGATATCATAGGGAAGGGCGTGCTTGATTAAATCGGCCACGGGGGCCTTGTAGAGGAGGCTGTAACCGAGATCACCGTGAAAGAGCCTCACCCAGAAGTTTACGAACTGTCTCCAGAGGGGCTCGTTGAGCCCGTAAAGCTCCTCATAGAATTTAATCAGAATCTCCCTCTCCCCAGGGGAGAGGTTTAGGGTCGAGTCTATCATAGCCTCTATCGGGTTGCCCGGCATGAGCCTGGGCAGGAGCCAGTTGAGCGTGACCGCGAATAGGAAAGTTATCGCGTAAACGAAGGTTTTCCTGGCGAGATACTTCCTGAACCCCATTGCTTTCCCTCCCGATTATAAATCGTCAAAAGGAAGAAAAAGGTATCAGCGCCTCCTCCTTAGAAGGAGAGGCACCGCCGCCAGTAGGATCAAGGCGGCCGGACCGCAGGTGCTACCTCCACCACCGGTTGTAGTCGTGGTTCCGCTCGGGCTGCTGGTCGTCGGGGCCTGGGCGGGCTGGACTCCAAGCATCGCCAGCGCGGTACCCCAAGTTCCGAAGCCGGGCCAGAAGATCGGAACGCCGTAGGGGTTCTTCTCGTTGGGCCAGTTCTTCCAGTACTGGGTGTTGGCCTCGTAGAAGACGGTTCCGGTGTAGACGGGAACCGCAGGGACGTCCTGGAGCCATATCTGCGTGAGCTCCTTGAGGTACTTTATCTGCTCGTCCTGATTGGGCGTCGCTGCGAGCTTCTGGAGCAGCTCGTTGACCCTCTCGTTGTGATAGTTGCCGAAGTTGGCGCCGCCCCTGTCGGTCTCGTTCTTGTAGTACATGAGGTTGTAGTAGACGCTGTAGGGGTCGGGCTTGAAGGTTCCGGCCCAGTGGAGCGCGAGGTCGAAGTCGCCGCTGTTGAGCTTCTGCATGAAGAAGTTGGTCCAGTCACCCTTGTCTATGACCACCTTTATTCCGAGGGGCTTGAGCTGGTTGGCGATTATCTCGCCCGCCTGTATCCAGTCGGAACAGCCGGAACAGGTGACGAAGTGCAGCTCAACGGGCTTTCCGTTGTATTCCCTAATGCCGTCTCCGTCGGTGTCCTTGATGCCCAACTGGTCGAGTATCTTCATGGCATCCTGGAGGTCGCCGTACTTCCAGCCGTACTCGGTGATGAGGTCCTTGGCACCGATCTTGTCCTTCCAGCCCTGCATGATGGGTCCGAGCGGAGTCTGGTCTGGAACCGCGCTTATCGGTCCCTGCTGGACGATCTGCTCCGGGTTGATGGCCATCGCTATGGCCTTCCTGAAGGCGGGCATGTTCATGGGCTCGCGCTGGGTGTTGAAGTAGAGAACCACCGGAACGACCGGCGGGAAGTAGGGCTCCTTGTCGAGCCAGCTGACGATGTTGGGGTTCTGCTTTTTGAGCTCGGCTATGTCGAGGTAGTAGGTGGCAACATCGAGGTCTCCCTTGAGGAACATGTTCGCGGCCTGGTCGTTGCTCGAAACGTAGAGCTGGATGATGTACTTGGCGGCGGGCTTGTTGAAGTACTTCGCCCCCCACCAGTCCTCGTTCCTCTCGAGGATTGACTTCTGCTGCTCGACGACCTCCTTGAGCTTGTAGGCACCAGAACCGACGAGGTATTTCTTGTCGTCGCCCGTGAAGGTCATGGTCTTGACTTTCTCAGGGTCGAGGTTCTCGAAGATGTGCTTCGGTATTATGAGAACAGAGTAGAGGTTCTGGTCCCAGACCCACACGTTGGGCTGGCCTGAGAAGACAAAGCGGACGGTCCTGTCGTCAACGACCTCGATTTCGCTCAGGCCCTCGAACTTCTTCAGGCCGAGTTTTTCGTAGTACTCGAAGGAGAACTTCACGTCCTCGGCGGTCAGGGGTTTTCCGTCCTGCCACTTTGTCCCTTCGCGGAGCTTCACCTCGTAGGTGGTGCTGTCTATCCACTTCCCGTACTCGGCGAGCCAGGGTTTGAGTTCAGTCGTCATGAAGTTCAGCATGAAGAGAGGCTCGAAGACGAGACCGTCTATGCCGATGATGTTGCCGCCCTGGAAGGGATTGGCACTGGTCGGGGGAGCGCTGTTGGCCGTGTATATCGTTTCATTTCGGGGAAAGTCCTCAGCGCGTACGGAGGCAAAGCTCCAGAGGCTTACCAGCAGAAGAGCCACCAGAGCTATGGCAAGATGCCTTTTCATAGTTTCCCACCCCATTATAAACAATGTCAATTTTATAACACTAGCCAAATCTATATAAGCTTTTTGGTGAACAGGATGGGTACACAGTGTACACAAAAGTTCAGGAGAACAGGAGCGACGGGCACGACCGGTGCATCACAACGTCACGGCAGCGAGGGTAGGAAAATTATAAAAACACCAAAATCTATAAATGCCTAGGTGGAACCGATGAAAGAATTTTACTGGGGCGTCGTTCAGTCGGCCTTCCAGTTCGAGATGGGTGACCCCCTTAGACGGGGAATAGACGCGAGGAGCGACTGGTGGCAGTGGGTCCGCGATCCGTTCAACATCAAGAACGACCTCGTCAGCGGCGATTTGCCCGAGGACGGCATTAACAATTATGAGCTGTACGAAATCGACCACAGGCTCGCCAAGGACCTGGGTTTGAACGCCTACCAGCTCACGATAGAGTGGAGCAGAATCTTCCCGTGTCCAACCTTCGGCGTCGAAGCAGAGGTTGAGAGGGACTCCTACGGCCTGATAAAGCGCGTTAAAATCAAGAAGGAAACCCTGGAGGAGCTCGATGGGCTGGCCAACCATTTCGAGGTCGCCCACTACAGGGCCGTGCTGAAGAACCTCAAGAAGCTCGGCTTCTCGACCTTCGTGACGCTCAACCACCAGACCCTCCCCGTGTGGCTCCACAACCCCATCGAGGTGAGGAAGAACCTCGAAGAGGCAGGGGCAAGGGGCTGGGTTGACGAGAGAAGCATAGTCGAGTTCGTTAAGTTCTCGGCGTACGTCGCCTGGAAGTTCTCCGATTTGGTGGATTTCTGGGCCACCTTCGACGAACCGATGGTTACCGTTGAGCTCGGTTACCTCGCCCCCTACGTCGGCTGGCCGCCGGGGATACTGAACCCCAACGCGGCGAAGAAGGTCATAATTCACCAGATGGTCGCCCACGCGAGGGCCTACGATGCGATAAAGGAGTTCTCGAAGGCGCCGGTGGGGATAATCCTCAACATAATCCCCGCCTATCCCCTGAACCCGAGGGACGAGCGGGACGTTAAAGCCGCGGAAAACTACGACTACTTCCACAACAGACTCTTTCTCAACGCCCTCAACGACGGCCGGGTTGACCTCGAACTGAACTGGGAGGAGGTTAAAATAGACCATCTGGCCAGGAACGACTGGATAGGGAACAACTACTATACCCGCGAAGTCGTAAGGTGGATCGAGCCGAAGTTCAAGGAACTGCCGATGGTCAGCTTCGTGGGTGCCGAGGGATACGGCTATTCCGGAAATCCGATGGGGGTCTCACCCGACAACAACCCGACCAGCGACTTCGGCTGGGAGGTCTACCCGAAAGGTATATACGACTCGACGATGATAGCCGCGGAGTACGGGAAGCCGGTCTACATAACCGAGAACGGAATAGCGGACTCCAAGGATATACTGAGGCCGCGGTACATCGTCAGCCACGTGAGGGAGCTGTTCAGGGCGATTGAGAACGGCGCCGACGTCAGGGGCTACTTCCACTGGGCGCTGACGGACAACTACGAGTGGGCGATGGGGTTCAAAATACGCTTCGGCCTCTACGAAGTCGACCTGATAACCAAGGAGAGAATCCCGCGTAGAAAGAGCGTGGAGACGTATAGGAGAATCGTCACGGAGGGGTTGGGAGATGAAAACGATAGCAGTTGATGAGAGCACCTGGAAGAAGATAAAGCTCCTCAAGGACAAGCTTGACGCTCGTTCCTACGATGAGGTGCTCCAGAAGCTCATAGAGACCTGGCACCTCGTCGAGCTCGACAAGAAGGTTGACAACGTCATAATGGACGACGAAGAGGCCGAGATGCTCATCAACCTGCTCGAAAAGAAAAAGGGGAGTTGAATCATGCCGCTCCCATCGGAGATAACCTTCGACAGCCGGACGCTCCTCAGGATGCACACCGCGGGCAGAAAGAGACAGCTGGAGATAACGCTGGCCAAGTTCACCGTCTCGCTCTCAGTCATCACGCTCTACCGCTACCTTTCGGTTCGAGCGTACCTCAAGAAGAACGTCGAGAGGGAGCTGGAGGTACTGAGGGACATCTACACAATAGTTCCCCTGAACGATGAGATACTCGTCAAAGCGGCCCAGATAGAGGCCCAGCTCCTCCAGAAGGGGAAGATGCTCGACCTTGAGGACATCCTTACCGCGGCAACGGCAATCTGCACGGGAAGCTTACTCGTTACCGACGATCCCAAGAGGTACGAATCCATCAGGCAGTTCGGCCTCGATACAATGCCCCTCGAGAAGTTCCTGAAGGAACTTGAGATAATGGTGAAAATGGAGCTGGGCTAAATCAGCTCCGCGAAGGGCGTTATGTGCAGGAACATGCCCGGCATGAAGCGCAGCCCCTCGGCGTACTTCACTCCCGCCTTTTTACCGTAGTAGAGCGCCACCGTTCTCAGGAAGGGCTCCCATTTCTCCCAGACGTCATCGGTGAATTGGCTTTTGTGGGCCCGTATCGCCCTCAGCTTGAGCTCCATGACGTCGGTTATGTCCATGAAGTAGTTGGGCCTTGCGGTGTAGTAGAAGCCAAAGACCTCGACCTGGTGGGGTTCCAAGCCGGCCGCCACGTCGGTGCTCCCGAAGTTGGGAAGCTGGGAGAAGGCCACGGCGTCGATGGCCAGGAAGCCCGTCCTCCTGTGGTCCGGATGCGCCTCGTAGGGGAGCCAGGGGTCGGGGGCGAGAACCGCGTCCGGCTTCTCAGCGCGGATTATCTTTACCAGGTCTTTTCTGACCTCTTTCGTGTAGGGGAGCTCGGTGTCTCGATAATCAAGCCAGATTATCCTTTTGACGCCGAGCATCCTCGCACTCTCCTCCTCCTCGCGCTTTCTCACGATGGCGAGCTCGTGGGAGCTCAGGTCGTCATCGAGCGTCCCCATTGAGCCGTCGGTCATGCAGACGTAGACGACCTCTATTCCAGCATCGGTCAGCTTCTTTATCGTGCCCCCCAGGCCTATGGCGCAGTCGTCCGGGTGGGGCTCGATGCACAGAACCTTTTCGACTTCCTCAAATGGATTCGAGAGGTCGAATTCAAGCTCTTCGAGGAGCTTTTCAAAAGCCTCATCAAAGTTATCGATGTCCTCGAACATCGCCAACACCTCATCAACGTTGTACCCCAGTACTTATAAATATGGCGGCATTTATAAGTTCAGCAGAAGATATAACTACTGGCCAAAAGGTCCAAAAATCAACAAGAGTCCAAATGACAACCGCAGTAACAGTGTATCCGCTCAGACTCTCAAAAATGTTTATAATATTCCTCAATTCAATCCTAGCATAGTGGGGTGATAATCATGAAAGCTCTCATTCTCTCCGGTGGTCATGGGACTAGGCTCAGGCCTCTGACTTACTCCCAGCAGAAGCAGTTGATTCCAGTCGCCAACAAGCCGGTTTTATTCTATGCTATTGAAGATGTGATCGAAGCAGGAATTCACGATATTGGAATAATTGTGGGACCTAACGCAGAATTGGTAAAAGAAACCGTCCTCAGCAGGGAGTGGGACGCCTCCATAGAGTTTATCTATCAGGGTGAGCCAAAGGGCTTGGCGCATGCGATAAAAGTAGCAAGGGACTATCTCGGTGATGATGACTTTGTTATGTACCTCGGTGACAATATCCTCAGGGAAGGAATAGTGGAGCACTTAAAATACTTCCAAGAAGGAAACTTCGATGCCAGCATACTCCTCCAAGAGGTTCCCAATCCCCAGCAGTTCGGTGTGGCCGAACTGAACGATGATGGGAAGACCATCAAAAGGCTCGTCGAGAAGCCCAAGGTGCCACCAAGCAACCTTGCCTTGGTGGGGATATACTTCTTCAAGCCCATCATCCATGAAGCAGTTGAAAACATTAAGCCCTCCTGGAGAAACGAGCTTGAGATAACCGACGCGATCCAATGGCTCATTGACAACGGCTATCGTGTTGGCTGGACGAAGGTAACGGGCTGGTGGAAGGACACTGGTAAGCCCGAGGATATACTCGATGCTAACAGACTCATTCTAGACGACATCCAGCCAGACATAAAGGTGAAAACAAAGGCAAGAATCCACGGGAGAGTCATAATCGAGGAGGGAACGGAGATAGACGACAATACCGTAATTAAAGGGCCCGTTGTGATAGGAAAGAACGTCGTGATAAGAAACGCCTACATCGGCCCATACACAAGCATAGGCAACAAATGCATCATCGAAAACACGGAGATAGAAGACTCAATAATCCTCGAGGGAAGTGAGATAAGGAATGCGGGTAGGATAGTCGAAAGCCTCATTGGGAGGGGAGTGAAGATAATAAACGGTACCTCCCATCCATTTGGCAGAAAGCTCGTTGTGGGAGATAACTCCCGCATAATCCTATGAGGTGGAAAGATGAGACTCTTGGTAACCGGTGGGATGGGCTTCATAGGGAGCAACTTCATCCGCTACGTCCTGGAAAAGCACGAGGAGTGGGAGATAATCAACCTAGACAAGCTCGGATACGGCTCAAATCCAGAGAATCTGAGAGACATTGAAGACGAGCCCCGGTACACATTCATAAGGGGGGACATAGGGGACTTTGAGCTGATGAAGAATCTCGTGAAGAAAGTCGATGCGGTTGTGAACTTCGCGGCCGAGAGCCACGTGGACAGGAGCATCTCAAGTCCAGAGCACTTTCTGAAGAGCAACGTCATCGGTGTTTACACTATACTGGAAGCAATCAGGAGATATAATCCTGAGGTCAGGTTCGTCCACATAAGCACGGACGAGGTCTACGGCGACATCATTGGGGGCTCTTTCACCGAGAGAGACGCTCTGATGCCATCCTCCCCGTACTCTGCCAGCAAGGCGGCGGCGGATTCTCTCGTCCTCGGTTGGACGAGAACCTATAATCTGAACGCCTCTATAACAAGGTGCACCAACAACTACGGCCCTTATCAGTTCCCGGAAAAACTAATCCCCAAGACAATAATCAGGGCCAGCATGGGTCTTAAGACTCCAATATACGGTACCGGCCAGAACGTGAGGGACTGGATCTACGTCGAAGACCACGTTAGAGGGGTTGAAGCCGTTCTCCTCAAGGGTGAACCACGGGAGGTATACAACATTTCGGCCGGCGAGGAAAAGACCAACATTGAAGTCGTTAAAACGATTCTAAAGCTCCTTGGAAAGGATGAGTCATTCATCGAGTTCGTTGAGGATAGACCCGGCCATGACCTCCGTTACTCGCTCGATTCTTGGAAGATAACACGCGATCTCAAGTGGCGTCCACGGTACAACTTTGAGAAAGGAATCAAACTAACCGTGGAGTGGTATCTCGAAAATAAGGCCTGGTGGAAGCCGTTGGTGAACGAGAAGGTTCTCCACCCAACGCCCTGGAAGCTGGGGTGGTGAGGATGCCCTTCGAGTTTAAAAGGCTGGAAATTCCCGATGTTATTTTAATCAAGCCGAAGGTCTTCGGGGATAAGCGGGGCTTTTTCATGGAAACTTACAAGAAACCGGATTTTGAGATGGCTGGAATCAAAGAGGAGTTCATCCAGGACAACCACTCAAAATCTAAGTACGGCGTGCTCAGGGGCCTACACTTCCAGCGCAAGCCCTACGCCCAGGCCAAGATTGTGAGGGCCGTTAGGGGAGTCATCTACGACGTTGCCGTTGATTTAAGACGAGACTCACCAACTTTCGGGAAGTGGGTGGGGGTTATCCTCTCGGAGCACAACAAGTGGCAACTCTACATCCCAAGGGGTTTTGCCCACGGATTCCTAGTACTGAGCGATATTGCGGAAGTGGTTTACAAAGTGGACAACGTTTATGCCCCCGACTATGAAGGCGGAATAATCTGGAACGACCCAGAGATAGGCATAGACTGGCCGATTGATGACCCCCTGGTCTCTGAGAAGGACAGGAAGTGGCCAACACTGAGGGAGGCCATCGAAAAGGGATGGACTTTCTGAGGTGATTCAATGAGAGTTGCAATAATCGGTGCCGCCGGCCAGCTTGGAAGCGACTTAGTGAGGGTTTTGGGGGAAGACCTCTCGTTTGAAGTGATTCCTCT
The DNA here is from genome assembly GCF_002197185.1 of Thermococcus sp. 5-4. Taxonomy (NCBI): domain Archaea; kingdom Methanobacteriati; phylum Methanobacteriota; class Thermococci; order Thermococcales; family Thermococcaceae; genus Thermococcus; species Thermococcus sp. 5-4. The sequence goes on along the minus strand of NZ_CP021848.1, from coordinate 1,693,793 downwards.
AACTCACGCTGACTTAGACGTCACGATTCCAGAGACACTGAAGGTTCTGAGAGAGTTGAGGCCCGACGTTATTATCAACACTGCCGCATATGTTAGGGTTGATGATGCAGAGCTTTATCCGGAGAAGGCTTTTGCGGTCAATGCTATTGGCGCTCTGAACGTTGCGAGGGTTGCTAACGAGATTGATGCCATCAATGTGTACATCAGCACGGACTACGTCTTTGACGGGGAGAAAGAAAAGCCGTATACAGAAGATGACGTTCCTAATCCGATAAACGTTTATGGGGCAAGCAAGTACGCGGGCGAAATCCTCACGAGAAATTATTCCACGAAGTACTATATTATCCGAGTCGCAAGCCTGTATGGAAAAGCTGGAGCAAGCGGAAAAGGTGGGAATTTCGTCGAATGGATCATTGAGAGAGCAAAACGTGGGGAAAAACTGCAGATAGTCGACGACCAAGTCATGAGTCCGACCCACACTCTATATGTGGCCAAAGCATTGAAAGAGTTCCTAAAGGTTCGACCCGATTATGGTGTCTATCATATGGTAAACGAAGGATACTGCTCTTGGTATGACTTTGCGAAGGCAATCTTCGAGATTCTTGGTTGGGACGTTGAGATAACGCCCATAAAGTCCAGCGAACTCAACAGATTGGCAAGGAGGCCAAGGTTTTCAGCACTGAGCGTCAAAAAGCTTAAGTCCCTTGGAGTCTTGAGCATATACTGGAAAGAAGCCCTAAAAGAATACTTAATTGAAGTGGGCCAGTTGTGAACATTGCTCCGTTTACAGGGATCAATCAAAGGTGTACACAATGAACACGATACAAAGAATCGCAAAGAACATGATGGTGCTTTTTGTAGGAAGAATCCTTAGTATGCTCCTCGGCTTCTTCTACGTAATGTACACCGCAAGGTATCTAGGTCCAGCAAATTATGGTATCTTGACTTTTGCCCTAGCTTTAAATGGAATATTTGGAGTTATTACCAATTTTGGTCTTGACCCCCTGACTGTCAGGGAAGTTGCAAGAGATAAAAGTTTGGCCAAGAGGTATCTAGCAAATGGAGTTGCTTTAAAGTTACTCTTTGGAGGTCTGACTTTTTTGATCGTCTTCCTAGTGATGGCTCTCTTAGACTACCCAGAGATCACAAGGAAGGTCGTCTACATAATAGCCCTATCTACGATCATTGGAGGGATTTCGAATTTGTTTAAAGATATATACCAGGCCTTTGAGAAGATGGAGTTCATGTCCATCGGACAGATTCTACAGAGTGCACTCTCCCTGCTTTTTGCAATAATTGCGATAAAGCTCAGCTTAAATGTGATACATTTTGCAATGATTTATTTGAGTGTAAACTTAATTGTTTTAGGTTACCATATCGTCATAACCACCTGGAAATTTTTGAAACCAGCCGTGGAAGTTGATTTAGAGTTCTGGAAAAGCATCGTAAAGGAAGCATGGCCGTTTGCACTAACTGCGATTTTTATATCCATCTATTACTGGATAGATTCGGTAATGTTGTCGTATATGAAAGGAGACGAAGTAGTTGGCTGGTACAATGCAGCTTACAGGTTGATTCTGATTCTGCTAGTAATCCCCAGCATTTACTTCACAGCAGTGTACCCTCTAATGTCACAGCTCTTCAAAAACTCAAATGATTCTCTTAGATTTTCATTTGAACGCTCTTTTAAATACATGAGCATGCTGGCATTCCCAATTGGAGTGGGAACAACTCTGCTGGCCGATAGAATTATCCTGCTAATATTTGGACCGGAGTATTCACCCGCCGCAAATGCGTTACGTATTTTAGTATGGTCTTCGGTGCTTATATTTCTAAGCCAACCTTACGGGCGGCTGGTACAAGCCACCAATAAGCAAATAATTGAAACTAAGATAACAGCAACAGGGGCCATCATAAATATGATATTGAATGCAGTTATAATTCCAAGATACAGTTATCTCGGAGCAAGTGCAACTACATTAACAACAGAATTATTTGTCACACTGGCATACATGTACATCTTTCGAAATACTAAATTCTTCAACCGACACATACTCACGTTTATGTGGAAAGCGAGCATAGCAGCCGCAATCATGGGGTTACTTATCTGGTTTTTCAAGAGTTTGAATCTATTTTTAATAATAATCACTGCAATAATTACGTACTTCGGTGTATTCATTTTGATAAATGGATTTGACCATGTAGACACAAAAATCCTAAAAAGACTTATGCTACCGGAGGGGGGATCAAAATGAGGATTGCTGCCGTTGTGGTGACGTTCAACCGAAAACAGCTCTTATTAGAGTGTCTTAACGCATTGAAGCAACAGACATATCCATTAGATGCCATTTTTATAATTGATGGACCCTCAACAGATGGAACACCTAATGCATTAAAAGATGCGGGATATATCCAGAAACTCCCGCCTAAGGAATGCAGGGAGGGCTCATGGTCCACAGAGAATGTCATTGAGAGTTCAAAAGGTACCCCGATTAAAGTCACGTATGTAAGGTTATATGAAGATGTTGGGGGGGCTGGAGGATTTCATGAGGGTGTTAAGAGAGCCTACAAAGAAGGGTATGACTGGATTTGGCTGATGGATGATGATGCAGAACCGAAGAAAGATGCACTGGAGAATTTAGTAAGGTGGTTACATTTACCAGACGCTGTTGCACTTGCTTGTTTAAAGATTGATGAAAACGAACGGGTACTACACTATCATAGAGGATATTTCTTTTTCAATGACGTCTTTAGACATATAATTCGTCCAATAAAAGACAACGAGTTCAAAGACAAAAGCTTTTTGGAAATCGACCATGCATCCTTTGTTGGCATTTTAATAAATTCAGAAGCTATTAGGAAAATTGGACTCCCTGACAAACGGTTTTTTATAACCTACGATGATGTTGAATATTGTATCAGATTAAGAACGGTAGGTAAGATATATCTTATTCCGGATAGCAGGATTGTTCATAAAGAAGGCATTAAAAAGAGAGGATTAATTAAAAAGACAGTTTTTAGAAAGACCTTGTACATAGTCCCTTATAACAAACTATGGAAAAGTTATTATGGAATCAGGAACCTAACGTATCTTGGCAGAAAATATTCAACAAACAGGCTCAAATTTTATCTCAGCCTCGTGAAGAGATTGGGTTTAAGTATAGGAGCTATAATATTGTTCCATGACCACAAATTTAAACGGATCTTGTTTGTGACATCCGCCTACTTGGATGGACTTAGGGGCATCTTTGACAACGAAAAACCAAAAAGAATACTCTATGGGGGTAATCAAAGATGAGAATCGGAATCCTCGGTGGTGGTTTAGCAGGACTCTCTCTAGGGTATTTTCTCGGTAAAAAAGGCTATGACTTCGCTATTTTAGAAAAGAATACCGAAACCGGGGGATTACTAAAATCTGTTAATGTAGAGGGATTCACCTTTGATGTCGGTGGCTCTCACATAATTTTCTCAAAAGACAAAGAAATCCTCAACTTTATGGTATCACTCCTTGGTAGCAATGTCGTTAGAAATCGGAGGAACACGAAAATCTTGTACAAAGGAAACTACGTTAAGTACCCCTTCGAGAATGGCCTAGCTGATCTACCCAAACAGGATAATTTTGAGTGTCTGTATTACTTCATCCAAAATCTCATTGCAAAAGAGAAGGGACTATTGAGACCTCCAAAAAACATGAAGGAGTGGTTTTACTACACTTTTGGAAAGGGGATAGCCGAGAAATACCTAATTCCATATAACGAAAAAATCTGGAAGTATCCTCTAGATCAGATGAGTACTGTGTGGGTTGAACGTATTCCTCAGCCACCGGTAGAGGATATTATAAAATCATCACTAGGAATTCCAACTGAAGGATACACTCACCAGCTTCACTTTTATTATCCCAAGTATGGTGGAATACAAAGTCTAGCAAAAGCGTTCGAAGAACCTATGAAAGACAAGGTAATTACGAATTTTGCGATCAAAAAAATCAAAAAAGAAGACAAAAAATGGATAGTTTCCAATGGAAAGAGAGAACTCGAATTTGACAAACTAATTTCCACAATTCCATTACAAGAGCTCATTAATGTCCTAGATGATGTTCCACACGAAGTTGAAGATGCGGTAAACAATCTCAAGTTTAACTCCTTAATTACTATCGGAATTGGACTTGATAAACCTAAACTCAACAGTCTTTCATGGTTGTATATCCCCGACAAGGAGATTTTAACGCATCGAGTCAGCTTCCCATCAAACTACTCACCTTACGTTGCTCCAGAGAGTAAATCATCAATCCTTGCAGAGATTACGTACAGGGAAGGAGATAAGGTTAGTAAGATGAACGACACTGAGATAGCCGAGAGAACTATTGAGGAATTGAACCGGCTGGGGATAATAAAAAGGGATGATGTGGTGTTAACAACAGTATATCGGTTCAAGTATGCCTATGTAATCTATGATATAGAATACAAAAAGCAACTAAAAATCGTTCACAATTACTTAACAAAACTTGGAATTACAAGTACCGGGAGATTCGGAAGCTGGGAATATGCCAATATGGATGCTGTGGTCAAAATGGCAAGAGATGTCACAGACTGGATTCAAAGTAATACGAATCCTTAGTAAACTGAGGAGGATAGGGGACTAAGAATGGAACATCCACGTGTCTCAATCATAATCCTCAACTGGAATAGCTGGAGGGACACTATAGAATGCCTAGAGTCAGTTTACAGGATAGATTATCCTAACTACGACGTCATCGTCGTTGACAATGCATCCCGCGATGAATCAATACAAAAAATCAAGGAATATGCCCGAGGAAACCTGAAAGTCAAGTCAAAATTCTTTGACTACACCACGGAGAACAAACCGATCAAAATTTTTGAACTCAGCGAAGAGGAAGCACTCCAAGGGAAACTTAACCGGCCCCTCTATGGTAAATATGACCCAAACAGAAGATTGATCATTATAAAAAACAGAGACAACTATGGCTATGCGAAGGGCAATAATATAGGAATAAAATTTGCATTAAGCGTTCTTTACCCCGAATACGTGCTAATACTAAATCCAGACACAGTAGTAAACCCTCACCTCTTAGAGACACTCATCCAGAATATAGATTGTGATACCGGCGTGGCAGGACCAACTGTCTACTTCTATGATTTCAATGGCAAGACCAATATAATCAGCTTTGCTGGAGCATTCTTAGTGCCAGAACGAGGCAGAGAACTCCGGCTCAACTTTAAAAGAGACAGTGATTCTCTCCCCCCAAATCCAAGAGAAGTTGAGAAAATAGAAGGTTCATGCATGCTAGTAAGAAAAGATGTCTTTTTTGAAGTCGGTTTGTTTAAAGAAGAGTTCTTTTGTTACTGGGAGGAAACTGACCTCTGCGTTAGAGCAAAGAAAAAAAGCTTCAAGCTACTGCATGTTCCTCAAGCAAGTATCTGGCATAAAGTGGGAGCCTTAACAGGAGGATATTTAAGTGATTTTTACACGTATCACTACTATCGCAATCGTCTCTGGTTTTTGAGAGATAATTATCCACAAAAAGTGCTAATTTTTCATTTATTTTACGTATTATTGTACGAAATTTACTTTAAACTGGTGCAACTAGTGTTCAAGTACAAACGGCCCAAAACATTTATTAAATACGCCCTTGCCATTGCTGATGGACTATTCAGCCGCTAGTCATCACCCCTGAAATACACCGATAGTCTCTTTTTCTCAATATTCCCCGAAAACCTCACTTCAGCATGCTTTCTCCCAAACACTCCAATTTTACGCTTGTACTTAGGATTCTCACTCAGAAACCTGACTATCTCTTCAATTTCATCCAAGTTAACAACAATGGCATTTTTCATATGCGTAAACTCCAGTCCTTGGGCACCGATTTTTGTCGTTATCACGGGTATCCCCCTGAGGAGGTAATCTAGTATCTTAAGCTTAACCCCAGCACCCCTTTTGAGGGGGACCAATGCGAGATCGCCCATAGAAAGAAACTCATCCAAGTTTTCAACAAACCCCATGAACTCAACGTTTTTCAATTTCTTCTTGGGCATGCCTGAGCCAGCTAAATAAAACCTGGCCCATTTAAGATTTTCGGAAACCTCTAGAATAAAATCTACAGCTTCCTTGTTTGGGAAATATTTGAAACTCCCATGAAAAAGGATGCCACACTTTCTTTTGTATTTTACACCTCTATTTGTAGGTACAATTGGACGTATAACCAAGATTCTCTCCGGAGGAATCCCATAAGTCCTCTTAAAAACTCTCTTATCTCTATGACTTATTGAGAAGACAATGTCAGAAGTTCTCACAGCAATCCATTCAGAGAATATGAGGATTATCTTTGTAAAGATTCTCAACAACGAGCTTTGAGTTGAGAATGCTCCACTCTCTACTCTCTCTTTTTCAACATTATGCGCATCATACACAATCAAAATTTTTTTTCTCCCATTAAATACAATTTTAACAAATAAAGCACCTAAACACCCCAATGGACCGGTCAATACAAGATTAACAGACCTTCCTTGATACTTCCGTAATAACTGTACAAGCTTCACATAATAGCTTGGATTCCAGTCTAAAACAAGACCCCCATGCCCCTTATAAGAAAAAAACATCTGTGAATTAATAGTGTATTCCCCCGACTGTATGGGTATAGGCCCTATAATAGTAACCCTCATTCCAGATTTCTCAAAAGCACGTATTAAAGATGAGCTTCTTTTTTCCACCCCACTTGACTCAAGCAACGGATTTCCCCAAGGGTATACAACAATTATATCAGGCGTTTTATCGTGGATCTTTTCAGTTTTCATAATCCACCCTCCAATTCCAAAAATACATCCAACTCATTCATTCTGGAATATTGTTTATTCTACGTTCAAGCTCATCTTATCCCTATATAATTTTTATAGTGCTGGGAAAAGTTTTTGAGAAACTATAGCTTTGGTTGTATGAGGATATCATCAGAATGTTTGTTAAAAAACCGCCGTGAGGGACGTGTAAATGAATGATTGGCTAACAACACTCAACGAAAAAATCTACAGTCATTCAGCTATAATAGGCATTGTAGGCCTCGGCTATGTTGGCCTTCCGCTGGCTATAGAGTTTTCAAAAAAGTTCAAGGTCATTGGATACGACGTTGCAGAGGACAAAATAACGATGCTAAAAAATGGAGTTTCATACATAGACGATATTAAAGACGAAGACCTAAATCTCGACAACTTTACACCAACAAACAATATCGACGATCTTAAAGAGTGTGACTTTATAATAATCGCCGTTCCCACTCCACTGAGGGAAGACAAAACACCAGACTTGAGCTTTGTAAAGTCCTCGGCAGTATCTATTGGAAAGATTCTCCGAAGAGGACAATTTATAATCCTCGAGAGCACAACCTACCCAGGTACTACGGAGGAGATTCTAGTCCCTCTACTTGAGGAACATAGCGGGTTAAGGGTCATAAGGGATTTCGGTGTTGCGTACTCCCCAGAACGCGTGGATCCCGGGAATAAAAAATACACAATTAGCAACACCCCCAAGGTCGTTGGTGGATTGATACCAGAATTTACTGAAACCGCGGCCCTTCTTTATGGATCAATAGTTACTCAAGTCATTAAGGTCCAAGACTGTAAGACCGCCGAAGCCGTAAAAATGCTCGAAAATATATTCAGACACGTTAACATCGCTCTGGTAAATGAACTTGCACTTATATTTGAAAGAATGGGAATTGACATCTGGGAGGTCATTGACGCAGCAAAGACTAAACCATACGGATTCATGGCGTTTTATCCTGGGCCTGGAGTTGGAGGACACTGTATCCCGCTTGATCCATTTTACCTTTCATACAAAGCAAAACAATATGGATTCATACCGAGATTCATAGAAACCGCGGGACAGATAAATGACTACATGCCAATACACACCGTAAACTTGCTTGAAGAAGGACTGAGGAAAATCAACATGAAACTATGGGGATCAAAAATCGCAGTACTCGGAATTGCATATAAGAAGAATATAAGTGATACCCGCGAGTCTCCAGCGATTAAAATTATCGAGGAACTCATCGAAAGAGGGGCTAAGGTTAGAGTCCATGACCCCTACTCGAAGACCATCAAAACAAAAGTTGGGGTATTCAGTTCGGAGGACCTTAATGAAGTCATCAAATGGGCAGATGCAATAGTCATAGTCACGGACCACGATATGTTTAGAGAAATCCTTCCCAAACTTTTGACAGAGAATGCTGAAAAGGTTGTCATCGATACAAGAAACGTTGTATGCGCGAAGATTAAAGAAAAGGTCAGGGTTTGCATAAAAATATAGCTCCTGATCTCCTATGAATATGCTTTTTTTATTATCTCCTTGTTTCTACCCCAATTCCATTTGTCCCTAAGCCTGATGGGAGGTCTGAGTTTGAGGGATTTTTCAAGGGCAATCTCCACATCCTTGGGGGTAATATCTATCGCTATCCCACACCGATGGATCTGAACAAAATCCTCCATAAGGGTATCCTTGTTGACTATCACCGGTCTTCCCACCACAACGCCTTCAAACATTTTCACGGCAAAAGTTCTTCTGATGTTTTCAGTGAGGGGGAAGACCGAGTATATCACATCACAGCGTGCGTAATACTCAGCAATACGCTGATAGGGAATGTGGCTTACAAACTCAACGTTAATGTCCGGATACTGCGTGGATAGCAACTCCTGAATTTTGTCCCTAGACGCCCCTCCACCCACAAAGAGTATTTTCAAAGCCTTATTTCTCCGAGCAACCTCAAACAAAGGAATAAAATTGGATATACTACGTATGGTTCCTATGTATCCCACGATGAGTCCATTATGCCTTTGTCGTGCCAATCGGGGGAAGAGCTCCAAGTCAGGAGTGTTCCAAACCACGTATATTTTGTCGGATACGACCCCATTCTTCACGAAAAATTCTTTGAACCCCTCATGTCTCCCTCCAACGGACCTACTTACTGTTATCACAGCATCAGAAAGCCTGGCAAATAGTATCTCCGCCGTCCGGAGAATTTTTCTAACAGGGCTATCTTTTTCCCGTTCTTCGAGAAGTGAGATACGAGTATAGTACAAATCATGAACATCGTAAATAAATTTCGCTTTGAGGAGCCGGGTTAAGAAAAAAGCCAGTGGAGCCGTATCAAAATCATTCGCATGGATTGCATAAAGACCCGTTCGATTGTTAACGATGTACAAAAAGGCTTTAAGATAAAACAATGGGAGTTTCAAAAAGAAATCCACAAACGATGCATATTTAGATTCGATGGGCACCCTATAAACCTCAATTCCCTCAACGACTTCGCGACGAGGATGCGTCCCTTCCCGATCCCATGCCACAATAGAGACATCGAACCCCAGTTCTAGCAGGGTCTTGGCCTCCTTGTACACTCGTGGGTCCGGTTTGAACGGATTAGTGAGTAGCATGAAGACCTTTTTTCTTCCCATCAGCATCACCTTTTTATTAAGTTCACACTCCAGTAGGTATCGGGTGATAGAATAATGAAGGTTTCGGTCATTGGCTCTGGTTACGTTGGCCTCGTTACCGGCATGGGCTTCGTTAAGCTTGGAAACGAAGTTATTTTCGTGGACGTTGATGAGGAAAAAATCAACATGATAAACAATGCAGAACCACCAATCTACGAGGAAGGCTTGGACGAGCTAATGAAGGAATTTAAAGGGCGCTATCATGCGACTAACGATTACCGCGAGGCGATTCTCAACTCTGAAGTCACTTTCATCTGCGTTGGAACACCCTCTCGAGAAGACGGCTCAATCGATTTAACCTACGTTAAACAAGCCGCCGAAGAAATCGGGAAAGTTTTGAAGGAGAAGGACTCCTACCACGTTGTCGTTGTCAAGAGTACTGTCCTGCCAGGAACAACCGAAAACGTCGTCAAGCCGATTCTGGAAGAGTACTCCGGCAGAAAAGCCTTCAAAGACTTTGGTTTGGCGATGAATCCCGAATTCCTCCGCGAGGGCGTTGCATTGAGGGACTTCCTCAACCCGGATAGAATCGTCATCGGCGTTCAGGACGAGAGGACGAGAGAGATTCTCGAGGAACTCTACCAGCCGATAGATGCCCCAAAGCTCTTTACTGACATTAAGACGGCGGAGATGATCAAGTACGCTTCAAACGCTTTCCTTGCGACAAAAATCAGTTTTGCCAACGAGATTGGGAACATTTGTAAGAAGCTCGGCATCGACTCGTGGAAGGTTTTTGAAGGCGTCGGCCTGGATCACCGGATTAGTCCGCACTTCTTTAGAACTGGAATCGGCTGGGGCGGTTCATGCTTCCCGAAGGACGTTAAGGCACTCATTAATAAAGCTGAAGAAATCGGTGAAGAGCCGGTAATACTGAAGGCCGTCGTGGAGGTGAACGAGAGGCAGCCGCTTAAACTCATTGAACTCCTCAAGAAGTACGTTCCAGAGCTTAAGGGAAAAACCGTTGGGGTCCTGGGACTGGCCTTCAAGCCGGATACGGATGACGTGAGGGAAACGAGAGCGTACATCGTCATCAAGAAGCTCCTCGATGAGGGAGCTAAAGTCCTAGCTTACGACCCTCAGGCGATGAAGAACTTTAAGCGATTCTATCCGGACGTTGGAGAGAGGATTGAATACGCGAGTTCGGTGGGAGATGTTTTGGAGAGGACAGATGTTGTCCTCATCGTTACAGAGTGGGGGGAGTTTGGGGAGTTGGATTATTCGGGGAAGATTGTAATCGATGGTCGTCGGGTGAGAGCCGCTGAGAGGACTGCGAAGATTTACGAGGGGGTGTGCTGGTGAAAGTTAGAAAGGCCGTTATTCCTGCGGCTGGACTCGGCACTAGAATGCTCCCAATAACGAAATCAATGCCCAAGGAAATGCTCCCCATAGTTGACAAACCAGTCATTCACTACGTGGTTGAAGAGGCTATAAAGGCCGGCATCGACGATATCCTCATAATTACCGGAAAAGGAAAACGCGCTATAGAAGATTACTTTGATAGGAGTTTCGAGTTGGAGTACTACTTGAGGGAGAAGGGTAAGGTTAACGAGCTCAGGCAGATTGAAGAGATTGGTGAAATGGTGGACATCTACTACGTCCGCCAGAAGAAGCCCCTCGGGCTGGGGGACGCGATACTCCATGCGGAGAAACATGTAAACGGAGAGCCTTTCGCTGTATTGCTGGGCGATGACATCATAATAAGTCAAAAACCTGCGATAGGACAACTGATGGAGGTCGCCAAAAGAAGGGACGCAGCGGTCATTGGCGTGGAGGAGGTTCCCTTTGAACTTGTGGGTAGATACGGAATCGTTGATGGAGAGAAAGTTGAAGACGGCCTCTACAGGATACGGAGCCTTGTGGAGAAGCCATCACCCGAGGAGGCACCTAGCAACATCGCAATAATCGGGAGGTACGTTTTAACACCGGATGTCTTCGACGCACTTAAAGAAACATCCCCTGGAAAGGGAGGCGAGATACAGCTCACCGACGCCCTCGGAGCCCTCTTAAAGGAACAGGAGATGTTCGCAAAGAAGATTGAGGGTAAAAGATACGATGTGGGGAGCAGGGTTGGCTTTATACGGGCCAACCTTGAATTAAGTCTCGCAAGGGAGGAGCTAAGAGATGAAGTAACCAAGCACTTACAGAGCATGCTTAAGGAGGTTCTTGATGGCTAAACCCACAGTATCCGTGATAATACCCACGTACAACCGCGCAAATCTGCTAAAAAGGGCGATAGAGAGCGTAATTAGTCAGCGATTTGAGGACTTCGAGCTGATAGTTGTTGATGACGCATCCCCTGATAACACCCCCGAGATCGTGGAAAGTATAAACGACACCCGGATAAGGTATATACGTCTCAAAGAAAACTCCGGTGGACCTGTTGCAAGGAACACTGGCATAAAGAAGGCCCGGGGGAAATTCATAGCCCTGCTGGATGACGATGATGAGTGGCTCCCCAACAGGCTGGAGGTCCAGGTAAGGAAATTTGAAAACCTTGATAGGGAATTTGGGGTCGTCTACGGGGGATTTTACTACGTCTCCCAGCAGGATGGTAAAATACTTGGGAAGAGACTTCCGAGGCACCGGGGTGACGTATACGAGCACTTTCTCCGTGAGAACTTTATCGGAAGCCCAACGTTGCTGATAAGGCGCGAATGCTTTAAAAGGGCGGGACTTTTTGACCCAAAGCTAACGAGCTCCCAGGACTGGGATATGTGGCTACGGATCGCGAGGTACTACAAATTTGATTACGTCAACGAGATAGTCGCAAAGTATTATGTTCACGGAAGGCAGATATCATTCAACATGGGGAAATACATCCCCGGAAGGGAACGATTCATCAGAAAGCACCTAGATATCTGGAGAAACCCAAATGTTCTCAGCATTCACCTAAGCCAGATGGGATTGCTCCTTCTCCTGGGCGGTGATCCAGAAAAGGGGCTGAAATACCTCATACGTTCCGTAGCAATCGCTCCCTTTAACATGGAAAACTACAGAAAGCTCGCCGAACTTGCACTGGATTCACGCTCGTTAGAGTACATCAAGAAAATACTGCATTTCAACAGGTAGCGCACTACATTTTTAAACCCCACTGGAAAGCCCTTATTAGGTGACCCAAATGAACAGCACACTCCTCATAGTCATCATTGGCATCGTCGCATTCTGGATGATCCTCTACGCCCTCTTCGGTAGAAGGGAGGAGAAGGAAGAGGGGCTGACCGTTGACCTGTTCATCGCAATGTGGAGAACCAAGAGGCTACTCGGGCTCATAGACAGCCTCGCAGGTAAGGCCAAGCGCTTCTGGAAGGTTTATGCGGACGTTGGAATAGTCCTTGGATTCGCTGGAATGGTCTACGTATTCTACGCCCTTCTTAAGACTGCAATGAGAACCATCCAAACCGGCGGCGAGCAGTCCGGGGTTCAGTTAGTCATCCCCGGCGTCACGATTCCCCTCTGGTACGGTCTCATAGCCCTCGCCGTCGTCATGGTGGTTCATGAGCTGAGCCACGGAATAGTAGCCAGGGCCGAAGACCTGCCACTAAAATCGGTGGGGCTGGTTCTCCTCGCGGTGATACCTGGTGCCTTCGTCGAACCGGACGAGGAGGAACTTGAGAAAGCCCCTCTCCGCTCGAGACTGAGGGTTTACGGCGCCGGTTCCCTCGCGAACGTCGCAACAGCCCTTATAGCTCTCCTAATAATAAACTTCGCAATAACACCCGTTCTTCAGCCCGCAGGGATCCTCGTTTCTGGGGTTTTGGAGGATGGCCCAGCGTTCGGCGTTCTCCAGAAGGGAGACATCATAATCGCAATGGACGGACAGCAGATAAGGGACATGGATAGCTTCATCAACTTCATGAACACGACCAAACCCGGCCAAGTCGTGACGCTTACAGTTCTGCGCAACGGGGAGGAACTGAACCTCCAGCTGAAGCTCGGTGCGCATCCTGAGGATCCGGAGAAGGGCTACATCGGCATCTATCCCGCCCAGCATGTGGTATCAAAAATCGGCTACGAGAACATAGTACTTCCGCTGTTCTTCACGTTCTACTGGATATACGTGCTCAACATCGGAATCGGCCTGATGAATCTCTTCCCGCTGGTGCCCCTCGACGGAGGCAGGATGCTGGACGACGTTGTTAAGGCGTATCTGCCGGAGAGAGTAGCCAAGCCGGTGAGGTACTTCACGATAGGCGTCGGCCTGTTCCTGCTGGCGCTCAACCTGTGGCCCGCGCTGGCGAATCTGGTCGGCTGAGCTAAATCTCCAGCCTCTCCGGGACTATCCTTATTTTTCCCTTTGAGAAGCGGAACTCAGCGGTGCACGGTTCAAAATCTGGCAGCAGAGACTTTCTCACTACCATCTTCTCGACTCCTGGTGCCTCCCTGTGGCTGAACTCTATTATATGCTCCGCGTACTGCGATATCCACGATATGAAGCGCTTTGAGACCCTATCCTGATTGAGGAGGAAGATGTTGACGGGTCTCTTTCTCCTTTCCGCGACTCGGGCGGATTCTTTCATCACCAGGTTCTTCTGGAGAAGCTTCATAGTGGACTCTTCTCCGAAGAGGTACGCGAAGCCGTCGAGGGTTATCGTAATGCCAATGGGTTTCCTTTCACCGACTTCGTGGAGAATCTCGTAATACACCGAAACCATCTTCGGAAGGTACGTGCTGGCATCGATCTCCCCTGGGGAATACACAAAGGGCAGGTCAGCGGCTATGCCGTTGACGGCGCTGAAAACGTCAATTATCGCCATATCCCTCGACTCACCGAGCTTTCTCACGTCAAAACCGAGCATCTTGCCGTACTTCTGCAGCAGGCTCAGAGGGAATGAGTAGTTGGTGACAACGCCGAAGCCGTTCCTGCTGACGAGGCTCCTGAAGATTTCAACCCCCAGCACCCAGCCGAAGGAGTTCGTGTCATAGATGACGAGAACTAGGCTGTCGTCGAGGAGGCCGCCCCCGAGCATGGTGTCCAGCTCATCAATCCCGGTTTTGATAACCTCATCCTCCATACGCCCCACTCAGTTAGTTTAAGGAACCAACCTTTTTAAACGATGTCCCGACCTTTCATCGGTGAGCCCATGAAGTGTTCCAAGTGCAACAGGCCTGCAGTTTATCACGCGCGCTACACGGGAAGGTATTACTGTAAGAAACACTTCAACGAGATGGTGGAGAAGAAGTTCAAGGAGACCGTCAAGAAGTACCGGCTCATAGAAAAGGGCGAGAGGATAGCCGTGGGAGTGAGCGGCGGAAAGGACAGTGTAGTCCTGATGCATCTCCTGGCGAAGCTCCGCGAGAAATTTCCCTTCGAACTGGTCGCGATAACGATTGACGAGGGGATATCGGGATACAGACCTCCGAGCGTGGAGATAGCCAAGAGAAACGCGGAAAAACTGGGCATAGAGCACAGGATTTATTCCTTCAAGGAATACATCGGCTTCACCCTAGACGAGACGGTTGAGATGATGGGGAGCTTTGAGAAGGGCGAGCGCGTCGGGGCCTGCTCCTACTGCGGCGTCTGGAGGCGCTGGCTACTCAACTATGCCGCAAAAGACGTTGAGGCAGATAAATTAGCCGTTGGCCACAACCTTGATGACGAGGTCCAGATGTTCATAATGAACATCCTGCGCGGTGACATAGCCCGGCTGGGAAGAACTGGTCCCTACTACGAGGAAATCCATCCGGAGCTGGTTCCTAGGATAAAGCCTCTCCGAGAGATTCCGGAGAAGGAGATAGTCCTGTATGCGGTTCTCAACGATATAGAGGTTGACCTCAGCGAGTGTCCCTACGCGGTCGAGGCCTTCCGGGCGGAGATAAGGGACTGGATAAACGAGATGGAGGAGGAACACCCCGGAACCAAGTACCAGATACTGAGGAGCTACGACAAGCTCTTCCCACTCATAGCGAAGACCTACACGAAGAGAACGAGCGAGCTGAACCGCTGCAAGATATGCGGCCAGCCGACGACGGGCGAGATATGCAAGGCCTGCCAGTTCCGCCTTCAGGTCGAGAGGAAGGCGAGGGAGAAGGGACTGACCTTTAGAGTTGGATAAGCATTCCCTAGTTGTCCCTAATTCTGAAACTCAGAGAAACCCCACGGTATAAATAGGCGGGGGTTCTATTCTTAATCGGTGAGACGCATGGAAGAGGTCAAGGAGCTGAGGGAGGTCCTCGAGAGAGTCGAGGGCAAGCTCATAGCGGCGGGAAAGATGTACGGAGCAATGAACTTTGGAGTGTGGCTGGCCATCATGAGCCTCTACTACGTCATGATGGGTGTACTAAATTTACCGTGGCAGTTCAACCTGATATACTGGCCGGTGGCGTTTATAGTTGCCATGAAGTTCACGGGCAACGTGTGGAAGAGGTACGTCAGACTGGCAGGAATATCGGGGAGTTCCTGGAAGGAAGGAGCAGTGATAATGGGGATATGGATTACGGGCGTACTTCTCGGGTGGATCGTGGTGCCGCTGGCTCTCAACAAGCCGGTCGATACCGAGATAGGTGTTGCCCTTCTCACGTTCATCTCGTTCTCCGTGGGAGGAATGTTCGCCCTTACGAGGGAGAGGGAAATGGTTCCGGCCTTTGGAATACCGGCACTCCTCATACCCTTCGCCTACAGCACAGTCTCCAACGCAACTGTACTGGCGGCCTTTGGAATCTCCCTAGGCTTCAGCCTCACAACCCTCTGGTACCTCCACTCAGCCTTCATGGCAATAGAGCGGTGATACCATGGAGGCCCTCAGAGAGCTGAGCAGGAATCACACACTTGGAAATCCGATTAGGTTAGGGGTGATGCTCTATCTGCTCCCGCGGGGGAGGGTTCTCTTCCGGGACCTCTTGAAGGTTCTGGAGGTAACGCCAGGCAATCTTGATTCGCACCTTAAGGCCCTCGAAAAGGCGGGCTACATCGAGATTTACAAGGTTATCGCAGACAGACCTCGAACGGCCGTTAGAATAACGGAGAGAGGAGCGAAGGAAACCGGGGAGTATTTGAAGGCCCTGAAGGAAGCGCTATCACTCATTCCCGCGGAGGACTGAATGGATAGCCCTTCTTAGTGACCATCCAGAGCCCGAAGAGGGCCCCCAGCTGTTCCATCAGGACGTCCCTTATCTTGTTCGGTATCGTCTCCTTCAGTATGCCCTCCGTGAAGTGGCTTCCAAACCACTCCGCTATTTCCCAGCCCACCCCGATCACCAGCAGGAGCGCGAAGGAGTAGAGGAGCATCTTTCTCCACGGCATCTCACTGAAAAGCCCCCGGAGGATGCTCACGAGGAAGAGCCAGAGGACGAGTCCCCCCAGGGAGTGGCTTATCATGTCCACGTTCCGGCAGGCGACGTTGAAGAGGTCCACGTTCGTGAACGGAACGTTTACGAGGGATGCATGGGCCGCGAGGAAAACCGAGGTCATGGCAGTGATGCCCCCGTTGTAGAAGGGGCTGAGAAGGGCCCCAAGGGTCCCGTCCGGCCGTTTGTACTTTCGAGGAAGCCACAGGAGGGCGAGAAGGTAGGCTATCATCCACGAAGTTCTCAGTATGTGGTCAACCCTTCGGTAATAGAGGCCGGTTAAAAACCCGATGAGAAGCACGAATATTGATACCAAAACGACCTTTTCTTCCCGGTTTATATCTACCACCAGTCCTGGGCGATTTTCAAACTACTTAAGCCTTTCGATGCTCCGCTTTGGCTTCCTCCTCGGCCTTTCTCCTCAGCTCCTTCATGCGCTCTATCCTGTACTCCTCCACGAGGCGGAGGAGCCTCTCTGCCTCCCTCTCGCGGTCTTCCTCCTCCCATCTCGCCAGCAGTTCATCGATTGCCCTTTCGAGGGTCTCCCTCTCAACGACGGCAAACTCGTCAACCCTCTTGACGTCCAGCTCATCGCTCGTGAAGAATGGCAGGTGGGCCTCTCGGAGGACTTCCTTGACCGGCCCCGGAAGGGGCTTCTCGGTGATGAGGGCGCGTATCCCCTTCCCAACCAGCTCCTCCGCTATACCTCTACCCGCCCCAGCGGGGTTTACGACGAAGAGAACGTCCCCCCGCTTGATTCCTATTTCACGTTCCAGCCTCTGGAGCTCGCGCCAGCTGAGGACGTTCATGACCTTGAGAGGAACCGCGCTGCCACGTATCTCTACCACGTTCATCCTCTTCACCTGAACCAAGTCCTTGCTCAGGCGCTCTATGACGGCCTTGGCATCCCTAAGCTGCCTTTCCAGAACCTCTATGCGCTTCACCTTCGCCTCCAGCTCCCTCTCGCGGAGAACCTTCCTCCGGATCTCCTCGTCGTAGTCAACCAGCTTTCTCTCAAGCCGGCCGATTACCCTCTTCTGCTCCTTTATAACCTCCCTCAGCTCGGCATTTTCTCTCTCAAGGAACTCTATCCTCCTCTCAAGCTCGCGGATGCGCCTTATGTAAGGCCTGGCATCTATACTCTGCCGCTCCTCGGGTGCTTCTCCTTCCTCCTTCGGCCTCTCACGCAGTGTAACGCGCTGCATGGCCTCTCCGAGGTTGTAGCCCTGAATGACCAAAGCTTTAACCTCGTCGGCCTTTCTCGTGAGTCCCGCCTCGCGGAGCTTGGCGTCAACGTGCTCAAGCTTGGGCTTCAGGCGAAGGTAGGCCTTGTAAGCGGCGGCTAAAGCGTCGCGCTGATGATCGTCGTCAACGCTTATCCCCAGGTTCCGCAGGAGCTCGTTCTTCTCCTCAACGCGGAGGCTCTCCCTGGGGACGAAAAGGTTGGCCTTGAAGGAGCGGGCAATTTTTTCGACGAATCCTGGGGCAGGGTTTACATCGGTAGCAACGATAACCGGATGCCCGACGTCGCTTATGAACCGGAAGACCTCGCCGACCGGCATGTTCCTCTCACTGTGGAGGGCGACTATCCTCCCGTTCAGGTCTATGGCCGCTATGCCAACCGTTATCCCGGGATCTATGCCCACTATGATGCTCCTCCTCTCGCGTATTGCCTCTTCCCCCTTCAGGGGGGCGAAGCCAAGCTCGGCCCTCTCAACCGGCTGGATCCTCACCTCGACGTCCCCGCCGCGCATGGGCTTTATCAGTCCCGCGAGCTCTTCCCTGCGGGCGTAGACCTTGAACTCCCCCTTGGCCAAGCCGTAGTCCTTCTCCTCAGTCTCAAGGTCGAAAGGTATATCCGCCCTTCTGAGCCTGTCCTCTATCTCCCTCACTTTATCGCGGACGAGGTTGTGAACGCGCTTCCTGTACCTGTCCTGGCTCCAGCCACCCTTGCCATGGCTTCTCCCCCGGGTTACCTTGATTATCACCTCGTCTTCGAAGGCAAGAACCTCGTAGCCGACTCCTTTGCTGGCCAGCAGGGCGGAAAGCTTGGCCTCCTCATAGGGGTCAAAGCGGTCTCCGGTTCTTATCCCGTGCTCCCTCGCGAGGCTCTGAAGGGTTCTCTGCTCACCCGGACGGCCGGTCACCTGGACGAGCTTCGTCCCGCTCGGCAGGGCCCGGAGGAACTTCCTGAGGTCGTCGCCAAGCTCGGTGACGCTGTCCATAGCCACTATATCCGGCCTCTTGGACTGGATGAAGCGGATAAGACGGTAGAGAGTGAACTCACCCTTTCTCTCAAGCCTGCCGTTGAACCAGCTCACGACGGCAAACCTCTTGGGGTTCTCGCTTATTATGTCCACTCCGAGGATTAGAATAGGCCTCACCCTCTAAGGGTTCTGTAGAAAGGTTGGAGGGGCCATTTAAAAAGCTTATCAGCCCCTCAAGGAGGTTCTGATGGCGACCTCAAAGGCCTTCCTTATCGTTTCAACGGCCATTGAAGGCCTCGGCTTTTCTAGAGCCTGCTCGTGGCTGAAGGGGACGTGGATGAAGCCGGCCTTGGTCTCCATTCCAGCGACAGCTATCGTGTGGAGCGCCGTGAACATTGCAGTATTGCAGACGTAGGTGCCAGCCGTGTTGGAAATTCCAGCTGGGATTTTTGCCTCCCTCAAAGCCCTCACGATGGCCTTTATCGGGAGTGTTGCGAAGTATGCAGCCGGCGCGCCCTCAAAGACAGGTTCGTCCTCTGGAGCAAAGCCCTCGTTGTCAGGCATCGTCGAGTCCATGACATTTATTGCAACGCGCTCGACGGTTATGTTCGGCCTCCCGCCGGCCTGACCGGCCAGGATCACAAAGTCCGGCTTCTCATCGACGATCAGCTTCGGGAGAATCTTCCTGACGCCGTTGAAGGTCACCGGGAGCTGGCGCTTTATTATCTCTGCCCCCTCGATCTCATCCGGAAGCCCCGAAACGGCCTCCCAGGAGGGGTTTATCTCCTCGCCGCCGAAGGGCTCAAATCCCGTCACGAGCACTTTCATGCTATCACCGAAAAGGTTAGGTTTTTAGGTTTTAAAACGCACTCCCCTCGGTGGGTGAGAATGAGGTACGACGTTCTTATCATCGGTGGCGGACCGGTTGGCAACTACCTCGCCAACCTGCTCGCGAGGGACTTCAGGGTAGCCGTTGTGGAGAGAAAGGGCTCCTTCGGGGGTAAGGCCTGCACCGGCATAATAGGGGCCGAGAACTATGAGAGGCTCGGCCTTCCGGAGAGTGCAGTTTTGAACAAGCTCCGCGGTGCGGTTTTCTACTCGCGGATACAGAGCTTCGAGATAGGGAGAAAATCGCCTCAAGCGTATCTCGTGGACAGGAAGGCCCTTGAGAGGTGGCTGGCAGAGAGGGCCGTGGGAAAGGGCGTGGACTACTACATGGCGACCACGTTTCTTGCCTTCAGGGATGGAAAGGCCGTCCTCCAGAGGCTCGGCGAGAGGATCGAGATAGAGGCAGACTTCTACATCGGCGCCGACGGCGTGAACAGCACCGTAGCCAAGGCGATAGGGGTTCAGACGAAAGGTGAATTCCTGAGCGGCTACGAGGCCGAAGTGGTGGGAGAATTCAATCCCGACTTCGTCGAGGTCTGGGTGAACAGGGAGATAAATCCCGAGTTCTTCTTCTGGGTGGCCCCGGTGAGCGAGAGAGTTGCCAGGGTTGGAACATTCGGGAGCCTCGATGCCTTCCACAGGTTCCTGAAGATAAGGATGCTGAAGCCAACTTCGATAGTCGAGTTCAAAGCTGGAAGCGTCGGCTTCGGCGTAAGGAAGCCCTGGGTCAGGAACAACGTTGCGCTCGTGGGCGACGCGGCGCTGCAGATAAAGCCGACCACCGCTGGAGGAATAGTCTACGGGATGTACTGCGCCCACGTCCTCAGAAGGGCGCTCCTCGATGGAAGGCTCAGGGACTACGAGAAGGGCTGCTCCTTCGTCAAGAAGCAGGTAAGCTTCGGGCTCCGCTTCAGGAAGGTCTTTCTGGGCCTGAGCCAGGACGACATCGAGAAGGTCTTTGAGGTCCTCGGAAGTCCAGAGGCGAGGGAGGTCATAGAGGGCCAGGCCGACTTCGATGACCACGTGAAGACCGCGAAGGCAATCCTTAAGAGGCCAAAGCTCCTCGCAAGGCTGATAAAGATAAGCCCGGCCATAGTCAGAACCCTCCTGTGAGGTGGTTCCATGGCAACGTGGAGGATGGGACTTCAGGAGGAGTACCTCAGGGCTATAGCCGAGGGCAGGAAGAGGGTCGAGGGGCGCTTGTACGACGAGAAGAGGCAGGGAATTAGGCCAGGAGACACGATAATCTTCGAGAACAAGCTGATGTGTGTGGTGAAGGACGTGAGGGTTTACTCCTCCTTCAGAGAGATGCTGGAGAAAGAAGGATTAGAGAACGTCCTCCCCGGCGTTGAGAGCATCGAAGAGGGCGTTAAGGTGTACCGCCGCTTTTATTCGGAGGAGAAGGAGCGAAAGTACGGGGTAGCGGCAATAGAGGTCGAGCCGGTCGGGTGGATTGGAGAACCCCTTGAATGACTACCCAACCAAAAAGTTAAAGTCCCTTCTCCCATTTTAACATGGTGTGCGATATGAGAAAGAAGCTCCTCATCATTATCCTTCTGGTGTTCATAATCGGTTTCATATCGCCACCCGCAGGAGCCAGTTCATTAATGGGAAGAGAGGTGGAGCACTACATAAACGAATACCAGCTCCGAACCCTGAACCATGCATGGAACACCGGAAGCGTTTCCGGATGGGACGCCTTCAGGGAAAACGAGACGTTTTATCTTGCATGCCTCAAAGTTATAGCCCTCGCGCGGAGCGGCTATCCAAGGAACTCGACGGAGTTCCGAGCACTGGTCGAATGGATAAAGTCAAGGCAGGACAAGGACGGTTCCTTTCCGGCGATAATAACTGACGACTACCCAGAGCCAGATTCGGAGTGGTTTTACTGGGAGCTCTCCAGATCGGCCGGAACAGGACTGGCGATTTTAGCTCTCCTTGGGGCGGGTGAAAGTCCCGATTCCAGGGAGATAGAAAAGGCAGCCCAATTCCTCCTGAAGAACGAGAGCGGGAACCACTGGGGGAGCACGGTCTACCTGTTCTGGGAGCAGACGGGACTCAACGCGGTCAATGAGTCGCCGAGCATCGTTGCCACGGCTTATGCAATCGCCGCCCTCTCAAGACTCGGTCACAACGTCTCGGAAGAGTGGAGATGGCTGGAGGAGAGGCTGACGCCGGAGAGGCTTGTGAGCCCGTATCTGGACAACACCTTCACGGGTTTCATCTTTCCCATGCCCTACCGCGATATTAGGCCCCCCTACGAGAGCATAGTCCTGCCGTTGCTCTTCCTGAGGGAGGAGAACATGAGACCGCCGAAGGGGACGCTCGATTTCATCGCCTCCCTTCTCGAAAGGACGCAGTACCTCGGAAACGCAACGCTGAGGCTGAGCTTTAGGGGGATTACCAACTACACGGTTGAGGAGAGGGTTTACACAGTAAACGGCTGGGAAGTGGAGAAAACCTGGAACGGGACCGGAAGAATGGCCGAGATAAACGTCAGCCTGGGGACCCCCGACCGGGGAAGTACCTTCCTGATACTCTCAGGGAAAGCCCTTCTCGAAAACGAGTCCGGCTTCTTCAGGGGAGGAGTGAGGCTCTACCCGGAACTTCCGGAGGGATATCAACCTTTCATCGGAACTGGGTACGCCGAAAGGACGGTTTTCCAGTTCAGGGATGGGGAGAACTACGCAGTGATTGAAGACCCGCACTTGGACGGTTCCTGGAATCATGAAGTTTACTCGACGGCTATAGCCCTGATATGGCTCCACATGGCTGGCAGGGACGAGGGCACCAAAGAGGCCCTCGAATTTCTCGAACTCGCGAGTCCCAGAGAATCCATGACCTTTGACGGCGATGCCTATGCTCTGATAGCCCTGAGCCTATACGGTGGAAAGTGGGAAAGCAACAGGCCCGGACCAGTGGAGAATGAGCCAAGCGCCCAATCAGGGGTTTCATGGAGGCTGCCGGCGATTTTTGGGATAGGGCTTTTGATTGGGGCACTCATTGGCGCCAAAGCGGGAAGAAAATGAAGGAGTGGCTAAAAAGAAACCTCAGAGGTACCTCTCCTTCACCCACCTTATGAAGTAGTCCGGGTTCAGCTCCTCACCGATGGCCCTCTGAAGGAGCTCCTTGGGTGGGTATATGCTTCCGTGCCTGTGAATCCTCTCGCGGAGCCAGTCCTTTATGGGTCCGAAGTTGCCCTCGCTTATCAGCTCCTCCACGTTGAGATCGCGCTTCATGTGGTAGTAGAGCTGAGCCGAGAGGAGTGTTCCGATGCTGTAGGTCGGGAAGTAACCGACCGTTCCGTGGGCCCAGTGGATATCCTGCAGGATTCCCTCGCGGTAGGTCTTTGGCCTTATGCCGAGGAGGTTCTCCATCTCGTCGTTCCAGAGCTCGGGGAGGTCTCTGGCTTTAACGCCCTCATTGAGCATCATCCTCTCGAGCTTGAAGCGGAGGAGTATGTGGAAGTTGTAGGTAACGACATCGGCCTCGGTCCTTATGAAGTCCGGGCGCACCATGTTGAAGTACAGGTAGACGTCCTCGGGGGTGTACTTGGACATGAAGGGCAGGTTCTCCCGAAGGGTTGGGTAGATGAGGCCCGCGAACTCCCTCGAGCGGCCAACGATGTTCTCCCAGAAGCGGCTCTGGCTCTCGTGGATTCCAAGGGAGACGCCCCCGACTATGGGGCTGAACATGAATCTCTCGTCCTGCTGGAGCTCGTAGAGCGCATGTCCGAACTCGTGGACCGTGCTGAGGACGGTCATCCTGAAGTCGTAGCCCTCGTAGCGCGTGGTTATCCTGACGTCCCTTATCCCGAACTCAGTCGTGAAGGGATGAGCCGAAACGTCGAGCCTTGAGCGAACGCCGAGTGGAAAGCCGAACTTCTCGAGTATCCAGCGGTTCACCTTCTCCATCTGGGCCTGCTCGTAGGTTTCCTTCTCAAGCGGGTGGCTCTGGGGAACTTTCCCCTCCTCCATTATCTTCTCGAGGAGAGGCTTGAGCTCCTTCTCGAGCTTGTCGAACATCCTCTCGACTTCCTTGGTCCTGAGGCCCTCCTCGAAGAGGTCGAGCAGGGCATCGTAGGGCTCGTCCTCGTAGCCGAGGTAGTCGGCGGCGCGCTTCGCGAGGTCTATGATTCTATCGAGCCACGGCTCAAACTTGGAGTAGTCGTCACTTCTCTTCGCCTCCTCCCAGGCCTTCGTTGCCTGGCTCGTGACCTCGCTCATCTCCCTAAGGAACTCAGGTGGGAAAGAGCGGCTTATCCTTATGTTCCTGTCAAGAACCCTGACGACACCGCGCTCGTACTCGTTGAGGTCCTCGATTCCCTTGGCCTTCTCGACGAGCTCAATGAACTCCGGCTTGAGGAGGAACTCCTGGCTGAGAACAGAAAGCTCGCCCTGGGCAACCGAGCGCTCAAGGATGCCCTCCCGTGGCATGTTGACCTCCATGTCCCAGCCGAGGACGCTCTGGGCGTGGCCTATTGCCCAGATGCGCCTGTACCTCATGAGTATCTCCCTGACGGTCTCGTTCTGGAAGACGCTTTCCATCGAAACCACCCCTTGTTTTTGATAGAACTTTCAGGCATCCGCTTTTAATCTTTTCGATGCTCATCTAAACGGGAGGGTAGAAGTCTGTTACTTCCACCGGAAACGGCTTAAAGGGGGAAGCGTAAGTCCGTGAAAGAACGAGTGCTGGTGATGACTATGGAACTCGACCTGGCTGTACTGGGCCACGTCTCAATAGACCACATTCGGTTTCCGGGGAGGGAGGAGATACTCTATCCCGGTGGTGCGGCTGCGGCCGTGGCTACTTCGGCAGCTTTGGCCGGCGCGAGGGTTGGCCTGATAACCAAAGTTGGAGAGGATTTTCCCAGGGAATGGCTCGAAAAGCTCGCCTCCGTTCTGGACGTGGGGGGCGTTCAAATCCTGCCCGGCAAGACGATTCACATATACATGATTTACCACGAGGACGGAACCGTGGATGCTCCAGTTGACATGGGTGTCGCCCGTAACATGGGGGAGACCCCGATTCCGGAGGAGTACATGAACGCCGAAATCTTTCACATAGCCCCGATTCCACCAGAAGAGCAGCTCAAGGCCCTGAAAAGGCTGGAAGGCAAGAGGATAAGCCTGGACTTTAACCCGACCTACATCGAGGACTACGCCAAGAGAACCGGGCTCATGAGGGAGATAGTATCGCGGGTCGAGGTTCTCTTTCCAAACGAGAGGGAAGCTTTAACGATAACCAAGGTCCGGGACGTGAAGAGAGCCGCTGAGGTACTGTACGAATGGGGAGCGAAGATAGTCGTGATAACGCGCGGCGAGAGGGGCGTTCTCGTCTATGACGGTGATTTCAGGGAGTTCCCGGCGCTTCCGATATCCCCCCACGAGATAGTCGATCCCACCGGTGCGGGGGATGCCTTCGCGGGCGGCTTTCTTGCGATGTACTCCAGGGGTGCGGCGCTCGAAGACTGCGTGAGAAGGGGCCTGGAGAGGGCGAGGGAAGTTCTGAAAAAAACCGGAAGCTGGAGCGTTTAAGAGGTCGCGAGCCTGGCGAAGAGGTAGAGCACCACCAGGAGCAGCGCCGCCAGGGCCGTCACCTCCAGCCTCGGGAGCGCAGGGGAGAGCGTTGACATCAGCAGGTAGGTTGGGAAGGACATCGCAACAGCCGCGAGGAGAATGAGGTAGTGCTCCCTCGGGGCACGCTCCCTGTCCAGGTAGCCCATTTCAAGGGCGAGGATAGCAAGCGCCATCACAGCGAGACCGTAGAGACCCCCCGTCCTCGTGTAGATGAGGAAAGCCGCCGTTGCCAGGAGAAAGAGCGTGCCGACGAAGTACCACTGAATCGCCATGAGGGCCAGCGGGATTAGGAGGAGGGTTCTGGAATCGAGGGTTCCGAGCAGGACGAAGAGTGGAACCAGAGGTATGAGGGAGTAGAGCCTTCTCCTCACTTTCATAGACCCACCACCTCCGCTATAGCAGCCTCCAGGGGTTTTCTGACATCCCAGTCGATGATGATACCGTAGGCGGACATCTTTATGAGCATCGCGCGCCTCTGGAGCATCAGCAGCTTCAGCGCAAGCTCCTCCTCTCGGCTCTTAGGCTCAACCGCCGTGTAAGGATTGGGACTTATGACGACGACGTTGTAGCCGTACTGGGCCATTATCCTGAGGGCCTCTCTGCTCTCCTCGGTCAGGAGGGGGGAGAAGTACAGCAGCTGGGCTTTGGCCGGGAAGCGCGCCTTTATGAGGTGCTCGACCTGGTAGGTTATCATGTTGTTCTTGTCGGGTTTGGCCGTGCTCAGGAAGTCGATGCACTTGAAGAAGTGCCTCTTGCCGTAGTCAACTCGAATCCAGAGCGGGACCTCTTCGGACAGTAGGAGTCCGAAGCTCGTGCCGTTGTTGAGTGCATTGAGCATGAGGGAAGCCGCGGCACGGACGAGGTGGTCAAAGACGAGATCCCCCGTGTAGGAGGCGTCCACTATGAAGACGACGTCGACCTTGCGCTCGCTCTCGTACTCGTTGGCCATTATCCTGCCGGTTCTGGCGGTGGCCTTCCAGTTGATTATCTTGAGCGGATCGCCCGGCTGGTACTCCCTGACGGCGTGGAACTCAACACCCTCCCCCACCCTCGGCGATGGGAGCGGGCCGACGGTTATCTTCGTTCCCTTGGTGGAGTACGGCGTCGGGACGTCCGTGATTATCGGAACGCCCACTATCTCGCTGTAAACCTCCACCGCCTTGTCAACCTTGAAGAAGCCGAAGGGGTCGCGGTAGCTCAGCCTCACCCAGTTGAACTCGTGAATTCCCCTCTTAACGCGAACCCTGTACCGTATCTCCCGTTCCTCCCCGGGTTTGAGCGACAGAACGTACTCTTTCTGCCCTTCTACGAGCTCCAGACCCGGCGGGATGTCCTCCGTGATCTTCAGGGTGGGTATCCTCTCGTGCGATTTAATTCTAAGGACTATCTCCAGCTCGGTTCCCTCAAGGAAGCGGTTGTGCGGGATTACACGCTCTATCTCAACGTTGAGGGTCGGTTTGAAGAAGAACACCGCCACGAAGAGGAGCCATATTATCGGGAGCGTCAGGTACACGAGCTCCCACCGCAGGAGGAGAAAGGCCAGCATGACGATTAGCCAGAGGGCGAGGAGTATCTCCTCCGCCTTCTCCGTTGGGTACATTTTGCCCGTGGGCTCCTCCCTCTCCTCGACCGGAACGGAGTGCCCGTAGAGCGGGGGTTGGGCCTGCACCTTTTCACCTCACTCAAACTTGGGAACTGGAACGCGCTCAAGGAGCTTCGCCATTATGCTCTCCTGGCTGACCTTCGTGTACCAGAGCTCCCTCTTGAGGATGAGCCTGTGGCTCAGCGCCGGAACGGCGACGGCCTTTATGTCGTCTGGAATGACGTAGTCCCTACCCTCGAGGGCAGCATAGGCTCTGGAGAGCTTGAGAAGGGCGAGGCTCCCCCTGGGCGAGGCCCCAACCTCTATCTCCTTCTTGTCCTCCCTCGTGGCTAGGACTATCTCGGTTATGTACTCCAGGATTGCGTCGCTGACGTAGACGTCCTCTATGGCCCTTTGCATCTCTACGACTTCTTCTGGGGTCAGGATCGGTGTTATATCCACCTCCTCCTTCTTCCTCGCCATCCTCCTGCGGAGTATCTCGATCTCCTCGCTCTTGCTCGGATAACCGACGCGGAGCCTGACGAGGAACCTGTCCAGCTGGGCCTCCGGAAGCGGATAAGTACCCTCCTGCTCTATTGGGTTCTGAGTGGCGAAGACTATGAAGGGCCTCTCAAGTTCGTACGTGTTGCCCTCGACGGTGACCTGCCTCTCCTGCATGGCCTCTAGGAGAGCGCTCTGGGTCTTGGGCGGGGCACGGTTTATTTCGTCGGCCAGGAGTATGTTCGTGAAGACGGGGCCCTTTTTGAACTCGAACTCGAGCGTTTTCTGGTTGAAGATGCTGACGCCGAGGATGTCGCTGGGGAGAAGGTCGGGTGTGAACTGGACGCGCTTGAACCTCACCCCCATCGCGGTGGCGAAGCTCTTCGCCATGAGCGTCTTGGCCAGTCCGGGCAGGTCTTCCAGGAGTATGTGGCCATCCGCCAAAATCGTCGTCAGTATGAGCCTCAACACCTCGTCCTTTCCGACTATCGCCTTCTTGACCTCTTCAAGAACGGCGTTACCCTTGGAGCTTACCTCCTCTATCTTCATAGAGATCCTCCTCCACAATTTTTAAGGCCCTTTCAAGGTTATCGAGAAAGTCTCCCTCCGAACGGAGGGCTTGGATGGCCTCGTTCGGCTCGGAAGTGAGCGAATGAAACGTCTGATTGTAGTCCTCGGAGAGGGTGGCGTATATTTCCGCTATCTTCTCCTCAAGGAGGGAGCGTGCAACCCTTCCCCTCTTGGCGCGCTCTATGAGCGTCACAACCCTCTCAACGTCAGTTTTTCTCTCGACCCTCTCCAGTCTCTCCCTCGTGGGGAGGGGAGCGCGTATCTCAAATCCGAAGAGGAGAAAGGCCAGAAGGGCACCCAGCGCCAGAACGGCGAGCCATCTAACCAGGTAGGAGCCGGCAACTATGGCCACGAGCAGCGGTATCACGGCTATCGCGAGCACGTGTCTGTTAAACCTCATCCACCCCCCTCCTCATCTCGCGGTAGACCTCGAGGGCCCTCCGGGCATCATCCCATGTTATTTTCTCGGGGGCGTATTTGGCCTTTTCGAAGAGCCGCGTCAGCTCGACGAAGGCATCGTGCATGTATTTAACATGCTCCGCGTGCTCCCAGTGCGTCCAGCTCTCCTGGTACGGCATCCCGAGGTACTCGAGCCAGAGAACGGCGTTCTTGTATATACCCACGACGGCCTCCCTTGGGTTCTCAAACATCCCAAGGCCGAGTTCGTCGAGTTTCCTGTCGAAGAGCTCGGCCCGGAGCCTCATCTCCCTGCGTTCCTTCTTCCGCAGGTACGTCCTGTACTGGACCGCGGCGAGGTATGAAAAGACCACTATCCCAATGAGCAGAACGGCATAGAGGATGTACTGGGAGGGGAGGGACTGCCTGGTCGGGGCCAGTTGGGTGCCGTTGTAGTGACCGGGGGTTTGAACGGGCGCGGAACCGTTCACGGAAGCGTTTAAGGCGGTACTGTTGTTGGAGGGGATTTTTACGGCCGCATTCTCCCGAATCAGATACATCACGAGGACGAGGCCGGAAAATCCCAGAGCCAGCATGATATACCTGATGAAAAGGGCGAGGCCGCCCGAATCAAGTCTCTGAAAGGGGTCCTTCCATCCTAAGAATACGCCAACGATAACGAACAGGCCAACTATCGCGAGGATCATCACGAGAACACCCGCCCACTGGGCGGGACTACCCCTTGAGGTCTCCGACGTGGCCGCGCTGTAGTTAATCATCAGCGCCATCAATGAAAACAGCAGTCCAGAGAGGGCCAATAATTTTACCCTGGTGGACATTTTTATCAGGGGTTTTAGAGAGGGCAGGTTTAAAAACTTTTACCCCCAGGTAAAGGTCAGGTGATGAAAGTGGAGAGGGTTCCAAGGCTTTACGTTGAAGCTCCCCCCGAGGAGTGCCTTGAGGGAAGGAAGGTTAAAAAAGACTGCGTGGTCATCAGCGGGAACGTTGAGGTCTGGCTGAAGAGGGACGAGAGCGTTCCGGACTTCATCGAGATCGAAGGGGCCAAATTCCTGGCGAAGGAAGTTTACGACAGGTTCTACCTCTACGTTGACAGAATGGAGGGTAAGATGCTTGCCGATGCCATCCTGGCCCTCCCCGATGGGAGAACGCGGATATATTTGAAGAGGGACGATGAACTGCTAATCCTTCCCGTCGAAGGATACACGAAAACCCTGATAGCGAACGTTGGGAACCGGGTGAGGACGGGGGATGCCTTTGCAGCGATAACCACCAGAAAAGGAGAGGTTCACTACCTCAAGCCGCCCAAGACGGGAACGGTCGTGTTCATAGACGAGGTGACCAACAGGCCGCACTACGTTTACTACATACTCCCCGAGGAATGAGCGTTCTTTCCCACTTTTGTACAAACCTTTATAAACTGCCGGGTCAAGCCCCACCTGAAGAGAATTTTGGAGTTGAAGGAAATGAAGATTGAAGCTGGAGATTTTGTGGTGTTTCACTACGTCGGAAAGTTCGAGAACGGCGAAGTTTTTGATACCAGTTACGAGGACATTGCCAAGGAGAACGAGATATACGTGGAAGAGAGGGAGTACAGTCCCCTTGGCGTCAACGTCGGTGTTGGCGAGATAATCCCCGGCCTTGACGAGGCCCTTATCGGCATGGAGCTTGGGGAGAAGAAGACGGTCACGATACCGCCGGAGAAGGCCTACGGCATGCCCAACCCGGAGCTCGTCATTGAGGTGGCAAAGACGGAGTTCTCAAACGTCGGCATAGAGCCCATCGAGGGCATGTACGTCATGACCGACTCGGGAATCGCCAAGATAGCCAAAGTCGGCGAGGAGAACGTCACCCTTGACTTCAACCATCCGCTGGCAGGGAAGACCCTCGTCTTCGAGGTAGAAATAGTGGACATTCAGAAAGCCAAAGAAGAGGCCTCAGACGGCGAGGTTGAGGCCTGAGGCTCCCTGGAAGACCGCCACTCCCATTATTACGAGCAGCAGGCTGTACTTTATGCCTGCTGAGTATTTCCCTTCTCTTATGACGCCAATTCCAAGGCCTGAAACTATCGCTTGGAGGGCAACGAATCCCAGCAGTATGGTCCTCACGGTCTCCACCGGAAACTCCACGTTGCCGGTGCTCATAGCCAGCATTACCTGGGCGACTATGCCGAGTATGAGGGGTCCGATAAAACCGCTGGTGATTATGAAGAACATCACCTGCATGCCCGTTGAGGCCTTCCTCTCCTGCTTTATCCTGAGTATCTCCCTGACGTCGTTTCCAACGAAGACAAGGACGTCGCTCATCGGGGCACCCCTCTCGAGGGCCTCGATGATGATCATCATCGAACGGTAGATGACGGGAGACTTTCTGTTCCTTACCGCAAAGGCCCTGAGGGCTTCGACGGTCGGACGGCCCTTCTTTATCTCGGCTACGGTCTTCTTGAACTCGTCAGTCAACGCTCCGAACTTGGCTGTTGTCAACTCCTCCAGAGCCTCCGAGAAAGAGATACCCGCCCTGAGCGAGCTGGCCAGGTAGAAGAACGCATCCGGGAGCATCTTCTCCATTTCATCAATGCGCTTGCTGATTCTCCAGTAGGGGTAGCCAAAGGCCATCACTCCAAAGAGGGCCAAGAACGTTATGAGGGCATAAACTGCAGTGAAAAACATATCAACGAGTACGGCACCGATTATTCCGACCAGCAGGGAGACGATGAGGTACTCTGCGGCGAGGAAGTTTATTCCCGAGGAGTATATGAACACCTCGTAGCGCCTCATCCATCGTTTGGGGACTATTCTCTCAATGATCTGAACCAATGCTCCTGACAATCCTCCCGCCATCATTGTCACCTCGGCTCTCCCTTCTTAATCATGTTGACCACTATGAACGACAGCGCCGGGAAGGCGAACAGCAGTATAACCGCCAGGGTCTCCGGGGGCAGTATGAGCTGCTGGGACATCACCGAACCGGCGAGTATTCCAACGACGAACATGGTGGGCATGACTATCGTCATGAACATGTAGATGAACGCTATACCGTTGACCCTCTGGACGTACTCTATGAGCTTCATCCTGTACTCAAAGGCGAAGTCCTCGGCCAGTTTGTAGAGTATCTCGGAGAGGTTTCCACCGAACTTTATCGCCCTGAGTATCTGCTTGACGACACGGCTGACGTTCTCGGAGCCCATTTTCTCATCAAACTTGGTGAGGGCATCCTCAAAGGAGGAACCCGTCCTCATGTCCCTCAGTATGAGCTCAAACTCCTCGGATATAACGCCGTAATCGGCGCGGGCAACGGATAGCAGGGCCTCGGATATACCGACACCAGCGCTGAGGAGGGAAGCCATGTGCCTCAGGGCGTAGGGCATCGCCCTCTCAACCTCAACTACCCTGCGCTTCCACACCATGCGCGGATAGTACCTCATGTACATGAAACCGCCCACGAAGCCCAGGAACCCAACGAGGGCGGACATGTCAATGGGGATGTACAGAAGGTACGCGAACAGGAATCCAAAGATGCCCGCAAACACGGCCACCGCCAGCATCAGCGCGACGTACTTCTCCTGGGGCATCAGTATGCTCGCCCGGTAAAGCTCCTGGTCGAGGCCCTTGAGGGAGTTCGTGAGTGATTGAACCGGTCCCTTGAAGTAGCGGAGCACAGTCTCCGCAAGCCTCTCAGAGAAGGGCTTCTGGATTTCCTTCTTCCTCCACTCCAGAATCTCCTCTATCTCCTTCTCCTTTTCTTCCTCAGCCCTCTCCTTCTCGATTTCCTTCTGCAGTTCTTTGAGCGCCCGGAGCCTCTCCTGAACACTTTTACCCTGGGGGATTCTTCGCAGGGGCTTCTCGGCGACCTCTACCGTCTTTCCCCCTAGGCGCTCCAAAAAGTCGGTGATGGCTTTAACGACGCCCACGATTATCACCCTTAGATCAGATTCTTAACCTGCTTGCTGGTTTCAATGCTGCTCTCGGCCTGAATCCTCTTCAGCAACGCCTCCTCGTCTATG
Source organism: Thermococcus sp. 5-4 (assembly GCF_002197185.1). NCBI lineage: Archaea > Methanobacteriati > Methanobacteriota > Thermococci > Thermococcales > Thermococcaceae > Thermococcus > Thermococcus sp. 5-4. Next base: position 1,661,265 of record NZ_CP021848.1, on the reverse strand, counting down.
TAGAACTGCCTTATGTAGTGGCCAACCTTATCAATGCTCCTGATGCCCTGCTCTATCATCCAGTCGAGGATTATCTTGCGCTTCTCCTTCTCGAACTCAAGCTCGGATATGCTCATACCCGTGTGGTGGGCCAGGGTGTTCAGTGTTCTGCTCGGAACTCCCGTGGGAATCAGCTCATCCTTGGCCGGGTCGTACTTGTAGAGCTTGTTGAGCTGGACGCTCTCGGCCTCGATGCCCGAGATCTCGGCTATCTCTGTGATGCGCCTTATGGTTCCCTTCTTCCGGCTGTGGAACCTGACCTGCATTATGATGATGTCCAGCGCGGGTATCATTATCCTGGGAACGCTCATTGGCGGGCTCTCCAGACGGACTATGGTTTCCCTCGCGCTGTTTGAGTGTATGGTTCCCATACAGCCGTCGTGACCCGTGTTCATTGCGGTGAACATAGTTCTGGCCTCTGGACCACGGACCTCACCGACGATGATTCTGTCGGGACGCATACGGAGGGTGTTCTTAACGAGGTCGTCCATGGTTATCTCGCCCTTGCCCTCGACGTTGGGCGGCCTCGTCTCGAGCCTGATCCAGTGCTCAACCGGGAGCTGAAGCTCGGCCGTGTCCTCTATCGTTATCACACGCTCACTCGGCGGGATGAACATGGCTAGGGAGTTAAGGGTAGTGGTCTTACCGGAACCCGTACCTCCTGCAACGAGAACGTTCGCAGGCTTGACGCCCAGGCCATCCACGAATATCCACAGCAGGGCAGCTATCTCGGTGTTCATGGTCCCGTACTTGATTAGGTCGATTATCGTGAGCGGGTCCTTCTTGAACTTACGGATGGTTATGGTAGGGCCGTCAAGGCTGATCGGTGGGATGGTCGCGTTGACACGGCTTCCGTCCGGAAGGCGTGCATCCAGGAGGGGGCTCTGCTGGTCGATTCTCCTGCCCACTTCCCTCGCTATCCTCTCGATGATGTTGAGTATCTCCTTCTCCTCGGGAAAGACTATGTTGGTCTTACACATATTGAAGCGCCTGTGCCAGACGTAAACGGGCCTGCCTGTACCTATGACCATGATTTCCTCGAGGTTGTCGTCGCGGACGAGGGGATCGAGCTTGCCGTAGCCTATCATGGACTGGACTATCATCTCGGTGAGGACCTCGACCCTGCCCTCCGAGAAGTGGGGGGCCTCGTCCTTTATCATCCTCCTGACGGCGTTCATGAAGACGCGCCTGCGCTCCTCCAAGTCTGGAAAGGCAGAGGGGTCTATCTGGAGTTCTGTTATCGCCCGGTCCTTGATCCTCTTGAAGAGCTCCTCCTCCTCGCGGCTTAGCTTGGGGAGGCGGATCTCGTATATGGGGACGGGTTCGCCCTTAACGCGGAGGATGCGGACGTTTCCGTAGGCATCCAAAACCTCGGCCTTCCCCGCGTAGGTCGTCTCCTCCGCGCGAACAGATGAACCTAGGATATCCTGGAGGGTTGACGGCGGTTTGGGTTTGGGGGCAGGCTTGGGCTTCTCCTTGGGGGCCTCTTCCTCCTTGGTGAGTATCTCTCCAAGAATATCGGCACCGGTGGGCCTGTTGGTGATGGCCTCCTCGGGGGAGGGCCTGCTGAGGATCTCCTCTAAATCAACTCCTCCCTCCTCCCTCACAAAGGGGAGGTGCTCCTCCTCTTCCTCCTTAGTTTTATCCTCCTTCTTGAGGACGTTCTCAAGGAGGTCGTCCTCCCCGCTCAGTATCTCATCAATCCATGAGATGGTCTCCTTCTTCTTTTTCTTCTCATCCGGCACCAACGCTCACCGCCCCTCATTCTTCCAGCTGACGTGATAGGTTATATCAACACCCTTACCCATGAATATTATCCACACGGGGAAGTCGAAGCCTGCCTGCTTGGGCGGATTGATCTCTGGCGTCCCAACGGAAACTCCGCTGATTAAACTGCTCGAAAGCTGGAACATTCCAGGCATCGTTGGAAGCGGCTGCGGCTGGCTCTTCTGAGGCGGGTTAAGGCCCTTGTATTTCCACACGAACTCCTCCATGTAGTCCCTGTACGTCATTGTGTAGTTGGGGGTGAAGTCCGTCATACTGGCACCATCGAATATGACCGGTATCGAGGCGGCGAAGAACGTGTTGAAGGTTCCCGCATCGTTGGGAACGTTTGTGAGGCGGAAGGTAACGTCACCCTCGTACTGAAGGATCTTGATGTGGGCATCAACCATTGGGAACATGCTCCTCAGGTAGAGAACCTTGGGGGTGTTTACGAGCTGAGGATACATGACCCCGCAGCTTATTATTCCAATATCATCCAGATCCTCTATCACGCCGCTAACGCTACTCCCGTTGTACTCAACGGTGGTTATTTTAGCGGTATCTCCGCAGACCGTCTTGTAATCCATGGTCGGGACTATGTACGAGTAGTGAGAGGTTATCCTGAAGTTTACAACAACGGTTTCGTAGGGCATTATCCAGAAGCCAGTGTAGTAGTTGAGGGTGGTCTTCTTAACGTTCGATATGTTGTGGAGAACCGTGTTTCCAACGAGTACGGCATTCATGGTCTCGCTGTTGTCCAGCCTGTAGACGGTGAAATCGTAACGCGGGTTCACCACTATGAACTTGGGGAACGGGGCAGTGTTCACCATGGTAACGTTCAGATCTATCATAACCTGCCCCATGATACCTATGTTGTTGTAGGTATCGCCGGGAAGACGATAGGTTGCTGCACTAACCAAAGATGAAGCTAACAAAAGAATAAAGAGAGATGCTGCGAGGCGTTTCATTGCTATCACCTCAGGTGGCAACTTTAGCGATGTAGATGTACTGCTGGTTGGAGAGTATGTCGGGCACGAATATTGAGGGAACCCTTACTATGACCAGGAACTGGGTGTTCGGGTCGAGCACGAGCATTCCGGATTCCTTCTCAAGGTCAACTATCTCCCAGCCGTAGGCCCTGAGCTGCTCCTTGACGTCCTCGCTGGCCTGTATCTTTCCGGCCGCTATCGCCTTGAGTATCTCCGTCAGATCAACGTTGTAGGTGTAGCTGGCTGAGGCGCTCTGGCTGGCAGTCTGGGAGTTGGAGTAGATGTCGCTTATCGCCTGGCCGTTGGTTATGGACGCATCTCCAGGCGTGTACTGGGTGTTGTGCTGCTCGGAGTACTGGGTCGATGAGCTGGTGCTCGATGAGCTGGTCTGGGTCTGGGCCTCGTTGACGGAAATCGTTCCGGCCTCCGTCGGGAGGAGTACTAGCTCAACGTAACCCTCATTCACTATCTCCTTGAAGGGCGCGTTGGTCGCGTTCTTGGCGAATATCATGATCTCATCGCCCGGAGCAAGGAAGGCACCGTTTATCTTGTCCCTTGAGAGGACGAGGGCGATGTCAACGAACTCAACCTTGTAGACCTTGTACTGCATCAGCTCCTTGTAGTCCAGTATTCCGCCCAGCACAGCCTTTGCGTCGGATTTGCTGACTATCTTCTTGACGTTGTCCTTCTCCAGGATGACGTTCTGGGTCGGGATGGTGTCGATGATGTAGTAGTAGTACTCCCTCCAGAGCTCGAGAAGGTACGGATCCGCGTTGACAGCCTCGACCTGCTGCTCGCTGGTGGCGCTCATGACCTGCTCCTCGAGGCTGTTCATCGAATCAACCACCTTCTTCTTGAGGCTGTCCGGCAGCGGCATCGCGAGGAGCTGGCTGAACTGTGCCTCGATCTGGCTTATCTTCTCCTTCTTGGTCTGGTTGAGCTGCCTCTCCATTTCAAGGCGGTGCTGCTCCTCGAGGTAAGCCTGATACTGGTTCCAGGCACTCTGGTATGCGGCTTTAACGTCTATCGATTCGACCTCATCCACAGTCTGGGCCGCGTTTATCTTTCTTATCAAGTCGTCCCTGGCGTTCTTTCCAAACGTCGTGTTCATGAGTTCGCTTCCGGGTTTGAAGTAGTAGTTAACCTCCGCGAGCTTTTTGTTCTTAGCCTGGGTGAGCTGCTCGGCGGCGCGGTTCTCCATGTAGATGTAAGCGCCTATAGAAATTATTAAAATCACAATGATGACTATCGATGCACCAATGAGAATGCGTCTCTTCCTTTCCCTCTCCCTTATGCTGCCCACGGGGCGGGGCTTCTTGGGGGGTTTCTTGACAGGGGGCTTGGCCGTTTTGGGGGCCTCAGGCTCTACGCTGGCTTTACCCAGCTCTCTAAGACGGCGGATTTTCGCCTCAATATCCTCGGACACGTTGAGCACCACCATCAATCGTTATCATAACCAGCTTCTTATGTCGAATAGTTTTTTGAACTTCAATCTTTATTTAGGTTTCGGTGAGAAGTATGGAGCGGTTAGAGATTGCCGTAATAGAAATCCGGGGAAAATGTCCCGTTTTTAACCCGGGAGACAGAATCGTCATAGAGGGGCCCAGCGTCAAACTCGATGAGACCGATGCGATTTGCACCCACGCCTTTGCATCCCTGCTCCCATACATAGTCGCCCTGCGAAAGGGTATTAAGCCCAGCGAACTAGGCCTTGGCAGGGGAGAGAAAGCGTACGTTCAGTGCCTCGATCCCGGACCGCCGTACACGAACGGTGGGACTGTAATCTTCGAGATAACGGTGGTGAGAGATGAAGCAGAGGAAGGCGTGGAGGATAGTGAGGGAGGTAGTTGAGGAGGCCGACCTCATCGTTGAGGTAGTTGACGCGAGGGACCCGATCGGGACGAGGAACAGAAAGCTCGAGAGGCTCGTCCAAGAGGAGGGCAAACCGCTCCTCATAGTGATGAACAAAGCGGATTTAGTGCCGAAAGAGTGGGCGGAGGAATACAAGAGGAAGAGTGACCTTCCGGTCGTCTTTATATCGGCCCGCGAGAGAAAGGGAACTGGAATCCTGAGGAGGGAAATAAGGAAGCTCGCAAAGCCTTTGCTCGACGAGAGGGAGAAGGTTAAGGTTGCACTCATAGGCTACCCCAACGTCGGCAAGAGCACGATAATCAACACGCTGAAGGGCAAGAAGGCCGTTGGCACTGCCCCCATACCAGGCTACACAAAGGGAAAGCAGCTGATAAGGCTCAGCAAGAAGATATGGCTCCTGGATTCGCCAGGTGTTGTTCCAATAGACGATTTCGACGAGCTGGTAATCAAAGGAGGCTTCCCGGCTGACAAAATAGACGAACCCGTAAAGCCTGCGTTAAAGCTCATAAGCAGGATTCTTGAGACCAGAAAAGAAGCCCTCACAGAGAAGTTCGGGATAGATGAATTCGAGAGCGAGGAGGAGATTCTTAGGATGATAGGCGAGAGAAGAGGGCTGATAAAGGCCGGAGGCGAGGTTGACATCGAAGAGACGGCAAGGTGGTTCCTAAGGGAGTGGCAGACGGGTCGCTTTACCCTCTTCGGAAAGGAGGAAACGGGGAAGGAGGAATTTGCCTGGGACTTCGAGGAAATCCTCGATGGAGTTGAGAGGGACCTCCTGCTCGACCCAAGGAGGATACTCTGGAAGTACGGCGACGAACTAAGGGAGAGGCTCGACAACCGGAAGCGCGTTGGGATACGTGAGATAGAGGGCTTTACCGTCGGAATAGCGACGGGCTTCAAGAAGTGCGACGGGGGGATAAAGCTCCTCGAGAGGCTCACCGGCAAGCACGTTCTGGCGAGCGAGTGCTTCGGGAAGAAGTGGAAGGGCGTAGTTGTGATAATGGAGTGATGCGGTATGAGGCTTTTGCTGACGACTTCGCAGGGGATTGAGGACTTAGCGAGGGCCGAACTTGAGAGTCTGCTCTCGGGCCTTGGAGTTCCGTTTCGAGTAGAGGAGAAGCCGCTCGGCGTCGAGGGGAGGGTCTTAGCGGAGGTCAATAAAGCATTTTACATCGACGAGAAGGGGCGGAAGAGAGAGCTGAGCGTTTCGACATATCTGAACGAGCGCTCGCGGCTTCTTCACCGTGTAATAGTCGAGATAGCTAGCGAGAGGTTTGAGGGAATCGGTGAGGAAGAGCCCGAGAGGGCGTTGAAGAGGATAGAAGAATTCGTCTCGGAGCTTCCGGTGGAGAGATACGTCAAAATCAGTGAGAGCTTCGCCGTGAGAAGCTTCCGAAAGGGCGAACACAAAATTACAAGCCTCGATATATCCAAAACCGTTGGCAAGGCGATATTCGAGCGTTTGGAGCGCTTTGGAACCCCAAGGGTGAACCTCGACCATCCTGCCGTTATATTCCGGGCCGAGCTGATTGGAGAGGTTTTCTTCCTCGGGGTAGACACAACCGGCGACAGCTCCCTCCACAAGAGGCCTTGGCGCGTTTACGACCATCCCGCCCACCTCAAGGCGAGCATAGCGAACGCACTAATTGAGCTGGCAGAACCGGACGGCGGCCCGTTCATCGACCCGTTCTGCGGGAGCGGCACGATTCCTATAGAGCTGGCCCTGAGGGACTACGATGGAAGGATAATTGGCCTGGAGAAGTATAGAAAACACCTGCGCGGGGCCGAGATGAACGCCCTCTCCGCAGGGGTTCTGGAGCGGATAGAATTCATACTCGGCGACGCCACCAGGCTGAGCGAGTACGTCGATAGTGTCGACTTTGCCGTCAGCAACCTGCCCTACGGGCTGAAAATAGGTCGCAAAAGCGCCATTCCGAGGCTCTACATGGACTTTTTCAGCGAGCTCGCCAAGGTTCTTGAGAAGCGCGGAGTCTTCATAACGACGGAGAAAAGGGCGATAGAGAAAGCGATAACCGAGAACGGCTTTGAAATCAAACATCACCGCCTCATCGGCCACGGCGGGCTCATGGTGCACACCTACGTGATAGAATAGCCATGAGAAGAAAAGAAAGGGCTCAGACCTTCAGCGCCTTGACCGCGCTGAGGGTCTCCTTGAGGTCCTCGTAGCCGTAGTGGAGGTATCTCCGCCCCTCGCTTTCATAGCCGTCCGCAAAGGCGCTCCAGGCCCTGTTGAGGGCCCTCTCGCCCCTGCTGAAGACGCTCATGATGGTTCCGTAGGTCATGAGACCCTCTATCCTGAGGGGCTGCGCCTTCTCGGCGAACTCGTCGAGCTCCTCGAGTATCTTCGTCAGCTCGGCCGTGACCTTCTCGGCGGGGGCGTCCATTATCTTCTCAATTCTGACGATGGCATCGGAGAGGAGTCTCTCGAGCTCCCTGACACCGCCGGTTCCGCTCTGGGCCGCCCTGTGGAGCTCCTCCTTCGCACCCTGGCGCCTGAGGAAGATACCAGCCCCCATGACGGCCAGGGAAACGGCCAAGCCGCCCCACATGGGCGGTATCCTGGCGGCGGTTATCGCTCCGGCAACGAGGCCAGCTGTGAGGAGTACGTTTCCGATGAGCTTCTTCATTTCCATCACCTCACGGGTGGAGCACTCCCATGACGGTCAGGACCGCGAAGAGGAGGGTCATAGCCGCCTCTCCGACCATCAGTCCGGCCGCGACCGGGAGCATCTTCTCGGTTATGAACTCGTTGCCCTTCTTCCTCTTGGCTATCTCGTGGACGATACAGCCGAGTCCGTAGGGCAGGATGTAGAGCATCGGCAGGTACATCGACAGGCCGACGAGGACTCCGAGTCCCGGTATTCCGCTCATGGAGAGGGCGAAGCCAAGGATTCCTCCCGCGATGAACTTGTCCACAGGGACGTTGCCCCCGAGGATCGCATCGACCATGGACTTGAGGGCCATGGCCTGCGGAGCAGGAACCATCTCGTTTCCGATGCCGTAAGCCTTCCATATGAGGCCGACGACGGTGAGGGCTATTATCGGGCCTATCCAGGCGGTGAGGAGCTCGACCTTCTGCTGCCTGGAGGGAATACCTCCAACGAGGTGGCCGGTCTTGAGATCCTGCATCATGTCGGCGGCGCCGGAGATGGCGACACCGACGGTGGCTCCGAGGAGTATGGTTAGCGGAACCTGCTTGCCGGTGAGGTAGAGGAGTATCATGACCGACACGAGGGAGAGACCGGAAACTGGGCTCCAGTCGGTCATTCCGGTGGACATGGCGACGAGCAGGGCCGCCACGAATATCCAGGCGACGCCGACGATTGCCGTGAGCAGGCTCCTGCCGATGCCGAGGTTACCCAGCTGGTAGGTGGTAACCAGCAGCAGGAGGAACGCAAGGGTTATTCCGGCGTAGAGGTACTTTATCGGGAGTTCCTCGTTCCTGCCGGTTCCGAGCTTGCTCGCGTTGGCTATGCTCCTGAGGGCGACTATGATGACGGGCATCGAGAGTATGAGGCCCGCTATCGAGCCGCCGAGGAGCATTCCGATACCGAGCGGCCTGGTCATGTTGGCGTAGACGAAGCCGCTGATGGCTCCACCGGTGACGTCGCTCGGGAGCCAGCCGAGGGCCTTGACTATGGGCGTGATGATGTAGTAGGAGAGTATTCCACCGGCGAGGACTATGAGACCGTTCCTTCCGGTGATGAGGCCCATTCCAAAGACCATCAGCGAGAGGGCCATGGCGAGGCTGACCCACTCGGGAAGGTGGAGTATGGCCCCAAGGTCGATGTACTCGGGGATTATCTCCGGAAGGCCGAGCACCGGGAACTGCTGGACGAGGTAGACGGCCGCGCTAACGGCCATGCCGAGGAAGAGCAGCCTGGCCTTCTCGATTCCGCTTCCCGGGGTCTTGAGGACGGTTGCAACGGCCGTTCCGGTCGGGAAGCGAAGCCTGTCAATCTCAATCATCTGCTTCCTCAGCGGGATTATGAAGGTGATTCCCAGTATCGCTCCGGCCGCGGTGGCGAGGAAGAAGTACGTGGTGTTTATCTCCTCGTGGAGTCCCATGATGTAGAGCGCCGGGATGGTGAAGATGACTCCAGAGACGGAGATGTTGACGGCAGAGGCTATGGTCTGGACGATGTTGTTCTCGACGACGGTTCCCTTCTTGAGGATTCCCCTGAGGACTCCCCAGCCGACGATGGCAGCTATAGCTGAGCCGCCGGAGGTGAAGCCCATTATCATTCCCGCGTAGGTGAAGCTGGCGGCCATGAAGGCGCCCCAGATGACGCCGAGGATTATGGCGGCAGGCGTCACTTCGCGGTAGGTCTCGTCCGAATCCTTACGCTTCCAGCTCGCTTCTCCAACCTTCCAGTTGGCATCCGCCATCTCCCAACCTCCTGTACAGTTATGAGCATTCATGTCCACGTTCTTCGGGAATGTGCATTCCTTGGAGGTTGGCCCGTTCTGAAATATAAAGTTTTTCAGCCCTGTAAATATCAAGAACGTGGATTTAAAACCAGAAACGAGTTAAAACAGGCCTTTATGCCGTTTTTAGTCTCAGCATGAATAAAAATTCATCAAGAAGATGAACAAATGGGCACTGACGCACATTACGACATTAGAGGCTCGAAGGGTATTTACTGGACCGTTTAATCCGCCGAACGATGGTTAGTTGAAACTTGAAAAGACTGAAGCGATTTAGGGGAAGCAACGAGAAAAACGAATGCTCATGTCTTCAGCGTCACGTCAATGACCACGGTCTCGTTGCAGGGGTTCCTCACCACGACCTTCCACTTGCCATCTGGAAGCCCAACGACCTCGTTTACTTCCTTGACGGTTCCAAAATCCTTCAAAACCTCCCCATCGGCCGAGACCACCTTTACCTCCACCGGAAGGTTTGAGGTCAACTTTACGGTCAGATTGGCCGGACCCTTAAAGGGCCACTCCCTGGCTTCACCTGCAGGAACGCTCTTCCCCTTGACGTAAACGAAGTTGCTGTCCAGGCAGCCCGCCATCACGACGGCGAGAACGAGGAGGATGATGACAGGGCGTACCCACCTCATGGCACCACCGGAGATAGTCAAATAAGGAAAACTTAAAAAAGTTTCTCAGCACAGTATCGAGTCCTCGGCCAGGACGTCCTCCTCCAGCGTTCCTATGCCATCTATCCACGCCTCAACCCTATCCCCGTGCCTCAGGGGGCCGACTCCAGCCGGGGTTCCCGTCGCTATTATATCGCCGGGTTCGAGGGTCATTATGCCCGAAATGTACTCGATTATCTCCGGGATTTTGAATATCATCTCGCTCGTCCTCGCGAGCTGCCTTATTTCGCCGTTGACCCTCAAGCCCAGCTCCAGATCGCTCACGTCCAGCTCACGTTTGTCAACCACCCTGGGGCCGACCGGAGCGAATGTGTCGAAGCCCTTGGCAACCGTCCAGGGAAGGCCCTTCCGCTTGGCCTCCCACTGCAGGTCTCTGGCCGTTATGTCCAGCAGAATCGTGTAGCCGAGGACGTAATCCATTGCCCTCTCCCTTGGAATCCTCCTCCCGCGTTTGCCTATTATCACCGCCAGCTCAACCTCGTGGTGAACTTCCTTGCTTTTCCTTGGCAAGATTATGGCCTCTTTTGGGCCTATCAGGGAGCTCGGCGGTTTGAGAAAAATCACCGGCTCTTTCGGAACCTCATGGCCGAGTTCCTTTGCGTGCTCCGCGTAGTTCCTGCCGAGGCAGATTATCTTGCTCGGCCTCAGTTCGTAAAAGCCATCACGGAATGGAAGGCGAATCATCTTGAGCACCCAAGAATAGTTCGGGGATTCGGTTATAAACCGCTCGCGGGAAGGGTAATAAACCACTTCATCCAAACCCTCAACGGTGAAACCCATGAAGCTCGTCGTCCTCAAGGAGAGGGGAAGCACTCTCGTCTTCGTTTTCTTGGTGATTTTTATAGTGCTCTTCACGCTGCCGCTGATATACATGCTCATCAACGTTCCAGAGGGGAGGCTGTTCATACTGGGCTTCTTCGTCTTCTTCCTGCTGATGATGTCCCTCGGTGCCTACTCCCTGCTCAGAAGGCGTAGGGAATACCGGCGCGCCGAGAACTTCGCGAGCCTGGTGGGATTCTCCGACTCGGGGGTAACGTTTCCGGAGGAGATTGAATTCGAGACGGGAACGCTTGAGATGAGGGGCTACTGGGTCGGGAGCGGAAGGAACAGAAGCTACCACGTGGAAAGAAAGTTCATCTCTGGGGAGAAGAAAAGGGCCTCGCGGGTTCCCTTCATGGACTCACCGTTCAAAGTGGCCGTTTCTTCAGACGGAACGGGCTTCGTAAAGGCTCCCGCCGTGAGGATAATCGATGAGCTCTACAAAAACATCGTGGTGCTCTTCTTCACCGATGAGGGCAAGGTCAGGGGCACCGGCACGGTAACGGTGGCGACCGAGAGCGACTCGGCGCAGGTAAACTACCGAGGGGACGGGAAGTTTATCATGGGGACGGTCTACTCGACGCTCACCAAGGCTAGGACCGTTAAGGTCGCCATAAGCGCCGAAGGATTCGAGTACGAGAAGATCGTCGGAAAGGGCCGGAGCTTCGAGTTCAGGGAGGGGATGCTCCCCGAGGAGAGGGTCATCATGGTCGGCTCCTACGGCACGATAACGCCGAAGATGGTGGTGAATGGCCTCGGTGGAGGAACCGTCATCCTCGGCCACGGCGAGTTCATAATCCGTGGCATTCTGGACATAAGGCTGAGGCCGGACGTGCGAGCTGAGGAGACCTTCAGGGTCGAGTTAAAGGGAGAAGAAATCGAGGAAGAAAAGGAGTTCGAGGAGGAGTGGGGGTTTAGGGACTGAATAGCAGTAGGATCTAATTCACATCCACCTCTATCCCCTCAACCTCAAACTTCCAGTTTACGTTGGCCATCCACTCATCCGGGTCAATTATTATCTTGACCGGCCGGTCTTCGAGGCGGAGCGAAACCTCCGCGGTCCTGTTGACCCACACCCGGGTATCGAGAGAGTCCCCGTTCTCCATGACGATCCTAATCGGAACAGGCATCGTAAAGTTGCTGGCGTCGACGATTGTGAAGGTCAGGTTGTAGCCCTCCCCTGTCGGTGAGAGGTTTAGATTGGTAATGCTGTAGTTCGGGAAGAGCGTGGAGTTGAACCACTCGTCGAAGAACCAATCGAGGTTTTTGCCGGAAACGTTCTCGGCGGTTTCGATGAACACCGTGTAGTTGCAGTGGGAGCCGTGACACTCCTCAAGAACATCGTGAAGAATCCTGTTGAAGGTTTCGTTTCCAACGATGAGACGGAGGGAGCGGAGCATAAAGGCACCCTTGGCGTACCGGACGCTGTAGATGTACTTCTCCTTATCGGCGGGGAGGTTTCTGCGAAGGGATTCCCTGAGGGAAAGCGCACCGTTTGCCCAGATAGCCCTGCTTTCCTCCCTCCTGTCGAGCCATCCCAGGGCATCGCTCTGGTTCCAGCGGGTGTAGGCCTCCATACGGAAGTACTCGGCGAGGGGCTCGTTGAAGGTACCAAAGCTCATGTAGTGACCGAACCACTCGTGGGCGAGTTCGTGGAACAGTGTGGACACGAAGTTCGTGGCGGAGTGCCCGATGTTCGAGGGGCAATCGACTATGAAAGTTCCACCAATGTTTACTGCACCGGCAGATATCCCCAGGACTTCCCGGCTGATCCTCCAGCTGAAACCAGGGACAAAGAGCACGTTGAAGCGTTCAACGGGTTTTATACCCGTTATGTTCTGATAGAGACCAAAGGAGAAGGTCAGTTCCCTTTTGACCAGCTCCAGACCCTCTTCATCGTAGCAGTCCCCCGGATAATAGACCGTAAAGCTCACGTCCGATGCCTCAAAACCCGTCCAGCCAAGGTTTGGGAGATAAAGGGAGAACCCGAGGTAGGGGTGGATGGGTGAAGTGTAAACCACCTCTGAGCCGTTGCGGACGACTCCGTAGTCGAAGAGCACGAAAACCGTGTCCTTGGGCAGATATGGAGTAACGGTGACGGTGGCGTTCTTCGAGGCGAACTCCCACCAGGAGAAATCGGTTCCAATGAAAACATCGTGCTCCCACATCTGGCGTATATACTCCTTATTTTCGAGATAGCGGAAATCGTAGGTGACGACACCTTTTAGGGTGGTGAGGTTCGTCGAAACGTTCACCGCGTAAATCTCGATACCAACGCCGTCTTCATCAACCCATCTGTAGACGTCCATGCGGGAAAGCTCAAGCGGAACGCCCTCAATGCTGATGTTGAGGGTTAGGGGATCGTTTGGAGTGACGAGGAGCGCCAGATAAAGCGGTCCCGACGTGAAATTCGTGAGGACAAAGTCGTATCTGCCCCTAAATGTTCCATCAGTGTAGTTCACGCTGATATTTCCATACTGGGAGTAGGGCACGGCAGAATACGTCTTCCAGAAGAATTCGCCCATGTTCTCAAAGCTCATGTTCACGTTGGCCGGTTCTTCGGGATAGATGAACCTCAGAGGAGGAGCCTTGTACTGAGAACCCGGTGATTGGACAGATGAAACTGTATTCGAAGCCGATCCGGTTGATGTGGTGCCGGTCGTTGTGTTCCCACCGAGACAGCCGCTCACGAGAATGACAAGGACCACCAGAAGGGCAGGAACCGCCTTCCGCACCTTTAACCCACCGGTAAAAGTTAATCCCGGCGAGTATAAAAGAGTTTCGAAAGGGGATTAAAAATCCAGCTCAGTTCTTCAACGGCTCCGGAATGGACTTATCCCACTGCTCCCTCGCCAGTTCACCGGTGTACTTGAACTTCTCGACCTTCTTCTCGGCCTCCTTGCGCTTCTTCTGGTGTTCCTTCAGGAAGGCCTGAACGCGCTCGATCAGCTCGCGCTTGCACTGGCCGCAGAGCAGCTCGCCGCTCTTGCATGCGTGGTAGCGTTCCATGAGCTTCTTGTCGTCGGGCTCGAAGAATATCTCGAACCACTTGAAGACGACGCACTTCTCCGGCTCTCCGCCCTTCTCGCGCTGCTCCTTCGCGGTGGCCCTCCCACCGGTGAGGGCGTACTTCCATATCTTCTTGCCGGCCTCTTCCGGGTCGTCGGTGAGGTAGACTGCAGTCTCTGGCTTTGAGGCGCTCATCTTACCCTCAAGGCCCATGAGCCCTGGCACGAACTTGGAGTGAATTGCCGCCGTCTTGTAGTAGCCGAGGCTCTCTGCAAAGTCCCTCTGGAGCCTCCAGTAGGGGTCCTGATCAATTGCCGCTGGGATTAAACAGCGCTTCCTCTCGAAGAATGTCGGGGCTGCCTGAATCGCCGGGTAGAAGATCATTCCAATCTTGCTCTGGTCGGTGAAGCCGAAGACCGCTTTGGCCATCGAGTAGTTTATCTTCTTCGCTATCGGTATCGCCATCTCGTATATCTTCGTGAACTCGCTGTCCTGGAAGATGAAGGTCTTGTCCGGGTCGAAGCCGACGGCTATGATGTCGAGGATGTTGTCGTAGGCCCATCTCTTGGTGTCGTCGAAGGTGAGCTTCTCCTTGAAGAGGAACTTCTCGTCGTCGGTTATCTGGACGTAGAGGTTGACGCCGAACTTCTCCTGGAGCCACTTGGTGGCAAAGAATGGAATGATGTGGCCTATGTGCATCGGTCCGCTCGGACCTCTCCCTGTGTAGAGGAAGAAACCCTTACCGTTCTCATAATCCGCCAGAACCTTGTCGTAGTCCCTGTGGGAGAAGAAGAACCTCCTCCTGAAGTAGATGGGCAGCTCGCTCCTGGTCAGCCTGGCAGTTTTCTCAAGCAGTTCATCCGTCAGCGGGCTTGTTCCGAATTCTTCTATTAGCTTCGCGTAGTCCACCATTCCCTCAACGTCCCATGGGGTGACCTTAAACGCGTCGTCCATTCAAAACACCTCCATTTCCAGTGGAAACGAAACCCAAGGCTAAGCCGGGGCAGAAGAGCAAGGCTTCACCAAGGCCAAAAGCAATCACCGAGCATGGGAAGAGAAAGGGAAGAAGGGGATTTAAAGTTTTTGGATGGTTTCAAAATCACCGCCTTTTCCAGAGAACCCATCCAACGCCGATGCCTATTGCAAGCCCTATGAGAAGGGAAAGGCCAAGCCAAACCCCCCAGTACCTCAGTTCCTCCCTTCCGGTCGGTGGATCGTAAAGGGTGCCCGCGAAGAACACACTCCTGACGTCATCCAGTTTCCGAACGTGTATTCCATCAAAAACCGCCCATCTTCGCTTGAAATCCGGAATTTGAGACCGCATAATCTCCGAACAATCAAAGGCATCAACCAGCAAATGCCTGCCTTTGTAATGAAAGCGCGGGTCATTGGAGATGAACTGTACGATGACACCGCCGTAGTCGCTCCAGTTGCAGCGCTGGAATGTGAGGTTCATGCTGTCTGAGTCATCGTTGCTTCCAAGAAAACTCAGGACGGCATCTTCTCTGAAGGAAGCCCGAATGACAAAGGACGAGAACTTAACTGGCTCAATTTTCAGCTCGTAGCCGTCGGGGGTTTCCAGTACAACGAAATTCGTTGGCTCCTTCGAGCGGTACAGGAAGGCTTTAAGTTCCTCCACGCGAACTGAGGCGTTTTCATCCACAATGAATTTCAGGGAAACATTAAACCCATTCTCCTCGAAGAAACGAACATAGGACGGGTCAACTGGAAGAATATCGGTCAGTTCACCCCACACACTCCTGAAGTCGCACGAGGCCGTGTAGCCCTCGGAAGTGCGGTACAGAATCGCCGGTGACGTGTAGTTCCCTGCCGCTTGGCTCACGATGCAATCAACCCAGTAGATCCTCCCTGAGGACGAAAGGTTCATGGTGAGGCCTATGAGCTGGCTCTGGTTTCTGGGAAGGATTCGTACCTCAAAAACACGGATGTGCTTGTCCTCCACCCATGCAGTTCCTCCCGGGAGTGTAACAGCGGAAACGTTCTCCACGATGAAGCCGGTGGAGTACTTGAAGCTTTCTCCCCCGTAGTACAGCCCGGCACTGACCAAGGAGATCAGAAGCAACGGCACGAGTACCAAAGGGAGTAGTCTCATCGAACCGCCCATAGTAACTCGAAGGAAGGGGTTAATTAACCTTTCGAATGTTAAGGTCAAAGAATTCCATCACGAGAATTGCAGTCAGAGATAGCGAAAACGGGAGAAAAGGCTAAGAAGAATCAGAGCTTCCCGTTCTCCCTCAGCCACTCGCCGTACTTGACGAGGGCATAGACCGCATCGACGCCGTCCTCGACGGTCTCGTAGACGGGAACGCCCTTGAGCTCAATGTTCCTGGCCATCTTGTGCGGGTAGTCTCCACCGGGGGCCACGAAGACTATCGGCTTGCCGTACTCCCTCATCCTAGCCATTGCCTCGACGATTCCCTCGTCGAGGGCCGGGCTCTGGAAGAGGGCTATGACGACGAGGACGTCAACGTTTTCATCCTCCAGCGCGTAGCGCATGGCTATCTCGTATCTGCTCGACGGGGCGTCGCCGATGATGTCGATGGGGTTCTTGTAGCTCATGTGCTCCGGAAGCTCACCCCTCTCTATGGCCTCCTTGAACTTCCTGTTGGTCTCATCGCTCAGTTCGGCTAGCTTCATGCCGCGCTCAAGCAGGCCGTCGCTCATCATGACTCCTGCACCGCCGCCGTTGGTGACTATGGCGACCCTGTTGCCCTTCGCCGGCTTCTGCATGGCGAGAACCTTCGCGTAGTTGAAGAGCTGGCGCATGCTCTTGGCGCTCAGGACACCGGTCTGCTCAAAGGCGGCCTCGTATATCTTGAAGGAACCTGCGAGGGAACCAGTGTGGCTTGCCGCAGCCTTAGCGCCGGCCTCCGTCCTTCCCGCCTTGAGGATGATTATGGGCTTCTTGAGCGTGACCTCCTTGGCAACGTTGAAGAACTTCCTTCCGTCCTTGACGCCCTCTATGTAGCCGGTGATGACGCCGGTCTTCTCATCCTCGCCGAGATAGGCTATGAAGTCACTCTCGTCGAGGTCTGCCATGTTGCCGAGGCTGATGAACTTGCTCATGCCTATCTTGTGACTGGCGGCCCAGTCGAGGATTGCAGCGCCGAAGGCACCGCTCTGGCTCATGAAGGCGACCTTTCCGAAGGGCGGCCTGGCCTGCCTCTCCGGCGGGTTGAAGTTGCAGTCGAAGCCGTTCTCGAGGTTGGTGACGCCGAGGCAGTTCGGACCGACGAGCCTTATTCCCCACTTCCTGGCGCGCTTGACGAGCTCCTCCTCGAGTTCGACCCTTCCGGCCTCTTTAAAGCCCGCCGAGATGACGACGGCGCTCTTAACCCCCTTCTCGCCGCACTCGTCTATGACATCAGGAACGAACCTGGCCGGAACCGCTATGACCGCGACGTCAACCTCGTCCGGTATCTCCTTAATGCTCCTGTAAACCGGGAACTTCTTCCCGTTAACCTCGACCTCACCGCCCTTGACGTTGACGGCGTAGACCTTTCCGCTGAAGTTGAGCGTTATCGAGCGCATTATCGAGTTCCCT
Organism: Thermococcus sp. 5-4; assembly: GCF_002197185.1. NCBI lineage: Archaea > Methanobacteriati > Methanobacteriota > Thermococci > Thermococcales > Thermococcaceae > Thermococcus > Thermococcus sp. 5-4. The sequence continues at coordinate 1,644,082 of NZ_CP021848.1, read as the reverse complement.
ATCTTTCCGGGGACGTTTGACGCCCCGATGACAGCGACACTCCTTGGGTAAAACAGGAAATCGAGCCTTGGAGCCTCCATCTTGTCCACCTCCGAAGGTTTTTCGGGAGCCCATATTTAAGCCTTCCTCCACAGATGGGTACATCCGGGTGCTGGATATTTTGTCCAGCTGCGGCCCTAATGAACCATGACCTTTACTTATATAAAGGTAGCGGGAAGCAAAAGGGTTATATGCCATAACGTTAAAAGAGGCATTAGAACGTTTAAATTGGGTGGTGGAAATGGCGAAGGTTAAGGTCATAACAGACCCGGAAGTTATAAAACTGATGCTTGAGGACACGAGGAGGAAGATACTCGGACTGCTCCGCAACAAGGAGATGACCATCTCCCAGCTGAGCGAGATACTGGGGAAGACGCCCCAGACGATATACCACCACATCGAGAAGCTCAAGGAGGCCGGCCTAGTCGAGGTCAAGAGGACGGAGATGAAGGGCAACCTGGTGGAGAAGTATTACGGAAGAACGGCCGATGCGTTCTACATCAACATGTACCTCGGGGACGAGGAGCTCCGCTACTTCGCCCGCTCAAGGCTCAAGATAAAGCTGGAGATATTCAAGGCCCTTGGCTACGAGTTCGACGGCGAGGAGCTGCTCGACGTCATGGACAGCCTCCTGGCAAAGGAGCATGAGTACAAGACGGAGATATCCAAGGAGATCGAAGCCAACGAAGAGGCTCTCAAGGACTTCTCCAACGAGGACATCATCCACGCCATCGAGTGGCTGGCCATGGCCAGGATGGGTCGCGACGAGGAGACCCTAGAGCTCCTCAAGAAGCTGGGAGAAATACTTAAAAAATGACGCCGAAAGGAGAAGCGATGGGATATGGCGAAGGGTATACGACTTCTAGTGCTGGACGTGCTTAAGCCGCACCAGCCCATGGTGACGGAGCTGGCGCTCGGACTAAGCGAGCTCGAGGGCGTTGACGGCGTCAACATAACCCTCGTTGAGATAGACAAGGAAACCGAGAACGTTAAGATAACGATGGTCGGCGACAACCTCGACTACGACGAGATAGTCAGGACCATCGAGGAGTTCGGCGGCGTGGTGCACAGCATAGACATGGTCGCTGCCGGTAAGAAGATCGTCGAAGAGGGAGAGACTCCCCAGGACAAGCTGGAGGAGTACTGAGTGAGGGAAGTCCTCATAATAACCGAGCCGGAAAGGATAAGGGTGCTCTCCGATGAAACCCGCTTTAAAATTCTTCAACTATTGAGGGAGCACCCCATGACCATAAACGAGCTCAGCGACGCCATAGGGAAGGACAGGACGACTATATACCGACACATAAAGATTCTAGAGAACGCCGGGCTCGTGGAAGAGCTTGAGGTCCACGGAAACGAGCGGGTTTACGCGAGGAGCGCCAGGCTGTTCCTCATAAAGGCGGATCCGGACGAGAGCGTCGAGGAGTTCAGGCAGGCCTACCTCCAGGTGGAGGCCGAAAAGCTAGTACAGGTTCTGGAGAAGGCAGGATTCAAAATAGAAGACCGGGAGAAGCTCAAGAATCTTGCCAAGGATGTTCTGAACGAGATAGAACTAAATTCCCAGCCGGTAATCAAGAGAATATCCCAGGCGGGCATCGACCTGACAGAGATAGAACTCTTCCACCTCCTCAACATGCTGGTTTTCCTTCAGAGCTGTGAGCTCTGTGAAAAGGCAGAGAAGGTAAAGGAGCTGGTTGAGTTCTGAGGAATTGAAAACCTCAGAACTCCATCACCCACTTAACCGCATGTGGAACTTTCTTCGCAATCTCCAACGCCGTGAAGTTCTCGCCGAGTTCCTCTTTCACCATATCGCCGGCGAGGCCGTTGAGGAAGGCACCAACTGAAGCGGCCCTGAGCGGTTCGTTGCCGAGCGCGAGCAGGGCGCCAACGAGGCCTGTCAGGACATCGCCGGTTCCACCGGTGGTCATGCCCCGGTTCCCCGTTCTGTTGTATTTCCAGGTCTTTCCGTCACTTATGACGTCGTAGGGACCTTTGAGAAGTATAACCCCCCTAATCTCACCGGCCTTTTCCGTCACCACCTTAGCCTTCTCCATGAGCGAACCCTCGGGCTTCACGCCAAAGAGAATCCCGAACTCGCCCGCGTGCGGAGTTAAGGCGAAGGTCTTCCCATCGAGAACGCTCAAATCTTCTGCCACCGCCTTTAGGCCGTCGGCGTCCACGACCATCGGCTTCTCACAGCGCCTCACGAACTCCCTCACGAACTCCCCCGTTTCTTCTGCGAGGCCGATTCCAGGGCCGATGACGACGGCGTCGGCCTTTTGAGCTAGGCTCAGAAGTTCACGGACGTGGTCCGGTGAGAAGTTCCTCCCTTCAATAGGTCTGAGGATTAAATCGGGGTCACTTATTCTCTCCGCTGGTTCAGAGGGCATTGCCAGATAAACCAAATCGACGAGGTAGCTCGCTGCCTTGGAAGCGAGATATGGGGCGCCGTAGTAGTCCCCACTGCCGCCGATGATGAGCAACTTACCGTTCTGACCCTTGTGCTCGCCCCTCTTCCTGAGCGCGAACTTGGCATCACCGGGGCCGACGATGTGATAGAGCTCCTTTGGATAGCCGATTTTGGCGATTATCCTTTCAAAGCCCTCGTACTCCTCCTTGTCCCACTGGAAGGTCACCGCGAAGTCGGCCTTGACCCGAATTGCGCTCGGATAGCCGCTCGGCAGGTCAACGCTCACTATCTTCGCCTTTCCGGCGTATTCGTTAATCTTCTCTATCGCGGAGCGTATCGGCTCGCGCGGCTCGCCCTTTGTGCCAGCTCCAAGAAGGGCATCGACGATAACATCGTAACCGCTCAGGTCCAGGGACTTTATGTAGGCGGAATCCTTGAGAACCTTGATTTTCACGAAGTCCAGGCCCTTGAGTATCTCCCAGTTGTGCTTGGCTTCATCGCTCCTTATCTTCGCCTCGTTCCCCACGAGGAAGAGCGTGACCTCGTTCTCGAAGCTGAGGTGTCTGGCCGCCACGAAGCCGTCCCCGCCGTTGTTCCCTGTTCCTGAGAAGACGGCGATTTTGAGCCCCCTTCCAAAGCGCTCCTCAATCGTTCTGGCAACTCCAGCGCCGGCATTTTCCATGAGCTGGTAAGGCGTAATCCCAAGCCACTTGGCGTTTATGTCCCAGATGTAAACGTCCTCGATGCGCATGATAATCACCGGAGAAATTTCAGACTCAAAGGTTAAGGGGTTTTCCATGAGCGATACGAGGTCAGGACGAGGAGCAGGCCGAGGGGAGCCGTGATGTACCACACCAGGACAAATAGGAGAATCTCACTTGTCCCACTCTCAATCGCCGCGTAGGGGAACTCGAAGACGACGGCTATGACGAAATACGCCAGAAGTAACCTGAGGGGAAACTTCCCCCTCCTGAGAACCACCATAAGGTAAACCTCAGCGATGCCCATAAGGAGTGGGTAACCCAAGGCGAGGAATCTGGGAAGATGCAGCAAGAGGGGCACGTTGTAGAAAAGCACCATGCCGAGGATGGGATCGAGGAGCGTGACGAAGCGAAAACCGAGCCGAAACAGTATAAGGAGAGGCAGCCAAGGGGAAAAGGAAGGATTGTTCCCTCCAGTCATACTATTCTCACGTTCCATAGACGATGCACCCGCTATTTCCTATCAGATTTTTCCGTTCCGCTGGACGCTAGTGTGAAGATGTCCAGCTTCAGACAAATTTCAATGCTTGCTTGTAATCCCTCTCTGAGTACAGCACCAAATAAACCCTCTCCAAGCTCTTCACTTCCTTTGAGAACTCCTCGACAGTCTCCTTGAACGTCCTCACGACCTCTTCAAGCGGGCAGCCGTAGATGCCGGCGCTTATGGCCGGAAACGCTATCGTTTTGATACCGAGCTCATCGGCCTTTCTCAGCGCGCCGAGAATTGCCTTTCTGAGCTTTTCTTTCTTGTCATCGTCCCAGACGCCACCGCAGTAGGGCCCGACCGTGTGGATGACGTACCTGATTCCGTGTTCCTCAAGCCTCATCGCTGGGGTCACGACTACCTCCCCGTGCTCGATGGAGCCCTTTCCGAGCTGCTCCCTCATGGCTTCCTTGCTTATCCTGATGTATTCGCGGGCGTCTCCAGCGGCCGCTTTGGCTATGGCGTAGGCGACGCCACCACCGTGTTCTAGATAGCGGTTGGCAGCGTTGACTATAGCATCAGCCGGGAAGTGGGTTATGTCCCCACGGGCAATCTCGAAGGAAACCATCGGACTCACCGTTCCAAGGATTACTCGGGAGGGATTTAACCCTTGCGCGAGCAATTACTAAGCAAGCTTTTCACGACATACAACTCAAAACAGTAACAGTTAAATACGGCTGAAGCCTATGAAATGTGGTGGTGGAATGAGGGCGTTCGAGGCGCTGGGGGAAACCATTGCATCCATCTCCGAGGACGGGAAGAGATGGAGGTATCCCGTTGCGGCGTCAGGGATAGCCGGTGTGCTCCTGGCCATCTCAGGATTCAACACCGATATGAGACCTGTGGATTACAGCCCCAATCTAAACCTGGGCATTGCGGCTCTCCTCGTCCTCATTGCCCTGCTCATCAGGCTCACCGTAATATACTACCCAATCAAGGCATTCTACTACCACAAAAAGGGCATACCCTTCGAGGAGTTGACTCTCATTAAGGAGTCCATAACCGGGGGAATACTGGCCCTCTTGGTGGGCATCGTTTACGGAATCGTCATCCTCATAGTCGGCGGTCTCATGCTCTTCCCAGCGATACTGGCGTACTACGCGCTCTCCGGAACAACGAGGTACGTGATAGCGGGACTGCTTGGACTGCCCCCGGCGATCTTCCTGATGGGGACAATCACCATGATGATTCCGGCGTACATATGGACCAAGGATTTCGGGGAGGGACTGGGAATAATCGGAACCGCCCTGGACAACGCCAAGGAAGTCTTCGTCTTCGGGGCCCTGATGGGAGCTGTTATCGTTGGTATCGGGGCCGCGGCAGGAGGGCTCGTTTTCATGACCTCCCTCGTTGCCAGGGGCTTCATTGAAACCCTGCTGGCGGGCCTGATCGACGGCCTCATAACGGGCCTGTCGAACGTAATCTCCGGTGTCGCTGGGGCAGCCATGTACAGAAAGCTCAGGGTGTGGGCGGAAAAGGAAAGGCCTGTTGAGGTAAACCCAGACTGGCTGGCCAGCCTCTGAGCTAAGCTAGCTTCCCTATCGTTTTTTCGGCCTCGTCAAGTATCTTCTCCTCGTCGAGCGTGAGAACCTCGCGGTCGAGCATGAGGATCTTCCCGTCCACTATCGTCGTCTCGACATCGTTTCCACTGGCTGAGTAGACGAGATGGCTAACCACGTTGTTCACGGGGCGGAGGTGGGGCTGGTTAAAGTCGATGATTGCTATATCCGCCAGGTAGCCTTCCTTTATGACACCCGCGTTGAGATGAAGGGCTCGGGCACCGTTTACTGTGGCCATCTTGAAGACAGTCTTGGCATCGGCCACGGTTGGATCGAGGTTGTGCACCTTGTGAATGAGAGCGGCCAGCTTCATCTCGTCGAGCATATCGAGGTTGTTGTTGCTGGCGGCACCATCGGTACCGAGGCCGACGTTTACGCCGGCGTTGATGAGCCTCTGCAACGGCATCACCCCGCTCGCGAGCTTCATGTTGCTCGCGGGGTTGTGGGCGACGGTAACGCCGTTCCTCGCGAGAATCTGTATGTCCCTGCTGTCGAGCCAGACGCCGTGGGCTATGATGACGTCCTTCCCCAGGAAGCCAATCTCATCGAGCAGAACCACGGGGCTCTTTCCATAGCGCTCGGTTATCTGGCCTATCTCCGCCATCGTCTCGCTGACGTGGATCGTTATCATCTTCCCGTGCTCGTTCGCCAGCTTCCTGACCTCCTTGAGCAGGGCTATCGAGCAGGTGTAGGGCGCGTGGGGCCCGAAGACGAAGTGAACCCTGTCGGAGCCGAGCTTCTCTATGAACTCCATCGTGCGAAGGGCCTCTTTTATTTCCTTCTCGGTTTTCTCGGGGTCGCCGAGGTCTATCATCCCGTAGGAGAGGTAGCCCCTGAGGCCAGACTCCTCCACGACTTCGGCAACGGCGTCCATGAAGAAATACATGTCGAGAAAAGCCGTCGTTCCGGTCTTTATCATCTCCAGCGCGCCGAGGTAGGCCCCAACCTTGGTGTACTCCCTCGTGAGCTTCGCTTCTCTCGGCCATATGTGGTTCTGGAGCCAGTCCATGAGGGGCAGATCGTCGGCGAGACCGCGGAAGAGGCCCATCGGAGAGTGGGTGTGCAGGTTCACGAAGCCTGGAGAAACCACCTTCCCCCTGGCATCGATGACGGTGTCTGCGGCTTCAGTTACCTCCTTGGCAACCTTGACGATGCGGTTTCCTTCTATGAGAAGGTCGGCCTCGACGACCTCAAAGTTCTCGCCGTAGATAACGCGCCCGTTTTTGATGAGAATGCTCATGAGCATCACCTTTTAAGAAGGTGTGTTTCCCCTGGAAGTTAAAAAGGTGTCGGAGAAAAGGAATCAGACAAACATGCTCTTCAGCACGTCGGCGCAGCCGCACTTCCTCTCCTCCGGAATGAGCGGGATGGCCTTCTTGAGCAGTTCCTGAACCTTGTAGTTGTTCTCGGCCATGACCTTGAGGACCTCCTGGGCATCTACCGGCTTGTCGGCCCAGACGTCGTAGTCCGTAACCGTCGCGATGTTCGCGTAGCACATACCCAGCTCCCTGGCGAGGTTTATCTCCGGGACGAGCGTCATTCCGATTATGTGGGCGTACTGCCTGAACATGAAGCTCTCTGCCCTCGTGGAAAAGCGCGGTCCCTCGATGCAGACGTAAGTGCCCTTCTCGTGGACAGGGAAGCCGAGCTCCTTGGCGGTCTCGTAGAATATCCTCCTCATCTCCGGGCAGAATGGATCGGCCATGGAAACGTGGGCAACCCTCGGCCCGTTGTAGAAGGTGTAGTCCCTCTTCTTCGTGAAGTCGATGAACTGGTCGGTTATGACTATGTCGCCGGGCTTGTACTCCTCACGGAGCGAGCCGACGGCGGTAACGCCGATAACCCTCTCAACGCCGAGCTCATGGAGAGCCCAGATGTTGGCCCGGTAGGGGACCTCGTGCGGCGGGAACTCGTGGTTCTTTCCGTGGCGGGGTATGAAGGCGACCTCAATGCCCTCTATCTCTCCGATTTCCACTGGAGCCGAAGGCCTGCCGTAGGGGGTATGGACCTTCACGGTTTCTTTCGGCTCGAAGACGCCGTAAACGCCCGAACCACCTATGATACCAATCTTCACCATAGACATCACCCTGTAAAAATAAAGCCCGAGTTATTTAAGGGTTGCTTTTCCAGTGGAAATGAAACTCGGAATAAAGCTTAAGGCAATGAAGACCAAGGGGCATACTGGGATTTGAAATGCCGGCCGGTCTCGGCAGATGGCTCATATCCTGGACGTTCGCGGGCATCATCGGCTGGTTCGTGGGGACTTTCCTCATGTTCCATCTTCTGGGTTCGGGAGTTAGACCCTCAGCCGGCTGGTTTGTGACGTTTATGGTAGGCTGGATAATCGGAGGTTTCATCTGGTACGAGTGGAAGATAAAGACGGAACTGGAGGGAAGCACCGTCCGGTAGAGGGCAAAATTTAATAACCTTTTGGAATTAAATTCTTTCGTGGGGGTGAGAGCATGGACAACGGGGGACCGGTGAAAATAGTGCTCCCTGAGATAAAGAACCCCATCCTGATAGAGGGCTATCCCGGGATAGGCCTGGTCGGCCACATAGCGGCGAACTTCCTAGCGAAGGAGCTTGGAATGGAGATGATAGGCTACGTGGAGAGCCCGTTCATCCCGCCTATGGCACTGATCCTCGACGGAAAACCCAACCCTCCCCTCAGGTTCTACGGGAAGGACAACATAATACTCGCCGTGGCGGACATCTACGTCCCGCCCACCCTGGTGAGCGAGATAGCCCGGGAGCTCGTGAGGTACCTTAGGGACATGAGGGCGGACAAGATCGTATCCCTCGGCGGTATAGGCATAGGCCTCTTCAAGGAGAAGATGGACGTCTGGGGGGTTGGAGCCAAGGAAGAGCTGAACAGGGAGCTCGAGAACCTGGGAGTGAAAATCCTCCAGTACGGTTCGATAATGGGAATGAGTGGAAAGCTCCTTTGGGAGGCAAGCAAGGAAAAACTCGACGCCTACGTGCTGTTGGGAGAGACCTTCGGGGACAGACCCGACCCGAGGGCCGCTGCGAACGTCATAGAAGTTCTGAAGAAGCTGACACCGATAGAGGTCTCAACGGAGCCCCTGCTCAAGGAGGCGGAGATGATAGAGGCCCAGCTTAGGAAGATGCACGAGCAGATGGAGCAGGCCAGGAGAAAGGCCGAGAAGCAGTACGAGAGCATCTACCTGTGAGGTGAGAGTATGGAGGCGATAACTCTCGCCGGAATCGCGAGACGGGTTCTCGATGAGCTTTTGAGGAGCCCGTACAAGACTCTGGAGATAAGGAGCGCGAGGAACGTTATTGCGCTCGAAAGGGCCCGCGAGCTCGGAAGGATCTTCCTCACCTACGAAACCTTCCAGGATGTCACTGTGGGCACGGAGGGGCTTCTCGCGGAGATACTCCGCCTGGAGAGCATGGAGCAGAGGATTCCATGGGAAGAGAGCGACGAGAGGGAAGTGACCGTGTGCCGGGCGCAGGTGAGGCTCCTCGGCCTCGGCAGAATAGTCGAAGTGAGGAAGAGGAACACGGTGCTGGTGGTCAGGGTTCGCGAGATGCTACCGCAGGAGATGGACATAGGTTAAAACAGGGTTTTCTGCCTGCCCTTTCCGAGCTTTTCCCTCTTCGGCGGCTGAACCTTTCTGAACTCAAGGCCCTCCTTTTCAAGGAGTTTCTTTGCGCCGGAGGTCAGGGACGGGGCAACGAGTATCCCCCTAACGTCCCCGTGCTCCTTGCTCAGGGCTTCAACGTAGCGCTTAAGCTGGCTGACGGCATGCAGGTCTGCCTTTCTGCGCTTCAGCTCAAGAACGACGAGGTTACCGTCCCTATCGCGTCCGAGGATGTCCACTATGCCGTGACCGATCTGCTTTTCCCTGAAGAGAGGCTTGAATCCAGGCTCAATGAGTTCGGGGTTTCCAAATATCATCTCCGCCATCTCGGCCTCGCTGCCTGTCAAAGCAAGCTCCTCGTAGTCCTCGGCCTTGAACATGGAGACTAGGTAAACCTCCTCAAGCTCAACTTCGAGTATCTCCTTCGGCTTCCTCCTCACTGAACGGAGGATGATTACGCCATCGCGCTCCCCAACCGTTACGAAGCTCCCCGGCGGCTGCCAGTTGACGGGTTCCCGCTTCTTGCTCTGGTGGATGAGAAAGGCACCGTCGGGCTTGATTATTATCACCCTGTCGCCGGAGCCGAGCTCGCTCTTGGCTCTTCCATCGTAGTGCACCTTGCAGCGGGCAAATATCGTCAGCATTGCCTCGGACGACAGGGCGGAATCGACTATCCTCATGAGTTCATCGCAGGATGGGTTCTGAACGGCCTCAACCTTTGACATGGAATGGGGTAAAGAAGAAGGGTTAAAAAGCTAACTCAGTCCTCGATGCCCTTGTCGGTTATCCTAAAGATTGCCTCACCCTCTGGGAGGTGGGGGCTGTCTATGAGCCTGGCTACGCGCTTGCCGGCCTTGCCCTTCCTCAGGTAGATTCTTAGGGTTGCACTGTGGGCTAGGATGTGGCCACCAACGGGCCTCGTGGGGTCGCCGAAGAAGGCATCGGGCTTAGCCTGCACCTGGTTGGTAACGAAGACAGCTATGTCGTAGAGGTCAGCTATCCTGTGCAGGTCAGAGAGGTGCTTGGCCAGCTTCTGCTGCCTTTCGGCGAGGGTTCCCCTGCCGACGTACTCGCTTCTGAAGTGAGCCATGAGCGAATCGACGACCAGAAGCTTTACCGGCCTATCGGTCTCGGCCTTCTCCTTGATTATCTCCTCGGCCTTCTCGATGAGGAGCATCTGATGGTTGCTGTTGAAGGCCCTCGCGACGTAGATGTTCTTGAGCGTCTCCTCGGGGTCAAGGCCGCGGTTTTCGGCGATCTGCCTTATTCTCTCGGGCCTGAAGGTGTTCTCGGTGTCTATCCATATGACCGAACCGTGAAGGCCGCCCTCTTCCTCTGGGAGCTGAACCATCACCGCGAGGGTGTGCGCCAGCTGGGTCTTTCCGGAACCGAACTCACCGAAGACCTCGGTTATGGCCTGCGTCTCGACTCCGCCGCCAACGAGTTTGTCGAGGCTCTTGCTTCCAGTGGAAATCCTGCCTATGGTTCTGCGCTTCTCCATGTACTCATCGGCACGCATGAAGGTTCCTATGTTGGCGGCCTCTCTGGCGGCTTGGATTATCTTGAGCGCCGCACCCTCACTTATTCCCGCTATCTCCTTGAGCTCCATTGGAGATGCAACTGCTATGGCCTCGATGCTGTCGTAGCCGGCCTCGCGAAGCTTTTCAGCAGTGGCAGGACCAACGCCTGGGAGGTCTTCAAGGGTCTTTATTTCCTTCTCCTTCTTTTTCTTGGTTGAGCTTGACGGGGACTCCTCAACGACATCGAGCTCCTCAAACTCTTCGAGCTCTTTTATTTCATCCTCAGCCTTCTTCTTCCTTGGCATCTCACTCACCCGCTACGGCTACCTTTCATAGGGGTAAAAAGCCGAAGGGTTATATACTTTTCTTTCCCATGGAGCGGAAGACAAAAGTGCCGAGTATTGGGAAATACCGCGAATTCACGCCCCCGCTTGGTCGTTTCAATCGAGATTGGATACACAATCCGGAAGTAAGAGTGATGGGGCAACGCCATCACCTTTTTCCACTGGAAGAGCCGGGCTTTATGATGATCAGTTTGGACCCTTCGGGAATCTTCTCTTCCAGTGCTGGGTTGAGAACGGGCTTTTCCCTGTAATAACCGAGGAGGAAGTAGCCCTCGTCGTGGAGGCGCTTCATGGCCTCGACGTAGGGAATGCCCCACAGGTCTCTGCGCTCCAGAACGGAGATATCGTAGCCGCCGGAGGCCGTGGTGAGGTCATCTATGACGTCCACCACCTCGGGCTCGAAAACGGAGCTTGCGAGGAGCCTTCCGGCGAGACTTCTGCTGAGTATCACCCTGTCGGCCCCGGCCCCTTTGAGCAGCTCCATGCTCTCCCCGCGGAGGGCCTCGACGAAGACCTTCGCTTTGGACATGCGCTTCACCATGAGGGTCGTGAAGACGGACTTCGAGTCGTCCTCCAGGGCGAGGATGACGTAGGATGCCTCCCTCACGTGGGCGCGTTCAAGGGTCTCTGGATTCGTGGGGTCGCCGATGAGGACCTCCACTTCCTCTGGAAGCTCAACCTTCTTCCGCTCGCCCTCGTCGGGAAAGACCACCACTATGGGCCGCATCTCCACCTCCCCACTAGAAATCGCGGACATGAGCTCACCCACGCAGCTGGGTATGCTGCTCCCGCGGCCGATTATCACGTAGTGTCCGGAATACCTAACGCTGTGCATGCCCATCATCCTCCTTAGAGACGATGAAATGAAGTATTCGGCCAGAATCGAAACGAGGGCCGTGAAAGTCGAGATTCCGGCAACGGCAGCGACCATCGCCACGGCGCGGCCGGCCTCGGTCTGGGGCGTTATATCCCCATAGCCGATTGTGGCCATCGTTATAACCGCCCAGTAAAAAGCTGTATAAAATCCCACGTTCTCAAAATACATGAACAGGAACGCAAAAATAATCGCCAGCAGGAGCACAAGCGCCGCTATTTGGAGAAGCCGGTTCCTGCTGACCTTGACCTTCATCCTGAGAAGTCGCCTGACCACTGGTACCGGAATCATGATGTACACTATGACACCTGCTTTAAAAAATTATCACCCATGTCCCAGTACATCCACGGATGGACTCATTTTTCCAGTGGAAACAGAGGTCTTTTTCGATGCCCATCTAAACGACCCCCCAGAGTTTCATTTCCACTGGAACCCAGTTTTGACTATGGACGGATTTGAGGCCAATGGATATGGAAAGGGGGATTTATAAGGCAGATTACAAAGAGCAAATTCACAATTTTTAAAGAGTGTTGGTGACTCACTGAACTATCTTTCATCACTATTTCAGATTGCATCTTTTTTATGAACATTGTTCATGAAAATATATAAATATCAGAAGTTGTAGAAAAGATGGGAAAGTTTCACCAGGAATACAAACGGTATTGGGGAGTAGCAATAACCCCGCTCCACAGGAAACGAAACTCCCTGGGGGTTAATCTCGTTAACCTTTTTACTGTAATGTTAACATTGATGTTTTCCCAAAATGCCATTCCCTGGGCTATGATGTATGCTTTTTGATGTTCATTCATGTTCATTCTCCTTTCAGTGGAAGTGAACGAATGGGTTCATCTGTCCGTTTACAAATAGAAACTTTCGATGTACAGAAGTGCGCTGAAAACCCCTTAGCTTCCTGTGGAAACTCATTTCGAGTGTAACGTTATTAACCCCTTTGCCCAATTTCTACTGGTGGTTCGCATGGAGGAGATTGAAAACCTCGTTCTGGAGTGGCTCAAGGCAGGCAACGATACGGCCGAGGACATAGTTGACCTCCCTTGGTCCATCAGGGAGATGAGGCCCGGCATGTACGTGGCGGAGCATCCGAGGATGCCGTTCTCGTTGCTGGTGACGTTTTCGGAGGACTTCATCCATCTGCTCGTCCCTCTGGGCCTTGAAACTTTCTCCATGACGAAGGACGAGAAGCTCAGGGTGTATCACACTCTCCTTCGTCTCAACGACCAGGTGAACCTCATGAAGTTCACCCTCTCGGGCATGGACGATGACGTTTATCTCCGCGTTGACCTGGACAAGAAGACCCTCGGTAAGGCGGAGTTCAACGATGCACTGACCGCGCTCCTCATAGGTCTGATGTCCGCGGTTTCTGCCCTGGGTCTGGAGGAGGCCTTTGCGAAGGAACTCTTTGACCGCATCGTTGGGATGGTCCTCGAGAGGGTTGAACGCGGCGCCAGCAGGGATGAGCTCATGAGGTTCCTCACGGTCAAGGTCGGCATGAGCGTTGAGGACGCCAGGAACCTTCTCAACGAGGTGTTCGCGGTCAAGAAGGAGATGGAGGAGCAGGGAAAGGACGTTGGCTATTTCTGATACCCTCTTCGGGTTTTTCATTTCCAGCGTCTGGAGTGCAGGGTATAGATGTATACGTTTTTAGAACCTTTAAGTCCGATGTTTGAATCTTTCATTGCCGATACCTTTATTAACTCTTTCACATTTAGAACCTTGAGGTGATTTGTGTGACTGATATTGAAACCCAGGTTCTTGAGTGGCTTAGGTCGGGCAGCGAGGATGCCGCCGACATAGTTGACCTTCCGTGGGAGGTTAAGGCGGTTGACAAGTCGATGTACGTGGCCGAGCATCCGAAGATGCCGTTCACTCTGGTGATCATGTTCTCGGACGAGTTCGTTCACCTTGTGATACCGACGAGTCTTGAGACCTACGGCATGAACGACGAGGACAGACTCTATGTTTACCACACGCTTCTTGAGCTGAACGACAGGATATACATGATGAAGTTCAGCCTCGGGAGGCCGAACGACGTAGTTAACATCCGGGTTGACCTGGACAAGAAGACTCTCGGCAAGGACGAGTTCAACGACGCCCTGACGGCCCTCGCGGTTGGCCTTCTCTCCGGAGTTTCCGCCCTAGGCCTCGAAGAGGAGTTCGTTGAGAGGATGTTTGACCGCATCATCCTCATGCTCCTTGAGAGGATTCAGAAGGGTTACACCTACGAGCAGCTCATGGAGTTCCTCACGGTCAAGGTTGGACTCGCGGAGAAGGACGCGAAGGAGCTTCTCGACGCCGTTCTTGAAGCCATGGAAGAGGAGCCTGCGGACGGAGAAGAGTGATTTCGCCTTCTTTTCTTTGATTATCTCTTCTATTTTCCGCTTACCTTTTTACATCCTCCTGTTCAACAAGGCATATAAACCCCTTGGCTCGATTATCTATGCTTTCCTCTGCATCCGGTGCTTCCTCTGGAGCACATGTTTGACGTTCAAGATCTCTTCGATTAAATTGGCTGGTTGACAACTGTAAACCTTAAAATTATCACATGTTCAACAAATTGCAGATTCCCTGAATAAAAATCAGCGATGGGGCTGGATTTCCAGTGGAGTGGGTGGTTCCTATGGACGACAATTACCTCGATTCAATCTTTGAGAAGTACCTTCACGCCAAGAAGATCTTTAAGAATAAGGAGGTTCTCAGGCACAGTTACACGCCTAAGGAGCTTCCCCACAGGCGTGAGCAGATCGAGAACCTTGCTCATATCCTGGTTCCCGTTCTCCGCGGTGAGACCCCCTCCAACGTTTTTGTCTACGGGAAGACCGGAACCGGTAAGACCGTAACCATCAAGTTCGTGACTGAGGAGCTCAAAAAGATATCCCAGAAGTACAACGTCCCCGTGGATGTCATATACGTCAACTGCGAGATAGTTGACACCCAGTACCGCGTTCTGGCCAACATCGTGAACTACTTCAAGCTCGAGAGTGGTGTCGAGGTCCCCCTCGTCGGCTGGCCGACTGATGAGGTCTACGCCAAGCTCAAGGAGGTTATAGACGCCAAGGAGCGCTTCGTCATAATAGTCCTGGACGAGATAGACAAGCTCATCAAGAAGAGCGGCGACGATATACTGTATTCCCTCACGAGGATAAACACGGAGCTTCACCGCGCCAAGGTGAGCATAATCGGCATCTCCAACGACCTCAAGTTCAAGGAGTACCTCGACGCGCGCGTTCTCTCGAGCCTGAGCGAGGAGGAGGTTGTCTTCCCGCCATACGACGCCAACCAGCTCAGGGACATACTTATGCAGCGTGCCGAGAGCGCCTTCAACGAGGGCGTTCTGGACGATGGGGTCGTTCCCCTCTGTGCGGCTTTGGCCGCGAGGGAGCATGGCGATGCTCGGCGCGCCCTTGACCTTCTCCGCGTTGCCGGTGAGATAGCCGAGCGCGAGGGGGCCAGCAAGGTCACGGAGAGGCACGTCTGGAAGGCCCAGGAGAAGATAGAGCAGGACACCATGGAGGAAGTTATAAAGACCCTCCCGCTCCACTCGAAGGTTCTCCTCTACGCCATAGTTCTCCTCGACGAGAACGGCGAGCTTCCGGCCAACACCGGTGACGTTTACTCAGTTTACAAATCCCTCTGCGATCACATAGACCTCGAACCTCTCACCCAGAGGCGCGTGAGTGACCTGATAAACGAGCTCGACATGCTCGGCATCATCAACGCCAAGGTTGTCAGCAAGGGCCGCTATGGAAGGACCAAGGAGATTCGTCTGAACGTAACCCCTTATAAGGTTAAGAACATATACCGTCATGACCACCAACTTCAGACTGTGCTCACCGTGAGCATGTCCCGCCAGAGGAGGCTGCTCTGATGGGTCTGATCGAGGATCTGATGTCCAATAACTATCTAATCACCCCTTCGGCTTATTACCTTCTCGTTGATGCCTATAAGAGAGACTTTACGCTCGCGGAGCTCATAAAGTTTGCAAAGGCAAAGGGAACCTTCGTGATAGACTCTGCACTGGCAAAGGATTTTCTGTCGCAGAAGGGTGCCCCTCCAATGGAAAGCCCCGCAGAGTCTTCGGTCGTGGAGTCGCCCACTGTTGAAGAACACATCTCCCCGGAGGTCCCTCCTGCTAGCGAAACTCCTGTGGAAACGTCTGTTCCTGGTGAATCCAGCGGTTTGATTGCCTCAACAACCCAAACGGCGGAATTCGTTCCTTCTTCAAGCGATGCTTCCCAGACGTTCATTTCCACTGGAACTCCTACTGAAAGCGGCGAGGAAACATCTGAAATTCCTGTATTAGAGGGAGAAGAAGGCAGTTTTTCTGAGGGAGAGAGTTCCATTTCTACTGGAGATGCTGAGACGGAAGAGGCCGTTGAGAGCTTTGAATCTGAAACCGGGATTGAGGGGGCCACTTCTTCCGAGGCTCCGGAGGAAGTCCTTCCCATGGAAGGTGAGACCACCGTTGAGGAAGCTCCGGCCGAGAACGGCAACGGCTACGATAACGGCTACGTGAACGGGGAAGAGAACGGAAACGGCGTCAAGCCTAAGATAGTCTACGGTGATTACGGTGTTCCCATAGCGTACGTGGGTGAAGAGGTCCCTGAGGAGGAGAAGAGCTACTCCGTTTATGCAGATCTCAAGCTCTCTCCAAGAGACGGTTTCCACTACAGGGCAAAGGAGATTCCCGACGAGTACGAGGTAACGTTCGACGTGAAGAACGTTAAGTTCGCCCTCCCAAAGGCCAAGAACGCCGCGGGTAAAGAGGGAGAAGTCATAATCAAGGTCTACTCCGACTACTTCAGGAGCAGGCTCAAGAAGATGCGCAGAATCCTCCGCGAGAACCCCGAGATTGGCGGTGTGATAGACATAGCCAAGCTGGGCTACGTTAGGGGCGAGGACGAGGTAACCATCATCGGCCTCGTTAACAGCAAGCGTGAGACTGCGAAGGGCTACATGTTTGAGGTGGAGGACAACACGGGCGTCATCAAGGTCTTTATAAACCGCAACAACGAGGAGAGCAAGAAGTTCTTCCAGATAATGCCTGACGCTGTTATAGCCTTCCGTGGACGCTACTCCGGTAGGGGCATATTCTTCGCCAACAAGATATTCCTCCCCGACGTTCCCAAGTTCAAGCGGGAGAAGCCGCCCCTCGAGGAGAAGGTCTACGCCGTTCTCCTCAGCGACATCCACGTAGGCTCAAACAAGTTCTGCGAGAAGGCTTTCATGCGCTTCCTCGAGTGGCTCAACGGCGACGTCAATAACAAGGCCGAGGAGGAGTTCGTGAGCAGAATAAAGTACATGGTGATCGCGGGTGACGTTGTCGATGGCATCGGTATCTATCCCGGCCAGTACAACGAGCTGGCAATTCCTGACATCTTCGACCAGTACGAGGCGCTCGCGAATCTGCTGAGCAACGTGCCGGATCACATAACCATGTTCATCGGTCCAGGCAACCACGACGCCGCCAGAACCGCCATCCCACAGCCGGGCTTCTACGAAGAATACGCTAGGCCCCTTCTCAAGCTCAAGAACGCCGTCATAATAAGCAACCCCGCCGTGATACGGCTCCACGGCAGGGATTTCCTCATAGCCCACGGAAGGGGAATCGAGGACGTCGTCAACTTCATCCCGAACAGGAGCCACCACAGGCCGGCCGAGGCGATGCTCGACCTGCTGAAGCTGAGGCACCTCGCACCGACCTTCGGTGAGAAGGTTCCAATCGCTCCAGACTCCGAGGATACCCTCGTCATAGAGTCCGTCCCCGACCTCTTCCAGGCCGGTCACGTCCACGTTATGCAGTACAAGATGTACAACGGCGTTTTTCTGATAAACACCGGCACCTGGCAGGCCCAGACCGAGTTCCAGAAGATGGTTAACATAGTTCCGACTCCAGCGAGGGTTCCGATAATCGACATCGAGACCGCCAGGCTGAGGGCGGTCATAAGGTTCGACCAGTACTGTGAGGGTGTCTGAGATGGGCGAGATATATTCCCCTGAAATGAAGGCTTACTTCGAATCCCTCCAGCGCGAGATAGACAGGGCCTACGAGATAGCGAGAAAGGCCCGCGAGCAGGGAAAGGATCCCAGCCTTGAGGTCGAAGTGCCCCAGGCGACCGACATGGCCGGCCGTGTTGAGAGCCTCGTCGGCCCGAAGGGCGTGGCCGAGAGGATACGCGTCCTCGTCAAGGAGTACGGAAAGGAGCTTGCGGCCCTCAAGGTCGTTGATGAGATTATAGACGGAAAGTTCGGCGACCTTGGGAGCAAGGAGCGCTATGCGGAGCAGGCGGTGAGAACGGCACTCGCGATACTCACGGAGGGCATCGTTTCCGCCCCCCTGGAGGGAATAGCCGATGTTAAAATCAAGCGCAACGAGTGGGCCGACAACAGCGAATACCTGGCCCTCTACTACGCTGGCCCGATAAGGAGTTCGGGTGGAACCGCGCAGGCATTGAGCGTCCTCGTTGGGGATTACGTTCGCAAAAAACTCGGTCTCGACCGCTTCAAACCGAGCGAAAAGCACATAGAGCGCATGGTGGAGGAGATAGACCTCTATCACCGCGCCGTTACGAGGCTGCAGTACCATCCAGAAGCGGATGAAGTAAGGCTGGCTATGAAGAACATCCCCATTGAGATAACCGGCGAAGAGACCGATAAAGTCGAGGTTTCCCACAGGGACGTCCCCGGCGTTGAGACCAACCACCTGCGCGGCGGTGCGATTCTCGTCTTGGCCGAGGGTGTCCTTCAGAAGGCGAAGAAGCTCGTCAAGTACATAGACAAGATGGGTGTTGACGGCTGGGACTGGATAAAGGAGTTCGTCGAGGCCAAGGAGAAGGGCAAGAAGGCAGAGGATTCCAAGTCCACGGAGTCCAAGGCCGAGGATTCCGGTGCAAAGGAAGAGGTTGAGGAGAAAGTTGAGAAGGGCTTCTACTACGAACTCTATGAGCGCTTGAGGGCAAACATAGCCCCCAACAAGAAGTACACGAAGGAGATAATCGGTGGAAGGCCGCTCTTCGCCGAGCCGTCGAGGAACGGCGGCTTCAGGCTCAGATATGGCCGCTCTCGCGTCAGCGGATTCGCCACCTGGAGTGTCAATCCCGCCACCATGCTGGTTCTGGACGAGTTCATAGCGATTGGAACTCAGATGAAGACGGAAAGGCCTGGCAAGGGCTGTATAGTGACGCCTGCAACGACGGTTGAGGGCCCTATAATCAAGCTCAAGGACGGAAGCGTGATAAGGGTAGACGATTACCAGACCGCCCTCAGAATCAGGGATAAAAT
The DNA here is from genome assembly GCF_002197185.1 of Thermococcus sp. 5-4. NCBI lineage: Archaea > Methanobacteriati > Methanobacteriota > Thermococci > Thermococcales > Thermococcaceae > Thermococcus > Thermococcus sp. 5-4. The sequence continues at coordinate 1,625,190 of NZ_CP021848.1, read as the reverse complement.
CGAGGAGATACTCTACGTTGGCGACGCGCTGGTCAACTTTGGAGACTTCGTGGAGAACAACCAGACGCTTCTTCCGGCCAACTATGCCGAGGAATGGTGGATTCAGGAGTTCACCAGGGCGATGGCCGAGACCTACGAGGTTGAGCTCAGGCCCTTTGAAGACAACCCGCGCGACGCTATCGAGGAGGCCGCGGAATACATCGAACTCGATCCGGACTTTCTCGGGAACCTCCTGAGGGACCCGCTCCGCGTGAGGCCGAGCGTCGAGGAGGCCATACACATATCAAAGGTTCTCGATGTTCCCCTTCACCCTTACTACACCCTCTACTGGAACACCCTGGAGCCGGAGGAAGTTGAGGAGCTCCAGAGGGCTCTGGTCGGTGCTCAGATCGAGTGGGACGAGCACATGAAGAACAAGTTCGCGAGGAAAGTAGTTTTGGAGAACGACGCCAGGATCAAACGCTACCTTGAACTTCTTGGCCTTCCCCACAGGCTTGAGAGGACTGAGGACAGGAAGAAGGTTATAGTGGTCGATTATCCGTGGAGCGCCGCCCTGCTCACGCCTCTCGGCAACCTTGAATGGGAGTTCAAGGCGAAGCCCTTCCATACCGCCATAGACATCATCAACGAAAACAACCGGATAAAGCTCCGCGATAGGGGGATAAGCTGGATCGGAGCTCGCATGGGCAGGCCGGAGAAGGCCAAGGAAAGGAAGATGAAGCCGCCCGTTCAGGTTCTCTTCCCGATCGGTCTCGCCGGCGGCTCGAGCAGAGACATCAAGAAGGCCGCCGAGGAAGGAAAGGTAACGAGCGTGGAGATAGCCTTTTTCAAATGTCCCAGTTGCGGCCACATCGGGCCGGAGCACATCTGCCCGCGCTGTGGAACGAGGAAGGAACTCCTCTGGCACTGTGCCAAGTGCAACGTCGACTACTCCCAGGACGAAGCCGAGAACTTCGACTTCCGCTGTCCCAAGTGCGGCATGGAACTGAAGCCCTACGCGAGGAGGACCATAAAGCCCTCCGAACTTCTCCGCGCGGCGATGGAGAACGTCAAGGTCTACGGCATCGACAAGCTCAAGGGCGTCCAAGGTATGACCTCGGGCTACAAGATGGCCGAGCCGCTTGAAAAGGGCCTTCTGAGGGCTAAAAACGACGTCTACGTCTTTAAAGACGGCACCATTCGTTTCGACGCCACCGACGCCCCGATAACCCACTTCAAGCCAAAGGAGATAGGCACGAGCGTTGAAAAGCTCCGTGAACTCGGCTATACCCACGACTTCGAGGGTAAGCCCCTGGAGCGGGACGACCAGATACTCGAGCTCCGCGTTCAGGACGTCATACTGCCCTACGAGGCTGGAAGGTACCTCCTCAAGGTGGCCCGCTTCATAGACGACCTCCTCGAGAAGTTCTACGGTCTGCAGAGGTTCTACAACGCCGAGAAGATGGAGGATCTCGTCGGGCACCTCGTCATCGGTTTGGCTCCACATACCTCCGCCGGAATCATAGGCAGGATAATAGGCTTCTCCGACGTCCTCGTAGGTTATGCACACCCGTATTATCACGCAGCGAAGAGGAGGAACTGCGATGGCGACGAAGATGCCGTCATGCTCCTTCTAGATGCCCTGCTCAACTTCAGCAAGTACTACCTCCCTGAGAAGCGCGGCGGCAAGATGGACGCCCCGCTGGTCGTTACCACGCGCCTCGACCCGCGCGAGGTTGACAGTGAGGTTCACAACATGGACGTCGTCAGGTATTATCCCCTGGAATTCTACAGCGCCACCTACGAGATGAAGTCCCCGAAGGAGATTAAGTTCATCGAGCGTGTTGAGGACAGGCTAGGCAAGCCGGAGATGTACGAGGGCCTTAAGTTCACCCACGACACGGACGACATCGGCCTCGGCCCGAAGATGAGCCTGTACAAACAGCTCGGCGATATGGTCGAGAAGGTGGAGCGCCAGCTCGCTCTTGCGGAACGCATAAGGGCGGTCGATGAGCACCACGTGGCCGAGACGATAATCAACTCCCACCTCGTTCCGGATTTGAGGGGCAACCTGAGGAGCTTCACCCGCCAAGAGTTCCGCTGTGTGAAGTGCAACACCAAATACAGAAGGCCTCCGCTGACCGGCAAATGCCCCAAGTGCGGCGGAAAGATCGTTCTGACCGTCAGCAAGGGTGCCATAGAGAAGTACCTTCCGACTGCCAAGATGCTCGTTACGAAGTACAGCGTCCTAGACTACACGAGGCAGAGGATATGCCTGACCGAGAAGGACATAAAGTCACTCTTCGAGAACGTCTTCCCCGAGCGGCAGAGAACCCTGATGGGCTTTTCAGCCGATGTATGCGAGAAGATGATAAAGGCAAGGACCGGCAGGTCCAACGGGAGGAACGGCTACCTCGACGAGCTGAGGGCAAACGGGAAGCTCAAGAAGAGCTCTAAGACCGAGAAAAAGAAGGAATCCAAGAAGACCTCCAAGCGCTCTGAAAAGAAGATAAAGCCCTCACAGGGGTTTGAAAAAGCAGTCAAGAAGGAAAAGGCGGCCATGAAGAAGAAAAAGAAGGGTATAAGCCTCGACGAGTTCTTCGGTTCTTAGCCTTTCCGTTAATCATATATATCATTACGTCGCTCTTTCTTTGATGGGGATGAACTCAGGGTTCAAATTACTGCCCAGCGTGGCCTACCTGCGGGTTCAGAGGCAGACGTTCATAGGCTATTCTATGCCCTTGGCCGGCTGGATAGGTGAGTATCTGGTGAACTATCGGAAGCTTCCAAGGCCGAACTTCCTCGGAAGGGCCATGGGCAAGCTGGGCTTTCACCTCGCCGGCGAGGAGCGCGATGATAGGTATATAACTCAGTTCTTCACGAAGGGGAGCGTTTCAATAAGCGCGAGCTGGGACGTTGACAAGGAGAGCCTCTTCCTTCAGGTGATTCCCCTCCGCTCAAGGCTCTCCCGCGGTCTGATGGTTAGGGCCGAGAGAATCGAGTTCTACGACCAGTACGTGGTGAGCATAGAGCCAACCGGCAAGCTCCCACCGGGAATCAGGGGCATCGGAATAAACGCCCTGATCCTTGAGGATTTTTATCCCATCGAGACCCCCTACTGGGGGATGCTCCACGAGGACTGGGAGGCCGAGCTGAACCTGCTCGTCATGAAGGACGAGGTTTACGAGGGGCTGAGCCGTGAGGAGTACCGCTGTCCCGTCTGCTTCTCACCGCTGAGTGAGGAGAACGGAGTTTTGAAGTGCACCACGTGCGGCTTTACCTACGCTCCAGAGACGGACTTCGAGAGGGTCATGGAAGAGTTCAGCGTGGAGGAGTTCGCGTTCTAGAAACTTTGCCTAGCAAAGTTTCATCAAAGTTCGTGATTCCTCCAAAAAGCCAACTGGGAAAAGGCTTGCAATCTTAACAGACATTTTCAAGCAGGAATTCACAATTCAAAGCCCTAAAAACACGGGTTTAAACGCTTAAAGCGCTCCAACGGAGCGCGAGGAAAGTAAACCCACTTGAATAAGGCATTTTCAAAGGAATTCTTCACTAAAAACCGCACACTCAAAAAGGCAAACCTCTCAAAAGAGCACTTCACAAAAGAATCACCAACTTTTGATCAAACTTCGCCTTCGTGAAGTTTTGGGGGTGTGGGGGCGTTAGCCCCCCGGAGTTTTAGAGAAAAGCGGGGTTGTGGGGCGAAGCCCCACTATGGGGGTTTGAGAGTACAGAGAGATAAGGGGGCGGAGCCCCCTTGTCTTTCGTTGTGGTAGCCCCGCCGGGATTCGAACCCGGGTCGCGGGATCCAAAGTCCCGCATGCTTGGCCGCTACACCACGGGGCTGCCCGATAGAAAAGCCGAGTCCGAGCTTATAAATCTTAAGCCTCCCCGGGCTTAAAAGTTAGAAAAGGCTCAGAGAATCAGCGACACCAGATCCCTTATCGCCTTTTCCGGGTCTTTGGCCTTGGTTACACCGCTCGCGAGGAGGACTCCGACGCTTCCGAGCTCAAGGGCCTTCTTGACGTCCTCACCTGTGCTTATTCCCGCGCCCGTGAGAACCTTGACGTCCGGATTGACCCTCCTAACCAGCTCGACGGTGTCGGTGATAACTTCAGGCTTGGCCTTGCTGACCGGAATACCGGTGCCTATGAGCTCGGGCGGCTCGACGGCAACGTAGTCCGGGCCGAGTGCCGCCACCGCCGCTGAAACCGCCGGATTGTTGGAGCAGACCATCGTCATCAGCCCAACTTCCTCAGCACGCCTTATGCTGGCCTCCAAATCCGCTAAAATCATCCTGTTCTCGGAGTGGTTGAGGAGCGTTCCAACGGCCCCAGCCTCCTTCACGGCCTCCGGTAGAACGTGGCCGGTGTGGCTTCCCGGCGTTATCGGGTCGATGTGCTGGGCGAAGACCGGAATCTCGACCTCCTGGGCTATCCTGTAGAGGTCGGCCAGCTGTGGTGCAACGACTATGGTTATGCCCGTCTCCTTCCAGACCTTCTCCGCGGCCTTGGCTATTCTCAGGGCACCCTCGCCCGTGGCCTGGGCGTAGGTTTTGAAGTTAATCGCTATAATCGGCTCCTTCAGCTTCTCCATGAGTATCACCATAGGTGTTACGTTTTTGTCCCTTAAACGCCTTTCCCTCCGGGGTTTTGTTTCCACTGGAGAGCGGTCTTCCGAATGGGTCTATCAGGCCGGCCCTTATGAGGGATGAGCTGATTTTGGGTCCGAGGGAGCTCCTCACGAGGCCTATGGTGACTATCTTGAGGGGTCTTAGACCCTTCTCCTCCCGCGCCCTGTTTACGATGAGCGCGCCCTTGTAGGTCTCCTCGCTCACGACTATGGCTTCTAAGCTCTTCATATCGTCTGCGAAGCCGATGGCAGTGTGTATCTTAATCACGCGGTAGTTGGAGTAGCCGTTAACCTCGAAGAACTTGATTAAATCCTTGAGCCGTAGCTCGTACGGGAGGATTTTATCCGCGTACGGCTTCTCACGTATCATCTCGTCGGAGGTGAGGCCGATATAGACGTACTTCCCAACCTCGAAGGCCTTCCTCAGCAGGGCTTTATGGCCGAGGTGGAGTCTGTCGAAGGTTCCGCCGACGACCACTTTCCGGTATTTTCTCCCCATGGAGTGAACTTAGGCGGAGGAACCAATAAGCTTTTTTATCGCCGGTGGAAAATTCCCGTGGAGGTGATTGAATGAGGCGATTCGTGGCGCTCATACTCATCGTTCTTCTCCTCACTCCGCTCGCAGGTGAGGTCGGGGCCGCAGGCAACGCCCAGCCCCTCTTCAAGATAGACATGACCATCAAGGTTGCTCCAGTTGTCATAGAGAACACCTCGACGTGGCTTGGGACGTTCAAGATGTACGTGGTCCTCACGGATCCGCACTACAGGGCCTACTTCGACTATTTGGCCTCCAACAACACAACCGCGGCCAACGAGGAGTTCAAGGACTTTGTGAAGGAGCTGATCTACGACAACATGAAGGACAACCTTGAGAAGAGATACGAAGCGGCCAACGTAAGCAGCACAATATACCTCCCGTCTGGGGGGCCGGTTAAGGTCCTTGACAACTGGTCCGCCGTCGTGACCTTCGCGGTTACGAACTTCCTGATCAGCGATGGAAAGACGCTCCGGTGTCCTGCCGCCGGAAACCTGGACTTCGTGTACAAGGGTCACGTCTTCGACTACACCTGGGACAGGCTCACCCTCATCCTCCCGCAGGACTACGAGATAGCCAACCTCGCCCCGGTTCCGGACGACCTGAGCGACAACGTTGCCGTGTGGAACAAAGGGGACTTTATCCCCTTGATAGAGCTCTACACCCGCGTGTACTCGTACGTTAGGTTCCTAAACGCCACCAGGAAGGAGATATCCCTCCAGTACGACCCTCACGAGGGCTACGTCCAGTTCAACGCGACCTTCACGGGTGCCAACGCGACCCCTGTGGTAATCAGCCAGCTCCTCGCGAGCTTCAAGGCCACTATGAACATAATGAGCATTGACACCCGCCAGGAAAACGGCTCCCTGGTGGTTATAGGCGTCGCCAGGCCGGAGGTTGCCTACAAGGAGACGTCCTCTGAGAAGATATGGAAGGCGATGGTGAAGCTCCCCGGTGCGTTCGACAGCATCTCCGTCGTGGGCGGCAGCTACGTTGTTGCTCCTGACCACACCATCATAATAACCGTAACCGAGAAGAAGTCAACCTACAGGTTCTACGCCTACGGAATCGCGGCTGTCCTCGTTGTGGTGGCCGTCCTCATCGTAGTGAAGAGGCGGGGGACCAAGGAAGAAACGGAGACCGAGCCTGAGGAGCCAGGGGAGGAAGAGCCTTTCCCCGAATCTGAGGAGCAGGAGCCCCCTGAGGAAGCGGAGGATGGAGGTGAGTGAATGGACTTCTTCTTTTATCCTTCCAGCGTCGCGGTGTTCGGCTCGTTCAAAAAGGGGGCCATAGCGTACGAAATCCTGAGGAACATCGTCGAGGGCGGCTTCGGGGGAAAGGTAATCCCTGTCAACCCAAAGGGTGGAACCGTCGAGGTCGCGGGGAGAACCTTCGAAATCCGAGAGAGGCTTGACGAGCCCGTCGATACAGCCATAATCGCGATTCCGGCAAAGTTCGTGCCCGCTCTCATCGATGAAATCGGCCCTCTAATCAAGGGCGCCGTCGTCATAAGCGCCGGCTTTTCCGAGGTTGGGAACGTTGACCTCGAGCGCGAGCTGGTTGAAAAGGCGAGAAAGCACAGCGTCAGAATAATTGGGCCCAACTGTGCGGGCATCTTCGGCGTCCACGGGGGGTTCTTCGGCTCCTTCGAGGTTCGCGTTAGGCCCGGTGGATTGGCCCTCATCAGCCAGAGCGGTGCCTTTGGAGGGGCGGCCTTGGCGATGGGCAACGACGAGGGCATCGGCTTTTCGGCCTTCGTTTCCTATGGAAACGCCTCCGATTTGAACGAGAGCGACTTTCTGGAGTACTTCGCCGACGACGAGAACACGAAGGCCATAGCCCTCTACATCGAGGGAGTTAAAGATGGCCGGCGGTTTTTGAAGGCGCTCCGCTACGCCACTGAAAGAAAGCCCGTCATAATTCTCAAGGCCGGCAAGAGCGCCAGCGGTGCTAAGGCGGCCGCTTCCCACACCGGCTCGCTAGCGGGGAGTTACGAGATTTACCGCGCGGCCTTCAAGCAGGCCGGCGCCATTGAGGTTGAGGAGATGGAGGAACTCTTCGATGCCGCGAAGGCCTTCGAGATGTACACCAAAGCCGGAAAGAGAGTCGCGGTAATCACAAACTCAGGTGGCCCGGGCGTTCTCGCAACGGACAAGCTCGAAAGGCTCGGCCTTGAGATTGCGAAGCTGAGCGATGAAACGGTCGATGAACTCCGCTCCTTCCTCCCACCCCAGTGCTCGGTGAGGAACCCGATTGACCTCATAGCGGATGCGGACTACGGGAGGTACAGGAAAACGATTGAAGTCGTCTGCCGCGACGAAAACGTGGATTCCCTCCTCGTCATCTGCGTGCCGCCCATATTCCTGCCCAGCGAGGAGATAGCCAAAGCCATAATCGAGGCCGACTGCGACAAGCCGGTCATCGTCAACTTCATGGCCGGAGAGCTCGTGAGGGGCGGGGTTGGGCTGCTTGAGGGGCACGGGGTCAAGAACTTCCCGACCCCCGAGCGGGCAGCCAAAGCCCTTGCCTGGCTCGCGAGGCGCTGAGCCTCATCTTTTTTATAACATGAAGTCGGATTCATTTTTGGTGATGCCATGAGGCCTTACAGGCTCCTCTATCCGATGAGAACCTACCTAGTGGTGGCCGGTAAGGGCGAGGAAGCAAACGTCATGGCTGCCGACTGGGTCACGATAGTTTCCGCCGAGCCCTTCATGGTCGGCGTGGCGGTGGCGCTCAAGAGGTACACATGGGGGCTTATCAGGAAGCACCGGGAGTTCGTGATAAGCGTCCCGGGCATGGAGATGCTCGATGACGTCTGGCTCGTTGGGACGAGGCACGGGCCCTCAAAGCTGAGGGAAACCTCCATAGAACTGGTGCCGTCAAAGGCCATTGAAACCCCGAGCATTGGAAACGCCCTGGCCAACCTTGAGTGCAGGCTGGTGGATGAGAGAACCTACGGGGACCACACCTGGTTCGTCGGAGAGGTCGTGGGCAGTTCCTACAGGAGGGATGCCTTCAGCGGGGACAGTCCCAGGCTTGGGGCCGGCTTCCTCGCCCATGCATCGTGGACCGACTTCGTGACCTTCGAGGAGAAGATTCACCGCCCCGGGGAGTAGCCCGGCAACTTTTTATACACCTTCCCGGAGCGTATCACGATGATAGCCCTAGGCCTGGAAGGTACTGCCCACACGCTCGGCATAGGCATCGTTACAGAGAGAGAGGTTCTGGCCAACGTATTCCACACTCTCACGACGGAAAAGGGTGGAATACACCCCAAGGAGGCGGCGGAGCATCATTCCAGACTTCTCAAGCCCCTTCTGCGTAAAGCCCTCGATGAGGCTGGTATAGGAATGGAGGACGTTGACGTTATAGCGTTCTCCCAGGGACCGGGTCTCGGTCCCTGCCTCCGCGTCGTCGCAACGGCCGCGAGGGCGCTTGCGATAAAGTACCGCAAGCCCATAGTCGGCGTCAACCACTGCATCGCCCACGTGGAGATAACCAAGATGTTCGGCGTTAGGGACCCCGTCGGCCTCTACGTCAGCGGTGGCAACACGCAGGTTCTCGCCCTTGAAGGCGGCCGCTACCGCGTCTTCGGCGAGACCCTCGACATAGGCATAGGAAACGCGATAGATACCTTCGCGAGGGAACTCGGCATAGGCTTCCCGGGCGGGCCGAAGATTGAGAAGCTTGCCCTCAGGGGAGAGCGCTACATAGAGCTCCCCTACGCGGTTAAAGGAATGGATTTGAGCTTCTCCGGAATACTCACTGAGGCCGTTAGGAAGTACAGGACGGGGAAGTACCGCGTTGAGGACCTGGCCTACTCCTTCCAGGAGACGGCTTTCTCGGCGCTCGTTGAGGTCACTGAAAGGGCCGTGGCCCACACGGGCAAGGACGAGGTCGTTCTGGTCGGCGGTGTCGCGGCCAACAACCGCCTCCGCGAGATGCTGAGGGTCATGACGGAGGACAGGGGCATAGACTTCTTCGTTCCTCCCTACGACCTCTGCAGGGACAACGGCGCGATGATAGCCTACACCGGCCTTAGGATGTACCTCGGGGGGGTGCGCTTCTCGCTCAACGACACCGTGGTCAAGCAGAAGTTCAGAACCGACGAGGTGGATGTTGTATGGGGCTGACGGTGCCCCCTCTGGTATTCATCTCGGACGTCGTCCTCCTTCTGGTGATAGGCTACGCAGCGTTCTACGCCCTCAGGCGGATCAACCGCTATGAGGAGCCATTGAACCGGTTTCTGGTCATCACAGCCTTCTCCCTTCTCCTGGCATCCATCGGACGATTTATAGATGTGGTTGACGACTTCGCCGCCAATCCTGAGACCTTCGCGCCGCTGGAGGGGGCGCTCTACTTCTTCTCGATAGTTGGGGTAGCGTACGGCATCATAAACTACATCCGTAGTGTCGAGAGGAGGATATTTCCGGTTCCGTCCGGAGAAATCCGCGACGGAAACCTTCCTCCTGGAGGCTTTCTGTACCTAGGGGAACGCGAGGAGATCTTTGAGTTCCTCGGAAGTTGCGAGGTTCCCGCGCTGGTGGTGACGAGAAGCCCCTGGAAGTACAAGGAGTTCTGCGAGAGCGCCCAGACCCTCTGGATAACCCAGGCTAGTGAAAGCGGTGTCGGCCCCACGAAGCTCCACGTGATCCTGGACAGCGCTGTGAAGTTCCTTCAGAGCGGGGGAAGGCTGGTCGTCATAGACTGCCTTGAGGTTCTGATACTCTACAACGACTTCCACTCGGTGTTCCGGTTCCTCTCGACGCTCAGGGACTACGCGGTGGAGGCCGGCTCGACGGTGCTCCTTATCGTCGGTCGGTCGACCGTCGGGGACAGGGAGCTCATGATGCTGAAAAGGGAATTCATCCCAGTAAAAGACCTGGAGGAGCTCCTTAGAACTTCCTCTTGATCTTCATCGTGTACTTGGGGTACACTTCCCTCGTGAACCTCACGAACTTGGCCTTTCTTGGGGAGAGCCTCACCGTTATCTCGGTCCCCGGTTCCAGGTAGGTGTAGAACTGTCCGTCTATGGCGAGGATTATCTCCCTCGTGAGGGCTATGTTCTTGATGTCTATCCTGCTGTACGAGGGCACTATCATCGGCCGCGAGCTGAGGGCTATCGGCGCTATCGGGGCGATGACTACCACGTCCAGCCGGGGGTCAACGAAGGGACCGCCGACGCTCATGGCGTAGCCCGTGGAGCCCGTCGGAGTCGAGACCACAAGCCCATCGGCCCTTATCTCGTCGGCGAGGCCGCCGTCTATGTAGTACTTGAGGTGGATTATCTTGCCGGGGATTCCAGTCAGAACCGCGACCTCATTCAAGGCGTCGGGAACGATGTTTCTCCCGTTCAGGTAGGTCCTGAGCTTTATGCGCTCGTCCAGGTGGTAGTCCCCTTCAAGGAGCTTGCTGAGGGCGAAGAAGGCCTCGTGGGGCTCCACCTCCGTGAGGAATCCCAGGGTGCCCATGTTGATGCCCAGTATCGGTATGTCCTTCTTGGTTCTGTGCTCCACCCGCAGTATCGTTCCATCGCCGCCGATGACGATGATGAAGTCCACGTCGAAGTCCTCGAGCGGGCAGACGTCCTCCTCCTGGAACTCCGGGAGGTGCCTGTGGGTCTCGCTGTCCACGCAGACGTCGTATCCGCTGACCTTGAGGAAATCGTAGACGCGGTATGCGAGCTTGAGTGCGGCCTTCTTGTCCCTTCTGGCCACTATCCCGAACTTCATGGTTCGCTTTCCTCCTTCTCTTCCATTTTCTTCTTCAGGGTTTCCTCATCCGGAGCTGGGAGCGGGAGCTCCTCCTCTGGAACCTCGGCCTCGTAGCCGGCGGTCACGAAGGAGCCTATAACCGTTGGGCCCCAGTAGGATATGAGCCTCTCCAGGAGAACCCCGGTGACCGCGTACTCCGGGTTTATCCCGAGGGCTATGAAGACCGCTGAGTTAACGGCCTCTATTATTCCCGCCCCTCCAGGAACTATTGCGAACATTCCCACGACCATGGACACTACCAGAACGACGGTTATGTCCATCGGGGCTATCGGGTACTTTATGGCCAGAAAGACGAGGTAGTAGCGGAGTATCGTCAGCCCCCAGTATACGAAGGAGTGGAAGAGCGCCACTACGGTCGCCATCTTGTCCTGTGAGAGAATCCTGAAGTCCGACTGGAGCCTCGGGATTGTTACATCCGCAATGTTCTGGAAGGAGGCCTTGCGTTTCTCGGCCCTTCCCGCGGATATCCTGTGGTAGAGCCTGTAGATCCACCAGACCGCCCCAGGGGCCTTGGTCTCGCTCATGAGGAGCCATATCACGAGGGCGGAGAAGGCCATGAGAATCGCATCGAGGACTATTATGAGGATTGTAAGGCCGGTCTCGCCGAGCCAGTAGACGTGGAGGGTCGCCACGACCATCATCACCGCGATGGGAGCCAGGTCGAGTATCCTGTCCATCATAACGCTCGCCGTCATCGGCCCGTAGGGACTCTTCACCCTCTTGGCGAGGTAGTAAACCCTTATGAACTCGCCCAGCCCCTTGGCGCCGGGGCTGATGTTGTTGAAGAACATCCCGACGAATATGGCCGAGAAAACCGCTCTGAACGGGGCCTTTATCCCAAGCCCCTTGAGGAGAACCTTCCAGCGTAGCGCCCAGGCAACGAGGGTGAGAACGTAAACGAGGATGGCGAGGAGGAAGTACTCAATGTCCGAATCCCGGAGGATTTCGGCTATTCCCTGGGCTCCCGCCCAGTTGATGAGGGCGCCTATGACTATGAGCGCTCCGATGAAAAAAACTGCTTTTTTCCAGTCCATGATGTACACCGTCAAACCCGTTATTGGGGTTCATCGTTTATATCCTTGTCGTCCTCCCCTTCCAGTCTCTTCCTGTCCTGGCTCACCTTGATGCCGAAGTGAGTCATTATGCCTGCCCCTATCGCCGTCGGCGCCCAGTAGGATATCAGTCTCTCCAGCAGCGTCGCAGTCACCGCTATCTCCTTGTTTATCCCCAGGAGAACGTAAACGGCCGAATTTATGGCCTCTATTATTCCCGCTCCGCCCGGGATTATCATGAACATCCCGACGACGATGCCTATCATCTGGACGACCATGACGTCGAGGAGCTTTATCGGGCTGTTTATGCTGATGAAGATGAAGTATGAGCGGAGCAGAACGAGGAACCAGAAGGCGAAGGAGTAAATCAGCGACAGCGTGAAGGCCACCTTGTGCCTCATCAGGAGCTTGAAGTTCTCCTGGAACTGGGGAACGCTCACCTCGACGGCGTGAACGAACTTCTCCTCGTACTTGGCGGCCTTCTTGGGCATTATCCTCCCGAAGAGGCGGTAGAACCAGTAGAGGATGCCCTTGGTCTTCTTCTCGCTCAGGAGTATTCCAACGGTGGCTAGGGTTATTATGGCGAAGAATACATCCAGGAGGAGGAGCGTCAGCGTGAGCGAGAAAGAGCCGAGGTTGTAGACGTAGACCGTCGCGAGGAGAAGCATGACTACGACCGGGATGACGTCCATTATCCTGTCCATCATTATCGTGGCAAAAACGTGACCGTAGGGTTGCTTCGTGTGTTTGGAGATGTAGTACATCCTAACAGGCTCGCCGCCGCCCCTGGCGCCGGGGGTCACATTGTTTATGAAGACCCCGACGAAGAGACCGGCCACTATGGTCCTGAAGGGTGCTTCTATGCCGAGGCTCTTTAGCAGGACGCGCCAGCGCAGCGCCCACATGATAACCGCCGCGACGTAGGCCAGAATTGCCAGCACGAAGTACTCCAGTCTCGCGCCCTTCAGTATCTCGATGACGTCCTCTAGGCCGGCCCACCAGACCAGGAGGATTATTATGAGCAGGCCGAGGCCCAGGAGGGAGTACTTCTTCCAGTCCATGCCTACACCTTCCTGAACCTGGCTATGAAGAAGCCCTGGGTCAGGTGCCTGTTAGGATAGAACCTCTGAACCTCATCTATGTCCATACCGCTCGAACCTATAAAGATGCTCTGCTCTTCGAGCTTTAAACCTTTGCCGAGGATGTACTTCACGTTGGCCTCGTTCTCCTCATAACTCAGCGTGCAGGTGGAGTAGACGAGAACGCCGCCTCTCCTTAGGGATTTTATGGCGGCGTTGATGAAGTGCCTCTGGTAGCGCGCGGTGGCTTCTATGTCCTTCGGCGTCCTGCTCTCCCAGAGCTTCGGCCGTATACCCAGAGCGGTGCACGGTGCGTCGAGGAGTATCTTGTCCGCCTCGATTCCCAGCTCCGGGAGCTTCCGTGAGTCCATGTGGATGGGCTTGACGTTCTTCACGCCGAGCCTCTTCAGTTCCTCCTCCATCTTTTTGAGCCTGTTCTTGGACTTGTCCATCGCTATTATCTCGCCCCTGTTCTGCATCAGCTGGGCTAGGTGGCTCGTCTTTCCGCCAGGGGCGGCGGCCATGTCGATTATTAGCTCCTCCTCGCTCGGCTCAAGGACGTGGGCGACCACCATGGATGGCAGGCTCTGGGCGTAGAAGAGGCCCTCCTTGAAGGACTCCAGCTCGCTCAGACTGGGGAGCTTAAACTTCGGTAGCGTGACCTCAACGGCCAGTCCCTTTGTCGAGACTATCATCTCCTTGGCGCTCATTCTGGCGATTCCTATTCCGACGAGAAGCCCCCTCGGGTCGCGTATCTCCACCTCGTCGCCGGGCTTGATTTTTTTGTCCGCCTGGAGGACGCCGGGGGCGTAGAGCATCGCACCCTGGTAGACACTCTCGCTCGCGAACTTGTTGGCGCGGACGACTGGAAGGCCGGGTTCGTAGTCATCGGGGAAGTTTGGGCCTTCCCTCTCGAAGTATATGCCCTCCTTCAGGTAGGGGCTTCGCTTCGGCTTGAGGCCCTCCCTCCTGAGTATCCCCATGAGCTTCTGCCTGCTCGTCTTCAGCGTGTTCACGCGGATGTAGTACTTCTCCACCGGCGTTCTGAGCGAGGCCATTATCTCCTCCGCTTCGCTCCCGAAGAGCCTCCGGTAGTACTCCCTCAGCTCCTCGGGGAAAGCATCGGCGTACATGGGGACACCTCAGAGGTCGAAGATTTCGAAGCGCTTGCCGGTCTTTATGAGTCTCATGAGCCCTCGCTTCAGCGCCTCGACGCTGCCGAAGTTCGCCTCGAACTGGAAGAGCTTCTCATCGCTGGCTTCAATCTTCTCAAGTATCTCCCTCGGGGAGACCCTTCCGTCGCGCCTCCAGTTGTATACATCGCTGAGGAAGTCCTGGGCGCCGTATATGAAGCTCCTCGGAAAGAGCTCGATGAACAGGCCGACGAAGTTCTCGTTTATCCTCTCCTTTGGAACCGCAACCACGAAGTAGTAGCTCTCCGGCGTGGCCCCGACCTCTATCTGGGGCTTTATTTCGAAGGCCGGGTGGGGGTACTTCATGAGCCTCCACTCGCCGTCGAGGAAGATGTAGGCACCGAAGGCCTCCTCAACGTCCTCTACCCTGAAGCCCTCCTTGGGGAGCTCCAGCTTAAGCTCCTCGTTGAGGGTGAACATGCTCTCCCACATCTCGTTGAGGAACTCGTGAATCTCTCTCACGTTCATTTCTCTCACCAGAAATGGAAAAGATGGGGGCCTTAAAAACCTTCATCCGGAGAGGAGGCTCTCCAGCATGTCGTTGATGCCGCCCATGATGTCGGTCTGCACGGTCTCCTCGTAGCTTGCCAGCTTAATGCTGTACTCCCTGCCGAGGACGGTTATGTCCAGGTATATGTCCGCCCTGACCTTGCTGACCTCACCGTTCTTTACGTGGGTGGCCCAGACCTCGGGAAGGGCGTCCTCCTCTATGAAGGTCTCGACGTCCAGCGTAGCGTAGCCCTTGGGTGGGAGAACCACGGTCTCGACGGTTTTTCCGTAGCCGATTTTCACGTCGTTGGCGTACATGTCGAAGCTCACGTTCCCTATCGGAATTCTGTAGGAGTTGGGGTTGTAGAACTTCATGTGGGCTATTAGGACTGCCTTCCCGTCCTGCTCACCGGCCCAGTCGAAGGTTGTCTCGACCAGTGCGGGGCTCTTGACGAGTCCCCCTGCGAGTTCCTTGCTGTCTGCGGTGAAGTTGAGGTACGCGAGGATGTCCTCGCTGATGACCTGCTTTATGTCGGCGTTGATCGGGATAACCTTGAGGAGGCTCCCCTTGAGTTTGAGCTCGACATCGCCGGTCTGGCCGTTGTCCAGGTAGGCCACGAGGGAGCGCACCAGATTTCCGTTGTCTATGACTATCGCCATGTTTACGTCGGTTCTCGTTGCCCCGTAGTCGAACCTAGCGACCCTGGCAACGGGTATCCCCATGAAGCTCAGGCTCAGGTTCTCTATCTCAGCAGGAACGAGCAGTGGCTTGCTGAGCTTTGCCTCGACCCATATTTCTGTCGTCTTCTCGTCCACGTAGCCCCAGCTGGCGTGGACCGTGGGATGGGCCGTTACTGCGGCGTAGACCACGTATCCAATCCAGACGATGAGTATCAGCACGACCCCGAGTATCACCAGCTTCCAGTTCATTCTTTCCACCATAACGTTTCATTCTTCGAAGTGCGTTTAAAGGTTTCCAACGTCCGCTGGAGTCATCCCGACCTCTTCCTGTATGTGTAGGCCACCACTATGACGACCAGCGCTCCGATGACTATCGCGAGGTTCCTGAGGTTAGTCCTCGTCTTCGTGTTCTTCTCCACCGTAACGGTCACGGTTCTCTCGAAGACGTAGACGTTGTCGTCACCCTGGGTGGGGTCGCCCACGGCCCTTATGCGCAGCTGGATGTTGTAGTCCTTTGGAATAGCGTTTCCATCTATCCTCAGGACGATCACGCCCTCACCGGTCGCCCCTGGGGCGAGGTCTCCGACGTAGTCGGTTCTCTTGTCCAGCGTGAATGGCTGGTCGGCCTTCACAACTCCCTCGATGAGCACGCTGGTGGCCTTCTCGCCGCCCGTGTTCTTCAGCTTGACGTAGACGTTGACGGTCTCCCCATGGAGCGGCTCCGGGTCGAAGCGCACGCTGACGACCTCGATGTTGGGCTTGGAGCCTATTATAATCGGGACCTTGAGGGTTACGTTCTTCGCCATACCGAGGTCGTTGGTATATGTCACGAGCAGGGGTATCTCGTAGGTTCCAGAGCTGGCGTTCTCGGCGACGTTTATCTTGAACGATGACTGCGCGGAGTCGCCCTTCCCCAGACTTCCCAGGCCAATTACCTGTTCGCTGCTCTCGCTGAGCGAGAAGGGCCGCTCCGGCATGGGCTTGACTATTATCGTCCTGGCAGTCCCGGTTCCGACGTTGTCCACCTGGAAGTCGACCTCGACGTTGTCCGTCCCGGGGATTATCTTGCCGGGCGACGTTGAGACCTTTGAGAGTATCAGCTGGGCCCTTCCGGTCACGTCTATTCCGACCAGCCTCTCGTCGGTTATCTCCTTCTCGTTCGGCTCCGTGAGGTACTTCAGCTCTATCCTGAGCGGATATATGCCGTTCTCCAGCCTGTCGTTGGCCTTGATTCTGAACTCGAGGGTGGCCCTCTCCCCCGGCTGAAGTTCGGCTACATATTTCACGTTGTCCTCCCCGATGGGCAGGAAGGCCTCTATGTTCTGCTTGGCGAGCTGTGCCATTATCTGATTGAGCGCGTCCTGAAGGCTCCCGCTGAGCTGCTCGCTCCCTTGAATTGGGAGCTGCGAGAGTGCCGAGAGGTCGACGTTCTTTATCTCGCCCTGGACCGGCACCTTGTAGGAGCTTATCTTAAGGCTGAGGGCCTTAACCGGCTCCGCCCCGGTATTCTCAAGGGTAAAGCGCACGGTGAAGGTGTCCCCGGGGCTTATCTCCATGGGCTCGGTCTCGACCTTGGTTATCTCGACGAAGGCCTCCCTGGGCTTCTTAACTGTGAGCGCCATGAAGTTGTAGCTCTGCACCATGCGCATGTTCGCCCCCAGGCCGGTGAAATAGACGACCCCAACGTAGAGCGGGTACGTTCCAACGTCGGCGTTGGGGTTTATCTTTATCCTGAAGGTCATCGTTGCGTTCTCCTTGCCATCGAGGTACTCGATGTACTGCACGGCGCTTCCCTCAGGATAGAAGACGCTCTGCGACACCCCGCTCTGGCTGAGGGCCATCGAGACCGCGCTCGCTATTGAGGAGCTGTCGTTGAAGCTCATCGGCGTGGGCGTGACGAAGACGTTGATGTAGCGCACCTTCAGGGCGCCCTCGTTCTTCAGGTGGACCTTGACCGTGACAGTATCACCCGGCTGAACCGTGCTCGGCATCTCAACGCTCGAGATTATCATTCCGGGGGCGATTGCAGCCCTCCACTCGGGGGGCCCGCTTATGCTTATCCTGACCCCGTTCGGATAGACCTCGTTGACCGTCACGTAGACCGTCCGGTTGTCAACGTTGACCTCTACCGTCTCCCCCTCCCTGACGGGGGTTACCTCGGGGTACGTTATCTCCATCAGGATGTCTTCCTTGCTTATCCCAAGTTCGGGGTGCTCCTCTATCGTCTTCACGACCGCCTCCCCTATCTCCCTCGGGGATGCCGAGTTGAGCCACTGGTAGAATCCGTAGGCGTTGGCGATCAGACAGGCGTTGAACTCGGCGGTGTTGTTCACGTACTGCTCGCACTGGGTCACGTCGTAGCCCTGGGTTTCGGCCATGGCCAGCAGGAACTCCGGATCGAGGAGAAGCCTTCTTATCTTCTGCGGGTCGGGCACGAGTATCGTCTTGTACTCCGCGTTGAGTATTCTTCCGTCCTTCATTATCATGAGGAAGGCGTAGTAGTCACCGCTCCCGTAGTCCTTCTGGGTATCCGTGAGGGTCACTATCAGCGGGCCGACGAGAATCGCCTCACCCTTGCTCAGGTAGCCCTCGAAGAGGGGACTTCCAGTTGATGCGCTCACGCTCCCGGAGAGCATTGCGGTGATGAGCATCAGTCCGAGGATCGGTCCAATCTTTTTCATTCCCTACCACCTCCGATGTTCCTTCCATAAAAGACCTGCAGCAGCGCAGGGGTTACGAGGTAAGCGGCAAACATGGATGCGAATATTCCAAAGGCGAGCGTGGTTCCAAAATCGTGTATGGTCGGCAGCTCACCGGCGAGCAAAGCCAGGAAGCCGCCGGCCGTTGTCAGGGCGCCGGCCAGTATGCCCGGCCCGACGCTCTCAACCGACGTAACTATCGGCCTGGGGTTGCCCTCGTTCATCTCTTCAAGGAAGCGGTGGGTGAGGTGCATGCCGTAGTCAACGCCCAGGCCGACTATCATTGAGATAACTCCTGCCAGACTCTGGGTGAACGGTATCCCGGCCCATCCCATGAAGCCAACCGTCCAGAGGGCACCTAAAAACATCGGTGTTATCATCGCCATCGAGACCTTGGGCCGCCTGAAAAGGAGGAGCACTATCAACACTACAAACACGGTCCCGTACATCGAGATACGGTTTATCTCGACCTTCGTGAGCTGGTCGAGGACGTAGTTCAGGTATATGTCCCCCGTGAGGGAGAGCCTCGTACCCGGTGGGAACTCGGTATCCTGCGCCCTCGCGGTTTCCTCCTCGAAATAGCGCATTATCCTCCTGAAGTCGTCCATACTCTCTCCCCCGAAGTCCCCCTTGAACTTGACGATGGTCATCGAGTAGTCGCTGGACACCATGTTAACGCCCTGGTAGTCGCCGAGCGCCTCCTTTATCTTCCCCTCGTCGTTTGGGATGTACCCGTACTCGCGATGCACGACGTCGGCGATGCTCTCCGAGTCGAAGACGCCGTTGTAGTATGAGTCTGCCTTTATCTGGTTCTCGAAGCGGTAGATGCCCCTGACGATGGCGGGGTTCCTGACATCGTTGGCCTTGACCAGAACGTACAGCTCGTCCTGGCCGCCGAAGTCACTCCTGATGTCCATGAGGGCCTCTATCTCCGGCATTCCCTTGGGCACGAACTTCTCGAGTCTGACCTCAGTGGTCACCTGAGTTATCCCGTAGCCGAAGAAGAGGGTTATCAGGAACACCGCCGCGAGAAATGCAACCGGCTTTCTCCTGATGGTCTCCCCGAGGCTATGGAATACCCTCCCCACGAGGCCGGAGTGCGAGCGAACCTCCGGAACCACGTAGTGTCCCTTCAGTTTCTTCATGATGTCCTCCTCGAGGATTATGACGGCGGGGGTTATCACGACGGCGTTGAGTGCGGCTAAACTTAAACCGAGGATCAGCGCGGTAGCTAGGTGGTGGAGCATCGGAAGGCTGGAAAGGTACATCGCGGCGAAGCCCGCTATGGTGGTAAGCGCCGCACCGAGGAGGGCTTTTCCGGTCTCCGCGACCGCTTCCTCGGCCGCTTCTTCTATGCTCCTTCCCTTGCCGCGCTCCTCGTAATAGCGGTTGGTCACGTGAATTCCGTAGTCTATCCCCATTCCGATGAGCATCGCGCCTATTGTGGTTGTGGCCAGGTCGAGGGGGATGTTCATCAGCCCCATGAAGCCGAGCGTCATCGTGACGCCGAAGATGAGGGGGATGAGCGGAATGACGGCCTTAACGGGGGAACGGTAGAAGTACAGGAGCAGGGCTATGACGAGGATGAATGAGATGGCCATCGTCTTGTTGAGGTCGCTCTGGAGGAGTTCCAGTATGCGGTAGGTTATGCCGATGTTCCCCGTCTGGATGACCTCAACGTTCTTCGGGAACTTGACGTCGTTTATGTCCTCCTCTATGCCCTTGTAGACCCTCACCAGGGTCTCCGTTTTCTTCTCCCTGCTTATCGTCACGGCTATTATCGTCGTCGTGTAGTCCCTGCTGACGAGCTGGTACCTCTCCTCCGGAGGGAGCATGTCGAGGACGAACTTTGCCTCCTCCTCTGTCTTTGGAAGCCTCCCTAGAACCTGCATGTAGATATCGGCGATGCTCATGGTGTCCGTTACGTACTCCCTTTGCCGGAGCCTCTGCTCAAGCTCGTAAACGGCCTCTATGACCTTCGGGTCGCGGATGTCGTAGACGCCGCCCTGTTCTATCGAGTCCACCTTGACGACTATCAGCGTGCTGTCGCCGCTCTGAAACTCGTTCTGGAGGGTCGTGTAGTCGGCTATGGCCGGATGGTTCTCGGGCAGCATGGTTCTGAGGTCGCTCTCAAAGCGGAGGTTCTGGATGCCGTATATCGAAACGACTAGCAGAAATATGGCGATTAGCGCAAAGGCCACCCTGTACCCCACGATGACTCTCGCGGCGCCCCTCAGCAGTTTCATGCTTTCTCCCCCAACTTTCGGAAACTTCCGAAAGTTTTAAATATGCGAAACCTTAAAAACCTTTTGTCAGTTGATTGGTATACTCCGTTTCGGCGAT
Source organism: Thermococcus sp. 5-4 (assembly GCF_002197185.1). Taxonomy (NCBI): domain Archaea; kingdom Methanobacteriati; phylum Methanobacteriota; class Thermococci; order Thermococcales; family Thermococcaceae; genus Thermococcus; species Thermococcus sp. 5-4. The sequence continues at coordinate 1,604,734 of NZ_CP021848.1, read as the reverse complement.
GGTATAAATCGGGGTGTTGGTCATGGGTGTGGACGAGGCCAAGAGGATAATCATGGATCATTTCGCAGGGGCCGCGAGAAGATTCGGTTTCAACGAGCTTTACGGTTACATCTACGGCGTTCTCTTTCTGGCTAGGGAGCCGATGAGCCTGGGTGAGATCGCCGAGGCGACGGGATATTCCCTCTCCCACGTGAGCACCGCCCTCAAGTTCATGGAGCGCATAGGGCTCGTGATGAGGATCAAAAAGCCCGGCGACAAGAAGGCCTACTTCCGAGCCACCAAGCTCCTGAAGGACTGGCGCCAGGCAGCCTACTACGGGAAGATAATGGAGGACATACAGCAGACCAGGGCCAACCTCGAGAGGGCCTTGAAGGAGCTCGAGGGCGAAGAAGGCGAGGAGGCGGAGTCAATACGTGAGAGCATCACGTTCGCGATGAGGAGGAACGCGCTCGCCGAGAGGATTCTTAGGTTCCTCATCGAGCACGAGGACGAGGAGGTCTTGGAGAGGCTGCTCAACTGCCTCGAATCCACTTAAAAGCGGTAGCTTTAAAACCGACCCTCGATAATCAAATCGGGTGAAATTATGACGGCGTCACTCTCATCTCTCCTGTGGGCGTTCTGGTACATACTGCCCGCCTACGTTGCCAACGGTTCACCGGTGTTGCTTGGGGGAGGGCCGCCGATAGACGGTGGTAGGAACTGGCGCGACGGACGGAGGATTCTCGGCGACGGGAAGACGTGGAGGGGCTTCTTTGGGGGACTGGCCTGCGGCACGCTGACGGGGGTCGTGCAGTACTTCCTCACCCCCGGCTTTTACGGAGACCTGAGAACGGCAGCCCTTCTTGCGTTCCTCCTGGCCCTCGGTGCCCTCCTGGGGGACCTAATCGGGAGCTTCCTCAAGAGGCGCGCGAACCTGCCGCGCGGGGCCCCTGCCATAGGCCTGGACCAGCTGGGTTTCCTCATAGCTGCCCTTGCACTTGCCTATCCCGTCAAGACCCTGAGCTCTGGCCAGATAATCTTTCTCCTCGTCGTCTCGCCCTTCATCCACTGGGGCGCGAACTACTTCGCCTACAGGATGGGCTGGAAGAGCGTGCCGTGGTAGCAGAACCGTCCAGCAATCCTTTTTAACTTCCCCTCCAACTCTTTTCGGTGGTGTGCATGAGGATTAAGGTTCGCTATTTCGCCAGATTCCGCTCCATCGTTGGTACTGGTGAGGAGGAGCTGGAGGTTCCGAATGGCATAACGGTCAGGGAGCTCATAGAGTTGCTGAAGGAGAGGCACCCGGTTCTCAGGACGGAGGTCTTCGCCGAGGACGACGACCTGGCGGACGTCAACGTCTCCCGAAACGGCCGCTACGTGGGTTTTGACGACGTGCTGCAGGATGGGGACGTTGTGGCTCTGTTCCCGCCGGTGAGTGGTGGTTGACATGCTGAGCGATAGGGAGCTTGAGCGCTACGACAGGCAGATAATGATCTTCGGAAAGGAGGGCCAGGAGAAGCTTAAGGCCTCAAAGGTAGCCGTCGTTGGCGTTGGCGGCCTTGGAAGTCCGGTGGCATATTACTTGGCCGCGGCCGGGATAGGTACCATCCTCCTCGTGGACGAGCAAAAGCCTGAGCTGAGCAACCTCAACAGGCAGATACTCCACTGGGAGGAGGACATTGGAAAGAATCCGAAGCCCATCTCCGCGAAGTGGAAGCTGGAGCGCTTCAACCCTGACATACAGATAGAGACCTTCGTTGGTCGATTAACGGCGGAGAACATCGAAGAGGTCCTGAACGGAGTTGACGTCATCGTTGACTGCCTCGACAACTTCGAAACGAGGTTCCTGCTCGATGATTACGCCCAAAAGGCCAGAATCCCCCTGGTTCACGGCGCGGTCGAGGGAACCTTCGGGCAGGTCACCACCGTGGTGCCTGGGTTCACGAAGAGCCTGAGGGAGATATTCCCAAATGTGAGGGGAAAGAGCGGAAAGTTCCCGATACTCGGCGCAACCGCTGGAGTCATCGGAACGATTCAGGCGATGGAGGTTGTGAAGCTGCTCACCGGAATCGGCGAGCCGCTCCTCAACAAGCTACTCATAGTTGACCTGGCCTTCAATACCTTCGACGTCGTTGAGCTCAGGTAGAGGGCTCCGTGACCTTTCTCTTTTCGTTCACCGACGTTATGGTTATTGTCTCGCTCCACGAGCCGTCCTGGGTTATCGTCATCTTCCCTATCGTCGGATCGTCTATCGAGGTCTTCGTGCTGACCGAGAAGCTTATCCTCCCCCCGATCAGGTTGGCGCCGTCGAAGTAGAGCTCAAGGACACCGTTCTTCACGCTTATCTGGGTGTCCTGGGTCGCGGCGAAGTACATCATGGCCAGAGGGGCCACCTCCTGGTCGTTCAGGTAGTACCTGAGCACGAGCTTCTCTCCGTTCTCCCTCTCGTCCGGGGTTCTCTTGAGGTACTCCCTCGCGAGGCTCACCAGGTTGTACCTCCACATGAACTCTGCCGTCGCCGGATCGGTGGCCTTTACCCATCCCATCGGGGTCATAATGTACGTGACGTTGTTGACCACGATTCTGGACGTGTTGGTGGAGGCGTTGTCCGGAACGCTGATGGTCGTGGTGTTTATCCAGGCGCTCCACGATTCAAAGTCCATGTAACCGGTTTCCTCTATCGCGAGCGTCACGTTGTCCCTCTGGGTCAGGTTTTCCTGCTTCACGATGACGAGCATGGAAACCTCGGCGTTGGCCGTGTAGGTGAACTGCCTTATCTTAGAAACCCCCGCGAGGAGCTCGTCCGTCGTGATCTCCCTGGGAGTTTCCGTCGGCGACTGGGTCGTTGTGGTTGAGGAGACGCTCCTCGTTGTGGTCGTGGATGGAGTGTGCTCCGTTTGCTGAGACGTCGTCGGACTCGATGTCGTTGAGCCGTTGCCCCCAAGACAGCCGGCCATGAGCCCGGTGACCAGGATCAGAATGAGAACGAGGGCATATTTTTTCATTCCAACCACCCACAGTTCCTGGAATCGAGGTCACTTAAACCTTTTCGTTAACCCGGCAGCTTTTAATTTGGTTGGGCGTAGTCTCTAGGGGGATGAGGATGAAGGTTAGGATGACCAAGGATGCCTTTGATCTGAACGAGGCGTTGGGACACATCGCCGTCCCGGAGGCTGGGGGCTACGTCTTCTTCCTGGGGAGGGTGAGGAACGAAAGCCACGGGAGGCGGGTGAGGAGGCTCGTATACGAGGCCTACGAGGAGATGGCTGAGGCGGAGATGGAAAGGATTCGAAAGGAGGCCCTTGAGAAGTTCCCCATCCTAGACATGCTGATATGGCACCGCTACGGCGAGCTTGAGGTCGGCGAGGACACGATACTCATCATCGCCAGCGGGAGGCACAGGAAGGAGGCATTCGAAGCGTGCAGCTGGGCCATAGACGAAGTGAAGCGTCGTGTTCCCGTCTGGAAGAGGGAGATTACCGACGAGGGGACCTTCTGGATAGAGGGTGACAGGGTGGTGCCCGGGGAATAGGCCCTGTGGATTTTCCATTTTTTGCAGACTACTGCCAGTAGTGTGCAAAATCGGAATAGAAAAAGTATATATACGATCCCGGCGTTTCTTCCTATGGTGAGGGCTAAATGGAGAAGGTAGCTTACGATGCGTCTCATGCCGTTGATGTGGGAACCGCCCTCAACATAGTTTCCATCGGTAAGCCTCCTTGGAGTCACAGGGCTCACAACGGGAAGCTTGAGCGCCTCATCGTTCAACTCGGCGCCGGCAGGGGGAGATTCTCGGAAGTGGGTGGGATACCCCGCTCCATAGGCTGCATAGGAAACAACTCCTTCCTGCTCCGCCGCGAGCCGCTGAGTCCAGAGCGAGTTAAGGAACTGATAAAGGAGTTCAAGGAGATCGGTGGAAAGGAGCTGTGGCTCACAAATTACGACAGGGTCGAATACCTGACAAGTGTTGCCTCATACGCGGTTGAAATAGGTGTTCCCGAGGTTTACGCCGTCGTTAGGCTTGAGGACGTGGATTCAATCGAACCCATTGAGGGTGTTCGTTTCATAGCCGAGTTCGAGTACTCGCCCGAGAACCTCCACCGGCTTGAGGCCCACAGCTGGCTCCACGGGGCGCTGGTGATGGTGCAGGGCTCACGCCTGGATGAACTTAGGGGCCTCAAGACCACCTTCCCCGGAGAAATCTACGTTGACGTGCTTTTCCCGGGCTCCGCGAGAAGGCTGGACTTCAACGTCATCGAGGTCAAGAGGATACTCAACCCGAGCGTTGAGAAGTACCACGACTGCCTCGCGGGCACCATGGCGATAACCGCCGAGGGCTACGCCCTTCCGTGCCCGCTGCTGAGGAACTACGTCGTTGGGGACATGAAGGAACTGGGAATCAAGAAGGTACTCAGGAAGAAGAGGCTCAAGGCCTTCTGGAAAATGACGAAGGACGATATCGATGCCTGCAGGACCTGTCCGTTCAAGTACATATGCCACGACTGCAGGGCGCTGGAGTACCAGGCGAGTGGGGAGATAGACGGCCTGGAATACTGTCAGATAGCCTTTTAGAAGTCAAGCATGGAGCGGTAGCCGCTCCCATCCTTTTTAACCATCCTGGCGTACCGGGTTCTGGCGTTTCTGTCGTTGAGCTCCTTGAAGGTCTCGTCGAAGTACTCTATGAGGAGCTTCTCGACGTGGGCGCTGAACTCGAGAACCTTGCTCCCCAGGTCCTCCTTGGAGGAGAAGAACCACTCCAGAATGTATCCGTATCCGGGGAGGACTCCCACCATTATTTCGTACTCGTTGAATCGCTCCAGGACCTTCTCGTCCAGTTCTTTCGTGAGTCCTATGACTGCCCTGTCGTGGACGTTCATGTCTATCACCGGCGCGAAGTCGAGGAGTATGCCCTCCTCTTTCAGCCTGTTTATCATGTATCTAACGGTGGGCCTGCTCTTTCCGAGGTTCCGTGCCATCTCGGTTATGGGCATCCTCGAATCCCACTTGAGTATGTCGAGCAGAATGGCGTAATCGTAGCTCAGGTCCCAGTCTCCAAAGTTGTCGTCGCCGTCGTACGGGTATGCCCTGGCCTCGTAGTACTCGTAGTCCTCCGAGTACTGGGATAGGAACTCCTCTATCCTGTCCCTCTGGTCATCGGGGGTGTAGAATATCACCGAAAGGCCGTTTTTGAATCCATACGCTGGGTTCATGTAGCCAACGAATGGATTCTGGCTCATTCGAAGGCCCACTTCGAGGAGCCTGTCCGATGGAACCGTTAGGAATCCGACGTAGGTTCGCAGTCCAAGGCGCTTGAGGCTGATGAACGCACTCACGGTGAGGTACTTTCCGTAGTACTTGTCGTACAGCCTCTTAAGCCTGTAGTAATCTATACCCTCCTCCTCGGCGATTTTTTTGAGGCTGTCGAGGGGATGTTTCTCGAGGATTTCAACGAGGAATTCGAGCTCGTCCATAATGGGTTCGCCCATTTTACCTCACCATGCCGCCGCACGAAAAGGTTATATCATCATTGGATATTAAACCCTTCCGGTGGTGAACATGGTAAAGATAGATGTTGTGGATATCGAGAAGCCCGAAGGGGTCGAGGTGATAATCGGCCAGGGAAACTTCTCTATCTTCACGGTTGACGACCTCGCCAAGACGCTTCTGACGACGGTTCCGGGCATAAAGTTCGGTGTGGCAATGAACGAGGCCAAGCCGCAGCTGACGCGCTTCACGGGCAACGACGAGGAGCTTGAGAAGCTGGCAGCCAAGAACGCCCTTAAGATCGGTGCCGGCCACGTCTTCGTGATACTCATGAAGAACGCCTTCCCGATAAACGTTCTCAACGCCGTCAAGAACCACCCGGCCGTTGCGATGGTCTACGGCGCCAGCGAGAACCCCTTCCAGGTGATAATAGCTGAAACCGAGCTGGGAAGAAGCGTCCTCGGAGTCGTTGACGGCAAGGCCGCCAACAGGATCGAGGATGAGGAACTCAAGAGGGAGCGCAGGGAGCTCGTTGAGAGGATAGGCTACAAGTTCGACTGAAACCTTTTTATTTCTCCTTTCCACTTCCCCTCGGTGATTCCATGAGGCTGGCTTTTATCACTTCTAACCCCGGAAAGGTTGAGGAGGCGAGGAAGTACTTCGAACCCCTCGGCGTTGAGGTTTATCAGCTCAGGATGCAGTACCCGGAGATACAGGCGGATACACTTGAGGAAGTCGCCCTCTTCGGCGTTGAATGGCTGAGCGGGAAGATTGAGGGTCCCTTCTTCCTGGACGACTCCGGTCTCTTCATAGACGCCTTTGACGGCTTTCCCGGTGTCTACTCCGCCTACGTCTACAGGACGCTGGGAATAGACGGAATACTCAAGCTGATGGAGGGCCTCGAGAACAGGAAGGCCCATTTCAAAAGCGTCATCGCCTACTGGGACGGCGAGGCCCACCTCTTCACTGGCAGGGTTGATGGCGAGATAACGGCCGAGCCGAGGGGAAGTGGCGGCTTCGGCTTCGATCCGATATTCAAACCTCTGGGATTCGAGGAGACTTTCGCCGAAATGACAACAGATGAGAAGAACCTCATATCGCACAGGGGACGTGCCCTTAAGGCTTTCGCTGAGTGGCTAAAGGAAAACCTTAAATAAGGCTATCGTTCCAAAGTTAACAGTTATAATTGAACGAATGACGAAGGGGGTCGCGATGGTAGCTTCATTGGATGGCACGGATTTGAGGTTGTTGAGGGAGCTCAAAGAGAACGCCAGGGAGAACATAGCGAGCCTGAGCAAAAAGCTGGGGATACCCAGGACGACCGTCCACTACCGCATCAAGAAGCTGGTGGAGGAGGGCGTGATAGAGAAGTTCACCGTGAAACCCAACTACAAGAAGCTCAACCTTGGAACCACCGCGTTCATACTTGCCCGGTACGAACCGGATTCTGGTTTAAGCCAGAGGGAAGTGGCTGAGAGGATAGCGGCCCTTGAGGGAGTCTACGAAGTCCACATAATAGCCGGTGAGTGGGACCTCCTCATAAAGGTCCGCGCTCCAAGCTCCGAGGAGGTTGGAAAGATAGTCGTGGACCGGCTCAGAGAGATAAAGGGCGTTGGACAGACCGTGACTATGGTATCCTTCGTCACGGTTAAGGAGGAACTGTGAAGTCCCGGGGCGATGATTGGCGTTCTCCTTTCTGATTTTATGATGATGCGAGGTTTCCTGAGCCCACCGTCGTGGCGCCCTACATGACGCAGCACTCGTAGATTATCTCAACGTCCCTCACACTTTTTGCCCATTCGATAACTTTTCTGGGCGGATTCGTCAGCCTGTCAACGCCGGCTAGAATCGCCCCCCTGTCGAAGTCAACCCGCCACCTGCCCAGTGGGCGCATGCAGCCTATGCTCAGCTCCCCGTCGAAGCGCTCCCTGGCGTATTTCACGACCTTCAGGCTATCCTCAACGCTCGGCTTTGGAACGTTCTCCATCTCCGTCCCCTTCGTCGGGATGAGTACGTCCAGCACGAGGACGTCTATCGGATACTCCATCAGCAGGTCTATCGCCCTGTACTCCCAGCCGATTCTGCCGAAGTCTAGGCCTATGGTTATGTGGGGGGCCACCCTGACGCCCGCCCCCGTGAGCAGGTCTAGGATCCTCATGTAGTCCTCAACGGTCTTGTCTATCTTGTAAACGCGCCTTATGACGTCGTCATCGCCCACGAAGTCGAGGGAAACAACATCGACGTATTTGACCCACTCCAGATCGTTCTCGTCTATGAACCCCACGTGGGCGTTGAGCTTGAGGCCCGTTCTCCGCTTTATCTCCCTGATTTCATCCGCGTACCTGTCGATGGGAACCTTGAGCCTCGAATCCATTCCACCGCTCAGCAGGCAGCCGGTGTAGCCCTCCCTCTTCAGGCTGAGGCAATAGTCAACTAGATTCTTTCTGGTGGGCTTTCTCATACCCTCGAGATAGTGCCTCCCGCAGTGGGCGCAGTTCAGCGAGCAGTAGTTACCGGTGAGAGAGATTGAGGGGAATTTGATGCCTGGAATGTAGATTTTGAGCTTTTTCATTTAACTCACCTCAGAAAGGGGGTTGTAGGGGGCTTTGCCCCCTCCGGTGTTTAAAGGAGAAGGAAGGGTTTGGGAAACGTAGTTTCCCGATTCATGTGGGGCGAAGCCCCATCTTCGGGGGGAGGGGGTTAGCAAGGACGTGGGGGGTGAAACCCCCCGGTCCTGCGAGGGGAATTTAATGCCGGGAATGTAAATTTTGAGTTTTTTGGTCATTCAGTCTCCCTCCCACCTCGGGAGTCCGCCCTCCCGCTTAAAACCCTGACTGGACGGTTTTGTTTCCTCGAAGGTCAGGAGGAACCTGAGGTAGAACAGCTTACCGAGTATTGCGAGAACCGTGAAGGAACCGAGTATCGGGGCCGCTAGGACTGCCAAGAGCCAGGTTACCTCGCCGGCCTTGGCGAGTGCCGGCAGAAACGGAACCGCCGCCATGAGGAACAGCACTATCGAGTTCAGCCTCGACATCCAGAGGCTCATCTTCAGCCCCTCAATCTTCCAGAGCACGCTGTTCCTTATCCCGACCGCGAGGTAGTTTATTCCCGCTCCCACGAGCGCCACCACGGAGGTTATCACGAACTCGGGAGGTCCGAAGGGGAAGATGTTCTCTATAACCGCGGAGTAGGTGTAGACTGCCGATGCGAGCATAAGAACCCACGAGAGTGCCCTGAGGAGATAGGCTACCGTAAACCTCTTAACCGCCCACCTTCCGAGCCTTCTGCTCACGAGCTCGGTCATGCCTACGTAGTAGAGGACCGTCGAGGCTCCGAGGCAGGCTATCGAGGCGTTGTAGGACTCGGTGGCGGCGAATGCCGCCAGCAGAAGGAATAACTCGGCCAGAAGCAGGAGCGGTTTGGGCTTTATGAGCTTCTCCGGCTTGAACTCCATCTGCTCCACCAAAATTAAGGAAAAGGGGTCAGAGGAAGGGGTTGCGGAACTTCCTGCCGGGGTAGAGCGCTATTCCCTCGAGCTCTTCCTCTATGCGTATCAGCTGGTTGTACTTGGCGTTCCTGTCGCTCCTAGCCGGAGCACCGGTCTTTATCTGGCCGGCGTTGAGGGCAACCGCCAGGTCGGCTATCGTGCTGTCCTCGGTTTCTCCGGAGCGGTGGGAGACGACGACGCCGTAGCCGGCGCGGAAAGCCGTGTATGCCGCATCTATGGCCTCGCTGAGGGTTCCAATCTGGTTCACCTTGAGGAGGAGCGCGTTCGCTGCGCCCATTTCTATGCCCTTCCTTATCCTCTTCGGGTTGGTGACGAAGAGGTCGTCGCCGACTATCTGTATCTTGCCTCCGAGTTCCTTGGTTATCATGACGAAGCCTTCCCAGTCACCCTCGTGGAACGGGTCCTCGATGGAGACTATCGGGTAGCTTGAGACGAGCTCCTTGTAGAGTTCGAGGAGCTCGGCGTTGGTGTACTCCTTGCCGTTGACGACGTACTTGCCGATGTCCGGGTGGAAGAACTCGCTTGAGGCCGGGTCCATGGCGAAGGCAATCTCGTCTCCCGGCTTGTATCCGGCCTCCTCGATGGCCTTTATGAGGAGTTCAAGCGGCTCGTGGGGCTCCTTCAGCGGCGGGGCGAAGCCACCCTCGTCGCCAACGTTAACGGCGTCTTTGCCGTACTTATCGGCGATAACTCCCTTGAGAACGTGGTAGGTCTCGCTCACCCACCTTATGGCTTCCCTGAATGAATCGGCTCCAACGGGCATTATCATGAACTCCTGGAAGTCGAGCTCGTTGCCCGCGTGAACGCCGCCGTTGATGACGTTGCTCATCGGAACGGGCATGACGTAGGCGTTGGTTCCGCCGATGTACTGGTAGAGCGGAAGGCCGAGCGCGTTGGCGGCGGCCTTGGCGACCGCCAGAGAAACGCCCAGAATAGCGTTCGCGCCGAGGTTGCTCTTGTTCTCGGTACCGTCGAGCTCGAGCATGAGGCTGTCTATGTCCCTCTGCCAGGTGACGTCCATACCGACTATCTCGGGTGCGATTATCTTGTTGACGTTTTCGACGGCCCTTCTAACGCCCTTGCCGAGATAGCGCTTCCCGCCGTCGCGGAGCTCCAGGGCCTCGTGGGTGCCGGTTGAGGCTCCGCTTGGAACTGCAGCGCGCCCCATGCTTATCGGCGTGTAAACCTCAACCTCGACCGTTGGGTTTCCCCTGCTGTCGAGTATCTCCCTGGCAACGACTCCGGTTATCTCAAAGGGATTCTCCATCTCAATCACCTCGGGTGATATTCCCGGCAGGGCATATAAAGGTTTTAGCTTCAATCCGGGCCGAAGTGATGAATAAGCGTATATATTTGGGCGTCGTAGTTCACTCGGTGAGAAAATGAAGAGGGTTCTGGGGTTCGTTGTCCTTCTGATGTTCACGGTGAGCCCACTTGTGAAGGCCTGCATGACCCCGGCAGATTCCTACGCTGTCGAAGTCGTCCTGAACAAGCCCGGGATAACCTACGAACTCTGGCGCTTTAAGGTTGCCCATTACGTTCTCTCTGAAAACGGTACCTTCGTCTTCCGCTCCCACTACGATAAGAGGCTTTACGTCATCGTCTGGAACGAAAGCGACGGCCTCCACGTGAGGGTTGGAATCCCCCTGGAGTGGAAGTCTTACAACATCTCACGCGCGGCGCTCAACGCGTCGATTCTCCTGACCTCCGACGCTGTGGAGAGGCTCATTGCCGATGGGTGGAAAACCAGGGACAACACCACGTTCGTTAGAAACGGGGTCACGATAGCGCTGACTCCCGTGATGGGCACCGAGTGCGCCTCCGATGCCGACTGTGCCACGGGAGGCTGCTCCGGGGAAGTCTGCGCCCCCAAGAAGGAAGCCCTGGAGATAGTGACGCCCTGCGTTTACAAGCCTTGGTACGACTGTCTCTCACTGACGAGCTGCGGCTGCGTCAACGGCGTCTGCACCTGGAAGCCCAACCCTGCCTTTGAGTCCTGCATGAGGGAGCACGGGGTTGATCCGTCATCCGTCATCCGCGCCGGGGTTATGAGGGTGGACGTTGTTGCCGTTAACAAGGGGGATGTGGAGATTGAAGCCGCCCTCAAGGACTTCCTTGGGGCCTTTGGGATTACATGCGATCCGAAGCTGACCTTTGTCCAGAGTATCGGAGGGGAATTCGTCCCCGGAGTTGATCCTGGAGCGCTGAACGCCTCTGAGGCCATCCGGGCGGAGCTGGAGTGGCTGATTGAGGGCGGCGTCGTCAAAATGGATGACGGAGACGTCGACGAGATAGCCAAAACTGCTGAGTGGGGCTTTGCCGGCCACAACTCGAAGATAGGGTGGTACAAGACCGAAAACGGAAGCTACGCCTGGATACCTTACCACAAGAGCAGGAACCCCGAGCTGATTAGGTGCTTCTCCACGCGGTTCACCGTTCCGAACCTCCCGAACGGAACTGCGTACTTTGGTCCGACGGCGACGGCTCCACCATCGGGCTCGCAAACGTCCCCCGGGGAATCCAGCGGAATATGCGGACCTGGAGTTGTGGTTCTGTTGGCGTTGCTGGTTGCCTTCGCGGGGAGGAGATGAGCTTTTAAACTCCCCCTCCAACCTTCCCCCCATGGACTGGAAGAGACTGCTGCGTGAGGATGGCTTCGTCGAGGTCGATGGCTTTCGAATAGAGCTCAGTCTGGACAACACGTTCATGGACTTGGACTACATCCCCAGGGTGCTGTTCTACGACCCGCCAACTGGGAGATGGCACGTTCTGAGGAATCCGATTCCGAAGGGGAGGGATCTTGAGGAGAACTGGGACAACGCCGTTGAGGTTCTTGAACGCATAGCCGCCGGGAACGAGAAGCCCATCCTGGATGATGACGCGGTTGCCGAGAGGTTCGTTGAGTTCCTGAAGCGGCTTGGAGATTCCACACGATGATGTGGTTTCTTCATCTCACGGCAGACTTTGCCAACAAATCGGCGAAGATTCAATGAAACTCTGCAGATTTTCCGATAAATTGCCCATTTTTGAGGAGAAAAAGTCTAAATACCTTCAGGGAAAGTAGTTATTGGTGATGATTATGGGTGATCACATCGATGTCGCCAAGTATATTGACCATACGAACCTCAAACCCTACGCTACCGTCGATGACATTAAGAGGCTCTGCGATGAGGCGATAGAGTACGGATTCTACGCGGTCTGCGTCAACCCCTACCGGGTCAAGCTCGCCAAGGACTACCTGAGCGGGAAGAACGCCGACGTGAAGGTTGCCAGCGTCATAGGCTTCCCCCTCGGAGCGACCCCGACCGAGGTGAAGGTCGCAGAGGCCAGAAAGGCCCTGGAAGACGGCGCGGATGAGCTGGACATGGTCATCAACATCGGCGCCCTCAAGGACGGCGATTACGATTACGTCAGGCGGGACATAGCCGAGGTCGTCAAGGTTGCCCACGAGAGGGGCGCGAAGGTCAAGGTCATCATCGAGACCTGCTACCTCACCGAGGAGGAGAAGGTAAAGGCCTGTGAGCTGGCGAAAGAAGCTGGGGCGGACTTCGTTAAGACATCCACGGGCTTTGGAACCGGCGGTGCCACCGTTGAGGACGTCAGGCTCATGAGAAAGGTCGTCGGCCCGGAGATGGGGGTCAAGGCCGCTGGGGGTATCAGAACCTACGAGCAGGCACTGGCAATGATAGAGGCCGGCGCAACGAGGATTGGAACTTCCAGCGGAGTAAAAATCGTGGAGGGGGCGAGAAATGCAGGGAATTAACGATATCAAGGACATCCTCGGCAGGGCCATCGAGGAGCTCCAGGCGGAAGGGCTCGAACCCGACATACTCCTCGTCGGACCCGGCTTCCTCGAGTACGCTGCTGGAATGCTCCGGGACTGCAGGCTGAGGATATACAAAATCGAGGAACTGGGCTACGACGCGGTCGTCGCCGATTCGAAATACCTGGGGCAGATGAAGAGGGCATCCAGGAGAATCTCCGTCGAGCCCCTCCTGAAGGAAAGTGAAATGTGGGAAGAATTGAAGAGGCTGGAAGTCTAAATTAAATCGACGACCTCCGGATATCTCTTCTTTATTATCGTTGCCAGTCCCGTGCCCACGAGTATTCCCGTAACGGCTTGGAGTATGTTTCCTGGCACCTCAGTGAGCGCCGCGGGGACTCCGAACATGTACGCCTCGAAGAGGAAGTAGCCGGAGACCATTATGATGCCGCCGACGATGCCCGCTATGACCATCGTCGAGACGTTGTCGCTTCTTCTGGCGATGTATCCGATTGCAAGGCCCTCGAGGCCCTTAACCACCAGCGTTATCGGGGCCCATCCCGCGTAGCCGCCCATGATGTCGCCGAGGGCCGAGCCGACGCCTCCGGCGAAGACACCCACGACCGGGCCGAAGACCATTGCCGAGAACATGACCATCGTGTCTCCGAAGTTGATGTAGCCTCCCGTGGCAGGTGTTGGAACCTTTACCAGGTTCGTTGCTATCGCCACGACCGCCGCTAGGATGGCCGAGAGGGCTATCGTCGCCGGTGCCTGGTACTCCCTCCTCTTTGCCCAGACGTACGCGAGGAAAATGACCACGGCGCCACCGAGCACGTAGTGGCCGTAGGGTTCGAGCATCTGGGTCAGGTCCACCATGTTCACCACCGAGAGAATTTCAAGTTATAACTTTAAAAACTTTGACTTTTCGGGATCGTGGCTTGGGGGAGGTTGATAGGAAATGAATGAGAAAAGGAAGGAAATCACTGGAGAGCGGCCTTGAGGCTCTCCTCGAATATCTCCATCGCGACGTCTATCTCCTCCTCCTTGATGGTCAGCGGCGGTATGAACCTTATGCTGTTGTCGCCGCAGCCGAGGAGTATGAGCCCGCGCTTGACGGCCTCCTTGACGATGGCATCCCTGAGCTTGGGGTTCTTCTCCTTGGTGTCCTTGCTCTTGACGATCTCAACCGCCTGGGCAAGTCCGAGACCTCTGGCGTCTCCGATGACCTCGTACTTCTCGAGAAGCTCTTCGAGGCGCTTGTGGAGGTAGTCACCGACCTCCTGAACGTGCGGGAGGAGCTCCTTGACTATCTCGACGACCTCTATTCCAGCCGCTATTGCCACCGGGTTGCCGCCGAAGGTCGAGGCGTGCCTGCCCGGCTTGTCAAATGCAATGTCCGCCCTGTGGACGACACCGGCGAGCGGGATTCCGCCGCCTATGGCCTTACCGAACTGGATGGTGTCCGGCGCGACGTCGAAGTGCTCGATGGCCCAGAACTTTCCGGTCCTTCCGACGCCCATCTGAACCTCGTCGTCGGCGAGGAGTATCCCGTAGTTGTCGGCGAGCTTCTTGAGCTCCTTGAAGAAGTTCTTCGGCGGGACGACGTAGCCGCCCTCACCCTGTATCGGCTCGAAGACTATGGCTCCGACCTCGTGGGGCGGGACGTGCCTGAAGACGTACTCCTCGATGAACTCAATAACGCGGTTGACGAGCTCGTCCGGCTCGGCGTAACCGTCTATGTGCCAGGGGTTCCTGTAGGGATTCGGGTAGGGTATGTGCTCGACTCCAGGCATGGTCGGGAAGAACCTGTCCTGCTGAACCCACTTGCTGGCGGTAAGGCTGAGAACGGCCTGGCTCCTTCCGTGGAAGGCGTGGTAGAAGGCGATGAACCTCTTCCTTCCGGTGCCGTACTTGACGAGCTTCATCATGGCTTCGTTGGCCTCTGCACCGCTGTTCTGGTAAACCACCTTCTTCGGGAAGTCTCCGGGGCTGATCTCCGCGAGCTTCTGGGCGAGTATGACGGCGTTCTCGTAGAAGAAGTCGTTCAGGGCGAAGTGGGTGAACTTCTCGGCCTGCCTCTTAACGGCCTCAACGACCCTTGGGTGGGCGTGTCCGACGTTGAGAACGCCGACACCGCTTCCGAAGTCGTAGAAGGTGTTTCCATCAACGTCGTAAACGAGGATTCCATCTCCGTGGTCGATGACTATCGGGAGGGTCTCCGGGTCCTGCGTGGTAACTGCGAGGGCCTCAAAGTTCTTCTCAATAACCTCCTTGGCCTTGGGTCCGGGGAGTTCTTTAACGTTCGGTCTAACCACCATGTGCATCACCGATGGGGGATGGGGTTTATCCTATATAACCCTATGTTCATCAATGAACATCTTTGACCGAAGAATTTTCGATAAACATCCCGTCGGAATGGGTTCATAAAAGATAGCCGTTCCAGGGAACGCAAGGTTAATAAACCTGAGTTGGTAGAATGATTCGGTGCTGGAGTAGTGAACATGGGCAGGCTCGACGGTGTTGAGCTTGGGGGTGGTGTGCCCTTTGAGGAGCATCACGGGAATCGACTTTACAATTCCCTGCTTTCCGTGATGGTGGCCCTTTTCCTCGGTTTGATATTCTCGTACCTATTCGATGAGAAGGTTGGGGTCTTCGTCTTTGTTCAGGCTATTTTTTCCGGAATGGCCTCCTTGATGAGACCTGAAAACTCTGAGAAGGAGCCCTACATCATCGGTGATTCAAACGAAATCGTGTACCTGACGAAAAAGGAGCTTGAAGAGAGGCTGAAAAAGAAGAAAACCTCACTCCACGACCTTTGAGTTCCACTCCTCGAGGAGCTCCTTGGCGGAGTTTGCCGCTATCGCTCCCTGACCTACGGCTACCGCGATCTGCTTGAAGACGTTGGTTATGTCTCCCGCGGCAAAGATGCCCTTCACCTTCGTGCGCATGTACATATCGACCGGTATGTAGCCGTACTCGTCGGTTATTCCGAGGTGCTTGACGAAGTCGGTCTTGGGTTCGTAGCCGATGAATATGAAGACGCCGTCAACGGGCATCTCGGTCTCCTCGCCGGTCACGCGGTTCCTGAGCTTCACGGCCTCGACCTTGCCGTCGCCCTTGATCTCGGTCACGACGGTGTTGAGTATCGCCGGAATGCCGCTCTCCTTGAACCTGTCCTGGAGTATCTTGTCGGCCCTGAACTTGTCGCGCCTGTGAACGAGCGTGACATCTACGCCTATGCTCTTGAGGTAGAGCGCCTCTTGAAGTGCGGTGTTTCCGCCGCCGACGACGACAACCTTCTTGCCCTTGAAGAGCGGGCCGTCGCAGGTCGCGCAGTAAGAAACGCCCCTTCCGGTGAACTCCTCTTCCCCGGGCACGTGGAGCTTTCTCGGCGCGGCGCCGACGGTTATGATTATCGTCTTCGCCTTGTACTCCTTGCCGTTCTTGGTCTTGATGGCGAACTTGCACGGCCCCTCGTAGTAGGCGCACTCCGTTGGGTCTATGCGCTCAACCTCGTCGAAGATGACCTCAACGCCGAGCTTTTTGACCTGCTCGTGCATCCTGTTGGTCAGTTCGGAGCCGCTGATTCCCTCCGGAAAGCCGGGGTAGTTCTCTATCAGGTCCGTGAGGGCCATGTTTCCTCCGAGGTCTTTGCTGATTATCAGCGTCTCAAGGCCGAAGCGCGCCGCGTATATCGCCGCTGTGAATCCCGCCGGACCTGCACCGATGATAAGCACGTCCCAGGTCTTGTTTTCGTATTCGCCTCCGCGTGAGAATCCTCCCAGGCTGAACATCTCTCTCACCTCCGGTTCCTAACCTTGGGTTGAACACTTAAAAACATTGCGGGACAATCATGTGCCAATTCAGGACAAAAAGTGGTGGGTTAAAGGAGGGAAACCTCCCTGTCGAGGAGCAGGTGGAGGGTGTACCCGCTGAATGCCGCGAAACCGACGAAGAGGCCCTCCCCCGTGCTCATTCCGAGGCCGAACTCAACGAGGGCGTAGCCCAGGAGGCCGTACACCGCCGCGAAGAGCAGTGAGTGGACTATCCCCCTGTGCTTCGGCATCATCCATGTGAAGGCGAACCAGGCCACGAAAGCGGCCAGCGCCCCGATTCCCCAAGCCGCTGTGATGTTGAGCCAGGGTTCGCCGAGGTGCACGGAGTCAACGCTCTGTACGAAGATCGCGCTCCCCACGGCCACCGCCACTATCGGCTTCGTTCCTCGGTGTATCAGCGCGTTGGGATGATCCATGTCCGGCAGATCGCTGCCGAGGACGTAGAGGGCGTAGCCTATGACCATCGCCGCCGTGCTGAGGACGAAAGGGATTCCGGCGTAGTCCCGGAGCATGAACGCGATAAAAACGGCGAGCGGATAGGTAACTATGCCGCTCAGGAGATGAACGTCGTAGTTCGGCATGGACTATCACTCTTCGCCTTCTTCGGCCTCTTCGCTCTCCTCGAGGAACTTCCTCACGTACTCGGGGACCTTGTAGTTGCCCTTGGGGTCTCCAACCAGGAACCCCAGCCTTATGAGCTCGTTGAGCTGGTCGTAGACCTGTATTCCGGGCCTCTTGACGACCTTGGCTATCTGGATGTAGCTCACCGGTCCGCCGTTGAACTCGTAAACGATGGCTTCAACTAAGTCCTTGTACTCCTTCGGAATCCTCGTGAGGTACTCCTCAAGGCTCTTCGGCTCCTCGAGGATAGTTGTCACCACGTAGTCGTCTATCGGGTCGAACTTGTGCTTAGCGGCTTCGCTCAGAACGTAGTGGAGCAGGCGAAGAATCTGCCTGGGGTTGCCCTTTCCGAGCTCATGGATGAGTTTTACCGCCTCCTCCGTGAACGGGTAGAGCGGGTTGTCCGTGTCCTTTATCCTGACCCTGTTGAGTCTCTTTTTCACCAGCTCGTATGCCTCGTCTATGCTCATCGGTCTGAGCTTGAACTCGTAGTGCAGGCGCATGAAGAACGCCGGGAATATCTTCGTGTACTCATCGTAGGCCTCGGGAACGCAGGCGAATGCAACCACGCATCCCTGGGGCATGTTGCTGATGAAGTGCCTGAGCATCTCGAAGAACTGTATCTTCTCCCTCTCGCTCGCGGTCTGCATGTTCTCCAGCTCGTCCAGGAGAAGGGCGCAGTACGGGTACTTGCCCATCTGCTCGGTCAAAAGCTCGGCTATGTCCCTGCTCTTGTACTCGTCCCTGCTGCTCAGCATCTTCTCGAGCCTGTCTATGAACCCGAGCTTCCTTGAGAGGTTCTCGAGGAATATGTTCGTCCTGCTCTTCGGCGGTTTGAGGGCGTAGAAGATGTCACGCGTGAGCTTGAGGATGTCGTTCGTGTCAACCTTGACGTATATCGCCTTTCCCCGGTTCTCCTCTATGGCCTTGGCTATGGTCTTGAGCCTCTGGGTCTTGCCCATTCCGAGGGGGCCGACGATGCTCATGGCTATCGAGCTCTTGTTTCCGATAACCTCGGAGATTATCATCTGAAGGCGCATGTCTATCTCCTGATAGACGTGAATGCTCTCGACGTCGGCTATTCCCTCGCTCGCAAGCTGCTCAAAGGGGTTTCGAGAAAGACCGTAAACTTCGTATGACTGATAGGGATAAAGCTTAAGGCCACCGGCTTCCATTTTAACTCACCGCATAGTTTAGGAACGCGAAATATAAAAACTTGTCCATCGGTGAGCGGAGATGACGATTCTTCTCGTTACGACCCCACAGGGACGTGAGGGTGATGGAATACTCGAACTGGAATGGGCGCTGGGAAAGGTCCGGGTCAGGGGAACAGACTGGAAGGGCGTTCTCCTGGCCGAAACTCCCCTGTCGAAGGGCGAGGCCCTGGAACGGCTGAGGAACTTTGAGACGCAGGCTATACAGAGGGTCGTCCCCCTCGACCTCATCGTTCCCGCCAGGAGGGAGGAGATTGAAGGGGCCATCCTCCAACTGGCGGAAAAAATAAACGGAACCTTCGCAGTGCGCGCCAAGGTTCGTGGGAATAAGGGGCTCTCAGCGAGGGAGCTTGAGATTGGCCTCGGCTCCCTGGTGGTCGAGCGCTTCGGCCTCGATGTGAACCTAAGCGACCCGGATTACACCCTCGTGGTTGAGGTTCTCGGGAAGAAGGCCGGCATCGGGCTGGTGAGGAGGGGCGAGCTCCTCCGCTTCGAGGTAGTCGAGTGAAGGCTAAAATAGGATGAAGTCGAATTCATAAACATGGACGTCAAGCGAGTTTCATACCTGGTTATCGCCTTGGTCGTGGTTTCCTCGGTTCTTCTTTTCGTCAAGCCCTACGTTATTTGGAGGGAGGGGGGTGAGAGAATCTCCGGTGAGGTTGTTGTTCTTCCCGAGCCGAGACTGACTGGGGAGATGAGCGTTGAGGAGGCCATAGCAAAGCGGAGGAGCATCCGCTCGTACAGGAACGAGCCCCTGACCATTGAGCAGCTTTCCCAGCTCCTGTGGGCGGCGCAGGGAATAACGGACCCGAGGAAGTACCGCTCGGCCCCGAGTGCAGGGGCGACATATCCTTTCGAGGTTTACGTCGTGGTAGGAAACGTTGAGGGCCTTGAACAGGGAATATACCGCTACGACCCCTTCAACCACACGCTGATCCTGGTGAGGAAGGGGGACTGGAGGAAGGCCCTCCAGAAGGCCGCGCTGGACCAGTCGTGGGTCGGGAGGGCGGCGGTGGACATCGTCCTGGTGGCGTACTACTCCAGGACGACCTCCTACTACGGTGAAAGGGGTGTCAGATACGTCCACATGGAGGCCGGGCACATAGGCCAGAACATCTACCTCCAGGCGACCGCCCTGAACCTCGGAACCGTTGCAGTTGGGGCCTTCTACGATGACCAGGTTGCCGAGATAGTAGGCGCCGGGGGCGTTCCGCTGTACATATTCCCGGTGGGTGTTCCCGGTGGTTAGCCTGGACCATTACACGCTGGGTTACGCAGCCTTTGCCCTCATGAGCCTGGCCATGCTCAGCGGGGCACTGATATTCCTCTCGAAGCGCAGGGAGACATGGATAAAGGTCCACATCGTCATCAGCGTGATAGCCTACATCATCATGTTCCTAGCGATATGGCTCGTTAGATGAACCTAAAGCTTATTAGGCCCCGTGTGCTACCCGTACGGGGGGATGGGAATGTACGACGTTCACGAGGTCGTTGAGGCCCTTTCAAAGCTGAGTTACAAGGACGCCCTTGCGTACTGGATAGAGGGCGAGAAGGAGGAGGCGGAATTCTACCGCGAGCTCGCGAGACGCGCCCGGGACCTGGGTCTCGGGGAGGAGCTGGTGAAGACATTCGAGAAGCTGGCCGAGGACTCGCTGAACCACGCCGCCGAGCTTGAGGCCCGGTTCAGGGAGACCTACGGGAACGCCCCGAGGAGCGACCTCCCCCCGCTCGAGGTTCTTCCGGTTCTCGATGAGTTCGAGAGGGCCGACCAGCTGGAGGAGGTTTTGAAGGCTGCCATGGAGAGCGAGCTGATAGCCCACGAATCCTACAAGCTGCTCGCGGAGAGGGTCGACGACGAGCGGCTGAGGGAGCTCTACTCCAAACTGGCCGACGTTGAGCGGGGACACTACGAGATGCTCCTGGAGAGGTACAGAGAGTTGGTAAAGGAAAAGGCCTGAAACCCCGAAATCCGATTCAAAAACATCCCCTCTTTTGATAAATCCTTTATCAACGGTCCTTTTCTCCCAAACTCCTTTCATAGACGGTTGTGCCAAAGCCCGTATAAAACCTCCCGAGTATGGTTTACTGGGTGAGTGAGATGGTCGATCTCGAAGGATTGTCTTTCCTTGAGGAGCTTCCGCTGAGGGAGCTTCTCGCCCACTGGATATCCCTGGAGGGTGACAAGGCCCTGCTCTACGAGAAGCTGGCCGAAAAGGCCAGGGGCATGGAGATTGAGGGGGCCGTTGGGGATATGTTCAAACTCCTCGGCCAGGAAGCGAGGAGACACGAGAAGAAGCTGAGGGCCCTCTACACGAGGAAGTTCGGGGAGGAGATTCCCGCCGTCAACGGCCCATCGTTGGAGGACCTCTCCGACATAAGGGAGCTCGAGAGTGAGAACGACGTTTTTGCCGTTCTTAAGTGTGCCCTTGAGCTGGAAGAGGTTGCAGAGAGGGTTTACTCGATTCTGGCTGAGAAGGCCGACGACGAAACCCTGAGGGCGATCTTCTCCTACTTGGGCTCCACGGAGAGGCTCCACGAGAGGGCCGTTGAATCCCTCATCAGGGATTACGACTACAGAAACGGGGTAAGAAAAAAGGGGATGGAGGCTTAGCTCACGCTAGCCTTCTGACTCCGCTGCCTCCTTCACTTCTTTTTTGAATAGCTCCTTTGCCTCGGGAGGCTCCTCTATCAGGTTGTCGCTGTACTTGTCATAGTCAGCTATCAGGAACTCCTCGCTCATCCTCAGCGCCTTGACGGCCTTCTCCTCTCCAGGGAACTTCTTGCCTGGGCAGACGTCAACGCAGAGGGCGCAGAACATGCAGCGCGAGACGTAGTGCCTTATCTTCTTGAGTTCCGGTATCCACTCCATGGCGTCCGCCGGGCAGACCATTATGCAGAGCCTGCAGCCTATGCACCTCTCCGGGTCGTAGACGAGCTTGCCCCTGAACCCCTCGGGAACCGGGACGGGCGGGTTTATCTGAACCTCTCCCTTCTGGACCTTCTCTATTAAAGCCGTGACGTTCGCTGGAGCGTGTTTGACCGGGAAGGGATTTGTGGCCGGCTTCTTGACGAGCTGCTTAAGGAGGACGAACATCATCTTGTTCACCATGCATCACACCCCCAGCCATACCAGCGCGAGCCCGACGAGGGCGATTATGTTGACGTAGACCCAGAACACCCTGGACGCCTGCTCTATCCTGAACCTTGCGAACGATGTCCTGACCAGCGTTATCGCCAGCAGGTAGATGACCATGACCTTGAAGAGGAACCACAGGGCTTCGACGACGTAGTAGGGCGTTCCCGTTAGGTTCAGGTTGAGCATGCTCGTCAGCGTGAACGGGAAGAACAGCACCACCTCCAGCGCTGCCATGGCGAAGCCCCTGACCGCGTCCGAGAGGTAGAACAGTGCGAGGTTCCTCCCGCTGTACTCCGCGAGCATACCCTCACATATCTCCGTCTCAGCCTCTGCTATGTCGAAGGGCAGTTTCGCCAGCTCGGCCGGCGTGACGACGAGCAGGGCAACGAAGAGCAGCAGCACGCCCATGGCCGCGAGCGGACCCGCGACGCCCCACACCGGTGTGCTTGCTATGGTCGTCAGTGAGAAGCTCTTGTAGAGCACGGCGAAGCCGACTATGACGGTAGCCAGCGGCATCTCGTAGCTCATCATGAGCACCATTTCCCTCTGCGCACCCACCGATGAGAACGGGCTTCCCGATGCAAAGCCGCCTATGGCCATCGCCAGCGACTGGAGGGTCAGCAGGTACAGGATGACGACGAGGTCTCCGTAGCCCTCGAGCGGAGCTTTGAGCACTCCGAATGGTATGTACAGGAGCAGGGTCATTGAGGCCGCGAATGAGACTATGGGCATCGCGTTGAATATCCAGGCAACGGCGTTCTCGGGAACGACGGTCTCCTTCAGGAGCAGCTTGCCAACGTCCCAGAACGGCTGCCTTATGGGAGGCCCTATCCTGGAGGTCAGCCTGGCCGAGACGCGCCTGTCTACACCCTTGTAGACCAGTCCGAGGAAAACCCCCAGTAGGGGAAACGTGAAGGCGTACAGCAACGTTTCGGGGGTCATTCTCTCACCCCCAGCTCTTCTCTAAGCTTCCTTGTTTTTTCAACCGCCTTCAGGTGTAGCGTCGCTGGGTCGATTAGCCTGCCGTTCTCGTCCCTTACCACCGCGACCCTGTCGTTGCAGCACATGCACGGGTCTATGTAGGCGACGACTATCGGTATATCCGCCACCTCGGCGCCGAGGAGGAGCGGTCCCCACGTGTTGATGTTGTTGTAGCTCGGGGCTATCACCTTCCAGACGACCGGCCCGTCGCGCTTGTTGCCGTACTTGAAGTAGTGGATGACCTCACCGCGCGGTGCCTCGTGCATTCCTATCGCTTCCCCCTCACTCCTCCTTATCTTTGCCAGAAGCGCCACGTAGTTCGGAATGGCCATTATCTTGCCCTCTGGCATCTCATCAAGGCAGAACTCGATTATGTCGAGGCTCTGCTCTATCTCGTATATCCTGACGAGGGTGATGTCGTAGGCATCGCCCCTGGCCTCGCCGACTATGTCCTGGGGAACCACTGCCCTGACCCCGATGTCGGCGTAGGCGTCGTACGGGTTGTCCTGCCTGACGTCCATCCTCAGTCCGGCCGCCCTGGCAACGGGCCCGCATACGTTGAGCTTCTTCGCCATATCCCTAGAGAGCTGTGCCACTCCCCGCGTCCTGGCCTTGTATACGGGGTCCGCCAGGAAGACGTCCTTCATTTCCTCTGTGAATATCCTGTAGTAGTTTATCATGTCCTTTATGGCCTTCGCCTGGCTCTCCGTTATGTCCCTCCTGACGCCGCCTATCATGAAGACGGAGTAGTTTATCCTGTTTCCGGTCAGGAGCTCGAGGATGTCGAGAACCTTCTCCCTGCCCTTCCACGTCCAGAACAGGAGGGAGTCGAAGCCCATCTCGTGCGCAACCACTCCGAGCCAGAGTATGTGGCTGTGAATCCTCTCCAGCTCGGCTATTATCGTCCTTATGTACTGGGCCCTCGGCGGGGCCTCTATTCCCAGGGCCTTTTCGCTCCCAATGACGAAGGCGTAGGGGTGCGATATCGAGCAGATCCCGCATATCCTCTCCGAGAGGTAGAGGGTCTGTATGGCGTTCCTCTTCATGCCCATGTATTCTATTCCTCTGTGGGCGAAGCCCCTCTTGACGTCCACCTCAACTATCCTCTCGCCCTCGACCTTGGCCTCGACCCTTATCGGCTCCTTCAGCGCCGGGTGGATCGGGCCGACCGGGACGTAGTACTGGGTTTTCGCCATCACTCACCCCTCCTTATCTCGTTCACGCTCTTGTGGGTGTGTTTCACCATGTCCTCCACGCCGTACTCGTCCTTCCTCCAGGGATACTTGCCCTCCGGCCAGTCGTCGGGCAGGAAGAGGTGCCTCTTGTTCTTCAGGCCCTCGAATTCAACGCCGAGCATCTCCCTGATCTCGCGCTCGTTGGTCTCCGCCCCGGGCATCAGGTCGGTTATCGTCGGCAGGACTAGGTTATCCTTCGGAAGGTTGAAGCGCATGGTGACGCTGAGCTCTCCCCAGGGAACGGCCCAGAACAGGCCGAAGGAGTAGACCATCCTCAGGGAGTCGCCTCCGTCATCCTCTCCAGTTATGAAGTGCAGGTGCGGGTAGTCAAGCTCGAACATGACTTCGACGGCTCTCCTGAAGGCCTTCGGGTCTATCTCTATCCAGAGCTCTTGGTACGTCCTCTTCCTCCTGACGCCCATCGTGTACTCCCTGACCTCGTGGGAGAGCAGGGCCTCCCCGAGCGCCTCCTGGAGCCTCTTGAGGACCTCTTCCGCGCTCATTGGTTCCCTCATTCTTTCTTCCCCTCCAGCTCCTTTTCCAGCTTCTCTATCTTGAGCCAGGCCTTCACAACGCCGTCTATTATCGCCTCGGGCCTCGGAGGGCAGCCGGGAACGTAGACGTCCACCGGGATTATCTCGTCTATCGGGCCGGCTATGTTGTAGGAGTCGTAGAACACTCCCCCGCTGGTTCCGCAGCTCCCAATGACCACGACGGCCTTCGGGTCGGGCATCTGCTCGTATATGCGCCTCAGCTTGTCGGCGAAGTCCCTTGGAATGGCCCCGGTTACGAGGAGGACATCCGCGTGCCTTGGGCTTCCGACGAGTTTGATTCCAAAGCGCTCCACGTCGTAGCGCGGTGTTAACGCGGCTATGATCTCGATATCGCAGGCGTTACAGCTCCCTCCAGAGGCGTGGAAAACCCAGAGGGAGCGTTTAAAGTTGGTCAGCTTCCCCATTCACACACCCCCCACGAGGATGAACAGGATTATGGCACCGAGTCCGAGGTACCATAGGATGTAGTCCCTGACGTCTCCGGTATGCATTCTCATGAGCACGTTGTAGTAGCCCTTCAGTGCCTCGATGAAGCCCCAGTATATGTCGCCGGCCCTTACGCGGATTTCCTCCACGTCCTCAACCTCATTGCCGCTCAGGAAGGGCTTCACCTGGTCGGTGTTCGGCTTGTAGCTCCTGTTTCCGCGGGAGTAGATTACGTAGCCGATGACCGCGAAGACGATGAGGAGGGCCAGCCAGACTATCGGGTTCCAGAATCCCGACGGGGAGTTCAGTGTAAGGCTCTCAATCCACGTCATAGTATACCACCCCACGTCTGGTAGCTGCCCAGCTTCAGCAGCGCGTCAACCGCCGGGTAGACCAGCTTGTCCAGCACAACGTTCGGGAACAGACCGAAGAGCAGACACAGCGCCGCCAGGATGAGCATCGCCACTACCATGCTCCTTGGAACCTCCTTTACCCCCTCGTACTTCTTGACCGGCGGTCCGAGGAAGGCCGAGGCAAAGACCTTGACGAACGAAGCCAGCGTCAGTACGCTCGTGACCATTGCGAATATCGCGAATATCGGGCTCAGCTGGTAGGACGTCTCGTAGATGAGGAATTTGCTCGCGAAGCCGTTGAAGGGCGGTATTCCGGATATTGCCGCGGCGCCTACTATGAAGGCTATCGTGGTGTAGGGCATCTTCCTCGCCAAGCCGCCCATCTCGTTGAGGTTCCTCGTTCCGGTCACGTAGAACAGCGCTCCGGCGGTCATGAGGAGGAGACTCTTGTAGATGATGTGGTTGATGATGTGGAATATACCTCCAGCCATCGCGTCCCTTCCGAAGGCGGCTAGCTTTGCCGGGTCGTTGAGGACTGCCAGGCCAACGCCAACGCCGAGGAGCATGTAGCCGGTCTGCGAAATCGCATGGTAGCTCATGAGCCTCTTGACGTCCTTCTGGACGAGGGCCATCGTAACGCCGATGAACATGGTGAGCACCCCGAGGACGCACATTATCCAGCCGACGCTGCTCATCCCCGAGCTGACCTTTCCGAAGAGGCTGAAGCTCACCCTGAAGAGGGCGTAGAGGCTCGCGTAGGTCGCCACCAGGAGTGTGGGGTTGATTCCCGAGGGAACCTCCGTGTACGCGTCTGGAACCCAGTGGTGGGTCGGCACGGAACCGCACTTCATCGCGAAGGACGTGAAGAGTATTCCGAGGGCGATTATGTCAACGGTGTTGAACCCTATCTGGGTGCTCAGGTAGGCTATGTTGAGGTTCCCGTACTCGCCGTAGAGCAGGCCGATTGAGAACAGCACCATCAGCGAAGCGATCGCGCTGACTATGAGGTACTTGATTCCGGCCTCGCTTGCCTCACCGCGGTAGTTTCTGAAGCCGACCAGTGCTGAACCGGCTATTCCGGCTATCTCCAGGAACACGAAGAGGTTGAACAGGTCTCCAGTCAGGACCATGCCGAGAATTCCGACCTCTAGGAGGAGGAGCAGTGCGTAGTACTTCTCAAGGCCCGTCTCGTTCCTCACGTGGCTGTAGGAGTACATCGCCCCGATGAAGCTCATGAGCGTTGCGGAGAGCGCCATGAAGGCCCCTATCGCGTCGACCTCGAATATTATCCTTATCGGGACCCGGTATCCCGAGGGCAGGACGAGGTGCGGGTTGTCCGCTCCGAAGACGTACACCATCATCCCCTGGGCGAGCACCTCCCTGACGAGGAGGAGCGCCATTCCCAGCGTCACGCCGGTGATTATCATCGCCCAGACGGCTGGGGCACTGCCCTTCTTCTTGAGCAGGGGAGCCACGAACGCCCCGAAGAGGGGCACGGCTATCATGAGTGCAGGCAGGTGCTCGATCATCCTTTCAGCCTCCTGACCTTTGTAACGTCAAGGGTTCCGTAGTGCTCGTAGATGTTGACGGCGAAGGCCAGCATCAGGGCCGAGACCGCGACGCCTATGACGATGCTCGTCAGCGTGAGCGCCTGCGGCGTCGGCAGAACCATGTTGTTGACGGCCTCCTTCGGTGCCATGGTGTATATCGGGGCGTAGGCGCCTTTGACGTAGCCTAGAGCGATTAGGAACAGGTTGACGGCTCCCTCAAGGATTTCAATGCCTATGACGACCTTGATGAGGTTCCGCTTGAAGCCTACCGTGTAGAACCCCACCGCCAGCAGGAGCGCCACGACTATGAACGGGAGGTTGACTAGAATCACGTTATTCATCCTTCCTCACCCCCAGGAGGAGGTAGAACACCAGGATTATGCTGGTCAATCCGGCCAAAACCTTCGTTCCGACGAATATGTTCATGTACGGCAGCGTTCCGCCCGTGTTCAGGTAGCCTGGGTTTATCCCTATCGGGGTCGGGTCTCCGAAGAGCGGGAACCCGCTGTTGGCTATGACGTTCCTGAAGAACGTGTACCCCATGAAGCCGATGGTTGCCACTCCCAGGAATCCGAGGGCGCCGATGCTCTCAAAGGCGCTCAGGGGCACCTTCTTGAACCGCTCCCTTATCGCTCTGTCCTCGCACGCAACTATTAGGAGCGCCAGACCGCTGGCGAAGACGGCTCCTCCCTGGAAGCCGCCTCCCGGCGTGAGGTGACCGTGGAGGATGATGTAGGCTCCGAACGTCAGTATGAGCGCCGTCAGGTACCGGGTGGTCGTCTTGATGATGAGGGTCGTCATACTTTCACCTCCCTCCTTCTGAGGGCCATCAGCACGCCCGCAACAGCTGTGAACAGTACCGTGGCCTCTCCGAGGGTATCGAAACCCCTGTAGTCGAAGACTATGCTGGTGACGACGTTGTTGGCAGAGGCCTCCGCCTGAGCGTGTTCTATGAAGTAGGAGTCCATCTCCGTGTGAACCGGCTCGCCGAAGGGTCTGAGGCTCGCCACTGCCACGAGGAGGAACAGCGTGAAGCCTATGAACGCGAAGAGACCGAGGGCTTTCCTCATTCTATCACCTCCTCGTCTGTGGTTTTCTTGATCGCCAGCAGGTACATCGCCGTTGTGAGGCACGCTCCAACTCCAGCCTCTGCTATCGCG
Organism: Thermococcus sp. 5-4; assembly: GCF_002197185.1. NCBI lineage: Archaea > Methanobacteriati > Methanobacteriota > Thermococci > Thermococcales > Thermococcaceae > Thermococcus > Thermococcus sp. 5-4. Next base: position 1,576,934 of record NZ_CP021848.1, on the reverse strand, counting down.
ACGTCCGGTGCCTGCAGTATGTAGAACTCCAGCGAGAGTATCAGGCTAAACACAGCCATCGCAATGACGGCCGAGACCAGGTTCTTGAACCTCACAGCGGCTATTGCTGCTATCAGGAGTCCCAGCCCGGCCATAACCTGAAGCGCCCAGAAGAGCTCCTCGAAGTTCATAGGCGACCCTCCAGTTCGTCTATAACCGCCCCGTGGGGCAGTATTCCCGACTTCCTGGCTGCCCTGCCGAGGGCGTGCGCTCCAACGGGGTTCGTGAGGACGAGGAATATGACCACCAGCGCAGAGTGTATCCCTATGGTTATCCACGAGGGGTCCTTCTCAACCCAGAAGTAGCTGTATATCGCGTAGGTTACCGTGGCGAGCACGATGAATATCGTGCCGAAGGTCGTGCACTTCGTTGCCGCGTGTATCCTCGTGTAGACGTCGGGGAAGCGGAGGAGCCCTACGCTGGCCAGCAGGTTGAAGATGACGCCTATTGCCAGGAAGATCCCGATGAGCCACTCTATCATGTTCCCTCCCCCTCGCATTCACATGCGATACCAACCCTCTTCTTGACCAGATAGCGGGCTATGTAGAGGGTCGCGATGTAGCTCAGAACAGCGTAGACGAGAGCGACGTCTATGAAAACCGCCTGTCTGGTTATCACGCCGTAGGCGACCATCGCTCCTGCCGTGGTCGTCGTCATGGAATCCAGGGCGACGGCCCTGTCGGGTATCGTTGGCCCCGCTAGGAGCCTTATGAGCGTCAGAGTCGCCGAAAACAGCAGCAGTATCATGGCCCACATGAACATTCCGTCTATCGTCATTCCGCAATCCTCCTTGCCCATTTTGGAAGGTACCCACACAGATCCTCCGGCGTGGGCTTCTCCTTTCCGGGCGGCACGTTTATCCAGTGAACGTAGAAGTTGCCTTCCTCGTCTATCTCCAGGGTGAAGGTTCCAGGTGTCAGGGTTATCGAGTTGGCGAGGAGAGTCCTGCTCTCGTCCCTGGTCAGGTCGGGCGATATCTTGACTATCCCCGGTCTTATCTTGCCGGTTATGACCCTGTAGGCGACGTCAAGGTTGGCCTTGGCCATGGCGAAGAAGAACGGCCCTATGGCGTAGACTATGAAGAGCAGCCACCTCTTCGGGTTGAAGAAGTAGCCCACCTTTTCGTTCATGATGTCCTTTGTGGCGTAGCCGATGATGGCCGCTATTACAATCCCTGCAACCAGCTCCCCTGGGCTCCAAGCGATGATGTTGCCGGAACCCGCCGTGAGGAGTAGATAGACGATAAGGGACCACAGGAACGGTGCGGCAAACCCCATTTTCCCACCTCAACTTTAGGTTTTAAACCCTTATCGGGCGTATTTTCCCGAAATCTCAATTGAGCATTGGCTAAATCTTTATAAATGGATTTCTAAAACAAATGGTTAACAACCTGAAATTTGACAAACAGAAACGGCACAACGCTTTACATAAGTACAAAAAACGGCTCTCCGTAGTATGTTCTTGGATACGGATGCTCAGAAAAGGACATCAGAAAAGCCGGAGGAAAGTGCGAAAAGTAAAATGTAACTATTTGGAACCCTCTTTCTTCGCCGCTTCCTTGGCCTTCTTCTGCTCCTCCAGCTTCTTCTTGAGCTCCGCTATCTCGTCCTCCTTGAACCAGCGGAGGTTGTCGTCGTACTTGTCGTCCGTGGCAAGGAGGAACTCGTCGCTCATCTCTAGGGCCTTCACCGGACAGACGTCCACGCACTGCTGGCAGAAGACGCACCTTCCTAGCCAGAAGGTGACCTTCCTGACCTCCGGGACGTACTCTATGACACCCGCCGGGCAGACCATGACGCAGAGCCTGCAGCCGACGCACTTGTCCGGGTAGTAGACGAGCTTGCCCCTGAAGCCCTCGGGAGTTGGAACGGGCTCGCTGGCCGGGAACGGGTTGGTTGCCGGCTTCTTGAACAGGTTGCTCAGCACCGTCGATAGCGTTGGCGGAACCTTCATGCTATCACCCCCAGGGTGTCTATCGCCAGCAGCAGCGCCCCAACTATTGCCGCGGGGAGCATCCTGGTCCAGAACAGGCCCACTGCCTGGTTTATCCTTAGTCTTCCCGTCACCGCCCTGAAGACGCTCATGCTCACGAAGAGCACGGCGAATACCTTCAGGGTGTGGAAGAGCAGGTCGACGACTATCGCCGCAACTCCGCTGAGCCCGAGGTAGCCCGAGATGCCCCAGGGGAAGAATATCGCCACCACGAGGCTCGCGCTCACGAAGGCCTTTATCGCATTGGCCAGCTCGAAGAGGGCCAGGTGCCTTCCGCTGTACTCGGCCATCGTTCCCTCGGCGAGCTCGGTCTCCGCCTCGGGGATGTCGAAGTAGCCCACCTCGATCTCGCTGGCGAGCCAGGCCACGAAGACTAGCAGGAGTATGAAAGTTCCTATGAGGCTCAAGGGAGTTCCGAGCTCCCAGATGTTGTGCTCGTAGAAGGTGCCCATGCTGAACGGCTTGGTAACGCCGAGCTCGTTGAGGCGCCAGAGTATCGTGAAGAGTGCCAGCATCATCGGCCCTTCCCTGGAGACGAGGATTATCATCTCCCTCTGGGCACCTATCTGGGCGTAGGGGGAGCCCGAGCTAACCGCACCGAGTACCCTGAGGAAGCCGATGAGTGTCAGCAGGTAGATGAAGAGTATCACGTCTCCCTTGGTTCCGAAGAGCGGCTCGAAGCCGAGCGGTGTGTAGGCGAGCAGGGCTATCGAAGTGGCGAGGGCCAGCACGGGGGCCAGCTCGAAGAACCTGTTGGCGTCCCTCGGGATTATGGACTCCTTGCTAACTAACTTTAGGAAGTCGTAGAACGGCTGGAGCAGCGGGGGGCCCATCCTGCGCTGCATCCTTGCAACCAGCTTCCTGTCTAATCCTCCCCAGAGCAGTGAAGCGAAGGAGACGTAAGCGTAAACTCCTAGGAATCCGAGCGTTGCGTAGAGGACGTTCATAGGACACCACCCCTCGGGCAGCCTACTCCAACAACTTCGGGCTTCGCCCTAACGTTCGGGTTCAGCTCCCTGGTTTTCTCTATCGAGAGCCTCAGGAGGTCCTTCTCGGTGAGAACCTTCTTCCTCCCCGTGTTCGCATCGATAACCGCGACCCTGTCGGTACAGCTCAGGCAGGGGTCTATCGAGGCTATGGCAACTGGAACGTCCGCCACCTGCTCGCCGACCAGCGCCCTGGCTATCGCGAACAGGTTCGGGAAGGTGGGCTCGCGCATCTTCCACTTCGCCGGAACGTCCTTGCCCTTCTGACCCATGACGTAGTGGATGAGCTCACCGCGCGGCGCCTCATACCTGCCTATTCCCTCTCCCTCAGCCTTCTTGAGCTGGAACAGGAGGGTGTTGTCCTTTGGAACGGCCTTTATCTTGCCCTCCGGCATCTGGTCTATGGCCCTCTCAATGAGCTCCATGCTCTGCCAGAGCTCTCCAACGCGGACCACCATCCTGTCGAAAACGTCTCCCTTGACAACGCCGGTGAACTCCTTGGGCGTTATCGGCTTCACACCGAGGTCAGGGTAGACGCTCAGCTTCTCGTTGTAGCGGACGTCCTTCTTCACGCCGCTTCCCCTGGCAGTTGGCCCCTGGGCGCTGTACTCGATGGCTATTCTCTTGGGTATAACTCCGGCGTCCCTCAGCCTGGCCTCCACCGTCGGGTCGTAGAGGAATATCTCCTCGATCTTTGGCATGACCTCGTTGCGGTAGTACTCTATCATGTCGAGTATCGCCCGCACGTGCTTCTCTTCTAAGTCCCTCCTGACGCCGCCGATGGTGTTGATGGAGTAGTTGACCCTGTTGCCGCCGATGGCCTCGAGGATGTCCATGACGCGCTCGCGAGCGAGCCAGCTGAGGTGTAGAATCGTGTCGTAGCCTATCGCGTGGCCAACCACGCCAAGGTTGAGCAGGTGGGAGTGTATCCTCTCGAGCTCACCGATTATCACGCGGATGTACTCGGCCCTCTCGGGCACCTCTATGCCCGCCATCTCCTCGACGGCTCTGGAGTAGGTGTGGTTGTGGGAGAAGGAGCAGATTCCGCATATCCTCTCTGCTAGGTAGAGTATCTGGATGTAGTTCCTCCTCATGGCTATCCATTCCAGGCCCCTGAGGTTGTAGCCGAGCTTGACGTCGACGTTGATTATCCTCTCTCCATCGAGCGTGATGATGAACTTCTCCGGCTCCTCCAGGGCCGGATGAATGGGTCCCACGGGAACCTTGACCCAGTACTCAAGCTTTCCGTTCATTTTGAGCCCTCCTTTTTGATTTTGTACGGATGTCCTGCGTTCTTCACCATCTCGGGCTTGATTCCGGTCTCGTCGAGCCTCAGCGGGTAGATTCCCTCCGGGAAGTCGTCGGGCAGGAAGAGCCTCCTTGGGTCGGGGATTCCCTCGAAGAACAGCCCGAGGAACTCCTGGTTCTCCCTCTCGTAGGGCAGCGCGCTCGGGAAGATGTCCGTGACCGTTGGCAGTTTGGGGTCGTCCTTGGGGACGCTCGTACCTATGATGAGCGACAGGCTCTCCCCCTCCTCCCAGAACATCTCCATGTGGTACTTGGCGAGGAGTTTGTCTCCCGCGTCTATCCCTATTATGATGGAGAACTGGGCCTTCGGGTCGAGCTCCTTGATGAACTTCATGGCGTCGTGGAACCTCTCCCTGTCTATCTCGACCCAGACGCGCCTCTTCGGGTGGGGCATCTTGTTCTCGCTCACCCTTACCTCCGCCTCGGGGAACCTCTCGCCAAAGGCTTTAACGAACTCGTCAACGTTCATCTCCTACCCCCCTCAATCAGCCCTTTGCTCCGCAAAGCGCTGGCGGAAAAACTTTTCCTGCTAGATATGCTTTTCATTTTTTGAGGGGACTTTTTATCGCTCCATTTGGAAGTGTTCCCTCTTGGAAAGCGCTCTTCGAGCGCAAGATGAACGGGAACGCTGTGATATGTTTTCATTCTTCGTTCCCCTCCTTACCTTCAATTCTCTCTATCAGCTTCTGCAGACCGAGCACGACTCCGTAGAGTATCGCTTCCGGCCTCGGCGGGCAGCCGGGTACGAAGACGTCCACCGGTATGTGCTTGTCCAGCGGAGCGTTGGTGAACGGGCTCTCAAAGAACACGCTTCCGCCGGTGGGACAGGCTCCCACCGCTATGACAACCTTTGGGTCCGGCGTCTGCTCGTAGACCAGCTTGACCCTCTCAAGGCTCTGGTCGGTCACCGGTCCGGTTACGAGCAGTATGTCGGCGTGTCTCGGCGTTCCGACGAGCTTCACACCGAAACGCTCGGCGTCGTACCTCGGTGTTAACGCGGCTATTATCTCGATGTCGCAGCCGTTGCAGCTGCCGCTGTTCACGTGGAACACCCAGGGTGAGCGCCCTATGTATCTGCAGAGCTTTGATATCTCCCTCTCAAGCCTCTCGCGCTCCGAGGAGTTTGAACTGACATTAGTCTCTGCCCTTGTAACCTTAATCGCCATTCATCTCACCCCCACACTATCAGTGCTCCCACAAGTATCGCGGTCGTGACGAGCAGGTAGCTGATGTAGTCGCTCAGCAGGCCGGTGTGCTCCCTGCGGAAGACCAGGAACATCCTGTGGATTCCCCTTATGAGGCCCCACATGACGTGCCTTCCGGTGACGTAGCCCTGGAAGTGCTCGAACTGCGGGATAATCTCGTCCTGGTCCTCACCGCTGAGGAATATCTTCGTTCCATCTCCGGTTCTCCTCGTCCCCGTGCTGGAGCGCTCGGCCCACTTGTAGAGGGCGTACGAGATGAGCAGGCCTATGGCGAAGACGTAGATGAAGTAGAGTGCATCCCAGTAGCCAAACATTTCACGCACCCCCCAGCACCGCCGAAACGTAAGCTCCTATGTTCTCCAGAGTCTTTGCCGCCGGAAGCATGACCTTGTCGCTGATGGCCCATGGGAAGAGTCCCATGACGATTATTGCCACCACCAGTATGAGCATCGGCACGAGCATGGCCTTTCCTGGCTCTCTGGCCTTCATGACCCTCTCGCTGGGCCTTCCGAAGAACGTGAAGAGCACCTTGATGTAGGCGGCGGTACAGAAGGCCGTGCCTATGACCGCTACTGCCGCGAGGAACGGGTTGAAGAGCGCCGAGCTCTCGTAGATGAGCCACTTGCTCGCGAAGCCGTTGAGCGGCGGAAGGCCGATTATCGCGGCCGCGCCGACCAGGAAGGCGAAGCTCGTGACCGGCATCTTCCTGGCTATTCCGCTCAGCTCGTTGAGGTTCTTGGTTCCAAGCTGATGTATGACCGCTCCCGCGACGAGGAACAGGAGTGCCTTCATTATCGCGTGGTTCACGGTGTGGTATATCGCTCCGGCAAGGGCGACCTGGCCGACGTCGCTTCCGTACGCGGCAAGGCCGATTCCGATTCCCAGGAGGATGTAGCCTATCTGGCCGACGCTGGAGAAGGCGAAGAGCCTCTTCATGTCGGTCTGTATCACAGCCATCGCGTTTCCGACTATGAGGGTCACGCAGGCGAAGAATATGATTATCCAGCCGATAGTTCTGGTGCTGATTCCGGCGCTGAAGACGCTGAAGGCGAGCCTCGCCAGGGCGTAGGTACCGCCTATCTTGATGACGAGACCCGAGAGCATGGCGCTGATCGAGCTCGGTGCCGCCGGGTGAGCATCTGAGAGCCACATGTGCACCGGAACGGCACCGCTCTTGAAGAGCAGTCCGCCCGCGAGGAGGCCGAGGGCCACCTTGGCGGTGAAGGTCGGGTTCTCGGCTATCATCTTGGCCAGATAGGCCATAGTCAGCGTTCCGTACTGGCCGTAGAGGAGTACTATGCCGAGGAGGATGAACGAGCTGGCCAGCGAGCCGACGAACATGTACTTTATGCCCGCCTCGATGCCCTCCCAGGTGTCGTTCCTGAAGGCGACGAGGGCGTAGCTCGCTATGCTCATTATCTCTAGGAAGACGTAGAAGTTGAAGAGGTCTCCGGTTATGGCTATGCCGAGCATGCCGACCTCGAGGACGAGGACTAGGGCGTAGTACTTCTCAAGCCCCGTGTCGTGCCTCATGTACTCGCTGGAGTAGAGCACGGCCACGAAGGCTATGAAGGTCACCATCAGGGCGAAGAGAGCACTGATAAGGTCTACCTCCCAGACTATCCTTATCGGGAACGGAACTCCATTTCCGAGGGGGCTCTTCGCTCCGAGGGTGTAGACGAGTATCTCGCCGCTCTCCCAGACTTCTTTGAACAGACCGACCGCGACGCCGAGGGTGATGCCGGTTATGAGTATCGCCCACAGCTCCCTGGCCTTCCTTCCCGCGAGGCCGACTATGGGCAGTGCGAATGCTCCGAAGAGCGGGACTATGATGAGGTATGGAATCAGCCCGTTCATCCTCTCAACCTCCTGAGCTTGTTAACGTCGAGGCTTCCGTAGTGCCTGTAGGCGTTTATCGTGAGGGCCATCGCCAGCGAGAGAACGCAGACTCCGATGACTATGCTGGTGAGCGTGAGCGCCTGCGGAATCGGGGCGACCATTGCGCTCTTTACCGTCTCGTAGCCGGTGTAGATTGGCGCCGTCGGTATCTGGCCCGCCTCTATGCGGTATCCGAAGCTTATGAGGAGCAGGTGGATGCCCGCATCAATGATGTTGAGGGCCAGTATGAGCTTGATGAGGTTCCTCTTGTAGAGCAGGGCGTAGATTCCCATGGCTATGAGCAGGAAGGCAGTAATGAACTGGAACGGTATCATTCGTTCCACCTCCTGAACGCTGCTATGGCGACCATCGCGCTGACCAGTCCCGCGAAGACCTTCAGTCCAACTGCGAGGTTCATTACCGGCAGGTATCCCGCTGAGAGCAGCGTTCCCGGCTGGCCGTTGAAGACCGGTCCGTTGTGCCACAGCGTGTTGTAGAAGAACGCCACGCCGAGGCCGAGCATCGCCGCTCCGAGGAATACCAGGCCGCCGAGGCCCTCGAGGGCCGAGTAGAGGTGGTGGTTGTAGCGCCTCTTCATCTCGCCCAGCCCGAAGGCTATGAGGAACAGTATCCCGGCTCCCGCTATGGTCGCTCCTCCCTGGAAGCCGCCTCCTGGCGTAAGATGACCGTGTGAGACCACGTAGGCGCCGAAGATGCCTATGAGTGGGATGGTTGCCCTCGCGGTGGTCTTGACTATGAGTCCCATGTCACTCTTCATCCTCATCCCTCCTCCAGGGCCTGAGAAGTGCAACCGCTCCTGCTATGGCTGTGAAGAGAACGGTAGCCTCTCCGAGGGTATCGTAGCCACGGTAGTCGAAGACTATGTCGGTGACTATGTTGGTTCCGCCGACCTCTTGCACGCCGTGGTCTATGTAGTACTGGTCGGTGTAGCGGTAGGCCTTCCAGTCCTCACCGCCGAGGCCGAACTTTATTCCGGTTGAAGGGCTCGCAACGACTAGCAGCACTCCGAGGAGGAACAGCAGTGCGAGAGCTCCAAAAGTCCTCTTCATGGTCCCTCACGCTCCCATCTCTCCGTTTTGGCTATCCCGTACACAACCACGGCCGTAACGACGCCGGCTCCGACCGCGGCCTCGGCTATCGCAACATCCGGCGCGTGGAGCATGTAGAACTCCAGACTGAGGAGCAGGCTCATGGCGGCAGAGGCTATGGCCGCGCTGAGCAGGTCTCTCATCGTTATCGTGATGTATGCCGCCACCAGCACACCGAGGAGTATTCCGAACTGTATGGCCATGTCGACCGAGAGAACGTTCATTCGGCACCACCCCTGAGCTTGTTCTCGTAGGCGTCTATGACGGCCTTGGCCGGTTTGTAGCCGCTCAGATGGGCCGCCTTGGCTATCGCGTGCGCTCCGGTCGGGTTCGTGAGGAGCAGCGCTATCAGGGCGACGACGCTGTGAAGCGCCATCTGGAGGTACTTGGGGTCTCCGGTGAGGTGGAGCTGGTAGGCGGCGTGAACCACCACCGCCAGAACCGCGAATATCGTTCCGAAGGTGGTGCACTTGGTCGCTCCGTGGAGTCTGGTGTAGACGTCCGGGAACCTGTGGAGCGAGAAGCTGCCCAGCAGGTTGAAGACTATGTTTATCGTGAGGAAGGCGTAGATGACGTAGGTGACAGCGTTCATTCCAATCCCCCCTGGAGATACTTGGCTATGGCCAGGGTTCCCACGTAGCTCAGAAGGGCGTAGACGATGGCAATATCGATGTATATCGTCCTGTCGTAGGCCGCTCCGAGGAGAACCATTCCGGCGACGATCAGCGTGTTGAGGGTGTCGACTCCGACTACCCTGTCGGGCACGCTTGGTCCGAAGAACACCCTGAGCAGGGCCAGGAACGCCCCGATCATGACTATGACCGCGGCATAGAAGAACTCCGGTGCCATCATCTTCCCAGCCTCCTCGCCCATTTTTCGAATGAACCGGCTATGACCTCGGAGCTCTCCGGCTCCTTCTCGGTGACGTTTATCCAGTGGACGTAGAGGGCCTTCTCCTCTGGGCACGCGTCCACGGTGAGCGTTCCGGGGGTGAGGGTTATCGAGTTGCTGAGAATCGTGTACTGGGCGTCGTTTTCAAGCTCAACCGGAACGCGAACGATTCCGGGCTTTATCTTGCCCGTTATGACGCGATAGGCAACGTCGAGGTTTGCCTTGACCATGCCCCAGAACAGAGGCCCGATGGCATAGATTACGAAGCCGACCCACTTCGCCGGGTTGAGGAAGCGGGATGCCTTCTCGCCTATGATGTCCTTGGTTGTTAACGCAATTACTCCCGAGAATATCAGGCCCGCGATGAGTTCTTCGGGACTCCAGAGTAATCCTTTACTGCCCGCAGTGAGTACTAACCAGAGCACAAATGACCAAATGAATACAGCGATGAAACTCATTGTTCCTCCCTCCTCTCACCTGATACGGGCTCCACAGCCCTGTGTTTCGTCAGTTTTCAATAGAAAATTCGTTATTTGCTTTAAAAGGGTTTTTTGAAGCTTAGAATTGAAAGCAAAGGTCTGTAACCCCTTGTTGTTAACCAAAGGTTAAATACCCTGGAGCCGGTATGGAGACGCGGCCTTCGGTGGCTTTTTTAGCCGGATGTTACATCCCCGAACCCTTGTGGGCCTAAAAAGCCTTTTAGTGACTTTAGGGGCCTAAAAATCACCCAAAGCTTTATATACCCTCGGGCAGACCCATCATTGGGACTCTTCTCGGAGTTTTCCCTGAAGGGCCCTGAAAGTTGAAAGAGTTGGTGTTGGATATGTATGGAGATGGATTTGGCGGTGGCTACGAAGCCCCTGTTAAGGTTGGAGAAAGATATAGAGTTAGGATCGAGAGCCTTGGAAAGGGCGGTGACGGCATCGCCAAGATAAAGGGCTTCGTTATCTTCGTCCCGAACACTCAGGTCGGCGACGAGGTCGAGATCGTCATTAACTCGGTCAAGAGAAAGTTCGCTTTCGCGGAAGTCATCTGATTTCCTTTTCCTTCCTATTCTTACCTGCCATTTTGTGAGACGTTTTTAAGATATTGACTCAAGATTTTCCTGGTGGTTCCATGGATGAGGACTCCATAATGATTGGAGTTACGGTTGGAGTCATGGTTCTTCTGTCACCCGTCATGCTCTACTGGACGGTGGCCCTCTTCGACACGATCGGGGTTGATACGTATCTTCCAGATGTTGCGTTCATTGCCCTTTCCGCACTCGTCCCGGTTTTAATCGTTTGTTTCCTCTCCTATCTCGTTATGCGGCACTTCAACAGGCCCCGCGAATGGGTAAAGAGAGCACTAACGCTCGTGGCCGTTTTTCTCTTCGCCGCTCTCTTCATGCTCCTGAGTATGATGGGTGCGGTCTAATCCCCATTTTTGAACCGCACCCTTTTTAAACCCCTTCCCAGAGCGCCCACCGATGGTTAGGGTTCACGTCGAGACCTACGGGTGCACGAGGAACAAGGCAGACGCCGAGATGATGGAGGCGATTCTGGTTAGTGCTGGCTATGAGTTGGCGGAGAGCCCCGAAACTGCCGATTACGTCGTGGTGAACACGTGTGCCGTCAAGGATCCGACGGAAAAGCACATGCGCGAGAGGATAAAGGAGCTCCTCGATGCGGGCAAGAGGGTGATTGTCACTGGCTGCCTTCCTCATGTTAACCCAGATGTAATTGATCCCCGCGTTTCTGGAATACTCGGCGTTAAGAGTATAGACAGAATAGCCGAGGCGATAAGCCTAGCGGAGAATGGTGAAAAGCTGATCAGCGTCGAGGGCTGGCGCGAGAGGAACATAGACAAGCTCGAGCTCCCCCGCATCTGGAAGGGTGGCGTTGCCTTTGTCGTCCCGATAAGCGAGGGCTGCCTCAACGCATGCACTTACTGCGCGACCCGCTTCGCCAGGGGAGTTCTCAAGAGCTACAAACCCGAGTTCGTCGTTAAGTGGGTTAAGGAGGCCCTCGCCAGGGGATACAGGGAGATACAGCTGTCGAGCGAGGACACCGGTTGCTACGGCTTCGACATCGGGACGAACTTGGCCGAACTCCTCGACGAGATAACGGCCATCGAGGGCGACTTCAGGGTCAGGGTTGGAATGATGAACCCGAACCACGTTCTCAGGTTCCTCGACGAGCTCGTTGATGCCTACACCGATGAGAAGGTCTACCGCTTCCTCCACCTGCCCGTCCAGAGCGGCGACGATGAGGTTCTGAAGCGGATGGGTAGAACGTACACTGTGGAACAGTTCGAGGAGATAGTTCGAACTTTTCGTAAGAGAGTTCGCGATTTGAACCTCAACACGGACATAATAGTTGGCTTCCCTGGTGAGACGGACGAGGCCTTCAGGAACACCGTGGAGCTTGTTAGGCGCATCAGGCCCGACAAAATTAACGTTTCGCGCTACTCGCCGAGGCCCGGAACGATAGCGGCGAAGTGGAAGCAGCTTCCCGGCTGGAAGGTCAAGGAGCGCTCGAGGGAGCTTCACAGGCTCCGGCTGGCCATCGCCTACGAGATAAACCGCGCCTACGTCGGGAGAACCGTTGAGGTTCTCGTCCACGGCGAGGGTAAGAAGGGCGGCGTCGAGGGTAGGACTTTCAACTATAAGGATATAATCCTCGATTCCGGCGAACCCGGCGAATTTCTGCAGGTTCGGGTTGAATGGGCTGGCTCGACGTATCTGCGGGGCATTTCCCTGCACTGACGTATACTTTTGAGTAGTATTCAATGACCCTTGGGAAACCCCCAACGATTCCGCGGTTCTTTTGTAGAACTTACAATATCAAAGGGTGAACCAATTAGGTTTGCATTCGAAAACTATTTATACTCTCGTGCAAGCATATAAGCAAATCCTTCATGCTGGAGGTGAATCAGGATGAGGAGGAGTAATAAGAAGAGGTTAATTCCGCTGGCACTCGCCCTTGTGCTAGCTCTTGTTGGAGCCGCACTGGCTGTTCCGGTTATCACAGTGAACATCCAGCAGATTGGCGCCGGCTCAAACCCAGTTCTTAGCCCCGTTGACGTTGCCAACATAAGCTGGACCCTCGCGTCCAACCCGGACTACGTCAGTGGTGCGGTCATAGTCTTTGACCAGACCATTCCTGCAGGTTCCCAGGTATACCTTAAGATATACAACAGCACCGGCAGCATAATTGCTCTGGGTGTTAACGCGACCACCACCTCGACTAACACGGTGACCATATCGTTCACTAGTGCCGTTGACATAACCAAGATGGAAACTGCCGCGGTTGTAGTTAAGGGACCCAGCCCGTGAATTCCTTGGGAGGCTCTGAATGAATGCCAAGCGCCCCAACCTCCTTTCTCTTTTGACGTATCTTCTTCTGGGCTTTGTGGCCCTAGTCGTTGTTCTCCACTTCGTCTTCGGCTTCCAGTACGTCGTCATTCTGACCGACTCGATGGAGCCCAACATCAACCCCAATGACCTAGTCATCACGATGCCGGTTTCTCCGGATGAGCTTCATGTAGGGGACGTTGTTCTTTACCGCGTGGACATAGGCAACACGACCTACAAGATAACCCACCGCATAGTGGGTATGAAGACGGATTCCAGCGGTAGGCTCTACTACGTTACCAAGGGCGATAACAGGAAGTACACGGACCCCTGGCAGGTCTATCCGGAGCAGGTTATAGGAAGGGTAATCCTGGTCATCCCGAAGGTTGGCGTGGTGTGGTACTACACTCCGCTAATCGTTTTCGGCCTCTTCCTCATCGTCATAGCTTCCCTGGCCTACGACCTGGCCTGGCTCCTGCTTGAGGAGGAACCGATACGCCCGAAGTCCAGAAAAGCCGATCTTCTCGTTCTAAGAAGGAAGAAAATAAAGGTCTATCACTACAGGCGCCATTAGGCCCATTCTTCCTTGGGGATTGCCTCCCTCTTGGCCGGGATTATGCAGAGGAACTCGAAGGTTTCGCTCAGGGCCTTGTAGCCGTGGGGCTCGTTGGGCGGGACGTAGAGGAAGTCGCCCGCCTTGACGTGGGCTTCTTTGTCTCCGCCGGTGATGATTCCCTCTCCCTTCACGATGAATATCTCGTGCTCCCAGTCGTGTTGATGGAGCGGTATCTCGGCGCCCTTCTTGAGGACGAAGTAGCGCATCGCGTAGTTCTTCGCTCCGAGCTTTGGAGAAACGAGCCACCTGATGGTAACACCCTCAAACCCGGTGTCCTTCTCGGGGACATCCTTGTAGTGTCCGACGAACATGGTATCACCGAAGGACTTTCGGCTTTGGGCTATTTAAATCTGCCGAGTTCGGGTTTCTAATGGAAAGTGCTTTAAGCTTTCGTTTCCAATCCCCCTGAAGGTGATTCCATGAAGAAAGCCGCTTTTGCCTTCATTCTGGTTTTAATTGTGATGGCCTCGGGCTGCGTCAGCCAGAGCGGTCCGAGCCAGACTTCAACCACTACCAGCTCCGCCGCCGGAGGAATAGACTTCGGGGGCTACGAGAAGGGCCAGGTCCTGGCGCAGTGGAAGAGCCTGGCGGACGTTTCCAAGGTTTACGTCAGCGAGGGCTACGAGGACATGGCGAAGCACTACTTCCCGAACGCCCAGATACTCCCGGCGAGCCAGTACGACGGTGGCGTCGCGATACTCTCGCCCGCCGATGCGAGGCCCCTGCTGAGGGGCAAACCGATTCTCATAACGGTCAGTGACTACTTCGGCTACGTGGTCTACAAGCTCGGCCTTAAGTTCGTCGGCCCGGACAAGGGCGTCTTCGCCGCCTTCAACAAGGACGGTAAGCCCTACTTCGTATTCACCGGAACGAGCAAGGCCGGCGCGGGCGCCGCTGTGGAGTACGCCCTGGACTTGGCGGGTGGAAAGGCCCCCAACGCCGAGGACGTTCTCAGGAGCGGAGAGTTCGAGGGTGTCGTTCTCAAGGTCATAGGCGACAACAACTGGAACGGAATTCCGGACGACGGCGAGCACTGGTATCTGGACTCCTTCAAGACGTGGGAGCCCTTCATCTACTACTGGCGCATCGTTGACGGCGAGAACGTGACGGTTAAGGGAGGGTTCATAAGGCTGGTCAACGGTTCGACGGTCTACATCCACGCCCTGGGCTTCAACGTCAGCGTTGACGTCAAGGACTCGAAGAACGTTGAGCTGACCTACGTCATCGAGAACATCAACCCGTCCGTCCTGGAGCTCCCCGCCGGGGCCGAGACCGGGGACACCTGGGTCAAGCTGAGCACTTCAGAGGCTTCCCTTGACATCGTCCCGAAGGAGCTGAAAGACTACAGGGTGATAGCCTTCGGTGACCACAGGTCCGACGGTGGGAAGGAGCCGCCGCAGGTCTTCCTCAAGATAAGGGACGAGATAAACTCCGACGATGCTGTCTTCATAATCGACGGCGGTGACCTCGTCTATTCGGGCAAGGTTGATGAGTGGGCGGCCCTGCTGAAGGAGTGGAAGTGGAACAGGCCGATATTCCTGGCCCCAGGAAACCACGAGTACCGCGGGGAGGGCGTGAACGTCTACCACATGTTCTTCGGCCCGGACGACTATTCCTTCGCCCTCGGGGATTACTACTACATCTTCATAAACGACGTTGAGAACGACTACGGGCTCAGCGACGAGGTCTTTGCCTGGCTCGAGGGGGAGCTGGAGAGGGCGAAGGAGTCTGGAAAGAGGCCGGTTCTGGTTCTCCACGCCCCGCCGGTGGACCCAAGGCCGGAGGGCGACCACGCTATGAACCCCGAGGACGGGAAGAGGCTCTTGGCACTCATGAAGGAGTACAACGCCTTCGGAATATTCAGCCACATCCACATCTACTGGTACGGCGAGGAAGACGGCGTCCAGATGCTCATAACCGGTGGCGGCGGTGCGCCCCTCTACGCGCCCCCGGACCAAGGCGGCTTCTACCACTACGTCAGACTCTCGATGGGGGCCGAGGGGAACATAGGGGTCGAGCCCGTGAAGGTGAGTCCCTGATCCCTTTATTCTATTTATGCCTATATAGTGGATGGTATCCGGCTATATTCTACTGCGGCAAGATATTTATATACCGCCCCTTATTGAGCTTCGGTGGTGACGGTGGACGTATGGCTACTGATAACCGTGATCCTTGGATTCTCCATGGCCTGGGCGATAGGTGCCAACGACGCGGCCAACTCGATGAGCACCGCGGTGGGTGCGAAGGCCATAACCCCGAAGCAGGCCGTTATAATAGCCGGCGTCCTTGAGTTCGCGGGCGCGTACTTCTTCGGAAAGAGCGTCACTGAGACTATAAGGAAGGGTATCCTCGACCCCACGATGATAACGGACCCGAATGTGCTCGTTTACGGTTCTGTTGCGGCCCTCCTTGCCGCCACGATCTGGCTCCTCATCGCGACCAAGTTCGGGCTGCCGGTCTCGACGACTCATTCCATCATAGGCGGAATAGCGGGCTATGGAATAGTCTACGCCGGAACTGCGATAGTCAACTGGGGCAAGATGGGGCAGGTCGTCCTCAGCTGGATTCTCTCGCCGATAATCGGCGCCATAATGGCCTACTTCATCTTCAAAGCTCTGACGAAGAGCATCTTCGAGAGAAAGGACCCGGTTAGGAGTGCCCGCATCTGGTCACCCTTCTGGATAGGCCTTGCCTTCGTGGTCATAGGGACCATGTTCTACATCAAGGTTCTCCACGGGAAGGATTTAAAGACCGGGGTTCTCATGTACGGCATTCCGCTCGGTATAGTCGTGTTCGCCGTGACCTACTTCCTCATAAAGCTCCGCTTCCCGAGCAGCGACCCGTTCATAGGGGTTGAGGCCATATTCCGGAAGGTCCAGGTCATTACATCCGGCTACGTAGCCTTGGCGCACGGTGCCAACGACGTTGCCAACGCCATCGGCCCGGTCGCGGCGGTTTATGCTGTGGCCACCATGGGACTTGGTGGTTTGCTGGTTCCCGTTCCCAAGTGGATACTCGCCATGGGTGGTCTCGGGATAGCGGTCGGAGTTGCGACCTACGGTTACAAGGTCATGGAGACCGTCGGGAAGAAGATAACGGAGCTGACCAACACCAGGGGTTTCACCATAGACTTCTCAGCCGCGACGGTGGTTCTCGTCGCCAGCTGGCTTGGACTGCCCATCTCGACGACCCACACGGTCGTTGGTGCGGTCATTGGTATCGGCCTCGCCAGGGGAGTAAAGGCAATAAACAAGAACATCGTTAGGGACATAATAATCTCCTGGTTCGTTACCGTTCCGGTCGCGGGCCTGATAAGCGCGGCCATATTCAAGTTCCTGATGATAGTGGGGTGATACCATGCAGGTGTGGACGAAGCTCTTCGCGAAGAGCCCCTTCAAGCCCCTCATAAAGCACGCGGATGTTGTGCTCAGCACCGTTGAGACTCTGGAGAAGGCCCTCCAGTACTGGTACGAGGGGAACTACGAGGAGATGGAGAAGGTTGCGATCGAGGTTGACCGCCTTGAGGACGTCGCCGACAGGATAAAGGAGGAGATAAGGGATTCCCTCAGCTCCAAGCTCATGATGGCCGTGGCCAGGGAAGACGTTCTCATCTACCTCCACATGCAGGACAAGGTGGCGGACGCCGCCGAGGACACGGCCAAATGGCTGCTCATCAAGAAGCCGGATGGCGTTCCGACGGAGGTCAAGGATATAATCCTTCAGATGGGAATGGAGAGCATCAAGGCCGCGAAGCTCGTCCACGAGGCCATAGTCCAGATGGACCGCGTTATAGAGAGCGGCTTCACCGAGGGCGAGATAAAGAGGGAGTACGAGATAATCAGGCAGATAGAGAGCGTCGAGAACAAGATAGACGGCCTTGACACGAGGCTCATGCAGCTGGTCTTCGAGAACGCCGACAAGCTCAGCTGGGGAGATGGCTTCTACATCCTAAACATCGCCAGGACGCTCAGCAACATCTCGGACAAGGCCAAGGATGCCGCCGAGAGGATAAGGCTCATGATGAACAAGTGAGCCCTCTGCTCTTCTATTATTCCTGGAAGAATGGCAAGAGAGAAGAACGAGAGAATCAGATGGCTATCATCGTCGAGGTCATCTGTATCTCGGACATCTTCCTTATCTTCTCCGTGATGAACTGGTCAAGGTCCTTGAGGGTGTCGGTCTCGACCTTTACGACGAGGTCGTATTCGCCATAGACCACGTAAGCCTCCTTAACCTCCGGCATGGCCAGAAGCTTCTCCATAACTTCCCTTTCCTTTCCAGCGGCCGTCACCATCAAAATAAAAGCCGTCACCATGGCTATCACCAAAAGTATTTTATCGGCGGAGTATTTAAGCTTATCGAGGCCTATGTTCGACCACTTGATAAGTAAAGCTCAGTTGGGGCGGTTTTACTCTCACCTGAGAGGGCTTGGATTGGACGAAATAGGGCCCTACGCCAAGGGCACCACAAGCCTAATCTTCAGGGCGAGGTTGGATGAAAAAAACGTCATTATAAAGCTTCAACGGCCGGATTCCCCGAGGCAGAACTTCGCGAGGGAGGCGGAAATCATCCGCGCGGTGGAGCCCTTCGGAGTGACCCCACCGCTGATAGCCTACGGCGTCTTCGAGGGCCTTGAGTACATCATCCGGGAGTTCGCTGAGGGGGAGATAATATTCTACGCCGAGCTTGAAAAGCGCCATCTGTTCGAGATAGTCGAGAAAACCGCCCTGCTCGACAGGCTGGACCTCGACCACGGCCAGATTCAGGGCGGCAAGCATATAATAATCGGGAAGAGCGTTTACCTCATAGACTTCGAGAAGGCCGGCTGGAGGAAGCCGAAGAACCTCACCTCCGCGATGGCCATGATATTCCTCAACGACAACTACATCTCGCGTCGCGTTAGGGGGAAGTTCGGGGTTGATGAATCCTTCTTAAGAGAGATGAGAAACGAGGTCAGGGTTTACAAGAGAACCGGTCAGCTATCGGGCCTTCTGAGCCTTCTTTCTCGCCTTTAGTCTGTCAGCGTAGATCGCCAGCAGGGGTATTGCGACGGCCATCGCTATGAGGCCCATCCTCGGGTCCCAGAGGTAGTTGAAGACGAGTATGACAACGACCGCTATCGCTATCATGAGGAAGAGGTCCCTGTCGTAGAGTCTGGACTTTGCCAGTATGTTCTGCCCCCTAGCGGTGTACGCCAGGTACAGCGGTATTCCGACGGCCGCTATCGCCACTCCCACGTAGGTTCTGAGGATGAGCGAAATCAGTATTCCAGCGGCCAGTATTATTCCAACGGCGTACTCCTCCTTCATTCTCTCACCTGGCCCGGTAGTTACGCTTATATACTTTTAAGGCTCTCTACCAAATAGGTGATAGCGTTATGAGCAGTATCGAATGGAACCACGAGACCTTTTCTAAGTTCGCCTACCTGGGCGACCCGAGGATAAGGGGGAACCTGGTTGCCTACACCCTTACCAAGGCCAACATGAAGGACAACAGGTACGAGAGCACGGTGGTCGTTGAGGACCTGGAAACCGGGGCGAGGCGCTTCATCGAGAACGCTTCCATGCCAAGGATTTCGCCCGACGGCAAAAAGCTCGCCTTCATGCGCCCCAACGAGGAGAAGAAGGAGAGCGAGATATGGGTGGCAGACATCCAGACCCTGAGCGCCAAGAAGGTTCTGTCGGCCAAGAACGTCCGCTCGATCGAGTGGAACGACGATTCGAGAAGGCTCCTGGTTGTGGGCTTCAAACGCAGGGACGACGAGGACTTCGTCTTCGACGACGACGTTCCTGCCTGGTTCGACAGCATGGGCTTCTTCGACGGCGAGAAAACAACCTTCTGGGTTCTTGACACGGAGAGCGAGGAGGTAATAGAGCAGTTCGAGAAGCCGAGGTTTTCGAGCGGAATCTGGCACGGTGATTCCATAGCCGTCAACGTCCCGCACCGCGAGGGAGGCAAGCCGGCACTTTTCAAGTTCTACGACATCTACCTCTGGAGGGACGGCGAGGAGGAGAGGCTCTTCGAGGGTGTTTCTTTCGCGGCCGTCGATTCCGATGGAAAGGCACTCCTCCTGCGGGGCAAGAGGGAGAAGAAGTACATCAGCGAGCACGAGTGGCTGTACCTCTGGGACGGAGAGCTCAAACCCGTCTACGAGGGGCCGCTCGACGTCTACGATGCCAAGCTAGACGGGGGAAGGGTCTACTTCCTGACCCCTGACGCTGGCAGGGTGAACCTCTGGCTCTGGGACGGCAAGGCCGAGAGGGTTGTGGTGGGAAACCACTGGATTTACGGCTTGGACGTCAGCGACGGGAAGGCGCTGCTCCTGATAATGACCGCCACTAGGATAGGCGAGCTCTACCTCTACGACGGCGAGCTGAGGCAGCTAACCGACTACAACGGGCCGATATTCGCCAGGCTCAAGACCTTCGAGCCGAGGCACTTCCGCTTTAAGAGCAAGGACCTGGAGATAGACGGCTGGTACCTGAAGCCCGAGCTTAAGGAGGACGAGAAGGCCCCGGTTATAGTCTTCGTCCACGGCGGGCCGAAGGGAATGTACGGGCACCGTTTTGTCTACGAGATGCAGCTGATGGCCAACAGGGGCTACTACGTTGTCTTCGTGAACCCGCGCGGCAGCGACGGCTACGACGAAGACTTCGCCCTTCGCGTCCTTGAGAGGACTGGCTTAGAGGACTTCGAGGACATAATGGCTGGAATCGAGGAGTTCCTTAAACTTGAGCCTCAGGCGGACAGGGAGCGCGTTGGAATAACCGGCATAAGCTACGGCGGCTTCATGACCAACTGGGCCTTAACGCAGTCCGAGCTCTTCAAGGCCGGCATCAGCGAGAACGGCATAAGCTACTGGCTGACCAGCTATGCGTTCTCCGACATAGGCCTCTGGTACGACGTTGAGGTCATCGGCCCGAACCCGCTGGAGAACGAGAACTATCGGAAGCTCAGCCCGCTGTTCTACGCGGAGAACGTGAAAGCCCCGATACTGCTCATCCACTCGCTGGAGGACTACCGCTGTCCGCTCGACCAGAGCCTGATGTTCTACAACGTGCTCAAGGATATGGGCAAGGAGGCCTACATAGCGGTGTTCAAGCGCGGTCCCCACGGCCATAGCATCCGCGGAAGCCCGAAGCACCGGGCAAAGCGCTACAAGCTCTTCATCGAGTTCTTCGAGAGGAAGCTGAGGAAGTATGAGGAAGGGTTTGACGTGGAGAAGGTGATGAAGGGCGAAAAGAAGGAATGAGTTTTTTATCCCTTTTCTTTCAGCGGCTTCCTAGCCACCACGCCGAGCGCTTCTTCCACCCGCTTGACTCCGACGAAGCCCGCTTTTCTTAACCGTTCCATCACGCCTCTCTGGAGGTCCTTTCTGCGGTACTTCTTCCCGGGGTTTCCAACGTAATGGAAGAGTCTTCCGCCCGGCTTCAGGATCCTGAAAAGCTCGCGGTAGAACTCCTCCCCGTAGAGGTGGCCGGCTAAAGAAAACCTCGGCGGGTCGTGGATAACAACGTCAAAGGTCTCGTCGTTGAACCTCTTGACGACCTCGAAGGCATCGCCCTGTATAACCTGCACCTTCCCGCCCGTGAACAGCTCCCTGCTCCAGGGATTTATCCTCGCAAGTTCTAGGACGTGAGGGTCCTTCTCGATCGTTATGACGTACGCTCCCCTCCTCGCGGACTCTATCGCGGTGTAGCCGAGTCCCATGCAGGTGTCCAGAACCGTTTCGCCTTCCTTCGGCTTGACGGCGTTCACCTTGTTCCTCGTGTCTTGGAGCGGATTTACCTCCTTCGTCCTGTGCATTCTTATCCCGTTTATCTCTATCGTCGGCGGAATCGTCGGTACGAGCTTGTAGAAACCCTCGTCACTCGCTATGGCTGCCTTGTAAACACCGTTTCGGATGAAGTAAACGCTCCCCTCGTCCCTTGCGATTCTCTCGATCACGTCCCTTCCAACCCGCGTCCTGTCGGGAAACACGAACTCGTCTCCTTCAAGCGTTATGAGCCATGAGCGGTTTGTTTTTCTCAGGTCCAGGTTGAGTCTCGCCCCTCCCTTCGCGAAGAGTAGCCTTCTCGCGTCTCTCGCTGTTAGAAAGTAGAGTTCTTCCATAACTCCCACCGTGCCGTGGTGGGGGACAGGGAATAAAAACCTAACCCACGACCCGCTCAAAAACCCGCTCGAAGTTCTTGAAGGTTATCGCCTCGACCTCCCTCTCGCTGAAGGTTTCGGACAGCCTCTCGACGAGCGCGGGAATCTTGGATTCGTTCTCAAAGCCCTCGACGCTCCTTCCGCTCCAGCCCGGGAGGTAGTAGACGAAGTCGAAGCCGAGGCCGACGTGCCGGTAGCCAGCCAGGTCGACCATGTACGCTATATGCTCCACGTACCGCTCAAGCGTCGCGTGCTCCCTGTGGACGAAGCTTGGAATCGCCACCGCCCCGATGACGCCGTCGCGCTCCGCTATGGCCTTTATCTGCTCGTCAGTGAGGTTTCTCGAGTGGTCGCAGAGCCTTCTAGCGTTGGAGTGGGATGCTACGACCGGAAAAGCGGTAGCGTCCAGGGCGTCCCAGAAGCCTGCCTCGTTTATGTGGCTCAGGTCTATTACGATTCCCAGCTCCTCGGCCTTTCCAACGACGTCCAGGCCGAAGTTGGTGAGCCCCCCGCCGGTTCTCTCAAAGACGCCGTCGCCTATCGCGTTGCGCAGGCTCCAGGTGAGGGTCAAAAGCCTCAGCCCAAGGCGGTAGAACACCTCGAGGAGGTGGATGCTTTCACCTATGGGCTCGCCGCCCTCAAGGGCGAGCCAGAGCGCGACTCTTCCTTCCTCGATGGCCTTCTTCATGCCGTCTACCGTCGTCACGAGTTCGAAGCGCTCGCTCTCCTCGATGTCCCTTCTTAAAGAGTTCAGAACCTCCAGGCCGTAGAGGGTTGCGCTGTTCCTCCTGTCGGGTCGGGTCCAGATGGCCATGACGCGCGCCCCTATCCCCGGGGCGAAGAAACGGTCGAAGTTTTCCTCCAGAACGCGGGTCTTCCCGTTAACCCTCTCATCGTAGACGAAGGTCGGGAGGTCCGAATGGGCGTCGAATATCATATTCCCTCACTGGCCTCCTCTATGGCTATTATCTCCGTCAGCGCCTCGGTCTTTATCCTGGGGTCGGGTATGCTCCTCACGATTTCTCTGGCTTCTTCAAACTCCTTCCTCTTCGCCAGTTCCAGCGCTATTGCCCTGAGCGCATCGCTCCTCTTGCGGACGTCCTTTATCTCCCTCGCGAATTCGAGGGCCCTCTTCAGGCTTCCGAGCTCCGTCAGGAGCCGGGCTATCTTCTGAACGTTCGCCTCGGTGAAGTGCGGGTTCTCGCAGTGCTCGAACGCCTTGTCCACTATGTCCAGGTACTCTATGTTGTTAACCCTCTTCATCCAGAGGGCTACTTCCAGCTCCCCGATGAGCCTCACGACGCCGGCGTATTTCTTCTCTATGAGCGCGAGGGCGTAGTGGTTCCTCCCCTCCAGGAGGGCCTGCCTTATTGGCGGAAGGCCGACGTCGTAGATGGTCTGTGAGAGCTCTATCTTCTTCTCGACGATGGCCGCGCGCTGGTTGACGTGGAGCTTGTCGAATATGTCGAACGCCATCCTGTAGAAGTCGAGGGCCTTGTTTGAGGGGAGCGTGTCTCCGGCCTTCTCGAGGAGCTCTCCTATCCTTATTATGCCGTCCACCTTGAGGTTGTAGCCTATCTCCGCCCCGATTATGGTGTCGAAGGCTATGTTGAACAGTTCGAGGGCCGTCTCGGGGCGGCCGGCGAGGGCCAGGTGGTAGGCCAGCTCCGAGAGAACCACGCCCTTCTCTATCGGGCTCTTTATGCTGTCCGTTTCGTCTATGGCCCTGTTGAAGAAGTCCATCGCGTCCTCTTCGTACTCCATTATCGCGAGGGAGGATGCTATCGTTGAGTAGGCCACCGCCTTGTTGGCGGGGTCTTTGAGTTTCTTGGCTATGTACATGGCGTCCTCTATTATGCTTGGAATCCACTCCTGGGGCCCGCCGTGCTGGTATATGGCAACGGCTATGTCCGTGAGAACCTCTATCTGGTCGAGGGGGTCCTTCAGCTTATGAACCTTGGACAGGGCCTCCTCGTAGTACCTCCTCTCAACTAATAGTTCTATCTCCTCTCGCGTCGTCATACTAACTATTTAATCCGTTCTAAATCCTTATAAACCTTTGTTGGCCACTCTGAGTGAGGAAAGATGTTGACGCTGGCACTTTACAACACCTACGACCCCAAAAAACTCCACGAGGCTCATCTGAGGGCGATAGCCAGGGCCGGGCCGATAGCCTACGCCTATGGCTTCCATCTGGCCCTCGTGGGGTTTCCGTTCGAGGGCAGGCCAGTTGACGTTGCCCGTGAGATAAGCTCCCACACGACCATAGGCGAGGGGGGCAGGTATCTCCTTGAGCTGGCCGAGGGGGACCGCTTTCACCTTCTGGAGTTCCCGAAGAGGGGTTTTCCGCCGCAGTTCGGAATTCCGGTCGCAACTACAAGGAAGCCGGGCGAGGAGAAGGAGGTAACCCCGCTGGAACTCGCCGAAAGGGCCCTTCGAGGCGAGAGTTTTCTCCTCCTCGTTGGCCTCGGGAGGCACGGGCTCCCGAAGGAAATCTTTAAGACCGCCCGCTATCATATGGACATCACGGGAAAGAGGGTGAGCCTTGAAACGTGCACCGCGATAGGCGCGATACCCGCGAGAATAAGCACCCTCATGGAGGCGCTGAAATGGAGGACTCATGGAAAAAGGATTTAGCGTGGATACTGATAGCACTGCTTGCGGTTTTCACCCTTCAGGTGGGCCTCAAGGTGGCCCTTCACACCGACTCGCCCCTCGTGATAGTGGTAAGCGAGTCTATGGAACCGGTGTTCTACCGCGGCGACGTCGTCCTGCTCAAGGGCATAAGTGAGGAGAACATAGACGACGTGCATCTCAACGACGTCATCGTTTACAAGCGCCCCGGTTACGAGTACCCGATAATTCACCGCGTTAGGGAGATAAAGACCGTTGAGCTGGATGGAAAGGTGGAGAAGTGCTTCGTAACGTGGGGGGACAACAACTGGGCACCCGACCCGGATTACCCGACCCCCTATGGGATGATACCCTGCGTTCCGGCTTACGCGGTTGAGGACAAAGCTCTGCTGGTTTTCCCGAAGATCGGCCTCATTCCGTTGATTATAAGGGAACACCTTGGCCTGGGATGATGTGAGGGTAGGTGTCCGAGGTCTCCGATGAGGAGCTAATCGGCCCCTGACCCTACGAAAGACAAGGGGGCTCCGCCCCCTTATCTCTCTGTACTCTCAAACCCCCGGAGTGGGGCTTCGCCCCACAACCCCATTTTTTCTCTAAACTACTGAGGGGCTCCGCCCCCACGCCCTCAAAACTCTACAAAAAGTTGCTTGGCAGAGATGCATCAAAACTGGCACACCTTTTTGTGATTGCTTTATCTGGTGGGCTTAATCTCAACTTGCTCGTTTTAGTTGGGTTTCTTCTTAGGGCCCTTTGGGCGCGTTTTTAGACAACCCCTCACCAACAGGCTTTCATAAACATAACCCCCTTAAACAAATCGCCCACTTGGCGAGGCATGCAACTACCACCTACTCTCTTAGCTACTCAAACTCCTTTGGTCAAGCTTTGCGCGGGCAAAGCTTGCTCAGTGGTGACCGCTCTCCTCATCGTCACCTCGGAAGGGCTTGGGCGTCATCATCGCTGGGCTTAAAAACGCTCACGACCTTTTAACCTTGGTGATGTCATGAGGTTCATCCCGCTCATAGTTGCCAGGCCCGAGGTTCAGATGGCCATAGACGAGGCGATAATGCGCGCCAGAATCGAGGGGAAGGTTCCCGACACGGTTAGACTCTACGCCTTTTCTCCGAGCTCCGTGACGATAGGAAGGTTCCAGAGCGTCGTCCACGATGTGAACCTT
This sequence comes from Thermococcus sp. 5-4, assembly GCF_002197185.1. NCBI lineage: Archaea > Methanobacteriati > Methanobacteriota > Thermococci > Thermococcales > Thermococcaceae > Thermococcus > Thermococcus sp. 5-4. The sequence continues at coordinate 1,551,617 of NZ_CP021848.1, read as the reverse complement.
GAGGAGGCAAGGAGGCTTGGAATTCCTGTCGTGAGGCGCATAACCGGGGGCGGTTCGGTGTTCCACGACGAGTTTGGGGAGATAACCTACTCTGTGATCGTCGGCGATGACTATCATCCAATGCTCAGGAACGTTGAGACGAGCTACCGCTATCTTGCCGGTCCGCTCGTCGATGCTCTGAAAGAGCTCGGTCTCGAAGCGGGTTTCTCGGGACTTAACGACATCGTTGCCAACGGGAAAAAAATCAGTGGTTCCGCACAGACGAGGAGGAAGGGTGTGATCCTCCAGCACGGCACCTTCATGTACTCCACCCGCGTTGAGATACTCGGGAAGGTTCTGAGGGTTTCCAAGGCAAAGCTGGCCGACAAGGGCGTGTCGAGCATCTGGGAGCGCGTAACGACCCTGGAGCGCGAGGGGGTAAAGCTGAGCCGCTGGGAGGCTTATGAGCTGCTCAGGGACAAGTTCACGGCCGCCTTTGAGCTCGAGGAGGGAGAGCTGACCGATTACGAGCTTGAACTGGCGGAGAAGCTGGTGGAAGAGAAATATGGGAACACAGAATGGAACGAGAGCCGCTGAACTAGGGTAGCCTCCATTTTTCTTCTATTCCGTGTTCCTCGGCCAGCTCGTAGAACAGTTCGTCTTCACCGAGCTCATCCTTCAAAGCCTTGAAGTTCCTTTCCAGCCGTGGAAGTCTTCCCTTTGAGCGCTTCAGCATATCGTTGCCGAGGTCAACTGCGAAGAGGAGGTACTCATCGTCCACCAGAACTTTTCCGTCCTTCCCCAGCGGGGCGGTGAGGTACTCGGTGGCGTTTATCTCGACGAGGTACCGCTTGGAGATCACCTTGAAGGTGGTGTACTTGAAGCCGCTCGCCAGACCAAGCTCGTGGAGCTTCCTCGCCCTCTCCAGGTCTTCGGCGACGATGTGGAATATGGGCGGCTGGCTCTTGAGGAATATGAGGCCTTTCTCGGCGTTTTTGAGTGCTCTCCTGGCCTCCTCGAACTCGATCGGGCGGTGAACCTTTACCAGCCATCTCGAGAGGGGCTTTGCCCCCAGTGCCGGTTCCTCTATTATTCCTATCCTCCCGGAGCAGGAGGAGGTTGTGTAGACGCCGTTGATGGAGTTTATGAGCAGGAGGAGGTCGATTATGTCGGCATCAACCTTTTCCTCTCTCATGGCCGTGAAGAGGCTGGTGAGTGCTTCGCGCTTTGCCTTCATATCTAAACCCCCTATGGCCTTCCGACTGCTTAAATCTCGCCCCAGCTCTTAGTTATGGTATGTAAAAGGTCTCAGCTCCCTCTTTCAGCCCCTTCTGTCGAAAACTTTATAAAGCTAACCCAAAAGGTTTAGCTGGAAATGGCCAGGGTGGTGTAGCCTGGTTAGCACAGGGGACTGTGGATCCCCTAGCCCGGGTTCAAATCCCGGCCCTGGCCCCATCCTCACAAACTTCGCGAAGGCGAAGTTTGATCAAGGTTCGTGATTCTTATCCGAGGTGCTCTTTTGTAGTAATGATTTCCGGATTCAAGGAACTGTTTTTCGGTTGAATGCACTCTTAATGGCCAACTTTAAGTGGGTTTACTCCAACTCGCGCTCCTATGGAGCGCTAAAAAGAACAAACCCTCTTCGAGAGCCAAGTTAGAACCGCATTCCTCTAGAAAACCCTCGGAGTATAAAAATCACAATAATAGGGGAGACATGAGGAAAATCACGAACTTTGATGAGACTTTCCCAAAGTTTTAGTGTTGACGGAAAGAGGGCGTTTTCTTTGGTCAAGCCCTGCGCAGGCCAATCTTGCTGGGGGGCTAACGTCCCCACATCCCAATAACTCCGCTTGCGCGGAGTTTGATCAAATTTTGTAACTTCTTTTTTAAGTTTGACAGAATGAATAACAACCATCAAAAAATTCGAGATTGTTGGTCAAAATGAAAAGTCAAAGCAGGCCTTCAATCAGCCTGTAGTCTTCCTCGGGGATTTCTCTCATCGCCCTGCCCATCAGGTGGCCGCTCCAGCGCTTCTTGTTGGTGATGAAGTTGAGCTTTGGAATGAGGGGCTTGAAGTCGAGCTCGCCGAGCTTTACGGGCTTGATCTTAATTCTCAGCGGGTAAGTCTCGTTAAGGTGCGGCGGGCTCTTGAATATCTTTGTTGAGTCAGTGTAAGGCTCGCTAATGACCTCAAAGATGCCGACGATCTTGGGTTCGAGAACTTCCTTGTTCTTCCGCTCCTTCTTGATGTAGAAGACAAGCTTGTCACCGGGTTTGACTTTGGCGATAGTGTTCTTGTGCCTCCTCGCCACGCCCCAGACGTTCTTCGTTCTGACAACTTCCCAGTTGTCGCGGTTGGTTATGCAGAGCCAGTGAATCATTCATACCACCACTTCAAATCTGTCGTTGATGATATTTAATGTTTGTTAGGTTGATTTATAATTCTCAAAACCATTTAATGAGTGTAGTGATAAGTATTGGAGTTGGAGCATGATTCGGGAGTTTCTTAGCTTCCAGAGATTGTGTTTCAGGATAAAACACTAAAAATGTGAAATTTGAAAATAAAAATAATGGTTACCTTTTATCTTAATGGCCTCTGAAATCTTTCCTCAATAGTGGGGATCCACTCATGTTGTAATGCTGTAATATACTCTCTGCTGGATTCTTCCTTAAGAATTAAGCACAGCCTTTCAAGTTTGGTGGATATGCCTTTTGACAGTTCGTTGAATCTCTCTGTTTCCTCTGTTAGGCCTTTATTGTGATACTCCTCGAACCACTCGTCGAAGGGTATGTCTTCGAGCTTCCGCCCGATTTCATCGATCGGAGCCCTCTCCTTGAGGACGTCACCGAAGTACAGGGAGTAGACTATGGCCTCTCTCAGGTTGTCGAAGAACTCGAAGGCTTCCCTGTATCCCCTGGCCGTTTTTTCGTCCTCGGCCTCGTTCTCCATAATCTTCAGGAAGGTCAGGTACTCCCCGAGCCTTTCCAGAATCCTTTGAGTTTCCCTGTCCGCGAGCACCACCGGCAATCTACGGACTTCGGGCATTGTTATGTTGTTCGATGAAGAGAACCTCTGGAAGAACCAATCGAGTAGGCGGGAGTTCAGGAGGGCGAGTAGGTATTTAGGGGACACTCTATCGTCGTTCAGCACCATAAAATCAATCGCGTGTGTGAGTACGACGTTCCTCGGTACCAATGAGAACTTTAGCCTCGGCACCTGTGCCTTATTGACAACGGCTCTCCACCCGAGCCTCTCTTTCCTTATGTTCTCCCTGACAGAGGGATACTTCTCAACCAGCCTGTTGAAGTCCTTCACCCACCTCGGCTTCGGGCCGTTGGGGTCAAGGTTGACGTAATAGCGGTCGAGGTGGATACCCTTGACGAGAAAGACCTTGGGGTCGTCGGGTTCGTCGCCGAGGAATTCCTTATCCTTCGTCTCGTTGATGTCACCCTGTTTCAGTTCGGCACTAACACTATCCAGTTTTGGGAATCTTGATAGGTGGGCCAGTATCTCCCATTCCTCTTGGGTTCCAACGAGTGGAACCACGTAACTGCTACCGGTAAGTTCTCTGAGGGCCGATTTGCTGACCCTTATCGGAACCAGTGCGTTGAGGTTCCTGATGCCCTCGGGAGTTATTCCCGTGACGAGATCGAAGCTATAATCCCCTGTATCCCCATCTTCGCTTTTTCCATAGACCTTTTGGAGGAGGGTTATCGTCACAGCCTGGGTGACGCCACTTCCTTTGAAGACTCCGGTCTTCTCTGGGAACTCCAACACTTTTCGCACTACACCCTTCTCGAAGAACGTCTTTCTGAGGCCGACGGATGTAGAGTCGTTTAGGAACGGGGCGGGGAATATCATTCCAAGGTACCCACCCTTGGCGAGAAGGTCGTAGGAGCGTTCGAGGAAGACCTTGTATATATTGACCTTTCTGCCTTCATCCTGTAATTTGTATCCCAACACCTTCTTGTCTTTGTACAATATACTTAACAACCTTGCTAGTTTCTTGTTATTGTTGGTCTTGTTTATTTCACCATATGGCGGATTCCCGATGACTATATCAAAACCTCCCTTCTCCATGAATACCTCTGGGAACTCCCAGGGCCAGTGGAACGTTCCTATCTTGGAGAGATCATCCAGGAGTTCCTTAAGATTTTCCATGTTTATTTTGATGTTCTTCTCTTTCAGCGACTCTACTAAACTCTCTGCGAGTTCTTGGTTGAGGTTATCGTTTACTGCGTTGGTCATCTCATCAAGTAGTTTGATTATTTCCTGTGCATATTTGGTGTCCAATGAGACTAGAAGTATTCTCGCTAACTTGCTCTTTAGTCTTAAGAAACGTTTAAAGAGCTCCCTGGTAAGCTGGGTGTTCAGGCTTACTTCCAGCTTTCTCAGTTCATTCACCACGCTCCGGCCATCAGCAAATTCAGGCTCATTCTTGAGTTTTTCCTCTATACGTCCTATGTAATCTTTCGTATCCCCTTGGAGAGACAGATTGACCTTTGAGGATCCAGTCGTAGATGCAGGCTTACTGAAAGTAAGCCATCTATCCAATTTACCTTTCTCTTCCTTTATTAGAAGTGAGTATAGTTCCTCGACCGTGATAAATCCTATTAAACTGTTGCCTGGCCGTATGTTGAAGTGAACGTTGGGGAACCTGATGTACACATCGGTTGGATCGAAGCTTTCCGCCAATGTCAGGAAAAGCCTGGCCCTGGTTAGGCTGACCGCCCTTGGATCAATATCAACTCCGTATATATTGCTGGAGATTATTATGTAAAACATAATCTTCAGCTTGAACTCATCGCCCGCTTTAAGTTCAGTTATGGGAACCTTTACGAGTTCGCCATTTTTGTCAACAGTGGTTATGGCAAACTCTGATTCGTTAAATCCATAGTCAATAACTGCATTCCGTATTTGTTTGTAAATGTCAACCAGTACTTCAATGGCACTCTCAAGAAAATGGCCACTGCCAACCGCGGGGTCTATGATCTTTAGGTTTCTCAGCTCGTTGAACAAGAATATGTACTGCCTCTCTTTCTGGCTTTTGTCTGTTCCATTTCTTTTCCAATCCTCGTTAAAGAAGTCATCCAGTGTATTATATTCGGTTTCAAACTCTTCGTTCAGCTTGTCAATCAAGTAGGGCTTAATGGTGTTCTCTGCGATATATTTAGTTATCTCTTCAGGAGTGTAGTATGCCCCGCGGCCTTTTCTGGCCTCTGGATCAAGGAGTTTCTCGAATATAGCACCTATAACGTACCTGTCAATTTCTCCTTCGGCGCCCTCTGATGTCCAGTCTCTGCTCTCAAAAATCGCAAGTACTGGGACTCCTTCCTCTCCCAGCTCTCTCATTTTTTCTTTTAAATTTTTGGGTTTTTCGGTTACTAGATAATCCAGCCCCTTTTTCAGTCCCTCGGGGGTTGAGAAGTAAAAAGCCTTGTTTGGTATCTTCACCTGATCGAGCTTTTCAATTGACGTTAGAAACGGAGCCGGGCCGGTTATGAATATCCTGCCTAGCTCCGGGCATTCTGCAAATGTGTTCTCATCATTAATGGCACACTCTTCGTCATTGCCCATCATGATCTTGAATAACCTTTTCAGAAACTCAAAATAGGAGTACTTCCCCCGGTCCTTTACTTCGAGGAACTTTTCAATGAGGTACGGTTTTTCACGTCCCTCTGGGAGGAATCCTCTGGACTGGAGGTACCAGACGATCAGAAGCTGAAGCATAAGCTCATCTATGAAGTATCCGATTTCTCTGTCGTCAGTTATACCTGTGATCTCGTGGTTTTTATAGAGGTCATACAGGTAACTTCTGGCGAGTCTAAAGAGCTGGAAGAAGTCCTCTATAATGTCCCTTCTGTCAAATATGGCTTTCCAGACTGTTGGAAAATAGTATTCCGCTATTTCACGGTCCTCGATTAATTTGTTCAATGGAACAACTACGAACTTACTTGGCTTATTTAGAGACCGTGCTAGGCTCTTAAGTTTCTTTTTGAATGCCTCTGTAATCTTGTCAGGAGATTTAATAATTGCATCGGGGTCACGTACTGGTGATGGGCCAATGAATGTTATCCCTCTGTTTGAGAAAACAATGGCATACCTGGGCCGTCCTGGCAAGCTGGTTATGTTTAGTTCTTCCTTTGATGCCAATTGGATATTACCCATGAGCTCACTGTATTCCTCATCAGGATCCACTAAACCTGTAGTTTTACGTCCCTTTTCTAGAAGTGTTCTAAGATAACTAACACAGTCTCGGTGGTCACCTTCACACTTCTTTATTATAAATATATCATCTTTGTCTTCAACGGGATCAATCTCTAGAAGTCTTAAGCGAAACCATATTTCATCTCCGGCGGGGATATCTTTTTCTTTATATTTCATGTACCAGGTTTGCCAAACTTGCTTAACGTTCTCAAGTTGAGGATATCCTATAGCATCAAGTTTGCCTTTAAGGAGCTCGTACTCAAGAAAATCACTCCATCCAAGCTTTTTTTCCCTGCTCATTACCACCACCATCCAACCACCTTATAGTAGATGTGTTTGTCCATAGTGTTAGAGTGAAACTTGCTAAAGTAGCTTATAATTCCCTCTACCAGCTTTGGAAAGTCTGCCAGAACGGTTTTTTTGCCCCTCATTTTGAGTCCTCCAGTTTTTAGAAGGTGTTCACGAAATTCTTTGATCTCTGAAGGGGATAACTCGGCCATTGAAAGGTATGACTTTGCCAGTTGGACTCTATCTGGAGTTATCTCCTTAGTCAATATTGCCTGGACGGTATGTTGCTCGAGAATTCCATGAAGTTCTGCAAGGAAACCTCTAAGAGGAGCGCCTCTAGAATGCTTGGCTAGTAATGTATTCTTGGAATACCTGTGAAGGGCAGTGAGGTGCTTTTCAAGTACGTGTATGCTGGGGGTTACTGTGGGGTGGTTCTCCCGCCACAATTGTTTTAGTACACTGCATCCGTGCTCGGATACTCTATCTTCTTCTACAACAAGAATCTTCTTTCCAGTAATTCTTTTTCCTCTTTTAATCTCAACCATACCAAACAACTTTCCGGTGTTCAGGAATGTATATGCGGGGCGGGCTAGGTGGAGTATAGGCTTTATTTCTTCGAAATCTTTCTTGGTGAGCTCTAGTTCATTTTGAATATAATCAAGTAGCTCAAATTCTTCTACCACGTCCTTAGGAATGCCGCCCTTTATTAATTTGAACTCCTCCGACTGGGAGGTTTCTTCCAGCTGGCTCAGGCTGAGTTCAGCCAAGCTCTTCAATTTTTCTCCGAAAGTTTCGAGGCTTACATCTTCATCCGAGCTTAGTATCTGGAACTCCTTTCCTAAGAGGATTGTTATGTCCTTTATCTTTTCTCTCAACTTGGAAAGAACACCAAGGGTTATCTCTATCTCATCTGCAGGGAAGAAATTCTTCACTATGACTTCTTTCTCATTCCCTATGCGGCTGACTCTACCCACTCTCTGGACTATCACCATCGGATTCCAGGGTAGGTCGTAGTTAATAACAGCATCTGCATCTTGGAGGTTTACGCCCTCACTAAGAGAATCAGTGGAGATTAATATCTCTATCTCTCCATGCGCCTCAGCAACATCCCTGCTATTGTTTGCAATTGGAGCAAAACGTTTTATCATACGTTCTTTCTGTTCAACGTCTAGTTCTCCGGTGACTAAACCGATTTTTAGTCCGCCATCTTGCTGTACTAGGTACTGTAAAACTACTTGGTGGGGTATCCATTGCTTCAGAGCGGCATAGAGATACTTTGCGGTATCCTTGTACTGAGTGAAGATTATATACTTCCTTCTCAGGAATTCGGTTTTGGCGATTTCCTTGAGGCGCTCAAGTTTTGGATCATAGTATGTGTATATCGGGACTTTCTCTGTTTCTTCAGTTATATGATCCAATACCTCTGGCTCATCAGAATTGGGCTTTCTTACCTTCAACTCATCAAGTTTGGAGAGGATGGCTTTCATCACAGTTATATCTGATTTTACCTTGGTAGATACGGTCGTTATTCCCCTAATGAGGACCTGTTCTAGATGCTTTTTATGGATATACTGCAGAAATTCCTCGGTAGTTTTGAACTCTGGAAGCTGGATCTGGGCACCGTTTTCTACAAATGTTGATAACATCTTGAGCTTTGTGTTATAAGTCCCAGTTTCTTCTCCAAGCTCTTCAAGGAGAGATGACTCGATATCCTCCTTTCCAAGTACCTGAAGAAGATCCTCTCCAAGGGAGAGCACATACCTGTCAAATTCAGCGCGGTTATTTTTTGCAACTTTTAGTTTAGGGAGGTACTTTTTGAGAGTGGTATAAACAAGCTGGTTTTTGGTGTACATCTTGTTTAGGGTTCTTTCAAAAGCGAAGATGCTGCTCTCTATCCTTTTTGCCAATAGGAGCTTTAATATTGAGGATAGGGATACCTTGATAAACTCCTCTTCTGCATGGTCGGGGGTAGTTTCCTCTGGGGTACTCCCAAGTACTATGTATCCGCTAGTATAAAGATTAACATACTCAAATTCGAGTTTCTTAAAATATTCGGGAAGCACTCTAAGGAATTCCCAGTATCTCTGATAGGGACCACCGGCTATCTCTTTGTATGTTACTCTTTCTGGTTTTGGATCTTGGAAAATAAGCTCTCTCTCGCCAATTTTTATCTTTCCATCCTTCCCGAACGTCTGGAGAATGTACTTTCTTGTGCGAAGTATCATGACATTATCTAAGACTTCTTCCTTTATCTTTTGAGCAATCCTTTGTAATTGGGCTTCGTATTTCAATGGGTCTTCTTTCCATTTTTTCTTAATTTCCTTGAATTCTGTGAATAACTGGGTAATATTTATTCCTCTGGACTTGAATGCAGAAAAGAAATCATCCGAAAACACACGTATTAAGTTGTAGATATCCCAGATAGTATTGTTCAGTGGAGTTGCTGTAAGCAGTATGAACTTATTCTGATAAGAGGATGACCTACCCTTAAATCTCAATATTCTCGCGTTTCTCCACCGCTTGGTTGCACGGTTTCTTAGTCTATGAGCTTCGTCTATCAGAATGAGGTCGTACTCATAATTGAGTTCCATGTTCATGATGTCCTCTTGAGAGTATGTGCTGAATTTGTCCATTGATAAAAACGCTATTTCTCCGATTCTGCCGTGTGTTTTATGGAAAACTGCATACTTCTTGAACCTGGCTGAGTCTGAAGAGATCTGCTTTAGATAAAATCCTTCGCTCCTCGAAAAGAAGTATTCACCGCTGACAAAGAGATACTCCCATTGGGGAATTAGAGAAGGTGGCAATATCAGAAGCGCTTTCCTTTCCTTTTCAATTCCAAAGCGATTGGGATCCCAATTCGAAAGTTTCCCGCGGATATATTCTTCAATAATAGTTGCCCCGATAAAGCTCTTCCCCAATCCAACTGAGTCGGCTATTATAACACCACTAAACTCTGAGATGATCCGAATAGCATTTACAACACCTATCAGTTGGAATTCGGCTAGGATATCTTTCTTTTCTACTGGCTCGATCATGCCATCAAACCATTTCCAAACGAGAAGTTTGAACAGCTGTTTTGGGGTCACAAATTTCCCAAAATTTTTGCCCATCCTCTTTCCGGTTTCTATTATCTGTAAAATCTCCTCTTGTATATCCTCACTCTCTTCCCAGAGTTCATCAAACCACTTGTCTAACTCGAGTATCGTCTCAACATTCTGGAGCATAATATTCAACTCTTTATTCCGGGTTAACCCTGCACTGGTTAGGTTGGAGGAGCCGACTATGGCGAGAGTTTTACCCGGTTCCTTGAACAGGTAAAGCTTAGAATGGAGTTTTCCTTGAGTATATGCCCTGATTTTCACAATCTCTTCTTTCAAGAGAGTGTAAAGCTTCTCCAAGGTATCTGAGTTGGAGTATTGTGAGACCTCCTCCAGAAGTCGTAGTTTGAATTCTTCTTTTGAAATGTTGAGTTCTGTATCAGGGGAATTACCAATGACTAGCCTCAAGAAGTCTTTAGGGGCTGTGGGGGGTATACCTTCGTCGATTAGGTCCCATCCGCTGAGGTAAAAGTAACCCACAGCAAATTTAGCATTTCGGCTTTCTCTTAGTTCGTTTTTTATATATTCAGCGAGAGGCTTTTTTGTGTTGTCTATTACCTCTATTTTACCTGGGATAGCTCCTCACCACCAGATAACTATATAGGCGAATTATTTATATTCTTTTAGCTGTTAGATAACATGCACTTTTTAATTCCTGGAGGGAAGCAGATGCTCAAAATCAATGACAAAATTATAAACAAATGGCTCTCGGGTGAAACTAGAGTCCCATCTTATATAACACTAAACGAGGAAGAGTTCACTATTAGGGAAGATCTCGATGACTCATTTGAGGTCATCCTGTCAAACCCAGGAATAAGCATAAAGAGGGTTGGAATAGCAGGGGTTATCATTGATAATGCTTCCAGTATTAAAGTTTCTAGTACTTCCGTTCAGGAGGTCTCGCTAGTTAAAATATTGCCAGCATCAGAGGATGATATTCATTTAGAAATAGAACTCGAACATGTCAAACTCCATAGGGGTTTGACATTACAGGATATTGAAGTCAATACTATTCTATCAGTCAGACGCGCCAAGCTGGGGGACACCCGGCTTGAAAACGTAAAATTGGAAAGTATTTATATAAATGAGCTGGAGGCAGAATCTTTTATACTCGAAGGGGTAGCGGGACCTGAGAATATTGCGAAGGATACATCTAGAATTGAATTTCAGAACTTGTCTGGCAATATCGAGAGAATACGCTTCAAGAATGTTAGGAACTTTTCGCGGATCGTACTTTCCGGAGGGTATAAGAGCAACAACAAGCCAACGGTCAAAGATTTGGAAATCCAAAACGTCAGTGTAGAGGGTATTAGTATAATGGGAGTCTATATCAAAAAGTTTGAAGTGAATAATAGTAGTAAAGTCGGGATTGGTGAACTAAACTTGAGTAACGTTGAAATTGATGAACTAAAGATAACTGGGGGGAGCATGACAGCACTACATATTGAAAATAGTAAAATAGACAAACTTTTGATTGATGTAGATGACATTGAAATGATTTCCTTTGTAAATGTCATTGTGGCTCATACAAATAAAGTGAACACAAAAAATGTGACTGTTACCCTAACTGCCCGCCAGAACGAAATGAAACTTGGCATGCTGGGATTGGGGGTAGACATAAAAACATCAAACTTTAACAATGAGAGGACAAAAAAAGAGGGGCCTTTAATGTGCGATCTTAGAGTAAATTCATTGCAGGGTAATGGAGATTTAATAATTCAACCCAAAACGGACTTTGATAATGTCATTTTGGAAAATCTACAAGTGCGTAATATTAAAATTTACTGTCCAAAGAACACAATCAATCATATTGAACAGTTTAAGTTGAGTGGAGATATTTACTCAGGAAATATAACTGAAGTTTTTGCGGACCTAAAAATTGAAAATATAGATTTTGGGAGGTTTGTGCTCTCCAATGTGGAAGTTGGGAACAAGCTTCAAATTCACAGTTCTGCTCGCAACGTAATTCGAGATAAGTTTTCGATGAAAAAAGTTACCGTGGGAGATGATCTTGAATTATTGAACTATGACATTTGTCCGGGGAAGGATGCGCCTCCCGAGGGTAACATGAGGGGGGATGTGTTTGAGATGTTAAAGGTCTACATTGGCGGTGATGTTATTCTAGAAGTGGATGGTAACTTTGGCTTATCCTCTCGTACACCGGCATGGATACGCAAGATTATTTACGGGGTTGCTAGGCGTAACTATGATGCAAACGGAAATCCTGAGAAGGCAGATAAATATTTTGTCCTGGAAATGAGATCTAGAAGGGAAGACAACAGATGGAAGTCCAGAAATTCAAAGTCTATTAGGAAAAAAATAACCGGAGAATTAGGATACTGGGGAGAGATTATTCTCATTGACATATTCTCCGAATATGGAACCAATTGGAAACGTACTTTTGGCGTTTGGCTCGGTATATGGCTGATGGGAGCTATTTTATATGGAATATATGATCTTTTTGGACTTCTTTCGAGTGAGTCAGTACATAGTATTGTAGGGTACATGTATATTAGCCTTTCAGCGTTAGTGACTTCCGATCCATCTGTTAGATTTTCAACCGGATTCGCCATTTGGACGTATGCCATCGAGATGGGCATTGGAATATACATCTGGACCCAGTTGCTTGCGTTATTTTCTCGTCAGTTTATGAGAGGTGCTTAATTTGAGTCTTTTGTTTTTTGTTTGGTTTCTTGATAATATCACTAAAATCTTACCCAACACCCTTTAAAACCCCTGGCAATTATATCCATCCGGTGAACCAACATGCCATGGAAAGACAAGCTCGGCCTCGTTCACATCTACACCGGAAACGGAAAGGGAAAGACCACCGCCGCCTTTGGCCTGGCCGTCAGGATGCTCGGCTCCGGCGGGAGGGTGATAATCCTCCAGTTCATGAAGGCGCCGGATGTTTACGGCGAGCAGAAGAAGATCGCTGAATGCGGCGCAGTCATAGAGTCCTTCGGCCTGCCCAAGTTCGTCCACGGGGAGCCCGAGCCGGACGACATAGAGGCGGCGAAGAAGGCCCTGACGCGCGCAAAAGAGGTAGTCTCAAGCGGCGAGTGGGATTTAGTCATTCTCGACGAAATCTGCGTTGCCCTCGGTTTCAAAATGCTCGACGTTGAGGAGGTCAAGGAACTCATCAAGAACAAAGCCCCTCACACCGAACTCGTCCTTACCGGCCGCTACTGTCCGGAGGAGCTCTTCGAGCTGGCCGACTACGTGACGGAGATGCGGGAGGTCAAGCACCCCTACCAGAAAGGAATCCTCGCGAGGAGGGGAGTGGAGTTCTGACGTCTCTCCTCCCTTTCGACGTTGACCGAAAAGCTTTTTAGTTAGGAAAGCTTAAGATAATCCGGGAAAGTTTTAGTAACAATTCTTTAGAAAAGGGGGTGATAGAATGAGCGAGCTCATCGGTCAGATCGTGCAGGTTCTCAAGGAGCAGGTCGTTCAGGACACCGTTGTTCCCAGGAACATAAGGCGCGCCGCCGAGCAGGCCATCGAGGCCCTCCTGGACGAGAGCAAGGAGCCGGCCGTCAGGGCCGCCGATGCCATAGCGATCCTTGAGGAGATAAGCGAGGACCCGAACATGCCGATGCACACAAGGACGATCATCTGGGAAGTCCTCGGTGCCCTTGAGCAGGTCAAGTGAGCGTTTTTCTTTTCCCGCTCATTTCCCTGCGTTTCTGGCGTTGCCGTCAGGCTTTTCTGCTCAGATACCAGAGCTTCGCGCTCTCCTCAACGAGTTCTGCCTTGTAGAACGCCTCCCGAAGGGTCTTCCCCACGGTAACTATGCCGTGGTTCGCCATTATCGCCGCGTCCGAGTGGCACACGCTTTCGGCAACGATATCGGCAAGCTCCTGCGTTCCAGCCGGCCTGAACGGGGCTATTGGAATTCTCTTCAGGTAAATCTCGGCCTCGGGGGTTATTATCGGCAGCTCACCCTCCACCAGCGTCGAGGCGACTATGGAGTATGGCGGGTGGAGGTGCGCTATGGCTTTGACGTCCGGCCTCCTCTCGTAAACCGCAAGGTGGAGCCTGTACTCCGACGACGGCCTCACCCCGGAGACCTGCCTTCCGCTCATGTCGATTACGGCGACCTGTTCGACCGTCATGTCGTCCATGACGGCTCCAGTGGCCTTGATGAAGACGAGGTTTCCCTTCCTGATGCTCAGGTTTCCGCCAAACGCCGCGGTAAGCCCCCTCTCGTGGGCCAGCCTGGAGTACTTCACGAGCTGGGTTTTTATGGCCCTGCTCATCATTTCACCACCCTCACGCCGTAGCCGCAGTCCTGGCAGTAGGCCCTCTCACCCTTCCAGGCGAGTTCTCCGCCGCATATTGGGCAGGTGTTGATGTCTCCCTCCTCCTTCCAGCGCTCGTAGGTCTCGCGCTCTATGACCAGGAAGAGCCCCTCTTCATCCTCCTCGAAGTGGCCCAGAGCCGGGTTGCTCTCCAGTTCGAGGGTCTTCTCGTCCACGATTATCGGCTCGATGCCGACGTTGCCCTCGTATTCGAGGTCGTTGGTCGGGAGAATCTCAACCACGAAGGCCCCGAGCTTCCTGTCGTGGTAGGCTATGACCTCCAGGGCGTCGCTGAGCTCACCGCTGGAGGAGATGGCGTCCACTACTACGGTCTCCTCCCTGGGAAATGCCAGGGCTATGACGAACCTGCTCCGGTAGAGGGCCAGTCCGCGGTCGAGGCAGCCCTCCTCGAGGCCAAGGCCCTTCAGCATCTCGCGAAGCTCGTCGCCGCTTGGCAGCTTACCCTCACGTCTTATGAACTCTCCGATTTCCTTTGCGAGCGGCATGGCGAGTGTAACGGGTTCGTAGAGCTTCATGTTCCCACCACTTCAGAGTCGGGAGAAAAATTTATAAACCTACCCGGGGCACTATGGAACGGGCTGACTGTAGGGTCCCGCGGTAGCCTAGCCTGGGAGCGGCGGCGGACTGTAGATCCGCAGGTCCCCGGTTCAAATCCGGGCCGCGGGACCACCAGAATTCTAACAGCCTTTTCTGAGAGCTTCAAACCGTTGGATTTCCCGTCTCTGTGAGCCTTTGCTTCGATTGCTCTGCTTCTTATCCCCTTACAACACGCTGAGTTTGACCCCATCCCCACGAGAAAAAACTTTTTAATCTTTGGCGCCATGTTAAACTTTGGTGTTTAAAAATGGGGAACCGGAGCTTTCTCACCGAGCAGCAGATTAGGATACTCCGCCTGCGAGCGAAGGGGTTGAAGCAGAGCGAGATCGCAGAGATGCTGGGCACTAGCAGGGCCAACATAAGCATCCTCGAGAGGCGCGCCCTCGAGAAGATAGAGAAGGCCAGGAACACCATCCTCCTCTGGGAGCAGATAAACTCCAAGATAAGCGTTGACGTGAGGAAGGGGGAGGACATCTTCAACGTCCCGGAGAGGCTCTTCCGGAAGGCGGACGAGCTTAATGTTAAGGTTCCCTACAGCACCGCCGAGATAATAGCTTTTCTCGTGGAGCACGCCCCGATAAGCGACAGGATAGCGAAGCGCGACTTCACACTCTTCCTTGACGCGAAGGACAGGCTAAGGATAAGCGAATGTCTACTTGAGGACTTCGATAAGGTAGGGAAGCAGGAGTGACGTGAAGACGCCGTTCAGGGCCATTGCCAGGCCGCTCACCGCCCCCGCCAGCTCGTCATCGAGGATTATCCTCGCCGTCCCGAGACCGTGGGAGCTGACTCCCATTGCCAGCCCCCTGGCTATTCTGTCCCTAACCCTCGCCAGGCCGAGAAGCTCCGGGCCGAGGGCGTTCCCCATTATCCCGGTCAGTATCACGAGAACCGCGGTTAGGGCCGGAATGCCGCCTATCTTCTCGCTTATGCCTATAGCTATCGCCGTGGTAACGCTCTTCGGGGCTATGCTGAGGAGGACCTCCTCGCTTCCGCCTAGGAGCTTGGCGATGTAGAAGGCGCTGAGGATGGCGACCGTTCCGCCGACGGCTATCCCGAGCGTTATCTCCTTCGCGTAGGCTTTTATGGTTTCCCTGCCCTTGTAGACCGGAACTGCCAGACTCACAACCGCCGGTCCGAGCAGGAACTTGAATATAACCGCGCTGTCCATGTAGCTCCCGTAGGGGATTCCGAACCACCTGAGGGTGACCGCTATCGTGATTATGGAGAGGAGAACCGGGTTGGTATAGAATGCCCTTTTCCTGGCGTGGAGCTCCGAGAACAGGTAGAAGACAACGAGGGTGAGTGTTATTCCGAGCGGGTTCATTCCTCGCCCCTCCTGAGGAGTTCAACCGTCTTCGCGGTGACGATCAGCGTAACCAGGAAGCTCAGTATCAATGCGACGAATATCGGCACCGCCTGGCTCTTTATGAGGCCGATGTAGGTGACTATCCCCACTCCTGGGGGAACGAACATGACGCTCATGTTCCTGACGAACAGCTCGGCTTCCCCTTCCACCCATTCCAGCCTGATGGCACCCGTGAGGAGCGCCGCCAAGAGGAAGAGCATACCTAGCACGCTCCCAGGGATCGTCAGGTTGAGGGCAAAACTGATGAACTCACCCAGCGCGTAGAAGCCGAAGATTATCGCCAGTCCGCGGTAAGGCCTCATGCTCTAAGCTAGGCGCTCCACCTATAAAAGCCTCCCGAAAGGTCAATAAGGTTCGGGGTCGAGTAAGTGCGGGTGGTTCCATGCTCCTCAGGGACTATAGATTCCCCCCAAGGTACGGCCCCGAGTGGGGCAGCGGTGGAATTTTTGGACTCAAATACCACAACGGAACGCTCTACTTTACGCTGGCCTTCGAGGCCGAGGCCCACTTCGTCAGGGACGGGCGGGAGAAGGTCTACGACTTCACCCTCCTTGGCGAGGCTCCAACCAGCGGCGGCGACACCTACAACGCGGTCGAGACTGTTGACGAGTTCATCTACTTCGGTGGCTGGGTTCACGCGCCGGCGGTTTACCGCGAGGACAGGAGGATACTCTTCCACAACAAGTACTCCCACGTCCACGTCTACGACACCGAGAACGACTCCATAAGGCTGCTCTGGAAGGATTCCATTCACCACGAGACCGACTGGGCCGGCGAGGTGAGCGATATCCTATACGACCCCGCCAACGACAGGCTCCTCATCACGAGGGAGGACGGTCACGCGAACCTGGGTGTGTACGCCGTTGACAGGCTCACCGGGAAGGCCGAGGCCTTGATTCACGAGCCGTCCCTCAAGGGGACGATAGTTCACGATACGGCCTTCTTCGGCATCGGCAGCAACTTCACGGAGGGCCTGAGGGAGATAAGGGCCCTGGACCTGATAGAGGGCAGATGGCAGACCTTCAAGCTTGGTGAGAGCGTCGACGGACGGCCCTACATAAGGCCCGAGTACGGCCCGCTGGCGAGCGCTTACAACAGGGCCTTCGCCTTCGTTCGCGGTGGAATAATCGCAGGAAACCCCTTCATGGGTGAGGACTTCCGCTTTTTCCGTCTCTTCGAGTTCTACACCTTCTACGCCCCCTTCAGGGTGAACGCGATAAACGTCGGGGGAGGCATCCTCACGGCCTACAACGCCCACCACGACGCGGTTTATAGAAGGGACTCAGCCGACGTCGGCATGGAGTGGGCGGCAACGAACACCATAACCGGCCCCAGCGTTCTCCTCTACGTTGCCCCACCGATGGTCAAGATAGTTGGGGCCTTTGGCGCCAGGATCACGAGCATAGAGAAGATGAACGGGAAGCTCCTGGTGGCGACCAACACGGCACCCAACACGGGCGTGACCGAGGCGACGCCCTTCGACACCGGGGCCAGGGACATAGTGGTTCTCGACGAGAGGATAATCCAGGAAAAGCCCCCCGCGGTGAGCTTCTCCCTCCCGCTGGCACTCCCGGGCATGGCGAAGAACCTGGGCGCCGGAACCTTCGGCGGAATCCCGCTGGACGGCTACCGCGAGCCGAGGATGGTTCTCTACCTGAGCGGGAACAACAGGCTGACCGTTCACGAGTACGACCTGGCGCTACCGGCTGGGGAGGCCGTGAGCGAAACCTTCGACGTGGGGGCAGGAAAGAACGTGCTCGACCTGAGCTCATTCAGCGGCATCGTGAGCTTCGAGCTAGAAAAACCGGATATGAGGGGGAAGGTAAGAATAGAGCTCCGCTGAGCCTTCCCCTTTACGATTCCATTCTTCCGAGGAGGTTGTTCCACGAGTAGCTGGATTCTATGAGCTCCCCGACGGTTACGGTCTCCTCCCTCGTTATCTCCGGCTTTAGCTCGCTGAGCTTTTCTAGGAGCTCCGCCCTCGGAAGATCCTCCTCGTCGAATATCACGAAGCCGTTCTTGGCGTAGCCGTTGATGAACGCCCTCCAGACCCTCTCGTCCTTCAGGAGCTCGTACTGTTTGCCCATTGCCCTCTCCCAGTCTATGCTTCCAAATCTGAGGACCAGTTTGGTAAGCCTCTTCTCCGGCTTGACCGTCATTCTACCACCTCACTCCCCGGGGTTTGTCCCGAAGTAGTCCTCTATGTCGATGTACGTCTTCCGGTAAAGCTCGCTGTTCTTCATCCGCTCGACGAACTCCTTGGTTCTGATGTACTTGTCCTTCTGGTACTCCCAGTCTGGGTGCATGGCCTTCCACTCCTCCCAGGTGTAGCTGAACTGGGCCTGCACCTTGTCCCTGTAGAGCTCCGGAATCACGTTGAAGGTACAGAACGGCACTATCCTTCCGTCCGGCATGGCGTAGTGGATGACGCAGCGCTCAACCCTCTCGACGTCGTAGTTGTACTCGTCCATGAAGTGCATCATTCCGAGGAAGAGCGAGTTCATGTGGAACTTTCCGAGGGCGTCGTAGTTTCCGTGCATAAAGGCGTTCTTTATGAGTTCGAGGACGCCGATGCCCTCGGGGGCGTACTTCTCGTCGTAGAAGCTCTTGAACTTCATGAATATCTCCGCTCCGAGCTTGAGCTTCTGGAGCCTTCCTAGGGTCTTCCACTGCTCTATCTCCTCCGCCTTGCTCTCCAAGTACTCGACGAAGCCCTCCACGTCAAGGAACCTTCCTATCGGGACGACCTTCTTGTTCTCCCTGTCAAGGAAGACGTAGGTTGCCGCGCCGCAGCAGTAGTGGCTGGTCATGTAGTAGCGCGAACCCGTGAAGGCCTCGAAAAAGCGCGCTATGTGGCCAGCGATCGGAATCGGGTACCAGTCGTCCATGACTATGGCCCCGTTCGTCTGCTCCTCGATGCGCTTTATGGCGCCCGGTATGGTTATCCTGAAGCGCTGGCGCTCCTTCTTCGGAACCCTGCCGACGAGGGAAATCGGCTGGAAGTTGACACCGCGCACTATATCGAGGTGGTTCAGGCCGAAGTTGATTATCGCGCCGAGCTCGTGGTCGTTGACGTTCCTTATGGTCGTCGGCACGAGGACTATTCCCGGCCCACCGGCCTTTCTCACGTTCTCAAATATGAGCGGAATCTCCCAGTGATTCTTCCAGTTGGTCTGGGGCGTCATTCCATCGTAGCTCAGGTAGAGGACGTTAACCCCGGCCTGCCTCACCGCCTTGACCAGCTCCGGCTCGAAGGCGAGCTTTATTCCGTCCGTGTTGAGCTGGACGTGGTCGTAACCTTCTTCCTTCGCGATTTTGATTATCTCGACGAGGTCCTCCCTGAGGGTCGGCTCGCCGCCGGTCAGCTGGACGGCGTTGGCTCCCACAGGGTACTCCTTCTTGGCGTTGCGGAGCATCATGCGTATCTGCTCGAGGGTGGGCTCGTATATCGGCTGACCCTCCTTGGCGTAGAAGAAGCAGTACCAGCAGCTTAAATTACAGCGGTTGGTGAGCACTATGTTGAGCAAACTGGTGTGCGAGCGGTGCCTCGCGCAGAGACCGCAGTCCAGGGGACAATTGACGCCGGAAGCGTCAACGTTGGCACTCATGAGCTTGAAGTCGAACTTCCACTTCTGAAACCTGTAGTACTGCTCAACATCCTCATAATACACATCGGTTATCATACCCTCGGGACAGCGCTTAGTTATCCACACCTTACCATCCTTTTCCCATACGAGGGCCGGAACGACCCTTCTGGTCTCCGGACAGAGGGAGTACGTTCTGTGCGGCAGCGGCCCACCGTACGCCCTGCTGGCCTTCCTGAGCATCTCCTCGAACTGCTCCTCGCTGATCTCGGGGAACTCGATTATGTCCCTGATCCTCCTAGTTAGCTGGTCGAATTCCTTTTCGCCGCTGGGCACTTCACCAACGCTCTCTGCCATGCTACTCACCTCTCCAACTTTCACCTTTGGTCACTTATCCAATCCACAGGTATAAAAACTTTTGCGTAAATATGAAGATTTTCCTGCATATCTATGCCCCACATCTGGGTAATGGGCTAAGGGTTAAAAGCACGCCGTCAAAATTATCCCGGTGGTGAGATGCCAGCGAGAGAAATGAGGATGGAGATGTTCCTCCGCGCCCTACTCCGGAGGGACTTCACCAAGGCCAAGGCCCACCTGGAGAAGCTCCAGAAGATGGCGGGCTCCGACGAGTGGGGAAGGGGCTACGGAAAGGCCATAAACGGCTTCATGAGCGCCCTCAAGGACAACGACACCGACGCGCTCATAGTCCAGCTCGTAAACGAGCACGACAGGGAGAAGGCCGAAAAGCTCTTGGAACACTTCCAGGGAATACTCGAGCACGAATTCCGCGACGAGTACGAGAAGGGCTACTACACGGCCTGGGTTGAGTTCCTCAACGCCTACCTCGCCCAGAAAACGCTAGCACTCAAGAAATGAGGTGTTTCCATGGGAAAGGAAGAGGCCATGAGAAAGCTCGAGGAACGCATTAGGAACTGCCAGAAATGCCCCCTCGGAAAGCTCAGAACCAACGCCGTCCCTGGCTCAGGGAGCTACGACGCCAAGGTGATGTTCGTCGGCGAAGCGCCCGGTTACTGGGAGGACCAGAAGGGCCTGCCCTTCGTCGGCAGGGCGGGGAAGATACTCGACGAACTCCTGGCCGAGATAGGCCTCAGCAGGGAGGAGGTCTACATAACCAACATAGTCAAGTGCCGCCCGCCGGAGAACCGCGACCCCACGGAGGAGGAAATCAAAGCCTGCTCACCCTACCTCGACAGGCAGATAGACATAATCAGGCCGAAGGTCATAGTCCCCCTCGGAAGGCACTCCATGAGGTACATCCTCGAGAAGTTCGGATTCGAGGCCGAGCCCATAAGCAAGATACACGGAAAAACCTTCGAGGCCCACACGCTCTTCGGAAGATTCGTCATAATGCCGATGTACCACCCGGCCGTTGCCCTCTACAGACCTCCCCTGAAGGAGGAGCTGAGGAAGGATTTCAGGAGGCTTAAAGAGCTGATAGAGGGCCAACCATGAAAGGCCCTTCAATTTTCAAATACTCTTCCGAGTGAGTCGTCCGTATTTAGCGTTTTTTAAGCCTCAAAGCCCCTTTCCTGAAGCTTTTTCTGGGAAAGATTTTTATGGTATTGGTGCGCATTATTGTACCTGAGAGCATGCATTAATGCAGGGATACACCAGTGTTCACCAGAACGCAAGAAATTCGATTCAGATGTATGGAAACGGCCCACGGGATTTTCGAAAACATGTCATTGTGTCAAAAACTTTTCAGGAAACCTTATATTGCACCCAAGGATTCCAAGGCATGATATTTAGGTGGGGGTGAAACTGTGTCGGATTTCGGAGTACTGTCTCTGCTGCCACCCCTGGTGGCTATTATCTTGGCGATATGGACTAAGAGGGTTATCCTGGCTCTGTTCGCCGGTGTCTGGATTGGAGGCGTAATGGTCTCCGGCTGGAACCCGGTGACGGGAACCACCCAAACCCTCGACTGGATAGTCGGCAACGCCATCGATGACTGGAACGTCAAAATACTGCTCTTCGACTTCCTCATCGGTGCGGGCGTGGGACTCATATACAAGTCCGGAGGAGCAATGGCAATAGGCCGCGCCCTGGCGAGCAAGGTGCGCAGCAGCCGCGGCGCCGCGATGATGGGATGGCTCCTCGGTGTGCTCATCTTCTTCGATGATTACACCAACACCATCATCGTCGGTAACACCATGAGGCCCATCACCGACAGGACCCGCGTTTCCCGTGAAATGCTCGCCTACATAGACGACTCGACTGCGGCCCCGGTTGCGGGACTGGCCATAGTCTCGACCTGGATAGGCTACGAGGTCGGTCTCATCGGCGACGCCTTCAAGGACCTCAACGTTGACTACGGCGCCTACGTCGCCTGGATGCACAGCGTTCCCTTCAGGTTCTACTCGATACTTGCGATAATACTGGTCTTCATCGTGGCCTTCACCCACAGGCACTACGGCCCGATGCTCCACGCCGAGTACCGCGCCAGGACCGAGGGCAAAGTCCTCCGCGACGGTGCGAAGCCGCTCATGACCACCGAGGTTGACCTCGGCATGCCGAAGGAGGACGGCAGCGTCCACATATTCATCTGGCCGATACTGACGCTCATCTTCGTCACCCTCTACGGCATGTGGTACACCGGTGGCGGTGGCGCGGCCTACGCTGAGGGCGGCCTCATGGAGGTCCTCGGAAACTCCGACTCGGCACTGGCGCTCCTCTGGGGTTCCTTCGCCATGGTCGTGGTCGCCTTCTTCCTAGTCTTGGCCATGAAGCGCATGACCATCGAGGAGGCCGAGGACGCCATCGTCCGCGGTATGAAGCAGATGGTCATAGCCAACACGATACTGCTCTTGGCCTGGAGTATAAAGAGCGCCACCGACGCCGTCGGGACCGCCCCGTACATCGTCGACCTAGCCAAGAGCGCGGGCGTCACCGGCAGCTGGGTGCCGCTGATAGTGTTCCTCATCGCCATGTTCATCTCGTTCACGACGGGAACGAGCTGGGGAACCTTCAGTATCATGCTGCCCATCGCCATACCGCTCGCCTACGGAGTTACGGGCTACGTCGGCCCGGAGGTCTTCGCTGCCATCGGTGCGGTCTTCGCCGGCGGTATCTTCGGCGACCACTGCTCACCGATCAGCGACACGACCATCATGAGCTCGATGTTCTCCGGTTCGGACCACATAGACCACGTCACAACGCAGGTGCCGTACGCGGTAACGGCCTCGAGCGTCGGCATAATACTCTACCTGCTCTTCGGCTTCGGCGTCCACAGCTGGGCGATACTCCTGCCGCTCGGCTTCATACTCCTCGTCGGCGCCTGGTACGTCCTCAGCGAGTGGTACGGCAAGAAGTACGGTATACCGCACGGAAAGGTCCCGGTGTACGTGGCCGAGGACTGAACCTTTCCTTTTCCCTTTTCTCGCCACTTTTAAAAGGCCAAGGACGCACTTTTCTCGGAGGTGAGAGATTGCTCGTCAGAACCTTCGTTCCGGCCCACATAACGGCGTTCTTCGTTCCCAGATTTCACGATGACCCGCTTAGAGCCGGCTCCCTCGGGGCCGGGGTAAACCTCGACAAGGGCGTCAACGTCTTCGCGAGCATAGAAACCGGCACCCTGGAGAGGCACATACACGTCGCCTTCAACGGCGAGCCGGTTGAGAGGAAAAGGGCGATCATAAGCTACTCCGTCGCGGACGAGCTGGTTCCGGACAACTTTGTGGGTGAGGTTGAAATCTGGCAGTACTTCGACTTCCCGAACGGCCACGGCTTCGGCAACAGTGCCGGCGGTGCCCTGGGGACGGCGTTGGCTTTGAGCTACTCCTTCGGCGGGACGTGGCTCAAAGCTGCCCAGATAGCGCACAAGCACGAGGTCCTCAACAGGGGCGGCCTCGGGGACGTTGTGGGCCAGCTGGCCGGAGGGATAGAGGTTCGCGTTAAAGCAGGTGGTCCGGGCGTTGGCGTCGTTGACAATCTCTTCTTCGAGGATTACCGCGTTCTCGTCGTCCCCCTGGGCAGGCTCTCAACCAGGGAGGTTCTGGACGGCGACGTCGTGGAGGCCATAGAGCGCGAGGGGAAGGAGGCACTTGAGAAGCTCCTCCTGGAACCGAGGCCCGAGAGGATGATGGCCCTCGCGAGGGAATTCGCGGAGAAAACCGGCCTCCTTAGCGGTGAACTCCTTGAGCTGGCGAGGGAACTGGACAAAGTTATTTCCACCCCCAGCTCCATGATAATGCTTGGAAGGGGTCTCTTCGCCCTTCTCCATGAGAACGAGGTGGAGAACGCCATAAGCCTCCTCTCCGACCTCAACCTGCCCTACGACGTGACCGGAATCCACGAGGGCAGGCCGAAGGTTGGCAGGTGGGTTGGCTAAACCCTTTTATCTCCCTACCCCCTAACCCCACTCAGGTGGTGAAGATGAAATACGCCGAACTGGCCGACCTTTACAGACGCCTGGAAAAAACGACCCTCAAGACCCTCAAGACCAAATTCGTCTCTGATTTTCTCAAGAAGGCACCCGATGAACTCCTCGAGATAATCCCCTACCTAATCCTCGGAAAGGTCTTTCCGGACTGGGACGAGAGAGAGCTTGGAGTCGGCGAGAAGCTCCTCATAAAGGCCGTTTCCATGGCTACCGGCGTTCCCGAGCGGGAGATAGAGAACTCCGTGAGGGACACCGGCGACCTCGGTGAGAGCGTTGCCCTGGCCCTGAAGAAGAAAAAGCAGAAGAGCTTCTTCTCCCAGCCGCTGACCATAAAGCGCGTTTACGACACCTTCGTGAAGATAGCCGAGGCCAGCGGGCAGGGAAGTCAGGACAGGAAGCTGAAGTACCTCGCCAACCTCTTCATGGACGCTCAGCCAGAGGAGGGCAAGTACCTCGCCAGGACGGTTCTCGGAACCATGCGCACCGGCGTTGCGGAGGGACTCATGAGGGACGCCATAGCGAGCGCATTCGGCGTCAAGGCCGAGCTCGTTGAGAGGGCCTACATGCTCACGAGCGACTTCGGCTACGTCGCGAGGGTGGCCAAGCTCGAGGGCAACGAAGGCCTTTCAAAGGTCAGAATCCAGGTGGGCAAGCCCATAAGGCCGATGCTCGCTCAGAACGCGGCCAACGTGAAGGAAGCTTTGGTAGAGATGGGTGGAAAGGCGGCGTTCGAGATAAAGTACGATGGCGCACGCGTTCAGGTTCACAAAGACGGCAATAGGGTTGTTATATACTCCCGCAGGCTGGAGAATGTGACGAAGTCCATCCCGGAGGTTGTTGATGCC
Source organism: Thermococcus sp. 5-4 (assembly GCF_002197185.1). NCBI lineage: Archaea > Methanobacteriati > Methanobacteriota > Thermococci > Thermococcales > Thermococcaceae > Thermococcus > Thermococcus sp. 5-4. The sequence goes on along the minus strand of NZ_CP021848.1, from coordinate 1,526,922 downwards.
GTCCTGGAAAGCGTAAAGCCCGAGAAGGCTATCGTGGAGGGCGAACTCGTTGCCGTCGGCGAGGGCGGGAAGCCCAGGCCCTTCCAGTACGTGCTGAGGCGCTTCAGGAGAAAGTACAACATCGAGGAGATGATAGAGAAAATCCCCCTCGAGCTGAACCTCTTCGACGTCCTCTACGTTGACGGCGATGGGATGATAGACACGCCCTTCTCCGAGCGCAGGAAAAAGCTGGAAGAGATAATCTCCCCAAATGAGCGGATAAGGCTGGCTGAGCAGCTGGTAACCACCAGCGCTGACGAGGCGGAGGAGTTCTACCAGCGCGCCCTTGAGCTCGGCCACGAGGGGCTGATGGCGAAGCGCCTGGATTCGGTTTACGAGCCCGGAAACAGGGGCAAGAAGTGGCTCAAGATAAAGCCCACGATGGAGGATCTAGACCTCGTCATAATCGGCGCCGAATGGGGTGAGGGAAGGCGTGCACACCTCCTTGGCTCCTTCCTGGTTGCGGCCTTCGACCCGCACAGCGGCCAGTTCGTCCCGGTCGGAAAGGTCGGGAGCGGCTTCACCGATGAAGACTTGGCCGAGTTCACCAAGATGCTCAAGCCCCTCATAATCCGCGAGGAGGGCAAGTACGTCGAGATAGAGCCAAAGGTCGTTATTCAGGTCACCTACCAGGAGATACAGAAGAGCCCGAAGTACGAGAGCGGCTTTGCCCTTCGCTTCCCGCGCTACGTCGCTTTGAGGGAGGACAAGAGTCCCGAGGAAGCGGACACGATCGAGCGCATAGCCCAGCTCTACGAGTTCCAGGAGAGGTTCAAGGCGAAGAGGTGACCTCGTTTTCTTCCGTTTCTTCAACGTTTTCTCGCACTTCGTCCGACTCTTCATCCTCCTCTGGAACCAGTCTTCCGGCAAGCTCGGCGGCCTTCTTAGCCATTAGCGGGGTGGCCAGCAGGAGGCCCGTTGAGAGTCCAGCAAGGTACGCGATCACGTTTCCAGAATAGCCGTCCACCATCGCCAGGGAGGGAAGGTCGTAGAGGGCGTGTGCGATCATCGAGAATGCCAGCCCCGTGAAGCGCTTCCATCCCCTCTCGCCGAGCAGGAAGCCTATCGTGATGGCCGCCCAGATGGCGTGAAGCCCCATGAGGACGATTCTGACCCCAACGAGGTACGCCGGCTGGTTGAGGGCGAAGATTCCCGCGGTGTAGAATATCCCCTCCACAACGCCCAGGAAGAGACCCGCGCCTATGACGAGCTTCCACTTTTCCCATTCCGGCGAACGCTCGAAGAACTTCATGGGCAGGAGCTTCACCGACTCCTCGATTATCCCCGCCGCGAAGGCTAGGGCAATCCACGTTTTGAGGAACAGTAAGGGTGCCTCAAGGACGGAGGCTATGACGAGGCCGAGCACTCCGAGGGCGAAGGATTGAACCTTCCAGCCGCTCTCCGGGAAGGAGCGCCACCTCTGGAGGGTGTACTTGATCGCCAGCAGAACGGACAGGCCCCCGACTACGGTTATGATTCCGAAGTAGTACTCGATGACCTTCTCCGGCGTGAGCATGGTACTTTCTTCACTCTTCCGCCTTATTAACGTTGGCCCCAACTTTTTTAAATCCGGTGTGGATTTTTCTCTGAAACTGCCAAGAAATTTACACGAAGGTGTTCAAAATGGAGGACGCGAAGGCCCGGCTCATCGACATGTTCTTCACCGAGGAGGCCATCCTCTTCGGTCGCTTCGTTCTCACCTCCGGCAGGGAGAGCGACTACTACATCAACGTCAAGAAGCTCTCCACTAATCCCAGGGCGCTGAGGATAATCGCGAGGCTGATGGCGGAGAGGGCCAAGGCCCTTGGCATCGAGTTCGACCGCGTTGCCGGCCCGGAGCTTGGAGCTGTGCCGATAGCGACGGCACTGTCTCTGGAAACCGAAAAGCCCCTCGTCATAGTCCGCAAGAAGCCCAAGGGACACGGCACCGGGAGCCAGATCGAGGGTGATGTAAAGCCCGGCGAGAAGATTTTCCTGGTCGAGGACGTGACGACCACCGGCGGGAGCGTTCTGAAAGCTGCTGAGGTTCTGGAGAAAGCTGGAGCGGAGATAGTCGCCATAAGCGTGGTGGCTGACAGGGAGGAAGGAGCCGGCGAGAGAATCGGGGAGAGGTACAGGTTCATACCCCTGGTCACGGTTTCAGAGCTTTTTGCCCGCAGGGGCCCTGCCGGAGTGGAGGAATGAGATTATAGCCTCGTAGAGCCTGTAGAGGAGGCCGTCTCTTTTCTTCCTTCCGAATATCCACTCGTCGAGAACCGAGCCTGCCTCGCTTATGGCCTTTGAAGCGGGTGCGTGCGGCGCGTAGTCCAGAACCGGCCGTCCCATGTTTGTTGCCTCCGGAACCTTGTAGTCGTAGGGTATTATGCCGACGACGGGAACGTCGACGCTGTACTCGAGGAAGTCCACCACGTCGTCGATGTTGGCCGAGGATTCCCTGACCTTGTTGATGATGACGCCCACCTTCAGGCCGTAGGCCTCTCCAAGGGCCTTCAGCTTGATGACCTCGTTCTCCACCATCTTGTGTACCGAGTGTATTGGACAGCGCTCTATCTCGAGTATGATAATCTGGTACTGGGCGAGCCTGAACGTCGATATGGTGTCGAAGGGTATGCCGACGGGGGAGTCTATTATCGTCAGCTTGTATCTGGCCGAGATTTCCCTCACTATGTTCCTGAGGCGCTTGTTGTCGAGGTCAAGAACGTCGTACAGCCTTGAACTCCCGGGAAGAACGTCAACGCCGGTGTTCACATCGTGATACACCGCGTTGAGAACCCGCATGTCCGGGTTCTTTAGGAGGGTATGGAGGTTGTAGACGGGGTTGTATATGCCGAAATGGAAGGCTAGCTTTGGCAGGTACAGGTCACCGTCTATGACGAGCGTTTTGTAACCGTTCTTGGAGAAGTAGGTGCTTAGATTGGCGGTCATGGTGGTCTTCCCTGCACCGCCCCTTCCAGTTATGACGACTGATACCACCTCTAGCCCTCCGTCCGTCCTTGTTATTCTCAGGCAAAAATTATTGAAAGGAATCAGAGGTAATCCTCTATGGTCTTGGCCTTGACCATTATTGAAGCCTTCTTCTGGCCGTAGAAGACCTCCACTAGGCCGTCGGATTCAAGCTGCTTAACGGTTTTGAGAACCGCAGGCATTGGAGTCTCAAGCTCGGCGCTCAGCGTCTGAAGCGCCACGGCCCTCTTCTTGGTAGCAAGGGTTTTGTAAACAACATCCTTACGCCTGCCGAACATCAAGGGCACCAATATCTAATTACCTCCTCCTACTAAATAAACCTTCTGGGGACGGGTTTGGCACATGTACGAAGGGCAGGTTTATAAGGCGCCCGCTGGATGAAAAACCATGCGGGGAGTCGTCGAAAGGCTTGACCTGGAAGGTCTGGGCGTTGTGAGGCTGGGGAAAAAAGAAATTCACGTCCCGTTCACCGCACCGGGTGACGTCGTGGAAGTCAGGAGATGGTGGAGGAGGAAGAGAACGCTCATAGCCACGGATTTTGACGTCGTGGAGCCCTCCCTAAACAGAACCGAGCCCAAATGCCCCTACTTTGGAACGTGCGGTGGTTGCCTCCTCCAGCACATTCCCTACACGGAGCAGGTTAGGTTTAAATCCGACAAGTTATCCAAGATTTTGGGCTTTGATGTCGAGGTTATCCCCTCCCCCCGGATATACGGTCATAGAAATCGCATTGATGTTGTCATTTCGACGAGAGGAATAGGCTTCAGAAGGCGCGGCACCTGGTGGGACGCTGTTGACATCGAGTGGTGCCCCGTCTTCGGCGAGTCCAGCGGAAGGGTCCTCCGCTCCCTTAGGGAGTTCATCGAGGACTTCAGACCGAGCCTCTACGAGATACGGGGGAACAAGGGCTTCCTCAGGTATATCGTCATCCGCGAGGGCAAGTTCACGGGCGAGCTGATGGTTAACCTAGTTACCTCGGAGGGCGAGCTCCCCCAGGAGTTCCCGGAGTACTTCGACTACGCGACCTCCGTCTACTGGAGCGTCAACAGAACCCCCAGCGACGTCTCCTACGGTGAGATAGAGCGCTTCTGGGGAAGCGAGTTCATAAGGGAGAGGCTCGAGGACGTGACCTACCTGATACATCCCAACAGCTTCTTCCAGACGAACAGCCACCAGGCCGTAGCGCTGGTTAGGAAGGTGGCCGAGCTGGTCGACGGTGGGAAAGTCCTCGACCTGTACTCCGGCGTTGGGACCTTCGGCATCTACCTCGCCAAGAGGGGTTTCGACGTGGAGGGAATCGAGGTCAACCCCTTCGCGGTGGAGATGGCAAACAGAAACGTCGAGCTGAACGGTGTCGATGCGACCTTCAGGGTCGGCGAGGACAAGGACGTCGAAAATCTTTCGGAATACGAGACGATAATCGTTGATCCGCCAAGGGCGGGGTTGCATCCCAAACTGATAAAGAAAATCTTAAAAGACAAACCGCAAAGCATCGTTTACGTCTCCTGCAATCCAAAGACCCTCAAGGCCAACCTCGATGAACTGGCGGGGATTTACTCTCTAGAAACCGCGGTGGGAATTGACATGTTCCCGCACACGCCCCACGTGGAGACGGTTGTCAAACTTAAACTCAAGGTTTAACTTTAGAACCAATAGGTTCAAAAACTTAATATACCTAGTCTGCATAACTTTAAGCAGAGGTGATGAGAATGCTTGATGAAAGGGACAGGGTTATAATCGAAATGCTCACCAAGGATGCCCGCACTCCGTTCACGGAGATAGCCAAGGTTCTTGGCATAAGCGAGACGGCGGTCAGGAAAAGGGTCAAGGCCCTCGAGGAGGCGGGCGTCATAAGGCAGTACACCGTCGTGGTGGACCCGTCGAAGCTCGGCTACAACCTCGTCAGCCTGACGGGCGTTGACACGCTTCCCGAGAAGATATTCGACGTGGCCAGCAAGCTGAAGGAGTTTGAGTTCGTCAGGAGCGTCTACCTCACCAGCGGCGACCACATGATAATGACCGAGGTCTGGGCCAAGGACGGGGAGGACCTCTCCGACATAATCTCCAACAAGATAGGCAAGATAGAGGGCGTTACCAAGGTCTGCCCGGCGATAATCCTTGAGAAGCTGAAGTGAGTCCCCCTTTCTTTTTAATTCTGTGAGAAAAAGAAAAGGTGGGTTTCATTCCATCGCGGATTCTAGAATCGCTACGGCTTCTTTGACCTTTACGTAGGCGTCCCTTACCTCATAGATTCTTGGGATGACGCCCCTCATGGTCCAGAGGGTCAGGCGCAGGTGCTCCAGGCTCTCCTCGTTCCAGGCGTGGAGGAGCATGTCAACGGCCTCGTTGTAAGCCTGCATCGCCGAGGCGAGAGTCTCGTTGTCAACTCCCGCGTTGGAGGCTTCCTCGTAGAGCTCGTTGAAGTCGTCGCTCTCAGAGAAGAACAGGTTGGTCCAGATTATCGCCATTCTGTAGTACGTGTTGTAAACGGCCAGCGGGGAGCCCTGGGCTGCTCCCACAACGTGAACATCAACGGGTGGCAGGCCATCTATCGTAACGCTGTACGTCCCCGGGGCGTTGAGGGTGAGGTCGAACGTCACGATTGCCGATTCTCCGGGTAGGAGCGCTCCCTTTTCGGTTTCGTTGACGTTTCCGTTGACCTTAAGCTCGGCGGTGTATCCAATTGGAATCTCGTTGGTGTTCTCGACGGTGGCGGATACGGTTATCGTGTCCCCCGGTGATACCACGGTTTTACTCACCTGAAGGTCTGAGTATGTGGCCTCCGGAGTCTTCCCGATCCATGGGTCAAAGTAAACGTAATCACCAACGGGATCCCCGCTTCCTATGGGGGTCTGTCCGTGGTAAACAACGTTGGAAATCGCACTCGGCCCGTCCTCGGCACCCCACCAGTTGAGGGTCGCGTTGACCCATGCCGGGCTGATGTAATAGAAGAACGTCCTGACTCCGATGCCGTTCCCGACTATGCTGTTGTAGTGCACCTCAATCCCACTGCTATCCCATACGAAGACACCACTTGAGTACCCGCCGATGTAGTTGTGGGTGATGTTTACACCAGTCGTCTTGTAAAGTGTGATTCCCGACTGTATTCCACTCATTATGATGTTGTAGTGTATCCCAACGTTCTGAGACCATTGGGCGTTTATTCCCTGGGTGTTGTTGATGAAGATGTTATGAATGACGGTCGTGTTGGTGGTTGAGTGGAGGTTTATTCCGATGGAGTTCCCGGAGAGCTCGTTCCCCTCGGCAATGCTGGAGACGAGGTCTCTCAGGTGAATGCCGCGGGCGCTCCTCGAGACTTTGTTGTTTCTCACCGTGCCGTTCTCCAGCTCATACACGAAGATACCGAAGGTGCAGTTCGTGACCACGTTGTCCTCTATAACGGTACCGTCGGAGTGGTCAACATAGATGCCGGACTGGTAGTTGGAGACAAAGTTTCCTTTGACAACGACCTTTTCGCGGGTGTAGCTCTTCACCGCGGACATGTTCTGAACCTCTCTCGTGAAGGTGTTGTTCTCCACCACGAGGGAGACCCTGCTGTTGTAGCTGGCCAAGATGTCGTACTGATAGTTGTCGGTGAATACGTTGCCGCGGATGACGGCGTTGGTAACTCTTGCGGTACCGGGGAAGTGAATTGCAGCGGTGTAGGAAACGCCCTGTGCGGTTTTTATGAACCTGCTGTTCTCGACGAGGATGCTATCCACGGTTCCATCGATGACAATCGCCTGCCTGTTGAGCTCCTGGAAGGTGTCGTTCCTAAACGTCACGTCCCTGGAATCGTACACGTAGACGCCGACGCCCGAGCCAAGGGGTCCGAGGATGCTGTTCTCTATCGTCACGTTGGTGGTGTTCCTCACGACGAAGAAGTCGGGTATGCTGCTGTGGGTCATGTTGAGGCCTGAAATCACCACATCCTGAGTGTTCAAGATGTTGATTGCAGTTTTCACGACGGGCATGCCCTCCCCGAGTATAGTGAGGGGTTTTGTGATCCAAATGTAGAACTGGGGCTCGTAGGTTCCCGGAAGGACGTGGATGACCCCTCCGGGGCTCACGATGCTAACCGCGGTCGCGATGTTGTCCACGTGGTTGGCGTCGTACCAGTCAACTGGGGCGTCGTCATCAACCCATACCTCGGGATAGCTCGGGGCGGCGGAGGCCAAGTTCACAAAACTTGGGACGACCGCCACGAGAAGGAGAATCGCGGTTAAAAGGCTCAGGGCTTTTTTCATGTTATCACCCCAATACATCAAAACAATTTGGGCAAAATGGTATTTAATAATTGCTACTTGGAAACGTCCTTTTGGAATTGTATAAATGAGCACATTGAAGTTCGTTAACAATCAGGTTATACGTATCGCGTCATCCCGAAAGTACGTAAAAACAGTGTTATCTGGTAAGGATCCTGGAGAAGATAACCCGAGAAGTTAAAGGTGCAGAATTATGGTGCGGTGGCCGGGATTCGAACCCGGGTTGCCGGCTTGGGAGGCCGGTGTCCTAGACCAGGCTAGACTACCACCGCTCCGTCCAGCCCGGTATTATTAACCATCCGTGCCTTTAAAAGTTTTACCTACGTCCTCCGACTTCTTGGCGACGATGAGCCTCACGACGCCCCGGTAATGGCTTTCCTCGTGTTCAACCTCGAAGTATCTTCTCACGAGCTCGTGAGTTTCCCTCAGCGTGTTGTCCCCCAAGAGCCAGCCGAGGAGAAGGTTGAGGGGCTTCAGGAAGAGCCAGTTCAAAAGCCTGCAGTCGCTCTTCGTGTGCTCCAGTAGGACTACCCTCCCGCCGGGCTTGAGAACGCGGTGAATTTCCTCCATGGCCCTCTCAGGGTCCGGCACCGTGCAGAAGACGAAGGATGAAAGGACCGTATCGAAGCTCTCGTCAGGAAACTCGAGCCTCTCGGCATCCATTACGTAAAACCGGGCGTTGAGACCCAGTTCTTTGGCCTTCCTCCTAGCTATCCCGACCATCTCGGGGACGGCATCAACGGCGTGGAGCTCAATCCCCGGGGGATAGTAAGGGAGCATCTTTCCAACGCCTACTCCAACTTCAAGAGTCCTACCACGGACAAAGGCTGCCGCCTTCTTCCTGAGCGGGCAGAAGAACCTGTCCAGAGGTTTTTCCAGGATCTCGTAGCGCTCCCCGAGCCTCGCGTACTTCTCCCTGAAGCTCATGTGGAAGAGTCGGTCTCCCCCGTTAAAACTCTAACTGGACAGTTTCGTGGAGTCGGCAGGCTTTTAAGGTCTCAGTCCAAAGCCGACCCGGTGATGCTCATGCCGTACCTGCTCATAGAACACCTGGAGGAACTGCGCGACTGGGTCCTGCTCGAGTACAGGCACGCGAGCGAGTGGTGGGGCGAAAAGCTGATATTCACCAACGTGGAGCCGAACGAGAGGGAAGAACTCGCGAAGCTGGGGAGCGTTTTGAGCCAGAGCGTCACGGAGTTCCCCTTTGACCGCTCGAAGCTCATAATCCTCGACCCCTTCGCCGAGGAGGAGCTGAAGCCCGAAGACATCGAGGAGGACAGCATAATCGTCGTCGGCGGAATCCTCGGAGACTTCGAGTTCACGGGGAAGACCAAGAAGTTCATAACCGAGAAGATTGAAGGGGCAAAGGCGAGGCACATCGGAAGCGTGCAGTTCTCCATAGACGGCTCGGCGATAGTCGCGAAGCTCATAGCTGAAGGAAAGAGGCTCGACGAGATTGAGTACGAGCTGAACCCGACGATAAGGCTGGACGAGTTCAGCGAGATAACGCTCCACTACGCCGTGCCAAAGCTCGAGGGAAAGCTCCTCCTCACACCGGGACTCATAGAACTCCAGAAGAGGGAGCTGGGGTACACCGAAGCGGATGAGGAGATAAGCGACGAGGAGCTTGAAGCGTTCTTCGAGGGGAGGGGAGAGATTTAGCCCCTCAACTCTCTCACTAGCCTCTCAATCTCCCTCCGGACCATCTCCCTGTCGGCCTTATCAACGACCAGAAAAACGTCCTGAACGCTCCCATCGCTCTTGGCAACGAGCTTGAGACCCGTCTGGGTTTCCCGTGAGACCTTTATCTCGAAGCCCCTGGAATCGCTCGCGTAGATTCTTCCGGGGATTACCTTCTTGACCCCGGGTATAGCTGCTATTCTCTCCAGCGGCTTCTCAAGGCCCTTCAGGAAGTGGTGCTCCCTTTTGACGCCTTTCTTGAAATGCTTGGGCATGTTCCTTAGAACGCCCGCCGGGTTTTTAGCGTTTTCTCAGGAGGATCACTAGAAGCACTGTGGAGACCAGAACCGCAGCGATTAGGGCACTGAGCGAAGCCGAGAGCCTGCTCTCACCGCTGCACGGGCATTCATCCCTGGCAATCACCTTTTGGGCCAGCGGTTTGAATGAGTATCCGTCCGTGGAGAGGAGGGGGATTGCCTTCAGCTCCCCGTTGTAGATGAACCCGTAGACCGGCTTCAGGTCTTTTGAGCTGACGTTCTCAATTGTGTGGGTCTTATAGGGGTTCTTGGCAACGAAGGTCAGGGTGCTCTTGGTTGTACCGTTGCAGCTCTCCCTGTGGTAGCTGATTGTGGGGGGAAGGATGAGTAGATAGTTTTCCATAAACACCCCGAGAAGAAACTCTGCCTCGGAGGGGTCCTGGAGGTAAGGCAACACGTCCTTCAGCGGAATTCTGTAGGTCTTTGAGCCGTTTGAGAACACAAGCTCGTCGTTTTTCACCACCCCGTTAACCATACTCGGTCGTTGAACCTTGGGCCACGGCTTCCACTCGAGTTTCTCGACCTCCGTTATCCCCTCAGGCGAGAGCCGGAACCTTCTGGTGCCGTTCTTGCAGTGAAGGGTGAGTGAATCGGGGGCCAGGCTGAAGTTACAGTCCGGCGATGCGTTTATGGCCCCTACTTTCTCTATTGAACACGCGATGTGGTACACGTCAAGGTGACCGTTCTTCATCGCCGCCGCGTATGGAAGGAGAACCCTCAGGCGGTACGGCGAACTAACGCCCCCAAGCTGCTGGAAGCATCCGTGATAGCCCCTCCAGACGCTGACGCCTTTGTCCTCGTTGAAGTAATGGAGGAGGTAGACGCCGTTCCTGTTCGACGTTACCCAGAGCTCGTATAGGTATCCTACGTAGTAGATTCCGCTCCCGTTTGCGTAGAGGGCTATGTAGTGGCAGCAGTCGTCCTGGACGTCCCCGCAGCATTCCACTCCGCAGTGTCCCCCCGGACTCAGTGGAATCCATTCCATCAGAATCAGGGCATCGTCCCCGTTCCCCGCTATTTTAGAGTGCACGAGAACGAATCCTGTAGCTGAAGCATACTGCGAAGTAAGGAGCAGGAGGAGCAGCACGCCGAACTTAAGTTTCATCGCCCATCGGGTGGGCTTTACTCCACGAAGATAAAAACTTTGCTATTGCCTCCTCACCATGAAGAACCAGGTGAAGCCTATCAGCGCCAGCAGGAGCACTGCCGCCCAGAACTCGAGGGCGTACGTTCTCGGCACCTCGCACCCGACAAACCTCACACCCTCAGCCTTTACCAGGAACCTGCTTCCCGTCGGCTCTCCGAGGGGAAAGGCCCTCAGCTTCCCGTCGTAGTACAGGACGTAAACATCCGTGGTGCCGCTGACTGCAACGCTCTCGTTGCCGAACTCCAGCAGTTCCCCGGTGGAGTTGGCGTCGGGGGCGAAGTAGTGGGTAACGCTCGGGGGTACCAGCAGGAGGGCGTTCTCAAGCCTGTACACCCTGAGGTGCCCCGCCTCCTCCCGAGCCCACAGGTATTTTCCCACGGAATTCAGCGGAAGTTCGATGTTCCCTTCGGGAATGCGGAGGGCGTCGCCGGAGACGTGGACGGCCATGGCGGTGGGTGGTTTCTCGGGCGAGTCCCCAACCAGTCTGATGTTCTTTCCCTCCTTGACGATGGTCACGCCCCTGAAATAGGTTCCGCTCTCGGCCTCCCTCAGGTCCAGGGTTCCAACGGTTACGTTCCTGGCGATATTGACGGCCAGAACCTCGTTCTCCGAGACCTGCACAACGAGGTACGGAACTGCAACGGCGAATGCTGGGGCCGAGTCGCTGTTCCGGGATTTGACGGTGAGTATCCCCTCAAAGCAGCCCTCCCCCATTCTGTAAACCTCTACCGAGCCTTCACTGGGTATGAAGGCGTAGTAGAAGCCCCTATACCAGTAGACCACGGGCTCTTCCAGGGAGTCCCCTATGAGGTACGCCCCGCTCGAGTTGACGTAGAAGTTGTAGTAGAAGTAACCGGTGGGCACCAAGGTATCGCTCATCGAGGTTGAGTATGGAACGTACACAAGCGAGAGCAGGGCGGAGTCACCGTAGGCCGCAATGACGTGGAAGTCTAGGCTCTCCGCCCCCAGATAGTCGGCTGAGGCTCCCGGCAGGAAGGAAATAAGAACCGAGATAACCAGGAGAAGGCTGAAAAACCTCCTCATACTCAGGCCCTCTTCCTGACCTTGACGGCGACGCCCTTTCTCGCCCTGACCATCTCCTCTCCGGCCAGAACGGCCTTTCCGACGCCGACAACCTTGCCGTCCCGGACTATGCCGACTATGTCGTCCGGCCTTATAGCCGGGTCCGCCTCGTCAACGCCGATCGCGAAGACATCACCGCGGAGCTCGAAGTCAATCTTCACCCAGTATGATTTGAGGGAGTCGTATATCCTCTGCATTCCGAAGGGGGTGACGCTTATCACGCCGTCTTTGAAGGTTCCCGTCTGCTGGTTTTCAACGAAGAGGCGGGGCATCTTGGAACCCCTGACCCTGCCGTTCTCTGGAAGGACTGCCTCTCCGGCTCCCGGGCCGAAGTAGAAGTCGAAGACCTTCCTTATACCCTCGAAGTAGCGGTAGGTTCTGTCTTCTTTCGTTCCCTCGAGCTCGAACTCCCTTAAGGTTTCGGTGAGGGCTTTGAGGCTCTCCCTGCTCGTCGTCCCGTTCTCAACGCGGGTGAAGGTTATCTCCCTCCCACTCAGCTCGGAAGCGAGCTTTGCAATCTCGACGTAGGCCTCGTCGAGGTGTGCTATAATCGGAATCTCCTTCGGGTACTTCTCGAGAGTTTTCGCGAGGAGTTCTGCCGCTGGCCTTATCTCCTCCTCGCTCCAGTGGCCGGTAACGACTATGTCGTACTTTGCCAGCCACTCCCATTCCCTCGGCACGACGCCGAAGGGTGAGGTGAGTATGAGCTCGTGAACTTTGCTTATCCCAGAGCCGAGGGCCTCTTTCACAGCTTTGCGGTAGAGCGTGTGTGAGCGTGAGAAGGAATAGGGCTTCTTGGCGGAGCACGGGAAGAGGAGAACCAGCTCGGTGTTCCTCGGCGGGACGAAGCGCTCGGCAACACGTTCGTGCCATCTCCTCACTTCCGGCCTTCTTATCGAGGCGTCGCTTATGAAGTAGACGGTCTCCTTCTGGATTGGGGTGTACTTCTCGAGGTAATCTCCGTGCTCCATGTCGGCTATCCTCAGTATCCCCGCGTGGTACTGGGTGTTGAAGAAGTTCTCAACTAGATAGCGGAGCTTGCCCTCCTGGAGGGCCTTTCTCACAAGGAGTATGGTCTCACGGGCGAAGTCGAGGGAGTTCGGCTCTTCTTTCCAGAGGAACGGGCTGTACCCGGTGAATCCCTTGCCGTCGAAGTCGTACAGCTTGAGCGAGCGCGTGTCGAAGGCATCAACGCCGAGGTAAACGGCCAGTGGGTAGAAGAAGGGCTCCAGATCGGCTATTATCATGACGTTGGGGAATCTCTCGCGCAGCTCCCTCAGAATCCTCACGAAGTAGCGGTATTCCCTTATTAGAATCTTCGAGTTGCCGAGGTAGACGGCGTCGAAGTTGTAGCGCTCGATTATCTTGAAGAACTCGCCCAGGTAGGAGGTCCTCCTCAGGGCCGGCAGGTAGAATGCGTTGAAGCCCCCGTAGTTTACGCTCCAGAGCCTTCCGAGGGCCTTCTCTATAACCTCATCCGGCGTGTAGAAGCCGAGCGGGATTGCGGGGGCGAGGTTGAGGTCATACTCCCCGGGCTCGGCGGGATGGAAGAAGGAGTTGAACGGGGAGAGTGTAAAGTCTACCCCTGCCAGTGCGGGGGTTCTGAACGAGTACTCCCCGAGTCTTACGAGGCCCAGCCTTCCAGGCCCCTCGTGCCTGATGACCTCCATAGCCAGGCCTCAGACGAGGTTGTACCTCTGTAGGAGGAGCAGTTCGTCGAGGGTGAGCTTCTCGCCCTTCTTGAACTTCTCGAGGGCCTCGACGGCCTTCTCGAAGCTGGCGTCCTTCTTGGAGCGCATCCTGGCAACGAGCCTGTAGGCGATGAGCTCCTTGTGTCTCTCGTCGTACTCCCTTATCTTCTTCTCGATCTCGCGAAGCTCCTTTCTGACTTCCTTGATCTTCTCCCTGAGCTCAACGACCTTGGCGTGGTACTCGTCGGCCTCCTTCTTGACCTCGTCGGCCTGGTTGAAGGCCTTTATCATCTGCTCGTGGAACTGCTGGCTCTGGTTGGCGAGCTTCTGTATCTCCATGCTTATGGCCCTTCTGGCCTTCTTGAGCTGGTCCACCTTCTTCCTGGTCTCCTGGAGCTTGGTGTGGAACCTCTGGGCCTGCTGGAGTATCTCGAGTTCGGTGGCAAGGACCTGAATCTGGTCGACTATCTGCTTCTCCCTCTCCGGCGTTATGTTCGGGTTGGTCTGGAGCTCCCACTCCAGCTTCTCTATGCGCTCCTGTATCTTCTCGGGCGGCATCTTAAGGCGCCTGAGCTGGTTGTACTCGTCCCTCTTCGTCCTGTACTCGAGTATCTCCTGGTAGAGGAGGTCGAGCTTCGCGTTTATCTCCTCGCGGTTCTTCTTGAGCTCCTGTATCTGGGCGTTGATTTCATCCCTCTTGGCTTTATACTCGCGTCCCTTCTGGCGGAGCTCCTTGACCTCGTTGTTCTTCTCGTCCCTCTTCTGAATCCAGATTTGAAGCTCCTTATCAAGCTCCTCCAGTTTGGCCCTTATCTCGTTTCTCTCCTTTTCAAGGGCCTCAATCTCCCTCTTGATCCTCTTAATTTCCTCTGGGTCCACTTTCGCTTGCATCTCTCTTCCCCTTCCCTCTTTTTAGAACAGCCCGTGAGCTTACTCCAAACATCTGGACTGAAAACGGTGAGAGTAAATAAAAACTTTTTGGCTGGAATTTTGTGAGTCCTTCAAAAATGGTGGAAGTAGGGGAAATCTCGAATCCTCAGGAGCTCTCGCCCCTCTGTGTGTAGGGCATGAATTCTACGGTGCCTCTCTGCTTCATTGGCTGCTTGTAAAGCTCCATGAGGGCGTAAACCTCCTCGGGAACGTCCGTTTCAACGTGAAGCCCAAGCTCCTTCGCGTGCTCGTAGGTAATTGGATAATCGTGAGTCCACCTGCCCTCGGTCAGCACTTGCGCAAGCTCCCTCGCCTTCTCCTCGCCGTAGCGGTCCTTCAGAAGGCTGTAGACGAAGTCGCGAACTTGGTTGATGGCCTTCTCAGCCACGTCCGCCAGGATAAGTGTTTGATCATCCACCTTGTCAACGCCCTTCTTTTCCACCGCCCTGACGATGCTTGGTCCAGGATACTGGCCGAGCTGCGGGTCAACCGGGCCGAGAACCGCGTGCGGGTCCATTATTATCTTGTCAGCAGCCAATGCGATGAGTGTTCCGCCGCTCATGGCGTAGTGGGGGACTATGACGCGAGTCTCAGCCGGGTGATCGTGGAGGGCCTTCGCTATCTGCGTTGCCGCGAGAACAAGCCCTCCAGGCGTGTGGATTATCAAATCAATCGGCTTGTCCTTTGGTGCCGAGCGGATGGCCCTGAGAACTTCCTCGCTGTCTTCAACGCTTATGAACTTGTAGAAGGGTATTCCGAAGAGTCCTATGCTCTCCTGCCTGTGAATCATTGTTATTACCGTTGATTTTCGCTTTTCCGAGAGTCTCCTGAGTAGCTTCGCCCTGGCCAGCTGCAGGCTCCTGTACTGCATTTGAGGCCACAGGAGAATGTACATGAAGAACAACCACCACAGCAGCGAACCGAAGAATCCGCTCGCCGCGTCCATCAATTACCACCTCCAAAAGCTTCAACGAGAACCCTGCCCGCCTCGGTGAGGCTCTTGCTTCCGAGGAAGCCGAGCTGGCGGAGCATCGTTAAGGCTTTCTTTATCTCGTCGTCACTGAGGCCGAGGTGCTTTCTGATGACGTCCACTTCCTCCATCTTGTAGTCCTTGACCTCGCCCTTCTCCTTCCAGATTCTATTGAAGGTCTCAAGCTCCTCGTAGACCACCTTGAGCACGTTGTAGAGGGTCGGCGTGACGCTGAACTTGACCTTGACTATCTCCTGGAGCTTGGCGTTCTCGAGGGCGGTCTTGACCTCCTCTCCTAGGGCGGTGAGTTTGACCATGCCGTTCTGGAGCTCGACGATAAAGCCCTTAGCTTCCGCCTCGCCGATTGCCCTTATTATCTCCTTCTCGTCCCCGCCGACGTAATCTCTCACTAGCTCCACCAGCTCATCCCTGTGGATGTACTTCTTCCTAGGGGTCTTGGCAAGTATCGCGGCGTCGTACTTGGTGAGGAATGGCTTCCTCTTGATGCTCCTGCTGAGCTTGAGGTAGAACCTGCCCTTGTCGGTGACTCCTGCCTTGACGAGTCCCTCCTTCTGGGCCTTGATGACCCACTCGGCTATGGGCACGTCACCGCTCTCGGCGGAGGTTATCGCCTTCATTCCATCCGGACTCACGGTTCCGAAGTTTATTGCTTCCCTACCCCACTCGGTGAGCCAGTAGGTGTCCTTGTTCTTGACGAGCCTCCTCTCTATGAGCTCCTTGCTCTCGAGGAGGTGCAGAATTGCTCCAAGGTCCTCAACCTCGACGCGCTTGGCGATTTCCTTCTCGGTGGGCAAGATGTCTGGGTTGGTCTCGTACTTCTCCTCGATTCCTCTGATGGCCTCGAGCACCGAAAGCTCATCGTCGAGCAGGTAAACCGGGAGAACCTTCTCCTCGACCCTGCCCATAGCCTCGTAGGTCTCCATCATGGCCTTTCCGAACTCCGTTGTGCCCTTCTCGTCGCTGAGCCCCATGCTTTCGAGCTCGGCGTTGCTCCTTCCGGCTTTTAAGGCCTCGAAGTCCTCCTTCCTGAGGACTATCGCGCGAGCAAATACTGGAATCATGCTGACTGCCTTGAGAGCGAGCTTTGCCGCCGGAGTGGTCGCGAAGGCCCTTCCCTTCTCGGTCGGCGGCGAGATGAGGAGAAGCCTCATAGCCTGCAGGGCGTTAACGATGTTGTCGCCGTAAAGGCGCGAGTTCTTGAATGTGACCAGCTCGTCGAGGGTTCCGAGCTTTGGCATTCCCCTAAGGAACGAGACTATCTCAGGGGTAAGGTAGACGACCGGGTGGGTCTCGCGGTAAAGCTGGAGGAGCGCCTTTCCGAACTCAGTGAGGCCGTTCTCATCGGCGAGCTTCCTCTCTCTCAGCTTCTCAAGCCAGCTCTTGGGAACCTTTCCGGTCTCCTCCAAGAGCTCGAGCATCTTGGTTATTTCCGTGTCGGCTATGACCTCGGGAAGTTCGTCTAGGTTCAGAGACTCGCTTATCTCGAGGAGCTTCCTCCCGGCCTCGGTGAGCTTAATCTTTCCGCCCCCAAGCTCAGCAAACCCGAGAATGTAGAGCTCGATTGCCCTTATCTGGAACTCCTCCGGGAGCTTGGCCTCGATCTCGGCCTGACTCTCGGTCTTTTTCATTTCCCTGAGTATCTCAAGGGGCCTCTTCTTAAGATACATTTCCATCACCTCTTCAGCTTGATCAAAAAGACTGCAGAGATTTTAGAAACTTAAAGTTTTTAAAAATTTCGGTAACTAAAAACGGGGAAGGTTTAAAAGGTGCCGGCACAAGGAGAGCACGGTGATGCGTATGAGAAACACGATGGTTTTAGTAAGGACCGACAACTTCCAGAAGGCCAGCATAGCCCTCGCCGACCTGGTGCGCTACGGCGGCATGGAGATACGCGGCGACCCAAGGATCATCCCTCCCGCCCTGTCCGACTGGGCCTTCGAGAAGATAAGCGGCGAGAAGCCGAAGAGGCGCTTCAGGGCGCACGTGATTGCCCAGATAAACCTTCCGCCGGCGAAGGCGATAGGAAGGCTCACGGACATTCACCCCCCGGCGCATATACTCGTGATACCCCCCGACAGCGAGGTCTGGGAGGAGCTGATTCGCCTCTGGGGCACCTTTGAGAAGCTCAAGGGATTCCACCCGCCGAAGAGAACCAAGGCAGAGGAACTCATGAAGAAGAGAGAAGAGGAAGAACTGGAAGAGCTCTGATTTACTTCTTCTTCCGCTTCTTGATCTTGATGTTGGCTATGTCACCGAGCGTTGGCTCGTAGTCCTTGGGAATCGAGGCCTTCTTCTCGATCTTGGTCTCGGCGCGCTCGATGAGGGTTATCTTGAAGTACTTCTCCAGCTTTCTTGCTTCCTTTATCGTCGGCTCGCGATAGCCGTGGGCTATGGCCCTCAGATCGTTCATCGAAAGACCTATCTCATGGGAAAGCTCCTCGTAGCTCTTCCCCGAGCGCTGTATCGCCCTGTAAACCCTCTCGGCGTAATCCTCAACTATCTCCTCGGTGTAGAGCGGCCTCTCGGTCCTGGGCTTGGATGATGGCCTCGGCCTGGCCGGCCGTGAATAGGTTCTCCTCGCCGGCTGCCTGCCGGTCGGCATGATGCTGAACGTTCCGGGCTTCTTTCCGCCGTACTTCTCGTAACAGCGGTTGCAAACGAGAACCTCCGCCCCCTCAAGCCTTATCTTGTGGCCTGGCCCCCTTATTGGAGCACCGCATATCTCGCAGTATCTAGGCTTGGCTTTCCCCATCTCAACCACCTTCTTGCCACACTTAAGGCTCGGAGTCAGGCTTTTTAAACCCCACGATGAGCTTATATTGATGAGCGGGGTAAAAATAGAGAGGCTCCAACGGCTCGACCAAGAAACGTTGGAGAGGCTCATTGAAATCTACATGCGAGGCTACGAGGGAATGCGCGAGTACGGCGGTGAAGGGGAGAGCTACGCGAAGCGCTACCTTAGATGGTGTTGGGACAAGGCGAAGGACGGCTTCTTCATCGCAAAGGTCGGCGATGAGATAGCGGGCTTCATAGTCTGCGACAACGACTGGTACAGCAAGTACGAGGGGAGAACGGTCGGGGCGATTCACGAGTTCGTGGTAGACAGGCGCTTCCAGGGACACGGCATAGGCCACGTGCTCATGGAGAAGTGCCTGGAGTACCTGGGGAAGCACAACGACAGGATAGAACTCTGGGTGGGCGAGAGGAACAAGAAGGCCATCAAGTTCTACGAGGACTACGGCTTCAGGCGCGTCGGTCAGAGCGGGATATGGGTGCGCATGGTGAAAGACATGCGAAGGGATGATAATAGAAAACCGCTGGGGGATAGTTGATGCCGTGCATAAAACCACCCCAGCCTGAGAGGGTGAAAGATTTGAAGGAAGAGAGCTTCATACGCGAAGGTAAGGGCAGGCTGAAGGTTGTTGTAGAGAGCGAGGGAGAGAGGATCGAAACTACCATTAACGGCTCCCTGAAGAGCGTTGACGAGATGGCCGAGATGCTGGGCGTCGAGGTTAGGGACGGAAGGATAGACGCCGTCGTTGACGGGGTGAAAGTCAGGGCCAAACGCGGAAGGCTGGAGATGGAGTTCGAGAACGGGGACAGGCTGAGGATAGAAAGGGCATGAGTCAGCCCGTCGAGATGAGGATTATCCCGACGCCCGTGAGGATCATGGCGTAGAGAAGTCTCCTGGTGAAGGGCTCCTTCAGGAAAAGCACGGCCAGGAGGGCAGCCAGAATCGGGCTGGACTCCGCCGCAGGGGTGGCTATGCTCGAACCGGCCTCTTTTATTGCCGTCGTGAAGAAGCAGTGACCAAGGAAGGTTCCCAGGAACGCGACGAGAAAGACCGTCGCCCAGTTCCTGGGCTTCATCCTCCTGACGTCCGGCAGTATCTTCGGCACGAAGATAACAGCACCGAGGGCGCCGAAGCTTATCCTGAGGCCGGCTATGACGAGGGGGTTGTTGCCCGTGACGAGCCAGTCGGTCATGACGATCGCGGCGGCCCAGAGAACCTGCGCGCCGGCGCTGAAGAGGACTCCCCTGGGGTCGAGCCTCCCCTCCCTCGATTCGCCCATGAGTATCGTCACCGCAAGGATTATCAGGAAAGCCCCCACACCGATCTGGATGGTCAGGGGCCTTCCAAGGAAGATGTGAGCCAGGAGCATCGTGAGTATAGGATAAGGCGTCACGAGGAGGGCCGCCCTGGAGACGCCAAGTATTTTGATGGACTCGAAAAAGAGCCAGTCCCCGAGTGTGAAGCCGATCAGGGCCGAGGAGATAAGGATCAAAAAGCCCGGGGTTCCGAGGGGAGGAATGCCGTAGATAGCCAGAACCACGAGGTACAGAAGGGCACCCATGAAGAGCCTCAGAACGTTGAGGGAGAGTGAACTGATGCCCCGCATGGAGACCCTGGCGAGCAGCGAGCCAACCGCCCACAGAAGGGCCGCGGAGAGTGCAAAGATCACGCCGAGGATGATGCTCATGGTGGGGGATGGGGCACCGGGGCTAATAAGGGTAGCGATTGAAAAAGACAGAAAAAAAGACCTCACTTCAGCGGAGGCCTGAACTTGTAGCCGTAGAGGATTATTCCGTCCTCCTCGAACTCCCTTATCTTCTTGGTGACGACCTCGACCTCCATGCCGAAGTCTATCTCCTCCGGGTCGACGTCCGTCAGCTGGGCAAGGACGACGGGCCCCTCTTCGAGCTCCACGAGCGCCAGCGGGAAGGGTTTGTAGTACTCGAAGCCGCTGGGCGGGTTCCTGACGATGGTCCAGCTGAGGACCCTGCCCTTGCCGCTCAGCTCGATTTCCTCGATCTTCCTCGAGCCGCAGACCGGACAGACCGACCTCTTCGGGAAGTGCACGTGACCGTTCTCGCACTTTCCACCTATGAGCATGTACTTCTCACGGAAGTGCCTCCAGTAGCGGGAAACCTGCATCGGGCGCGCCATTTCAGACCCTCCTAAAGACGTTAACGGTTATGTTCGAACCGGTTCCACCTATGTTCTGAGTCAGTCCGATTTCCGCGTCAGGCACCTGGCTCGGCGCCTCACCGCGGAGCTGGAGGACCGCCTCAACCGTCTGGTAAACTCCTGTGGCTCCGACCGGGTGACCGCGAGCCTTGAGACCTCCCATGGTCTGTATCGGGTAGTCCGCGTCAATCGCTATCTGTCCCTCCTTGGCCAGCTTCGCTCCCTCTCCCTTCTCGGCAACGCCGAGGGCCTCGAGGCTGAGTGCCGCCATGACGGTGAAGGCGTCGTGAACCTCGAAGAAGTCGATGTCCTTGGCCTCAACGCCGGCCATCTTGTAGGCCCTTTCGGCGGCGACTTTGGCGGCCTTCAAAACGAGAAGGTCCTCTCTGCTGGCGAGGGTTATGGTGTCTATGGCGCGCCCCATTCCGGCAACCTCGACCCACTTCTCCTTCGGAACGCCGAGTTCCTTGGCTTTCTCGGGCGTGGTGATTATCACCGATGCCGCACCGTCGCAGACCGGCGAGGCGTCGAAGAGCTTGAGCGGGTCGGCAACGTAGGGGCTCTTGAGAACGGTCTCAACCTTAATCGGGCGCTTGAACATGGCATAGGGGTTCTTGGCGCCGTTGGCGTGGGCGTTGACCGCGAAGAGTGCCAGGTCCTCCTCGGTGTACCCGTAGGCCTTCATGTAGTAGCGCATGATGAGTGCGTTCAAAGCTACGAAACTCGCCCCGTGGAACAGCTCCCACTCGGCATCGGCAGCGTAGGCAAGGTATCTGGTGGCGTCGCTCGGCCAGGCGTCGGTCATCTTCTCAACGCCGACGACGGCAACCACATCTTCGAGTCCGCTGAGAACGGCTTTGACTCCCTCCTGAACCGCGGCACCACCGCTGGCACAGGCGGCCTCGATTTTAACGGCTGGGATGTTTCCAAGTCCAGCCCAGTCGGCTATGAGCGCGCCGAGGTTCTCCTGCTCCACGAAGGGGCCAGAAACCATGTTTCCAACGTAGAGTGAATCGACCTTGTCTATTCCAGCGTCGTCCATAGCGTTGAGGAGCGCCTCGACTGCGAGATCCCTCAATCCGAGCTTCCAGTGCTCACCAACCGGGGTCATACCGGCACCGATTATGACTGCCTTCCTCATCTCAACCACCTCACAGGATGTACTTCCTCCTCGCCTTCGCGTAGAGAGCGTAGTCTATGTACTTCTTCCTGTTCACGTAGTCCATGGTCTTCGGAGCCAGCTCGCGCTTCTCCTCGATGACGTCCTGAACGACTATGCTGAAGGCGTCGCTTCCCGCACCGGAGCCAAAGCTGACCCACAGAATCCTGTCTCCGGGCTTGGCTATGTCGAGAACCGCTGAAACACCGACCATCGTTGCACCGCTGTAGGTGTTTCCGATGATTCCGGTGAGCAGGCCAGGAAGAACCTTCTCCTTCGGGATTCCTAGGATTTTAGCAACGGTGAGGGGGAACTTGACGTTCGGCTGGTGGAAGACGGCGTAGTCGAAGTCGTCCACAGTGAGGCCGAGCTCTTCCATGAGGGTTTGGGCGGCGTTGACTATGTGGTGGAAGTAGGCCGGCTCGCCGGTGAACCTGTTTCCGTGCCTCGGGTAGTGCTCGTGCTGGCGCCTCCAGAAGTCGGGCGTATCAGTAACGTAGGAGTAGCTGCCCTCAAAGTAGGCGACGGTCTCGCTGTTCTTCTCGCCGACTATGAAGGCCGCTCCACCGGCACCGGCGGTGAACTCAAGGTGGTCACCGGGCCTTCCCTGTGCGGTGTCGGCACCGATGGCCATGGCGTAGTCGGCCATCTCGGAACCGACGAAGCCTATTGCCGTCTGCAGTGCCTCGGTTCCGGCCTTACAGGCAAACTCGAAGTCAGCCGTGCTTACATCGGGTGTGGCGCCGATGGCCTCAGCTATGACCGTGCCAGTGGGCTTGACGGCGTAGGGCTTGCTCTCGCTTCCAAACCAGACGGCCCTGATGAGCGTCGGGTCTATCCGGGCCCTCCTGAGTGCGTTTCTCGCGGCCTCAATTCCTATCGTGAGCGCGTCCTCGTCGAGACCGGGAACGGCCTTCTCCTGTATCGGGAAGCTGGAAACTCCCCAGACCCTTCCTATCTCTTCGGCCTTGATTCTATACATCGGAACGTAGGCACCGTAGCCGACGATGCCGACTTCGCGCCTTGGCTTCAGGAGCTTTTTCATGGGGCATCACCTACAAAAGCTGAACGTAACTTCGGCTAAGGTTCATGAGCGAGTTATAAAAGTCTTTCGGTAAAAGTAAAAGGTTTTTTCGACGATTGGCGATAAAAAAGGACGGAAAACGAGGGAACACCTTTATGGTTTCCTCACAACGAACAGCGCGTGGTCCTTCTCGTAGGGTTCGAGCGAAAGCCTCTCAACGACCTCGAAGTAGCTCGCGAGCTCCTTCTCGACCTCCTTGAAGACCTGCTCCGGCTCCTTGGTGACATCAATGCTCCTGCTCTTGACGCTTATCATGCCGTAGCCGCCGCTTTTGAGGTAGATCTTGGCGTTGTCTATGAGTATCTTCGCCTGCGTCGGCTGGGCAACGTCCTCAAAGATGACGTCAACCTTCGGCACGAGCGCGCGGTAGCCCTCAGGCTTTGTCGCATCGCCGAGTATCGGCACGATGTTCCTGCGCTCGTCAACCAGCGGAACGAGCTCCCTCAGGACCCTAGGTGAGAACTCCACGCCAAAGACCTTCCCCTCCCAGCCGACGATGTCGCTGACGTGGGAAGCGGTCGTTCCGCTCGCGACTCCGAGGTAGAGAACCTTTGAGTCGGGCTTTATCGGGAAGTTCTCCAGGCCGTTGAGTATAGCGGCGGCGAGCTTTGAGCGCCTCGGGTTCCACACCCTGTACTCCTCGCCCTCGAATTTAATCAGCCTCTCGCCGTAGACCTTCTGGCCCGGAACGAGGTTCTTGGTGGCTATCTTCTCGCTACCGTCCTCATCCACGAAGACGTAAACGCCGGGGAACTTGTGCTTCTTAATCCTCATCTACCTCACCTCTTGCCCTTCTTCTTTTTCTTTCCGCCTTTCTCGCCCTTCTTACCCTTTCCTGCCTTTTCCTTCTTCTTTCCACCGAAGCCCTTGCCCCGCTTTTCTTTCCCCTTGAACTTCTTCTTTTTCTTCTTTTCAGGCTTGGCCTTCCTCTTGGGCGGGTTCGGATACTTCTGCTTTATCTCCTGGATGCGCTGCTCTATCTCCTGCTTCAGCTCCTCGGCTATGTATTCACCGGAGAAGTAGTCAACCCTGGCAGCTATGGCGAGCTTTCCGGCCAGAGCTCTCGCTATCTTACCCCTCTGCCACCACGGTGAGCGGTTTATGGCAGGATACTGGAAGATGACGCCGTGCTTGGGTGGCTTGGCACCGCTCCTCAGGTGCCTGAAGAGCGCCTTCTCGGCACCGAGAACCTGTATGGTCGATGCCGGCATCATGGCGAGCTCCTTCAAACCGCCGGCGAGGCTGAGCAGCCTGGCGCCGAGCTTGGCACCGACCAGAGCCTTCAGGTTTGGTGCGACCTCGTCCATGGCGGTCTCGAGGTAGTCCTCTATCTCCTCCCTCAGCTTGTAGAGGTCGCTTATCTCGCTCGCGAGCTTCATTATGATGTCAGCGTCGAACTTGCCGAGGGGAGCGCCCATCGAGGTTTCGGCCGCCTTCAGAATCTTCTCCACCTTGCCCTCGGGGAGGCCGAGGCTCTTGAGCTTCTCCTCGCTCACGTTCTCCCTCGGGCCAACGGTCTTGACAAAGGCAACGTACTGCTGGTGCTTGGGCAGTATCTCGTCGAGTTCAGGGAAGTGAAGGCTGTACCACTCCCTCAAGCGAGAAACGAGCAGGTTGATGACCTTGTCGATGTCGTCGAGGGACTCGATGGCCTGGATTATCATCTTGTCCCTTGCCCCGCTCTGCTCCTGTATGCGGAGCCTCGTCAGGGCAACGCCAACTCCAAAGTACTCGTCGAACCAGTTCTCGCCGAGGAACTCCTCAGGGCTTGAGCGGAGCTTTTCCCCTGCGATGTTCGGAAACTCCGCGGTGGCGTTGTAGCCGAGCTCCTTTAGGTTTCTGCTCAGCTCCGAGTCCTCGAGGACGAACTCGTCGTAGCCCCTCTCCTTAAGCTCGTCGAGGAAAGAAATCAGCTCGTCGCTTGGCTCGCCCTTCAGAAGCCTGTCGAGGCTCGCCTCCGGCCTTCCGGAGAAGACCCTCTGATCAATGAGATTACCGCTCTCGTCAAAGGCGTAGATGCCCCTGACGTTCTCAGCCACGTAAGCTTTCATCATCATCACCCTCTCAGTTTTTGTTTCTGAAGTATAAAAGGCATACCCCTTTTAAGCCCTATCGGTGGAACGAAGTGGAAGAAAAGGAGAAGAGCCTCAGTCCTCCCAGGGCTCGGTGTACTTGAGGGCCCAGCCGAACTCCTCCTTGAGTATGTCTATGGCCGCGCTCGGCGGGATTATCCCGCGCTCGGTTATGATGACGTCCACGTACTCCGGGGGAGTTACATCAAAGGCCGGGTTCCAGACCTCTATGTTCTTAGGCCAGGTCTTGAGCTCCTCCTCGGGAATGACCTCCGTCGGGTCGCGCATCTCTATCTCGACCAGCTGGCCGAGCATCGTCTCGGGGTGGAACTTGTAGGTTTCCGCTGCGATCATCGTCCATATCCGGTGCTCCTTGGCAGTGAGGGCTATCAGAGCCGTTCCAATCTTGTTTATGACCGCACCGTTGACCGTTATGCTGTCCGCACCCATGACCACCTTGTCCGTCATCTTCATGTAGTGCCTCGCGGCGCTGTCAACGACGTAGATGACCGGGATGCCGTAACTGGCCAGCTCCTTAGCGGTGAGCTTGCCCTGCCACTTGGGCCTCGTCTCGGTGACGATGACCTTTATGTCCTTGCCCTGCTCCCATGCGGTCTTCATGACGCTTATGGCAGCCTTGCTGTGACAGTGGGTCATTATGACGTCTCCATCCTCTATGCGCTTCGCCCCCATCTCGCCTATCCTGATTATCGCGTTCTCGGAGTTGTGGATGAACTCCTTGGCGGCGTTGATGACGACGAACTTGAGCTGGTCGAGGTCGGCGCCGCCCGCGTAGGCAACCTTCCCGCGGTGCATGACGTAACGGAGCGCGTTGGGGAGGGAAACCGCTGTGGGCCTTGTCTCGTACAGTATCTTGGCCGCCTTCTTCATCTCGTTCCAGAAATCGTCAACGTTCGTTGCTTTGCTCTTCTCAGCCTGAAGCTGGAGCGCATAGGCCGCGAAGCGGGCTATCTTGCCAGCCCCCCTAATCTCCATGTTCCTGATTTCGTCGGCAATCTCGAGCACTTCCTTCACTACCGTCATCTCCATCACCCCTCTTCGGTAAACCCAGGTTATGGCGGGAGGGTTTATAGGGGTTTTGTGTTCACCCGTGTTCCTTTCAGTCCGTTGATGTTCTTAAAAATACCCCCACAAAGCACTTTACAAACGTAAACGGCACTAACGACCATTGCAGAAAGATTTATAACCAATCGCCGCTACCCCTTAAGTGTATAGATTTGATGACGTGCTCAAAAGTGTGCATCTAATGGGGGGAACGGAAGTGGAGGAAAAACTTATGCGCAAGCTGAGTTCAGGGTCACTGGATTTTGAGGCGTACTTCTCGGACAAGGCTCAGGGTATGAAGGCCTCGGAGATTAGGGAACTCCTCAAGCTCGTTGAAGCTGGAGACGTCATCTCCCTTGCCGGCGGTCTTCCCGCTCCCGAAACCTTCCCTGTTGAGACCATAAAGGAGATAGCCGCCGAGGTTCTCACCCACCACGCCGACAAGGCCCTGCAGTACGGAACCACCAAGGGCTTCACGCCGCTCCGCCTCGCTCTGGCGGACTGGATGGAGAAGCGCTACGGCATCCCGACCAGCAAGGTCGAGATAATGATGGTCGCCGGTTCACAGCAGGCGCTCGACCTCATCGGAAGGGTCTTCATAAACCCCGGCGATATAGTCGTGGTCGAGGGGCCGACCTATCTCGCGGCACTCAACGCGTTCAAGTACTACGACCCCGAGTTCCTCAGCATCCCCATGGACGACAACGGTATGATGGTTGACCTCCTCGAGGAGAAGCTCAGGAAGCTCAACGCGGAGGGCAAGAAGATCAAGTTCGTCTACACCGTTTCAACCTTCCAGAACCCGATGGGCGTCACGATGAGCCTGGACAGGAGGAAGAGGCTCATAGAACTCGCCAGGGAATACGACTTCCTCATCGTCGAGGACAGCCCGTACAGCGAGCTCAGGTATTCGGGCGAGCCCATACCGCCCATAAAGCACTTCGACGACGAGGGCCGCGTCATGTACCTCGGAACCTTCTCGAAGATACTCTCCCCGGGAATGAGGCTCGGTTGGATAGCAGCTCACCCGCACTTCATCAGGAAGATAGAGATAGCCAAGCAGGCCGTTGACCTCTGCGCCAACACCCTCAGCCAGGTCATAGCCTGGAAGTACGTGGCGGACGGCCACCTCGACGAGCACATACCGAAGATAATAGAGTTCTACAAGCCGCGCAGGGACGCCATGCTGGAGGCCCTTGAGGAGTACATGCCCGAGGGCGTCAAGTGGACCAAGCCCGATGGAGGAATGTTCATCTGGGTCACCCTCCCAGAGGGCATTGACACCAAGGTGATGGCCGAGAAGGCCATAAGCAGGGGCGTTGCCTACGTGCCCGGCGAGGCATTCTTCGCCCACCGCGAGGTCAAGAACGCCATGCGTCTGAACTTCACCTACGTGCCCGAGGAGAAGATACGCGACGGCGTTAAGAGGCTCGCCGAGGTCATAGAGGAAGAGATGAAGGCCCTCAAGGGCTGACGTTCCTTCTTTTCTTCCCGCAAAGCTTTTTATTCTGACGTGAACACATCACTAGGTGGTGGTACTTATGAGGCCATTGATAGGCATAATAGGTCAGGTTGATCCATCCAAAAACAGGCTTTTTCTCGACCGCAGGCACGTTGAGAAGGTCACCGCTGCCGGGGGCATTCCGGCGGTTTTCAACATAAACTCCTCCCCCGAGGAGGTTCTTGAGCACGTGGACGGTGTGCTGCTCATCGAGGGCCCAGACGTCCATCCCCACTTCTACGGAGAGGACCCCTCGGGCGCGATAAAATACGTCGACGTTGACAGGGACGAGTTCGAGATACGGCTCGTGAAGAGGGCCGTGGAGATGGGCGTTCCGATACTTGGCATCTCCCGCGGAATGCACGTGATAAACGTGGCCCTCGGGGGAACGCTCTATCAGGACCTGAACGACATCCCAAAGGCCATAAAGCACGACTGGGACGTCGAGCTGATTGGACCGACCCAGAGGGTTCATGGCGTCAGGATAAAGACCAGCTCTACCCTCTACGAGATACTCAAGGACGAGCTGGACATAGAGGGAACCAACGAGGTTTACCTCCGGGTCAACAGCTTCCACCACCAGGCGGTTAAGAGGGTCGGTGAGGGAATAAAGCCAGTTGCCTACGCCGTGGACGGTCTGATAGAGGCCATCGAGGGAACCGATGGTTTCATAATTGGCCTGCAGTGGCAGCCGGAGTACCTACCCGAGATGGACAGGGTCTTCGAGGCCTTCGTCAAAGCCGCCGCCGAGTACCGCAGGGGCAAGCTTGAGATGGAGAAGATAGAGATAGAGGCCGAGCTCAGGGAGGAGCTCACAAGGGAACAAGATGAGAGCCATCACAGCTCGGAAACGACCGATAGCCCTCCCGACACGAACCAAACGTGATTCCTTTCCCCAAAACCTTCCTCTCCGCCTCCCTTAGGATTTCAAACCTCAGCTCGCGGGGCAGGTAGTGGTATCCCCCAATCCTCTCCCCCTTCTCGTAGAGGGGCCACAGCTTTTCCATTAGCCCCGGAAACTTGACGAACATCCTCCCCTTTGAATCGGGCCTCAGTTTGAGGGTCGAGACGGTTATGTGGCTCACGAAGCTCAGGGCATCGAGGATTTCATCGAAGTCCTCCCAGGTGTAGAAAGGTATTATCGGGTCGATGCGGGCGTAAACTGGAATACCTGCATCCTTTGCCCTCTCAAGCGCCCGGATTCTCGCCCTCGGGGAAGGGGCGTTCGGCTCCAGCAGCTTCGCCTTCTGTTCATCCACCGTGGTCACGGTTATCCCGACGGCGCACTTGAGATCGCTCAGAACGTCCAGGTCGCGCTCAAAGATGTCGGACTTCGTAAGGAGCAGGCAGCGGACGCCGTAGCGCCTGAAGAGCTTGAGAACGCTCCGGGTTATGCCCAGCTCACGTTCAATCGTTGGATACGGGTCGGAGGAGTAGGAGAGCGCTATTATGTGGCGCCGGTCAAAACGCCTCAGTTCGCGCTCCAGCTTCGGCAGGAGACCCTCTTTAGTCCGTACGCGGAAGGCGTTGGGGATGTAGCTCGTTATGTAGCAGTAGACGCACGCGTGGTCGCAACCGGTATAGACGTTGAGGGTGTACTTGAAGGGGCAGGTGCAGAGCTTAGCCTTCCACGGGTCGAAGGGCCGGATATACATATTCCTGCCTACGAAAAGTCCTTAAAAGGGATTGCGTCTACACGAATGGGTGAAAAAGGTGACAAATGAAGTTAGGGGACGGGTTAAGTGGGTCGAGAACATGCAGTTCGTGGGAAAGATGGACACCGACCAGTGCGCGATAATCCTTGGAGACGGCGGCATAAGTCCCATGAAGCTCCTTCTTCTGAGCGTTGCCGGCTGCACCGCCTACGACGTGGTTATGATCCTCCAGAAGATGCGCGAGCCCATTGAAGGACTGGAGGTCGAGATTTCGGGCGAGAGGCGTGATGAGCACCCGAAGATATACGACAGGGTGCACCTCCACTACAGGATATATGGGGACGTGAGGGAGGAGAAGGCCAGGCGCGCCATAGAGCTGAGCCAGGACAAGTACTGCTCGGCATCCGCCCACGTGAAGCTCAGCGGCGCTGAAGTTACGTATTCCTTCGAGATAATCAGGGGTTAGGTTTTTAACCTCCTCTTCTTCCCGCCTTCGGGTGGTGACGTGATAGAGCTGGTCAAGCACTTCGTGATACTCTACGGTGGGCTGTTCGCGATAACGAACCCGGTTGGAGCCGTTCCGGTGTTCCTTGGAGTCACTCACGACCTTTCCAGGAGGGAAAGGCGGGAGATAGCCAGAAAGACCGCGATAACTGTGGTCGTTACACTCGTAACCTTCGCCCTCATAGGGGAGTGGATATTCAAGTTCTTCGGCTCCAGCACGGACGCCTTCGCGATAGCCGGTGGGATACTGCTCTTCAAGATGGCTATGGAGATGCTCTCGGGGAAGCTTTCCTCGGTCAAGATAAGCAGGGAAGAAACCGAGGAGTTCAGCGAGGAAGTCGTCACCCTCGAGGAGGTCGCGGTGATCCCCCTGGCGATCCCGTTGATTTCCGGCCCCGGCGCGATAACGACGGTGATGCTCTACATGGCTAAGAGCACGTCCATACCTGAGAAAGGGGCGGTCATAGCAAGCATAGCTGCGATAGCCGTAACGGTCTGGCTCATCCTCTGCTCGTCCAACGGGATACAGAGGAGGCTCGGCAGGGTGGGAATAAAGGTCATGACGAGGATGATGGGCCTGATACTCACGTCCATGGCGGTGCAGATGATAATCAACGGCATCAAGGGGGCGTTTGGAATTTAGGCCCTTAAATCTCGTTCTTCGTCATTTTTAACAACTCGAAAAAGTTAAATATCATAAGCGTTCTATATGTAACGGATTCGGAAAAGTAAAAACACGCACTGTTCGTTATCTGTACTCGGGGGTCACCCATGGGGAAGGGAGCAACCGGTCTGGTGCTCGCGCTGGCCATTATATTCCTCGTGCTTTTTGGGGCGGTTATTTTAAAGAGAGGGGAAGAGAGCCCAAAAACCTGCACTTTCTCCTCGGATTTTCCCCTCGTTCAGTCGCCACACGTCATAAACGTAGCGTACTACCCCGAGAACGGCTCCAAGGTAAGCTTCAGTGAAGGCTTCGGAGCCTGGCCGATTAGTGGGGGAAGCGGGTATTCCATAATAGACGAATGGGCCACAGAGCTCGGCATAACTCCACCCTGCCACATCCAGCGCGGAGAGGTCAGGGTCAAGATAGAGAAAGGTGCCAAGGCCTCCCACAGCGTTCACCTCTGCCATCACAATCCGAATCCGACGGATCCACTCTGGGAGAAGTGCCTCAAAGAATACACTCTCAGGACGGAGCTAATGATTCCGTCAGGAGAAGTGAAGATTGCCACCTTCGTCGTTCCCATAGGCGGAGGAAGCTGGAAGAAGACCGACATGCCCTTCTGCGGGAAGGCCCTCAACCTAACATCCGCCGGGGCCTGCCCACCTGCGACTGCCTGGGTCAACGGGACCTGCAGTTGCACTCCGGAGGAAATTCTGAAGATCACGGTGAAGAGGTTAGAGTCAGCCGGCTTTAGTAAGCGCGAGGATGTGAAGGTCTTGGAAACGGAGGTACTGAAACCCATGTACTCGGCCCTCTTTGTTAAGGACGATGAGTACCTCTACGTGGAATTCGTGGAAGTCGAGGGCATGAATCTGATGAGAGTCCTCATGATAATGGGCGATGAAAAAACCGTCAGAGCCTACGCGGGGGCATTCAGTAGTGCCCCCTGAGCAATCACCCTTTTAAACTTCCCCACCAACTCTCTAATGGTGTTGAAGATGCGTGGAGACCTGATCCGTGTTCTGAGCACCGTGGAGGAGAAGGCCAACGAGCTGAAGCTCGACGGCTACGAACCCGACATAGTCCTCCTTGGAAAGGAGGCGTACGAGTTCATAAGGGCGCAGATAAACGAGGAGTTCGGCGACGAGGAGGAGGTTTTCGAGCTCTCCGGCCTAAAGATACGCATGCTCGACGAACTCGACGGTGACGCCGTCGTTGTGGACAGCAAGGCGCTGGGCCTCGGTCTGGGCGGGGCGAAGCGCTTCAAGGTCGTCCTATAACTCCCCAGACCCTTCCGTTTCTCAATTCTATCCTTAATCCCCTGAGGACGAGCAGGCTGAGCGAGACGGCCATGACGTCCGCCAGGCTGCCCGGGTTTCTCAGGTCGCCCCTCTCGCGCATGAAGGCATCGAACTCCTCAACGCCGAGCTCTCCGGCGAGAACCTTCCCGGCGTTCTCTCGAACGAGCTTCGCCTCCTCCAGGCCTGCCTTTCTGACTATCAGCGTGTCGAGGTTTGTTGCGAGCAGCTCAACGAAGGCCCTCACGACGGCGTCCTCCAGCGGGAGCTCCTTTATCAGCTCGTAGAGCCTTCCGAAGGTGGAGTAGCTCAGCTCGTATTCCTTGAGCCACTCGCAGAATATCAGCTCTCGTTTACAGCTTATCTCGGCGAGCCTGGCGAGGTTAATCCCGTCCTGGAAAAGCTCCCTGAAGGAATCGTCGGAGTAGACGTCGTACTTGACGCCGCTGGGGATTCCCTTGGGGTTGGCTATTCTTATCGCCCGGTAGAGCTCCATCGTGTCCCTGACCGTTGATTCCTCTATCAGCAGCCTCGCCTTTTTCCTCGCATCGAGCATGTTCCTCCCAATCGTCATTCCCATTATGAGGGGAAGCGAGAGGGCCACAACGCCAAAGTTGGGGTTGGCGTCCTGGGCCTCGCGCGATGCCTGGAGGGCGCGTTTTATCAGCTCGCCGAGTCCCGCTTCCCGGGGCTCGAGGATGCCCTTCCGCAGAAGCTCCGCCGTCTTCACGGCCTCGTAGTAAACCCCCGTAACGGCCGTGTCGGCGAAGAGGAAGTGGTAGAAGGTGAGGTCGTCGAAATCCCTGAGCCTGCTCACGTTGCCCGGCTTTGGAACCGCTGCCTCGAGGAGCGGACCGAGGGTGAAGGCGCGGACTATTCTCCACCTCTCCATTCAGACCACCAGATAGAGGAGCAGGTAGATTAAGTAAGCGATTAGGACGAGCTTCCTCGCCGTTCTCCGGGTCAGGAAGTACAGGCCTATCGCGATGAGGGTGACCCCTCCGAACGCCTCCTTGATGTAGGGGGCGTAGGGCTGGAGCCAGCCGAGGAACGCGGGGTCGAACTCCCTGAGGAGGACGAGCAGACCTATGAAAACGAGTATTATCCCGAGGGTTCTCATCTCAATCACCTTTCACCAGCAGTATTATGCCTATCATGAGGAAGACGACCGCCAGGGCGGTTTTGGGGTCAACGACGGGCATCACCAGCGGAAAGAACGGGCCGGCCAGTAGAATCGCACCCAGGATTATGAGAACTATCGCGAGGGCCCTTGCATTCTCGCTTCCCGAGAAAACCTCCTCGAGCCTCTCCCCGGTCTCGTCCACGAGCTCGGTGATTTTATCCCCAAGGGGCTTTTCTTCCCCCTCCTCCCCCTCTTCGGGTATTATCAGGGCCACTATGAAGTAGAGCAGTCCCATAGCCACAGGGTTGAAGACGAAGAGCACCGCGAAGATGATCCTGACCAGCGTTGGGTCAACGTCCAGATGCTCCGCTATGCCGCCAAGAACCCCCAGGAGGATTCTGTCCTTCCGCGAGCGTGTGAGCTTCCTCGCCATGGTTTCCACCAGAGATAAGAAAATCCGGAGGCTTAAAAAGTCATCCCCCCACAGTGATGTCGCCAACCACGTCATTAACGGTGATTACGACGGTGCCGTTCTTCCCGTTGGCCGTGTTGGTCACATCCCCCACGATGTCCTTGACGGTGAGCGCCGCCCCAAAGCCCCGGGGAACGGTTATGGTCACGTCGCCAACCACGTCGCTTATCGTCGCCCTCTCTGCGACGTTGAGGGCGACACCGCCCACGATGTCAGAGAGGTCGTAATCGTTCCAGGAGGCTCCCCGCACCTGTCCCACAACGTCAGTAATGTCGATTCCAGCCGAGTCCGCGGCCACCAGAACGTCCCCAACAACATCGTGGACGTTCAGGCCCAGCAGCCCCCCCGGAACCTCAATTATAACGGTGCCGTTCCTGTAATCGTTGCAGACGTTCCTGTGGCTGATGCCGACCTTCTTCGTGGGGCAGTAGACGGTAAGAACCCCGTTCTCCAGGCTGACGTTTATCGGCAGGTTGCTCCTGACCACGATCTCGCTCACGTTGGCGCCGACGACCGAGACGTCGCCGACCACGGCCGTTACCTCCAGAACGGAGGCGTTGAATTCGCCGATCTCAACGACCTTCCCCGCCACTTTCTTCGGGGTTATCCCGTTTATGTGTATGTCCCCCCTGATGGCTAGGACTGTGAGAACCGCACCGATCAGAAGGACCGCGAGGGCCACGCCGAGCACTGCCCCCAGGACACCACCTCTTCGCCTCATGCACCACACCGATGAAAATATCCTAATTTTCCGTATAAAGTTTACGCCCGGCAAGAGTTACAAAGAAAAGTTGAAGGTCAGCGGAGGAGCTTGACGAACTCCCTCATCCAGGCGTATAAGTCGCCGGGATGCCTCGAGCTGACCCAGTTGCCGTCAACCACGACCTCTGAGTCTATCCACTCCGCCCCTGCGTTCCTCACGTCGTCCCTGATTGTTATCGTGCTCGTTCCCTTTCTGCCCCTCAGAACGCCGGCCGAGATGAGTATCTGGGGACCGTGGCAGATGCTCGCTACCGGCTTTCCAGCCTGGAACATCCTCCTGGTTATCTCAACGGCCTTCTCGTTGAGCCTGACTATCTCGGGCGCCTTTCCCCCGGGCAGAACCAGGGCGTCGAACTCGTCCGGATCAGCCTCGTCAAAGGTCAGGTCAACGTTCACGGAATAACCGTGCTTTCCGGTTATCTTTCCCCTCTCGAAGCTCGCCACGTAGACCTCGTGGTTCTCCTCTTTAAGCCTGTGGAGCGGGTATATAAGCTCCAGGTCCTCGAAGCCGTCGGCACTCAGAAACAGCACCCTCATTCAGAACACCCCCCATCCAAACGCTTGGAGAGAAATAGAAAGGGACATTTATAATCCTTTCTGGGCAGAAATGGTCAGAGCGGAAGCTCCGTGGTCTCCTTGTGAACCTTGAGGACGACCATCGTATGGGTAGCCACGACACCGTCAATCTCGCCGATGGTGTCCAAGAACTCGTTGAGCTCCTCGCTCCCGCGGGTTCTTATCTTGACGAGCATGTCGTAATCGCCGGTGGTCTCGAATATCTCAACGATCTCGGGGTACTTCTTAAGCTCACTCGCGACGTACGAGTACTTGCCGGCCTTGGCCTTTATCAGTATGAACGCCAGAATCTTGAAGCCGAGGGACCCGGGATCCAGTATGACGGTGAACTTCTTTATTATCCCCCGCTCCTTAAGCTTTTTAATCCTCTCGTAAACGGTCGATTCGGCGAGATTGACCTCTTTCGAGATCTCCCTCAGGGGCGTTCTGCTGTTCTTTTGGAGGATGGCGAGAATCTTTCTGTCTATGTCGTCCAAACCCGTTCGCATGAGCATCACCGCCTGTAAAAAATTTTCGGAAGATTTTATAAACTTGCCGATTTCAGAACCACAGCGTTTATAAAACGCCGCTCGCCTCTTACTTCAGAGCTTCTGGGAGGGTCAGCGATGCCAACCAACGTAACAGCGGAATACCTAGCGGCGGAGGAAGAGTACAGAAACGCCAAGACTATTCCAGAGAAGATTCGGGCCCTCGAAAAGATGTACGCCACCGTCCCGAAGCACAAGGGGACGGAAAAGCTCAGGCTGCAGATAAAGCGAAAGCTCGCCGAGCTGAGGAAGGAGCTGGAGAAGCAGCGCCAGATGAAGAAGGGCGGCGGCGGGCCGTCGATGTCTGTGAGGAAGGAGGGCGCGGCACAGATCGTTCTCGCAGGTCTTCCCAACGTCGGAAAGAGCTCACTCATGAAGGCCCTTACCAACGTGGATATAGATGTTGCCGATTACGCTTTCACAACTGTGGAACCGATCCCAGGCATGATGCACCACAAAGACGTCCAGATTCAGCTCGTTGAGGTTCCGGGCCTCGTTGAAGGTGCCGCCCTTGGAAAGGGAATGGGACCCCAGCTCCTCAGCGTCGTGAGAAACGCCGATGCGATAGCCATCGTGGTTGACCTCTCCCAGGACCCGGTGAAGCAGATGGAAACCCTCCTCAAGGAGTTTGAGAGGGCCGGAATAAAGCTGAACAAGCGCCGTCCGCGGGTCGAGATAAAGAGGACAGCGATGGGCGGAATCGTCATCAACGGCCAGGAGAACATCAAGGGAGACATCAGCGAGGTCATGAAGATGCTCAGGGAAGAGCGCATTCACTCGGCCGAGATAACCGTCAAGGAACCGGTAACGCTGGAGGAGTTCGCAGATGCCCTGGATGAGAGCCTCGTCTGGAGGAGGGCGATAATCATAGCCAACAAGGGCGATGCCCCCGGAAGCAAGGAGAACTACGAGAAACTCGTTGAAGCCTACGGCGACAGGTTCAAGATAATCCCCGTCTCGGCGAAGAGGAAGATACAGTTGGACCGGCTCAAGGACGAACTCTACGATCTGGCCGGAATCATCCGCGTCTTCACCAAGAGTCCCGGCGAGGACCCGGCTTACCCGCCCGTGCCGCTGAAGAGGGGCTCGACCGTTATGGATTTAGCCGAGAGGATTCACAAGGACTTCGCCAAGAACTTCCGCTATGCTAGAGTCTGGGGCAAGAGCGTGAAGTTCCCTGGCCAGCGCGTTGGGGCCGACCACGTCCTCGAGGACGGGGACATAGTGGAGATTCACGCGAGGTGAAGGTATGTTCCTCCTCCTACCTGAGAACCCAGATGAACGGTTCAGACACGGAGGGAACAATGCAGTCTACGGCGCGACTCACGTCGGGGGAAGGGGGCACAATGAGGACGGTTTGCTGATTATGGAGCTTCCGGATGCGTACCTCCTGGCGGTCGCCGATGGGCTGGGTGGACACAGCGCGGGTGAGATAGCGTCGCGCCTCGCCCTCGAAACGCTTGCTCGGTTCTTCAGGGAGAACTACGAGCCAGGCATGGACGATGAATCCCTCGGACTTTTCATGGAGAATGCTCACAGAGCAGCTCATTCCGCCGTCACGGAAAGGGCACAGGGCCCATTTGAGGACATGGGGACGACCCTCGTCTCGGTGGTTGTGAAGGGGGATGGTGTCACGGTGGCCAACACCGGTGACAGCAGGGCGTACCTCTTTAGGGATGGGATGCCCGTTGAGAGAACCCTCGACCACTCGCCGCTGCAGGAACTGGTCCTCTCCGGGGAAGTGAGTGAGGAGGAAGCTATGAGGCATCCGCTCAGGAACCGTGTGAACGCCGCTATAGGGCGGAGGTTCAGAGTGGACGTGTACCACTGGAAACGGGGAGATGCACTGCTCCTGGGCACCGATGGGCTTCACGACTACGTTCCAAAGGCGGACATCGCTGGGATAATTTCCTCCGGCGAATCGGCCAGAGAGATTGCACTCGACCTCGTTGAAAGGGCGTTGCCGGTTACCAAAGACAACGTGACCGTTGTGGTGTGGAAGTGGGAAATGTGAGTAAAAACACGTCGAAGAGGACGCTCTTTTTGGTTCCGTGACTGTTAGCGGCAGAGTGGCCCCTTACACTTCCTTCCGTCCTTCCCAACGAGCCTCTCTAGGCTGAACTCCTTCCCGTCAAGACTGTCCAGGAGGAACTTCTCCCCGTCCTTCTCGAAAATCCAGAAGACCTTGTACGCCTGGGCCTCTCGGATTATCTCTATCCTCGGAAGCCACCACGAGACGACCCTTGAGTTGCCCCAGGTTATCGCGCTTTCAAAGGCCTTCATCCTCGCCTCCTCGTAGTCCACCAGCGGTTCCATGACCTTTTTCTCATCGACGTCCCACTCGTAGAGGTCTATGAAGCCGTCACCCCTCTCCGCCCCGAGACGGTACAGGTCGACGTAGGCGAAGTAGTCGAAGACCCTGTCGCTTCTGCCTAAGCGCTTGTAGAACAGCTTCAGGTGGAATATGTGGTAGGGATACAGAACGAAGTCGGCATCCGGCACCTCGGGTTTGAATATAGGTCTCATGACGTTGACCCTCATATTTCAGCCCCGAATCTACATACCCCCATGGCCTATTAACTGTTACCCTTTGTTTGTCACGGCCGCTCAACATCCCGTTCTCAACGGGGAACTGGTAAACCAATATGTTTATATTTTCAAACGTTCATAATGTGGTCTGATGTCCTTTAGTTTACACCAATGGATTGAGGTGGAGTAAGATGGGCTTGAGTGGTTCAGCCTGGGCAACACTTTTGGTGCCGACACTTTTGGGTATTTTGACGATGCTGCTGTATGGCTTTTGGGACAAAATAACGGGCAAGGAGTACTACGTGGACGACGAGATTCTGGCCTACGACGAAGACCTCATGACAACTCTCAAGGAGGAGGGTAAGCTATGAACAGCGGGATACTGTTTGGTTTTCTGGTGTATCTCGCACTGCTGGCGTACATAGGCTGGTGGGCCAACAGGTACACCAAGACCGAGGATCAGTACTTCGTCGGAGGCAGGAGGGTTCACGTCCTGGCCGCGACCCTCTCCGACAAGGCGAGTGACTTCTCCGGATGGCTGATGCTCGGTTATCCGGGTGCAGCATTCTCCAGCGGTCTCGGTGCTTTCTGGGCGGGAATCGGCTGTCTCTTCGGTACCCTCGCCGATTACGTCCTTATTGGACCGAGGTTGAGGATATACGCCGGTAAATTCAGGGCAATAACCGTGCCCGACTACCTGGAGGCAAGGCTCAAGGACGACACCAAACTGATAAGGGTTCTGAGCGCGCTGATAATCATAATCTTCATGACCGCCTACGTTGCAGCGCAGTTCACCGCCGGTGGAAAGACCTTCGCCGAGGGCTTCGGCATAAGCGACAACATGGGAATCCTCATAACAGTCATCATCCTGACGGCCTACGTTATCACCGGTGGATTCTTCGCGGTCGTCTGGACCGACGTCGTTCAGGCAATGTTCATGCTGCTGACCCTCCTTATAGTTCCATTCCTAGCGCTCTCTGAGATAGGCGGCTTCGAGAAGGCCACGCAGATAATAGGCAGCGCCGACCCGGCGAAGCTGCACCCGTTCGGAGGTGCTACGGGAATAGCGGCCATAGTCTTCGCCATAGGCTACGCCTCATGGATAGTCGGCTACCTCGGTCAGCCCCACATAGTCACCCGTTACATGAGCGTTGAGGACCCGAGGAAACTCAGGAGGCCGGGTATCTTCATCAGCGGTACCTGGACCATCCTCGTTCTCTGGGGAGCGTTCTTCGCGGGCTTCCTCGGCTTCGCCATGTACCAGGCAGGAATCCTGAGCGTCAGCGACCCGGAGAAGGTCATCCCGGCCATGGCCGTTGAGCTGATGCCCGGCTGGCTCGCGGGCTTTGTGATAGCGGGCATAATCTCCGCCGTCATGAGTACCGCGGATTCACAGCTGCTCGTCGCCTCCTCGGCAATAGCGAGGGACTTCTACCACAAGGTCCTCGGCAAGGAGATAGGCAAGAAGCAGATGGTCAACATATCGAGGCTCGTCGTTGCCGGCGTTGCCCTAGTGGGCCTCTGGTTCGCCATCAGCGGTCCGAAGGTCATCTACCAGATGGTTGCTACCGCCTGGGGTGGCTTGGCCGTTGGCTTCGGCCCGATACTCACGCTGAGCCTCTGGTGGAAGAGGGCCACCAAGGAGGGAGCAATAGTCGGCATGGCCTACGGTCTTATCAGCGAGGTCATCTTCGAGGCAAAGATATACGGCTGGGCCTTCAACCCGGACGCTCCGGGCTTCTTCGGAACGATAGGTGGCTGGTTCAACGGCATACCGGTGTTCTTCATCAACTTCTTCGTAACGCTGATAGTCATCATAATCGTCAGCCTTCTCACCAAGCCACCGGAGGACATCGTCAAGCTCCACGAGGAGATATTCAAGAAGGTTCCCGTCGAGGGAACCGGCAAGAAGAGCATCACCGAGACCAGGGCCAAGAGCCAGGTCGAGAACGTCGCCGAGTTCGTCCTTGCCAAGGGAATCGCCTGATTCCCCCTTTTCTTTCCACCGTTATTTTTCGGTCGCACTACAGAGGGCTATTAAACCAAAGGTTTTGAACCTTTTTTGGTCAACCTAACATTTATAAGCATTGGTGTATAAATGAGGGCGTCCTTTGTAAAATCTTCGAGGTGGGAGCATGAGACCGCTCGACCTGACCGAGAAGGACCCTTCTAAGAGGATCACCATCTATTTTGAAGGAAAGCCCTACGAGGCCTACGAGGGGGAAAAGATCACCGTCGCACTCCTCGCCAACGGAGTGTACTGGCTCACCACCAGCACCGAGGGAAGGAAGCGCGGAGCCTTCACCTTCGGCCCGGTCCCCATGGTGGTGAACGGGATAAAGAACGTGAACGCGCGCAAGACGAAGGTCAGAGACGGCATGAGGCTGGAGAGGCAGGGCTACGGAGACTTCCAGGAAACCGTGGAGATAGACGAGGACAAGCCCGTTGAAAGGCTGGTCGTTGACGTGGCCGTCATCGGAGGCGGCCCGGCTGGAATCGGAACCGTTCTCGAGGTTCAGGATCATCTGACCGTCGCCCTGGTGGAGGAGAAGGGATGGCTCGGGGGCGACCTCTGGCTCAAGGGGCTTCCCCAGGAAGGTTTTGGAGAGAAATCTCCCCAGGATGTTGTTAGAGAGCTCACCGGAAAGTTCAACGAGAACGTCAGGGTTTTCAGGGGCACGATAGCCCTCGGTGTCTTCGACAAGGGCGAGTACTTCCTCGTGCCGATAGTCACCGGGGAAAACCAGCTCATCGAGGTAATGGCCAAGCGCGTTGTTCTTGCCGTTGGGGCCGTTGACAACATCCATCTCTTCGAGAACAACGACATGCCGGGTGTGTTCAGGCGCTCCGACCTCCTGGAGGTTCTCAACGTCTGGGGAGTTGCCCCTGGAAGGAAGGTCGCAGTCGTGGGCAGCAAGCCGGGGGAGATAACGGCGGAGCT
This sequence comes from Thermococcus sp. 5-4, assembly GCF_002197185.1. Classification (NCBI taxonomy): domain Archaea; kingdom Methanobacteriati; phylum Methanobacteriota; class Thermococci; order Thermococcales; family Thermococcaceae; genus Thermococcus; species Thermococcus sp. 5-4. The sequence goes on along the minus strand of NZ_CP021848.1, from coordinate 1,486,914 downwards.
CGACCGCTGGGGCATCGAGTACATCGTCGTCCCGAATCCCAAGCGCGTTGAGGGAGACGAGAGGGTCGAGAGACTCATCGACATGAACGGGCACGTTTACGAGGTCGATGCCGTCGTAATGGCCGAGGGAAGAAGGCCGGACATCAACCCGCCGACCCAGGCCGGTGGAAAGCTGATCTTCAAGCACGGCTACTACATGCCCCTCCTCGATTCCCAGCACAGAATACGCGATGGAATCTACGTCGCAGGTAGCGCAGCTTCAATAAAGCCGCACTACGCGAACTACCTAGAGGGCAGGCTCGTCGGGGCCTACATCCTCAGGGAGTTCGGCTTCGACGCCGAGCCGTGCATCTACGCTGGGAGACTGGAGGAGTACGAACCGGAGGCGGTGCAGGTTCAGAGCATAGACTTCGGAAGCCTCAACCTTGAGGACGTCCAGATATGCGGCTGCGACGTTTCCCTGAGGAAGGTAGACGACGTGGTCAGGGCCGGAATAACGGACCTGCAGATAATCAAGCGCCTGACTCACCTCGCAATGGGCTTCTGCCAGGGCCGCTTCTGCCTGTTCAACGGCGCGGTTGTGGTTTCGCAGAGGACTGGGACGCCGATGGACAGACTCGACATACCAGTCGCGAGACCGCCTCTCAAGAACGTCAGGATGAAGGTCACCGCCGAGGGGGTGGATGAGTATGCCGAGTAAAGAGCTTCCCGAGAGGGGTGAAATCGTCATCATCGGTGGGGGAATAATCGGAGTCACCATAGCGCACGAGCTCGCCAAGCGCGGGGAGGAGGTCACCATCATAGAGAAGCGCTTCATCGGCTCCGGCTCCACCTTCCGCTGCGGAACGGGAATAAGGCAGCAGTTCAACGATGAGGCCAACGTCCAGGTCATGAAGCGCTCCGTCGAGCTGTGGAAAAAGTACAGCGAGGAGTACGGCTTCTCCTTCGAGCAGACCGGCTACCTCTTCCTGCTCTACGACGACGATGAGGTCGAGGAGTTCAAGGCCAACATAGCGATTCAGAACCGCTTCGGAGTTCCGACGAGGCTCATAACGCCCGAGGAGGCGAAGGAGATAGTCCCGCTCCTCGACATCAGCGAGGTCATTGCAGCCTCATGGAACCCGACCGACGGAAAGGCCGACCCGTTCCACTCCACGGCCAAGTTCGCCCTCAACGCCGAGCGCTTTGGGGCCAAACTCGTCGAGTACACCGAGGTCAAGGACTTCATCATCGAGAACGGTGAGATAAAGGGGCTGAAAACGAACAGGGGGACCATTAAGACCGGCACCGTCATCAACGCCACCAACGCCTGGGCCAAGCTCATCAACGCGATGGCAGGGATAAAGACACAGATACCCATAGAGCCCTACAAGCACCAGGCAGTCATCACGCAACCGATAAAGAAGGGCTCGATAAATCCGATGGTCATCTCCTTCAAGTACGGGCACGCCTACCTCACCCAGACCGCCCACGGAGGCGTCGTTGGCGGCGTCGGCTACGAGCTGGGCCCGACCTACGACCTCAACCCGACCTACGAGTTCCTCCGCGAGGTGAGCTACTACTTCACCAAGATTATCCCGGCTTTAAGGGAGCTCCTCATACTGAGGACGTGGGCCGGTTACTACGCGAAGACTCCGGACAGCAATGCCGCCATAGGAAAGATCGAGGAACTGAGCGACTACTACATCGCTGCCGGTTTCAGCGGGCACGGATTCATGATGGCACCCGCGGTTGCCGAAATGGTGGCGGACCTGGTTACGAAGGGAAGAACCGACCTACCCGTGGAGTGGTACGACCCCTACCGCTTCGAGAGGGGAGAACTGAGAACGACGGCGATTCAGATGGGCTGAACTTTCCTTTTCTCTCTCGTTATATCCCTCTTTTGAAAACCTTGCCGTTCACGGTAGGGATTCAGTAAACCGCTCAACCAGCCCTTGAGAAGGAAAGCGATACTCTTTTAAAGCTTAAAATTCATACTATATACCAGAATGAAGCGGACGGTAACAGTAAAACTACATCCCTCAAAAACCCAAGAGAAAGCCCTTTTCGAGTTATCAGATATTAGCGCTAAGGCTTGGAACAGAGCAAATTACCTGAGGAGACAGGAATACTTTCAGGGGAAACCCATTGACTTTCTGAAAACTCAGAAAACCGTTTATGAGGAGTTTAAACGGGAAATTGGTTCCGCAACGGTTCAAACAATTGCAAGGAAAAACGCCGAGGCATGGCGTTCGTTCTTCTCTCTCCTCCGAAAGAAAAGGAATGGTGAACTCCCCAACTGGCTGAAACCAAAACCACCAAACTACCTCAAAGAAAACAGGAGGAGAAAACCCTTAATCGTCCTCAGAAACGACCAGTACAAAATTGATGGGAACAAACTAATCCTCAAGGGTCTTGGAAGGTTCAAACGCCTTGAAATCCAGTTTAAGGGCAGAATTCACTTGAGGGGCAAGCAGGGGCGCTTAGAAATCACTTACGATGAAGTTAAGAGGAAATGGTACGCTCACTTGAGCTTCACAGTCGAGGAGAGGCTTGAGGATGAAGAGTGGATTAAGCTTCCAAGAATCCCAAAAGGGAGCCTTTCCGCTGGAATTGACTTGGGAGTGAACAACCTAATGGCAATCTATGTTGAAAACGGTCAAAGCTTCCTCGTTAATGGAAGACCACTAAAAAGCATTGACTTCTACTGGCGGAAGAAGATTACTGACTATCAGTCCAAACTTAACAGATCTGGGGCTAAAACGAGTAGAAAGCTCAAAAGAATGCATGAGAAAGCCAAACTTCAGGCGAGGCATTACATTAACACAGCAGTCAGGCAGACAGTGAGAAAACTCTACGAGCTCGGTGTTTCCAGAATTGTCGTCGGTTACCCCAAAGGCATAACCAGAAACTCTAATAAGGGAGCAAGGCAGAATTTCCTCCTTTCTCACGTTTGGCGGTTCAATTACGTTATCAAACGTTTAACCGAGGTTGCTGAAGAGTATGGTATTCGTGTTGTGGTTGTTGGGGAAGCTTTCACTTCTAAGACCTGCCCTGTCTGCGGGAAGCCTCACGAGGGGGCTCGCTTCGTTCGGGGATTGTTTAAGTGTCCCGCGACGGGGCTTATCTTTAATGCAGATTTAGTTGGTGCTTTCAACATTTTGAAGAAGGCTGTGAAAACCATAACCCCGAGCTTGGGCGGTTTGTACGCTCAAGGGAGGGGTAACTGGCCTAAGACCGGGCCAGAGGGGTTGAAAACCCACTTTTTAGCGGGTTTGAATGAGACCCCTCAAACCTCCCCGTCAATGGCGAGGGGTTAACCCTCCAAGGCGGGGAGGGGGTCAGCCTTAAATATTTTCGAGCCTAACCCCATTGGGTGGAATCATGTACCGCGTTGATTCTCCTGGAAGGGTCAATCTGATCGGGGAGCACACGGACTACGCCCTCGGCTACGTCATGCCGATGGCGATAGACCTCTACACGGTCCTGCATGCCCAGGCCGATGAGAGGGTGAGGCTCTACTCCCAGATATCCAGGGAAGTTAAGGAGTTCGACCTCGATGAAATCAGGAAGGCCAACGACTGGGCCGACTACGTCAGAGGAATCTTCTGGGTTCTCAGGGAGGAAGGACACGAGATTGGGGGAATGAAGGGCATCATTGGAGGGGACCTCCCGATAGGCTCGGGTTTGAGCTCCTCGGCGAGCCTCGAGCTGGCCGTTCTGGCCTTCCTCAACGAGGTCTATAAGCTAAACCTCCTTCCGATAGAGATGGCACTCCTGGCCCAGAAGGCGGAGAACGAGTTCGTCGGTGTCCCCTGCGGGATACTCGACCAGTTCGCGATCGTCCATGGGAAGAAGGACCACCTCATTTTCTTAGACACGGACACGCTACGGCACGAGTACCTCCGGTTCCCGAGCGATGTTCAGGTTCTGGTGTTCTACACAGGGGTTAAAAGGGAACTCGCAGGCTCAGCCTACGCCGAGAGGAGAAAGGTCGCGGAGGAGACCCTCAGGTTCCTCGGAAAGAGAACCTCCAAGGAGGTCGAAGAGGAGGAGCTGAGGAACCTCCCCTCACTTTACCGGCGCTTCTTCGGCTACATAGTGAGGGAAAACCGGCGCGTCCTCGAGGCGAGGGACGCCCTGAGGAGCGGCGACGTTGGAACCTTTGGGGAGCTGATGACCGCCTCGCACTGGGATTTGGCCAGAAACTACGACGTCTCGAGCGAGGAGCTCGACTTCTTCGTGAGGAAGGCGGTTGAATTCGGCGCCTACGGTGCCAAACTGACCGGTGCCGGCTTTGGTGGTTCCGCAGTGGCCGTAGTGCCCGAGGAGCTGGCCCTGGACATTGCAATGAGGGTCACCGACGAGTACGTCAGGCACTTCAACTGGGAGCCGGACTACCATCTCGTCAGCCCGAGCGACGGGGTGAGCGTGAGGAGGGTCTGAGTTGATGGCTCTCCTCCTCCACGGCAACCTGCAGTACGCTGAGATTCCGAAGGCGGAGATAGAAAGGGTCATCGAGAGGGCCTACGTGTCGGTTCTCTCGGCGCTCCTCAAAAGGGAAATCCCCTTCGCCCTCAACATAACTGGCTTCACGCTCGAACTCCTTCCGGGGGACGTGCTGAGGCTCGTGCGCGAGGGTATCGAGTCTGGGCTGATAGAAATAACCGGAACCGCCTACAACCACGCGATACTGCCCCTCCTAAGCCTTGACAGGGTTGAGGCCCAGGTGAGGAGGGACAGGGAGGTAAAGGAGACCCTCCTCGAAGTCTCCCCGAGGCTCTTCTTCCCGCCGGAGCTGGCCTACGACCCGATCCTGCCGGCCATACTCAGGGACAACGGCTACGGGACGGTTTTCGTTGACGGCGAAGCCCTCCTTCTTTCAAACCACCTCAACAGGGCGATAAAGCCGGTGAAGCCACTCTACCCCCACCTCATCAAGGCCCAGCGGGGCGAGGGCAACAGATACCTCAACTACCTCCTCGGCCTGAGGGAGCTGAAAAAGTCGCTCAAACTTGTCTTTCCGGGCAAAGTGACCCTCGAAGCGGTTAAGGAGATCGAAGCGATACCGGTATGGGTGAACGTGAACACCGTCGTGATGCTCGGTGCCGGGAGGTTTCCATTGATGAACCCGGGAAAGGCCGCGAAGTGGCTGGAAAACCTCGACGACATCATCCTATACGGCACCGACATAGAGTTCTTAGGATACCGTCCATTAGCGGACTACCTGATAACCGTCGATTCTTTCCTTGAGGTCTTCGACGCCCTGGGGAGGGAGGTAAAGCTTCCAAGCGGGCTCCCCCACTCCGGAAGGAGGCTCTACCTGAGGACTTCGAGCTGGGCGCCCGATAAAAGCCTCGCCATATGGAGCCTCGACGACGGCAACGCCAGGCTGAACCTCCTCTCCCGGAATCTGAGAGGAGAAAAGGCCTTCCTCGCGGAGAACAGCGATGCGAGGGGATGGGAGCCCCTGTCCGAGAGGAGGCTCGACGCGTTTAGGGCTATCTACGAAGCCTGGAGGGATGGTGAATGGGAAACCTGAGGAATAAGATGGCGATAGTCCTTCTCGTCCTGATGGCGGCCTTCCTGATGGCCGACCAGAACCTGCTTCCCCCCAACTACCAGCAGATAATGGCCGAGTTCGGGATAAGCGAGACCCAGATGGGGCTCGTCTCAACGATATTCGTCGCAACGAGCGCCCTGATAACGATAGTATGGGGTTTTCTCTCCGACATCAAGGGGAGGAAGAAGCTCCTCGTGGTAGGCGTTCTCCTCGGTGAGATACCCTGCTTTCTAACCGCCTTCGTCAACAGCTACTACGAGCTCCTCCTCATGAGGCTCTTCACGGGGATTGGAGTTGGCTCGATAATCCCGATAGGCTACTCCCTGATAGCCGACATGTTCCCGAGCGAGGAGCGCGGAAAGGGCTACGCCTTCATACAGACCGCCTTCGGCTTCGGAACCCTCTTCGGAATGATAATGGCCGGCCTGATAGGGAGCTGGAGGCTTCCGTTTATCCTCGCCTCGGTTCCAAACTTCATACTGGCTCCCCTCTTCTACGTGATAGCGGAGGAGCCCAAGAGGGGGGCCGGAGAGGAGGAGGTCAGAAAGCTCATCGAGCGCGGTGTGGAATACACTTACCGGCTGAGCTGGGAGGCCGTTAGAAAGTCCTTCAGAACCAAGACAAACCTTCTGATATTCCTCCAGGGCCTGGCCGGAACCGTCCCCTGGGGCGTCCTCATGTACTGGCTGGTCTCGTTCCTCATCGTAACGAGAGGAATGGAGAAGGACACCGCGACCTTCGTTCTGCTGATCCTAGGAATAGCAACCGTCATAGGAACCTTGGTTGGAGGCTACGTCGGAGACTACTTCGAGAGGAGAAGCCCCGGCGGCAGGGCGCTGATAACGGGGATAGCAGTTTTTCTCGGAATGATAGCGGCGATCGGGGTCATAGTTTACCCGCTCCCACCGGAGCTCTCCTTCGAGGGCTGGCTCGCACTGACGGTCTACTCGATACTCTTCCTCCAGCTCGTCAGCTTCGCGGGGCCGAACGTTACGGCCATAATCTCCCAGGTGAACCTGCCCGAGGACAGGGGAACGGTCTTTGGAGTGTTCAACATCATAGACAACGTCGGAAAGGCCCTCGGCCCGCTCTTCGGCGGGTTCCTCATCGAGGCCCTGAGGAGTGCAGGCTACACCAACGCCCAGGCCTACGAGTACACGCTCGTAATAGGCTCGCTCTTCTGGACGCTCTGTGCGCTCGTGTGGTTTTGGATAAGGCATCAGTATCCGAAGGACAGGGAGGAGGTCAGGGAGATACTCAGGAGACGCGCCCAGGAACTTTTAGGGGGTGAGGTATCTTGAAGCCAATCCTTCTGGCCAAGGCCAAGCTCAGGGGAGTTTCTCCCGGCGAGTTCCGGGCGCTCTTGAGGGAAACCCTGGGCTTCGACGTGGAGAGGCCATTCGATGGCGTTGAGAGGATCCTCTGCGTCCAGCCCCACCCGGACGACTGCGAGCTTGCCATCGGGGGAACGCTGGCGAAGCTCTCGCGGGATGGGAGGGAGATAACCTACCTCACACTGACGGACGGCTCAGCGGGGAGCAGGGAGATTCCGCCAGAGGAGCTGAAGGAAGTCCGGGGGATGGAGCAGGAGAGGGCGGCGGAGATAATAGGCGTCAAAAAGCTCCTCTGGCTCGACTACCCCGATACGAAGCTCCCCTACAGCGAGGAGGCAAAAATGAAGCTGCTGAAGATAATACGCTCCGAGAGGCCCGACCTCGTACTCGCCCCCGACCCCTGGCTTCCCTACGACGTCCATCCGGACCACAGGAACGCGGGGCTCTTAACCGGGGAGGCGGCCTTCTTCTCCGCCCTTCCGAGCGTCGGGGAGGGGAAGCCGTGGGAGGTGAGACTTCTCGGCTTCTACTACACGGACAACCCGAACCACGTTGAGGACGTCGGGGCTTTCCTCAAGCTCAAGCTGAAAGCTTTAAAGGCCCACGAGAGCCAGTTCAGAGAGGATTGGAACTCGTGGGAGGTATTCGTGAAGAGCGTTGCCAGGTTCTACGGAGAGATGGCGGGCTTCAAATACGGCGAAGGGCTGAGAATTCTGCCCACGATTCTCTTCCACGCCAACCCGCTCGCGGGGGTGCTGTGAATGAGGATAGCCTTCATCGGAGCCGGGAGCATATTCACCCCTCTGGGCCTCTACACGATAGCCACGAGCGAGGTTCTGAGAAACGCCGATGTCTACCTCGTCGAGATAGACGGCGAGCGGAGGAGGTTCATAACGGCCCTGGCGGAGAAGATAAAAAAGACCTTCAAAGCTGACTTCACCGTCACTCCCCTTGAGAGCGTCGAGGGGCTCGAAGGGTACGGCGTCGATTACGCGGTTATCTCGGTCGAGAAGGAGCGGTACGAACGCTGGAGGCTGGATTTTGAGATCCCCCATAAGTACGGCATCAGGCAGGTTCTAGGGGAGAACGGGGGCTTGGGGGGTCTGGCCCACACGCTCCGCGTCGTCCCGCTGGTTCTGGAGATAGCGAGAAGGATAGAGGATATAAACAGGGATGCCCGGGTTTTCATATACTCCAACCCCGAGCCAAGGGTGACCTACGCGGTTCTAAACTACACCGGGCTCAAAAACGTCTACGGCCTCTGCACCGGCTACATTGAGAGGAAGGAAATGTTAGCTCCCCTGCTGAAGGCCGACGAGAGGGAGATAAGCCTTATCGCGGCTGGCCTGAACCACTTCACCTGGATAAGGGAACTCCGCGTGGGGGGAGAGGATGCCTACCCAAGGCTCGACGGGGCGCTGAAGAGAAGGCCGGATTTCGAGCCGCTGAGCCAGCTGCTCTACAGGACGTACGGTCTCTTCCCCTCGCCGGACGACAACCACATAGGGGAGTACCTGGGCTTTGCCTGGCCGCTGGTTCCGGAGGAGAAGAAGGGGCTGAGATGGATAGAGCGGACGAGAAAGGAGGGGGAGGAGGTAAGGAGGCTTTTGAGGCTGTTCCTCAGGGGCCTCGTCCCCAGGTTCGCCTTCAACCGCTTCGTTAAGTTCCCGGACGTTGCGATGAACGTCGTGGAGGGGCTTGAGGGCATGGAAAAGCTCCAGGAGGCCATAAACGTCCCCAACAGGGGCTACATCGACCTGCCGGAAGGGGTCATCGTCGAGGTTCCGGCGGAGGTCTCGCCGAAGGGGGTAAAGCCGCTCCGCGTCGAGCTCCCGGGGGAGGCACTGGTTCTCCTCAGGGTTCAGGCTGAGATACAGCGGCTATCGGCGGAGGCAGCGGCAGAAGGAAACGTGGAGAAGGTGATAAAAGCCGTACTCCTCGACCCAGTTGTTCACGACGCCGAGGCGGGATTGAAGGCCATGGCGGAGCTCCTGAGGGTTCACCTCGATGCCCTTCCTCGGTTCGACGAGGGCGATGTGGAGAAAATAGAGGGCTGGATGAGGGCCTAAACCTCCCCAAGGCCGTACCTCTCGAGCAGCTCGTCGCTTATTTCCCTTTTCTTAGCGATTTCGCCGTAGATGTGGGCGCTTTTCCTCGGCTTCCTCTCGAAGGTCTCGTAATCAACCTCCACCAGCCCGAAGCGCGGCCTGAAACCTTCTGCCCATTCGTAGTTGTCGATGAGCGACCAGTAGAAGTAGCCCCCAACGTCGATGCCCTCTTTTAGGGCTTTATGGACGTACTGGAGGTGCTGGACTATGAACTCCACCCGCCACTCGTCGTCGAGCGTCGCTATGCCGTTTTCAGTGACGTAGAGCGGAAGGTCGTACTCCGAAAAGGCCTTCAGCCCCTCGTAGATGCCCTTCGGGTAGACGCTCCAGCCCATATCCGTCTTCCTGCTCACGCCGGCGTCCTCGACGGCGAAGCGTCTGAGCGGGTTCCTCACCGCCTTGACCTTCATGATGTTGTAGTAGTTCATCCCAAGCCAGTCGAGGCCGCTCGGGGGAACGTCGAAGGTCCTCATGAAGCCCTTGAATCTCCCGGTCAGGATTCCATCCAGTATGGAGCGGTTGAAGGTGTAGTCTATCTCTTCTGTCGCTTTCCTGTCCCTCTCGGAATCGCTCGCCGGAATGAAGTGCGGGCGGTTCTTCACTATCCCGACCCTGAACTTGCCGTGAAGGATCTCGTAGGCGATGGCGTGGGCCTTGATCAGGTTTGCCGCGACCTTCTCGGCCTTCAGAGGGTTCTTCCTGAAGGGCGGCCACATCCCCTCGAGGTAGGAGGCCACGACGTAGACCATCGGCTCGTTGAAGGTCGCCACCAGCTCAACGCCCTCGATGTTGTCGGCTATCAGCTCAACGTAGCTCCTCCAGTGCTCCAGGTTCTCCTCCCTTTCGAAGCCACCCTTGAGGGCGAACCAAGTGGGCAGGGTGAAGTGGTGGGGCGTGAGCATCGGGGTAATCCCGTTCTCTCTGAGCAGGTCGATTATCCCCTGGTAGCGCATTAAGGCCTCCTCGTTCGGCTTTCCCTCCTCCGGAAAGACCCTGCCCCATTCGATGGAGAAGCGGTAGGCCACATAACCCAGCCCGACCATCAGTTCGATGTCTTTCTCGTACAGCTCCCAGGAGTTGCAGGCCTTTCCGGCAGGGGGAAGCTTTCCTTTTTCGGCCCAGTACCACCAGTCGCTCCAGACGTTGTCGCCCTCTATCTGGTAGGAAGACGTTGCCGTTCCGAGGAGAAATCCATCCGGAAACCTGAGCATCCTCAACCCTCCAGCCTGAGTCCAGCATTCTCGTTAACCTTTCTCCAGCTCCGCCCGAAGAGGAATGGAAGCCTCCCGGGCTTCACGATCTTCTCCCACCTTTCGAGGAGCTTGGCCTCTTCCCTGAAGGCCCACTCCGTCAAAGCTTTCAGGTCCTCCGGCGTCTTCTCAATCTCCCTCGCCTTCTCTATTATCCCGGCCTGCAGTCTATCCCTCTCGCGGGCGAAGTCATCGATGTAGCTCCGGTAGTTCGTCAGGAACCTCCTGTGGAAGGCCTCGAAGCGCCACCAGTATGCCTCGGGATCGTAGCGGTCGGTGGGTTCCTTTCCGAGGTCCGGGAGGCCGCCCTCGAAGGTTACTGGCTTGAAGATGCTCATGCAGGGGTTTGAGGTACCCGTGAACCAGTGAAGGCCCTTTCCAAGCTCGGAAACCTGCGATGAAGCCGTCTGAGATGGCCTAGTCAGTCCGCCGTAGTGCATGCAGATGTCCCTCATCGAGCCCTTCTCCGGGCGGTAAGGCTCAAAGGAGTGGGAGCGCAGAAGGGACATCATGTATTCGAGCGTTATCTCGCCCTCCATCTCCTTTAGTTTCGTCAGCGTGAAGGCCCTCCGCTCCCTGCCGTGGGCGAAGTGAGTGTAAAAGCGGTCCGAGAAGTGTTTCGCGAAGCTGAAGGAGCCCTTTCTCGCGAGCCTCTCGACGCCCTCGGATGCCATATCCCAGTCGCCTTCTATAGTGAGGGCGTTGGAGATGGAGTAAACACCCTCGATTTTCTTTGCGGCCCATTCCCTCCCGACGGTCTCAAGAACCCAGGCCTCTTTTGGGTCGGCTATTATGAAGGAGCTGAAGTAGTAGAGTTTGTGACTTTTGCTCCCGTTCCCACCCTGCAAACCCTGCTCGACGATGCCGGTTATGAACTCCAGGGCCTCCCTCGCGCTCTTCGTCCTCTCAAGCGCCAAACGTATCATGTCCATTCCTGTTATCCCCTTCTCCGGCACCTTGACCTTTGTGAAGACAGCCGTGTTGCCTATCGCCAGCCCGAACTCGTTCACACCCATTTCAGCGCCCCACATCCACCAGGGGCGGGAGAGAATTACCGCGTAGGTCTCCTTCACCTGCGGAAAGTCCACGTAGGTTAGCCTGACCTTCTCCTCCTCGTGCTTGGTCCTCGGTATGAACTCAAGTATCTGAGCCTCGTTCGGCTCGCGGTCGCTGTTCTTGGCGAAGAGAGTTATTCCCTCCTTGGTGGCCTCGGGAGTAGCCACGAGAATATCGCACATGGTTTCACCCGTGAATCATTGGGAGAAGTTTTATAAGAGGCTTTCCGTTAGGGCCGGCCGATGAGGAGGGAACTGACGGTACTGCAGGGGCGCAGGGAGAAGGCGGGGAAGCTGAGGAGGCTGAAGGTGAAGAGGAAGAACGTCCTCCTGTTAGCCGTCTCCATGTTCCTCGCCAACGTCGCCTTCGGCATGGCCTTCCCCTACCTGAGCGTCTACATGCGCCTCCTCGGCGGAACGATGCTGATAGTCGGCCTCCTGAGCGTCGCCTTCAACCTGACCTCGACGGTCTTCCAGTATCCCTTCGGCTGGCTCTCGGACTCGACCGGCAACAGGAAGGGCTTCATAGCCCTCGGCCTGTTCTCGACCGGGTTATTCTACACCGCAATGGCGCTCGTCTCGACTCCCCTCGCCCTCCTAGCCCTCAGGACGACCCAGGGAGCTTTGGGTTCGGCTATGATGCCTGCCAAGTCGGCCCTCATAGCCGAGCTCTCCACGAGGATAGGCTCGGCCTACGGCATCTTCTCCACCGTCGAGAACTCCGGCTTTATGGTGGGCAACTTCCTCGGCGGCTTCCTCGTGAAGAGAACTGGGATAGATGGGATATTCGTGTTCTCCGGAGTCTTGCTCGTTGTTTCCACAGCGATAGCCCTGGCCATGCGCGAGAGGCCGAGGGGGAGGAGGGCACCCAGGTTGCTCCTTATCCCCCAGGAGGGCCGGGAGAGCGAAAGGGTGACGGTCAGGAAAACAGCCCTCGGGAAGCTCATGAGGGGCGAGCTTGGCCTCTTCTACCTCAGCGTCCTGCTGGCGATGATAGCGAGCGGACAGGTTTACTCGGTGGTCTCGGTCTACTTCGGCGAGACCTTCGGCGATGAGTGGGTCGGGATTCTCTTCGGCATAGACTCCCTCGCGGCTGCGCTCAGCGGCTACTACATCGGGAAGCTGATAGACAGGCACGGCGCCAGGAACTTCTACCTGCTCGCCATAGCCGGCTACGCGGCAGCTTTCCTAGGATACGCCTTCGCGAAGAACATCTACCTGATGCTCCCCGTCGCCTTCATCTCGGGCGTGAAGTGGTCGATGACGCTGAACTCGGCATCTACCTACGTCGCCGAGAGGGTGAAGGTGAGCGAACGCGGCCAGGCTATGGGCCTGCTCAACGCCATGATGAGCCTCGGCTGGGTGATAGGGCCGCTAATCGGGGGCTACCTCTCTGGAATAAGCTTCACGCTGAACTTCCTCAGCACGCTGATTCCACTCGGGCTGGCCTTTATCCTAGCCCTCAGACTGCCAGGGTGATGCACTCCGGCGGGACTTTCTCTACTATCCTCACGTTCTTTCCGGCCTTGTAGACTTTCAAGCCCTTCCTCCTCAGGCAGTCGGCGTCGATGATGAGCAGAACGACGTCCCTCCCGTGTCTCCTGCCGGTTTCGAGGGCCTCGCTTCTGCTCGTGCTCAGATGAACAAACTGTCTCTTCATCGGCTTAAGTCCTTCCCCCAGAATCCGCCCTAAGTTCCTCCTCGGCGTGCCATGGTAGAGAACCCTTGACTCGGTGTCCTCTTCGTGGTTCAAAGAGACCGGAAAGCTGTGGCCGTAGCGGGCGCGGATTTTATCCTCCATTATCTCGTAGCGCCCCTTCGCGTCCCTCTCTACGATCTCACGCACAAAATCCTCGGTAACGTCCGGATAAACCTTCTGGAGCGCTCTGACGAGTTCGCTCAGCGGTACGAAACCCTCGACGTCGGGTTTTAGGCCGAACTCCTCCGGCGAGTGGCGGAGAATGTAGGCCATCAGCCTGCTAACCTTGACCCTCGGCGGCATGGAGAAAAGTGGGAGGGGAAGATAAAAAAACCTCACGGCAGCTCAATGAGAGCCCACACTGGCCTGTGGTCGGACACGAGGACGTCGCAGAGGCAGCCGTAGTCCTTTACCTCAGCCGGCCAGTCGTTCTTGAGCAGTATGTAGTCGATGTTCTCCTTATCAACCACCCCGTTGCGCTCCCAGAGGAATGTGTAGGGCGGCCTCTCGGGGAAGGCGTCGCGGTAGTCGCGAGTGAGTATCTCGATGGCCTTCTCGTCTGGCTCGGCGTTGGTGTCGCCGGCTATTATCTGGGCCACCGGCGAGCTCTCGGCGAACTTCAAAAGCTCCTCCGCCTGCATGGCCCTTTCTTCCTCGCTGAGGCCCATGTGAACGTTCACCACCGTTATTCCCAGCTCCTCGATGGAGACCTTCTGAGCGGGCCTCGCCTGTCCCACGCTCGGAAGGTTGAGTTCACCTTCGGTCTTCATGTGCCAGTGGGAGAAGACCGCTATTCCGTAGGTTCCCTCTATGGCCGGCTTGTACTCATAGGCGTAGCCGAAGCGGGCCGATATCAGGAGCGGAAGGTCGACGTAGGCACTTCCTATCATGCCGCCGGCAACCTCCTGGGCCATCAGAACGTCGGGTTTCTGTTCGTCAAGCAGGTTCAGGAGCTCGTGCCCGTTGAACGTGCCGTCGTAGGGGCCGAGTCCCTGGTGGAGGTTGTAGGTCCAGAGGAGAACCTCCCTCTTGCCTCCAGCGTAGCTCGGCCCGGTGTGGAAGGCGGCGAGGACAACGATCGAGGCGAGGATGACCCCCAGTAGGGGGCCGGCTATCTCTTTGGCACTCGGGAGCTTCACCTCCACGCTCTTCCCGTAGGCGCTTAGGGCGTAGACGGCCGAGGCGGCCAAGATTAGGACCTCCATGTTGTTCTCCATGAAAGGAACCCCTATGTCCCTGCCGACGTAGACGCCGAGCCCGAGGAAGCCGATGAGGATGAAGTATATCGAGCCGAGGATTCCTCCCCTGCTTCCCTTGGCACCCTCAACGAGGGCTATGGCAGAGGCGAGGGCAAGGGGCAGGCCGATCAGCGAGAGGGGTTTGATGAAGAGCGTGGCGGAGCCAATCAGGAGAAGGAGGGCCGCCAGGTTCGGCCTCTTCGCCAGATAGGGGCCCAAAAGAAGCGCGGCGGCCAGAATTATCGAAACGCCGATGAACTTGGGGAGGTAGTAGACGTTGATTCCAGAGTAGCGCAGCACGGCGTTGGGGTAGATGAGGCCCAGTCCGAGGAGTATCGCAAAGGCGTAGAGCCCGAAACCGGGCTTCTTGAGCGTTCCCGGTTCGTGCCAGAGGGCGTAGGCACCCAGGAGAAGGAGAATGGCCAAGATCGCCCCGGTGTACGGGAAGTCGATGGGTTCGCCGCCGACGGCTAGAACTCGAAGCGCTAAGTCCGCGACCAGTCCAAAGGCAAGATACTTGACGTCCAGCTCCTTGACGAGCGCCAGGGACAGGGGCAGGGCGAAGGCCGCTATTAGGTGGAGGTATTCCGTTGCATCGCTAAATAGGAGTGCAAGCGCATAGACGGCCATTATCACTGCCCCGGCCTTTCTGCTCAGCCGTCCGACCAGGAAGGATGCGATGATCAGGAGAACCAGCCCCAGGAAAGACGGGAACATGACACCGTAGAAGAACGTCTTTTCAACGCTTGAGTACGCTCCAGCGACGAAGATTCTCATGCTCGAAGCGAGCAGCACTCCGGTTCCGAGACCGAGGAGGATTCTATCCCTTTCAGCGACCTTCATGGAATCACCTAAGAAGGGAGTTGGTCTTTGAGGACTTAAAGTTTGTCCACTCAGAGGAAGAAGGGCAGCAGGAACGCCAGCGCCCCGAGGAGGAGGGCGACTTCCATCCTTCTGAAGACCTCCCCCCGATCGGCCCCGTGGAGCCATCTCCTGAGCTGAAGGACGGAATAGGCCATGAATGGGAGGAAGGAGAGGGAAGCGACCGGATAGTAGCCGGGGATGCAGTACGCAACCACCATTACGGAAGAAACCGCGAAGAGGAGCATCCCGACCCTTATCCCCCTCTCCCGGCCGAGCAGGGCCGCAGAAGTCCTCGCACCGAGCGAGAGGTCTTCCTCTATCGTGGGGATCGCGAGGAGCATGTGCCCCGCTGAGAGGAGGACGAGGAAGGGAAGAGAGTAGACAACGGCCCATCTGACGGGAAGACCGAGGGACTCAAAGACGAGCCCCATCGTAACCGGTCCGTAGGTGAGGCCGTTGGTGAGGGAGTCAACGAGTGGCCTCGCCTTGAAGCGTAGCGGTGGGGCCGAGTAGGCAATCGCGAGAAAAGATGCGACGAGGGTTATTGCGATGGCCCTGAGGGATATTATCCCAGTGAGAAGAATTGCCGGAAGAAAGAGGCCGTAGCCGAGCAGCTTGGCCGTTCTGAGGCTCACCTTTCCGCTCACGAGGGGAAGCTCTGTTCTGTTCGCGAGGACGTCGAGCTCGTAGTCGTAGTACTCGTTGATGACGAGGCCTGCGGAGGTTACAAGGAACACCACGAGCATTGCAATGAGAAAATCCACCGTGAAGAAAACACCGTAGTGGTAGCGCGCTATGGTGAACGCAACTAACCCGGGAACGATTGATGGGAGGGCGAACTTGGGGCGAAGAAGGGAGAAAAGAGCCCGAAGCTCCACTCAGCGGAACCTCCTGAGGGCCATTTCGGCGGCAACGGTTATTGGGTCTATCGTCGGGCTTATCGGCGGTGCGTAGGCGGTTTCGAGGTAAACGATGTCCTCAACGGTCGCCCCCTTCTGGGCTAAGGCTGAGAGGGTCATTATCCTGCCCCAGACGCGCTCGCCGCCGACTATCTGAGCGCCGATGAGCTTCCTGTCCGACTTCCTGAAGATGACCTTGACCGTTATCGGCTTTCCACCCGGATAATATTCCGGCTTGGTGGAGCCCTTGAACTTGCCGACGGCTATCTCAACCCCCGCCTTCTTCGCCCGCTCCTCGGTTATCCCGAAGGTGCCTATCTCAAGGCCGAGGAGCTCGGTTATCGCCGTGTTGAAGACCGGCCTGAAGGAGACGTCCTTTCCGGCTATGTGTTCAGCGGCAACCTTTGCCATCCTCACCGCGCTCGTTCCCAGCTGGCTGAGCGTTCTCTCGCCGGTTACCGCATCGATTACCTCAGCGCAGTCGCCTATCGCGTATATGTCCGGGTCGCTCGTCTGGAGGTGCTCGTTCACCACGATGCCCCAGTGCACGTCTAGGCCCGACGCCTTTGCGAGGTCTGTGTTCGCCCTGACGCCGGTGGCGACGAGAACGAGGTCGGCTGGAACCTCCTCGTCGCCTATTTTCACGGCTCTAACCGGACTGCCGATTATCTCGCTAACCCCCTCGTTGAACCTGAAGGAAACGCCGTGCTCCTCCATCTCCTTCTGGACAAGCTTTGCAGTGTCCTTGTCGAGCATGGTCGGCATGAGCCTGTCCATAAGCTCGACGACCAGAACCTCCATGCCGAGCTTCGCGAAGGCTTCGGCCCCTTCGAGGCCTATTAAACCAGCACCGATGACCACCGCTTTCTTCGGCTTCCTCTCAGCGATGTAGGCCTTAATCCTTCTCACGTCGTCGAGGCTCTTGAGGGTGAACACTCCTTCGTTCTCAACGCCCTTGATCGGCGGGACAAAGGCCTTCGAGCCCACAGCCAGAACGAGCTTGTCGTAGGGAACCTCGCCCTTATCGGTGACCACGACTTTCCTCTCGCGGTCGATGGATTTGACCTCAGTTCCGAGCATGAGGTTGATTTTCTGCCTCTCGTAGAACTCGTTCGGGAAGACAATAACATCTTCGGGCTTCTCGATCGTGCCGCTGATGACGTGCGGCAGGGCACAGGGAGAGTACTGCATGGTCTCCTCCTTTCCGATGACGGTTATCTCGGCCTTCCTGTCGAGCTTGCGCATGAACAGCGCGAAGTTGCTTCCTGCTGTGCCAGAACCGACGACCACGATTTTCATGAGCACCACCAGCTTGAGAAGGGCGAGGAGGTATAAAAGGATTGAGTCAGCGCATCCACTTTCTTGCTATCACTGCAACGATGAGCGCCATGAAAACGGCTCCGGTTAGGGCTTCGATTGCACTCAAAGCTTTAAGCCAGCCGGTCGGATGCATGTCGCCGTAGCCGAGGGTCGTGAAGGTGACGAGGGAGTAATAGAGGGCGTTGGCGAAGCGGATAAAGTAGCTCGAAGTTTCAGGAAAGCCTTCAATTAGTTTGCTCCATATCGTGTAGGGAACGGCGTTTCCAATGATTACAAGCAACGAAAATAGGAACAGTCGAACCCAGTTCGTGCCGTATTCTGAAGGCAAATCTGCCAGTAGCCATTCCACGAAATTATGAACATAGGCTTTAACTTTGCTTAACTTGCCTTGTGCGTTTTTTAGCCGAGCCCTACGCTTAGCGCGCATTTCGAGGACGAACATCCTATCTGCTTCCTCTCGCTTGCCTTCTTTTTCGTAAGTGAGACGCTGAACACGACGGGCTTCGATTTCCGCTTCGGGGAGCTTGAACCATTCGCTTGGGATGTCAATGTCAATGCCTTTTCGAATGTCTACATGAAAGAAATCAAGCTTGCCATGGAATTTGAATTTTTCATTTTCGGGTTTTCCTTGAAAAGAGATCGGCTCGTTAAATGAAGCTCCCTCAAAGGAGACATCTTCTTTAAAAACAGTTCCTTCAAAATAGGAGTACCCCTCAAATACTGAGGCAGAGAAATTTGTTGGACCCTTAAAAATTACTGGCGAGTCAGGGTCTTCTTCAATAGCTATTCCACTATACTCAAGCACGGGTATCATTCCAATACTCAGTTGTCCAAATATTGAAGGCGCCCTGAATATAGCCTCGCTAAAACTAACATAATCACTAAACACAACATTAGAGAAAACTATCTCTCTATTGAACTCTGAAGTCTCGAATGAAACCTCTTCCTTGAACTCAACCTGGTGGAGGTGAAATGGGAGGTTAAATGTGCATTCATCAAACCTTACTCCCTTTGAAAATACCACATTTGAAAGATTCACCCAACTTTCAAGATTGGAGGATTCTCCAAATTTGGAACCTGCAAATGAAACAGTTTCAAAGAAATTGGCATCTGTGACAACGAAATCTCTCAAAAACGAGCATTCACTAAAATCTGTTTCTCCTTTGAAGGTGGCACCATAAAGTTTAACCCATCCGTCAAATGTACTCCGGGAGAAATAAGCTGTTTTGTGGAAAATTGTGTCGCGAGAATCAACATTTCCCCTAAAAGAGCAGTTATGAAAATAAGCATCACCCTTGAATCGAACCCACATGAAATTAAGATATTTTTCTGAACCCTTGGAAAAGATAGTGCGATCAAAGTGAACATCATCTAAAAATACCGAGGCAAAAAAACTAACCCCCCCAAGAAACTTAACAAAAGGAAAGTATGTGTTCCTCTTAAACGTTACGTGGTCAAACTTTGCATTTCCTATAAATATGGATTCCATAAAGGATACTCCTGATTCGAAGATTCCATGTGAAAAATTAACATCTTCCTTGAAGGTAGTATATTCAAATGAAAACCCTACTGAACGTGGAATCTCCGGAAACACAAAACCTCTCGCATCTACAGGTCTCTCAAAAACCAATCTCTTTATTGTAGTCCCATCAACCTCAATCTCCTCAACCCTCGGCTTGAACCTCTCCAGAAACTTCCTGTAAAACTCAACCGCTTCCTCCTCACTCTTGTCCGGCTTGTGAAAAATACAATACTCCTGGTCAGCCGTTTCGGGGTCGCAGTTCCCAAAGTGCGCCATCTTGCACATGGATGCATCTTACGCGTCAGAACTATAAAAGCTTTCGTCTGGAATAGAACAAGGAACAAGAGAAAAAGAACCTCACGGCTCAACAACAGTCCCGCTGTGCTTCCCCTTCACAACGTCGAAGAGGTGGTAGGCGTCCTTCTTGCCCACGATGTAGGTCTTTATCTTGCCGCGCTGGATGAACTTAGCGGCGAGGGCATCGACGACGCCGCTTCCCCCGGCCTTGCTCTCGGCCTGCATCGCGATCTCAACGAGCTGGTCGAAGGTTATCCTGTCGAGTTTCTTCGCGTTCGGGTTCTTTCTCGGATCGCTGTCGTAGACGCCGTCAACGTTCGTCACCACGACGAGAAGGTCTGCCTGGAGGTACTCCGCGAGGAGAGCCGAGACGGCATCCGTGGTGTGGCCCGGATGCGTTCCGCCCATTATCGGTATCTTCTTGAGCTGGATGACCTCCCAGGCCTTACGGAAGTCCTGGATTACGAAGGGATAGGCCTTCTCGCCAAGCGCCGCTATGAGAAGCATCGCGTTGGCGCGGGTGATGTGTATGCCGATGTAGTCCTTGAAGGTCTCGTTGGGCGTGAAGGTCTTCGCGGCCTTGATGTACTTGCGCGCTACCTTTCCGCCGCCGACTACCACGGCAACCTCGTGATCCTCGCTTATCTTGATGAGCTCGTAAGCCATCTTCCCGATAAAATCAACGTCCGGGTCGTCGGGAACGAGAACCGAACCGCCTATATCGAAGACTATCCTCATGATGACCCTCACGATGCTAATCGGGGCTCCTTTATAACCTTTTTCTTGCCGCAGGGGTGTTAAAAGAAGGGACGGAGAAAGTGAAAAGGCTCAGCCTATCTGGAAGGCGCTCGTACGGAGCTCGCCGCGCTCGAAGCGGTACGGGTCGTACCACTCCCAGTCGAGCGGAACCTTCGAGCGGCCCTTTGAAATCAGCTCGGCCATCGCCTCTCCAACGGCCGGCGCCATCATGAAGCCGTGCCCGCTGAAGCCTGCCGCTATGTAGAAGTTGTCGAGGAGCTTTCCAATGGCCGGGTTGCTGTCCGGCGTCTTTGCGTAGAAACCGGCCCACTGCCTAACGACGTGAGCATAGCGCAGCGGCGGGGCGATTCTGACGGCATACTCCAGAACGCCGCGCAGGAAGTCGTAGGTCGGCTCGTAGTCGTCGAGGCTCTTGGCCTTGTGCTCTATCCCGGCACCGCAGATTATTCCGCCGTCCTCACCGTCCTGGATTATGTAGGCGTCGTTCCAGCTCGGCGGGCAGACCAGCGGCTCGGCCTGTCCGGGTTCCAGAGGTTCGGTCTTGACGAGCTGGTGCTTGTATGCCGTGATGGGAACGAGGTCCCGCTTTAAGCCGGCCATCTCGTTGATGAGCGGCGCCCAGGCGTTGGCCGCGTTCAGAACTGCGTCAACCTTAACGCTCTCAACCTTCCCGTTGCTCCTGAACTTCACGGCCCTTATGGCATCACCCTCGCGCTCGAAGCCAACAACTTCCGTGTGCTCCCTTGCATCGACGCCAAACTCCTTAGCCTTGAAAAGGTAGGCAAAGAGCGTCTTGAAGGGGTTCGCCTTGCCGTCCTTCGGGTTCCAGGCTCCGGCCAAGAAGGGCTCGGTGTTGAGGATCGGTACTATCTCCTTGGCCTCGTCCATGTCGATGAGCCTCGTGGGGACACCGAATTTGTTCTGGAGCTTTATGTTCGCCTTAAACGCTTCAACCTCCTCCCCGCTCGCGGCGAGGAACAGGTAGCCGGTCTGCCTGAAGACGATGTCGCTCTCCAGCTCCTCCTCAAGCTTCTCCCACCTCTCAACGGAGTGCTTCATCAGCCTGATGTTCGCCTCGTCCGTGAACTGGGCGCGGATTCCCGTTGCGCAGCGGAAGGTGGAGCCCGAGCCGAAGTAGTTCTTCTCGAAGAGGATTACCTCCTCGCCGAGCTTCGCCAGCTCGTAGGCGGTGACAACGCCTATTATCCCGCCGCCGATGATGGCTATTTTACTCATCGGCACCACCCACTATGACCTCTACGCGAACGGGCCTCGTGGGGACCCTAGCCTTTGGAAGCGGTATCTCCTCCTGCCTCTTTCCGGTCTTCCTCGCGAGGATCGACAGCACTATGGGAATGCAGGTCCTTCCCTGACAGGGGCCCATTCCTATGCGGAGAAGCCTCTTGAGCTCCTCGATGTCGGTGACGCCGGAATCGATGAGCGCCTCGACTTCCTCAACGGTGACATCGTTACAGCGACAGACGATTTTCTTTCCCCCCATTTCAATCACCTCTCAACCCTCACGGCGCGGACGTCCCAGGCCAGCTCTACCGGCACCTCGACGATGATTATCGGCGTGTCACCCTTGCTCTTCTCCCTCGGCACGACCGTGAGCACCTTCCCCGTTCCAACAGGCTCGCCGACCCTGTTGAGAAGAACGACCTCCTCGCCCTTCTCTGGAACCGGAAGGAGTTCGTGGGGCATAGTTATCCTAGCTTTGTCGCCGACGTAGTGCACCATGAAGAAAGCCAGACCTGGACAGATTTGGACGCAGAGGGAGCAGCCAATGCACTTATCGTAGTCAACTATCGGCAGGTCGTTCGGGGTGGGCATGCTTATGGCCCCCGTGGGGCATATCTCCCTGCACGGGGCGCAGGGTATCTCCTGCGGGCACTCCGGAACGGCAACGGGCCTCTTCCTGAGCCTCTCCTCGCTCGGCAGGGGGATGAACTTCTCAAGCTCCTCAGGGGTGATGTAGCCCTTTCTAAGGTACTCCGGAATCTCACTCATTCTCTCACCACCAGAGCCTTCTTAATGCCCTCGAGCACGTGCCTGCCGAAGGGCCCGGAGCGGAACTCCAGGAGGTCTTTCTGGGCCTTCTCCATCTCCTTGAGCCAGCCCTTGTCCGCTATGCCCAGCCGAAGCGCGGCGGCAATTCCTGCGACCTTACCCTCAAGCATCGCGGTCGTTGCCTCCTCTATCCCAGCGGAGTCGCCAGCCACGAAGATTCCCCTGACGGTGGTCTCCATCCACTCGTCGCGGACGGCCACGTGACCGCTGAGCTCGCGGACGTACATTATCTGGCAGCCGGCCTGGTGGAGGAGCTCGATGCTGGGCCTCAAGCCGACGGCGAGTGCTATGACGTCGACCTCAAAGGTCCTCTCCGTTCCGGGGATTACCCGCCAGTTCTCGTCGAGCTGGGCAACAATAGCTCTCTCGACCTTCTCCTTCCCCTCGGCGCGCAAGATGGTGTGCCTCGTGAGTATCGGAACGCCCAGGCGCCTAACCTTCGCCGCGTGGACGAAGTAACCGCCGACCTTCGGCATGGCCTCGACTATCGCCTTCACCTCGACGCCGGCCTGGATGAGCTGATACGCCAGAATAAGTCCCACGTTTCCGGCTCCAACGATTAGGACCTTATCGCCGGGCTTGACGCCGTAGGTGTTCATGAGCGTCTGAATTGCCCCGGCACCGTAGATTCCAGGCAGATCGTTGTTCTCGAATGGTATCATCTTCTCCATCGCGCCGGTGGCAACTATGACCGCCCTTCCGCGGAACTCTATCAGCTCGCGGTTGTTCTTGACGGCCAGAACGAGCTTCTCGTCGCCCTCCTGAAAGATGCCGACGGCGGAGGTTTCAAGGAAGATTTCAACGTTCTCCCGCTTCCTGGCTTCATCCTCAAGGATTTTGGCTATCTCTACTCCCCTGACTCCCGCGAACTGCTCGCGCTTGCCGAAGAACTTGTGGGTCTGCTTGACGAGCTGGCCGCCGAGCATGGGGTTCTCGTCGAGAAGAACTACGCTCGCTCCTGCATCGGCAGCATGGATGGCTGCCATAAGACCGGCAGGACCGCCGCCCACTATAACGACGTCCGCCCTGACGACCTTCGCGTCCTTGAACTCCGGAGGCTTTGCCTCCTTCGGCAGCTTGGCCTTTCCTCGCTGGGGTTCAATCCTCATGCCATCCTCAACGAGGGTTATGCACGTTCTAACGTTTGGTATTCCGTTCACGACCATCAGACACGAGGAGCATTTGCCGATGGCGCAGAAGAGCCCCCTGGGCCGCTTCTCGTTGGCGGAGTAGTTCAGAACCCTCACGCCAGCGGCGTGAAGGGCCGTCGCTATCGTTTCCCCCTCGTATGCCTTGATCGGCCGTCCTTCAAAGTATATTGTAACCTCCCTGCCACGCTCAAAACGCAGAACAGGATGCTCAGTTAAGCGCACGGTGTATCACCCATGCACCTATTCGTTCACGCATTTATGAAAATTTTTCAATCCGAAGGTTCTTCACCTTTGGTTTCAGGGAGTACCAAAGCTTTATATATCGGGCGGCGGATAAGTTAGCTGGCGGCGGGCTAGGCCGGGGGGTTCGGCGTCCCCTGTAACCGGAAACCGTCGATATGCCGGGGCCGAAGCCCGGGGGGCGGTTCCCAAAGCCGTCCCCGGAAGCCGGGGCACAACGGTGATCCCTCGTCCCACGGGGCCGGCGGTGGGAGGGGCTCGGCTGGAGGGCCGGGCTAACTCCCTTTGCCCGCCGAACCCCGCCAGGCCCGGAAGGGAGCAGCGGTAGGCGGGACGTTCGGCGCTCGTGGGGTAGCGGGGGTGAGCGAGCCCCGGTGGAAGGGAACGGTGGAGGGTTCCCACCCCCGGGCGCGCCCGCCGCCACTAAACTTTTAGCGCTTCTTCGCGTATTCAGGTACGGTGATTCCAGATGCATCCAAAGATAGGTTCTCTTCTCGCCAGGTTTCCAAGGGTGGAGCTCATCGGCTGGGAAACGCCGATCCAGTACCTTCCGAAGATAAGCTCGATGGTCGGCGTTGACGTCTACGTCAAGCGCGATGACCTCACAGGCTTTGGAATCGGCGGGAACAAGATAAGAAAGCTCGAATTCCTCCTGGGCGATGCGATAGCCAAGGGCGCCGATACCGTGATAACCCTCGGTGCGGTCCACTCGAACCACGCCTTCGTGACGGCCCTGGCCGCAAAGAGCTTAGGTCTAGATGCTCTCCTCGTTCTCCGCGGGAGGGAGGAGCTCAAGGGCAACTACCTCCTCGACAAGCTGGTCGGGATAGAAACGAGGGTCTTCGAGGCCGAGAAGACGACCGACCTGATTCCTATGGCAGAGGAGATAGCCAAGGAGCTGAGGGCGGAGGGCAGAAAGCCGTACCTGATCCCGATAGGCGGCGCTTCCCCAATCGGAACCCTCGGGTACGTGAGGGGAGTTGGAGAAATCGCCTCGCAGGCGAACGGGCTTGGCCTCGAGTTCGACACGGTAGTTGACGCCGTCGGCAGCGGCGGCACTTTGGCGGGAATAACCCTCGGCCTTAGCCTCCTTGGAGTGGAGACGGAGCCCGTGGGAATGGGTGTCGGGATATTCGCCGGCGACATGGAGGAGAGGGTCGTGGAACTGGCCGAGGAGACGCAGAAGCTTCTGGGAACCAAGCGCAGGATCAAAAAGCCGAGGATACACGACTACAGCTTCGGCGCCTACGGGAAGATTGTGAAAGAGGTGGGGGAAACGATAAGGCTCGTGGCGAAGCTTGAGGGAATACTCCTCGACCCGGTCTACACCGGAAAAGCCTTCCACGGCCTCATGGAGATGGCCCAGACCGGCGAGCTCGGCGAAACCGTGCTCTTCATCCACACGGGAGGAACCCCCGGCCTGTTCCACTACGGAGAGGAGATGCTCAGGCTCATGGAAAAGCCTTAAAGCCATCCTCCACCTTTTTGCCTTCGGGGTGTCAAGATGGTCAGCCTTGAAATGGAGCTTTTCGGGATAAGGTTCGAGAATCCCCTCATTCTCGCGTCGGGAATAAACGACAAGGTTCCCGAGCAGTGGATAAGGGCGCACGGGGAGGGCGCCGGCGGGGTGGTCACCAAATCAATCGGAATCGAGCCGAGGGCAGGTTACGACAATCCAACGATTGTGGAGCTTCCCTACGGCCTGATAAACGCGATGGGCCTGCCGAACCCCGGCTGGAGGGGCTTCCTTGAGATGGTCGAAGGATACACCTTTGACTTCCCGCTCATAGTCTCGATTTTCGGCGGAACGCCGGGGGAGTTCGCCTTCCTGGCGGAGAAGCTGAGCGACGTCGCCGATGCATTCGAGCTGAACCTCAGCTGCCCCCATGCGAAGGGCTATGGCATGGAGATCGGCCAGAAGCCGGAGAACGTCTATGAAGTGGTCAGGGCAGTTAAAGACGCCACGGATAAGCCCGTCATCGCGAAGCTAACGCCTAACATAGACGACATCACGAAGCTCGGTTTGGCGGCGGAGAAAGCGGGGGCGGATGCCGTCTCAGCGATAAACACGCTGAAGGCGATAGCTATAGACGTCTACGCTAGGAAACCAATCCTGAGCAACCGCGTCGGCGGCTACTCTGGGCCGGGCGTGAAGCCGGTAGCTTTGAGGGCCGTGTACGACCTTGCGAGAACGCTTGAAATCCCTGTCATAGGCATCGGCGGCATAACGACGTGGCAGGATGCTGTGGAGTTCCTCCTTGCCGGGGCCTCGGCCCTTCAGATCGGCACGGCCGTCTCGCTCCGCGGGTGGAAGGTATTCCGGGAGATAAACGAGGGGATAGCTGGATACCTCGAAAGCGAGGGCTTTTCGAGCGTGAGGGAGATAGTCGGCCTGGCGCTGGAGTAGGTTTTTAACCCCAGGCTTTCCTTTTAATCCAGTGGGGTGATAGTATGAAGCGCGCTGTGGTGTTGTTCTCGGGTGGGCTTGACTCGACGGCCTGCCTCTACTGGGCGAAGAGGAACTACGACGAGGTCATCATGCTCACCGTGAACTACGGAAGCAACGAGGAGAGGGTCACGAACAAAGTTGCCGAGTTCTTCTCAAAGGAGCTGGACGTTCCGCTGAAGATAATCCGCCTCGACTTCCTCGAGGAGTTCTCGAAGCTCCGCGGAACGACCCTCGTTGGAGGTGAGACGCCGAAGGTTACCGCCGAGGAGCTTGAGGACATGAGCGTTGCACAGGAGACGGCGAAAAGCGTCTGGGTTCCGGCGAGAAACGTCGTGCTGATAAGCGTCGTGGCTTCACTCCTCGATGCCCTTGGAGGCGGGGACATAATAGTCGGCTTCAACGCTGAAGAGGGGGCAACGTTCCCGGACAACACCCCGGAGTTCGTCGAGAGGATGAACGAGATGCTGAAGTATGGAACCATGGCCGATGTGAGGGTCGTCGCTCCGCTCATAGAGCTTGACAAGAAGGGCATAGCCAGACTCCTCAAAGAGCTGGACGCGAAGTACGAGTACTCCAACTCCTGCTACATGCCGAGGGGCTTCACGGAGGACGGCAAGCCGATACACTGCGGCCAGTGCGAGAGCTGTGTGAGACGCCACCGCGGTCTGATCGAGGCCATCGGGGAGGACAGGACCGTTTACGCCGTGGAGCCGAGGATATGACCTCCTCCCCAAACCCTCTCCGTTTCAACGGCCCCGTTTCTGAGCCACCGCAAGATTTATAAATTCGCTCTCTACCCTATCCATTGGGCGTGGGGCGGTAGCTCAGCCTGGGAGAGCGCCGGACTGAAGATCCGGGTGTCGGGGGTTCAAATCCCCCTCGCCCCACCACTTTCTCAGCAACGCGGTGGTAGTCTAGCCTGGTCTAGGACACCGGCCTTCCAAGCCGGTGACCCGGGTTCAAATCCCGGCCACCGCACCATTCTAACAAACTTCTCCCGGATCAAGCTCGTCAGCCATTATTTTCCGGTTTTCACCGGCTTAAATTGATCCGAGGGTTCTCCGCTGCCCACATCTGTCCACTAAACGTTATAAAGGCCACCGTTTTACTTCGTCTTTAGGTGGGTTACGTTGGAGAAAGACGCTCATAGGTTCGAGCTCAACGGCGCTTTCGTTCTTATCCCTAAAAAACCTGATTTGAAGTATCTCTACATCGAGATAACCAACAGGTGCAACCTCCGCTGCGAGATGTGCTTCAAGCAGTACTGGGAGGACCCCGAGGGGGATATGGACTGGGAACTCTTCATGAAGATACTCGACGATGCGGAGGAGCTTCCCGAGCTGGAGATGATATACTTCGGAGGAATAGGCGAGCCTACGGTTCATCCGAGGTTCATGGACATGGCCAAGGAGGTCAAGAGGAGAGGATTTGCGCTGGGAATAAGCACCAACGGCTTTCTTCTCACTGACAAACGCATAGAGGAGCTCGTTGAGCTCGGCCTCGATCTGATATACTTCTCGGTGGACTCCGTGCCCACCCAACCGGTGGACATAGGGCACATAAAGCCAGATGTGACGGGTTCCAGGATCAGGAAGATTCAGGAGGTCAAGAAGAAGCTCGGAAGCGACGTCCCGCACATAGGGGTTGAGGTGGTGGTCACCAAGGAGAACTACACCGAGCTCATAGACATAGTGCACTACGTGGGGTCGCTGGGCGTGGACACCGTCCTCATCTCAAACCTGATTCCGATAACGAAGGAGCACGCGGAGCTGATAGTCTACGACGGAAGCGTTGACATGAAGCCGATAGTGGACAAGCTCGAGGCCGTATACCACGGCTACATCTACAAGCTCGCGGAGTTCTCCCTGAGGACGGAGAGGCACTGCGAGTTCGTGGAGAAGAACGTGGCCGTCATACGGTGGGACGGCGAGGTCGCCCCGTGCTACCGCTTCCTGCACACCTATCCGGAGATAGTCTTCGGAAGGGAGAAGAGGGTAATAGCGTACTCCTTTGGGAACGTTAAGGAGAAGAGCCTGAAAGAGATATGGACCAGCAGGGATTACTCCTGGTTCCGCTTCGTCGTCAAGAATTCGCTGTACCCAAGCTGCGCGGACTGTCCGCTCAACGAGTCCTGTTCCTTTGTGTGGGACACTGAGTCCGACTGCTGGAGCAACAAGCCGAGCTGCGCCGACTGCCTCTGGGCGAGGCGCATAGTGCTCTGCCCGATACCCGAAAAAGGCATGAAAGGGTATTGGTGAAGTTAAATTCATGCTTTTATCAACATTTTTTCATCCGTCCCCAAACTTTTAAGTTCGAAAAAATTCGCCTCGATGTTTGTTAAACTAATGTGCTTATCATAGCATCAATGTTGCATTCTTTTGCTTTCGTCAAATTTATTAGCATCAATGTACAAAAATGCTTCCAAGAACTGCTGGAGGCTTCGAAATATGTTTGCGTATTGGGGAAAAATTTTGAGAGTGAACTTGACGGACGGAACCATTAAGGAAGAGCACTTTGACGAGGAGTTCGCGAAGAAGTGGCTGGGTACCAGAGGTTTTGGCATATACTTCCTCCTCAAGGAGATGGACCCAACCGCGGACCCGCTGAGCCCGGAGAATAAGATTATCTACACCACCGGCCCACTGACGGGAACGACCGCCCCGACCGGTGGAAGGTATATGGTCATCACCAAGAGCCCGCTGACCGGTTACATCGCCATGGCAAACTCCGGCGGCTTCTTCGGTGCGGAGCTGAAGTTTGCCGGCTGGGACGCCATCATAGTTGAGGGTGCCTCCGACCACCCGGTTTACCTGTACATCAACGACGAGAGTGTCGAGCTCAGAGACGCGAGCCACCTCTGGGGCAAGACCTCAACCGAGACCGAGGAGGCCCTCAAGGAGGAGATCGGAGACAAGCGCATAAGGGCCGCGCTCATAGGACCCGCCGGCGAGAACCTCGTAAAGTTCGCGGCCGTCATGAATGACGAGCACAGGGCGGCAGGAAGGGGCGGCGTTGGAGCCGTCATGGGAAGCAAGAAGCTGAAAGCCATCGTCGTTCGCGGCCACAAGCGCGTTGAGGTCGCCGACAGGGCGAAGTTCACGAGCGTCGTCAAGGAGAAGACCGACAAGCTGAGGAACGACCCCGTTGCAGGCGGAGGCCTGCCGAAGTACGGAACGGCCGTTCTCGTCAACATCATCAACCAGAACGGCCTGTATCCGACGAAGAACTTCCAGTACAGCCAGTTCGAGTACGCGGAGGAGCAGAGCGGTGAGGCCATGACCGCGAAGTACCTCATCAGGAACAAGCCGTGCTACGCCTGTCCGATCGGCTGTGGCAGGGTCAACAAGCTCCCGACCCTTGGAGTTACCGAGGGACCGGAGTACGAGAGCATCTGGGCGCTCGGTGCCCACAACGGCATAAACGACCTAGCGAGCATAATCCACGCCAACCACATGGCGGACGAGTATGGTATGGACACCATAAGCCTTGGCGGAACCCTCGCAACGGCGATGGAGCTCTACGAGAAGGGCATCCTCAAGCAGGAAGACCTCGGAGAGGAGGCTCCCCCGTTTAGGTGGGGCAACACGGAGGTTCTGCACTACTACATCGAGAAGATCGCCAAGAGGGAGGGCTTCGGAGACAAGCTGGCCGAGGGCGGCTACCGCCTGGCCGAGATGTACGGTCACACCGAGTACTTCATGGGCGTCAAGAAGCAGGAGCTTCCGGCTTACGACCCGCGTGGAGCCGAGGGACACGGCCTCGGTTACGCCACCAACAACCGTGGCGGCTGCCACATCAAGCAGTACATGATAAGTCCCGAGATACTCGGCTACCCGTACAAGATGGACCCGCACGACATCGGCGACGAGAAGGTCAAGATGGTCATCCTCTTCCAGGACCTCACGGCTCTCATCGACGCGGCAGGACTGTGTGTCTTCACGACCTTCGGTCTCGGTGCCGACGACTACCGCGACATGATAAACGCCGCGACCGGCTGGGACTTCTCAACCGAGGAGTACCTCAAGATAGGCGAGCGCATCTGGAACGCCGAGAGGCTCTTCAACCTCCGCGCTGGTCTCGACCCGCTCAAGGAGGACACCCTGCCCAAGAGGCTCCTCGAGGAGCCCGTCAGGAACGGTCCGAACAAGGGGCACGTCGTCAGGCTGCACCTGATGCTTCCGAAGTACTACAAGTTCCGCGGCTGGACCGAGGACGGAAAGATAACCGAGGAGAAGATGAAGGAGCTCGGAATCGAAGAGCTCTGATCCCTATCTTCTCACCTTTTCTGCCATTTTCTTCACCCTGGATAGCACGAACTTCCTGAGGAACCGCTCGTCGAATTCCGTCCTCCTGCCGTCGAGGTAGGCGCTGTATATCCTCACGGCGTCCTCATCCCCGAGTTCCCGCAGGGCGCCCAGCACGTCCTCCTTCGCGAGGCTGGAGCCGTTCAGAAAGGCCATCAGCCTTGCCGTTTCACCGGCCAGGATGTGGAGCATCTTCAGGTTCCCCGAAAAGCGCTCGAGGTTCCTCAAAAGGCCCTCCAGCCTTCCGGGGAGGAGCTCGTCCAGGGAATACTCCGGAATGATGTCAACCACGTCCTCCCCGAGCAGAACCGCATGATTTTCTCTGAAATCCCGCTGGTAGACAGTAAGAAACTTGTAGGGATAGCCCAGGTTGAGGGGGTCGCTTAGATTTGAGAGCCATTCCCAGGCGACGTCAACCTCCACCGGGTTGAGGGACGATGAGCACTCCTCGAGAACCGGCTTTATCTCCCGGAGAATGGACTCTGGGTCGGTTCCGTCCTCAAGGACCGCGAAGAAGTCTACGTCGCTCGTTCCTGGAACGAAGTCGCCCCTAACGAGGGAACCGTACAGAATGAGGGAATGGAGGCCGGGAATCCGGCCGAGTTTCTCCCGTATGCAGTCCGCGAGCCTTTCGGCCCTCATGTGGTCGAGGCCTCTTCGTCGTTGTAGAGCTCGTCGCCGACGGTAATCCTGTCCTCGAAGCCCTTCGAGCCCTCGAGGGTCTGAATCCTGAACATGTAGCTCTTGTACCAGTTGTAGGACGGCTTGACCTTGACCGGCAGGAGCTTCCAGGCGCGGGTCTCTTCCTCGTAGCCCCAGTTGACGTACTCGTTGAAGTTCCTGATGATGTCGGTAATGACGACCCCGAACTCGTTGAGGAGAACCCTCTGAATTTCCCTCCACTTGTCGAGAGAGCTCTCGCGCCTCGTTATGCCGAAGTAGCCGGCGCAGCCGGGTCCTTTGAGCGTCGCTATTCCCCTGCCGACGAACGCCCTTATGGCGTCAACCGTCTCGGGCGGGTCGGTGATGAAGGTATCGAACTTGTGGAGCGCGTAGTCCGGGAGCGGCTCGCGGAGGTCGAAGGTGAACATCTCGATGTTCTCGTAGCCGAGCTCGTCGGCGGTCTTCTCGATGAACTTCACGAGACGCTCGTCGATGTCGAGGACGGCAATGCGCTTCGGAAGGCCGCTGAGCATGAGGGCTATGCTGGTCAGGTCGTCGTCGCCAAGGACGAAGACCTCCTTGTTCTCAAGGTCCCCGCGCGTGTGCATGAGGGCTATCCTAGCGACGGTGGTCTCGGGGGTAACGTAGGCCTGGTCGAAGTCGTGCTTGGGCTGCGGCCTGTCCTTGACTATCTCCTTGAACTGCTCGAGAAGGTCGCTGAAGGCACTCAGCTCGACCGTCTTGCCCTCGCAGTGGGAGCAGGTGTAGTCCTTCCTGGGCCCTATTCCATACTTCTCCACCAGCTTCCTGCCGCTCTGGGTGAGGACGACGCTCGGGCCGTCGAAGGCCACGTAGCCGAGCTCGTGGAGTGCGGTGACAACGGCAACGACGAGCGGGAGCGGCTCCTCGCTGAGGTCAACGATTCTCCAGACGTCTCCACTCGCCTGGATGGCGCTCAGAACGTTCTCGACGGTTCTCTCGTAAACGGGGATGCTCGTCTTCTCCCTAACCTTTTCCACTATCTCCCTCATCGCAAGCACCTCCAGAAGCATTTTAGGTTCGTGAACGGGGTTAGGGTGGGTCTCTTTTAAGGTTTTCCCAGCGGCAAGTTTAATAAGTGGGGCGTTTAGTGGCCTTCGATGATAAAGCCAGTGGGAGACGAGTTCGTCAAGCGCTACCGCCTCGAGTACAACCTGGAGGCCCTTGAGAGGGTTAGGGGGAAAATCGGCGAAGAAGCCTATTCCCGCCTGAAGGCCTTGATAGAATACCGACTGGGCGGGAAGGACTTCGACCGCTCTCCGGTCGGCGTTAAGATGGCCCTGGCATTCTCCGCCGGTTCCGACAGCACGGCCGCGCTCAAAATACTCCGCTGGGCGGGCTTTGAGGTGGTGCCCGTAACGGCCAGGCTTCCCCAGATGAACGAGGCGGTCATAGAGAGGGCAGAGAAGCTGGGGGCCGTCTTCGTCGAGGTTCCCGGATACCTTGAGGTAATCACGGCCCAGATGGAGAAGGGCGCGCCGATCTGCGGCAAGTGCCACTCGATGGTAATGGCCGCCGTGGAGGGGTACGCGAAGGAAAACGGGATAAAAATCCTCGCCAGCGGCGATCTGCTCAGCTCAGGCCTCATCTCGATCTACGAAACCGGGGGAGTTATTACCCTGAACCTTCCAGCGTTCTTAGCCCTGGACAAGGCCGAGATAATCGAGATCATTGGGGGCAGATACGACCTCAAATTCGGCTGTCCCCTCCTCTGGGAGACGTTCAGAAAGACGCCGAGCGTAAAGCGCTTCGCCATGCAGAGGATTCTCCGGGAGCTCCGCGCCAGGGCAATAACCCCCGAGATGGCCGAGGCGCTGATACTGGACGTGCTGTCCAGATAGTTACTCATTTCTGACCCAAAAGGTTTAAATCTGTCATCCGGAACTTCACCCAGGTGGTGAATAATGGTCACGAAAGAGGAAGTTGAGAACGTCGTTAAAGCTATCGTTGACGAGAAGTTCGTAAAATCCGTTGAGGTGAACGAGAAGGGAGACGTAGCGGTCACCCTCGCGAAGGACACCCCGAACATCGACGACGTGCTGATAAGGCTCAATGCGGAGCTCGGAAAGCTTGAAGGGGTTGGCACGATAACGATAAACCGCGAGAGGGAGATGAAGGCCGAAGAGAACGCCGAGCTGAGCGAGGAGCTGATCCTTGAGAAGCTCAAGGAGGTCATAGACCCCGAAATCGGCATCGACGTCGTCAACCTCGGCCTCATATACGAGCTAAAGGTCAGGCCGGATAAAACCGTGTACGTGAAGATGACGATGACGACCCCGGGCTGTCCGCTCACGATGTGGATTCTTCGCGCCGTTGAGGACAAGGTTCTCGAAATCCCCGGCGTTAAGGACGCCGAAATCGAGCTAACCTTCGACCCGCCCTGGACGCCCGACAGAATCAGCCCGGAGTACAAGAAGAGGCTTGGACTCTACTGACCCATTCTGTCAATTTTTGTTCATCAACGGGCGGTTTGCTCCCCTTTTCCACGTATTTTCGTCTTTCGGAGTCCTTTCCTCGACGAAAAGTTTATATTCGCCTGGGTTCATCTAACTCCGGTGATGTTCCCATGGCTTGGAAGGTTAGGGTTGACCAGGACGTTTGTATCGGAGATGCCATCTGTGCCAGCCTCTGCCCGGACATCTTCGAGATGAACGATGAGGGCAAGAGCGTTGTCATCGTCGAGGTTATCGAGGACGAGAACCTCTACAACTGCGCCGTCGAGGCCGCTGAGGCCTGCCCGGTCAGCTGCATTTACGTCGAGGAGGCCTGAAGCCTCTTCTTTTTCCCCTTCATTGGGCCCGCTTTTCTGAAAGTCCTGGAAGATTTAAAAGAAGAGGAAGTCACTCCAGGCCAAGTCCAAACTTCTCGGCCTGCTCGAGCACGTACTCCCTTATCTCCCTCGCCTTCGGCAGCTCCGCCACTATCTCACCGTTCTCGATGAGCGGTTTGAGGAGCGGCTCAACCTTCGCCCCGCAGACCGGGCAGCGTTCGAGCTTTTTGCCCGCTGGAACGCGGTGGTAGTGGCCGTTCTCGCAGCGGTATATCTGCTTCCTTCCGCTGAGCTTGCCGCGCTTGGTGATGGGCTTCCCCTCAATTTCAACTATGTCGAGCGAGAAGTCAACGGGCTTGGCGCTCGCTATCGAGCCTCCAACGCCGAAGGCATCGACAACGTCCACTATCTCCCTTATGCTCTCCTCGTCGAGACCGCCGCTCACGAAGATTTTGACGTGCTCGTAACCCCTGAGGTCGAGCTCCCAGCGGACCTCCTCGATTATCCTCCTGAAGTTGCCCCTCCTGGAGCTCGGGGTGTCGAGCCTGACCGCTGTGAGCCTCTCGCCCAGGGCTTCTGCAGCCATCAGGGCCTCGAACTTCTCGTCACAGAGCGTATCCACCAAAGCGGTTCTCGGAACCTCGGGCTCAACGACCTCGTCGAAGTACTTCCAGGCCTTCACCTGGTCGCCAACGACGAGGATGAGCGCGTGGGGCATCGTGCCGACGGGCTTCTCCCCCATCATCTCAGCACCCAGAACGCCGCTGACACCGTCGCAGCCGCCTATGAATGCCGAGCGGTCTATCATCGGCGCTATTGCCGGATGCATGTGCCTTATGCCGAAGGAGTAGACAGGTTTGAAGTCCGCCGCTATCTTCGTTCTGAGTGCGGCGGTGGCTATTCCCGTGGCCTGGCTGAGCATTCCCAGCAAAGCGGTCTCGTAGATTCCAAACTCCTTGTAATAGCCCTCTACCTGGAGGACGGGCTCGTAGGGGTGGAATATCGTTCCCTCCGGCATCGCATAGACGTTTATGGGGAGCCCCTCAAGGAGCTTTGCGACCTCTTCAATCCCAGCCAGAACCCCCCACTTCCAGCCCTTCGGAAGGGAAGTCGTTGTCACGTCGGCGAAAACCTTCCTGTGGATGCCCTTCTCGACGAGTATCTTCTTCGTCCTGATGAAGTAAACGTCAGTGGTCTTTCCGGCTTTGATATCCTCCTCGTGGGCGATGTAGAAGTCTCTCATTTCTCCTCACCTGATAGGGAGTTCTCGCCATCCGATTTAAGGCTTTCCGGGAAAAGGCTTATAAGACTAAAAACCGACCGGTCGGTAGGTGAAATAATGAAGGTCTGCATAGTCTACGACTCCAAGAGGGGCTCGACCGAGAGGGTGGCGCGGGCGATGGAAATGGCCCTCCGGGAGAGAGGCTTCGAAGCCCGTGCATGGAACGCGGGGCAGGATCCGGACGTTGATGACTGCGACCTCGTGGTCATCGGGGCGCCCATCTACTACGAACGTCCCCTACCGGGAATCGGGAGGTTCATCGCATCGAAGAACGGCCTGAAAGGAAAGAAGGTCGCGGTCTTCATACTCTGCATAGCCGACAGGTTCGGGAAGCTCGGTAGGAGATACACCGAGCGGAGGTACCTCAGGATGATGACCGAGCCCATCGAGGGGAGGATAATCGCCGCCCGGGTCTTCGACGGCTGGATACTGGGTGAGAACGAAGGGACGATAGACGAAGCCAGGGGCTGGATAATGCGGGTCGTTGAGGCCTTCGAAGATGGAAGAGGGCTCGGAATCGAGCATCCGGGGTGATGGGGATGAAGGGAGAGGAAACCAGGAGAAGGATAGTGGAATCTGCCCTCGAGCTGTTCAGTGAGAAGTCCTACCACGACGTCTCCATGGAGGAGATAGCGAAAAAAGCAGGCCTCTCAAAGGGCGGCCTCTTCCACCACTTCCCGAGCAAGTACGACCTCGCCAGAACCGTCCTGTTCACGCTCCTCGACGAGTGGCTGGAGAACCTCACGGCGAGGCTGGAGGGACTCTCGGGCAGGGAGAAGCTTGAAACCCTCGTGGATGCAGCGTTTGAGCTGATAACGACCAGTCCGAAGCTGTCGCGCTTCTTCCTGGAGCTGTACGAGGAGAGCCTGAGACTGAACAGAACCGCCGACTGGGACGAGTTCTACGGACGGTACATAGGCTCGGTGTCCAGCGTTCTCAGGGATGCAGGCGCGAGGGAGCCGGAGAAGAAGGCCCTGCTCCTGGGGGCGCTGGTGGATGGCCTCGCCCTTCACCACCTCCTCTCGGGAGGGAAGCTCTTCGAAGTCGAGGACATGAAGGAAGAGGTCTTGAGGATTATGGAGGGATGAGTTTATGGAAAGGTCTCTGGGCGATCTCATCTCCCTGAAGGGGAGACGGGCCCTGATAACCGGCGCGGCATCTGGAATAGGCCGTGCGACGGCACTTCGCTTCGCGGAGGCCGGTGCCGACCTGGAGCTTGTAGATATAGACGAATTTGGCCTGAGGGAGACCAAGTCGCTCGCCGAGGAGTTCGGCGTCGAGGTTGGCATTCACCGCGTTGACCTCTCGAAAAAGATCGAGGTGGACGCGCTCTGGGAGGCCCTGAAGGGCAGGGAGCCGGATATCCTGGTGAACAACGCCGGCGTATACTGGTTCAAGGACTTCACGGAGGTCGACGAGGGGTTCTACGAGAAGGTCATGGCGATAAACCTCGACTCCGTCTTCTGGATGTGTCAGCACTTCGTCAGGGCGAGGAAGGACAGGGGAGGGGTGATAATCAACGTGAGCTCGATAGAAGCTTTTCTCCCCTTTGCCAAGGGTCTTGCCCACTACGACGCGGCCAAACTTGGCGTGGTTGCCCTCACCAGGGCGATAGCCAGGGACTATGGCAAGAAAATCCGGGCCAACGTGGTGGTTCCGGGGGGCATAGAGACAGAGGGTGTGAAGAGGCTCAAGAAGGAGGCGATAATGAAGTTCGACATGGAGAAAATAAGCATCTCGTTCAACTTCAACGCGCGCCTCCCGATGGGCCGCTTCGGCCAGCCGGATGAGGTAGCCAGGGTCATGCTGTTCCTGGCGAGCGACCTGGCGAGCTACGTCAACGGGGCGGTAATCCCCGTGGACGGCGGGTTCCTCTCGACGTAAGCTTTAGAGCGTTGTACCAGTACATTATTAACGCGGCCTTCCGAATCTCCTTCGGTGGGGCCGATGCGCAAGGATTTTGATATCGGCGAGGTAATCCCCGGAGGGGTTCTTCTGGTCTCCTACGGCCAGTACAGCCTCGGCTGGAAGATAGGTGTGGAGTACCTCAAAAGGGAGATTGAGGGGGGCGCCTTTGGACTCATCATGAACACCACGGTTCCCGTTAGGAAGCTCTGGGAGAGGGCAAGGTCGGCAGGATTCGACATCGTTGAGGCCGGAAAAAACGGACGGTTGGCCGTTATAGACCTGTTCAACGAGCAGACCGGGCTCGACTTCGTCTATCCCATCGAGACCGTCGATAGAACCCTCATAATCCCGCGGATAGAGAAGGTTATGGACGAGATACAGGCCAGATACGACCTCAAAAACAGAAGGGTCGTGGGGGCCATAGCGACCCTGGACGGCCTCTACGAGCTGTTTGGAGGGAAGTTCCTGAAGAACATGACGCTCCAGTACCTCATCCGCTCCGAGAGGCTGCTGAAGGAGGGCTACGACCACTGGACGATTTTCATAGTCAACAGGGACACCATACCCCGGGAGCTCCACTCCTGGATAATCAGCGTCAGCGACTACGTGATCCTGACCGAGGGCATAGTGGACAGAGAGAGCCTGATAGAGAACACGGTCCTCCTGAAGAGTCTGGCCCCAGGTTTCTCCCAGAGAATGTTCCAGACGACCGTGCCTGCAAAAAAGCTGCAATGAGTCAGAGGCTGAACGGAAGCTCCACCTCCTCGCCCCCTTCCCTTTTGTGAAGCTCCCGCCTGTAGGCCTCAAGGGGCCTGTCTTCAACCTTCAGGTAAGCGGCGAACGTCTTTGGAGTTTCCTCCAGCTCATCGAAGAACTCCGGATAGCGTTTGTCCCTGATGATGTGATGGTCGAGTATTACCTCAGCCCCCGTTTCGCGGATTATCTCGTTGAGGTTCCTGATGCCCGTTTCCCAGCTGCCCTCGGCGCGTTTTCCGAGGTAGGTCGGCGGGCCACCCGTGATGAGCATGTCCGGATTCTTCTCCACTATCCATTCAACGGCCTTCCTGTTGAGGAGCTGGATGTCGCTGGCGTGGATTAAGCGGAAGCCGTCGTCAATCATGACCATGACCACGAAACCGAGCTTCGAACCCTCGCTTCCGTGAGGAACTGCAGGGGAGAACTCCAGCGTAACGCCGCCGAGGTCGAAGCTCCTGCCGTCCGCGAACTCTATCCTCTCCGCTATCGGCTCGGCGTTCTTCATGAAGGCCCAGGCGCGCTTCCTCTGGCTGAAGTTGATGTTCTCCCTCGGGTGCTTTATGAGGAGGAGCTTTCCGGAGTAGATTTCCCTCGCAAAGGCTTCACTGGAGCTCTCGTAGAGACCATCAAAGAAAGGCGTGTGGTGATCGTAGTGGTAGTGGGAGATGGTGACCACGTCCGCCCTCCGGGCGTAGCCCTGAAGCTTGCGGCGCATCCTGTGGAGAGTCTCTATCTCGACCCTTGCGGGAGGAAGGCCGTAGCGCTTAGGCCCGAGGGCAACTCCCGGATCTATGAGAACTTTTATCCCGGATGCTTCAACGAAGGTTGCCAGGCTCCTCACACCGAGGCTTTCGGAGGCGAGTGGAATGATCCTCATGATTCTCCCCATGTTAGACTTCCATGCTAAACCTTAATAAGTCCTGCCCGTTAGTGGAAGTTGACCGATGAAGAGTGTCATCCCTCCTGATGCCAAGATGATGACATTATCCCCACCTGAGGTGGTTTCATGCTTGGATTCTTCAAGAAAAAGAAGAAGGAAACCTACGGCCCGCTCGTCTACCTGAGCGAGCCGACGATACTCTACCACACCCACACCGAGCGGGCGCTCCTTGAGATACTCGAGGAGAAGCTCGGCTCCAACAACTTCGTCGTTCCATCTGACTACGGCCTCAGAACCACCGACCACCTGATACCAGAGGCCGAGATATTCGTGGCGATAGCCATAGTCGGCAAGTTCACTTCCCTGGTCGTCAGGGAGATCGAGATAGCCAGGAAACACGGAAAGAAGATCTACACCCTAGACGTGGCCAGAAAGGACGACGAGATACTCTACCTCTTCGAGGAGGGAATTCCGGAGAGGATCGAGTGGCTAACCCCAGAGGAAACCCAGAGCCTCTACGCGGCATTCCGCGGCGAGGACTTCTCGGGCTTCATGAAGTTCTTCGTGGGGGATAGAAAAAGGCAGTGGTAAAAAGAAAGGAATCATGCGTTGGCCTTTTTGCCCTTTATGTACCCGTCTATCGCCTTCGCGGCCTTCTTTCCGTCTCCCATCGCCAGAATAACCGTCGCCTCTCCCCTTATCGCATCTCCACCGGCGAAGACTCCGGGAATGCTGGTCATCAGGTTCTCGTCGACGATCAGCGTTCCGTCCGGGTTGGCCTTAAAGCCGCTGGCCTCAACGAGTATCTTGTTGGGCTCAAGGCCGATGGCTATGATGACGGTGTCGGCTTCGAGGGTCACGTACTCGCCGGTTCCGACTATCTTCCTCTTTCCGCGCTTGTCCCTCTCCTCGAGCGGGCGCATCTTCTCGAACTTAACGGCCTTGACCTTGCCGTTCTCGTCGCCGATGAACTCGACCGGCGTGAGGAAGAACTCGAACTTGACGCCCTCCTCTTCGGCGTGGCCTATTTCCTCCACCCTAGCCGTCATGTCCTCCCTTCCGCGGCGGTAGGCGATCGTAACCTCGGCGCCGAGCCTGAGCGCGGAGCGCGCCGCGTCCATGGCGGTGTTTCCGGCACCGATGACTATGACCTTCTTTCCAACGGCTATCGGCGTGTCGTACTCGGGGAACAGGTAGGCCTTCATGAGGTTCACGCGCGTGAGGAACTCGTTGGCGCTGTAAATCCTGTCGAGCAGGATTCCCGGTATGTTGAGCAGCTTGGGCGTTCCGGCGCCCGTTCCTATGAAAACGGCGTCGTACTCCTGAAGGAGCTCCTCGACGGTGACGGTCTTGCCGACGATGTAGTTGGTCTTCACCTCAACGCCGAGCTTCTCGAGCTTCTCCAGCTCGGTCTTGAGGATGTCCTTCGGCAGCCTGAACTCGGGGATGCCGTACATGAGCACTCCACCGGCCTCGTGAAGGGCCTCGAAGATGGTGACCTTGTAGCCCATCTTCGCCAGCTCGAGGGCGCAGGTTAGGCCAGCGGGTCCGGCGCCGACGACGGCAACCCTGCCCTTCCCATCGGTCTCGGCTATGAACTCCTTGAGAAGCTCTTGGTCGATTCCCCTCTCGCGGGCGTAGTCGGCCACGAAGCGCTCGAGCTTTCCGATGTTTATCTTGTCGCCGACCTTGCCCATGACACAGTTCATCTCACACTGGTCCTCCTGCGGGCAGACACGGCCCGTGACAGCGGGCAGCGTGTTGTCGTTCCAGATAACGCGCAGGGCGTTCTTGACGGCCTCGTCCGGGTTGTCAGCGTTCTCGCGGAGGGCCTTCAGGAATCCCGGGATGTTGATGTGAACGGGACAGCCCTTGATGCACGGGGCGTACTCCGGCGGACACTGTATGCAGCGCTCCGCCTCCTTCAGCGCGGAGGCGAAGTCGTAGCCGAGGTTGACCTCGACGAAGCTCTTAACGCGCTCCTCAACGGGCCTCTCGGGTGTGGGAACGCGCTCCTTGATGAGCTTTGGCTTCGCCATTCAGACCACCCCCTTGGACTCAAGGTAGTGCTTTTTGGCTATCTCCTGCTCGCGGACGAACCTGCTGTCACGCCTTATGACGTCGTCCCAGTCCACCTTGTGGGCGTCGAACATCGGCCCGTCGCGGCAAGCAAACTTTATCTCGCCGTCGTAGAGTATCCTGCAGGAGCCGCACATGCCGGTTCCGTCCACCATTATCTGCCTGACGGTGACTATGGTCGGGATTCCGTACTCCCTGGTCAGCTCGGCGAGCTTCTTGAGCGAGCCCAGCTTTCCACCGCCGAAGACTATGTCGACCTTGTCCTTCTCGATGAGCTCCTTCAGAACGTCGAGGTAGTGTCCCTTGATTCCACGCGAGCCGTCCTCCGTGGTGAGGTAGTGCTCGTCGGCGACGGGCTTTGCCAGGAACTTCTCGGGGTAGGAGTGGGCCCTGTCCTCGAAGGTCTGGATGGAGATCGTGTAGTTTCCGGCCTCTTTCATCGCCTTGAGCGTGGCGTAGTTCTCGGCCTGACCGCAGACGGCGTCGGAGACGAAGACGACGTTTCCGTAGTACTTGACCTCGATTGGCGTTCCGAGCGGGCCCGCGACCGCGTAGAGGGAATCGCCAACGTCAAAGTTGTCCCAGAGGTCGAAGGTGGTCTTTCCGTGTCTCCTGATGAACATTCCCAGCCTTCCGGTCTCCCTGTCGGCGTAGTAGATGGACATTGGAATCCTTTCACCCTTCTTGTGTATCAACAAAACAACGAACTGACCCGGCTTCCAGGCCCTTGCCACGTGCGGTGCCTCGACCTCCATAAAGAAATCCCTAACATCCAGTTCTTCTTTTGCGGTAATTCGGTACATGGATGAAACCTCCCGTGCGAATGAACAGTTTTGTTCACCTTTAGTTCTGAACTTCGGGTTTATAACAGTTTTTTGAACCAAAGGTTTAGAACTCCTTTCCGCCCAAAACAAGGCCGGAGCGTCCTTTTTTAGAGCCCGGTGGGGGCTCCTTTCGCTTTGGGAAGCCTTTTTAGCATGAGCGCGTAACTCCAATAGGTGATAGGAATGGTGGAGATACCGAAGAGCCACCCGCGCTACTGGAGCCTGTACTACAGGGAGAAGATCATCGAGGGAATGGAGAAGGGCATGACGGCCAAGGCCGGGCTGATAGCCCACGGCCGCGGTGAGGCCTTCGACTACCTCATAGGGGAAAGAACAATAGAGCCGGCCGAGAGGGCGATGAAAGCCGCCGTCGCTAAGCTAATCCTGGCGAAGCACCCAGTTATCTCGGTCAACGGCAACGTCGCGGCACTCGTTCCAAAGGAGACGATAGAGCTGGCAAAAGCGCTAAACGCCAAGCTCGAGATAAACCTATTCTACCGCACGGAAGAGCGCGTTAGGGCGATAGCGGAGGAGCTGAGGAAGTACGACCCCGATGTGGAGCTCCTGGGAATAAACCCCACGAAGCGCATCCCCGGCCTCGAGCACGAGAGGGGAAAGGTTGACGAGGAGGGGATATGGAAGGCCGACGTGGTGGTCGTCCCGCTGGAGGACGGCGACAGAACGGAGGCCCTCGTCAGAATGGGTAAGTTCGTGATCACCGTTGACCTCAACCCGCTTTCCCGCTCGGCGAGGATGGCGGACATAACGATAGTTGACAACATAGTCCGCGCGTATCCGAGAATGACTGAACTGGCTAGAGAGATGAAGGACTACAGCCGCGAGGAGCTTCTCGCGATACTGGAGGAATACGACAACGGAAAAACGCTAAGCGACGTGCTCACACACATACGGGATAGGTTAAGCAGGCTAGCCCAGGGTGGGGTGTGGCGCAAGGAGAGGTTGGAGTGAGCTCATAGCTCCTTCTCAGTTTTTTCGACGAGCCTTCTGAGGCCGGTTATGAGCTCCGCCTCGCTTGACGCGTGGGAGATGACCAGTGGGACTCTCTCGCGCTCGGCTAGCTTCACTGCAAGCTCATCGAGCTTCTTGACTCCGTGGAGAACCACAACGGCCGGTTTGAGCCCCTGAACGCGGACCGCTATCATCGGGCTCCTTCCGGTGGTGACCTTGGTGAATATCAGCGCCCTCTCCGTCGTCCAGCCGTAGAGCTTGAGGAACTCCTCGCTGCTCATCTCGAGGATCGCTTTTATGCTGTCAACGACGGTGTAGCCGTATATGCGCCTGTCTATGAGGTGCATGTTGGCGACAACGTCCCCCTTTACGGCCCCGACCAGATCCCTAATCGTGAGGGGCAGTGCGAACTCTCTGATGTCGAGTATCGCGCTCGTCGGAAGCTCGCTGCCGATGGTCTTGCTGAACGCCTTGATGACGTTTCCACCGCGACGCTCGTCGATCTCCAGGAGGGCCTCCACGAACTTCCTTATGGTCGACGCACCTGGACTCTTCCTCCTGCCGCCCTCGTAGTCGCTTATGACCGAAGAAGAGACGCCGAGGTATTCGGCGAGTTCTGTCTGGCTGATTCCGAAGATCTCGCGCCATTTGCGCATTGTTTTGCCGGGGTCGGAGGAGAGGGTTATTTCTCCTGCGATTCTCTTGGCTAGGGCTTCTTTCTCCTTTTCAAGCATGTTGGTAAAATATTCGTCAATCGTTATAAGCTTTTCGGCAATTGCCTAACATCCCCGCCCTCAAGCTTAAAAACTCCCCGCCCTACGCTCCCCGGTGAGGCTCATGGCGATATACTTCATAGGACTCGGCCTTTACGACGAGAAGGACATCACGCTCAAAGGACTTGAAACCGCCAGAAAATGCGACCTGGTCTTTGCGGAATTTTATACCTCCCTCCTGGCGGGTACCACCCTGGATAAGGTGGAGGAGCTCATCGGGAAGCCCATTCGGCGGCTGAGCAGGGAGGAGGTTGAGCTCCACTTTGAGAGAATAGTCCTCAGTGAGGCGAAGGAGAAGGATGTGGCCTTCCTCACCGCCGGCGACCCGATGGTGGCGACGACGCATTCTGACCTCCGCATAAGGGCCAA
This sequence comes from Thermococcus sp. 5-4, assembly GCF_002197185.1. Lineage (NCBI taxonomy): Archaea > Methanobacteriati > Methanobacteriota > Thermococci > Thermococcales > Thermococcaceae > Thermococcus > Thermococcus sp. 5-4. The sequence continues at coordinate 1,443,501 of NZ_CP021848.1, read as the reverse complement.
AGAGCTCGGAATCGAGAGCTACGTCATCCACGCCCCGAGCATCTACTCGGCGATAGCGGTAACCGGGCTACAGATATACAAGTTCGGCAAGAGCGCAACCGTCGCCTACCCGGAGAAGAACTGGTTTCCAACGAGCCACTACGATGTAATAAAGGAGAACATGGAAAGAAACCTTCACACGATGCTCTTCCTCGACATAAAGGCCGAGCAGAACCGCTACATGACGGCCAACGAGGCGATGGAGATACTCCTCCAGGTGGAGGACATGAAGAGAGAAAACGTCTTCACCCCGGACACGTTGGTCGTGGTTCTGGCGAGAGCAGGCTCCCTGAACCCGACGCTCAAGGCCGGCTACGTTCGGGACATGATCCGAGAGGACTTCGGGAGACAGCCCCACGTAATGGTCGTTCCTGGCAGGCTCCACATAGTGGAGGCGGAGTACTTGGTGGCCTTCGCGGGAGCCCCGAAAGAGATACTCGACGGAATCTAGCGAAAGCTTTATATTTTCCCCTCCGCCCACTAATTCCGGGAAGGGCCCGTGGTCTAGCCTGGTTATGACGCCGCCCTCACACGGCGGAGGTCCGGGGTTCGAACCCCCGCGGGCCCACCATTGAAACTTTGCTTGCGCAAAGTTTCATCAAAGTTCGTAGCTCTTTCTTGAAGTGCAAGTTCTCGGAGGTTTTCTACTTGAAATCAATTGTTTTGAGTGAGAACTCCTTTAGGGACTCCTTGTAATGGGTTTAACCTTAAAAAGACGCCCAAAGGGCGTCGGAGGAAAAGTAAACCCCTTGATAATCCTAGGATTTTGTTCATCGTTCTCCGCAAAAACAGGCCCCAAGAGAAAGAAAACCAAAACTTTTCCAAACACGACAATGCAGAGAGCTACAAACTTTTGGTCAAGCTTTTCCCAAAAGCTTGCTTCGCGAAGTTTGATCAAGGTCGGTGATTCTTCTTCCAAGTGCTATTCTGAGATGTGTTTGCGCTCTAAAAAAGCTCTTTCAAGCTGGGAATTCACTTTTAAAGCCTACAAGGAGGGTTTACCTATAAAAAGCGCTCCTTCGGAGCGCGAGAAGACTGTAAACCACGAACAAACGCCTCCCATCAAGGAATTCCAAACTCCAAAAGCATTTTGGAAGCAAACACTTGATCGGGTTGGCAAAGTTCTGGGGGTGTGGGGGCGTTAGCCCCCCAGTAGTTTAAAGAGAAACGGGGTTGTGGGGCGAAGCCCCACTATGGGGGTTTGAGAGTACAGAGAGATAAGGGGGCGGAGCCCCCTTGTCTTTCGTTGTGGCGGGCCGGGCGGGATTTGAACCCGCGACCTTCGGCTCCGGAGGCCGACGCCCTGTCCCGACTAGGCCACCGGCCCACGCCCATAGGTATTCCCTGGGTGAATTTAAAAACCTAATCACCCGGACGGATGGACCATAATGTTCATCAAGGCATCGAAAAGCACAAAAACTTTTTAGCCTGGGCACCCTACATAGAACAGGACGAAGGAGGAATGAACCATGGAACCGCACGAATTCAAGCTCACCGAGGAGGGTATAAAGGCTGTTCTTCCACCCCTCGAAGCCGAGATAATGGAGCACATGTGGAAGGTCCAGGTTGCCACCGCCGGCCAGGTATACGAGTACATGAAAGTGAAGCACCCGGACATAAGGCGCTCCACCATAAGCATCCTCATGAACCGCCTGTGCGAGCGCGGCCTTCTCAAGAGGAGCGTTGAGAAGGGCAGGGGCGGGATGAGATACGTCTACTCCATAACGACAACCAGGGAAGAGTTTGAGGAGAGGGTCGTCCAGAGCATCCTAGACGCACTAATGACGAACTTCAAGGAGGCGACCTACGCGTACCTGTCCAAAATCAAGAAGTGATGAGAAATGCTGTTCATCATCATGGCCCTCGAGGTCTTGCTGGCGGTGATAGCCCTAAGGGAGCTAGGCCTTAAGATAGCCATGGCTGCCTTCGGCTCCATAGTGCTCCTCTACTTCTGGGTCTCAACCAGGGACGTCAAGGGCAACTACGTAACCCTCCAGAGGAGCGAGATGCCCTGGCTCTACGACGGCATAGCCGAGATGGCCAGCAAGGCTGGAATCCCAATGCCCCGGATATACATCCTGGACGACTACATACCGAACGCGTACTCGTTCAAAAACACGATAGTACTCTCCCTCGGCCTCTTCGAGGTGCTTGACCGGGAGGAGATACTGGCAGTTGCTGCCCACGAGCTGGGCCACATAAAGAACGGTGACACCAAGGTATTCCCCGTACTGGCGTACGGCAGGTACCTGATGATGGTCTTCACGGGAATACTGATACTCCTCGCCCACAGGCCGAGCGTTACGCTGGCGGCGCTGCTCCTCTACGCCCTCTACGAGGTCGCCAGGGCGAACTTCCTCAAGGGCAGGGAGTTCCTGGCGGATGAATCGGCACTCAGGCTGCTGGACGTGCCCATGAGTCTGAAGCATGCCCTGGAGGAGCTCAAGTACTACGAGGACCTCAGGGCCGATGTAAGGCTGAGCGCCGTGCCCAGCATAGAGCCGTCCATAGAGAGGCGCCAGAAGGTCCCGAGGATAGAAACCCACCCGAGCTACGATGAGAGGATATTCAGGATACTCGTCGAGATTCACGGCAACAACATGTTCAACCAGCGCATGATGCAGTGATGCCTTATGGCGGTGGAGATAGTACTGGACAGGGAAAGGGCCGAGAGGATAAAGCGCGTACGGCCCACCAAGGACGAGTACTTTATGCTCATAGCCAAGCTCGTATCGCTCAGGGCGACCTGTCCGCGCCTGAGGGTTGGGGCCGTGGCCGTAAAGGACGGATACATCCTTGCAACTGGCTACAACGGTGCACCGAGGGGCATGGAGCACTGTATAGACTCCGGATGCCTCATCGTCGACGGCCACTGCCACAGGGCCGTCCATGCGGAGCAGAACGTCATAGCGATGGCGGCTAGAAAGGGCATAAGCCTCGAGGGGGCGACGCTCTACGTCACCCACTTCCCCTGCGACACCTGCTTCAAGCTGGTCATCAACGCCGGAATCCGGGAGATAGTCTACGAGGAGATGTACCCCAACGAGGCGACTGAGATTCTCCTGAGGGAAGCGCAGGAAAAAGGAATAGTCAGGATAAGACAGTTCAGGCTCCCGAAGGAGAGAGTACGGGTCTTTCTGGAGGAACTTTTCGGGGAGTTCGTGGATTAGAGCTTCTCCTCGATTTTCTCCAGTCTTCTGTTCATCTCCTCAAGTTCGATGGCGATTTTCCTCGTCAGTTCGGTTATCTCCCTCTCCGTTTTGTCCACGGCCACGTAGACCTTCAGTATCAGGAGGTACGACAGGCCTATCGCAAGGACAAAGAGGGCATCCAGGCCCCTTCCGAGGCCGAGAAGGTTCTTTATTTCCTCGGCTATCTGGAGGGGGAATACTGCGATCACCAGGAGACCAAGGAGGATAACCTCCCAAAAGAGGAAATCGCCCCACTCAAACTCCCTCTTCCCGTACTTCCCCATAACGTAGAGCATCAGGGCCAGCACAACGACTATGGCTATGTACTGAACGGCGTACATCCCCATCACCTCAGCTTGTCAAACAGCAGGTTGAGGGCTATCTTAACTCCCTCCAAGATGTTCGTCCCCTTCTTCATCGAGTACTCCGTGTAGACGGCACGGATGGGCACCTCAACGATGCGGCATCGGTTCTTGGCGGCCTCGATTATGATCTCGCTCGAAACCGCGTAGCGGTCGCACGTTATTATAATCTTGGACGCGCATTCCCTGCTGAGGCAGCGAAGACCGCTCTGGCTGTCGCTCACGTACTTCCGGGCAAAGACGGCTGTTATCGCGTCGAGAACGAAGTTTCCAAAGCGCTTCACGAAGGGCATCTGGCTGGTGTCGCCCTTGAGCCTCGAACCAACCGCAAAGTCGGCCCTTCCCTCGGCGACGGGCTTCATGACGCGCAGGGCGTCGCTCACGAGGTGCTGGCCGTCGGCGTCGAACGTTAGTATGAGCCTGGCATTCTGCCTGAGGGCGTAGGCGATTCCAGTTCCGAGTGCACCGCCCAGGCCCCTGTTGACGAGGTGGGTGAGAACGTGAACGCCCTTCGAGCGGGCTATCTCCCTCGTCATGTCCCCGGAGCCGTCGTTGACCACCACTATCTCTTCCCGCCTGAAGTACCTGAGCAGGTCGTCCAGGACGCCTCCAAGGGTTTTCTCCTCGTTGTAGGCTGGGACGACAACGTAGGCATCCAGAATGTTCTCCAGAAGGAGCAGGAGTCCCTTCATATCCTGGACTTCAAAATCCGGCGTGGAATCCACCGAAAAGCTCATCCTCCCCGCGGTATGCCCCGTTATCATGACGCTCAGCGCGCCGAGCTCCCTGGCTGGGAGTATGTCGTAGCCGTGGTCGCCCACCACCAGAACCTTGGTGGGTTCGGCACCGAAGGACTCGATTATCCACCTCAGCTGCCCGGCGTTCGGTTTGAGCCCCTCAGGAGGAACGTCGTCCCTCGTCGAGATTATCCGGAAGTACCCCCTTATTCCGTGCATCTCCAGCGCCTTCAGGGTCGCCTCCCGGGAGCTCCTGGTCATTATCGCCATCTCGATGCCCCTTTCCCTCAGGAAATCCAGAACGTCCAGAACCCCTTCAAAGAGGAAACTATCTCCAATCCTCTCGACCTCAAGCTCGACCAGGATAGAATAAAGCTCTCCGAAGTCCCTCCCGGTCTCGCGTGATATTCTGAGCAGGTTCTCGTACATCGGCGTCAGGTCGCCGAGGGTTTCCTCGGGTATTCCCATCTCGAAGAGCCTGGATTTAAGCTCCTCCTTGAGTTCCGCGAAGGGCTTGGGCGCGCCGACCAGTGTCCCGTCGAGGTCAAAGACCACAAGTTTTACGTCCATGGTATCCACCGAAGGGTTTATTTTTGGCCAGTCCTAAGGGATTTGGGTGTCTAAATATGATAGCGGCCGCTCCGCTTATAGGTTTAACCCTGACGCTCATTCTTACCCCCTACATAGCCGCGAGGATGAAGAGGGCTGGAATCATCGGGAGGGACATCCACAAGATGGACCTGCCGGAAGTGGCCGAGATGGGGGGTATAGCCATCCTCCTCGCCCTTCCCGTGGCGCTCTCGCCCTTCATGAGTGTGGAAATCGCGAGAGTTCTCATGGTTTTCCTGCTCTTCGGGGTCGTTGGAATCATAGACGACCTGGCGAATTTGAGACAACTCCACAAGGTCGTTCTCTCGCTCATAGTCTCCGTTCCGGTGGCGTTCTTCGGCATCGCGCCGGAGGTTAACGTCTTCGGCTACACGCTCAACCTCGGCATCCTGTACCCGGTCTTCGCGGTGCTCTTCGTTACGGGCTCGGCAAATCTGGTGAACCTCCTGGCCGGCTTCAACGGGCTGGAGATGGGCACCTCCGCCATAATCCTCGGTGTTTTAGCGGCCATAACCGGGGGAGAAGCGAGGCTCCTCGCCCTCGCCGGCATGGGGGCGGCCCTCGGGTTCCTCTGGTGGAACAGGTATCCCGCGAGGGTTTTTCCGGGTGACACCGGAACGCTCAGCGCCGGCGCCCTGATAGGTCTCGTCGCCATCACCGGAAAAGTCGAGGCCTACACGGCGTTACTCCTGGTTCCCCACTTCCTGGACTTCGTTATAAAGGCAACGAGCGTCCGCTTTGGTGTGAGGAGGCACGGAAGAACGAGGGTTCTGCCGGACGGGACGCTTCAGGCGCCGCCGTACCCCAGCTTCCTGGGGACAATAATGAGAAGGGTCAGGGTGACGGAGCCCAAGCTGGTTGCGATTGTGTGGCTGATAGAGCTCACTCTTGGTCTTCTCGTTTGGGCTCTTCATCGATCACTTTGACCATTCCAAAGCCGTAGCGGGTCTTCTCACCGAAGCCGTTCTCGTAGCCGAAGCGGGCTATCTCGAGAGAGCCATGGTAGCGGAATATCATGAGGGAACCGCGGTAGTAGGTGTCCCTGACGAGAATCCTGACCGGCTTGAACTTTATGACATCTATCGTGAAGTCCTTCTCCTCGGGCATGGCTCCGACTATGGCAGAGTAGCGCATCAGCATTACCTTGCGGAGCTTGTCGAAGAAGGCCTCCTCGCTCGGATAGAGGTCCCATATCTTCATCTTATTGCCGCTGAGCTTGACCGTTCTGACCATTATTGGACTGAGCGTTGAAAAGAGAGCCCCATCCCGTATTCTGGGCTCCTTCAGTATTTTGATGTCGTCCGCTATGAAAGCCGCATCGCCCAGCTGGAGAACCGGGCTGTCAATAAAGCCCTCCACAACGGCCTTTATCAGCTCGCTGGAAGACGAGGAGACGTAGAGAGAAACATCGTCGGAGAGAACCTTTATTCCCTTATCTGGTATCAGTTCGCGCTTCCTGACCATGATGCGGGAGAATGTGAAGTAATCAACGTGACTCACCTCGGCCTCCCGAGCTATTTCGGGTGAGACTATGGCCATCTTTTCAAGAAGCTGAGCGTAAACGTCATAGTTATAATTGAACGGGAGAATCGTGCCCTCCTTTGCGGGCCTGAACTTTATCTCAACTCTCATTACATCCCACCCCTTGCTATAACCCCATTATAGTTGGTACTAGAAGTTAATAAGAATTTCGCAGATAAACCATGGTTCTATTACTTCAAAATTAAGTCAGGAAAAATTCGCACATCCCGTACCAAAGGTATATAAAGCCGGATGCCCCAAAGCATGCATGGAAAAGATAGAGTTAAAAAGGCCCTTCTACACAGTTTGAAATGTGAGAGGTGAAAGATTATGAGCGTTGAAGACGTTGGAGTCAAACCATCGGACGAGTACGATGATTACATCATGTACCTCAAGAGGAGGATTAGGCAGCTTGAACTCCAGGTGAGAACCCTGGAGGCTGATAAGGAGAGGCTGGAGAGGGAGCTTTCCCGCCTTAGGATGGAGATGTCCCGGCTGAGGCAGCCCCCCGCCTTCGCGGGCACGCTCCTCGAACTGCTCGACGAGGACAGGGCGATAGTCCAGAACTACAACGGACCGCGCTTCGTCGTCAGGATAGCACCGTGGATAGAGCGGGAGAACCTGAAGCCCGGAGCGAGGGTCGCCCTTGACCAGAGGACGATGGCGGTTGTGGAGCTCCTCCCCAGTGAGAAGGACCCAAGCGTTCTCGGCTTCGAGGTCATCGAGAGGCCAGAGGTCAGCTACAAAGACGTTGGTGGCCTGGACAAACAGTTGCAGGAGCTGAGGGAGGCAGTGGAGCTTCCGCTCAGGCACCCGGAGCTCTTCGAGAAGGTGGGAATCGAGCCGCCGAAGGGAGTTCTCCTATACGGCCCGCCGGGCTGTGGAAAGACCCTCATGGCTAAGGCGCTCGCCCACGAGGTCAACGCCACCTTCATAAAGGTCGTCGGCAGCGAGCTGGTGAGGAAGTTCATAGGCGAAGGGGCAAGGCTGGTTCACGAGCTCTTTGAACTGGCCAAGGAGAAGGCCCCTACGATAATATTCATCGACGAAATTGACGCAATAGGCGCAAAGAGGATGGACGAGACGACCGGCGGCGAGAGGGAGGTCAACAGGACCCTGATGCAGCTCCTGGCCGAGATGGACGGCTTCGACCCGAGCGGAAACGTCAAAGTGATAGCGGCCACCAACAGGCCCGACATTCTCGATCCAGCCCTGCTAAGGCCCGGACGCTTTGACAGGCTGATAGAGGTTCCGCTTCCGGACTTCAAGGGCAGGCTGGAGATACTCAGGGTTCACACCAGAAAGATGAACCTCAAGGACGTTGACCTGCGCATAATAGCGGAGATGACCGAGGGAGCCAGCGGAGCGGACCTCAAGGCCATAGCCACTGAGGCCGGAATGTTCGCCATAAGGGCGAGGCGCGAGTACGTTACCCAGGACGACTTCCTCAAGGCAATAGAGAAGGTCTTCAGCTCTGAACAGAAGCTGGCGCAACAGATAGCCATGCACGAGGTCATGTACGGCTGATTTCCTTCTTTTCCAGCTTTTCTTCCACCCGGATTATCCCCCATGCCAGCAGGTACATGGCGGGTATTGAGAGAAACGCCTTCTCATAGCCGAAGCCGTCAATGAGGAGCCCAACGAGGTACGGGCCGACGGTTGCGCCAAAGAACCCGACCATGTTGACGAAGCCCATGACCGAACCCAGGTTCTCCCCGGTGGCCTTTTCCGATGTGTATGCGGTGACTATGGCACCGACCGAATAGAACGCCAGTCCCAGGGGAATTATCACCCAAGGGGAAGCCGTGAGGGCGAGAATCAATGTGAGGAGGGCGTTGAGACCGAAGACTACCGCTATGCTTCCCCGCCCTATTCTGTCGTAGAGGCCGCCGCCGAAGAGGGAACCTGCGATTCCGATAACCGAGAGAAGGGAGAACAGCAGGGACGCAGTTTCAAGGGAGACCCCTGAGTTCACCAGGAAGGACACAAGGAACGTGAGGAGGCCGAAGAAAGCCGCCAGGACTATGAAGTTCGCCGCGCTGAGCAGAAAAACGTTCCGCGGGATGGAGAACGTGACCCTCGAGGGTTTTGAGACCTCCCCCTTGATGGCGAAGGCCAGGGCTATTCCGATTGCCAGGCTCATTGCCGCGAGCGCGGGGAAGGCGTAGCGCCATTCGAGGCTCATCGCTATGGGAACGACTATCAGGGGAGCTATTCCGCTGCCAACGGGCGGGCCGACCATGAAGACGCCCAGCGCGGAGCCCTTCCTCTCGCGGTAGACCTCGCTTATCAGCGCCGTTGCGGGGGCGTAGTAGAGGCCGGAGAAGAGGCCGTACAGTGCCCGAACCGCGAGCAGTTCCCAGTACTCGCGGGCAAAGATTATGAGGGCGGAGGAGAGCGAGTAGCCGATTATGCTAAGGACAAGGAGCCTCTTCCGCCCAAAGCGGTCACCGATATATCCGGCTGGAACCTGTATGAGCGCGTAGGGTAAAAGCAGGGCCGTCATCAAAAGTCCGGCCTCGGCATTGTTTATCCCCAGCTCGGCCTTTATCATTGGAATAAGGGGCGGGATTGCCATCCTGTGGGCGTAGTTGAAGACCCAGCCGAGCGAGACCAGCAGGAGGAGCCTCTTCCGCATGGTTTCGATAAAGGACTAAGCGTTTAAAAGCATGTTGGACAGGAGCGTCCAACTACATTTATAAATGCAGGCCGGAAACCGACTTCAGGGAAGAGAGATGGTGAGCAAGCTACTGGCACTCGAGGCCTATCCCAACCTGCGGGACCTGGACTTCAGGATACTCAGAGGGGTAGAGCTGAATATGCGGCACCACAGGTGGGTTCCGCTCGAGGACATAGCCAGGTTCGCGAGGGTTGACGTGGAAACCGCATCCTTCAGGCTGGGCAAGCTGGACGACCTGTCCCTCGTCAGACGGAGGAGCGATATAGGCTACATCGGCTACCAGCTCACAATACACGGCTACGACGTCCTGGCGATAAGGGCGCTGGCAAAGAAGGGCGTTGTAGAGGCCATAAGCACCGCCCAGATAGGCGTTGGAAAGGACGCCGATGTGTACGTGGGAGTAACGCCAGCGGGGGAGAAGGTAGCCGTCAAGTTTAACCGCATAGGCGGCAGAACTGCCTCAAGAAAAGCGGCCTATCACGGGCACGTCTTCCAGGACAAAAGGCACACGAGCTGGCTCTACGTCTCGAGGCTCATAGCGAAGAAGGAGTACGAGGCGCTGACCCTGCTGAGCCCGATAGCTCGGGTACCGAGGCCGATAGCATGGAACAGGCACGTCATCGTTATGGAGTTTATAGACGGAACCGAACTGGCGGAGCTGCGCGACACCGACCTCTCTATGGAGGAGGCGAGGGAGATACTCGACACCGTTCTGGATGAATACCTCAAGATAGTTCGCTTCGGCATCGTTCACTCGGATATGAGCGAGTTCAACGTAGTTCTGACCCACGACGGGGGCATTCTCATAATCGACTGGGCCCAGTACGTCACGACCGCCCGCCCGGAGAGTTACGAGCTTCTCAAAAGGGACATAACCGTGCTCCTCAACGCATTCAGGAGAAGGTGGCGCGTGGAGAAGAGGTTTGAAGATGTGTGGCCGGACTTTGAGAGGGCCTGGCTCGAGAGCAGGGGTGAGGAATGATGGTGATAAAGTACGAACCGCTGAACCGGCGCGAGAGGATCATGAGGCTCTTCCGGGAGGCCATAGAGGCGGAGAACGCCAGGGACCTCGAGAGGGCTAAGCGAAAGCTGGACGAGATAATGGAGCTGGCGAGGGACGAGGAGCCGGAGTTCTACTTCGAGGCCTGCTTCAGGCTCGCGGAGATTTTCCTTCAGGAGGACAACTACAGGGGAGCCGTGAAGTGCGCGGTGCGCGGAATAGGCCGCGCGCCCAACGAAGACCTTTACCGGCTCGGGATAAAGAGGCTCGGGGACGTTCTGTTCATTATGAAGGAGGAGAACCGGCTCGGCGAGATAGCGGAGGGCATGGACGTTACGCTGGGCCTGGTGAAGGACGACGAGGAGCTTTACTGCTTCGTTCAAACTCTCGTGAGAATAGCGAGGGGAGAAAAGGTCGAGGAGCGGTTCTCGCTGGAGGAGTTCAACGAGATAATCGAGCTCCTCAGAGGATAGAGTCAAGGACGCGCATCACGTAGTCCCTCCCGGGACTTTCGGGGAAGTTGTAGGGTTCTTTTTTGGGCCTCTCGTTGTAGTACGGCCTGTTGCAACCTGGGCAGCCGTGGGTGGCGAAAACCTCGGGGGGAATGAGTTCGGCAAGCTTCTCCCCCTCGATTCCAAAGCCGATCAGGGAGTCGCTCTCATCGAACTCAAAATCCTCCGGCGTGGCGAGTCCCTCCTTTATGAGGTGGTGGGCCACCTGGATTCTCCTGTACCTCGCGAGGCTCGGGGGCTTCGCGTTCTCAAGGCGGGTTCCCCTTATGGGTGTGAAGGCGAAGAGGGAAACCCAGGCACCCATCGAGTACGCCCTCCAGATGGTCTCGACGGCTTCCCTGTCGGTCTCCCCGAGCCCGATTATAAGGTGGACGAGGGCCTTTCCATCGCCGAAGACATCGATAACGTCTCCCGTGAAACGCCACATCTCGTCCCATGAGTAGAGGGAGTCCTTTATCCCAGGGTAGAGCCTCTCGCTGGCCACGTCGAGGCCGACACCGATGTAGTCAACTCCCCTCGATTTGAACTCCTCGAGGGTTTCCCTATCCACCGGGGTTATCGAGACTGAGACTGGAAGGCCCAGCGGATGGAAAAGGTCAAGGAGTTCAAGAACGTCGGAGACTAAGCCGGGGTAGTCAACCGTCTGGAGGCATATCCTTGCGAAGCGGCCCCCAGGGAGGGCCTCAACGACGTCCTCCACGTCGAAGGCAGGCCAGGTTATCCTGGAGAGCTTCTTCAGGTCGGCCCTGCTCTCCCTCGCCTGGGGACAGAAGGCGCAGTTGTTGCGACAGCGGCCGTCGTGGTACGTCATGAGGTACGCGGTGGTTGGTCTGGCGAGCATCCTAGCCCTTACGAGTCCCATGGCTATGGCCGTTCCGTAGGAGACTCTGACTTTCATCCCTTTCTACCTCCAAGTATGAGAGGCACGTGGACTATTATAAGTGATGCGCCCGCTATGAAGGGGAGCAGCGGAAAGACCCCGGCGTAACCCCTGATGCCGGCGACGTAGCCGAGGGTTACCTGGCCCCCGAGCATCCCAAGGTCGAAGAACATCGTGTAGACACTCGAACCCATCGTCCTTATCCTCGCGGGAAGGTTTCCAAGGGCCATGAGCTGCATCGCGGGAACGGAGAGGCCGAAGCCGGCGCCGATGAGGAGTGCGCTGGCGTAGGAGTAAGGTGGTAGGCTGTAAAGGATCAGCACGATGTAGCCGAGGATAACGAGGAGCATGCCGGCACGTATGACCGGAATCGGACCCATTCTGTCGGCGCTCCTGCCACCCACGAGCCTCATTACGAAGCTCGATATCCCGATGACCATCATGTAGAAGCCGAACAGGCTCTGGGGCATCCCCAGTACCTTGTAGAGCGCGGGGAGGTACGTTATGACGCCGGCGTAGGAGAAGGAGAAGAAGAACAGGGCCAGCGACGCGGCAACGAAATAGCTTCTGAGGAGCTCGGAGTAACTGACGTCCTCGTGCCTCCCCTCCCTCCTGGCAACGGCCTTTCTGCCATCGAGCCAGACCGGGACTACGAGGGCGAGGCCAACGAGGGAGAACGTCACGGTGAATGAGAAGGCCCCAACGAAGCCGAGGAGGTCGGAGAGATAGCCTCCGAGGGCCGGGCCGATTATGTTGCCGAGGGAGAACATCATGCCCCTCCAGCCCAGCGTCTCGCCGACGCGTCCCTCCGGTGCAAGGTCAACTGCGGTGGAGAGGCTCGAGGGGAAGAATATCCCCATGGAGAAGCCATGGATCGCCCTGGCGAAGGCGAATATCCATAGGTTTCCGAGGAGCGCAGAGGTTATGTAGAGGAGCCCAGCCAGCATTCCGAGGACGTTGCCGGCCATCATAGCCTGGAACCGATAACCTCTATCCCCTATGAGGCCGCCGATGGGCTTTGAGAACAGGGAGACGACGGAGGCAACCCCCGCGACCAGACCAACCAGAAAAGGCGTGGCGTTGAGGGTTATCGCGAAGGGCGATATTATGGGGTTGACTACGCTTATTCCTAGGAAGAAAAAGAAGGTCGAGAAGTTGAGAAGCCAGATGTCCCGGAGCGCTCTGTCGATGGCTCAAACCCCCGCTACGGGTTCGTCCATTCCCTCCCTCATGAAGGCGTGGCTCATGTGTTTCGTATTCTTAGCGAAGCCCACGTTGCCCTTGGCATCAACCATTATTATACCCATCGTATCGGCGCCGAAGTACTTCGTGGCGAGGCTTATCGCGGCCTCGCTGGCTGCCTGGGCGTCCATTCCGAGGCGGACGAAGTCGGTGGCACTTTTTGCCAGGGCGAGCTTTATCGCCACCTCACCGAGTCCCGTGCAGGAGGCACCCGCAACCTCGTTGGCGTAGGTTCCGCCACCGATTATCGGGGTGTCGCCAACCCTGCCGAACATCTTGAGGAATACCCCACCGGTGGACGTTCCGGCAACGACCTCCTCGCCGTCGAAGGCAACCGCTCCAACCGTGCTCCTAAGGACTTCAGGATACTCCCTGATCAGCTCGTTGAGCTTCTTCCAGTGCCTCGTTTCTCCACTTTCAACGAGCTTCTTCCTCAGCTCCTCCCACTGCTTCAGCCTCTCGTCGGTTACCGGGTTGTACTCCTCGAAGCCCATGAGCCTAGCGAACTTTACCGCACCCTCACCGTTGAGGAGCACGTGGTCGGTCTTCTCCATAACCTTCCTCGCGACGCTTATGGGGTTCCTAACGCCCCAGATTCCTGCAACGGCGCCGGCTTCGAGGGTTCTTCCGCGCATTATTGCCGCGTCCATCTCGACCTTGCCGTCGAGGGTAAGAACGCTCCCGGTTCCCGCGTTGAAGAGCGGGTTGTCCTCGAGGGCTTTGACGGCTTCTTCCACTGCATCCAGCGCAGAACCCCGCTTGAGCTCGCGCCAGCCGGCCAGAACAGCCTCCCTAACGCCCTCAATGACCTTTGGAATGCGCTCCTCCTTCCTTATCGTGCCGGCACCGCCGTGAACTATTATCGCGACCATGAGAACCACCGTAATAAAAAGTCCTCGAACGGTTAAAAGGGTTGTGGAAACGAAAAGATAGGAACTTCAGCTCAGCGCCATGTTGATTATCGTCTCGCCGATGTTCTCGAGGTACTCGAGAATCCTGCGGTAGCTCTCGAGGGCTATCGACTGACGGTAGTCTATCGAGCGTATCTCCTCCTTCAGCTCAAGCATCAGCCCATCGATTTTCCCCAAATCCCTCTCCTCGATCTGGGTCATCATCCCCTCGAACTTCTCCTTCAGGTAGGCAACGTTTATCTCGCTGGGGTTCTCGGCTATCCTGGTTATGTGGTCGCCTATGCGCTCGATGTTCCTGACTATGAAGAGTATGCCGAGCAGGTCGAAGGTTCTCCTGATTATGCCGCTCTCCTCCGTGACGCCGCGCTTGCTCAGAAGCCGATTGACGGCACGGATTATGAGGAAGTAGAACCTGTCCAGCTCGTTCTCGAGGTCGTTTATGTCGCGCAGAATCTCGTCGTCCCCGGGCGAGACTATCAGCAGCTCGAGGTCCCCGAGCATCGAGATGATGAGCGAGCGAATCCTGTTGAGGAGTTCCGCGAGGTTCACCTCCTCCTCGTCGAGCAAACTCTTGGCGACTATCCTCTGGGGCTCGTCGAGTATTATCTCGACCCCGGGAAGGCTCTGGAGGACCTTCCTTATCTTGACCTTGTATATCGGCATCTCCTCGACGAGGTGAATCTCAAGGACGTCGTAGCCCTGGATGTAGGCAGAGATGACGAGCCTGACCGCCATGTCGGGGGAATACTCCTTCGAGATGTCCAGAATTTTCTTCTCGCTTACCTCCCTCGGCTCCTTGGGAAATATGGTTATGCTCCCGTCGGGGTTTATGAGGAGCGGAACGACATCGCCCTGGGCAAGTCCGTGCTCCCTGACCCACTTCTTGGGAAGGGAGATTATGTATGAGCTCCTACCGGTAAATTGGATTTTCCTGAACTCCATAGATATCACCGCCGATATATAGACGAGCGACGGCCTATAAAAGGCTTCGGTTCGATATGCTTATAAACGCTAAGATTAACGTTAGCACATGTTCCAGGACTACGGCAGGGACGCGAAAATACTCATAGCAGCCAACGCGGCGGGCCAGCTCTTCCTCCAGTTCTCAATATTCATCATGCCCTTCTATCTGGCAGTTTTAGGCTACGATATGGCCGCCATGGGGACGTTCTTCTCGATACAGACGTTCACTGGGGGACTGTTCTTCCTGATAGCCGGCCAAGTCTCACTGAGGCTGGGCTATAGAAGAACCCTAATTATCTCAGCCCTCCTCGGACTGGCCGGAAGGCTCCTCCAGGTGGCCGCGATAAACGACTACGTACTCGCTTTAGGCTTCTTCCTGGTCGGCGCGAACATGGGGATGAGACAGCCGAACTTTACCGCTCTGCTCAGCGAGGAGGTTGGCGAGGAGAAGCGCCATCATGCGTTCTCTATAAGCTTTGGCCTGGGAACTATATTCAACGCCCTAGGCGTCCTCATAGCGGGCTTCGCACCAAGCTTTTTCGTGGGGCTTGGACTGACGGAGGGAATAGCCTACAGGCTGGTAATCTCGCTGGCGCTCCTCCAGTTTGCCCTCGTGATCCCGGCGCTGCTCATGATAAGCGATGTTCCAGTGAAGAACCCGAGGATAAACTGGAACCGTGAGCTGGTCGTCAAGATACTCAAGTTCTCCCTCCCAAGCGCGCTGATAGGCTTTGGAGCCGGGATAACTATACCCTACATGAGCCTCTACTTCAAGCTCCAGTTCGGGCAAACTTTGGCGGCAATAAGCGGGATATTCTTCTTCCAGCAGCTGGCAATGGGCCTCGGCTCCTTCGGCCTTCCAAAGCTGGTTCACAGGATAGGGCCGGTGAAGGTGATAACGTCCTTCCAGAGCATAGCGGCATTTCTCTTCGCGATATTCCCCTCGATAGAGACCTTCCTGGTAGCGGCACTGCTCTACGTCGTCCGCTCCATCCTCATGAACATAGTCTGGCCCATAAATGACTCCTTCATGATGGGCTTCTTCTCGACCGAGGAGAAGGCCACCGCGGCGGGAATAAGGAGGGCCTTCTCGACCTTCATGCGCGGAGGAGGGAACTACGTCGGCGGCCTGCTCTTCGGCATGTCCTTGAGCTATCCATTCTATGCGACAGCGGCGCTCTATGTAATAGCAACGGCGATATTCTACGCCTTCTTCATAAAGCACAACGAGTGAAAAGAAAAGTCAACCCTCTGCGAGCTCGATTCCCCGCTCAAGGGCCCTGAAGTTGATCTCCCAGAGCTTCTCCCTGAGGGTGAGCCTTATTCCCTCAAGCAGGGAGTCCTTCTTGAGGGGCACGAGGCCCTTTCCGTAGGCGTAGCCGAGCATCAGGACGCCGAGAGTCCTGGGGTTTATCCTATCGGCCTCGCGCTGGAAGTCCATCATGTACACGGGGCAGATTCTTCCCAGGGCGGCCTCTATCTCGTCCAGCCCCGGATACTTCTCCTTCCCAACGAGGGTCGTTGCCGTGTGGATCGGATAGGCATTGACCACTGCATGGCTGTCCTTTCCCAGGAAGCGGGCGTTTCTCAGCGCCTCGGCGGGTTCAAGGGCGAGCATGAGGTTTGCTTTGCCCTCCTCGATTAGGGGTGAGTAGACCTCCTCACCAAAGCGGAGGTAGCTCAGAACACTGCCGTAGCGCTGGCTCATCCCGAGGGTTTCACCTATCCTGACGTTGTAGCCCTCGTGCATGGCAGCGTTCCCAACGATCCTCGAAAGCGTCAATCCACCTTGACCGCCAACACCTGTGATTATGAGGTTGAACTCCATCTGCACCACCGAGATGCATTGGAGGGAGCGGATAAAAACCTGTTGTCAAGAAAATTCGGCCGGCTGGAGTGAGACTCGAAAATACCACAGGGAAAGGGTGGAAAAAGTTGAAGAACTAAATCAGCCCTCCAGGCGGAGGCGCCTGATGACGAAGTCCCTGTCGAGGGAAGCCAGGAAGCTCGCGAGCCTTGGACCACGGTCCTTGCCGATGAAGACGTTGTAGAGCGCCTTGAACCACTCCTTGCTCGGGATTTCACGCTTCTTGGCGGCATCGTAGATGGCGTTGTTGAGTTCCTCAACGGTGAAGCCCTCGTGAGCCTCGAGCCATCCCGCGACCTCGAGCATGGCCTCCCGGATTTCAGGCCTAAGCTCGATCTCCGGGGGCTTTTCCAGGATGCTGAATTTCACGTTGTCGGGGGCGTACTTCTCAACCCAGTTCCTGGCGAGCCTTATGCGGAGCCTTATGCGCTCCATGTCGTCTTCGCCGAGCTCCCTCGGAACGTGACCCTGCTCCTGGAGAACGCGGATTATGCCATCCTCGTCGAGGTGCGGCATCTGGACGAGCGTAACCAGGAACCTGAAGGGCGCCTGCGCGGTCAGCCTGTCCGGAACCTTCGGCATCGACAGCTCGTAGGTTCTCTTGAGCTCCTCTTCCTCCTCCGGATTCTTGGCCCGCTCAATGCCGAAGTAGATGCGCTCCACCTTGTCGAACTCGTCGTAGAGGTTGAGCAGGCCCAGGCCGAGGTCTATCTTGAGCTCCTTGTTCGGCCTCGCCTTCGCGTATATGAAGCGGATTATTCCCGGCTCGAGCACCTCGTAGAGGTCGCTGAGGAGTATAACGTTGCCCTTGCTGCCGGACATCTTGCCCTTCTGCCCCTTGATTCCGACGAATTCGTACATCAGGTCTATGGGCGAAGGCCAGCCGAATATCTTCTCAACTATCTCCCTTCCGGTGTCGTACGAGCCGCCAGCTGCCAGGTGGTCCTTTCCGGCCGGCTCGAAGTCCACCTTGAAGTGAGCCCAGCGCATCGGCCAGTCAACTCTCCACCTGAGCTTGACGTTGCCCTCCCTTATGTCCGTCTCGCCCTCGCTTCCGCAGTGGGGGCAGCGATAAGAAACCTTCCACTCGCCGTCCCACGAAACGAACTCCGCCTCCTTCCTGCACTTCGGGCAGTAAACCATGACCGGCTGCCAGTCCTCCTCAAGGGGCGGCTGCTTGGCCCTCTCGCGGTATTTGTCGAGTATGGCCTTTATCTCTTCGCGCTTGGCCAGAGCAAGCTTTATCTCCTCGGCGTACTCGCCGGACTTGTACAGCTCGTAGGCGTGGAGGAAGTCCACCTCTATGCCGAGCCTCTCCACCTCGCTCTCGAAGAGCTCCATGAAGTGCTCCGCGTAGCTCTCGTGGCAACCCCAAGGGTCCGGAACCTCACGAACCGGCTTCGTGAGGTGCTCCTTCCACTCGGGCGGAACGTTCTTCGGCACCTTTCTAAAGCGGTCGTAGTCGTCCCACATGTGAATGTGCCTGACCTTCTTCCCCCTGTCCCTCAAAGCGTGGCCCACTATGTAGGCCGTGAAGAACTCGCGGAAGTTTCCGATGTGAACGTAACCGCTCGGCGTTATTCCGCTCTCCACAACGTATTCATCCTTGTCGCCGCGCTCCCTGATGATTTTCTCGGCCATGTAATCCGCCCAGTGAACCATTTTCACCACCGGGTTTAGCTCCGCTGAGGGCTTTTTAAGCTTAAGCTCGGCCAGCTGATGACAACTCAAAGAGGGAAAATTTTATAAGCTACGATGGTAAAACTACTCGTAAAAGTAACTGGAGGCGTCCCCATGGAGCTGGAACCCTTGAGGATGCAGGTGTTCTTCCCGGCCTCGCTGGAGATTCAGGAGGAGCTGCTCAAGGCTGGCTTCAGGGTACCCTACGACAAGGAGAGCGGGAGAAAAACACCGATTCCAGTGGTGGTGAGCTCGCGGGAGGAGAGGCGCATCAGAAGGAGCCGCCTGCTGAAGGCCAGGGACTTTGAAAGCGACGGCAAATTTGCCATGCTATCCGGAGAAAAAACGTCCATTGAGTTTGAGCTCACGGAAAGGGGTTTTCTGGTGCTCAGACCAAAGCCGATCGAGTACCACCTCGAGGAGATGGGCTTCGTCTCCGTCCCTCCCAGGGTCTGGGGAACGTGGGCGAGCTTTTCGCTGCCCTTTTCAGCGTACAATGAACTGGTGGATTTCCTGGCCGAGGTCAGGAAAGATAATGGAAACGGATTCTACACCGCCTCCAGAGGCTCCGGCGGAAGGATAGAGGTCTACGCCTACAAGGGGAGGAAGGGAAAAGACCTGGGGATTCCAGTTTTCGGCTACTCCCTCGGGCTCCACGGCCTGACGCTTGCGGAAGAGTACTTTTTGGAGAAGGCCAAGGAGAACGAGGTTCCAGAGGAGAGGCTCCGCTACATCAAGCTCGGCCTGAGAAAGAGAAAGGAAACCAAAGCGGGCCTCAAGGTTGGCCTTGTCTGGGAGAACGGAAGGCCGGTCGAGATAACGCTCAAGCTCTCGACGACGGAGCCAAGGGTTAAAATCCAGGGGCTCTACGGCGAAATTGTCGGCAAGTCTCGGGGAGAACTCGCGAGAACAGAGGGATGGTACATCGTCGTCCACGCGGGCGATTTTATCACCGCACTGGAGACCGTTGGGAGGGCCTTCGGGGGCAATCCATATTAACCCCAACCCCCTCTCATTTTTTGGTGGAACGCATGCTCCCTAGCTGGGGAATCTACGCGGGCATCGCCGCGGGGTTCATACTCCTCGCCATAGGTCTCACGAAAAGGCTCGGACAGGAATGGGCCTGGGTGAACAGGAAGATAATCCACTTCAGCATAGTCCCGGCGGTTCTGATGTTCTACTACGGGAAAATACCCGCCGAGGTCTTCAGCGGAGCCGCTTTCGTCTTCGGGCTCTTCCAGCTCTGGCCGCACCTCAAAAAGAGGGAGTTCTCGTGGTACCAGATAGAGCACAACTACGGGGAGGTCTTCTTCGCCTTCTCAGCCTCGGTCATTCCGATGGTTCTGCCGAAGGAGTACGCCACCGCCCTGCTCCTGGCCATGGCCGTCAGCGACGGGGTAACCGGGATAATCAGGCACTTCTACTTCAAGCGGCACGGATTCAACGTCAAACTGAGGAAGCACTGGACGGGAAGCCTTGGCTACCTGGCGACGGCGCTGGCGATAGCGTTCCTTCTCCTCGATGCAGGTGCGATGGGAAAAATAGGATGGGCGGTCGTTCTGACCCTGGCGGAGTATCAAGGTTGGCTCGACGATAACCTGGCGGTTCCTCTGGTTGGAAGCGTTCTGTTCCTCCTCTACTGAGCCCACCTGACCTTCAGGCTGTCCTTCTTCACCTTGTTGAACTCCCCCACGAGGGCCTTTCCGGTTCTCTCCATGAAGTCCTCGACGTCGGTAATGCCGAGTTCCTTGAGGCCGATAGCGTTCACGCCTTCGGGGATTCCTTTCGCTTCCACGTTTATCCCGATGTGGATTTTGACGCTGACCGGCGAAACGGTGGCTATCGAGATGCTAAGCTTCCTCCCGTTCACATAGATGTCGTCGCCCCTTCTCTCAGTCTTCACGCCGTATTCCCCCAAAACCTCGCAGAGCCTCGCTATGAAGAGCTTCTGGAGCGTTGAGGCGAAGAGGGTGTTGACAAGGTCGAAGATCTCGATGATGTAGTGAACCATGTCGTCGCTCTTAATCTCCTTGCTCGCTCGGAGGTCTTCAATGTCAATCATCTCCTCAACCTTGACGTCGCACTTTCCGCGGAAGACGACGAGCGAATTCCCGAGTATTCCGAAGTTCCTGTATGCCCAGTGGCTCCCTATCGCGGAACCGTCGTAGTCTACGCGCCTATCCTTCACTATGAGCAGCTCCATGCTATCACCCCATCCTTTCCAAAAGTTCCCTCAACTCCTCAAAACCTTTGGCATCTCTCCACATGTGGATGAACCGAATAGCCGGAACTGAGGTTTTAACCTCTTCGATGTGTATATCCCTGTCGTCCACGTAGATGACCATATCAACATCGTATCCAGAGAGCTCCAGCTCCCGGAGTGTTCTCGCTATCATGTCCGCCTTGTCCGGGTGGTTCTCAATTTTTGGAAACATGAAGTAGTCCCAGAGACCGAATCCCTTGAGGATTGGTCTAACCTTCTCCTCAACGTTCCAGCTCGCTATACTCAGAACGAACCTACCACTCGCCCATTCAAGGAACTCTCTGACCCCCGGGAAGAGATGGAGTTCCTGCCCAGTAGAATCAATCAGATAATCGCCGTGGAAATCGTATGGCGGCGTAAGCCGGGATGCATCCTCGTGATCCCACAGTGTGCCGTCTAGGTCGAGAACTAGCAGCTTCATTACACCACCAAGAAAAGCTCCGCTGGAAGGTTTTAACGGTTGCGGAAAAGCATCATGACTGTAGGTTTAACACTGCAATGCAATCAATCAGACAGAAACGAGATTTAGGGCCAGGACCGTGCACAGGCCGATTGACCTATCAAATGCCCAGCCCCCCTTTCAGAGGCAGAAACCTCGGGCTGTTGGGAGCGGCAGACTGAACGGGTCGGTTTCCCTTCCCGCTTACATCCCCGCCCCATCAAACGGGTCTTCTTCCCGAGCCCTCGTCCCAGGCAAAGGACCGGTCGCCCGACCCCCTGCGCCTGGGAGTGGGTGCCTATTTTCGGGGACCGCTTCGGCCTTAGATGCTTTCAGGCCTTATCGGACGCGGCGTAGCTGCCCGGCTGTGCCCTGTAGGACAACCGGTAGACCAGAGGCCGCGGCTCCCTGTTCCTCTCGTACTGGGGGAGCCTTCCCCTCAGGCACCCAGCACCTCCGGTAGATAGCATCCGACCTGTCTCACGACGGTCTAAACCCAGCTCACGTTCCCCTTTAATGGGTGAACACCCCCACCCTTGGCCCCTGCTGCAGGACCAGGATGGGAAGAGCCGACAGCGAGGTAGCAAGCCTCGGGGTCGATATGGGCTCTCGCCCGAGACGACTCTGTTATCCCCAGGGTAGCTTTTCTGTCATCCCTGGCCCCCACCGGGGAGGCACAGGGGTTCGCTAGGCCACGCTTTCGCGGCTGGACCCGCCTCTGTTACGGGTCCAGTCAGGCCGGCTTTTGCCCTTGCACTCTACGGCGGATTCCTGACCCGCCTGAGCCGACCTTAGGGCACCCTCGATACCTTTTCGAGGGTGTGCCGCCCCAGCCAAACTGCCCACCTACCGCTGTCCCCCCGTCGGGGGTTAGCCGTACGGCAGAGGGTGGGCGGTGTCTCATGGACGGCTCCACCCGCCCCGGAGGACGGGCTTCGACGCCTCCCGCCTACGCTGCGCACCCCCCGCCGTACGGCAACGGCAGGCTGCAGTAAAGCTCCATGGGGTCTTCGCTTCCCACCGGAGGTCCCAGGCATATGCGCCTGGCAGTGGTTTCGCCGGGCCCCAGCCGGGGACAGTGGGGACCTCGTTACGCCATTCATGCAGGTCGGCATTTAACCGACAAGGAATTTCGCTACCTTAAGAGGGTTATAGTTACCCCCGCCGTTTACCGGTGCTTCACCCGGTTGGACCCGGGCTTCACATACCGGCACTGGGCAGGCGTCGGCCCCAGTACAAACCCTTTCGGGCTAGCTGGGACCTGTGTTTTTACTAAACAGTCGGGCCCCCCTAGTCACTGCGACCTGCGGGTTACGCACCCGCAGGCACCCCTTCTCCCGAAGTTACGGGGCCAATTTGCCGAGTTCCCTCGGCTGGGTTTCCCCCGACACGCCTTAGGCTTCTCACCCAGGGGCACCGGTGTCGGTTCTCGGTACGGTCGCGGTGGATCGTTCCCAGAGGGCTTTTCACGGGCCCCAGGGATCGGCGGAACCCCCCTTACGGGAGGCCATTCGCGCTTTCATCCGGTTCTCGCCATTACGGCACTCCCCGGACTTATACGCTTAGCCGGCCTTGTGGACCGGTCCGCCTACCCCGAGGCGTCACCCTCTGGGCTTGCGTTGCCGCACCTACCACCGCGGTACGGGAATATAAACCCGTTTCCCTTTCGCCAGCGCCGAGTTACGGGCTGGCTTAGGACCGACTAACCCACGGCTGACGAACATTGCCGTGGAACCCTGGCCCCTTCGGCGGCCGGGATTCTCACCCGGCTATGCTGCTACTCCCGGCAGGATCCACAATACCGACGGGTCCACCGGACCTTACGGCCCGGCTTCCACCCCACCGGCACGCCCGCCTACCCGATCACGGACCAATCGGTCCGTGCGCCGGGGTCTCGGCAGCCGGCTTAAGCCCCGTCCATTTTCGGGGCCCCTGACCTCGACGGGTGAGCTGTTACGCACTCTTTAAAGGATGGCTGCTTCTAAGCCTACCTCCCCGCTGTCTAAGGCCAGGGACACCCTTTGGAGTAACACTTAGCCGGCATTTAGGGGCCTTAACCCCGGTCTGGGTTGTTCCCCTCTCGGTTGACGGCTTACACCGTCACCCTACTCCGGCCATCTACGGCGGCAGTGGGTTCGGAGTTTGACAGGGAGCCGGGGGATTTCTCCCCCTAAACCCCCAATCAGTGCTCTACCCCACCACCTACCTCCGGCCGGGCTATCCTGAGGGATAATTCGGCGGGAACCAGCTATCGCCGGCCTCGATTGGCCTTTCACCCCTAGCCCGAGGTCACGGGAGCGAATTGCACGTCAGCATCCCTATCGGGCCTCCATCCCTCTGTTGAGGGACTTCACCCTGCCCCGGGCTAGATCGACCGGCTTCGGGTCTCATCCGAGCGACTCCGGGCGCTTTCACACCCCGTCCCTCACCCTTACGGGCTGCGGACCTGTCGGTTTCCCTGTGGCTTCGGGGGTGAACCCCTTAACCTCGCCGCTCGGATGAACTCCCTGCCCCGTGATCCAAGACGGACGGTGCAACCCCGGTCGCCTCCCCTCGTACTCCACGGTCGCCCGTGTTTCCTTCG
The DNA here is from genome assembly GCF_002197185.1 of Thermococcus sp. 5-4. Taxonomy (NCBI): domain Archaea; kingdom Methanobacteriati; phylum Methanobacteriota; class Thermococci; order Thermococcales; family Thermococcaceae; genus Thermococcus; species Thermococcus sp. 5-4. Next base: position 1,420,021 of record NZ_CP021848.1, on the reverse strand, counting down.
GGGAGGGTCAACCCTTTCGGGCCGCACCCACCTATCGCCGCCTGGTTTCAGGCTCTTTTCACCCCCTGCCAGGGGTGCTTTTCAGCTTTCCCTCACGGTACTAGTTCGCTATCGGTCTCGGGACGTATTTAGGGTTGGGAGCCGATGCCTCCCAGCTTCCCGCCGGATATCCGACCGACGGTACTCAGGAACCCTGCAGGAGCCTGAGGGCTTACGCCTACGGGGCTTTCACCCTCTACGGCGCCACGTTCCAGTGGACTTCGGCTTCACCCTCGAGGCTCCGATGCAGGGCCCTACTACACCACATCCCGCCGGGGTTTCCCCCAACGGTTCAGTTTGCCCTGTGCCGCTTTCGGTCGCCCCTACTAACGGCATCGCTTTTGCTTTCTTTTCCTGCGGGTACTAAGATGTTTCAATTCCCCGCGTTCCCCCTCCCGACTGGGAGTGCGGCAAGAGCCGCAGGAGGTCCCATTCGGGAATCCCCGGTTCGACGGCTGCCTGCGCCTCGCCGGGGCTTATCGCAGCTTGCCACGCCCTTCGTCGGCGCCCCGAGCCGAGCCATCCACCAGGCGGCTTAGGTTTTCTGCCCCCTACTCAGGGGGCTGGACATTTTTTGGGTCAATCGGCCTGTGCACGGTCCTCATCGTGACCCCTGTTCGGGGCCTAGGACCCTTCCACCCCAAGCAGAGCTTGGGATGTGCACCTCTTCGTGGTGGACCGGCCGGGATTCGAACCCGGGGCCTTCGGCTTGCAAAGCCGACGCTCTCCCAGGCTGAGCTACCGGCCCACGGATGGCAGGCCCGACATCCCTTAGACCCCCCGGACGGATTTTCCGGCGATAGGAGGTGATCGAGCCGTAGGTTCCCCTACGGCTACCTTGTTACGACTTCTCCCCCCTCACGGAGCCCAGACTCGACCCGACCTCCCCGAAGGGAGATCAGGCCTCATCCAGACCCCGCTCGGGTGGAGTGACGGGCGGTGTGTGCAAGGAGCAGGGACGTATTCGCCGCGCGATGATGACACGCGGGTACTAGGGATTCCAGCTTCACGCGGGCGAGTTGCAGCCCGCGATCCGAACTGGGGGCGGGTTTAGGGGATTCCCTTCCCCTTTCGGGGTCGGATCCCATTGTCCCGCCCATTGTAGCGCGCGTGTAGCCCGGGGGTTTCGGGGCATACTGACCTACCGTCGCCCGCTCCTTCCTCCGGCTTATCGCCGGCGGTCCCCCCAGAGTGCCTCCTCCCCAACGGGGAGGACTGGCAACTGGGGGCGCGGGTCTCGCTCGTTACCACACTTAAGTGGACGCCTCACGGTACGAGCTGACGGCGGCCATGCACCTCCTCTCGGCGTGTCCGGCAAGACCTTCAGCCTGGCCTTCATCCTGCCGTCGCCCCCGGTGAGGTTCCCGGCGTTGAATCCAATTAAACCGCACGCTCCACCCCTTGTAGTGCTCCCCCGCCAATTCCTTTAAGTTTCAGCCTTGCGGCCGTACTCCCCAGGCGGCGGGCTTAACGGCTTCCCTTCGGCACCGGACGAGCTCGAAGCTCGTCCGACACCTAGCCCGCATCCTTTACAGCCAGGACTACCCGGGTATCTAATCCGGTTCGCTCCCCTGGCCTTCGTCCCTCACCGTCGGACCCGTTCCAGCCGGGCGCCTTCGCCACTGGCGGTCCCCCTGGGATTATAGGATTTCACCCCTACCCCAGGGGTACCCCCGGCCTCTCCCGGTCCCAAGGCCTGCAGTATCCCCAGCAAGCCCCACGGTTGAGCCGTGGGATTTCGCCAGGGACTTACAGGCCCGGCTACGGACGCTTTAGGCCCAATAATAGCGGCCACCACTCGGGCCGCCGGTATTACCGCGGCGGCTGCCACCGGCCTTGCCCAGCCCTTATTCCCGGAGCTTTTTACACTCCGGAAAAGCCGTGGCGATGCCACGGCACTGGGGGTCCCCCCGTCGCGGTTGCCCGCATTGCGGAGGTTTCGCGCCTGCTGCGCCCCGTAGGGCCTGGACCCGTGTCTCAGTGTCCATCTCCGGGCTCCCACTCTCATGGCCCGTACCGATCTTCGGCTTGGTGGGCCGTTACCCCACCAACTACCTAATCGGCCGCCGGCCCATCCTCGGGCGGGCAAAGCCCCTTTCGGCCTGAGGACCTTCCAGTACCTCAGGCCTATGGGGGATTAGCCCCAGTTTCCCGGGGTTATCCCCCTCCCGAGGGTAGGTTACCGACGTGTTACTGAGCCGTCCGCCGGTGCGCGCAAGGCGCCCCATGACTCGCATGGCTTAGTCGGACCCCCATAGCAGTGGCCTCCGGCAGGATCAACCGGAATTGAGCAAGGAGTACGGCCGGTGGGACTTCCCTCAGGGGGAAGTACCAAATATCCGTCCGGGGTTTAGTCGGGATGTCGGGCCTGCCTTACCCCCGAGGGGTCCGCCTTTCGGCGTTTCCTCGGGAGCGCACATTGCTGTGCCCATGGTTGGAGGGCGGGGTTCATACTGGGTGCTTTGCACCCGTTCCCCCCGACGCCGCCGTCTTGGCACCTGGGCTTTGTCGCGCCCTGTTCGGGCGCTCCACCCAATAGGGGTGAACCCCCACAGTGAAAAATTTTTGCAAAACCCTTTCCAGGCCATATTTTTGAAAAAGAAGCTGTCAAAAAGCGCTGATAAAATGCACAATTTTAGACATAAAAACGGCAAAAAATTTTTGCAAAGTCAGAGGAGGAAAAAGACGAGGAGCAGAAAACCGGAGACCACAGGAACAACGACGCCCATGTTGACTGCATCATCATGACTTAGCCCGAGACCCCTTCCCGTTGCCCACCCAACGTAGCCACCGAGTGCCACCATCGGAAGGGAGACCATGAACAGCAACCAGCGTCCCCCAAGCGGTATCAACCTGTCCACGAAGAGGACGAAATCAAGAGAGGCCAGGAGCGTCATGAGGATGAATCCGATGGTATAGAGAACAACCCTCTTCATCAACGTCACCATCCGCAAGCTCTCGGTATGGTCATGTAGAACACCAAAACCGAGAGGAGACCGGCCAGGAGGGCAAGCTTTCTGGCGTCCCCTTCCTCCACACCAATAGAGATGAGGAGGCGCTTCGTCAGTGGGAGGAGAACTATGAGCGAGGGAACTATGGAGAAGCCGTCTGCGAAGGGAATCACCGAACCCCGGCCGCCAACCACGAGGAAAGAAACCACCATGAGAAGCCCGGCTCCAAAAAACGTCAGAAAGGTCAAGAGGGCAGCGAGGGAAGACGCCCTGGCCATCGCCCCGCCTCACAGCTTCAGTATCTCGGGCACAACGCTTATCTTCGAGACCGGCGTGGGTATCGTGTTGGTGACCGCCAGCTCGTCGACTGCGTTGCTCACCTTTTCTATGGCCCCCTCGGCGAAGACACCGTGAGTGGCCGCGACGAAGACCTTCTCGGCCCCCATGTCCCTGAGCAGGTTTGCCGCCCTTATCATGGTCCCGCCGGTGCTTATGATGTCATCAACTATGAGCACGTTCTTTCCCTTAACATCCACATCCACCGGCTTCATCTGAACCTCGGTCGGAGAAATGCGGACCTTGTGGAAGTGGCTGTACTCAAGGCCAAGCCTCTCGGCAACAGCCTTGGCCCTCATCAGCGCTCCCTTGTCGGGGGCGAGAACGACGCCCTCTCCGAGCTTCTCCCGGAAGTAGTCCGCAATGACCCGGGCGGGCGAAAGGTTGACGGCCTTCCCCGGGAAGAACCTTAGGGTCTCTGGATTGTGGAGGTCGAAGACGTAGAGTTCGTCGTAGTAAACGGCGAGGGTTCTCATCACCGCCCTCACGCTCACCGGCTCGCCGTCCTTCGTGACCCTGTCCTGTCTCGAGTAGGCAAGGTACGGAACGACCGCCCTGAGCTTCTGAACTCCCCTCTCGCGCAGAGCATCCGCCATGAGGATCAGCTCAATCAGATGCTCGTCCTGTGGGGCGAACGTTGACTGCACGACCGTGACGTCTTTCGAGGAGCCCATGATTCTGACGTACTTCTCACCATCGGGGAACCTCTTTATCTCAGCATCGAGGACCTCGCCGCCCAGGGCCTTTATCTCATCCTCCAGATGCCTGGCACCGCTTCCAACTACGAACATGAGCACCACCCCTTTTTGCCGTTGGAATGTTCAATTCACGGCTTATAAACCCACCGTCATACCAGAAGGACGGCAATAATCCCCGCGAGGAATATGCCGTCGAAGGTCCCCGCGCCGCCTATACTCACCATCGGCGCTCCGAGGTTCTTGATCCTGTTCCAGTTCATCAGGTCGGCCCCTATGAGGACTCCCATCGTTCCGCTGACGTAGGCCACGAGGTTGGGGTTTCCGTCGCCGAGGAGCCAGCCGAGGATTATGGCTATCAGGGGCGGGAGGAAGATGGGCATCGCTATGCCGAGACCCCTGACGGGTCTGGCAAAGGCGTGGCTGAAAAGGGCCGCTACGAGGGTCGCCAGGATGGTGTTGAAGAGCAGCCCGAATTGACCGAAGTAGAGGAGCCTGAAGATTTCGTACAGAACGATGCTGAGGGGAACCAGCGCCCCGCCGACGTTTATCGCTATTATCACCCTCTTCTCAGCCCAGTCGAAGTAGGGGACGGGATAGGAGATGCCGAAGAAGCGAACCTCCCTAAGGGTGACGATGGGCTCATACGAGACCTCCTCCGCTATGGGGATGTTGATGAAGCTCCCGAGGAGGGCGAAGAGGAAGAGGGCGTAGGCCACCTCGGGGGGTATTCCGAGCTTCTCAAAGGCGGCCATGACTATGCTCGAGAAGACTATGAAAACCGCCAGGAAGATGAAGAACATCAGAAGGAGAACCGGAAGCGAAACGGGTGGGATTATGAAGCGCCTCTTATTCATCCTCCACCACCACGTTGGCCCAGACCTGGGCGCCTCTGGGGATGCGGACCCTCCTCGGTCCATCGAACTTCTTCGCGTTGCGGAAGACCCAGGCGTAGAGGGGCTTGCCTCTGGAGTATTCCCGCAGGAATTCCACGTCAACGAGGTGCTTGTCCCCGTGTTGGGCCAGCTCCTCCGGGGTAAACGGACCGAGGACGTCAACGAGTTCTGCACTGCCAACCGCCCTGCCGCCGCTGAGAATAAGAACCTCCCCCCTAACCCTCGTCCGAGATTTCCTAATCTCCCAGACCTTCTTTCCTTCCGCTATGAGGGTTGCGAAGGGTTCGCGAACTATCAGACCCTTTCTGAAGTTTGAATTCCCGGCGCACATCAGTATGGTGACGAAAGCGAAGTATATAAAATCTACGCCGGGCTTTCGGAAGCTAACCGGGCGAGTTTCCAAAAAGAACCGCCAATGAAAAACTTTAAGTCCACCTCACCGAACCCATTGGAGGAGGTATCACCGATGAAGATTATCTGGTACGGACACGCGTGCTTTTGGGTCGAGACGAATGGTGTGAGACTGCTCATCGACCCGTACCCTGAGGTTGACGACGACAAAATCGGGGAAGTGGACTACATACTGATAACCCACGAACACGTTGACCACTACGGAAAGGTCGAGCTGCTCTCAAGGCTCCGCGACGCGACCGTCATAGGGCCGAAGCCGGTCTACATGATGGCCATCAGCGACGGGGTAACGAAGGTAAAGGAGATAGAGGAAGGCCAGACGATAGAGCTCGGGAACGGCGTTAAGGTCACCGCCGTCTACATGGAGCACCCCTCGAGCCAGTACCCTGTCGGCTACATCATAGAGGGCGACAAGACCCTCTTCCACACCGGAGATACCTATTCAACGCCGACCCTCCAGAAGCTCAGGGGAAAGATAGACGTGCTCATGGTGCCCATCAGCGGCCGCTCAACCGCCAACGAGCGCGAGGCGGCGCAGATAATCGAGGACATAAGACCGAAGATCGTCATCCCGATGCACTACGGCATCTACGGCACGGGAAGCGTCGAAAAACTCCAGGACGAGCTGAAGAAGAAGCGCATATGGGTCATGGTTCGCCCCATGGAGCTCTACGAAGAGCTCACCCTCTAGCGGTGGGGCTGATGCTCACCACGGGGGTAAAATCACTCGACGAGCTTCTCGGCGGCGGAATAGCCGAGGAGGTACTGACCCAGATTTACGGGAGCTTCGCCACCGGAAAGACGACGCTCGCCGTGCAGGTCGGCCTCCTGAGTCCCGGAAAGGTTGCCTACGTCGACACCGAGGGGGGCTTTTCTCCCGAGAGACTGAGCCAAATGGCCGAGGTGAGGGGTTTAGACCCCGAGGAGGCGCTCCAGAGGTTCATCCTCTTCACGCCATCGGACTTCAAGGAGCAGAGGCGCACCATCGGAAGCTTGAAGAAAATCGTTGACGGGTCTTTTTCCCTCGTGGTCGTTGACTCCATAACGGCCCACTACCGCGTAGAGGAGCACAGAAGGAACCTCACCGCTGAACTCGGTAAACAGCTCCAGGTTCTCCTCTGGATAGCCAGGAGAAACCGCATTCCGGTGATAGTTATCAACCAGGTCCACTTCGACAGCCGGGCGGAGAGGATGAAGCCCGTTGCCGAGCACACCCTCAACTACCGGACCAAGGACATCCTCAGGCTCGACAAGCTCAACACGCCCGGAATGAGGGTGGCCGTGCTCGAGAGACACAGGTTCAGGCCCGAGGGGGGAATGGTCTACTTCAGGATAACGGAGAAAGGTATCGAGGAAGCCCTGAGCGGTGAAGAAGGGGAGTAAACAGAAAAGGAACTAAACCCTCTCGTAGACCTCCTGAACTATTCTGAGAACCGCCTTGTAGAGCTTCTCGGTAATGATGCCCTCCTCATAGTGCTCGGTCAGCTTCTCCTTGTCTATTATCTCCTTCTTGCCGTCCGGCCACTTGACGATGTCCACCTCGAGGTCGATGTAGCGCGCCCTGTCCGGGTATATCTCCACCGGCGTGTTGATGTTGTAGTACTCGCCCTTGAGGTTGCCGTTGCGGTCGTAGTAGCGGTGCACGAACCACCACTTTCCGGACTCTATCTCAGTTATGACGTAGTCCCCGAACTCTATGGGAATGTCCAGGCCGTCGTAGAACTTGCCGGGCTTGAGGTGGCGCTTGAAGGTTATCTTCAGCGGATTCATAGAAACCTCGGTTATCTCACCGGGCCCTATCTTTATCCTCTGCCCGTCGGGCTTGTAGTGCTCAAGGCTGAAGAGCCACCCCCTCTTGGGCCCCTTGTTGGTTATCAGAGCCTCCCAGAAGCCCGTCTTCACCTTTTCCCTCTGGCCGGGAACCTTCGAAAGGATTCCCTCCGCTATCTCCACCGCGAAGCTCAGCTCGGGATCGTAGGCCTTCAGCTGGTGGTGGCCCTCAACGGTCGGAACGACTTTGTTCCTTATCTCGTCGAGCTTTCTCTTTGCGCCCCCACCGAACTCAACCTCGTATATGTTCCTCCCCTCGATTATGAGGGAGGGGGCCGTGTAGGAGTCCGCCTTCTTGAGCCGGTCAGCAAGCTTGGAGAGGTTTATTATCTCGTCCCGGAGGGTGTTCCAGTCTTTATAAGCTGCAGCCGTCCTCCAGAGGATTCCCCACTCACCCAGGTCTATGCTGAGGCCGAGGATGCGAAGCCTTTCGCGCTCACTCTGCTCCCTTATCTTTCTGGATATCTTGACGTGCCTCTGCGCCCCTATCGGCTTCGGGATGAGAACCGCGTAGTCGCCCGGAATCGTCAGCGTGACGCTCAGCTGGGGAAGGAGGTTGTGCTTCTTAACCTGAACGAGAACCTCATCGCCCTCCATCGCGCGCGGCAGTTCGCTGGCGACCACGGTTCCGATGGCGCTTCCGATGTCTATGTAGACGTAGCGCTCGTCCTTCTTGACTACCATTCCCTTGTAGATTCCGTAGAGCTGGTAGGGGAGCTTCCTAAAGAAAACGTCTATGAGCTCGTCCTCAAGGGCAGCCTTAACCTCCTCAACCTTCGTTCCAACGAGGATTACCCCGTGGTGGTCCTTCTTGTCGTAAACATCAACATCAAACTCGTCGTAGGTCTTTTCGAGGTTGAAGCGCTCGACGATCCTGTTGCTGGGCTGCGAGATTCCGAAGCCCCTGTCGAGGAAGAGCTTTGTAAGGGCCGTGCTGTAGATGCCCCTAACTCGAACTGAAACTCCTGTGTCTGTAGACACCTTCACCACCCCTCATCTTCTTTTCCACCACTCCGATGAGCGTGAGTCCCTCGAGTATATCCTCGGCGTCCTCGACGCCGCTGAGTTTCTCAACGTTTCTCGCCTCGACCCAGAGCAGTCCCCTGGAGTGCCAGTCTCTCAGCGCCTCTTCAACCTTATGCACATCACCGGGATGAGTGTAAAGCCTGAGCAGGAAAACCTTTAAGATTCCAAGCTCGGCCTCAAGTTTCTTAACTTTCCTGAGCTCCTCCATTATACCAACGGGTACCTTTTTCTCCTTTTCGCCCCCGGCCAAAAGGCTCAGCCCCTCGACCTCCCGGAGCATCTCGCCCAGTGCCTTTCTAACTGCATAGTCGTAAACCCTGTGGAACTGGACGAGCCGGTCCAGGGCCGTTGAGAGCTTTATCCTGGTGTCGTAGTCGTGCTCCTTGACTAGGAGAGAGAGTATCTCCTCAAGGCGGAACTTCATCTGGTACTCGTTGCGGTACAGTTCCTTCGCCTGCTCCTCTATGTGGCCGCCGAAGCTCCCCATCTCACGGTACAGAGATGACGCTATCTCAAGCTTCTCCCTCGATATGTTGTACAGGGACTTCACCTTCTCCAGAAGAGCCTCTCCGTCCCGTTCCTCGTAGATGGTTGGAAACTGCCGCTCAAAAGTGGAGTGAAGCGACTCAAGATGTGAAAGTTGGGCCTTAACCTCCTCAACGTTCATGCGGAAAACCCCCTGGGCTTAATCTTGCGCCTCCCCCTACTTGTAGTTTTCGATGGGAATGAGTTAAACAAAAACGCTTATCCAAAACCTTTTTTTAAGCCAAAAAACTAATCACCCCGGTGGTTGAATGACCCTCTACGACCGCTTTGGCCGGCCAGTAACGAACCTCAGGATTTCGCTCACCCAGGACTGCAACTTCCGCTGCTTCTTCTGCCACAGGGAGGGGCAGCACTTCAACGCGAGGCTCGAACTGACACCTGGAGAGATAGAGAGAATCGTGAGGATAGCCTCGCGCCTTGGAATAAGGAAGGTCAAGCTTACCGGCGGTGAGCCAACCGTAAGGGAAGATATAATCGAGATAGTCGGGCGAATCAAGCCGTACGTGGTGGACCTCTCCATGACGACCAACGGAAGTCGCTTAAAGGAGCTGGCAAAGCCCCTCGCAAAAGCCGGCCTCGACAGGGTTAACGTCTCGCTCCACAGCCTGAGGCCGGAGGTTTACAGGAGAATCACCGGCGTTGACATGCTCGACGTCGTTATCGAGGGAATCGAGGAGGCCGTGAAGTACCTCAGTCCCGTGAAGCTCAACATGACGGTGATGAAGGGCCTAAACGACGACGAGATATGGGACATGGTGGACTTTGCGGCGAAGACCGGGACGATCCTCCAGCTCATAGAACTCGAAGCCCCGAGGGAGTTCACGGAGACGAGATTCTTCAGGAAGTACTTCTACCCCCTCAAACCGGTTGAAAAGAAGCTCGAGGAGATGGCGGTGGAGACCAGGGAGAGACGGATGCACAGGCGGAAGAAGTACTTCATCCCGACCGACTACGGCATCGCCGAGGTTGAGGTCGTCAGGGCGATGCACAACACGGTCTTCTGCGCCAACTGCACCCGCCTAAGGGTCACCTCCGACGGCAAGTTCAAGACCTGCCTGCTGAGGAAGAACGACCTGATAGACTTCGCCACTGCTCTGAGGAACGGGGCGAGCGATGCCGAACTCGTCGAGATATTCAAACAGGCCGTTCTCATGCGCGAGCCCTACTGGAGGTAAGCGTTTTTAAGCCCCTTTCCCAACTCCTCCCGGTGAGAGATTGCCGGCTGTAAAGGTTCCAAGGCGGGAGGCAGAACCCGTCAAGAGAAAGCTGAAGAAGCTCGGCCTCTACGATGGCAAAAGGAGGCCGAGGAGGGAAAACGGGTACGTTCTCCTACCGGTTATCAACGACCCCCGGATTGGAAGGCTCGGCTACGAGGTTCTCCCGCTAGAACTCCCGCTCAGGCCGGAGAGGCAGATATACAAGAACCTTGAGAGCGTCCTCGCCGAGAGGCTGAGCAGAGAAGAGCTGAATTACCTGAGGCGCTACGACGTGATAGGCGACATAGCGGTCATCCAGATACCGCCGGAGCTTGAGCATAGGATTGAGGACATAGTTTGGGGCCTGAGGAAGGTCCACCCGTTTCTGAAGGTCATTGCCAAAAAGGGGTTCCACGAGGGTGCCTTCAGGATAAGGGACTACTCGATAATCTGGGGAGAGAAGAGACTGGAAACGGTTCACAAAGAGAACGGCGTTCGGATAAAGGTTGACCTCTCAAAGGCCTTCTTCAACCCGCGCATGAAGGGTGAGCGGTACCGCTTGGCCCAGCTCATCCGCGACGGCGAGAGGGTTTTAATTCCCTTCGCCGGCGTTCTGCCCTACGCAATCGTCATAGCGCGCTATAAGAGGGTCAAAATCACCGCGGTGGAGCTGAACAGGGAAGCCTACGAGCTCGGCCTTGAGAACATTGAGCTGAACAAGGAGAAGCTGAGGGGCGAGATAGAGTTCATTCACGGGGATGTCTTCGAGGTTCTCCCGGAGCTTCCAAGCCACGACAGAGTGATAAGCCCCACGCCGAGGGGCGTTGATGCCCTGACCCTAACTCTGGACAGGGCAGAGAAATGGCTGCACTACTACGACTTCGTCCACGAGGGGGAGATCGAGACGTTCAGGGCGAGAATCCTCGATGAGTGCCGGAAGCTCGGAAGGGACTGCACCGTCAGGATCAAAAAAGTGAGCGACTTCAAGCCGCACGTTTTCAAGGTCTGTGCGGATGTGGAGATTGGGTGAATCCTTATTAACCTCAATCGCATTATCTTGATTTGATGGAGAGTCGTATGGAACTGGTACAGATACTCAGCATTTTGCACTCCCATGCCCAAGAACTCCGGAAGTTCGGGGTTAGGCACCTCTGGCTCTTCGGTTCTTACGTGCGGGGAGAGGCAAGGGAAGACAGCGATCTGGACATCCTGGTGGAGTTTGAACCAGGGAAAAAAACCTTCGACAACTACATGGAGCTCAAGTTCTTCCTCGAAGACCTCCTCGGAGTCGAGGTTGATCTGATAACGATCGAGGCCCTCAAGCCGAGAGTCCGGAAGTACGTATGGAGTGAGGCGGTGAGCGTTGAGGGACTATAGACTGTACGTTGAAGATATCCTCGAAGCGATATCCCGGATCGAGGAATACACAGGAGAATTGAGTTTAGAGGAGTTCAGAGCCAAGGGGATGGTTATTGATGCTGTTGTGAGAAACCTTGAAATAATCGGTGAAGCCTGTCGGGCTATCCCAGAAGAAATCCGGGAGAGACATCCAGAGATAGAATGGCGCAAGATAATCGGCCTTAGGAATATTCTCATCCATCAGTATTTTGGTGTAGATGTGGAGCTTATCTGGGACGTTGTGAGGAACAAGCTACCAGAGCTAAAAATCAAGATGGAAAAACTTGCAGAGGAGTTGTGACCCCGTTCAAACTTCCAGCAAAAATCTCCCAGCGGGGCGTACTCCACCGTTTTCTCGCCGGGGAGCCGAATCTTATATTCCGCGGAATACAAAAACACCAAAAATTTGTATTGCAAAGAATATAAAATCTGGCCATCACTTCTTCCCGAGGAAGTCGAACAGCGTCGCCTGCTTGCCCTTCTTCTTGGGCTTGTCTATCTTCTCCCCGCTTTCCTCGACGGCTTCCATTTCCTCCTCGGCCTTCTCAAGCTCTTCCTCGCTTATCTCTTCCTCCGCCTCTTCCTCGACTTCTTCCTCTTCCGTGGGCTCAATTTCTTCTTCCTTCTCAGCGGCAACCCTCACGTGCTCCTCAAGCTCACCGCGCTCCTTGAGCTTCTTCTCGATGTTCATGCTCTTGCCCCATATAGTCCTGGCCTTCTCCTTGTCCCCGACTATGAACTCGACCTCCTTGAGGTCAAGGTCGAGGTAAACGACGAAGTGCGCCGCCATGTCTGGGTTGTACTCGAATATTGCCTTCAGGACGTTGAGGGTCTCCAGGGCTTCGAGCTTCGCCATGTGCATCTCCTTCATTATCTTCTTGAGCACCGAGTCCCTTAGTCCCCTCTCGGCCTTGCTCTCCGTGAGGAGCTTTATGGTCTTGGGTGGATAAATTCTCACGAAGCCCTTCCTCTTAACGCCAGCAACCGCAACCCCTGCCGTCATCATGTCCGTGGCGTACTTCCAGAGGCCGTAGTTCCCCGTCCTCTGCGCCCTTCCGAGGTATATGTCCGCCCTACTCAGAGCCTCGTAGGCCCTCGCTATGTCCTCGGGCTTGTAGTAGACGTAGGGAAGGTTCTCGTCTATCCACTGGAGGAGCTCGTGGGGGAACATGTCAACGCCGAGAACGACCAGCTTGGCCTTCTTGGCGTTGTCGGTTGCGAAGAGCTGAGCCAAAGCCTGGAAGACGCTCTTTTCCGTGTCGCGGTAGGCGAGAACGTCGACGGCATCCTCTATCCCGCCGGACACAACCGTCTGGAGGTCGTTTATTGCAGCCCTCAGATCACCGTTGGCGCGCTTGGCTATCTCGTAGAGCACCTCCTTCGGAACCGTCAGGCCCTCCGCGTGGAGGATCCTCACGAGTCCCTTTATGATGTCCCTCTGGGTCAGGCGCTTGTACTCGACTATCTGGGCCTTGTTTCTTATCTCCCTCGGGACTTCCCAGTAGTGATTGGCGCTCATGATTATCGGATTTCTGGCTCTATCTATCAGCTTCGCTATCTCCCTCGCCCCGCTCGGCTCCATGTTGTCGGCTTCATCGAGGAATATGAGCTTCCTCCTCTTCCCGAGGATGTCGAGGGTGTAGGCAGCCTGAACGTAGCGCTCCACCTTCTCGTATGTCCTCTCGTCGCTGGCGTTGAGCTCGATTATTTCGAAGCCGTACTCCCGGGCTATGGCATACACCGTCGCAGTCTTACCTGTTCCCGGAGGGCCGGCCAGGATCAGCGCCTTCTTCTTCGGCGGACTGCCCTGGAGCCACGCCTCTATCCATGCCTTCACCTGTCCCAGGGCCTTGGTCTGGTTTATCAGCTCCCCCAGGCGTCTCGGCCGGTACTTCTCAACCCAAGGAACGTCCCGCGGCATGGCCATCACTTACCCATCAGGGTGAACTGGGCCAGCAGAGCCTCAAGCTGTATCATCTCGTTCGCTCCTTCCACGAGCCTGAAGTTGTACTCTCCGATCTTGTCGGCCAGGGCAACTTTCCTGTCCTCGGGTATGGTCAGGTTGAAGACCTCCTTGTGCATCTGAATGAGAACGTCCTCGCCGCTCAGGCCCTGCTTGAGGAGTATCTCCCTGAGCTTCTCCCTGGCCTTGAGGAAGTTGCCCTCCAGGGCCAGCTGCATCATCTGTCTGACGTCCTCCGGACGAGCTCTGCTGGCAACGAGGAAGACGTTCTCATCGGTTATCTTGGTGTCAAGGGCGGCAGCAGCCTGCAGGACGTTTATGGCCCTTCTGAGGTCGCCCTCTGCAACGTAGAGGAGCGCCTGGAGTCCCTCCTCCGTCAGTTCAAGCCCCTCGTTCTCAGCTATGAGCTCTATGCGCCTCGCTATGTCCTCGTCCCTCAGCGGCCTGAAGCGGAAGATGGCGCACCTCGACTGTATCGGCTCGATTATCTTTGAGGAGTAGTTGCAGCTCAGGATGAAGCGGACGTTGTTCGAGAACATCTCCATCGTTCTCCTCAGGGCCTGCTGAGCATCTTGGGTCAAAGCGTCTGCCTCATCGAGGAAGATTATCTTGAAGCTCGCCCCGCCTATCGGCTTAGTTCTCGCGAACTCCTTAACCTTCTCGCGGATGACGTTTATTCCACGCTCGTCGCTCGCGTTCAGCTCAAGGAAGTTGTGTCTCCAGCCCTCGCCGAAGAGCTCCCTCGCGAGACACAGAGCCGCGGTGGTCTTTCCAACGCCCGGGGGTCCGGCAAATAGAAGGTGCGGCATGGAACCGGTTTTAACGTAGTGCTTGAGCCTCTTGACTATGTGATCCTGCCCGACCATGTCGTCGAGCTTTTGAGGCCTGTACTTCTCAACCCAAGGCTTCTCGAGGATTTTAACCTCCTTAACTTCCTCCGGCATAGCTATCACCCTACCTAAAGGCTTATGAGCCTTTGAGGTATTAAGCCTTTTGCCATGGACCCACTCGAACACGCCTCGATACCAGCGTTGGCATACCTCGCGCTCTCGTCGAATCCCACAGCTGGGTTAGTGCTCGCCATCATCATTGGAGCGGTCTTTCCGGACCTCGACGCATTCACACGGGAGCACCGGTCGTACCTCCATTCTCTCCTCCTCGCGGTTCCCATCACGGGGCTGGCGTACCTCGCGGGCAACCCCTACGCCATCCTTTTCTCCCTAGGCTGGCTCAGCCACATCTTCCTCGACTTCTTCACGGGCGTGATTCCCTTCGCATACCCCCTGATGAGGAGGGGCTACGGAATCGAAATATTCGCAAGGGGAGGAACCAACGGGCTGAGGATAGAGCCCAAGGTTCTGACCAGGTATCCCGATCCCCGGCGGGAGTACGAGATAAGCATAGGCGGCAGCGTCGCCCTCGCCTTGCTCACCCTGGCGGTAATGGTTCTTAGGCTGCACTAACTGGGGCACTGCAAAACTTTTATACCTCGATGTCCAAGAATCACCGGTGGTTCTCATGGCGAAGCTCGACTGGATTAGGGAAGAGCTCAAGGAGCTCAAGGAGAAAGGCCTTTACGTGACCATTAGAAAGCTTGAGAGCTCCCAGGGTCCCTGGGTCGTCGTTGACGGAAAGCGCGTTCTCAACATGTGTTCGAACAACTACCTCGGTTTGGCCGCACATCCCAAGATAAAGGAGGCCGCTATAAGGGCCATCCTCGACTACGGCGTCGGTGCCGGAGCGGTTAGGACCATAGCCGGCACCATGGAGCTCCACGTGGAGCTCGAGGAGAAGCTGGCCAAGTTTAAGAAGAGGGAGGCAGCCATACTATTCCAGAGCGGCTACAACGCCAACCTCGGCGCTCTAAGTGCTCTACTCACCAAGAAGGACAACGGTGTCTTCATCAGCGAGGAGCTCAACCACGCGAGCATCATAGATGGAATGCGCCTCAGCGGTGCTCCAAAGGTCATCTACAAGCACCTCGATATGGAGGACCTCAAGAAGCGCCTCGAGGAGAACAAGGACAAGGAGAAGAAGATAATCGTCAGCGACGGTGTCTTCTCGATGGACGGTGACCTCGCGCCGGTCCCGGAGATGGCCGAGCTGGCCGAGCAGTACGATGCCATGCTCTACATAGACGACGCCCACGGTGAGGGTGTCCTCGGAGACAGCGGAAGGGGTATAGTCGATCACTTCAAGCTCCACGACAAGGTTGACTTCGAGATGGGTACGCTGAGCAAGGCCTTCGGTGTTATCGGCGGCTACGTCGCCGGACCGGAGGAGGCCATCGAGTACCTCAGGCAGAGGGGAAGGCCGTTCCTCTTCTCAAGCGCCCCGAACCCGCCCGACGTTGCGGCGGCCATTGCAGCCGTCGAGATACTCCAGCACAGCGACGAGCTAGTTAAGAAGCTCTGGGACAACACCCACTTCCTCCAGAACGGGCTGAGGGACCTCGGCTACGACCTCGGCAACACCAAGCACCCGATTACGCCGGTCATGCTCTACGACGAGAAGACCGCCCAGGAGTTCTCACGGAGGCTCTACGACGAGTACAACATCTTCGCTCAGGCGATAGTCTACCCGACCGTCCCGCTCGGAACTGCTCGCATAAGGCTCGAGCCTTCAGCGGCCCACAGCAAGGAGGACCTCCAGTACGTTCTGGATGCCTTCGAGGACCTCGGAAAGAAGACCGGCTTCCTGAAGTGATTCCGGGCCCTTCAATTTTCACATTTTTCACCAAAACTGGTTCTTTGTTCGAACATTGTCTCCGATTCATGTTAAAAATTAGAACTTACGGTGTCCAATTACTTCGAAGCACCACCGAAAAATATAATTTATTGGAGAGAAGACAACATGTTGGGGAATAACCGGGTTATCAGCGGTGGTGGCCGATGGCGATAATCGTCGCACTGCTTGCGGAGGTTGCATTCATAGGCCTGTTCCTCATAACCGTCGGCCGTAGAAAACGGTTCATCTCACACTACCCGGAGCTCAAGCGGTTCTACGACTACGCGATGCTCTCCTTCTTTGTGGGCGCCCTTGGCAAGTCCGTTTTCCTGCTCCTCGATCTCAGGAGCAACAACCTCATTCTCATGACCCCTGAGCAGGTGGACTTGGTGAACTCGATAGGCAACCTTCTGGCCCTCCTGGCCGCGGTAATCTTCATCGCGGGATGGTGGAGCCTCCTCACAGTCCTCACGGAGAGGTACGAACTCATCCCGGTTGTGGAGTTCACTGGAAAGGAAGAGCAGGAGAGCCTCAAGCCCGGGCTGTACCTGTGCAACCTGCCCAACTGCTACCCGGTGATAGAGAGGCTCCTTCGCGGAAGGGCCGGGCTCATAGTGTCCAGGCATCCTCCGGAAGTCATCAGAGAGCATCTGAACATCGAAAAGACCCCGGTACTGTGGCTGACCACGGTTAGGGACAAAAACGCCGTTTCCCCCACTCGCTTGGAGTTCCTCCTCCAGGCGATGGTTGACTTCATGAGAAAGACCGACAATCCGAAGATTATTTTCCTCGATGGGGTCGAGTACCTCATCCTCGAGAACGGTTTCGCCCCGGTCTTCAAGTTCCTCACGACCCTGAAGGACTACACAACCATCTACAACACCGTGGTGATAGTCCCCATTGACGCGGAAAGCCTTGACGAGAAAACCGTGAACCTCATGTACAGGGAGTTCGAGAGGATGAAGCCCCAGTCCTAAAACTTCACCCATTCTATCTTGTAGTACACCACGTCGTTGTCCTCGTCGACGACGGCCATCACCATGTTCTTTCTGACGCCGTGGGCAACCCTCACGCGGGCGGTGATGTCGTTCGGGCTGAAGCGGAGGTTCTCGGGGACGACCCATATCAGCCACTGGGAGTGCTCGTCCATTCCGCGCCTGTAAACGCGGAAGTGCGAGCCGAACTTGAGGGCGGACTTGACGGTGTAGCCCCTGTCGCGCAGGTCGGTGTAGACGAGGAGCTTTATGTCGAACTGGTCGTCGCGCTTCCTTCCGAGCTCGACCAGTTCCTTGAAAGAAAGCTCTTTCTCGCCATCAAAAACCCTTATCTTGCCCTTCTCCATCAGGTAGGCAGCTTCTATGAGCGAGAGAAAGAGCTTCCCGTTCACGACCTCGCCGAAATACCTCTTGTTGTAGAACTGGTTTATCGCCTTTTCGCGCTCGCTGAAGACCCTGTCCCCGCTGAGCTGAAAGACTATCGGCTCCTTCAATTTCTTCCACCCCACTCGTCGGCCGGCATCAGCATGTAGTAGGCGTCCTCACCGTCGGCGTAGTAGCCGATTATGCGCTTGATGCGCCTGAAACCGAAGCGCTCGTAGAGCTTTATGGCCTTTTCGTTGCTCACACGAACCTCCAGACCGATGTAGCGGGCGCCCTTCTTTATGAGCCTTTCGATGACCTCGCTAAGCAGGGCCGAACCGATGCCGCTGCCCCGGTACTGGGGGTCAACGGCAATGCTCATTATGTGCCCCTCCAGGTCGGGACGAAGGTATGCCATCACGTAGCCGATGACCCTCCCGCGGTACTCGGCCACTAGGAAAGTATCGGGGTTGTTCTCAAGAAAAACCAGAAAAACACCCCGCGGGTACTGTTCCCGGAACGAGAGCCGTTCTATCCTGACGACGTCGGGTATGTCGAACAGCTTCGCCGGCCTTATAACGACCATCGCCAGGGGAATCCTCCCACCGGCTTCTCTAACGGACACGCTCATGTTATAGACTACGCGCCAAAGCTTTTAAGACTTGAGGAAGACTTCATCCGGGGTGGCCACCCCACGTGATGAGCACTCTCGAACCTGACGGCGGGATGATGACCGGATTCCTGGCTGATTCTCCCCCCTACTTTCCGGAGTAAAGTTTAAAGCCCCCGAAAACCAAGTCAACCGATAGGTGATGTTATGCGCATAGCTGAAGACCTTAACAACCCGGTTGGAATCGTGACTGGTGAAGCCACGGTTAACTCCTTCCAGTTCTACGCTCATCCCGATAGCGACCTCAAGTTTGGAGACTTCGTCGTTGCAAGGCTGTGCAAGGAGGCGAAGGACAGGAACTGCCGCTGGGGCGACGACGTTGAGTGGGTGATAGGCACCATCAGAGGGATTAAAAACATCAACTGGCTCCTCAGTGAGGGGAAGAGCACTTTCGCGAGCCTTGACCTCGACCTGAGGGAGTACGGAGAGAGCATAGGCGAGAACGAAGCACTGATAGTCACCGTTCATGTGCTGGGAAGGATAGAGCTCAGAGGCGACAGGGCCGAGATAGTCCCCAACCGCGTCCCCGTTCCCAACGGAAACAAGGTCTACATAGCCAGCTCAGACCTTCTCGGGGCGATCTACTACGGCGGGGAGGGCTTCATCGAAGTTGGAACCCTGCTCCTGAGGGACGACGTGCCGATATACCTCAACGCCGACGAGCTGGTTTCGAGGCACTTTGCTGTTTTAGCCGTTACCGGAGCGGGCAAGAGCAACACAGTTTCGGTCATGCTCTGGAAGATGGTGGAAGAGCTGAGGGGAACGGTCGTCGTTCTCGACCCCCACGGCGATTACATGCGCCTGAGCCTTCCCAACACGGGCACAAGATACGTCAACCTCATCGAGGCGAGAATCCAGCCCGAGACGATGGACGGCGAGGAGCTGGCTGACCTCATGGAGATACAGAGCAACGCAACCATACAGCGCTCCTACCTGCTGCGAGCCTGGGACACGGTTCTCCACGAGAACCCCAACCTTGGTGGGAGGGAGGTAGTCAAGGCCGTCCTCGACCTGCTCCAGCGGTGGGCGAGCGAGGGGTACGGCAGCTACTGGGACCCCCACGCCGGCAAGTACCGCGACCTGGGCGAGATAAAGGCCGCCGAAAAGGAAACGATAACGAGGCTCACGATGAAGATATCCCGCTTCCTGAGGAACTACGGCCATCTGCTCTCAAGTGAAGACATAGTGGCTTCCATCAGAGCTGGTATGGTGAACGTCATAGACCTCGGCCCCTTAGACGAGGGCCAGATGAAGCTGGTAGCTGCGAAGCTCCTCGAAAAGATGTTCGAAACCAGGATGGACTACGAGAAGGCCAGGAAGAGGCTCGAATACCTCAAGAGAAAGTACGGAAGCAGAATCTCGGCCGTTTCGGAAGAGGTGGAGGAGCTTGAGAAGTTCATCCGCTCTGTCGAGGCGAGCTATCCGGCCCTCTCGGAACCTATACTCATAATAGTAGAAGAGGCTCACATCTTCGCACCCCACGGCGAGAAGGGCGGAACCGTGAGGATACTCGGAAGGATAGCCAGGGAGGGCAGGAAGTTCGGCGTCGGCATGGGACTCGTATCCCAGAGGCCGAGCAGGCTCAACGAGGACGTGCTGAGCCAGACGAACACGAAAATCATAATGCGCATCGTGAACCCGAACGACCAGAACTACGTCATAAAAGCCAGCGAGCAGCTGAGCGGGGAGCTTATGGGGGACATAGCCGGCCTCGGCAAGGGCGAGGCGGTGATAGTAGGTCAGGCCATAAGCCTGCCCGCGCTGGTGAAGGTCTACAACTTCAAGGCCCTCGGCGGTGACTACGGGGGCGAGGACATAGGTGTCGTGAGGCGCTGGAGGGAAAGGGCGGAGCGCGAGAAGGCAGAGGAGAAGAAGGAGGAGCTCTACGAGGAGGAGGGCATAGAGCTGGACTTCTGAGGTGTCCCAGATGAAGTTCGCCCACATGGCCGATGTTCATCTCGGCTTCGAGCAGTACCGCCTTCCCTACCGCGCCGAGGAGTTTGCCCAGGCCTTCAGAGAGGCAATGAAGAGGGCCGTAGCGGAGGAAGTGGACTTCATTCTCATAGCCGGCGACCTGTTCCACTCAAGCCGGCCCAGTCCAGAGACAATAAAGACCGCGATAGAGATACTGGAAAAGCCGAGGAAAGCCGGAATTCCAGTCTTTGCGATAGAGGGAAACCACGACAGAACGCAGAGGAAGGTCTCGGCTTATCATCTCCTTGAGGGGCTCGGTCTGCTCCACCTCGTCGGTCTGAGGGACGAGAAGGTTGAGAACGAGTACCTGACGAGCGAGAGGCTTGGGGGCAAATACCTCGTTAGGGGCGTCTTTGAGAGGGGCGGGAAGACCGTCGAGATTCACGGGCTGAAGTACATGAGTGCGGCATGGCTTGAGCGCAACAGACTCGCTGAAATTTTCAAGCCCGAGGGAGACGCCATCCTGATGCTCCACCAGGGGATAAAGGAGCTCATAGAGAAGATGATGGGGATAATCCCCGAGAGCCAGCGCGACTACTTCGAGCTGAGGATGGAAGACCTGCCAAAGGGCTATGTCTACTACGCTCTCGGCCACATCCACAGGGAGTTCGTCACGAGCTACGATATAGGGACGCTGGTCTATCCGGGCTCGCTCCAGCGCTGGGACTTCGGGGACTACGAGCTCAGGTACCGCTGGAACGGAAGGAGCTTCACCCCGGAAGCCGGCACGAGGAAGGGCTTCTACATAGTCGAGGACTTCAAACCGAGGTTCATCGAGCTGAGGGTGAGGCCCTTCATAGACGTTAAAATGAAAGCCGACGAGGAAACCGCCAAGAGGGAGCTGAAGCGCCTCAGGAGTAAGATACCGAGAGAGGCCTTTGTAAGGCTCGACCTGCGCTGGGAAAGGCCCTACGACGTTTCCCACTTCCAGGAGATTCTGGAAGTTAAGTACCTCTACCTGAGAACGCGCTTCGAGAGGAAGCTGAAAGCTGCCGCCGGCGGAGAGGTGCCCAAGCCGGCTGAGTACTTCACCCCAGCGGAACTGAGGGCGATAGAGCTGACCGGCGAGAAGAAGTTCGAGGCCCTCGATATCGTCGTCGAGCTGTTCCTGGGCGAGTGGGAGGAGAAGAAGCCGGAAGAGCCGGGAGAGGAGAAGCTCGAAGAGCCCGCCCCGGCCAAGGAGGAGAAACCCCCTAAGAAAGAGAAGAAGCCCGAAAAGGCGCAGAAGGCGAAGAGACCCAGGCCGAAGGGCAAGCCCACGAGCATTCTCGCCTGGATCGGTGGTGGAGATGAAGATTGAAAAGCTCATAATCAAGGACTTCCGCTCCCACGGGCTGACCAAGGTTAACTTCACGAGCGGGATAAACCTCATAATCGGACAGAACGGCTCTGGAAAGAGCTCCCTTCTCGATGCGCTCCTCGTCGGCCTCTACTGGCCGAGCAAGCCCAAAGACCTCAGAAAGGAGGACATACTCAGGGTGGACGGAAAGTCCACGGAGATAACGGTCTTCTTCGAGAAGGACGGCGTCAAATACCAGCTCCACAGGAACATAACCAGGGGAATGGCCTTCGCCAAGTACCACGACGGAAGCTCCTGGAAGCACGCCACGGAGACGAGCCAAAAAGCTGTAAGGGACTGGATGGAGAAGCTAGTTCCGTACGACGTCTTCCTCAACGCGATTTACATAAGGCAGGGGGAGATCGATGCCATCCTTGAGAGCGACGAGAGCAGGGAGAAGGTCGTCCGCCAGGTTCTCGGTCTCGACAGGTATGAAAACGCCTACAAGAACCTCCTCGAAGTGAGAAAAGAGATAGAACGCAGGATAAAATCGACGGAGGACTACCTGAAGAGCACGGAAAACCTCGACGAGCTGATCGGGGAGATGGAGAGGGAGCTCTCAAACGCCCTCAAAGAGATAAACAAGCTCTCACCTCAGATTCCAAAGCTGGAGAAGGAACTGGAAAGGGTGGAGAAAAAGCTCGGGGAGCTTGATGCCCTGGAGAAGGAGATAAACTCTCTCAGACTTGAGGCCAAGGAGAGGGAAGGGAACCGAAAGCGGCTTGAGACGAAGCTGGAGGGGCTTGAGAAACGCATAGCCGAGAGCAAACAAAGATTGAGTGAGCTGGAGGAACGGGTGAAGGAGTTCCGTAAGTTAAAGGAGAAAGCCGAGCTCTACCTGAAGCTCTCGAACTTCAGGAAGCGCTATGTGGACGAGAAGGCCAGAAACGAGAAGCTCGCCGAGAACTACAGGGCACAGATTTCGGCGATAGAGGAGCGCCTCGCCGAGCTGAGTGAACTGGAGAAGCGCCTCAAGGAGCTGGAGAAAGAGAGGGGCAAGCTCGAGAGGAAACTCAAGAGGCTCGAAAAGGACGCCCGGGCGTACGAAGATGCCAAATCATTGTCGTCGCAGCTGGAAGGCCTCAGAAAACGCCTCAAGCTCTCCAGAGAAGAGATAGAAAAGCTCTCCGCCGAGGTCGAGGGTGCAAAGAGGAGGAAGGAAGAGATACAGGTTGAGCTAAACGAGATAAACGAGGAGCGCGGTGGACTGAAAAACCTGGTCAAGGAGAGGAACAAGGCCATAATGGAGCTGAAGAAGGCCAAGGGCAACTGTCCCGTCTGCGGCAGAAAGCTAACCGAGAAGCACAGGAAGGAGATAATCGAGAAGTACCAGGCCGAGCTCAAGGAGGTATCCCAGTCCCTGAAGGAACTCGACGAGAGGGAGAGAAAGCTCAGGAGCGAGCTTGTCAGGATAGAGAAGGTTCTGAAGAGGGAACGCGAGCTGATAGCCGCCAAGGAGCTCATTGACCAGATAGCCGGCCTTGAGGAGAAGCTGAAGGAATACGACCTTGAGAAGCTCATGAAAAAGGCGGAAGAATACGAGGGAGTGAAGAGCGAACTGAGCAGGCTCGAGGGCGAGCTGGAGAGCACGAAGGCCGAGCTTGAGAAGGCGAAGGCCCTCAAAAAGAAGAGGACACTCGCCGAGGAGAAACTCAAGTCGATCGAGGAGAAGCTGAGAAAGCTCGATGAAGAGCTCGAGGGGATGGGCTTCTCCAAGATAGAGGAGCTCGACGAAAAGCTTGCCGAGCTTGAACCGTCCTACAAGCGCTACCTCGAACTGAAGAACTCCGAGAAAGAGTTCGAGAGGGAGAAGAATAACTTGGAGCGGCTCACGCTGGAGCTTGAGGAGGTAAAACGCAGCCTGGATGCCGAGAGCAAAGCCCTGAACGCGCTGATGGATGAGCTGGCAAAGAAAGAGAAGCTTTACAGCAGGGAGGAGCACGAAAAGACCCGGGAAGCCTTCGCCTCGCTCAGGGAGGAGCTGGCCGGAAAGAAGGCCCAGCTGGAGGCCCTAGAGAAGAAGCGCGACGAGACCATGGAGAACCTCCGGAAACTCAAGGAGGAGAAGGACCGCAGAAAGGAGAAGACAAAGGAACTTGAGGAGCTTAAGAAGGCCCGCGAGAGGGTTCAGGAGCTCAGGGAGAAGGTGAGGCGCTACAAGGCCATGCTCAAGGAGGGGGCGCTGGCGAAGGTCGGTGAGATAGCCAGCGAGATATTCGAGGAGCTGACCGAGGAGAAGTACTCCGGGGTTACCGTGAAGGCGGAGGAGAACAAGATAAGGCTCGGGGTGCTGTACAACGGCAGGGAATACGGCCTCGGATTCCTCAGCGGAGGAGAGAGGATAGCCCTCGGCCTGGCCTTCCGGCTGGCGCTCTCGCTCTATCTCGCGGGCGAGATAAGCCTGCTCATCCTGGACGAGCCAACGCCTTACCTCGACGACGAGAGGAGGAGAAGGCTCGTTGACATAATGCAGCGCTACCTGAGGAAGATACCGCAGGTCATAGTCGTTTCACACGACGAAGAGCTGAAAGATGCCGCCGACAGGGTGATACGGGTGAGCCTTGAGAACGGCGTCTCGGTGGTCAAAGAGGTCGAGCTGGGGGTGTGACGATGGGATACAGGCTCATAGACAGGGCGAGCGTTGACAGGATAAAGCGGATGCTCCAGAGGGGCTACGCCGAGGCGCAGGAGAAGCTAAAAACCATAGAGTGGCGCGAGCTGCCGGAGAGAAGGGGGAGCAAAGTCTATGCCATCGATGGAAGCCAGGGGAAGCAGAGGCTCAGCGGGACGATTTTCTACGCTGTCTCAAGTTACGCCTTCGGCAACGGCCCGGCATACAGGCTGGTCTACACCAACGCCATGCTCTACAACCAGGGCATATCCGACCAGATAATCCGCCTCCAGATGGAGACCCTTGAGAACAAGCTGGGCTACCTTGCGGCGAAGATCGGCAATGTGGACTACGTCATGATGGACGGAACGCTGACCGGCTCGCTCACTAGGCCGCCCGTTTATCCGGAGAGCGTGAGGGGGATAACAACCATAAAGAGCGCCCTCGGGGACGAGCGCCTTGAGGAGCTTATAGAGCGCTTCGTTGAGGAGCTAAGGGAACATTACGAGGAGCTGGAAAGAAAACTGACGAGGGACGGCAGGATAAACGGCGACGTGATCCTGGCCGACAGGGTTCTTGAGGAGTACGCCGAGTACTACAGGGCCATGGAGGGGAAGGAGATCGTCAACTACGACGGCGCGTTCAGGGAAATCAGGAAAGCCCTCAAAGAGGAAGATACCGTAAAGGCCACGGAGATACTCGAAAACCTCGAGGAGTACGCCGAGAGCAAGCGCCTCTCCCTCGACGACGCCAGAAACGCCGTCCACGTCGTTCTCGGCTACCTGGAGTACCTGTATTCCCTGGAGAAGCTCCTGCACCTGAACCTCGTCTACGTGGCGAAGAGCTTCTACAACAGAAAGCTGACCCAAAAGCTCGGCATAGACATCGTTGACGTACCGTACCTCGACGCATACCTCCGAAAGACCTACGGCGAGGAGAGGGCGGGCTACTACGTGATAACCCAGGGAGGGAAGGCCATAAGCCACAGGATGCCCAAGGTCCTGAGGAAGCGGTTCCCCAAGGTCGAGCACTTCATAGAAAACGGCGTTCCAATGGCCTACATCCGCACCATGAAGGGCGGCGTCATATACCTCCTCCAGAGCAACAGGGAGATAGACGACGACCTGCTGGCTGAGATACTCTGGCACGAGAGGAACGGCTACTTCAGGCCGCTCCAGAGGGCCCACGAGGGAGTGAAAATCGAGAAGAAGGCCTTCGAGGCCGAACTAGCTGCGCTGCTCAACATAATAAAGGCGGAAAGTCCAGAGCTGAGGGTATTCCTGAAGTACGGAAGGAGCCCGCTGGAGTAAAAAAAGAAAGCTCAGGAAACCGAGGCACTGAAGGTCGCTAGGATTCTCAGATACGACTGGTCGAGGCCGTTCATGTAGTCCCTTGTTTTTCCTCCAGTCCCCCATCTATCCTGTCCCGCGAGGACTACGACCACCTGGCCCTCGGTCCAGACGTTGGTCTTGACGAACATGCCCCTCTCTCCGTTTCTCACCGCACTCTGCTCGCCGGGACTGAGAACCTGCCTGACGTAGCCGCCAACGCCATCGTAGGCGTCCGGACCGCCGAGGATTATGATTATCTTCGAGTCCCTGTAGGCCTCGAAATCGTCGGCGGTGACGTGCCTCACCGAGAGGCCGAGCGCCCCCAGGTGCGCCGCCAGCAGGTTGCCCTTGATGCCCCAGTCAATGTCGTTGGCGAGGATAACAACCTCGGGCATCTGAACGGGCTCGTAGTTCAAGGTCCAGTCCACCAGTTCCTTGAGAACCGAGAGCTCCTCCGCACTACCGGCCTCAAGCTCAACGGAGCTGTAGACTGCGCGGTAGTCCCCCTCGGTGGCAAGTATTCCACCGCTGTAGTCGCTGGTGCGGGCCAGAAGCATCGGGGCGTAACCCTTGAGGGCATGGAGGAGCCTGACGCGCTCGAGGAGCTTCCTCTCGACGGGAATCTCCGCCACCATGCCGTTGTGGCTTATCACAACGCCTTTATCGGTAACCTCCATGGAAGCGAGGACTTCCGGAAGTACCATTGACGCTGACAGCGAGAAGTTGAACTGCACGCCAGTGAGGTTCTTGATGGACTCGCCCATCTCGCGCATCCTGAGGCCGTTCTCCGAGGCGAAGCGTGAGACGCTCCTCTTGGCTATCCCAAAGTGTGTGGACGAGAGGACGTACTGCCACCCAACCGTTGAATAAGTGTTGACATCCACGGTGCCGCCGTTGAAGGGTCCCTTCTCCGACAGCACGAGGGAGTAGCCGGTGCTTATGAATGGGACCATAACAGAGGCCTGGGTGAGGTTGAGTTCGCCCTTGGCCGCGTCGGCGAGGATCAGCGGGTCGAGGCCGAGGAGCTTCGCCAGGCCCGGCTCGTCCACGCTCCCGATGTGCTGCGGGTTGGTGGCGTCGAACATGGTTCCGGACGTGACCACGAGGCCGGCGTGGTGAGTCTCAAGGTAGTCCTCAAGGGCCGAAATCTGATCCTCGGAGAGGCCCCACTCCGGGAGCCAGAGGTTCGAGAGTATCACCGCCTGGGGCTGGAAGCTCTGCAGGGCATCGGAAAGCTCATCCGGGGAGACTATCTTTATGTTGTAGTACTTGGCCAGGCCCTCCCAGTGGTGCTCGGCGAGCATCCAGGGCTTGAGCTTGGTCAGGGGCTCGGCAACGGCCTCGAAGTCCGAGAGGTTGTAGTGGTAAAAGCTCCTGGAGACGTTGAACTGGATCATCAGCGAATCCAGGGACTTCTCGAAGGCCATCGCCTCGACCGAGGGGTCAACTATGAGAACCTTCGGTCCACCGGGGTTGGCAACGTAGTAGGAGTAAACCGGGCTGTAGGAGGTGTGGCCCTCCACGTCCGTGACGGCTATCTTGAACTCTATCCTGCTTCCGGGTGGCGCCCCCGGCAGGTTTATCTTGCGGTAGAAGACGTAGAAGTTCTGGCTCTCGCCGTAAAAGCGGTGTATTATTGACTGGTAGAGCGACCAGTTCTCACCGGCCGCGGCGGTTCTAACGTACGCCGGCTTCCAGTCGCCGTCGTCTATCCTGTAGTACGCCTCAACCTTGCCCTTACCCACCGTAATCCCGAAGTCATCGGCTATGTAGAAGTACACCGTGAACTCCTCGTAGGGGCCAACGACGAAATCCTTGGGGATGTTGCCCACGAGTATTATAGGTGGCCGCAGTTCAGAGACTATCACAGCCGAGGATGCCGGTGGAAGGAGCATACCGAACAGCAACAGTATTGCAAAAACCGCTTTGAGTTTATCCATGGTGTCCTCACCAACATAAGGTAACGCTTCCGAACTATTTATATTTAGCCCGAAAGATTTAAACGCCTGGACAAATAATCCATGGCCATGAAAAAATGGCTCCCAACTCTGCTGGCCCTCTCGATCATCGCGGGCTTCCTCGGCGTCTACGTGGGCTCGGTCAGTCTGAACCCCTCTGACGTAACGGCTAGCGTGGCCTACGGGATAAAATCGGCCCTGTCAGGGATATTCCCGTCCATAAATCCCGGGGAGAGACCGAAGGCCTTCATCATCGTGTGGGAGCTTCGCCTCCCGAGGGTTCTGCTGGCCTATCTGGTCGGGCTCTCCCTCGCCTCGGCGGGCGTTGCCAGCCAGGCGCTCTTCAGGAACCCGCTGGCGGACCCGTACATAATAGGCGTGAGCGCTGGAGCGGGAATAGGCGCCGCCCTTGCGGCCATCTACGCACCGGCGCACATGGGAGCCTTCGCCCTGGTCTCCGCCATCCTCTCGGTCTTTGTTGTCTACACTGTCTCGAAGGTCGACGGCCACATCCCGGTTGATACGCTCCTCCTGGCGGGAATAGCCTACGGCTTCCTAGCCAGCGCGGTAACGTGGTACCTCATAATAAGCCAGGGAGAGAGGGCCCACGTAACCTGGATGTGGCTCATGGGGACGTTCAACGGCGCCGGCTGGGGCGACGTTGGCGAGATGTTTATCGTTGCACTCCTCGGCGTCGGCTTCCTCGTATGGAAGTGGAGGGAGCTGAACCTGATACTCTTCGGAGAGGAGAGCATTGCCCTCGGTCTGGACGTTCACCTATACAGAAAGCTCTTCATCGGGGCGATAGCCCTCCTAACAGCCTTCGCCGTCTCGACCGCGGGGATAATCGGCTTCATCGGCCTCGTCAGTCCGCACATAATGCGCCTTCTCCTCGGGCCAAACCACAGGGAGCTGACCCCAGCGAGTGCCCTCTTCGGAGGCGCCCTTTTGGTTTTCGCGGACCTGCTGGCGAGGACGCTGGCGAAGCCCACCGAGCTTCCCGTTGGCATCATAACTGCCCTCATGGGAGCACCTTTCTTCCTCTACCTCCTGATGAAGCACAAGAGGGGTGAGCTGTACTCATGAAGGCTCTTGAGGTCAAAGTTTCCTTCGCCTACGGCGAGAGGGAGGTCCTCAGGGGAGTGGAGTTCACCGCAGAGAGAGGGGAGCTTCTGGCCATAATCGGCCCCAACGGAGCTGGAAAGTCAACTCTCCTCAAGTGCTTGGTTGGAATCCTCAGGCCAAGGGGCCACGTGACCTTCGACGGAACGAACCTGCTTGAGCTTAAGCCCAAGGATAGGGCCAAACTGATAACCTACGTTCCCCAGAGTTCATTCCCCGAGTTCGCCTTCACCATAGAGGAGTTCGTCGAGCTCGGCACATACGCGACGAGGGGAAGCGTTGAAGGGGCCCTGAAAAGGGTCGGCTTATGGGAGCGCCGGATGGAGCAGATAACAGCGTTAAGCGGCGGTGAATACCAGCTGGCCCTGATAGCGAGGGCCTTAGCTCAGGGAAGCGAAGTGGTTCTCCTGGACGAGCCGACGAGCCACCTGGACATAAACCACGCCCTTGAGATAATGGAGCTCCTGAAGGAGATGAGCCGGGAAAGAATAGTCATAGCAGTTCTCCACGACCTCAACCTAGCCCTCCGCTACGCGGACAGGCTGATGCTCCTCCACGAGGGGCGGAAGCACTGGGAGGGGAAGCCGGGGGAGCTGAAGCCCGAGACCATCGAGGAAGTCTACGGCGTGAAGGCCAAGATAACGGAGGTAGATGGTCACAGAGTCCTTCTAGCGAGGGTCTAGCAAAGGTTTAAAACGTCAGGCGAGAAGATGTGTCAGGGGTGAGAGAATGGAAACGAAGAAAACCGGCACCACCACCGTGGGAATAAAGGCCAAGGACGGTGTCGTTCTGGCCGCGGATACGCAGGCTTCCCTCGACCACATGGTCGAGACCCTCAACATCAGGAAGATAGTCCCAATCACCGACAGGATAGCGATAACCACCGCGGGAAGCGTTGGCGACGTTCAGGCCCTGGCGAGAATGCTTGAGGCTGAAGCCAGATACTACCAGTTCACCTGGAACAGGCCCATGAGCACCAAGGCCATGGCGAACCTGCTCAGCAACATACTCAACGAGAACAAGTGGTTCCCCTACCTCGTCCAGATAATTATAGGGGGCCACGTTGAGGAGCCGACCTTAGCGAACCTCGACCCGATGGGAGGGCTTATCTTCGACGACTACACCGCAACCGGCTCGGGAAGCCCATTCGCGATAGCCGTCCTTGAGGATGGCTTCAAGAAGGACATGAGCGTCGAGGAGGCCAAGGAGCTCGCGGTCAGGGCCGTCAGGACTGCCGGAAAGAGGGACGTCTACACCGGCAGCAGAAAGGTCCAGGTCGTCGTCATAACGAAGGACGGCATGAAGGAAGAGTTCGTCGAGTTCAAGGAGTGAACCGTTCAACGGTTGCACCAAAGCCCTTTTTAATTCTCTTTTCGAGTTGGTAACATGCGGAATCTCCCAGAAAAGCTGGCGGTTCTCGGGCTGATAGTCCTGCTCGTCTCAGCGCTCTACGCAGCTGAGAGACTAACCGTTAACCCGAGCTCGGTTCTCACCCAGGTAAACGAGATACTCGATCAGGTTCAGGAGATAAGGAACCTCACCTTCAAGGAGAGGCCGAAGATAGTCGTTCTGACCAAGGATGAAGCCCTGGCAAAATGGAAGCCCGGAAAAGGCGACATCGAGAGGATGAAAATAGAAGAACTGACCTACAAGATGACCCTCCTTCTTCCCCCGGACTACCATTACATCAAAAAGGAGACGGAGAGGAGCGCCAACTGGATAGCCGCGACTGTGGGGGATACCATCTACATCATCCAGGAGAACTTCATGTCCGACCAGGACACCGCAAGGAGAACGATAGCCCACGAGAGCGTTCACGTGCTCCAGAAGCAGTGGTTCGACGCGAAGTACGGCGCCGACACCTACGACGGGACGATAGCGGTTCAGTCCCTAATCGAGGGCGACGCCGACCTCGTCGCGGACCTCTACTGCGAGAGGAACGGGATACCGATTCACAAGATACGCTCGCTGAGCGGCAACCCACTCACGGACCTCCACATCTTCCCCTACGTCTTCGGCGACCGCTTCGTGAGGTACCTCTACGAGAAAGGCGGCTGGAAGCTCGTTAACGAGGCATACACCCGCTATCCGGTCTCGGCGCAGCAGGTCATGCATCCGGAGCTGTACCTCGAAAACGTTACCCCCCTCAACGTCACCCTGAGCGCACCGCCGAACTCACGGATTCTCAAGGAAGACAGGCTCGGCGAGTACTACGTCTACCTCCTCCTCAGGGACGTTGCGAAGCTTGACAACGAGACCGCCTGGAACGTCTCAAGTGCGTGGCGCGGGGATAAGCTCCTCCTGACCCAGAACGCGACGGGCTACCTCCTCCAGTGGAAGGTCGTCTTCTCAAGCGAGAACGCCGCGAAGATCTTTGGGGAAACCATCTCCAAGCTTGCAGAGGGCAACACCTACGCGAACTACACGATAAGGATTGAAAGGAACTCCGTTCTCCTGATCGCCGAAAGGAGGGACTGATGTGAAGCTGGTCTGTCCCATCTGCGGGAAAACCTACGACGAACCTGTTCAGAGGTGTGAATGCGGCGAGCCTGTCGAGTTTGAAAGGTTCACCGGCGAACCGTACATAGGAAAGAGCGTCTGGGAGCGGTTCTGGGACTTCTGGCCGGTGGAACCGGCACTGGAGTTCTCCCTCGGCGAGGGCGACACACCCCTTGTGAAGTCGGGACTCGGCGAAGAGCTTGGAGTGAAGCTCTACCTCAAGAACGAGACAGTAAACCCGACGTGGAGCTTCAAGGACAGGGGCACTTTTCTGGCGATGAGCCATGCCCTAAAGGCTGGCTACAAGACCGTTGGAACCGTCTCCACAGGAAACATGGCGGCGAGCGTTTCGGCCTACGCTTCCCGCTTCGGGTTGAAGGCGAAGATTCTCGTCTCCGAGAGCGCGAGCGACGAGAAGCTGAAGGCCGTTTCGGTTTACGGCGGCGAGGTCATCAGGGTTCACGGCGACTACGGGAGGCTCTACTTCGAGAGCCTGAAGTTGGGAGAAAGGCTCGGGGTCTACTTCATGAACTCGGACAATCCCTTCAGAATCGAGGGCTACAAGGGCATCGCCTTCGAGATAGCCGAGGAGATAAGCCCGGACTACGTTCTGATTCCGACCAGCTCGGGCGGGCTCTTCCGGGGAATAGCCAAAGGCTTCATCGAGCTCCATGAGAGCGGGCTCATCGATGACCTCCCAACCCTCATAGCGGTTCAGGCGGAGGGCTGTTCGCCGATATGCAGGGCATTTAAGGAAGGTAAAGCAAAAATCGAGCGCTTTGAGAACCCCAAGACCATAGCCAAGGCCATAGCCAACCCGTATCCGCCGAGCGGGAACGCGGTTCTGAGGCTCATGCGGGACTTCGGCTGGAGCTGTGTATCCGTTTCCGACGGTGAGATACTCGAAGCTCAGAGGAAGCTCGCCGGCGAAGGCCTCTTCGTCCAGCCGGCGAGTGCTACAGGCATAGCGGCGCTGGAGAGGCTCGACCTTCCAAGAGGGGCCAAGGTCGTCTCAATACTCACCGGCTCGGGCTTGAAAACCCTCAAGAGCGCTCCACAGGGAGGGATTAAGGAGTGCCCGCTCGAGATGCTGGAAAGCTGTTTGAGGTGATACCATGCTGATTGGAGCCGCGGTTATGCCCCACGGGAACCCCGTCTTAGAGCCGGAGGACGATGAGACGAGAAAACTCGCGGAGGTTCTCAGAAAGATCGGTGAGGAGTTCAAGGGAGCTGAGGCCTACGTCCTCATAAGCCCGCACAACGTCCGGATGAGCGACCACCTCGGCGTGGTCATGGCCGAGCATCTCGTCTCATGGCTCGGCTTCGAAGGAAAGGAACTGCCCGGAGAATGGGAGACCGAGAGAGGGCTCGCGGGGAAAATCTACGAGTCGGCGAAGAGTGCCGGCCTGCCCGTGGTGGACATGAACTTCGCCGCACTGAGCGGTGAGTACTCCCGGTGGCCTCTGAGCTGGGGAGAGCTTATACCCCTGCAGTTCCTCGAAAAGAAGCCGCTCGTTCTCCTGACCCCGGCCAGAAACGTGTCCAGAGAAGTGCTCGTTCGCTTCGGCGAGATCATCGGAGAGGTTATAGAGGGGAGCGAGAAGAGGGTAGCCTTCATAGCCAGCGCCGACCACGGACACGGACACGATGAAAACGGCCCGTACGGAAAGGTGAAGGAGAGCGAGGAGTACGACAGGCTCGTCATGGAGATAATCTCGGAAAACAGGCTGGAAAGGCTCATGGAAATTCCCGAAGAGCTCGTGAGAAAGGCCCTAGTGGACAGCTACTGGCAGCTCCTCGTCCTCCACGGCCTTCTGAGGAGGGTCCCGATGGAGGTGAGGGAAACCGCCTACGCCTGTCCAACATACTTCGGAATGGCCGGGGCGCTGTGGGTCAGGTGAGTCACAGAACGTCAAAGCTTATCTCAAGCAGCCCCTTGCTCTTCCTGAACCTGACCTTTCTGATTTTTATCTCCCCGATTTCTCCCGTCGTTGCGGTATGCTCCTCCTTGCAGGCGTTGACGTTCCAGCCCTCGATGACGACGACCCTTAGGGTTCTTACCTCCGGCGGAATCGGGAAGAGGTCGTACATGTCCTCGCCGAAGCGCTTCTCGGCCTCGTCCCTGGGCAGCTCGTAAACCCGAATCGGTGCATTTTCCTCTACCTTCTCGTTGGCGAGGCGCTCTATCTCGGCAACCTCCTCTGGCGTTGGCTTCCGGTCGAACTTGACGGTCAGCCGCCCATGGTTTCCGTCCACGTAAACGCTCGCCGTCCACTTGGCGTTTTCACCCAGAACCTTGACGACGGCGCCCTTGACCACGTGCAGTGCAGTGTGGGCTCTAACCTCAACCGACGACATAGGCATCGTTCCATCTTCTCGGAGGACTTATTAACGGTTGCGCCGTACTCGGCTTGGGTGTTGGTATGAAAAGAATCGAGGAAATCGCGAAGGAACTGGGGGCCGAGATTCTCGAGATTGGAAGGCCAGTCAAGACCGTCGAGCAGGCCACGAGGGAGGCGGGCGTTGCCAGAAAGCAGGTTATAAAGTCGCTCGTCATCATAAGCGAGAGCGGGCCCCTTCTCGTCATAGTTGACGGCGAGTCGAGGGTCAGCCTACCGAAGCTGGAGGAAAGGTTTGGAAAGTGCAGGTTCGCCAAGGCGAAGGAAGTCAAGGAGCTCACCGGCTACGAGGTCGGAGGCGTTCCTCCCGTCGGCGTGCCGCTCAGGACGATAATCGACTCGCGGGTTCTGGAGAACGAGCACGTCATCGGCGGGGGAGGGGCCGTCGACAGGCTCATCAAGATAAGGCCCGAAAGGATCATCGAGTACCAGCGGGCGGAGGTAATGGACGTTAGGGAATAATCGGGTCAGGTTATCAACCCCACAGGTAAATTCAAACGGAGATTATCCAGCGGCGCTTGAATGTTTTTCAGTTCACTGAAGTCCCCACCGAATAATTCACGCCAGAAGCTTGCACCATTAAACAAAAACCGTTATAAATGCCAAAAACGATACACCAGTGCCAGATTAACAACTTTTGAGGTGGTCAACATGGCCGAAAAGAAGAGAAAGAGGGTTCTCATTTTGGGCGCCGCCGGAAGGGACTTCCACAACTTCAACACGTTCTTCAGGGACAACCCTGAGTACGAGGTGGTAGCTTTCACCGCCACTCAGATTCCTGACATCGAGGGAAGGGTTTACCCGCCCGAGCTCGCCGGTGAGCTCTACCCGAACGGGATTCCCATCTGGAGCGAGGATGACATGGAGAAGATCATCAAGGAGCACAACATCGATATCGTCGTTTTCGCCTACTCCGATGTCTCTCACGAGCACGTCATGCACCTCGCCAGCAGGGCCCACTCAGCCGGTGCCGACTTCTGGCTCCTCGGCCCGAAGAGCACCATGATAAAGAGCACCAAGCCGGTCATAGCGGTCACCGCCGTCAGAACCGGCTGCGGAAAGAGCCAGACCAGCAGAAAGGTCGCCCAGATCCTCCAGGAGATGGGCTACAAGGTCGTCGCCATCAGGCACCCGATGCCCTACGGCGACCTCAGGAAGCAGATCGTCCAGCGCTTCGCCAGCTACGAGGACCTGGACAAGTACGAGTGCACCATCGAGGAGCGCGAGGAGTACGAGCCCTACATCGACAGGGGCATGGTGGTCTATGCCGGCGTTGACTACGAGAAGATCCTCCGCGAGGCCGAGAAAGAAGCTGACATAATCCTCTGGGACGGCGGAAACAACGACTTCCCGTTCTACGTTCCGGACCTCTGGATAGTCGTCACCGATCCGCACAGGCCCGGCCACGAGCTCAAGTACCACCCAGGTGAGACCAACTTCAGAGCAGCCGACGTCATCATCATCAACAAGATCGACACCGCCAACAGGGACGACATTCAGAAGGTTCGCGAGAGCATCGAGAAGGTCAACCCGAACGCCATCGTCATCGACGGTGCCTCACCGCTCTACGTGGACAAGCCGGAGCTCATCAAGGGCAAGCGCGTTCTCGTCGTCGAGGACGGCCCGACCCTCACCCACGGCGGCATGAAGTACGGTGCAGGCTACGTCGCTGCCAAGAAGTACGGCGCCAAGGAAATCATCGACCCGAGACCCTACGCCGTCGGCTCGATCATCGACACCTACAAGAAGTACAGCCACCTTGACGTCATCCTGCCGGCCATGGGTTACGGCGCCAAGCAGATCAAGGAGCTTGAGGAGACCATCAACCGTGCCGACGCAGATGTCGTCGTCATCGGAACCCCGATCGACCTCCGCCGCGTCATGAAGCTCAACAAGCCGGCCGTCAGGGTCAGGTACGAGCTCGAGGAGATCGGCGAGCCGAAGCTCAGGGACATCCTCAAGGACTTCGTCGAGAAGCACGTCAAGAAGGAGTGATCCTTCTTTTTCATTCTCTTCTTCTCAGAACCAGCCAGACGTCGTTCCCCTCGAAGCCACAGCGCCTATAAAGCGCCTCTGGATTCGTTCTGTTGTCAAGCTGGCCCGAAACCGTTGTGAAGGCCGCGTCCTTCAGCCTGCGAAGGAGTTCAAACACAAGGGCCTTCCCGAGGCCCCTCCCGCGGTAGGATGAGTGAACCTGTATCCATTCCAGCGAGCCCTCGCCGATGGAGCGGTCCAAGTCCGCTATCCCAAGGGCAACGGGCTCACCACCATTAAGAATCCAGAGCCAGAACGACCGGTCGAACGCCGGCCCAGCGGTCCACGACTTGACTTCACCAGAACCCACATGGATGTCCTCGTAGCAGAGGTTTATGAACTCCGCAACCTCTCGGGCCTCCGCAGGGACGTCCACCTCTCTGAAGGCAAAGCCCGCCGGTAGGGACGGTGCCTCAAGGGTCTCGCCCCTGTGAACGAGCCTGAAGTACCTCTCAACATAAAATTCCTCCAGGTCTAAAGCCCTAGCTAGCCTCTCATGCAGAAGTACAAAATCCAGTCCCTCAATATCGGGGGGAACGCCGTTCGAGTCCCAGTAAACGTAGATCCCTCTGCCCCTCCTGGCCTCCAGATGGACGACTTCCCCTCCGCGAACGTCCAGAAGGGTCTCCATCCCGTCCAGCATCGCCAGGGTCTTCCAGAGGGCGTTCGGAAGCGTTCCGGTTGGGTTCCTGAGGTACAACTCGGTCAGTGCCGTTTTAAAGTCCATGAGAGCCGTACTCCCGGAGAAATTTAAACTTTGGGGTTACGGAAAGCTTTTTTATCGCGGGGCGGTACGTCAATTGGTGATGCGATGATATTCGGAGCGGTAGGGGTTCTCGGAACCTTCCTCATGGTGCTCCAGCTTCTCGCCCTTGTGTGGGTCATCTACGACGTCCTCACAAAGCAGAAGAGAATGCCGGACGTTGAAAAGGTCATCTGGATAGTTTTGGCGTTCATCTCCACGATACTCGGAGCGCTGGTGTACTACATACTCGTCAAGAGGCAGGGAAAATACGAGGAGAAACCGGAGGAAGCCGGCGCCTCCGAGGATTCCGTAAGGGTGTACTGACCGGAAGCCTTTTAGGGATAACGTCCAACTTATCCTGCCCGGGGAGTGCCGCCGAAGGCGGAGCCAATGAACTTGGGCGGGTTATTACCCCCTTTTCACGGCGTTTCTTGAATCCAAAATGTCATCGAAAGCCTCACTCCCCCATAACCTGCACTATAACGCGCCTGTGCCTCGGTATCACGTCGAGTTCGACGAAGAAAATCTGCTGCCAGGTTCCGCGCACGAGCCTGCCGTTAAGGACGGGGAAGCATTCGCTCGCACCGAGGAGGGTCGCCCTAAGGTGGCTGTGGGCGTTGTCGTCTATCCTGTCGTGGAGGTAGCCTTTGCCTTTGGGAATTAGCTCCCTCAAAGCTCGCTTGAAGTCCTCCAGAAGGCCGGATTCATGCTCTATCGTGACTATCGCG
This sequence comes from Thermococcus sp. 5-4, assembly GCF_002197185.1. Taxonomy (NCBI): domain Archaea; kingdom Methanobacteriati; phylum Methanobacteriota; class Thermococci; order Thermococcales; family Thermococcaceae; genus Thermococcus; species Thermococcus sp. 5-4. The sequence continues at coordinate 1,383,239 of NZ_CP021848.1, read as the reverse complement.
CCGGTGGCACCGGGAACGAAGACCAGAACCTGACCGTTCTCGATTCCAGATTCCTCAACGATCCTCTCGACCTCGCGGGTTATATCCACCAGGTCAATCTCTCCCTTCGTGGAAAAGCGGAGCTCCTTCGTCACGACCTTCATACCACCACCCCGCGATGAGTCCGAGGGTGAAGCCTATTAGGTTTGCGGCCATGTCGGCGAAGGAGAACGTTCTACCGGGGACGAAGAGCTGGAGGAACTCCAGGAGGAACGGTAGGGGCAGCAGGTAGGCCCACCAACGCCATCCAAGGATGCCCAGGGCAGAGAATTCTAGCAGATGAACCAGCTTATCCCCGTTGGCCACGGGCGACGATGGGACCCTCGGGGTCAGGTTCAGAAACAGAAGAAGGAGCACGTAGAGGAAGAGAAGCCTTCGCCTCAAAGGTTCTCCACCAGCCTCTTGAGTTTCTCCACGACGTCAAAGGGCGTCTCACCGAATACGTAGACCAGCGGCTCAACTCCAAAGCCGCCCACGTCAACGACGGCGTCGTAACAGCCCTGCCTGAAGACGTCCGCTATGACCCTCACGGCCTCATCCTCGCTCAGCCCACCTGTTTTAACCCTTGCGACTTTGAAGCCCGCAGCCTCGAGGGCCGTTTCGACGTCGCGGCCGTACCTGATGTTGAGAACGCTCCGTATCTCGGGCCTGATATCGGCCAGCCTAACGAGTATTCTCGCTGTGAACTCGCTGGCCCCGAACTCGGGCGGCAGCGCAAAGGCCTTCCCCTTGACGGCCGTTATCCTTCCCGGGATTGCCGCAACGTCCTCGATGCCCCGTGGAGAAGGGAGGGCATAGGCAAAGTTGCTCCTGACCTCCGGAATGAGCTCCGGGAACTTCTCATTTCTGATCAGCTCGTTGAGCGCCATGTTCAGAACCTCAAGAATCTCGCCCCTGAGGGGACGCACGGCGAAGAGCGACCTGCAGGAGTCCTCACTAACACCCGCGTACTCGGCGTAGAAGCCGCACAGAAAGCCGCTCTGGAAGAGCTCAAAGATTCTCCTCGCCACGAGAAGGACAGCGTCCTCACGGCGTCCCCCGAAGAGGATGAATTTGGACACCTCGTTGGCGATGTCCTCCAGCCTCTGGGCCACCTCCTCAGGGGGGACCTTGTACCTGCCCGAGAGGTACTTGCTAACCATCGCCTGGGTTATGCCGAGGTACTCGGCTATCTGGGACTGCTTCATGCCCTCGCGGTAGAGCCTCTCGGCTATCTTGGCCCTCAGAAAAGGCATCAACTCCTCGGCTATGTAAACGCTGGGAGTCCTCATACTACCACCCTAAAACTAAGTTATTGAAACTTCGAACCGAGGTTTAAAGGGTTACCGTCGACAACTTTATGTCAAAAAACGTTTAAAAACCCATCGATTTTTACATCGGAAGGGCTTTTATGGACTGGAAAGGACGAGACGTGATAAGCGTTAGGGACTTCTCGAAGGAAGATATTGAGTTTGTTTTGAAGGTTGCCGAAAGACTTGAAACGGAGCTCAACGAGAAGGGCGCACTCGACTATGCAAAGGGAAAGATACTCGCGACGCTCTTCTTCGAACCATCAACGAGAACCCGCTTAAGCTTTGAAAGCGCCATGCACCGCCTAGGCGGCTCGGTCATCGGATTCTCCTCCGCCGCTAGTACTAGCGTTAAGAAGGGTGAAAGCCTGGCCGACACGATAAAGACGGTCGAACAGTACAGCGACGTTATAGTGATACGCCATCCGATGGAGGGGGCAGCGAGGCTCGCCGCGGAGGTTGCTGATATACCGGTCATCAACGCCGGCGACGGCAGCAATCAGCATCCAACCCAGACCCTCCTCGACCTCTACACGATAAAGCGCGCCTTCGGGAGGATAGACGGCCTGACCATAGGCCTGCTCGGAGACCTCAAGTACGGGAGAACCGTCCACAGCCTGGCGGAGGCTCTGGCCTTCTATGACGTCGAGCTCTACCTGATTTCACCGGAGCTTTTGAGGATGCCCAAGCACATCATAGAGGAACTCCGCGAGAAGGGAGTTAGAATCCACGAGACGACCGACCTGGAGGGAACGATCCCGGAGCTGGACGTTCTCTACGTCACCAGAATCCAGCGCGAGCGCTTCCCGGACGAGCAGGAGTACCTCAAGGTCAAGGGCAGCTACCAGGTGAACTGCGCGGTTCTGAAGAAGGCCAAAGAAAGCCTCAGGATAATGCACCCGCTCCCGAGGGTCGACGAGATACACCCGGAGGTCGACAGGACGGAGCACGCGCTCTACTTCAGGCAGGTCTTCTCCGGAGTTCCCGTGAGAATGGCCCTTCTGGGTTTAACACTGGGGGTGCTTTGAATGGCCGAGCTCAAGGTTACCGCCATTAGAGAGGGAACCGTCATAGACCACATCCCAGCCGGAAAGGGGCTGAAGGTCATTGAGATACTCCGCCTCAACAGGCCGAACGGAGGCGTTCTCCTTCTCGCCTCGAACGTCCACAGCGGAAAGCTCGGAAGGAAGGACATCGTCAAGATAGAGGGCAAGTTCCTGAGCGAGGAGGAGGTTAACAAGATAGCCCTCATCGCTCCAACTGCTACCGTCAACATAGTGCGGGGCTACAAGGTGGCCGAGAAGTTCAAGGTCGAGGTTCCGGACGAGATAACCGGAATCCTCCGCTGTGCCAATCCAAACTGCGTCAGCAACCACGAGTACACCGTTTCAAAGTTCTACGTCGTCTCAAGGGAGCCCCTCAAGGTGCGCTGCCACTACTGCGAGAGGACGATGGAAGAAGAGGAGATACTGGGCAACCTCTAGCCCTTCTCCAATTTTCATCCTCATTCCAGCAGGTGGGGAACCCTTCTAAGCACCGGGATCGTGGCGGCCAGGCCCATGAAGACGTCGATGGCGCTCTGAATGGCGTTCGGGAGCCCAATGGCGACCCAGAAAGGAACACCAGTCCAACTCTCGACAGCCTGGATCACCTGCTCCCTTGGAAGGCCGAGCCATATCTCAAGGGCAACGTAGTAGTTGAGGGCCAGCATGAGGGGTATCCTTATCGCGATTCCGGCGAGGTAGGCAACCACCGCAAACAGAAGGAGCCTCTGTCTCACCCCATCGCCAAGCTCAAAGCGCGTGAGTCTCCTAGCCGCTTCAAAGCCCACGATGACCGAGAGGGTGGCGAGGGACTTCATCATAGCCCCGAGCCAGCTGGCTGAGGATACCACGCTGAGGCCAGCAAAGAGCAGCAGAACCGCGGTTAATCCTCCGGCGAACCCAGTGAGGAGGTAGACCATCACTATCGGAACCGCCACGAGGTCTATCTTCATCCCCCACACGGTGGGCATCTCAATAGGCATCACATCGAAGAGCAGCGAGAGTCCCAGCATCATGCCGATTAGAGCTATCTCCCTCGAACTCATCCTCACCCCAATCACCGGAGGGAGTTTGTTCCACATTTTATAAATTTTTGTTCTTATTTTGGAACAAATTTCCCGCCGAGAACCTTAAAAGTCCGCCCCTTGAGGTAAGAGGGAAGAGCCATGTTCACGATCAAGGGGATATCGGAGCTGGTGGGGGAGATAAGGCGCGAGAACGGTTTTCCGGAGAGCCCGTTCAGGATAGACGAGGTTCGCTATGACCCCGGGGGTGACAAGCTCTTCATAATCGCCCACGACAGAACGGACAAGAGCGTCGTCATAGGAAACAGCTTCGTAATCGGGAAGCTCCGCGAGAGGCTCAAAGTCAAACAGGTCACGGTCTATTCCAATCTTGACCTGGAGATAAAGCGGAGGAAGCTCAAGGAAGCCGAAAAACTCGTTGAAGGAACTGAGCTTGAGTTCCTCCTCCCGATAATCGAGGCGGAGAAGAGGTTTCCCCCGAGAAAGTGGCCGGACGTCAGAGGGGACGTCAAAACGCTCGTCTTCATGAGCTTCAATGCAAAGGCCCTGGTAGGCTTTGCCGAGGGGCTGAACCTGCCCCACGATGCCGTTGGAATCAGGTACGCCTTTCCGAGGCTGAAGTACGAGCCGATAGACGGAGAGCCAGAGGAACTGTTCTTTCCGGACGAGAGGAAACTTATCGGGATTGCGGAGGAGAGGGGGGCGAAACTGATTCTGGCGGATTTTCCCTTCGGTCTGAAGTTTGAGGGGGTTTACCTCCTCAACCCCTTCCGGCTGCTGCACATAGGCTTCTTCGAGCTGAAGTACCTCTTCGGCTTTGAGAGGCCCGTGGTGTACGACAAAAAAGCCTTAATTCGGTTCATCACAGACTTAACCTACGAGGGGCTTATGGAATCGACCGACGGAGCGAATCTAATCTGGAGGATGTGGAGAAGATGATAGTCGGTGTCGTTGGAAAGATAGCCGCCGGAAAGACGACGGTTGCAAAGTTCTTCGAGGAGAGGGGATTCTGCAGGGTTTCCTGCAGCGATCCGCTGATAGACCTGCTCACCCACAACGTCTCGGACTACTCGTGGATTCCAGAGCTGCCTGAGAAGGCCGAGCCAACGCGGGACAGGCTCATAGAGTTCGGGAAGTACCTCAAGGAGACCTACGGTGAGGACATACTCATAAGGCTCGCCGTTGACAAGATGAGGCACTGCGAAAACATCGTCATAGACGGCGTCCGCTCCGAGGGGGAGATAAAGGCCGTCAAGAGGCTCGGCGGAAAGGTCATCTACGTCGAGGCGAGCCCGGAGGTGAGGTTCGAGCGCCTGATGAGGAGGAAGGCGAGCAAGGACAAGGGCATAAGGAGCTTTGCCGACTTCAAGGCCATGGATGACGCCGAGGAGCGCTTATACCGCACGAGCGAGCTGAAGGGCCTGGCCGACTACGTGATAACCAACGAGGGAACGCTCGAGGAGCTGAGGGAGAAGGTCGAGGGGATAATTGAAGAGGTGGTTGGATGAAGCTCCTCATCATCGCCCCCTGCCTCCTGAGTCCGTTCTACGTCTACCGCGGGCCGAAGGAGAAGGAGTACGTGACGGCGAGGCTCCTGAGGGAACTGATTGGAGAGCTCGGCGAGGACTGGCAGGTTCTAGCCTATCCGTGCCCCGAATACGAGCTGATGGGCTGGCCGAGGGCGCCGGCGAGCCGGGAAGTTTACGAAAGGCTCGGAATGCGCGAGAGGGCCAAGACCATAGTGGACTTCATCGGAAGGGTTCTGACAGAGGAAAAGCCGGAGAGGGTAGTTTTCATAGGCGTTAAGGGCTCACCGACCTGCGGGGTCTTCCACACGAGCTCGAGCGACCCGGAAAGCTATCCCTACTCGGCCATGCAGGAGTTCTTCTACATGAGCAAGGAGGAGAGACTGGGCCGCTCTAGGGAGATGGTGGAGGGACAGGGATTCAAGCTCGTGAAGGCGCCAGGAATACTCTTTGAGATACTCCAGAGCAGGTTTCCCGAGGGAACGTACATCGAGTTCGACAAGGACGATATCGAGGGGAGCATGGAAAGGGTTAAATCGGTTCTTGTTGAATTAGGGGCCAGATGATGCAACATGATGTGGTACACGCACGTGGTTTTCGGGGTTCTCTTCTACCTGATAGCGGTTCTCTTTGGAGCCCCGATGAGCTTTCTGGACATCGGTATGGCCGCCTTCGGCGCCCTGATGCCGGACATAGACCATCCCAAGTCGTACATCTCGACCAAGCTGCCCGGCGGAACCGTCATGCCCAGGTTCGTGGAGCACAGGGGGCCGACTCACACCATAGAGGCTGGAATACTGATAACCGCCCTCGTTGGCGGCCTGGCGTACTGGATAACGAACAGCTACTGGCCGGCGGTGGCGTTCTTCATAGGCTACATCTCGCACCTCTTCGCAGATACGCTCACGGTTTCGGGCATCAAATGGAGCCATTTCTCAAGCTTCCACCCGAGGGGGAAGATAAAAACCGGAACGAGGGGAGAGGGACTGGTTCTGATACTGGTGACCTTCACCACGGTGATGCTGTTCGCGTACATCGTCATGCCGGAGGAAACAAGCAAGAACCTCGGCTGGGTCATGCTGATAGCCCTGATGGCGACCTTCGCGATAATAGGGAAGAAGCTGAAGAGGTTGAAGTGATCAGGCCCTGGTTATTGCATCCCTCACCAGCCTTTCCGCCTTCTCCATGAGCTCCTTAGCCTTATCCTCGGTGTGGGCTTCCAGAGTTATGCGCATTATCGGCTCGGTTCCGCTCGGGCGGAAGAGGATCCACCAGTTGGAGTTCTCGATTCTAACGCCATCTATGTCTATGAGCCTCTCGTAGTCGAAGCTCCTGAGGGCCTCGTGGGCGATTATCTCCATTGCCCTCGCTTTCTTCTCGTTGGGGCAGGGTATCTTCGCCCTCAAGGTTACGTAGCGCGGAACTTCCTTTGCTAGCTCGCTCAGCGGGCCGAGTTTGTCAATCATCTCAAGGACGAGCGCTCCAGCGAAGATACCATCTGGGGTGAGGTTCCACTCGGGCATTATCCACGTCCCGCTCGGCTCGCCGCCGAAGACGCCACCGTGCTTGGCCAGCTCGTCCGCGACGGCAACGTCCCCGACGCGCGTCCTTATAACCTCGCCACCGAGGGGTTTGACGTAGTCGTCCAGGGCGAAACCGGCATCGACCGTCGTCACGATTTTGCCCTTTCCGAACTTCCTGAGCATGTAGCCGGCTATAAGCGAGAGCATGACCTCGTACTCGACGAAGTTGCCCCGGTCATCCACGACCCCAATTCTGTCGGCGTCGCCATCGTGGGCTATTCCGACGTCGGCCTTCATGACCCTAACAGTGTTCGCCAGTCCCGAAAGGCTCTCCGCGTTCGGCTCGAGCTCCCTGACGAAGAAACCGCTGGGATGGGAGTTGAGGCTTATCACGCGGTTGCCCATCTCCCTCTGGAGGTAGGGGCTCAGAATCGAGCCGGCCCCGTTGCCGGAGTCGAGAACGACGGTGTAGGAACCGTCCAGGTGAACCATCTCAAGGGCGGCCTCTATGTACTCCTCCCTCGGGTCGGCCTTTCTGAGGCTTCCAATCTCGTTCCAGGGGGCCTTCTTGAAGTTCCCGGATTCCAGAATAGCCTCAAGCCTGTTCTCCATCTCGGGGGTGTAGGCCATCCCATTGGCCTGCCAGACCTTTATACCGTTGTACTCGGGCGGGTTGTGGCTTGCGGTGATTGTAACGCCCGCATCTGCACCGTAGAGCCTGATGGCGAAGCCGGTGAGGGGCGTGGGCGCGAGGCCGATGTCTATAACGTCTATTCCCGCAGATAGGAGCCCGCTCACCAGGGCTCTCTTCAGCATCTCGCCGCTCGTCCTCGTGTCCATGCCGACGACGACCGTTCCCTCGCCGAGGCAAGTCCCAAGGGCCCTGCCGACACCCAGGGCAAGCTCAGGGGTTAGCTTTTCGTTGACGACCTCTCGAATCCCGCTGGTTCCAAAGTACCTTCCCATGGGCACCACCTGGCTAAAGGCGTATATACGATGGGCGAATATAACCCTTTGGGTGAGTGTCATGGAGGAAAACTTCCCCTACGCAAGGGCGGCGCTGCTGTTTTCCCTCATAGCCGTCGCGGTGCTGATCTTCGCGGGCCTCTACTTTGACGTGAGGATTACCCTGATTTCCCTGCCCCTGCTCGTCTTCCTCGCGGTCATCTTCATAGGCTGGAGCGGCAACCGGTGTCTAAACAAAGGAGAGATGCGGCGCGCCATAGCGGCGACCCTCGTTGCGACGTTCATCGTCCTCGTCCTTGGAAGCGACTACATCACGATACCCTCTGAGCTGAGAAACTACTTCCTCGGCGTTCTCTCGACGATAATAGGCTTCTACTTCGGCTACCGTGGCAGGGAGACGGAGGAGGAGAGGATGGAGCGCATAATCCGCGGTCTGGGGGCTAACCTCCAGGGAAACGAGAACGAGGGCTGAGGGCCCCACGGGCCCCCAGCATCTTTGATCGTCCAGGACAGAAAAGGAAAGAGCCCGAAAACCCAGACTAAGGTTCGGACTACTTCTTCTCCAGCCGGTAGATTCCGACCGAGACGGTATAGCTCTCAACGTTTACGGGAGCCTTGTAGTCAATCCTGACCTGGAACGGCTGGGTTGAGCCGTAGATGAGCTCGTTCGTTTCCGATTCGGTCAGGACGTTGCCGCTCTCGTCGAGGATGGTTATTTTTTCCACGGTTCCCTCGCTGTCTGCGGTTATCTTGTACTTGCCGGGCTCAAGGACGTGGCTGAGGTAGAACACATCTCCCGTAACGGTTTCGCTCTTGACCTCGACCGGAACCTTCGTGTAGGCGGTATCGTAGTAGTACTGCATCCCGAAGATTGCCACTACACCGATGAGCACGAGCAGGAAAAATCCCACCAGGAGTTTCTTGAACAGTCCCATTTTCTCACCTCCCTCCAGTTTTAGAAACCGTCACCAGTCCGGGGAGTTCCTCAGCGGTAACCTCCCCGCTCTGGAGCCGTATTATATCCCTCGAGGACATCGAGAGGGTCACCGTCCCGTTATCGGCCAGGTAGGTTATCGAAACGGTCTCCACCCAAGGAGCATCTTCTAGGACGACGAAGGCCATCGCGAAGTAGTCCTTCCAGAAGCCTTCTCTATCGGCGAGATACTCCAGGGTTACTGAAGCAGTCTCGTTGGTCAGTTCAACGCTTTGAACCCTCGAATCGAACAGGGTGAGGTCGCTCTCGATCCTGAATTCGGGCCTCCTGATGTCTTCAAGCTCGGCGTTCTCAAGGTCCCCGTTCATTACTGTCACTGCCAGCAGCGGTTCGCCCAGGTAGTACGCCTCCACGCGGACCCTCTTGGCATGGCTTGATGAGTATGCCATCCCTGCAACGTCGTAGAGCATCGCGGTGAGGTTATCGTCGACGGTGGGGATGCCCATCCTGACCAAGGCGTCATCCCTTGAGAGGGAAACCTCAACCTCCGTGGCGCCGAGGGCCTTGACCTCATCCTGCAGCGATGAAACTCCTCCAGAGGAACTCCCGGTATCAAGGCCTGGAAGGCCCTCCGGAACCTTGACCTCTCCGCTGATGTAGAGGTAGCCACCAACGAGCAGGAGAATCAAGAGAACGGCCCAGCCCTTCATATCATCCCCTCCTCGAAGAGCTTGTTCAGGTAGAGCCTTATTCTGGCCTCCTGGTCCTTGTAGGGGCCCTTGGACTGGGCGTTGAGGGTCTGAACCTTCCTGTCCTGGCTCGTCTCCTCCATGACGTCGTCTATCGTTCTCCTGATGATGTCTTGGTACTTCATGCCGAGCCTTTTGTAGTACTCGGCCCTCTCCGCAGTCTTCCTGAACTCCCAGCCGTAGTCCTGGGCGACCGACTTCTTGACGGCTATTCCCAGGGACTGAACGATGAACTCCACGGGCTTCGTTTCCGGACCCGTGGGGATAGAGTTCTTCGCCGGTGAGAGCCTGAGCTCCCTCTCCTCGATGCCACTCATGTCATTGTACAGCGCCGCACTCCTACCGTCAACGTGGAGATCGAGGGCGGTCTTCCTCACCGCGTCCTCTCCCTGGAAGAGCTCGCTGTCCTTGTAGGCCTTGACGTAGTCCTTGAAGAGTCCGAGGGGAGAAACGCCGTACTTCTCCAGCAGGCCGTCGAGAGCCTCTAGGCTTGAGTCAACGGTCTTGTCGAGGACGTATTTGTTGCCGTAGTACTTCAGCTTGAAGCTCAGGGCGGTGCCCTTGGCATCTGCACCCTTGTTGATGACCCTTACCAGCTCACCCTCCGGGGTCTTGACCCGCACCACCTCGATGTTCCCGCCGCTCAGTCCCTCAAGCTTCCCCAGCGTTTCCTCCATCCTGGCCTTAGCCTCGGGGCTGAGCACCACGTTAGGCCTCTCAAGGCTGGAACCGCCGTTTTTGGTTTCTCCCGTTCCAGTCGTGGTTGTCGTGGTCACGTTTCCCGAGCCCCCCGAGGGAGCACCGGGGCCGCTGGTTAGGGGTATCAAAACCATGTTTCCGGGAATCGTGTCGAGGTAGTGGTTGATTAGGGTCGGAAGGGCCACCTCAACGTCGCAGGAGGAATCGTCGTAGTACCACCCCTTAGCGAGGATAAGGTACGGTCCCTCCATGACGATGTACCTAACAGTGACCTGGAGCCTGGGCGACTCGTCGGGATGTGCCTCAACCCAGCTCTCGCAGCTCGCCGAGATGCACTCGTGGGTTATGACCTCCCTGAAGACGGCCCACTTGGAGTCGGACGAACCTCCGGCCTCGTCGACCGTGTAGCGGTAATGAGTCGCCACGTAGGGATTCCCGTCGAGGTCATTCCCCACCTCGTCCCTGTCCTTGTAGGAGCGCCAGTCCGCCAAGGTCTCCTCGTAATAACTCCTTTTGGCGCTTGCATCCGTGAAGTAGCCCATCCAGAGGTCAATCTCGTAGGTAGCGTTGAGCTTGCCCCTATCCCTGCAGACGAAGGCGAAGTCGGCCAGGCTCGGCACATCAGCGCTCCCCATCATAGTGCCCCAGCCTTTTACCTTCAGATTGAGCGAGAGGAGTTCCGAATCGCTCGGGGGCGAGCGCACGTACGGTTCCACAGCCTCGCCGTAGGCCAGCATTGAACCGAAGAGAAGGCCCGCTACCATGAGCACGATGTAAATCCTAGGTGCCCTCATGCCATCATCCCCAGAACCGCCCGGAACGCGGGCTCGTTCTTTCCAACCATAGTTCCACTTCCATTATCACCCATCTCGCGGAAAAGAAAAGCGGGACAGGGTTGCGTATTTCAACAAGTTACACGTTTTTAGGTAATAAGCCTTTCGGAGAAAAAGATTCGAAAAACGGAGAAATCAGGGCATCAGAGGCGAAGTTTATTCGCCAGCTCGACCAGCTTCCTCGCCCTCTCGAGCGAGACCTCGTTCTCGACCTTTCCGTCGCGTTTGATCCACGTGCCCACTATGAAGCCATCGGCGTGCTCCCAGAGCTCCGGGAGGTTGTCGTAGCCCGTTCCAGAGCCCACTATGACCGGTACAGGCGAGATTCTCTTTGCGACGGCCAGTTTTTCAACGTCAACCGGCTTTCCTGTTGCTCTGCCGCTGACCACTATCACGTCGGCAAGGCCGCGCTCGACGGTGTCCCTTATCGCGTCCTCGAAGTCGAAGAAGTGAACCGCGTGCTTGACGTGGACGTCGGCGAAGACCTTTATTTTGCTCGGGAGGAGCTTTCTGAGCTTAGCGAGCTCGTGGGCGATGCCCTCTATGAGGCCCTGGTCTGTGTAAGCTATACCACTCAGCACGTTCACCCTTATGAAGTCCGCCTTCACTGCGTAGGCTATTGAGTACGCGGCGATTCCATCGTTGCGGAGAACGTTTATCCCAAGGGGAAGGCTCACCTCGTCGCGGATTGCCTTGGCGACCGCCGTGAAAGCCGCGACGGTCGTCTTGTCCACGTGCTTCGGGAAGGGAACGTCGCCGAAGTTCTCGACCATTATCGCGTCGAAGCCGGCCTCCTCAAGGGTTCTCGCGTCCCTGAGGGCGGATTCGATTACGGCGTCGAGGCTCCCATCGTAGAGGTACGAACCCGGAAGGGGCCGCAGGTGAACCATGCCTATGAGGGGTTTCCTCTCGAATTCCATAACACCACCAATCCAAGGATGACCCGCCGATAGTTAAGGGTTTTGGACAGGGATGTCCAAAGTACTACATTGATGCAAAGCCTTATATAACCCGCGATTGAAGTAAGGAACATCATGGTGGGGCGGAAATACATCGCCTTTCTCACCCTCACACTGCTGTCTCTCCTCCTTACCTCCGTCGTCCTGGGACCAGCCCTCATTGAGGCTCCCCCTGAAACCAAGAGCATCGAGGAGATACTCTCTCCGAAGCTTCCGCCCGGGAACGAGAGCAACGAAACCGGGCCACCGGTCGAGGTTCCGGTTTCTCCCCACTTCGTCCTCCTGGTAACAGGGGCCGCCCACACCCACTACCTCAGGCTCAACGTCTACACCGACTACGTTGACGGAAGGTGGACGACGAGAAACGCCACGAGGGTTCCGAGCAACGTCATTGCCCCTCCGGAGATAAAAGTCCCCTACCACAGCGAAAGGGACAGGGTGACCGTCGTCTCGTTCCTTCCCCTCAGCGGGAACCTCTTCACCTCCCTCTACACGACCCGCGTTGACGGTGCCGGGGCCGAGGCGGTTCCGGAGTACAACCTCTTCAGAACCGGCCTGAACGTGACGACCTACTCATTCTCCGCGGTGAGCTACACCTTTGACTGGCCCTACCTGGTCAACCTCACCGCTGGAAACCAGACGGAGTACCTCTCCGCCCCCAACGACACCCAGCTCGTGGTCCTGGCGAGGGGCATAACCATGGGCACGAGTTCGGACTACGGGAGGGCTCTGAGTATAGCGAGGTATCTGGCCAACAACTACAGGCACGTGGAGAACGCCACGCCCCCGGCCAACACAGACAGACTGAAGTGGTTCCTGTTTGAGTCCAAAGCGGGTAGCTCCTACGACTTTGCCACAGCCTTCGTCGTGCTGGCGAGGCTGAACGGCCTTCCCGCGAGGCTCGTCGAGGGAGTCTATATCGATGCGATTCCCCAGACCCAGGTCGTGACCGAGAGAAACAGGCACTTCTGGGCGGAGGTTTACTTCAAGAATGCGGGCTGGCTGGTCTTCGACCCGCTGCACCCAGATCAGAACGTTTACGTTCCCTTCGAGCTCGAGATTACGCCGCCGAAGATGACCCTCAACCCCGGTTCGCCGGGAACGGTTACGGTAAAGTTCGAGCGGGTCGCGGGCGGGACGAACTCGAGCGTTGTCGTGGAGGTTCCCACCCTCGGAAGGATAGCGCTCATCAACGAGTCGGGGATATACAATCTGACGGTGGGCCCCTTTGAGGAACCCGGCCACTACCCGGTCATTGCCAGGGCCTCCACGGGAGCCGGAACGCCGATGTCCGTGCTCCGTCTTACCGCAGTTACGGCTCCGGGGGCGATAACCGTCATCCCGGACCAGGCATCGGTTGGACTCCTCAAGGAGAACCAGGTTGTCCTCGGTCTTTCCATCCAGGGCGCCACCCAGGATGTAAGGCTCGAAACAACCTCCCCGCTGGTTGAGACGTGGTTCTGGTGGGGAACGCCGGGAAGCGAGACCGGGATATACGTCAGGCTGGCCCCACCCCTCAGGTATCCCCCCGGCTGGCACGTCCTTAACCTGACCGTTACGAGCGGAGCGGAGAGGTACCCCCTATACATCCCAGTCTTCGTAATGGAATCCACGTCCCTCGGCGTGAAGGTCCCCGAAACGCTCACCGCGGGCGATTCGCTCACCGTAAACGGCACGGTGAGGGGGACGGTCACCGGGGAGGCACCGTCCCTGGGGAACGTCGCTGTATTTCTGAACGATGGGGAGAGGAACATCCTGATAGGATACGGCAACGTCTCGAACGGTAGATTCTCGATCCCCGTTAAAATCCCCGAGTACCTCAAACCTGGAACCAGGCAGGTCGGGGTGTACTACGTGGCACCCCCCGGATACCCGTACCTCGCCACGGGGACAACGCTCGTAGTCAAGGTAAAGGGGCTGGCGAGGTTCTCGCTTCCCGGGCTGATTCTGGCCAGGCCAGGAAACGTCACCATCGTGGGGACGCTCCTCGATGGGGCGGATGAGCCGATAGCCAACGCCAGCGTTGCCTATTACTTAGACGGAAGATACCTCGGAAACGCAACGACCCGCACCGACGGCAGGTTCTCCCTGAGGCTGGAGATTCCGGGGATAGAGCAACACACGCTGACTCTTGAGTACCCAGGAAGTGCCAACTACTCCCCGGCGACCATAAGCGTTAGGGTCGCAACCGTTGAGCTCGACGTTCCCGAGAAAGTGACCGGTGAGCTCGGAAAACCCGTTAAAATCAGCGGGAGGGTCATCGGGATTGAGAACGCCACTCTAACCGCCTATGTGTTCCCGGGCAAGACCTACACATTCAACGTCGTCAACGGAAGCTTCGATTTCACCATCGAGCCCTTCCAGACCGTCGGTGAGAGGTCCCTGGAGTTCAGGCACGGCGCCAGCGTTCTGAAACGGATAACCGTTGCGGTGGTCTCTCCTGTGAAGATAGAACTGCTCACGTCGGAGGCGAAGGGAGAGGAAACCGCCCGGCTGAAGTTCCGGGTCGTGGATTCCGTTGACGACCCCGTCGGCGGCGTCTACCTCAACGTCAGCGTAGACGGCTTCGTGATGCGCGTGATGACCAACGGCTCGGGGATAGCCACCCTCGACGTCCCCGTGCCCGAGAAGAAAACCAACGCAACTGTGAGGGTTGCCTTCGACGGCTCCCCCTACTACCTGCCCGCCAGCGGGAGGTTCCACGTCATAATAGCCAAAAAGCGGAAAATCCCCTGGCTCTACATCGGTGTGATCGTGATAATCGGCGCTCTGGTGGCCAGATACAGGCTCGTGAAGAGGAAACCCGAGGAGAGAAGGCGGGAAAAGATTCTGAAGATAATATTCAACAACGGCATACCCCTGTTTCAGGAGGGCGAGACCATGGAGATAAGCATAGAGTGCGACGGTGAGCCTGAGCTCTACGTCGATGGAAAACCCTTCGGGAAGGGGCGGGACTTCAAGCTGACCCTTCCACTGGGAGACCACACGATAGAGGCCAGGTGCGGCGACCTCGTGGAGACAGCAACGGCAAGGATACTGCCCAGCTACAACGATGCCGTCGTGGAGTACTACGAGAGGTGCTTCCTCCCCTGGGCGAAGGGTGTGGGAGTGGACGTGGACGAACTGACGCCCAGGGAGATAGCGGAGACCCTCACGGAGATGATGTACCCCTGGGAGCCGATAGATACCCTCACATGGATATTCGAGAAGGCCAAGTACAGCGGAAGGAGGGTCTCGAGGGACGAGTTCATACGGTTCTATCGCTCGGTGCTCGAGGTGATAGGGGGTGGCTGCGGTGTTTAAAGTCAACTGGGGGAGAGTCGCCATATACATCGGCGCCCTAACGCTCATGTACGCCCTCTCCATCCAGATGGAAGCGTTGAGGGTGCTCATGGCCCCCGTCGCGGTTCTGGTGGCGTTCCTGGTGGCGGGAGAATTCATCGCCGCCATACGGAGAAAAAATGAAGCGTTCGTGACCAGACTGCTGGGGGTTACCCTCGCGGCGCTCTTTGCGCCCTCCGGATGGAACCTGCCCGCGGCCATGATCGCCCTCGGCGGAGGAATGGCTTTCATAGCCCCCCGGCTCGAGAGTCACTCCCGGTTCATCAGGGGAGCCGGGCTGTTGATTGGCCTCTACGGCATCTCAAGGCTCCCCCCTCTCGCCGCAGTTGGAAGCGTCTTCAGCTACGCCGGCCTTTTCCTGTTCCTCGGCTATTCCGTGGCGGAGCTCGGCGAGAGGTATCCCTGGACCGAGCCCGTTGAGAGGAACCTGCTCGGGCTCGGCGCCCTCGGTGCAATCCTCGGCCTCTACGTGGCGGTGAGGGGGAGCCTGAGCGAGAGCCATCCGGAGCTCGTGTTCTACGGGGAGTGGCTGGTTCTTCTCCTGGGCGTCATCGCGGCGGGAAGCATGGTCTATTCGTACATCAGCGAAAAAGACCCGGAAGCGTACCTCCTTTCCCAGTGGAGAAAGCACGAGGCGAAGACCGTGGAGAAGCTCGGCCCCGAGCTCTCCGAGGCTATGGAAGCGGTTGAGGACTTCGTGGTGCGCGGGAAAAAGGGGCCGCTGGTGGCGTTCATAGCCTACTACGGCTCCCGGCTCTTCGATGACAGGAAGCGGTTCGAGGCGCTCGTAGAAAAGATAGCCGACTACAGGGCCAGGCAAACCTCCCGGCTAACGCCGCTCTGGATAAGGCACGCCTACGAGCGGAGGGAGCTGGAAAGGAGGATTAAAATCGTTGAGGAAGTTTTTGATGAACTGAGAACGCTCATGGGGTGGGAGTCATGATGGAGGTTAAAGAGGCGTTTGAGACCCTTGAGGAAATCGTTGAGGGGATTTCCAAGGTGTATATTGGCAATGAGGTTGTTGTTAGGAAGACTCTAGCTGCCGCGCTGGTGAATGGGAACGTCCTCTTCGAGGATTACCCCGGGTTGGGTAAAACCCTCCTGGCAAAAGCCTTTGGGAAAGTTCTGGGCTTGAAGTACACGCGAGTCCAATTCACGCCGGATTTACTCCCCGCGGACATTCTGGGCACCAAAGTCTGGCGCCAGAACCTCGGAACATTCGAACTAATCAAAGGGCCCATATTCACCCACGTGCTTTTAGCGGACGAGATCAATCGAGCGCCGCCAAAGACTCAGTCGGCGCTGCTCGAAGCCATGGAGGAGAAGCAGGTAACTATCGAGGGAGAAACCTTCACCCTGGAGAGGCCCTTCTTCGTGATTGCAACTCAGAACCCGATTGAGTTCGAGGGGACTTACCCGCTCCCAGAGGCTCAGTTAGACCGTTTCCTGCTCAGGCTTCGCGTTGGTTATCCGAAGAGTTTAGAGGATGAGATTGCCATTCTCGAGGCTCGCTTGTCTTGGGGAAAGGACGACCCAACGGTTGACATGAAGGCTTTGATCGACCGTGAGACTTTTGTCGAAATGCAGGAGCTGGTAGAGCGGAGAATCTTCATCAGCAGGGACCTGCTGAGGTACATTGCCGAACTCATCAGGAACGCCCGCTCTGACGAGCGGGTTGAGGCGGGGCCAAGCCCGAGGGGTGGCATTGCCTTGATGAAGGTTGCGAAGGCGAATGCTTTGCTTGAGGGCAGGGATTTCGTCCTGCCGGATGATGTTAAGGCTTACGCGGTTGATGCTTTGGCGCACAGGATTGTTATCAAGCCCGAGTACGCTTTTGAAGGCATAAGTGGTGAGGAAATCGTTAGGGAAGCCCTAGAAAAAACACCCGTACCGAAAGAGGCGGGGGAGAGATGAGGAAAAGCCTGGTGGGATACATCCTCTGGGCATTGCTCCTCGGGACGGCCTTCCTCTCGCCGGGGATGATAGGCCTAGCCATAGTGCCGCTTTCTCTGCTCGCCCTGGCGATGCTCGTTGACCCTCCCAGGGAGGTGAGGGTGAAGAGGAAGCTCTCAAGGCGCGAGATAAGGCTCGGCGAGGAGGTCGAGATCAGGGTCGAGGTTACCGTGGAGAAGGGACTCGGACTGGTCGTCGTCAGGGACCCGCTTCCAAAGAACGCCGCCCTCACATCGGGAAACAACGTTGGGGTGTTCTTCAAGGGACTGAAGCCGCTGAAGGCCAGTTACACCTACAGGATACGGCCGATGCTCAGGGGATTCTACACGCTGCCGAGGAGTGAGGTAACCACCAGAAATCCGCTGGGGACGAGGTACATCTGGGGGCTCTACGGCGAGGAGCTCAGGCTCAGGGCGGTCCCAAAGGTCATCAGGGCGGTTCCGATTGCGGAGACGAGGAGGAAGGCAAAGATAAGCGTCCCGGAAACGAGTTTCTCGATAAGGGGGCCCATCTCCACCGACTTCAAGGAGATAAGGGACTACCAGACCGGCGATCCGGTGAAGCTCATAAACTGGAAGGCCACCGCGAGGATGGGGCGGGTTCTCGTCAACGAGTTCGAGAGGGAGGGCAAGAAAACCGTCCTCTTCATAGTCGACGCGAGGGAGGGCATGAAGATCGGCCCCGAGAGCGAGAGCCCGTACGAGCACGCCATGAACCTCGTCGCCTCGATGGCACACCGCTTCCTGAGGAAGGACTACCACGTCGGTCTCTACCTCCTCGGGGCAAAGAAGTTCCTCCCGCCGGCCACTGGGCCCAGACAGCTCCACACGATTGTGAAGACGATGATGGACTTCGAGAGGGTTAAGACGGAGGAGGAGAGCTTCTCAGATGCGGTCGAAAGGCTGAAGAGGATACTGGTTCAGTACAGCCCCCTCGTCATCTACGTCTCCAACGTCCTCGAGAGGACGAGTGGCGAAACCAGGAGGGGAGTGCTCACCGTGATGGCCGTCCACAGGGGAAAATCCAGGCCGGTGGTGGTAGACATCTCCGTCTATCCGACCCTCGACCCTAAAACGGGCACGCTGATTGAGATGGAGAAGCGAGCCATAATGGCGGAGCTCGAGGGCACCGGGGCCTACGTCGTCCGCTGGCTCCCCGGAAGGGAGGATATCGGAGAGGTGCTGAGCAAGCTGCTGGGGGAGATAAGATGAACTTCAGGGTGGAAAAGCTGGCGGTGGTGCTTCCGGCGATAATCCTGACGTCCCTGGCGTACTCCAACTTACTCCGCCCAGGGGACTACCTGTTGGCGGTGGCCTTCGGGATAATCCTCCTGGGGACGTTCCTCTCCAGAGGTTCCGCCAGCGGAACGGTCTTTCTCTCGACGGTCCTCTACTCTGTTCCCTACGCCATAGCGTTTTCGCAGTTCCTGCCCTTGGCATTCCCCGAGGCGTACAGAAACCTGAGCGAGGCCATACTGGCGAGCCCCTACTTCTCCAACCCGCTGGTAATCTTCACCCTGATAGCCCTGAGCATACTCGCCGACTACGTTGAAACCGCCGAGACCTGGGAGGAGACATTAAGGCGGCTCGGATGGAGGGACACCGGTGGAAAGACCCTCCTTTACGGCCTCCCCGTCGTCCTACTGGCCTTTGCACTCTCCCTGGGACTCCTGTGGCTTGGAAGAAGTCTGGGACTCTCAACAACAGGGGTTCTGCTGCCTGTCCTCCTGCTCGTCCTTGGCCTGGCGGTGGCGTACTCGTCAATCGAGGGTGGAAACTATCGGAGGGTCGTCATTGCAGTCGAGCTCCCTCCTCTGAACGGGGAGGTAATCATAGAGAACCCCGATGAAAGAAGGGTCATGCCGCTGAGCCGTTCCGCGGCCTTCGAGTGGGACACCATTCGATTGGAGGCCGAGATGAAGAAAAGGCCGACTCGGGTGGTTCTGCGGAGCGGTGGCGGCGAGGAGGTTCTGACCCCCCTCATAGAGAGCGTCGACGGCGAGACCCTGTTCCTCCTCTATAGGAGGGGCAGTAAGGAAGGTTAATATACTCCCACATCCAAGGGTAACACGGTGAGAGTCATGAGCACAAACCTTCCAAAGGCCGTTGTTCGGCATTTAGAACCAGATGAAAAGGTTCTGTTTACCGTCAGAAAAAAGGTCAGCCTCGAAAAGCCGAAGTGGCTGGTAATAACGGACAGGAGAATAGTCTACATAGATGAGAAAGTCCTCGGAAGGTACGACATGAAGGCAATACCCTACCAGAAGCTTGAGGAGGTCACCGTTGAGCTGGGCGTCATATCCTCGGAGTTCATCATAAAGGGCGAGGAGAACATAAGGCTCAAGCTCGGCTGGATGAACAAGGAGCAGGCCAGGGCGACGATAAACGCCATAAAGGATGCGCTGAACGCAATAGCCATCGAGCCGGTAACGATAGAGGTCAAGAAGGGCCTGACACACGAGACGTGGGTGCTGAAGAAGCCCAAGGAGCTCGTCAGCAGGGTCGTTCCGGCTGGAACCACCGTCCAGCACGCGCCGGCCGTGGAGAAGAAGGAAGACCCCCTCGAGAAGCTCAAGAAGCTGAAGGAGCTCTACGACATGGGCGTTATAAGCGCCGAAGAGTACGAGGAAAAGAGAAAGAAGCTGCTTGAACAGATTTAACTCCTTTTCTTCCAGATTATTAGAGCCGCCCCGAGCAGGAGGAGGGCGGCGAGGATGTAGGGGAGGGGATTCCCTCCAATTGGCCTGTGGACTATCGTCGTCGTTGGCATCGCAACGATGGGAGGCTCATCCCTCAGAACCACAACCGTGGAGTTCACGAAGCCGTAGAGGGTGACGTTGAGGGGTTCAAGCTCCCCCCATGGAGAACCAGTGTAGAGCTCCACAGAGAATGCCGTTCCGTTGGGGAGCGGGGCAACGGTGAAGTAGTAGCCCGTTGATGATCTGAATAGGGGTCTCGGCTCGGCCAGCTCCGATAGGTTACCCTTAATCCAGAGCCTCCCGGTGAGGTTTGTGGCGTTGATGGCTATAAGCGCTGGAAGATCGTTCCCCGAATAGTAGCGCAGCTTTGCCGGTTCGCTGGCCTTTCCCCCGGTTTCGACCACGACGTCGAGCCAGGCATTCTCAGTCTTCACCGCGGGAACCTCGACGAGTATTTCGGTCGAATTCCACGAGAGAACCCTCGCCTCAACGTCGCCGATGGTAACCCTTCCGGAGGAGCCGAAGCCGGCTCCACCTATGAGAACCCTCTGGCCGGGCTGGGCGATGTAAGGGGTCACCGAACCTATGAGGGGTTCTTTCTGCTCCCCTTCGATGTGGAAGACGTAGAAGCCGTTGCGCCCGAGTTCAAGGGATGCCCTTCCATTCGAAACGCTCATCTCGGCCCCGTAGAGTGCATCCCGGTACGTCCCGTCAGGCCAGTTGAGGTTGAGGGTCAGACTGACGGGCGAGCCCTTGTTCATGACGGCTAGAAGCTTATGGCTTCCAAAGGTTCTCTCAAAGGCCCACACGGAGTAGTTGGCATAAACCGTTCTGAAGTCTCCAAAGGCCAGGGCATCGTTGGTCTTTCTCAGCTCCGCCAGTGTTCTGATTATCCTCGCCGCCTCGGTTGTGTTGTTGAAGACCATCATCGGCCTGTTGTACGGGTCGCCCTTCCCGTCCCCGCTCACCAGATAGCTCTCGTCGCCGTAGTATATCACCGGGATCCCGGGCAGGGTCATCGTCAGTGCCAGGGCCATGTGGAAGCGCTCCACCGCGTCGTCCCGCTTTGCCGCGTTGAGGAAGCGGACGAGGTCGTGGCTGTCGAGGAAGTTAACCTGTTTGTTCGGATAGACGAAGAGGGAGTAGTAATCCTCAAGCGTTCTGGAGAGAGTTTCGAGACTTCCCACGAAGCCGAAGGTCCTCACTATGTCCTCCCTTATCGGTATGTTGAGAACCGGCGAGACGTTGGAGTAGCGGTAGAGCTCGTAGAGGTCGTCGCTCCTTTCCGGCGAGAGTGAGTAGTACTCTCCGTAGATGAAGAGGGGTCTCTCAGAGTAGAGGCGCAGGTAGAGGCTCTCAAGCCAGCCGAGTTCCATGTGCTTGACGGCGTCGATCCTGAAGCCGCAGGCCCCGGAGTGGGCGAAGAGGAGCGCGCCCTCCGTGAGGTATGAGTCGACCCACGGATTGAGCTGGTTGAAGTCGGCCAGGCCGAAGAGGTTGGCGTACTTGAGGGGAATCCCGGCCCAGGTGAATATGTTGCCGTTGTGGTGGTAGACGTTCTCCCTGATGCCCGTGTACGAGTTCACCGTGGCGTTTCTGGTGTCCCTGTGGTAGTCGGTTACAAAGGTGCCGTTGTCGTAGAGCGCTCCAAACTCACCGTCCGTCGCCGGGTTGGAGTGGTTGGGGACGTAGTCAACGATTACGCATATATCCCTCTTCCCAGCTTCCTCCACGAGCCTCCTGAAATCCTTCCAGTCACCAAAGTGCTCCTCTATGCGTTTGTAGTCGCGCGTCCAGTAGCCGTGGTAGGGGGCACTCCCCCCTGCCATCCTGTTGATGTTGTCGTTGAGCGGGGAGACCCATATCATTGAGACGCCGAGGCTTCGGATGTAGTCGAGCTTCTCGGTGAGGCCTTCCAGGTCGCCGCCCCAGTAGAGGCGGTAGTTGGTGTGGGTCGGGTCGTAGAAGGGCCCGTTGTTGCTCGCGTTTCCATCGTAGAAGCGGTCGACCATCACCTGGTAAACGACGCCCCTCTCGGGGACTTGGTAAGCGCCGACCAGCGGCATCAGGAGCATCAGGGTTACGATGACCACCAGAACTGACCTCACAGTATCACCAGGGGTGATAAGAAAAGGGGCTTAAAAACCTCACGTCCCGAGTATGTCCTTGAAGCTCATGGACACTATCGAACCCAGAATCTCGTCGTTTGCAGCCTTCAGGGCCCTGAGCCTGTACTTCCCCTTGCCAGCCTCCCACTGGAGCACCGTGCTGGCGGTCTCCTCGAGGAGTGGGAGGAGCTCGGGATTCCTCCGCTCCAGAACATCCCTGTTTATGAAGTAGAAGGCGAAGCGGCTCTTCCTGCCAACGAACGTTGATATGTTGCGGACGAGCCTTATAACGTCCTGCCTCTCGAGGGCCACGAAGAGCTTGTGTATGCCGAGGACCGGGTTGCACACGACCCTTTCAGGCACGACCTTGTCGTATATCTTTCCGTAGTACTTGAAATCGAGGGAGTACTTGTCCACCTCGACCCTGCCAACGACGTTGCCGAACTCCCTGTTGCCCCCGATCTTTATTACCGGGATCTCCATGAGGTCCTCTGTGTTCAGACCCATCAGTTCAAGTCGAATCACGTACTCGGAAAATGTGTCCGAGATATCGTCAATAAGAACCGGGCTCTCTGCGTGCCCGCATCTGCGGCACATGAGGTAGAGGAGGAGTTCGGGAGACGATACCGCGCTGTATTCAACGAGCACAGTCTCACCGGGCCTTATTTTGAGGAGGATCTTGTCAATCCCGTGACATACCATATCCGCTCACCTATCTAGTTTTTAAGACGCCGAACTATAAAAGCTTACCGAGAAGGGCCCGAATCTACACCAATCTGGCAATGCCGAGAACCCTCGGGGAATAAAAGGAGCCCTTTCTAACGATTTCGCGTCCGATTGCCCGGAGTGAACGCAGGAACTGGAAGGCGTTTCCGACGAGCATGTTGTCCCTGAACGGTCCCATCTCGCCGTTCTTAACAACGTAGCCCAGCTCAACGGTCAGCGAGAAGTCCCCGCTCACGGGGTTGGCGGTGTGCTCACCGAAGACCTTCCTCACGACGATCCCCTCGAAGTCCCCAAGGTTCTCGTCACCTGGGGCCACCATCACGTTGCTCGTCCCTATGTGGGGGGTCGTCCTGAAGTCCCGGACCGCGTTCCCAGTGCTCCTCAAATTCAGGAAGCGGGCGTAGGTTTCGTCGAGGAGGAAGGAGCGTATTACGCCATCCTCGACCAGAAGGGTCCTCTCTCCGGGATTACCCTCGCCGTCGAAGGGGAAGCTTCCAACGCCCCCCGGAACAGTTGCATCATCGATGACCGTAAGTCCCTCGGGTGCGACCTCCTCACCGAGCTTGGAAAAGCGGCTCCTGCCGTGATAAACGCCGTCTCCGAAGAGGTTCTCGAGGAATATCCCCAGAACGGCGCGGAAGGCCTCGGGTTCAAGGAGAATCTCACCCGAGTGGGGCTCCATCTTCCCGGCGCGATAGCTGAGCTCGGCCTCCTCGATGGCAGAGAGGATCGCGTTCTCAAGCTCCTCGAAGGGCTGAAGGGAACGATAGGTCTGATAATACGAACCCGAACCGGTTTTTCCATCCTTTTTCACGGCGTAGGCCGAGACGCTCATCCCGGTACCTTTGGTCTCAAGCCAGACCCCGTTGGAGTTCGCTATCCCGTAGGTGCTGACCGCGAGGGCCATCGACCCCGACAGCGTGAGGGAATTGTCCTTCAGCTCGCGCATCCTGGCGGCGAACTCCCCCGCGAGGGAGTGGGCCTCCTCGAAGGGTATCTCATCTATCCTCCTGTCGTAGAGACCCCCAACACGGGGCACCTTTGCCGGAGAAGGGAAGCCAACGAAGGGCACCTCGCTAACCTTGGCAAGCTTTATCGTCCGCTTTACGAACTCCTCAAGCGTTTTCCTGTCGTGATTCAGGCCGGTTACGTAGGAGAAGCCGAGCCGTCCTCTGTAGCCGACGCGCAGGCCTATGCCGGAATGGAACTTCCTCTGGGAGCGTTCGAGTCTCTCGCGCTCTATCCGGAAGGAGCCTCCCCTGCCCTTCTCCCAGTAGAGCTCCCACTCAACGTTCTCTCGCTCCAGGATTTCGATGAGTTCCTCTATCATTGGCACCGAGAGAAGTTTGGATGGGAATTTAAAAGGTATTCGACTACCTCTCCATGGCCTCGTAGAGTTTCAGAAGCTTTTCGTAGGCGGCCTCCTTCATCTCGGCCAGCCTTTCGAACAGCTCCGCCACCTCCTCATCGCCGGACATCCTCTGGAGCTTCCGGTAGATATCCCTGCCTATCGTTTCGGAGAGCATGGCAATCGCAAGGGCGTTTTCAAGCTCTCTTGTCTTCATCAGCTCTCTGCATACCGGCAGGGTGTCCAGGGGTGGGGCGTTGAACTCGAGGGGCTTCATGCCTGGATAGAGCTCCTCGAAGAGCTTCCTCAATTCCGCCGCATGCTTCCGCTTTTCCTTTGCCAGGTACCTAAACTCGTCAACGAGGATGCCCTCAACTCGGCCGGCAAGCCATTCATAGGTTTCCGCACCGCATTCCTCGTTGCAGATGGCGTAGCTGAGGAGTTCGTAGCCGTTGAGGTTCTTGAGCAGCGTCTCAACATCTTGAATAATGCCCACGTCTATCGCCATTTCACCCACCAAATATTAGGTTAAACTTTGGCATATATACACTTTTGCCTCGAAGACTTCAAATTGGGTTGAAGCTGTGGGAAGTGTTAAGTGCCCCATGGAGAACTAAAAACGGTGAGGTTATGAGACTGGAGACCTCGCTTACCCTGACGATTGCCCTGCTACTGCTTCTGGCGAGCGGATGCATCAGCGGGCCCAGCGGAGGTACCCCCACAGAATCGCAGGCTATCCATCCCGGCTACGGCGAGTTCAACGCCGGCAACGTTCTCATTGGAGACGGGGGGGTCATGAGGAATCATTACGGCCTGGTGATGCCCGTGAACAGAACTGTCACTCTCAAAGGGATCGTTTTCTCCAGGGAGTATCGGGTCTCGTCCGAGAACGGGAGCGGCACCACCGGCTACTACCGCGGAAAAGTGGGGCTCAAAGCATATCTCGGCGATATCGTCGTTTCCTATGCGTGGAGCGGCCTGGAGTCGAGATTGGAGCCGGTTTCCGAGCTGAAGGTCGAGATAGCGCCGGAAACGGTTGAGGTGGAACCCGGGAAGAACGGGACCTTCGAGGTGAGGATTGACACCTCCGGAGCGGTCAGGGGGAAGACGTACTACCTCTACATCGTCGCCTTCGGTGAGGACGGCTGGAAGGGCTGGGCGGTTGTCGAGGTGAAGATATGGGGGAATGAAACGGTAACCTCTCCTTAGCGCATGCCCCCTACCAACGCCCTCGTGAGCACGTGCGGCCCGCCGTCGTCGACCGGCACCCACTGGCCCTTTCCACAGTAGCCGGGGAACTCGATCCTGAGGTCATCCCCTATGGCGTGGATGTTCCGCAGGACGTCGAGGATTCTGCCGGAGAGGGCCACATCCCTGACCTGCGCCTTGATTTCACCGTTCTCGATTATGTAACCCTCCTTGGCGCCGAAGGTGAAGGTGCCGTTGGCGGTGTCGACCTCTCCCCCCTTGTCCCCCACCATGTAGAGGCCGTTCTTGACCTCCTCGACCATCTCCTCGAAGGACCAGTCCCGGGGCTCGACGTAGGTGTTACTCATCCTCACGAGGGGCTGGTAGTTGTAGCCCTGGGCACGACCGTGGCCGTTCGGCTCGAGGCCGAGCAGGGCGCTCGTCTCGCGGTCGTTGAGGTAGTTCATCAGAACGCCGTTCTTTATTACCTCAACCCTCTTGGCCTTTATTCCCTCGTCGTCATAAACGTAGGAGCCGAACTTGCCGGGCAGGGTCGGGTCGTCAACGACGGTGAGCTCCTCCACCGCTATCTTCTCGCCCAGCCTTCCGGCGAGTATGCTGTCGCCGTTCTTGACAGCGTCCGCCTCGACGGCATGGCCCAAAGCCTCGTGGATGAAGACGCCGGTAAGCTCGGGATCCATTATCACCGGGAACTCTCCGGAAGGGGGCGACTGGGCGTGGAGAAGCGAAATCGCCTTTTCCTTCACGAAGGCAGTCCAGTGGTTCAGGTCTATCCCCTCAACGAGCTCCCAGCCCGCGGTGCCGCCGAAGCTCTTCCAGTAGCTCTGCATTTCTCCGTTTTCCCTAGCGGTAACCGAGAAGCTCAGCCTCAGCCTCGGGACGACCGTCTCGATTTCGCTCCCGAGGGAGTTGAAGTAGAAGCCCTCCTTGAGGCCATCACCGTAGTAGACGCTCCTGTTGGACACCCGCCCGTCCCGGAGGAGCGAATCGATCTCCTTCACGAGGGCAAGCTTGTCCTCGACGTCCACGTCGAGAAAGCTCTTCTTCGGCCTTATTTCAGCCCTGTCCTTGATGGGGTCCCCAAGGTGAATCCTCGAATCGCCCTTTGAGAGCTTCGCTATCTTCATGGCGGTCTCTATGGCCTTTTCGGCGCGGCCCATGTCGTTGGCGCTTGAGAAGCCCCAGGCACCGTTGAAGGCCCTGACCCCTATCCCCATCTCGGTGTTCATGGCCAGCTCTTCGAGCTGACCGTTCTGCATCGTGAGGTGGGAAGCGGTGACGCGGGTTATACGTATTTCATAATATGATATACCGTAACGCTCCGCAAGCTCCTCGGCCCTTCGCATCAGTGCCTCCATCGTCCCACCGGTGGACATAAAAGGGGTAGCGTTTATATGACTTCCCATAGAGGGATGAACCACAAGGGTTTAAGTGTTGGGTATGGAGAGGCGTAGTGAGATACTCCACCACATCCAGGGCAAACCGGGAATAACCTTCCGGGAGCTTGCAAGGGAGCTGGGAATAGGGATAGGGGACCTCCAGTACCACCTCTACCGATTGGAGAAAGAGGGGAAGGTGTTTTCCAGGAAAATCGGAAAGAGGAGATACATCTTCCCTGCGGGCTTCGAGAGGGACTGCCAGAGGCTGCTGATAGCCATCTCGACGGAGACCCGAAGGAGAATCCTCCTGCTCCTCATGGAGGGTCCCCTGACCCAGAGCGAGATAGCCAAGAGGCTCGGGCTCAGCCAGCCCACCGTGAGCTACCACATGGGGGAGCTCGTGAAGCTCGGCATCGTGGATGCCCGAAAAGAGGGGAAGAGCGTGACGTACACCCTCTCCTACGACCCGGCGATAATAGCGCGCGTCATAAAGGAGTACAGGCCCAGCCTCTGGGAGAAGCTGGCTGACAACCTGATAGACCTGCTCACCAGTGTGGGTGATGAGGAATGATGGAAACGGTACTGGCAATCATAGCCCTGATACTGTCACTGGCCCTCGCGGGGATTTCATTGATCGCCTACAGGAAGAGCCATCTGAGGGCGGCGCTCTACCTGATAGCGGCGTTCCTCCTGCTGGCCATAAAGAAGGTCATAGAGACCCTACACCTGGCGGAATGGATAGAAAAAGACGTAAGCATGGCCGTTGGCGCCCTTGAAGTCGTGGTACTGCTGCTCTTCGTGGTTGCACTCTGGAAGCGCTAGCGGACAACCATGACCGGCGGATCTATCGAACCCACGACCTCCTCAAGGAGGCTTCCTATCCTCGTTTTTCCACTTCTTCCGTAGGCACCCATGACGACCAGGCTGTACCCCCCGGAGTTGGCCTCCTCGAGGATGGTGTCCTTTGCGGAACCCTCCACTATCCTTATGGAGCAGTTGGCTCCCTCCTGCTGGCAGAGCTCGAGGAGGTTCGTCATTATGTCGCGTATGCTCTTCTTCATCTCGCGCCATATCTCCTCCTCGAACTTCTGAACGTTCGTGAGGTCCTGGCTGAGCATGCCCATGTTGAAGGCCAGGGCCTTCGCCTCCCTCCTGTCAAGAACGGAGAACAGGATGAGCTTGCCTCCCCTCCTCTTGGCGATGGCTATCGCGTGAAGGGCAGCCTTCTGACTCCACTTGGAGCCGTCAACGAGCACGAGTATCCTCATGGATCACACCCCTACGTACCTTATCCATATGATTACCATACCCACTCCAACCGTGCTGAGCATTATCACGAGGCCCACCTTGAGGAAGTCCATGAAGGTTATGTTGAGCCTCTCCCTGGCCGCTATACCGAGGACAACGATGTTGGCGCTCGCTCCTATCGCGGTTCCGTTTCCACCGAGGCACGCGCCGAGCGAGAGCGCCCACCACAGGGGATAGACGTTCATCGAGACGCTCATGGATTTTATCAGGGGTATCATGGCGGCGGTCAGGGGGATGTTGTCTACTATGGCGGAGGCTATCGCCGAGAACCATGTGATCATCACTATCGCCTCGGCGGTCGTGTGAACGTAGCTGAGGAGCCAGTTGGCAACGTCGTCTATCACCCCGGTCTCCACGAGGGAACCGACGATTATAAAGAGCCCCATGAAGAAGAATATCGCCGTCCACTCTATCTTTTCGAGAACCTCCGTCGGCTCCATCCTGCTCCAGAGGAGAAGGAAGGAAGCACCGCTGAGGGCCACGACCGCCGGAGGAATTCCAAGCCTGTCGTGGACGAAGAACAGCAGGACGACTGCAACTATAACGACCACGGACTTCTTGAAGAGCGCCCTGTCCCTTATGGCCTCGTCCTCCCGGAGCATCTGAATGGTGGACTGAATCCTCTCCATCTTGGTCGGGGTTATCCTCATGGCATCCCGGTAGACGAGGTATATTATGCCGAGGGTTATGAGGAGGTCAACCGCCGCTATGGGCCCCATGTTCAGGAGAAATTCGTTGAAGCTCAGTCCTGCAGCCGAGCCTATCATTATGTTGGGCGGGTCGCCGATGAGCGTTGCAGTTCCGCCGATGTTGGAGGCGAATATCTCGGCCAGAAGGTAGGGAATCGGGTTAACGTCCATGAGACGGGTTATGTAGAGGAGCATCGGCGTCAGCAGGAGAACGGTTGTAACGTTGTCGAGAACCGAGCTCACCAGCGCAGTCACTATGGAGAACAGTATGAGGACCTTCATGGGACTTCCCTTGGCGAATTTTGCGGTCTTTATCGCTATGAACTCGAAGAGGCCGCTCTCCTTGGCGGTGTTGACTATCATCATCATTCCTATTAAGAGGAACAGCGTTCCGAGGTCGAGGTACTCGGACATCTTCTCCCACGGAACCACACCAATGAAGAGGACTATAGAAGCGCCAAAGAGGGCGGCAACCGTCCTGTGAACCCTTTCGCTGATTATCAGGGCGTAGATAAATATGAACACTGTAACCGCGATTGCCACCTGCTCGTTCAGTACCATTTGAACCACCTAATACACTATGGTCGGTCTGTCCACGTGCTGGACTATCTTGAGGACCAGGGGGCTTATAGGAGACGTTCTCGTGACCTCGGAGCCGTAGCTCCTGGAGATAACGAGGAGGTCGAAGTTTCCTTCCTCCATCATCCGCACGACGTCATCGCTCTTGTTTCCGATGAAGTACCTCTTCTCAACCTGAAGCCCGTGGGCCTCAAGCCTCGAGGCTATCTCCTTGGCGAGCCTCTCGGCGAACTCCATCTTGACCTTCCTGAGCTTTTCGGCCTCTTCCTTGCCGAGGGTCTGCTCTATGAGGGAGAGGGTCCTTTTTTCCGAGATGTAAACGACCGTGACTGAAGCCCCTGGATAGGCGCTCAGGGTCTCGTAGAGCTCCTCCCGTATTTCGCCCGAGAACCTGTCCACCGGAAGGAGTATAGAGTGTATCTCCGGGAGAACGAATTCCTCGGGGAGGAGGAGAAATTCCCGATAGCGCTTGGCTATCTCCTCGTACCTCTCACCGGCGATGTTCCTGAACTTCCTAGCGATGAGTTTATTGAAGATGTCCATTGCCATCCCCGGAGTAGGAAGATAAAGAGATGATTTAAGCTTTTTGTCGCCCGGTTTTAGAGGGTTGAACCACAAACGCTTTATTAAGGCGCAACGAGCTAAAAACGGGGTGAGAAAATGAAAAGGGCACTTGTACCACTGCTGATAATCATGCTTCTGCTCCCGTTTGCATCCTTTGCCGCCGCTGAATGCCCCAGCGAAGGCCACACGGTGGTGCTGAAGGCACCGGCCGTCTCAAGGACAGCCAGCGGGGAGCTGATAGGTGTCGCCACGGATTTCGTCATCACCGTCGCACCGGGAACCGGTCACGTTTACGTCGAGACGTGGCCCCTCGCGGAGGTTGACATGCAGGCGAGTGCCAGATTGGCCGCCCAGATAGCGGGCAAGGTTCTCGGGGTAGATATGAGCAAGTACGATGTTTTCATCCAGATTAAGGCCGATTCTCCCATAATCGGAGGCCCCTCAGCGGGAGGGACCATGACCGTCGGAATCATCGCGGCCCTTGAGGGATGGACGGTCAACCCCAAGGTTATGATGACCGGGATGATAAACCCGGACGGCACCATAGGGCCCGTAGGAGGAATCCTTGAGAAGGCCTCTGCGGCCCACGATGTCGGGGCGCAGCTCTTTCTGATTCCCCAGGGACAGCGCATCCAATACGTTCAGGAGACCCAGAAAAAGGAGATAGGAGGCATAGTCGAGATAAACACCCAGACGAAGAAGGTTGACGTCGTTGACTACGCCAAGGAGCGCTGGGGACTGACGGTCATCGAAATCAAGGACATATACGACGCCGTCTACTACTTCACCGGCCACAAGATACCCAGGCCGGAGGCGCCCGCGTACATAAAGATAGACACCTCCTTCCTCAAGGACGATGCGCTCAAGGACTACGACAACACGACGGCCTACTACCAGGCCACCCTTGAGAAGCTCAAGAAGAGCGACGTCAACTACGCCACATACACGACCCTCATGGAGGCCCTAAACGAGGCCCAGGCGGTGCTCAACCAGTCGAAGCAGAGCCTCGACGACGGGATGTACTACACGACGATGAGCAAGGACTTCCAGGCGAGGATAATAATAAGGCACGTGGACTGGTACCTGGGCGTGAAGTCGGAGGAGGACGTTCAGAGAATCCTGAGGACAACGGGCTCGGAGATAAACGCCTCTGAGAAGAGGGTGTCCAACCTCACGATAAGGGGCACGACGATGCTCCAGGCCGTCGCGGCCGCCGAGGAGAGGGTGGAGCAGGCCAAGGGTCTGCTGGACGAGGCATGGAAGTACTACTACAACGGTGACTACTGGGACGCCGTTGGCGATGCGGCCTACGCCTATGAGAGGGCAAAGACAGCGGTCTTCTGGGCGAGCCTCGGCGAGAGGTTCGCGACCGGCGACGTGATAGGCAGGGACGTGGTCAAGGCCACAGCGAGGGACTACATAGACGAATCCAACCTCATAGTGACCTACATAGAGTCGATGTACGGGAACGTTGGGGGCGACCTGAGTCAGAGCATCCAGCAGGCGGAGCAGTACTACGAGGACGGCAAGTACTCCGCGGCGCTATTCACGGCGATGGAGGCGCGCGTGAGGGCACAGGTCTTCCTCGACACGCTGGGAATAGACAACCAAACGGTTCTCAAGGACAAGCTGGCGGGAATGAAGGAGGGCGCTAAGGTGGCCATTGCGCTGGCCCAGAACCAGGGCATAACGCCCGTGCTGGCCATAGCATACTACGAGTTCGCGGAGAGCTACGAGCAGAGCGCCGAGGAGAACGGCAGCATGGAGGACCTCCAGACGGCCATGATATTCTACCAGTACGCCAGAGAAACCGCCAATCTGTTCCTCAGCAAACCAACCCAGTCCGTACCAGCGGCCAACACAACGGCAACCGACGTTCCCCAGATAGTCATCCCAACACCATCACCCGCCGAGACTTCGACGAGCACCCCCGGCGACTCCTCGGAGAGAATCCCCGAGACGGCAATAATCCTGATAGCCGTCGGCGCGTTCCTCGTCGGTGCGGCAGTGGGCAAGAAACTATGAACCTTCCCTTTCCCTCTTCTTCAGGAGCCTTACCTCCCAGTCGGAGAGGCTCGGGCACACCGTGCAGCCCAGCCGGTAGAAACCTTCGTAGTAGAGAGGGTGGAGCTCGATGCCTCTCATCAGGAGGAAGAGCTGAACCATCAGGCCGCTCCAGAACTTCACCGGCATGACCTCGAGGAACCTTCCAAGCACGTCATTCCGCCGCTCCAGAACGGGCGGTTTGAGCCTTCTCCTGGCGCTCTCGCCGTCGCGGTCTCCCACGACCAGGAGGGGTTTCTCAAACTCGGAGGCGGCCCGGTAAAGGGCCTCCACCTTCAACCTCGTGCACCAGCGGTTGGAGTGGGTCGGCACGCCGTACCGGTCGAGCGGCATGGGCACGTCAACCCTGATGACGTCAACGCCGAGCCTCCGGGCGGTCTCCTCCACGTACTCATCCGTCCCGGGCATCTCGTATTCCATGCGGATGTAGACGGCTGTGACATCGTCAAAGACCTCGCTGGCCAGAAGCAGGGCGGCCGTTGAGTCTTTCCCGCCGCTCCACGGAACGACGATGTCGTGCCCCTCAAACCTCCGGAGAAAGGCTCTGCTGGCCTCCGCAAAGGCCTCTATATATCCCCGATTAAGCTCAATGATTCTCTCCAGTGGTACCGCCTCAGTCGAGGGAATCCTCCAGAGAACCTCCACAGGGGAGCCGAGCCTCTTGCTGACCTCGGCCACCCTGTGCGGGCCGGAGTAGTAGACCTCGAGGTTCATCAGCTTCCTCAGGACGAGGGAGTTTTCTCCAATCTCGACGCCGAGGATGGAGCGCATCGCCCTCCGGAAGCCCTCCCCCATGGCCAGATAGATGTCGTAGTCCGGATGAATCTCGATGCCAAGGGGATTCTCCGGGTTCAGCGCGTAGGCATTCTTCCATTCGATCCCAAGCCTGAACCTGGCCTTGATCTCCTCGATGTTGGAATGCAGCTCGTCAACACGCATGTTCCTCACGCGCTTCGTCCTCAGAAGCCGCGCGTGGAATGGCTTGCCGGATTCCTCAAGGACGGCCAGCGCTTCCTCCATCAGCTCCCCCTCGGCCTCTCCAAGGAGCAGGATGGGCACGTACGGCTCATCGAGGAGCTCCCGGAGGGGGCCCTCAACCTCTTCCAGTGTTCTGCCACCGCCGAGGCTTGAAACCTTTAGAAAACCGCCGTAGTTTCGTTCGTTTATGTACTGAAGGGCCTTGGCGTCCTTCCTGGCCCTGACTATGAGATGGAACATGAAAAAAGATTTTAGGCGAAGCTTAAAACCTTTGCCGCCGATGATGAAAACTCCCTGCCCTGAGCGGTGAGGAGAACCGGCTCCCTGAGGCAGGAAAGGGCTTATATTCCCGGCCATTCACCGCCCTTCTTCCCCCGAGTCAGCTCCCCAACGAAAATCCCTGAGGGCATCAGAAGAGGCTCATAGAATCACCACTCGGAGAACAAGACCACGAGTAAAAATCGTCCTGCAGAAAACGGTTTGGTGGACCGGGCGGGATTTGAACCCGCGGCCTCCGCCTTGCGAGGGCGGCGCTCATACCAGGCTGAGCTACCGGCCCGCTCCCGGTTATATGGGAACCGCCTCGCCTTTAAAAAGTTTTGGTATACCCCTGGCGATTTATAAACATTTGCGAGTTTAATTTCCACTGGAAAGGAAGGACTTTTAACTTTAATTTGCCAATCAACTCCGGTGGTCTGATGGACGCGCTGAACTTTCATCGCAATAACTTTCCGGGCAACGGGAAGATAGAGGTAATCCCAAAGGTCCCCCTCACGAAGGAAACGCTCAGCCTCGCCTACACCCCCGGTGTGGCGGAGGTCTCGAGGGCGATAGCCAACGGAGAAGACCCCTGCGAGTACACCAACAGGTGCAACACGGTGGCCATTGTAAGCGATGGCACGAGGGTTCTCGGTCTCGGAGACGTTGGCCCCCTCGCGGCCCTTCCCGTGATGGAGGGGAAGGCTTTACTCTTCAAGGCCTTCGGCGGAGTGGATGCCTTTCCCCTCGTCCTAGCCGAGAAGGACCCTAATATGTTCATCGAGGTCGTGAAAGCGGTCTCCCCCTCCTTCGGCGGGATAAACCTCGAGGACATAGCCTCGCCCAAGTGCTTCTACGTGCTTGAGAGACTGAGGGAAGAACTCGATATCCCAGTCTTCCACGACGACCAGCAGGGAACCGCGAGCGTCGTTTTGGCGGCTCTGCTCAACGCTCTCAAGGTCGTTGGTAAGAAGCTGGACGGAATAACCGTCGCCCTCTTCGGCGCCGGGGCGGCGGGCTTTGCGACGCTGAGGATAATAACCAAGGCGGGGGTAAGGCCGGAGAACGTCAGAGTTGTGGAGCTGGTTGATGGGAAGCCGAGGGTTCTGACCCCCGACCTGCCGCTTGAGGAACTCTTCCCCCACAGGGGCGAGCTCCTCTCGAAGACGAACGGTGAGGGAATCGAAGGCGGTCCGGAAGAGGCGCTTAAGGGGGCGGACGTGCTCATATCCTTCACGAGACCCGGGCCTGGAGTCATAAAGCCGGAGTGGATAAGGCTCATGGCGGACGACGCGATAGTCTTCCCTCTGGCGAACCCAACGCCGGAGATACTCCCCGAGGAAGCAAAGAAGGCCGGGGCGAGGGTGATAGCGACGGGGAGGAGCGACTACCCCAACCAGGTCAACAACCTCCTCGGCTTTCCGGCGATTTTCAGGGGGGCGCTCGACGTCAGGGCCAGAACGATAACCGACGGCATGATCATAGCCGCCTCGAAGGCGATGGCCTCCGTGATAGAGCCGAGCGAGGATGAGATAATCCCCTCGCCGTTCCACCCGGAGGTCCACCCAAAGGTGGCCGGGGCGGTTGCAGAAGCAGCCATGCGGGAAGGGGTCGCGAGGGTTCGCGTTAACCCAGAGGAGATCGAAGGGCGGTTAAGGAAATGGAGGGAGTTCTACGGGAAGAACATCGTCCCACTGAACGAGGGGAGGAAAGCCTACCTGTAAAGGCTCCCTCCACTGGCGTCTATCGCAACCAGCAGGGGGAAGTCCTCGACCTCAAGAACCCACACCGCCTCAGGAATCCCCAACTCCTCCAGCCAGAGAACGTCAAGGACGCGCTTTACGCTCTTCGCCGCAAGGGAGCCGGCTCCGCCGGTAAAGGCAAAGTAAACGGCGCGGCCTTTGAAGGGCTCGGCATCCATACCACCCTTTCCTATTATCCCGCGGACGCCGAGGGAGAGGATTCCCCTCAGGTAGCGGTTCATCCTCGCGCTCGTCGTCGGCCCGGCGGAAACTATCTCGTAACCCTTGGAGGTTTTTCTCACGACCGGCCCGCAGTGGTATATGACTGCACCATCAAGTTCAAAGGGAAGCCCTCCCCTCTCGGCCAGCCCAAGGATTTTCCTGTGGGCCGAATCCCTGGCGGTGTAGATTACACCAGAGAGGTGAACGATGTCTCCAGCATTGAGGTTCAAAACGTCCTCCTCGCTTAAGGGAGTCCTCAGCCTCACTGCCACACGTCCACCCTCCCGTCGGGCTTTATCTCCACGAAGGCCCTCCTGTTGGCCCAGCA
Source organism: Thermococcus sp. 5-4 (assembly GCF_002197185.1). Lineage (NCBI taxonomy): Archaea > Methanobacteriati > Methanobacteriota > Thermococci > Thermococcales > Thermococcaceae > Thermococcus > Thermococcus sp. 5-4. The sequence continues at coordinate 1,348,159 of NZ_CP021848.1, read as the reverse complement.
CTGAACGACCAGACCGACCGGGAAGCTCGCAGGATGCCTGTGGGCGACCTCTATCTTGACGTCCAGGGCGGTGGTCCTTCCCCCCATGCCCATCGGGCCGATTCCCGTTTTGTTCACCTCCATCAAAAGCTCCTCCTCGATTTTCGCTATCCTCCCGTCCGGGTTCCTCTCCCCCACTTTTCTCAGCAGGGCCTTTTTGGCCATGAGCAGGGCGTAGTCGGCCCCGCCGCCAACGCCTATGCCCAAGATAACCGGCGGGCAGGGCTTTCCCCCGCAGGCCTTCAGGTGCTCGAGTACAAAACGCTTTACCCCCTCCCAGCCCTCGGCGGGGGTGAGCATGGCCAAAGCAGAGCAGTTCTCGCTTCCCCCTCCCTTCGGAAGAACCGCTATCCTTATCCTGTCACCCGGGGCGGGCTCCCAGTGGATTACCGGAACGCCCCTCCCTGTGTTGTCGCCGGAGTTCCTCCCTGTGAGGACGTCGACGGCGTTGGGCCTGAGGGGTATTTCCTCCGTGGCTCTCCTCGTAGCCTCGATGAGCCAGCCCTTAACCTCGCCGAGAAAGGGACTTTCAACGCCGGCCTCAACGAAGAAGGTCACCGTGCCGGTATCCTGGCAGACGGGAACCCGGTCGGCGAAGCCGAGGTCTATTGCCTTGATTATGTTGCCGAGGTTGAAGCGCGCTATCTCGTTATCCTCCTCGGCGTAGGCCTTCCTGATGGCCGAGAAGGTATCCTCGGGAATCTTGGTGACGGCCAACCGGATGGCCTCGACAATCGAGTCCACGAACTCCTCAGACAATCAGCATCCACCCATCAAAAATAGCCTGGGAAGCTTAAAAAGTTAACAGAAAAGGGGCAATCAGCCCTTCAGAATCTCGACTATCTGCTCGGCGACCTGGACGCCGGCGCGCATCTGGGCCTCGACGGTTGAGGCTCCGATGTGGGGCGTGAGGACGACGTTGTCGAGCTTCGTGAGCGGGTGGTCCTTCGGGAGGGGCTCCTCCTCGAAGACGTCCAGGCCGGCTCCGGCTATCCAGCCTTCTTGGAGGGCCTTGACGAGGGCGTTCGTGTCAACTACAGCCCCACGAGCGGCGTTGATGAGTATCGCGGTGGGCTTCATCAGCTTAAGCCTCTCCTCGTTGATGAGGTGGTAGGTTGCATCCACTAGGGGAACGTGGAGAGTAACAACGTCGCTCTCCTTCAGGAGGGTCTCGAGGTCGACGAACTTCCCTCCAACCTCTTTCGCGCGCTCTTCGTTCGGGTACGGGTCGTAGAGGAGGACGTTCATGCCGAGGGCCTTGGCTATCTTGGCTATGCTGTAGCCTATCCTTCCGAAGCCGATTATTCCGAGGGTCTTGCCCTCAAGCTCGAAGCCCATGCACTGCTTCTTGGCCCAGACGCCTTCCCTCATCTTCCTGTCGGCGAAGGCTATCTTCCTGGCCACGTTGAACATGAGCGCAACGGCGAGCTCGGCGACGCTTCTGCTCGAGGCCCCGGGGCTGTTGACTACCTTAATGCCCCTTTCCTTGGCGGCCTCAAGGTCTATGTTGTCCAGCCCGACGCCGGCCCTTCCGATGACCTTGAGCTTCGGAGCGGCCTCGATGACTTTCCTCGTCACCTTGGGCTTGCTCCTGACGATTATGGCATCAACGTCCCCGACGAGCTCCAGAAGACGGGCCTCGTCGGGATACTCCTCGTAAAGAACCTCAAAACCGGCGTTCTTCAAAACTTCCAGAGCTTTCTCGTGCAGTGGGGCAGCAACGAGAACCTTCACCATATCCATCACCTCATCCCCTTCTTTTTATGGCCATGAGCATGACCTGATCCGACGCATCCTCCGCACGGTCGGCTATATCGCCGATCTTCGTCAGTATCTGGTTCCAGATAAGCTTTGCGTAGGTCGTAACGGTCTCGCTCTCAAAAACCTTGCCCTTGACGTCGTACTCAACCTCGTCGGCCTTTTCCTCGGCGTCCTCAACGGCTTTGGCCAGCTCTATCGCCCTGTCAACGTCGGAGTTGAGGGCATTGACGGCATCCTCAAGGATGGCGTAGCTCTCTATCGCCGACTCAACGAGCTCCATAATCTCGCCCTTTAGCTCCATCGGCGCCTTCGGTTTCGCAAGAATCAGAGTGTGGGCCGCGCTCTCGGCCGCATCGGCAACTTGGTCAATTAGCTCGCTCAGCCTCACGTAGTCCCCCCTGTTGGCGGGCAGAAATGCACCCTCGTAGAGCATCGTCTCTATGCTCCTCCTGAGCGTGTCGGCCTTGCTCTCGAGCTGGTCAACCTCCCTCTCAAAGGCCCTGGCCCTCTCGAAATCCCCGTCAAGATAGGCGTTCATAAGCTCCCTGAAGGCGACCAGAGACTCCTTAACGACCTCAAGGTGACTCTCGATGGCCTCAAAGACGCTGCTCTCCTTACCACCGAATATGGGCATTTTCCCTCCCCCGCGATAACTTCCAACCGTGGGGTTTATCTACTTTGCCCCTCCTTTGCCTTGATGAGTGCCCAGAGGAGCTCGTTCCTCGGAGCCTCGAGGCCGACGGAGCTAGCGTACTCCACTATTTTGCCATGGATGTAGTCGACCTCCGTCCTCTTGCCCCTCCTTATGTCCTGAAGGGTGGAGTTGTAGTTCTCCCTAGTGCGCTCTATCGTGTCCCACAGGAGCTCAAGCGGGTGTATCTCGAACTCGATGCCGAGCCGCTGGGCAACGGTGCAGCCCTCGCGGGCTATCTCGACGGAGATGGCCTCAAGGTATGGGTCATCCTTCAGAAAGCCGTTTTTGACCTCGAGAACCGTCCCGAGACCGTTGATGACCGAGTTGACTATGGTCTTTGCCCATTTCCAGCCGTTCACGTTCTCTGTGACGTGGGTTTCCAGGCCGGAGGCGTTGAAAACCTCTGCGACCTTTCCGACAAAGGGGTCGCTTCCGGTGGGGTACCTTCCGATGACTGTGATGCCCTTCCCGGTCCACCTCACGTGCCCCCACTCGACCAGCATCGCCCCGTTCGTTGTTATCCCCCCCATGACGTTGGGCGTGACCTTCAAAGCCATCTCCTCGTTGCCCAGACCGTTCTGAATGCTGAGTATCCATGTTCCCGGCCCAATGCAGCCGCGCGCGCACTCAAGGGCGGCCTTGGTAGAGTAGGACTTGGTCGAGAGTATCAGAAGCTCCGGGGGCTCGTCAGGCGCGTAGAGGCTCGCCTTAGGATGGACCGTGAACTCCTCAAACCCAGAAACGTGCAGCCCGTTCTCGTTTATCGCCCGCACCTGCTCCTCTCTTCCGATGAGCGTGACGTCGTTGCCCGCCCTCGCGAGCAAAGCCCCGAAGAGCGAGCCTATGCTCCCCGCGCCGAGTACGTAAATCTTCATCCCACCACCGCAAGCGTTTAAAGCCCCATCCTTAAAGCCTTACCGATGATAAGCGTTGTTCTCGTCGAGCCAGAGGGGCCCGCAAACATCGGAATGGTGGCAAGGACCATGAAGAACTTCGGCTTCTCCAGCTTAGTCCTGGTCAACCCAAACATCACGGAGGAGAGCTACAGCTACGCAGTTCACGCGGGGGACGTTCTCGAAAACGCGATGCTGGTCGAGAGCTTTGAGGAGGCTCTGGGACTCTTCGACGTTGCCGTTGGAACCACGGGCAAGCCCGGAAAAAGCTACATCCCCGAGAGGGCACCCTTGATGCCCTGGGAGCTGAGGGAAACCCTACGAGGCTATTCCGGGAGGGTCGGCCTCTTCTTCGGCAGGGAGAGCATCGGCCTGAAAAACGATGAGCTGAAGAGGCTCGACTTCACGGTAACGATTCCGACAAGCGAGGCCTATCCGGTCATGAACCTCGCCCAGGCGGTGGCCGTTATCCTCTACGAGCTGGCGAGGGAGAAGCCAAAAGCTAACGTCCACTCCCTCGAGCCAGCCACGCGACTGGAGAAGGAGGAGCTGGTGAGAGCCTGGGAGAGGCTGCTCAACGTGCTGAACTACCCGAAGGACTCCGAGAGAAGGGAGGTTTTCACGAGGGTGTTTCGGCGCTTCGTCGGGAGGTCCCTCCTCTACGGGAGGGAGGTTCACACGCTCATCGGGCCGATCAGAAAGGCGGCCCTCAAACTGGAGGAATGCGAAGATGCTGAGCGTTGAGAGGTTTGATATAGCAGGTAGAGAGGTATGGATAGGAGTAGTCCACTCCGAAAAAATCCAGGGGATAACCTTCTCCCTGGAAAGGGAGCAGTTCGAGAGGAACGTCAAGCGCCTCACGGGTTTTCTGGAGAGAAGGAGCGTTGGTGTAGACATAGAGCCAGCGAAGAGCCGGTATCCTTCCCTCGTGAGGGACGTTATCCTGGGCAGGGTGGAGAATTTCGATGTTCTAGGGGAGCTCTCCTTCGAGGGCCTTACACCTTTTGAGAGACGAGTTTACGAATGGCTCACGAAAAACGTTAAAAGAGGGAGCGTTATAACCTACGGTAACCTTGCGAAGGCCGTTGGAACGTCTCCACGGGCAATCGGCGGGGCCATGAAGAGGAACCCTTACCCGATAGTCGTTCCCTGCCACAGAGTGGTCGCCCACGATGGCATCGGTTACTACACTCCGAGGCTGGAGGAGAAGATGTTCCTGCTCGAAATTGAGGGGGTGAAAGGATGGACAAGCTCAAGGCATACCTGATAGCGTTCGTTCTCATCGTTCTCGGGATAGCCGCGGGGATAGTCTATGAATGGGGCCCGACAATGCTGCTCAGGGTTATCCTGACCCTCGGCTTCCTGGGAGTCACGCTAATGCTGCTCTTCTTCACCGGGCTAACGCTCTACGCGGAGAGCTGGAAGTACGGAATAATCCTTGCGATCTTCACCGCGATAAGCGGCTACGGCCTCTACCTGAGCGCCACATGGCAGGGGCTCCACGTAATCGCCGGCATAATCGTCTTCTTCATCGCCATAGTCGCCTTCGGCATCTGGTACATCAGCGAGCCTGATTTAAGCCTGACCGACCGCTTCCGCTCGGCCGAAAAGCTCGAAAGGATGGGCAAGTACAAAGCCGCAGCAAGAAAGTACGAGAAGGCTGGGAACTACCTGAAGGCGGCGGAGATGTACGAGAAGCTCGGCTGGATGGAGAGCGCCGCCTGGGCCTACGAGAAGGCTGAAAAGTACGAGAAAGCGGCCGAGATATACGAGGAGCTGTACGAGAAGGAGAAGGACACCTACTACCTCAAGGAGGCCCACGAGTACTGGAAGAAGGCCGGAAACATGGAGCGGGCCGCTAAGGCCCTCGAGCGCTACGCTGAGGAGGAGCCCTGGTTCTGGGAGGACGTTGCGAAGCTCTACGAGGAGCTGGGCAACGATGAGAAGGCCAGGGAAGCCTGGGAGAGGGCCCTCGACTACTACCAGAAGGAGGCCCAGGAGGAGGGTGTCTTTTACGAGGACGTCGGCAACATAGCGCGCAAACTCGGAAAAGAGGAGCTCGCGAGGGAAGCATACCAGAAGTTCCTCGAGTACTGCCTCAAGGAGGCTGAGGAAGACCCGATGTGGTGGAAACACGTCGCTGAAGCCTACGAATATCTCGGCGAGAAGGAGAAGGCGGAAGAGGCCAGGAAGAAGTACGAGGAGTACCGGGCAAAGATAATGAGGGCCAACGAGGAAACCTCGAATTTCCCGGAGGAGAAGGGGGAGTAGTTCCAGACTAATACAGCTCCCCAGTTTCATCCAACTCCTCGAGTTCCTTCTCGATTTCCCTCTCCTTTTTCTCAGCGTACCTCTCCATCCAGTCGAAGAAGAACCAGACTGCGAGGAGAAGCAGGGATATACCCAAAAAGCCGAATAGGATCTGGAAGTCCGTGGGAACCGTCTGTGGAATGTAGGACATGCTCCCACCGAAGGGGATTTCGCGGGACACCTAAAAAACTTTGCCAACCTTTTTAAAATCCGGGTGAAACTCTCCTCAGGTGGTAGCGATGATGGGAATGAACCCGAGGCAGATGAAGAAGCTCATGCGCCAGATGGGCATCAAGATGGAGGAGCTCGATGGCGTCAAGGAAGTCGTAATCAGACTTGAGAACAGGGAGATAATCATAAGGGAACCCGCGGTCACGGTCATCACTGCGCAGGGCGAGAAGAGCTACCAGATAATCGGGCCGGAGGAGGTCAGGGCGATAGTCAGCATCCCGGAGGAGGACATAAAGCTCGTGATGGAGCAGACCGGCGTTGACTACGACACTGCAAAGAAGGCCCTGGAGGAGGCAGAGGGAGACCTCGCGGAGGCCATACTCAAACTGAGCGGGGAATGAAAAAGAAAAGGCATCACGCCTTTTGTCCTTTTCCGAAGTTCTCTATGGCCTTCATGAGCGGGATGAGATGCATCAGCGCCGGACCACCGGCCATGAGAACCGCCACGAGACCGGCTTCGATAAGCTCCTCGGGCTTTGCGCCGGCGGCGAGGGCCTTCTGGGTGTGGAGGTAGATGCACCACTCGCAGCCCTGGGCGATGCCGAGGGCAAGGGCTATGAGCTCCTTCTCACGGGTCGTCAGTGCCTTGTTGTCGAGGGTCTCACGCAGGAAGCGGGAGAAGGCCGATATCTCCTTCGGGTGCTCCTTTCCGAGTTTGTCAAGGAGCTCCTCTATTTCCTGAAGTTTGACGTTAACCTCGTCGTAATCCATGGGAATCACCGTAAATAACTCGCGTTCTGGGTTTAAAGGCCTATCTCCAACTTCAGGTTAGAAACCAGCCGTTCCAAAAGACTATAAACCCCGCCGAATAGGTGGATACGATGAGGGCGATAGGCGTCATAAGGAAATCAAGGCGGGACAGGATAAGCCGCGAAGAGTTTGAGGAGCTTTTGGAAAGCGCCGGCTATGAGGTAGTGGCGATTCTGGAGCAGAACAGAGAGGAGCATCCCAAGTACAACATCGGAAAGGGCAAGCTGGAGGAGCTGAAGGAGCTCGTGAGGGAGCTCGAGCCGGACAGGGTGATATTTGCCAACAAGCTTACGCCGAGCCAGGCATACAACCTCTGGAAGGAGCTAAGGGTTGAGATCATGGACAAGTGGCAGCTCGTCTTGGAGATATTCGAGAGGCGGGCGCATTCCAAGGAGGCCAAACTCCAGGTTGAACTCGCCTCGCTCCAGTACGAGGTTCCCCTGGTGAAGGAGGCGATAAGGAGGATAAAACTCGGAGACAGGGCCGGTTTCAAGGGAATGGGTGAATATCAGACCCGACAGTACCTCAAGCACATCAGATACCGCATGGGAAGGATCAGAAAGGAGCTGGAGAAGGTCAAAGCCGATAGAGAGGTGAAGAGAAAGCGCCGTGAAGAGGTCGGCTTCATACTCCTGGCTCTGGCGGGCTACACGAACGCCGGCAAGTCGACCCTCCTCAACACCCTGGCGAGGGAGGAGATAGAGGCGAAAAACCAGATGTTCACGACGCTCGATACAACCACACGGCGTTTCAAGCTCGGAGGCAAGAGGGTTCTCCTGACCGACACGGTTGGCTTCATAGACGGTCTTCCCCCCTTCATAGTCGAGGCATTCCACTCGACGCTTGAGGAGATCGTGAAGGCGGATATAATACTCCTCGTCCTTGACGTCAGCGAGCCCTGGTCCGAGATAAGGAGGAAGTTTCTGGCCTCCCTCAACGTCCTCAGGGAGCTGAAGACCCTCGACAGGCCGATGATAGTTGTGCTCAACAAGATAGACCTGACCACCGAGGAGGACGTGAGGGACAAGGCGGGGAGGATAGAGGAGATAATCGAGGAACGCGGGGTAAACGTCTCCCGCGTGGTGGCGATATCGGCCAAGCTCGGTCAACTGGAAGAGCTTTACAGCGCCCTCGAGGAGGTCATCCTCACCCTTCCGAAGTACGGTGCCTTCGAGATAACCGTGAGCGAGCCCGAGAAGGTGCCGCAGGTTATGGCGCTGATAAACGCCATCGGCGAGGTTTTGGATGTGGAATACGGCGAGGAAACGCGGATAGAGGCCTACATCCAGACAGGAATGATAAAGGAACTCACGAGGCTCGGAGTTGGGATACGGAGACTCTCCGTTGAGAACGAGTGAAAAAGGTTTTTAGGAAAAACGCCATATAGTAACACCGGGGAAGCGGTGTGGAACCTAAGGCAATAGCCGGGGCCCTCATTCTAGTCGCCATGTTAGCCCTCCTCCTGCCGAAGGGAATCCTGTTTCCAGTCAGCCCCAGAGGGGTCGACTTTCCAATCAGGAGCAGCGGATTCGTGAAGTGCCAGTTCTTCGTGAGGGAGCGCCTCAACTTCAGTAACCAGAGCATTGAGTTCACGGTGGTTGACAACGGCACGCCGCTGACGAACCTATCCCTGAAAGGCATCACGGGAGGGCACGTCTGCGTTCCCGAGGGAATCCTCGTGTACTCCTACTATCCAGGAGACCCCTACGCGGGCATGTACGGGGCGCTGATCGATTCCGAAAATCTGAGCGAGAGATGGTCGAGGAGAATCCTTGGACTCCCCTGGAGGTACTCAAACGGCGCAATCTACCTCACAGATGACGGTTGCGTTACCCTCCTGAACGCATCAACGGGAAGGTTCGTCTTCAGGTTCTGCCCGGACGCCCCCCGCTCGAAGACCACAGACCTGTTTTTCATGGACGGAAAGGCGTACATAACGGCAGTTTCGGTCGAGGAAGGTCCAAGGGGAGAAGTGGGAAGGGCGATAATATACCTCGTGGAAAAAGGAGAGACCCGAAAGAGGACCTTCGCTAGTCTCATCGGCGAGCCAGCGGTGGCCGAACTCTGGATAGACGGCAATGAGGAATACGTGGCTGTCTCATATTTCATGTACACTGCAGCCGGAAGGGAGAGGGACGGTCTCTGCGTCTTCAGGGCGGATGACCTCACCCCCATCGGGTGTAAAAGCTTCAGGCACTCCGCCCTAAACGTCAAGGTTGAGGGCGACGTTGTCTACGTTAGGGTTCTGGACGAGGTTAAGGCCTACCGGATAATCTCGCCCTGAGGTGATGGTATGGAGAGGGTCGTCATTGCCTTCCTCGTGCTCCTCATGGTGGTGGTTGCAGGCTGTATAGCTAGCGAGGAAACGCCGCCCACGGAAACCACGGGCGGTCCGCTCTCCGTTAATGCCCACCACTACGAGGTGAACGGTACACCCTTCGTCAACTTCACGGTTACGCTCAACGGCACCACCTTTGGCCCCTACGCCCTGGAGGGTAAGATTGCTGGAGACGTGCCGCTCCAGGAGGGCATCCTTCTCTACGCCGGCTATCCCGACGAGGCCTCCAAACCCACGGAGTTCCTGCTGGTGGGAAAGTCCGGTCGGGTCGTGTGGAGAAAGAGGTTCTGGGGCCCCACAGAGTTCTGGGCCTCAACGGAGGGTAAGGGAATATTCGTAAAGCAGGGGAGCCAGAAACCAAGGATCAACCCTGTTCTCTACTTGGTGGACATGGAAACCGGGAGGATCGTTCTTTCCCGTGAACTTCCGGGTGGGGGAAGGGTGGGCGACATCGTGCTCAGGGACGGGACGATTTACCTGGCGACGTCCACAGGATACGTTCACATGGTGGAGAATGACAAGCTCAGACTCGTCTACTTTGACTCCCTGAGCGGGGCTCGGGTAAGTGCTGAGCTCCACTTAGCCGCCACCGAGGAGTACGTGGCCGTCGCGTATCGCTTCACCAACGGGAGCGGTGAGAGGAAGGGCCTCTGCCTCTTTACCTCCAAACTGGAAAGGCTCGCGTGCAGGGAGCTGGAGAAGAGACCCAGTGGGGTCAAGATCGAGGGGAACACCGTTTACGTAATCAGTCCCACGGGAAGCGTTCCGTATCCAGTAGAGGCCCTCACGAGCACAGGCCAGAGGAAAGATAGCGACCAGAACTCCCCCACGGGAGATACCACGACATTTGCCTGTCTCCCATCGCTACGGATCTCGAAGAGAACCACCGAGGACACCGAGTACTACACCCACTTCACCCTCCAAACGGGGAACAGAACGGTTAACGTGACCCTCAAAGGACCCGACGGGAAGCGCATGTGCACCCCGGAAGGCGTTCTGGTGTACACGTACTACCCGGGCGAATCAACGGGAGGGGAGGGAGTGTTTTTCGACCACAACCTGAGCATCCTGTGGGAGCGGAAACTTCCGGCACTCCCGAGGGGATACCAGAACGGTAGCATCGTCCTCGTGCTCTCAGATGAGTACACCTCCCAGGGCTGCGTCTATCTCCTAGACCCCCTGAGCGGGGAGGAGAGGTTCAGCTTCTGCCCCGACGAGTACAAGTTCTACATCACGGACGTCAAGGTTGTGGGGGAAGAGGTCTACATCGCCGGGGCGAGCCTGTTCAGCGGGGATGCGTTCATCTACGCCCTGAGGGGAAACGAGACGAGAAAGGTCTTCGTGGCGAGCGCCGGGGAGCACCTCCTCGGCGTCAGGGTGCGCCTCAGAGTGAGCGACGAATACATAAGGGTGACCTACGGCCTCTCGGGATGGACGGGGGAAGCGGATGTTTTCGGGCACTGCATTTTCAGAAGGGACGACCTGTCGATGGTGGAATGCACGGGCTAAACCAGTCCAACCAGCGAGAAAGCCTTGAATATCACCAGGGAGATGACTATGGCCGTCAGCGGCGTGGCGACCCAGCCAAAGATTATGTCCCTGATGACCGACCTCTCAACGCCCTCCCCCGCGAGAAGGCCAACGCCAACGACGCCGCCGACTATGGACTGGCTCGAGCTCACGGGGAGGCCGAAGAAGTTCGCCAGGCTGACGGCTATTGCCGAGCCGAACTGGGCCGCGAAGGCCGAAATCGGGCCGAGGGCGGTTATCTTCTTTCCGACAGTGTGCATAACCGCGTAGCTGAAGGTGAGCGCGCCGATTGAAAGGGCGATGGCCCCGAAGATGCCGGCCACCTTGGGCTCCATGAAACCCGCACCGACGAGAGGACCAGAGGCGTTCGCAACCTCGTTCGTCCCGAAGTTGAATGCCATGTACGAGCCCCCGAGTATGGCGAGGGCCTTGTATAGGGTTTCAATCGTCGAGACGCTCTTGATTCTGGAGATGGCCCACGAATAGAACCTGAAGAGGATTATGGCCAGTATCCCCGAGAGTATGGGGGAGACGACCCAGGCGGAGGCTATCTTGAGGAGGGTGTACCAGTTGACGGGCGCGCTCGCCGCGAGGCCAACTCCAATGACACCGCCCACTATCGCCTGGGTTGTGGAAACCGGCAGGCCCTTAACGGTCGCTATCGTCACCCAGACACCCGCGGCCAGGAGGGCTATAACCGCCATCTCCATCGTCAAAAAGCCGCTGGGGACTATCCCCTCCCCGACGGTCTTCATGACCTTGTAGCCCCTCAGGTAGGCGCCCATGAGGACGAATATCGCTATCGTGAGCGTGGCCTGGCGGAAGCTGAGTATCCCTGCACCGACGGCGGTGCCCATTGCGTTGGCCGAATCGTTGGAGCCTATGTTCCAGGCTATGTAGAACGCCACCGCAATCGCCGCCAGGGCCAGGCCGTCCATGGACATCACCTATATAGTCTATATATCCCCGGTGGAGGCGAGGCTTAAAAGTTTTTGCCAAGATGTGAACGAACTTTTTTCGAGAAATGATGCCTTAATTAAGCCATTGACGACTGACAACGTTCATGCCTACCCAAAGACACCTGCCGAAGGTCGGTTAAGCCAATACCGAAACTTAAATAAATGCATTGGATGATTAAAGTTTGACAAACTTAAGGAGGCAGGAATGATGATAGAGATTCGTTTTCACGGTAGGGGTGGACAGGGCGCAGTTACCGCCGCCAACATACTAGCCTCAGCTGCTTTCCTTGAGGGCAAGTACGTCCAGGCGTTCCCGTTCTTCGGCGTTGAGAGGCGTGGAGCGCCGGTTACGGCATTCACCAGGATTGACGAGAAGCCGATAAGGATAAAGACCCAGATCTACGAGCCCGACATCGTCGTCGTTCTCGACCCGAGCCTTCTCGACACCGTTGACGTCACCGCCGGTCTCAAGGACGACGGCATAGTCATCGTCAACACCGAGAAGAGCAAGGAAGAGGTTCTCGAGAAGCTCAAGAAGAAGCCGGCGAAGCTCGCGCTCGTCGATGCAACCACCATAGCCCTCGACGTTCTCGGACTGCCCATCACCAACACCGCAATCCTCGGTGCGGTCTCAAAGGCCACCGGCGTCGTTACCCTCGAGCACGTCCAGAAGGCCATCCAGGACGTCTTCTCCGGAGCCCTTGGCGAGAAGAACGCCAAGGCCGCAGAGGAAGCCTTCAACAAGACCGTCATTTACGAACTCTGATTCTCTTTCCTTCATAATCCTTGACAAGGGGTGAAAAGCGTGAACACGTTGTTTGGTGAAAGGAAGGAAGGGGCAACCAAGATCGTCCTCAAATCCGTGGACGAGTATCCGGAGGCCCCCGTGACGTTGGGAACGACCCTCGTTAACTTCACCGGAGACTGGAGGACCTTCATACCGGTGATAGACGACGACAAGTGCGTCAAGTGCTACATCTGCTGGAAGTTCTGCCCGGAGCCGGCCATATTCATCCGCGAGGACGGCTACGTCGGCGTGGACTACGACTACTGTAAGGGTTGCGGAATCTGCGCGAACGAGTGCCCGACCAACGCGATAACAATGGAGAAGGAGGAGAAGTGAGATGGCCGAGTACAAGCCCATTAGGAAGGTTGTGAGCGGCAACTACGCCGCTGCTTACGCCGTTAAGCACGCCCGCGTTGAGGTCGTCGCGGCCTACCCGATCACTCCCCAGACGAGCATCATCGAGAAGATAGCCGAATTCCTGGCCAACGGCGAGATAGAGGGACTCGAGTACGTTCCCGTTGAAAGCGAGCACTCAGCCATGGCAGCCTGCATAGGTGCCAGCGCCACCGGCGCCAGGGCATTCACTGCAACCTCCGCCCAGGGTCTAGCACTCATGCACGAGATGCTCCACTGGGCCAGCGGAGCGAGGCTGCCGATAGTCATGGTCGACGTCAACCGTGCCATGGCTCCCCCCTGGAGCGTGTGGGACGACCAGACGGACAGCCTTGCCCAGCGCGACACCGGCTGGATGCAGTTCTACGCCGAGAACAACCAGGAGGTCTACGACGGCGTGCTGATGGCCTTCAAGATAGCCGAGACGGTCAACCTCCCGGCCATGGTCATAGAGAGCGCCTTCATACTGAGCCACACCTACGACGTCGTAGAGATGATTCCGCAGGAGCTGGTTGACGAGTTCCTCCCACCGAGGAAGCCGCTCTACACCCTCACCGACTTCGACAACCCGATAGCCGTCGGTGCCCTCGGAGGCCCCAACGACTACTACGAGTTCCGTTACAAGATACAGAAGGCCATGGAGGAGGCCGAGAAGGTCATCCACGAGGTCGGTAAGGAGTTCGGCGAGCGCTTTGGAAGGGACTACAGCCAGATGATAGAGCTTTACAAGACAGAGGACGCCGACTTCGTCTTCATGGGCATGGGTTCGCTCATGGGAACCGTCAAGCAGGCCGTCGATGTTCTCCGCGAGGAGGGCTACAAGGTCGGTGCCGCGAAGGTCCGCTGGTTCAGGCCCTTCCCGAAGAAAGAGCTCTACGAGCTGGCAAAGAGCGTTGATGGCATAGCCGTCCTCGACAGGAACTTCTCCTTCGGACAGGAGGGTATACTCTTCAACGAGGCCAAGGGAGCGCTCTACAACACCGACGCGAAGCCGCTCATCAAGAACTACATCGTTGGCCTTGGCGGAAGGGACTTCACGGTCGCCGACGTCAGGAAGATAGCCGAGAACATGAAGGCGATAATCGAGAAGGGAGAGCTTGATGTAGAGGTGGACTGGTACCACCTTAAGAGGTGAGAATGATGGAGATTCCAGAGAACGTTAAGAAGAGGTTGAGCATCCCCGCTGATGAGCACTTTTACGCCGGTCACACGGCCTGCCAGGGCTGTGGGGCCTCCCTCGGTATCCGCTACGTGCTGAAGGCGTACGGAAGGAAGACCATATTCACAATCCCGGCGTGCTGTTCGACCATCATCGCCGGTCCCTGGCCGTACACCGCCTTCGAGGCCAACCTGTTCCACACCGCCTTCGAGACCACCGGTGCCGTCATGGGCGGTATCGAGGCGGCACTCAAGGCCAAGGGATACAAGGTCAAGGGCGAGGACGGAATAATGGTCGTCGGCTGGGCCGGTGACGGTGGTACCGCGGACATCGGTCTCCAGGCACTTTCGGGCTTCCTTGAGAGGGGCCACGATGCCGTCTACATAATGTACGACAACGAGGCCTACATGAACACCGGAATCCAGAGGTCTGGTTCGACCCCGTACGGAGCCTGGACCACCAACACCCCCGGTGGAAAGAAGCACTTCCTCGAGAGGAGGCACAAGAAGAAGGTCATAGACATCGTCATCGCCCACGAGATACCCTACGCGGCAACCGCCAGCATAGCCTTCCCCGAGGACTTCATAAGGAAGCTCAAGAAGGCCCAGAAGACGCCCGGACCGAGCTTCATCCAGCTCTTCGCGCCGTGCCCGACCGGCTGGCGCTCACCGACCGACAAGAGCATCGAGCTCGCAAGGCTCGCCGTTCAGACGGCATACTTCCCGCTCTTCGAGTACGAGAACGGAAGGTACAAGATCAACATGCCCTCAACGAAGAAGGAGCCCAAGCCCATAGAGGAGTTCCTCAAGCTCCAGGGCAGGTTCAAGTACATGACCAAGGAGGACATAGAGATCCTCCAGCAGTGGGTCAACCACGAGTGGGAGAAGCTCAAGAAGCTCGCCGAGATCTTCGGCTGAGCTTTCCATCTTTAATTCCTCGCAAGGTTTAAGTTCCAATATGATAATTCACCTGAGGTGATAAACATGGCCGAGACTCCGTTTAAGGCCGAGATTGAGAGGGTTCAGAAGGAGTATAGCGAAAAGATGACCCCGGGAGCGATAGCCACTATTCCGGGGAGCAGCGTCATAAACAAGACGGGTTCCTGGCGTGTTTTTATGCCCGAGTTCTACAAGGACAAGTGCGTTAGGTGCTACCTGTGCTACATATACTGCCCGGAGCCGGCTATCTACCTCGACGAGGAGAACTACCCGGTCTTCGACTACGACTACTGTAAGGGTTGCGGAATCTGCGCGAACGAGTGCCCGACCGACGCCATCATAATGGTTAGGGAGACCAAGTGAGGTGGTGAAAGATGCCGATAAGAAAGGTTATGAAGGCCAACGAAGCCGCCGCCTGGGCGGCCAAGCTCGCCAAGCCGAAGGTCATAGCGGCTTTCCCGATTACACCGTCAACGCTCGTTCCAGAGAAGATTAGTGAGTTCGTCGCCGACGGAGAGCTCGACGCTGAGTTCATCAAGGTCGAGAGCGAGCACTCGGCGATTTCAGCCTGTGTCGGTGCCTCCGCGGCAGGTGTTAGAGTCTTCACCGCGACCGCCTCTCAGGGTCTCGCCCTGATGCACGAGATACTCTTCATTGCAGCAGGAATGCGCCTTCCGATAGTCATCGCCGTCGGAAACCGCTCCCTGAGCGCACCCATCAACATCTGGAACGACTGGCAGGACACCATCAGCGAGCGCGATACCGGCTGGATGCAGTTCTACGCCGAGAACAACCAAGAGGCGCTTGACCTCATTCTGATAGCCTACAAGGTCGCCGAGAACGAGAAGGTTCTCCTTCCGGCCATGGTTGGATTCGACGCCTTCATCCTGACCCACACCGTCGAACCGGTCGAGATACCCGACCAGGAGCTCGTTGACGACTTCCTCGGCGAGTACGAGCCGAAGTACGCATACCTCGACCCGGCCAGGCCGATAACCCAGGGTACCCTCGCCTTCCCGGCCCACTACATGGAGGCTAGATACACCGTCTGGGAGGCCAACGAGAACGCCAAGAAGGTCATCGATGAGGTTTTCGCCGAGTTCGAGAAGAAGTTTGGTAGAAAGTACCAGAAGATAGAGGAGTACAGGACGGACGACGCTGACATAATCTTCGTCACCATGGGTTCACTCGCCGGAACGGTCAAGGAGTACGTTGACCACCTCCGCGAGCAGGGCATCAAGGTCGGTGCCGCGAAGATGACCGTCTACAGGCCGTTCCCGATTGAGGAGGTTCGTGCCCTCGCCAAGAAGGCGAAGGTTCTCGCGCTCCTCGAGAAGAACATCACCTTCAGCGTCGGTGGAGCCCTCTTCCAGGACTTCAGCAGGGCGCTCATCAACGAGAGCGAGAAGCCGAAGATAGTTGACTTCATCCTCGGCCTTGGAGGCAGGGACGTCACCTTCAAGGACCTCGACGAGGCCCTGGCCATAGCCCAGAAGGCCTTGGCTGGAGAGGAGTTTGATGAGGTCAACTGGATCGGCCTGAGGAAGGAGATTCTGTGAGGTGATGAAGATGGCCGTTAGAAAACCCCCTATCACAACTCGCGAGTACTGGGCACCCGGTCACGCCGCCTGTGCCGGCTGTGGCTGTGCCACCGCTCTTAGACTCGCCACGAAGGCCTTCAGCGAGGCTATGGAGGAGAAGTACGGTGATCCAAACGCCTTCGCCATAGCCCAGGCGACCGGATGTATGGAGGTCGTCTCCGCCGTCTTCCCGTACACCGCCTGGAAGGCCCCGTGGATCCACGTCGCCTTCGAGAACGCGGCAGCCGCTGCAAGCGGTGTTGAAGCGGCTTGGAAGAAGCTCGGAAGGAAGGGCAAGATACTCGCCATAGGCGGTGACGGTGGTACTGCCGACATCGGTATGCAGGCCCTCTCAGGAATGCTCGAGCGCTGGCACAACGTCGTTTACCTCATGTACGACAACGAGGCCTATATGAACACTGGAATCCAGAGGTCAAGCTCAACCCCCTACGGTGCCTGGACCACCACAAGCCCGCCGGGCAAGTACTCCATCGGTGAGGACAAGCCCAAGAAGTGGGTCGCCCTCATCGCTGCTGCTCACCAGGTTCCGTACGTCGCAACCGCCAGCATAGGCAACCCCTTCGACTTCGTCAAGAAGATGAAGAAGGCCGCCAAGGTGGACGGTCCTGCCTTCGTCCAGGTCCAGTGTACGTGCCCGACCGGATGGAAGAGCCCGCTCGAGAAGGGCGTTGAGATAGCTCGCCTCGCCATCGAGACCGGCGTCTGGCCGCTCTTCGAGATCGAGAACGGCGACCTCTGGAACATCAAGATACAGTCCCCTGGAGGAGGCGCCAAGGTCAAGCGCGAGGGAGGTCGCGTAGTCGCCATAGAGTTCAAGAAACCCATCGAGGAGTACCTCAAGCTCCAGGGCAGGTTCAAGCACCTCTTCAAGCAGCCCGAGGCCATAGACGTCATGCGCGAGCAGATCAAGGCCATGTGGAAGGTCCTTGGTGTCGATGTCACCCTCCCGAAGCCGGAGGAGTGAACTCCCTTTTCTTTCCACTTTGATATTCCGATGCTCAGTCCACGGCATCCTTGAAGGCCAGCGCGAGGGCTCTAACGCAGTTTTTAATTTCCTCGCTCACCCCCATCCAGTCCCCGGGCTGACAGCCGAGGAGCAGGAAACGGGTCTCAGGGAGCAACTCGGCCAGGTGGTCAAGCGTCACCCTGAGCTGGAAGCGGAAGTCCTCGGGAACGTCCCCCATGGCCTCCCATGGGTCGGCAACGACAACTTTGCCGGGCTCGCCCCCGAATTCAAGGGGGACCGCAACTATCACCAGCTCCGGACGGAAGCGTATTATAGCCCCCGCCTGGCTCTCGGGAACGTCGTGGCAGTTGATTGGGAGGAAGTTCGGGTTTTCCACCGCCACGGAGAGGGCCTCTGCCAAATAGGCCCCGAATCCATAATCACCGCGTTTCTCGTTGCCCACACCGCAGAGAACTAT
This sequence comes from Thermococcus sp. 5-4, assembly GCF_002197185.1. Classification (NCBI taxonomy): domain Archaea; kingdom Methanobacteriati; phylum Methanobacteriota; class Thermococci; order Thermococcales; family Thermococcaceae; genus Thermococcus; species Thermococcus sp. 5-4. Next base: position 1,330,352 of record NZ_CP021848.1, on the reverse strand, counting down.
CCTGCGTGCATTCCCAATTATCTCATCAACCTGCACGGTGGGACCTCCAAAAAGGTATCAGAGGAGAACGTAGCCGGAACTCACGCTCTCCCTAAGCTCCTCCTCGCTGAGCTCCCTCTGGTGTTCGGGGATGTTCTTGGCACGCCTCTCGTTGACGAGTTCAAGAACCATCTCCAACGGGCCGTACTGGATGGCCTCCGCTGGGCACATGAGGGCGCAGGCTGGCTCGAGACCCTCCTCGCGTCTGTCGGCACACATGTCGCACTTGGTTATCGCCCTGACCTTGAGGCTGTAGAAGGGAACGCCGTAGGGACACACCTGGAGACAGGCGAGACAGCCGATGCACCTGTTCTCGGCTATCCTCACCGCTCCATCCTCATCGCGGTAGATGGCGTTGGTCGGGCAAACCCTCACGCAGGGCGCGTCGTCGCAGTGCTTGCAGTTTATCGGGAGGTACTGCTTGTTCTCCGTTACGTAAATCCTGATGTGTGGGCTCCCATCGTGGATGAAGTCGCAGACGGTTTCACAGGTCTCGCAGCCGATGCACGTGAGGTAATCGAGGTAGAGGTACTTCCTCTCCATCAGGACTCACCCCTGAGCCACCTGTCGATTGAGACTGCCGCATAGAGGCCGTCTTTTATCGCCCTGCCGACCTTCGTCGGGCCGTTGACCACATCCCCGGCGGCAAAGATTCCCTCAACGCTCGTCATGTGCCTGGAATCAACGACGATTCTGCCCCTCCTGTCCGTTGCGATATAGGAGCCGTTAACCGGCGGGGTGGAGACCATGCCTATGGCAAAGACCAGGTAGTCCAGCTCGACTTGGAACTCCGAGCCCTCTATGGGTATCGGCCTCCTCCTTCCGGTCTCGTCGGGCTCACCGAGGCGAGTTCTGAGGAGTTCAATCGCCTTAACGCGGCCGTTCTCACCTATCACGCGCTTTGGAGTCACGAGCTCGAACCATTTGACTCCCCTGTTCCGGAGGATGTTTATCTCGTAGGCTCCGGCCGGGGCTTCCCTTATCGTCCTGCGGTAGAATATCTCGACCTCCGCACCGAGGCGGTTGCACTCGAAGGCTGTATCAACCGCCGTCAATCCCGCGCCGATTATACCGACCCTCCTGCCCCTCAAATCGGGAACCTTTTCCTTTGGAACGTAGCCGAGTTCGGCGCCTTTTATCCAGAAGAGGAGCTCCAGCGGCGAGAGTATGCCCTCCAGGTCGTCCCCGGGGATTCCAATCCTCCTGACGTTCCAGATTCCGGTGGCTATCAGAACCGCGTCGTAGTTCTCCCTGAGTTCACTGAGCTTAACAACCCTCTCGTAGAACTCGTCACCCTCATCCTCTCGTTCATCCTCCATGACCTTCGTCTTCGGGTAATAGGTTACCTCGAACTCCTCCTCAAGCTCCTTCGCACCGAGGCGAACCCTCTCGACGGGAATCCGGAACTCTGGAATGACGAAGAGCATCAACCCCCCGGGCTCGGGCATCTTGTCGTAGATGTCAACGTCGTGTCCCTTGCAGACGAGGTAGCCGGCCGCCGTAAGTCCCGCCGGCCCAGCGCCGACTATGGCCACCCTCTTTCCGGTACGCTGGGGCTTCTCTTTGCAGAGAAAGGAGAACTTGATACCCCTCATTTGGTGGTCCCCCCAAAGAACCTGAGGTACTCGCTCGGGAACTCCTTGACGCGGTCGTGCTTGCACCTGTCGCACATGAAGACGACCTCTGGATGGTCGTAGAACTTCTCCAGCTTGTGGTAGAGGAACTCCGCGGTTTTAACGGTGTAATCCAGCCTCTTGCCGCAGACCTGACAGTGGGCGTACTCGAACTCGAGGTCGAGCCTGTCGGGATGGCCCTGGATGGCCTTCGTCGGACATATGTCGTTGCACTCGTAGTTGCACTCCTTGCAGAGCTCGGGATGGAACGAGATGACCTTCTTACCGTCGTCTATGACGAATATCGCGTTGTGCGGGCACACCTGGGCACAGAGGGCACAGCCTATGCAGGCGTCGGCGTTGAGGTCTTCCTCCTTTTCCGGAGTTTCTGGAGTCTCGGCCAGCGGGGAAGCCGGGGCCTTCCCTTCCCTCCCGAATAATCCCCTGATGCGCTTGAACATTCTCCCACCTCAAAAGGGAATAAAAGAGGGAGCTCAGATGCCGAGCTCCTTCCTCTTCTTCATGATGTGCTCGTACATCAGCTTCGCTGCCTTGTACGGGTCGGGCTCCACTATGAAGGCCGCTCCAACGATGTCGTAGAGATCCTGCGTGAGGATCTTTACCACCTTCGGACCGCCGAGAACCGGCGGGACTATGCCGAGGTGCGTGGTGATTCCGCTGGCCACGAAGTAGGTTCCTATCGAGACCGCCTTCTCGGTCATGGCCTCGGGGGCGGAGCCCACCACCGGTAACGCCGAAATCGGAAGGTTGAGGTCCCTCGCTATGAGGTCAGCCAGAACCAGCATCCTCGTACAGTCAACGCACGAACCCATGTTGAGGGCGGGAGGAATGCCCCACTCCTTGGCGAACTCCCTCAGGCCGGGCCCGACATTCTCGGTGTCGGCGTACTCGGGCAGGAAGATGCCGTACTTCATCGCTGCAGTCGCCCAGCAGCCGGTTCCTATGAGGAGGACGTCCCTCTTCATCAGCTCGTTGGCTATCTTGATGTGGTTGTGATCCTGCTTTATCTTCGGGTTGTTGCAGCCGACCAAGCCGGCGACGCCCTTTATCTTGCCCTCGACTATCGCCTCCTCCAGGGGCTTGAGGGAGCCTCCGAAGTGCTTGAGTATCGCCTCGACACTGAAGCCAACGTAGCCGGCCATCTTCTCCTTCGGTATCTCGACCCTCTGCTTCGACCTGTTCGGGAAGTTCTCAACTGCAGTCTTGACTATCTCCTTGGCTATCTCATCCGCTCTCCTTTCGTCGAACTTGATGTGTATGGCTCCCGGGAACGTTGCCAGCGGGCTGGTGTCTATTATCTTGGTGTGGAAGCATCTCGCAACGTCAACCGTTGCGGGCATTATACACTGCACGTCAACGACCATGGCCTCGACGGCACCGGTAACTATGGCCATCTCCTGCTGAAGGAAGTTGCCGGCTATGGGTATGCCGTGCCTCATGAGAACCTCAAGACCGGTACAGCACATTCCGACGACGTTTATGCCCTTGGCACCGAGTTTCTCGGCGAGCTCGAGCAGCTCGGGGTCCTGTGCCGCCTCGACTATCTTCTCGGAGAGAACCGGCTCGTGGCCGTGGACGACTATGTTGACGTAGTCCTCCTTGAGGACCCCGAGGTTGGCCTCGGCCTTTATGACCTGCGGCGTGCCGAAGAGCACATCCTGAAGTTCGGTCGCTATGAGCGAACCTCCCCAGGCATCGCCGAGGGACGTCTTCAGACCGTGGAGGAGTATGCTCACCGGGTCGTGGTCGGTTCCTATGTGGGTCCTGTGGAGACTCTCCACTATCTCCCTGTCTATCCCCCTCGGCAGGATGCCGTTCTCGAACCAGGGCATGCCGGCCTTTTCGGCGGCCTTCTCGAATATCTCGTAGGTCTTGGGGTTGAGGTAGGCCTTGAGAAATGCCAGAGCCTCCTCATCCTGCTTTCCGAAATCGTGGAGCGCCACTTCGGCAACTTCCTTGGCGAGCTCTCTGACGGTCTTGCCCTCCGTCTCGATTCCGAGCCTCTCCGCAACGGCCTTGAGCTTCTCCACGTCCCTGACCTGATACGGCAGAGTGCTCGACGCCATGTTGTCGAGTTCAAGGACGGGCTTTCCTTCCTTCTTGAACTTCTCGGCCATCTCGGCCGCTATGAGAAGGGTCAGAGCCACGTGCCGCCCGTGGTCACTGTGGGCGGCTGCACCGGCCGCTATCATCCTGAGAAGGTTCCTGGCAACTATGGTGTCAGCATCAGCACCGCAGACGCCCCTTCTCGGCTCGCCCCCGAAGGGGTTGATCCTGCACGGTCCCATCATACAGTTCCTGCAGCAGACTCCAAGGAGGCCGTAGCCGCACTGCGGCTGCTGCTTCTCGAGCCTCTCCCAAACGGTCTCGATGCCCATCTCCTGGGCCCGTTCGTACATCTGCTGGGTGGTACTATCGATGGAGACTTCCTTATACTTCTTCATTTCGACTCCCCCTCATTAATACGAATAATTTCGGCGTACATGGACCTGAAAAGGTCCCAACCGTTGTATTCCTCCTCATACGTGCCTTCTTTCAGCTTGATTATCTTCTCGGCCGTTTCCTTCCTGACGTTGGAGACTATCTCGTCCATGGTGCCGAACTGAAGCGCCCCGGTCTTGCACGCCTCAACGCACGCGGGAGGCCGGCCCTCGGCCCTTCTGTCGGGACACAGGTCGCACTTGAACATCACGCCGTTGAGGGCTTCGAACTCGGGGATACCGAACGGACAGACGATGGCACACATCTTGCAGCCGATGCACTTCTCGGGGGTTATCATAACCGCGCCGTCTTCGTCGTGATAGAGCGCGCCGGTGGGGCATACCTCAACACACGGAGCGCCATCGCAGTGCCGACAGTTCATGGGTACGTTGTAGGCCCCCATGGGGAGAATGTGTATCCTCGGCAGGGGCAGCGGGTCCTCAAAGATCGCTGAGAAGAGGTCCTTGCTCTGGGAGTGTTCCACTGCACACGCTATCTCACACTGCCGACAGCCAATGCACTTCGCTGGATTTATGAAAATAGTAGGCTTTGAATCGATGGGCATAGGAAATCACCGTTGTTCTTTTTGACGTATGCTTTATAAATTCCTTTCCGTTTTAACATGCAACCAGGAGATAGTCTTTAAAATTGTAACAGAAATTGTTAAAAAATGCAACAATGCAATGAATCAGGGCCGGATACGCCCTCCCGCGAGATAACTACCCAAAAGTGTGAAACCAAAGGTTATACATTTCTGCCCATTAAAGGTCATTTACAAAAGGGTGTACATCAACTCCAGAAAAATGGCATCAAATACCCAAATTTGTGGAATCATTGGGTTCGTATATCGAACCTAAAAGCATTTATATCGCCGTATTTCAATCATTAGAGGTGCTCGATTATGACAAAACCCCTGAATCCCGAGGATGAGGAGAGGAGAAAAAAACTGTTTGAAATCGCCGATGAACTCAGGGAGCGGACGAAAAAGCAGACCCCCGAGGAAGGTTTTAGGGTCGTGATAACTGGCAAGGGCGGAGTTGGAAAAACCACGATGACGGCTATTCTCGCAAGGCTCCTGGCCAGGGACGGCTACCGCGTTCTGGCCGTTGATGAGGACCCCCAGATGAACCTCGCACACGCCCTCGGCGTTCCAAAGGAAGTGCGCGATAAGATAGTTCCCCTAAACAGAAACCTAGATTACATAGAGGAAAAAACGGGAGCGAGGCCGGGCACCAACTGGGGTCTGTACTTCTCACTCACCCCCGACGTCAGGGACGTCGTTGACCGCTTCGGCGTCGTCGGACCCGATGGCGTCATGCTCCTCGTCATGGGAAGCGTGGTTCAGGCCGCGGCCGGCTGTCTCTGCCCCGAAAATGCTCTCCTCGATGCCGTCATCAAGTACATCAACCTCAGGAAGGGCGAGATAATCCTGATGGACACGCAGGCCGGGCTGGAGCACTTTGGAAGGGCCCTCGCCAGGGGCTTCAAGCAGGCGGTTATACTCACGGAGCCAACCTACAACTCCGTTCAGGTGGCCGTCGATGCGGCGAAACTGGCGAGGCAGCTGGGCATAGACCACATCCACCTGGTGATCAACAAAGTGAAGAAGGAAGGCCACGTGGAAAAGGTCGAGAGAATCCTGAACGAGCTCGGCTTCAACGACTTCACGACGAAGACGGTGATCCCCTACGACGAGATGGTGGAGGAGTACGACCCGGAGATAGAGGCAATACTCGCCAATCCCGAGTCACCGACCTACATGAAAGCCCTGGAGCTGAAGGACATCCTCCTGAAGTACGCGGAGTAGTCAAAACGCTGCGCTTCCGGTTTCTTTCAACTTTCATCCCACGATCTGGATACCCACATATGTGTAACACTGTCGAAGTTTGGGACAAAACTTTTAAGCCCCTTAGGTCAACCTAAGCCGGAGGTGAATTGGATGACCATCAAAGCTCCCACACTCAACATAGGCGGACTGGGCGCTGATCCCCTCACCCAGAGGATAAACGAGAAGCAGGAGAAGTGGACGTACAAGATAGCCGTCCTGAGCGGTAAGGGTGGCGTTGGAAAGAGCACCGTGGCGGTCAACATCGCCGCCGCACTCGCAAAGAAGGGCTACTTCGTCGGAATACTCGACGCGGACATACACGGACCGAACGTCGCCAAGATGCTCGGCGTCGACAGGGCCGAGGTTCTGGCCGAGAAGATGGAAGACGGCAGGTTTGAGATGATACCTCCGATGAACGACTTCCTTGGCCAGACAACCCCGATCAAGGTCATGAGCATGGGGTTCCTCGTTCCGGACGACCAGCCGATAATCTGGCGCGGGGCCCTTGTCACGAAGGCAATCAAGCAGCTCCTCGGCGACGTCAAGTGGGGTTCGCTGGATTTCATGATAGTTGACTTCCCGCCCGGAACCGGCGACGAGATACTGACCGTCACCCAGACCCTCAAGCTCGATGCGGCGGTCATAGTGACCACCCCGCAGGAGGTCGCTCTGCTCGACACGGGCAAGGCCGTCAACATGATGAAGAAGATGGAGGTGCCCTACGTCGCGGTCGTCGAGAACATGAGCTACCTCATCTGCCCGCACTGCGGCAACGAGATAGACATCTTCGGCAAGGGTGGCGGAAAGAAGCTCGCCGAGAAGGAGGGGGTTGACTTCCTCGGAGAGATTCCGATAGACCTCAAGGCCAGAGAGGCCAGCGACGCGGGCATACCTATAGTCCTCTACGAGGACACCGTTGCGGCCAAGGCCTTCATGAAGATAGTTGACAAGCTCGTGGAGAAGCTCGAAGCGATGAAGGGCGAGAAGGAAGCCCCGGATGAATCCAAGGAGGAGTAATCTCCCAACGAATCCTTTCCTTCTTTATCGACTTCCGCTGCATTAACTTTTTAACCACTTCTGGGTATCTCACTGGGAGGGATACGATGAAACGGGCCCTCGTTCTGGTAACTCTAATCATCCTAACCGCCCTTCCACTGGTCTCCGCGGAGAGGTTAAGTTACTATCCTAGCCAGGATGCGTTTCAGGCGTTTCTAAACTCAAGCTCGTCCTACACGGTCTTGGCAGGTAACGATGAGTGGGCCAGGGGATGGGCGTACTACGTGGACGAGAGGCTCTACACGATAAAGCCCCACGGCAACGAAACGCTCGTTCTGGTGGGAAACGTCTACAACAACCCCGCGATGGCTGACGTCTGGAACCTCACGGGGCTTCCCGCCAACGCTTCCCTTCTCCCCTCCATCGTCGTCCTCAACGGCACCGTTCTCATAACCGGCTCCGAGGACAACATCTACATGACCGAGAGGGCCTTTGAAGGGCTTTGGAATCCCCCCCGAGGCTCGGTGGTGGCTTTTCTAGTACTCCTGTCCACCCTCATCCTGGCGTTCCTGCTCGCCCTGAGGCGCGACGACAGCCACGCAGGTAGCTTCTACATCCTAACCGTGTCACTCTTCATCCTCTGGTACCTGACCGCCCAAAGGCCCGTCCTGACGGAAGGATTCCTGCGCTACCTCCTCCAGGCGGTAACATTCGCCGTGGGCGGTTCTCCCGAGTCGCCCCTCAGCATGATAATGGGGTCCGTCTTCAGGTTCGTGCCACCGATCGAGGAGAACATAATCTTCGTCCACTGGATTCTTATCCTGCTGATAGCATCGTTCTCCTTCTACCTGGCACCCAAGAGGGCCCGTGAACTCGGCTTTATGATATTCGGGCTTACGTTCGTTGCCCCCATGTTCAGGGAGAACCTGTACCACATCAACGGCAGCGCCCTCGGACTGGCGGGCCTCGCGATAACCCTCGCCATCGTGAGCAACGTGACGTTCTCCCCCGAAAAGTGGAAGGCCCTGCTCCAGACCTTCGTTCTCTCGGCCTTCACACTGCTCACGATAGCCATAAACCCGTACCTGGTCTTCATACCAATAGCATTTGTCATCACGTTCCCGAAGAGGCACCTAAGAAACTACGCATACCTGCTGATAACCGGCGCCGGGATTCTCCTCATGTACCTCCAGTTCGGGGTTCCCGTTGGCCTTCCAAAGGGAATGGACCCGCACGGATGGGGGTACCTGGAGAGGTTCCTGTTCAACAGCGCCCTGGCCCTGGTGACGATGGCCTACGTGATGGCCGCGGGAGAAAGGGGAATAAAGATGAAGGGTCAGACGGCGTTTCTGCTCCTGATGACGATTCTGTACCTTCCGGCGTCGTTGTTCGTGCCCTCGCTGTTTCCATACTGCTTCGTCCTTATCTCAGCCCTGACCGTGAGACTGGTGCACGGGCTCACTCCCGGAACTTGACGGCCCCGATGAGGGTCCCCCTGAGGTGCGGACCGATTTCCTTGATTATTCCGGGGGCCTGGGTCCCCTTCTTGAGTATCAGGAGGGTCTCCATGAGACCCAGCTCCTCTATGCGCTTCACGTCCCTTCCGTGGCCCGTTTTGATGAGGGCTTTTTCAACGTTCTCGCTCACGGTGCCGGCTATGAAGAGCTTGTCGTAGCCGTCGCTTATCCAGCCCTCTATGCGCTTCAGCTGGGCGTCGCTGAAGGCCAGCTCAACCTCCCTAGCACCGAACTCCACCTCGGTCACGGTTACCTCGATGGGCAGGTTGTCCACCCATCCGAAGTCCCTTATCATCTGCCTGACGGGCATTTCACCGAAGGTCTCTTTGAGGTAGTACAGGGGGAGCAGCGCGTCCTTGGGCCTCGGCGTGAAGATTCCGATGTCCACGTAGGCCCCGTAGCCGACCTTACCGAGGTCCACGAAGCGACCGCGGTAGGTCTCTCCCTCTTTAACCGCGCTCAGCTTGTAGGGAACCTCGCCGAACTCCTCGCGGACGAGGTTCGCGCTTATCTCCTCATCCTCCCCGTTCAGGGAAACCTTAATCCAGTTCTTCTTGACCGCCGAAAGTTTCCATTCGACTTCTAAATCTCCAAGGAGGGCCTTCAGCTTCTTGTCGAGCTTAAGAAAACCACTCCTATCCCCGTAAACCTTCTCAAGAATAACTACTTCCTGCATACTCACCATCCCCGAAGTTCATTACCAACCGTTCAAACACACATCACTTCTTCTTCCTGGGCTTCTTCCTGAGGCCGAGCTCTATCTCGAGCTCCTCGATGCGCCTCTTGAGCTCCTCGACGACGGCGGTGTTGTCGTACTGCATGAGCATCTGGCCGCATATCGGGCACTGGAACTCGTACTCCATGGCCTCATCGAAGGTCAGCTTTGGATGACCCGGCGTGCCGCAGTGGTAGTAAATCTCGCTGGTCTCTTCCTCCAGCATCTCCCTGAGCTTCTTGAGTTCCGCCATCTTCTTGGCCCGGATTATCTCCGGGAGGCGCTTGGTCTCAAGGCGCCAGTAGTAGTAATACCAGCCGGTTTCTTTATCCCTTATGCGCTTGAACTCAGCCAGCCCCTGGTCGTAGAGCATGTAGAGGACCTTTCTGACGGTGTTGACTCTAATGCCCGTTATCTCGGCGAGCTCCTCGTCGGTGGATTCCTTCTTCTTCTCGAGAGCCTTGATTACCTCAACGGCCTCCTCACCGCCCATGTCCAGCGCAAGCTCAAGGAGCTCCTTGTTTTTTCTCCTCGCCACCATAACAACCTCCAGAGAATATTTAAACACGCTGAATTTTAGCGCATAAATACTGTCCAATAACAAACTATGTGAGCTGGAGTATATATAGGTTTTTGTCATATTTCCAACGCCAGTGAACAGAAAAGAACGTTGGATGGGCTAATCGGTGAAGTACTCGTTAAGCAATTCCTTCGCGGAGGGCTTGTAGAGCTCCATAACCTCTATGTCCTCGATAACGTTACCCTCCCTGAGCTTGAGCTTGACCTTGCCCCCGTAAACCTGAAGGTCGTCTAGCATGCCGTAGATAGCATCCTCCGCCTCGAGGGGAGTTTTAAACTTCATTATATACTCCCCGTCCTGAGTGATGAGCTTGACCCAGTACTCGTTCTTCCTCTTGAAGGGACGGGTGATCTTCGGCTTGAAGTTGTCGATTATGATTTCCAAGTGCTCCACCTCCAGCCCAAAGACTTTTTGGTCTCTCTAAGGCTTTTAGGATGCGGATTTTTAAGGGTTTCCTAAGGACCCTTTGAATAAAATGATACCGGCTATTATTTAAACGTTATGAGGCGCGATTTCCGGAATTCCCGAACGACGGGCCGGCATCATGACCTCTCGAAGGGCAGTTCGATTCCCGTTTCCCTCGCCACCTCAACGACTTTTTCCAGGGAAACCACCGCGCTTCTCGCCCCGACCTTCTGAACGGTGAGATACGCCAGCAGCATGCCGAGCCTGGCGGCTTCCTCAAGCGTCCACCCATTGAGAACGCCGTATATGACCCCCGCATCGAAAGCGTCTCCAGCGCCGGTCGAGTCAACGACCTCGGCACTCAGCCCACGAACCTCGCGGACGTTTCCGTTCTCGTCCCTCACAAGGGCACCGCCGCCGTTGAGGGTGACCACGAGGTTCCTGGCGCTTGAGAGCGAGAGGTCCAGCGAACCGAACTTCCTCCGGTATTCATCCTCGTTCATCATGAGGTAATCCACCCTCTCCTCCACATCCCTCGGGAGCTCGGCCTCTCCTATGTCCAGGGAAACCGTTATTCCCCTATCGCTGGCGAAGTTCACGACCTCAACTATCGTCTCCGGCGGGTTTGAGGAGAGGTGCACGTGCCTCGCCCCTGAGAGGTAATCGAAGTCTATCTCCTTCATGCGATTGGCACCGGGGTACTTCACTATCCTCTTGTCCTCCCCGTGTATTATGGCAACGGCAACCCCTGAGGGCGCGTCCACCGTTCTGATGCCCCCCGTATCAACGCCCAGCCTTCTAAAGTACGAGATGTGAGCCTCCCCAATCTCGTCCCTTCCAACGGCCCCTATATAGCCGGTTCTCAGCCCAAACGTGGCCAGCCAGCTTATGGTGTTGGCGGCGGCACCGCCCAGACCGAAGAACGCGTTTTCGGCGTTGACCTTCTCGTGGAACTCGGGAAAACGCTCTACGAGCAGTATGATATCGTAGTTGAGGTTGCCCACACCCACAACGTCGAACCTTGCCATGACCCTCACCTCTGAATAGAGAGATGGGCCGGGCATTGTTAATAAACTTGCGGGGGAATCCGGGGAAAGATTTAAATATCCATTCCTACCCATATATGAGTAAGAGGTGGACAAAAATGATGCTCATACTGGAGGCGTACTTCAAGAACTATCCCGCCAGGAGGAAGGTGGCAGAGTTCCTCTTTGAGAACGGTCTCAGCGTGAAGAACGGGAAGATATACCTCAGAAACGTGGAAGTTCCGATAAGCGAGCTCGCGAGGGTAATCGGGGTCAACAGGAAGATAGTGTACCACACGATAGAATACATCGAAAAGACATATCCCCTCAAGCTCATCTTCGAGAGGCTCAACCCCCTGCCGAGCCTCATAGACGTCGCACCCCTGATGGGGTGGGAGGTTCTGGAGATAGAACTGGAGAAGGGAGGCTACCTCCGCGGTTTCTCAGAGGTCCTCGGCCTGCTCTCGGAGAACGGCGTTCCGGTCATGGAGGTCTTCAGCAGAAACCTCCGCGAGGAACCCACGAAGCTATACATAGTCATAGACGGCACTCTTCCAGTTGAGGTCTTCATGAGGGTCAAGGAGATGGAGGGGTTCAGAAAGCTAATCCTCCACACCCCGGAGAAAGACAAGGAGCGGTTCGTCTGCAACTACTGCGAGGTCAAGTACTGCCCGAAAAGGATCCTAATCGAGAGGCTAGAGGCTACCCCGTGACCCTGAACCCTTCAAGCCCCTCCGGTTCTTCCCATTTTACGTCAACCCTTGTGACCCTCGCCAGGAGCGGGCCCTGGTGAGCCCAGCCGATCAGTGCCTCAACCCTCTCCGGGTCACCCTCTACCACTGCCTCGACGGTTCCGTCGGGCAAATTCCTCACCCAGCCGCTAACGCCGAGCTTTCTCGCCTCCCTCTGCATGCTCCACCTGAATCCAACCCCCTGAACGCGCCCGTAGATTTTAAGGTGAGCCCTTACCCTCCTCATACACCATCCCCTCGATGATACTCCCACAACCGATTTAAGCTTATCCGTCGACCCTAATCCGGTGGGGAAGATGGAGATGGTACTGGTCTACACGACCTTCCCCGACTGGGACAGCGCGGAGAGAATAGTGAAAGCCCTCCTGGAGAGGAAGCTCATCGCCTGCGCCAACCTCAGGGAGCACAAAGCGCTCTACTGGTGGGAGGAGAAGATCGAGGAAGGGGCGGAAGTCGGCGCCATACTCAAGACAGAGGTCGAGAAGTGGAAGGAACTGCGGGAGGCCATCAAGGAGATGCACCCGTACGAGGTTCCCGTGATTGCCAGAATAGAGGTGGACAAGGTCAACGGGGAGTACCTGGAGTGGCTTGAGAAGGTGCTGTCATGATAAGGAAGGTCAAGCCGCAGATCCGCGTCGTTGGATTCGACGACGGAACCTTCTCTTTCTCCTCCAAACTCGAACGGGAGAAGACGATTCTGATAGGCGTGGTCATGAAGGGCTCCCAGGAGGTTGTTGGCGTTCTCTCGCGCTGGATAACCGTCGACGGAAACGACGCCACCGATGCGATGATAGACGCCGTCAACTCCTCCAGATTCAAAGACCTGCGCGTGATAATGCTGAAGGGAATAACCTACGCCGGCTTCAACGTCGTTGACCTCGAAAGGCTCCACTCCGAGACGGGCCTGCCCGTCGTTGTCGTGGTGAGGAAGAGGCCAGACCTAGCGGCCATGGAGGGGGCGCTGAGAAAGCACTTCACCGATGCCGAGGGGAGGATAGGCCTTCTGAGGAAAGCCCCATCTCTGGTGGAGCTCGTCCCGGAGAGGCTCTACATCCAAGCCCTGGGCCTCGAAGCCGATACCGCCGCGGAGATAGTCCGGGTGACGACCAAAACGGGCCTGATTCCGGAACCCCTGAGGCTGGCACACATGATAGCCAGCGCCGTGATGAGGGGAGAGAGCACGCGGGAGTAGGTTTATAAGAGGCTCGGGGAAAGAAAGAAACGGCCGATGATGGCAACAGGGTAGCTACCGAATCTTGATGTGGAAGCCGTTCCAGTCTGAGGCTAATCACACGGTACCAGCAGCACCGGGACTTTTGAGTCCCTCATGACCCTCTCCGCGGTGCTACCGAGGAGCAGGTCCTTCAGGAAGTTTCTGCCCTTCTTACCGATGACTATGAGCGTGGCGTTCTTTGCCAGTGCGGTTCCTATTATCGCCTGACTGGCGGAACCCACGAGAACCTCAAACTCAAACTCCACCCTCACGCCCTTGGCGGATTTCCGCAGGTTGAGCTTCGCCACCTCTATGTTGTGCTCAAGCTCGTCCATCTTGCCGTAGTCCACGGAGTGGACGAGGATTCCCCGCTCTATGAGTTCCTCGAACTCCCTGACGGTCTTGATTATCTTTATCGAGCACTTCGAGAAGTCCAGCGTGACCAGCGGGCGTTTGAATATCGTCGAGCAGTCCACCGAGGGCTCGAAACCGTCATCCTTCTTCTGGTACTTCAGAAGGAGAACCGGCCGCCTGGTGGCCCTGGCGAGGTTGGAGGCGGTGCTGCCCATGAACATAGTCCTCCAGATGTTCTCGCCGACGCTTGGGATGACGACGAGGTCTATGTCAACCTCCTCCGCCACCTCCGCTATCTCAATCGAAGGAATCCCTATCCTGACTATCGCGTTCACGGTTACACCGTCAGTTTTGAGCTCTCTGGCGAGCTTCTCAAGCTTCTCGCGGTAAATATCCTCAAGCTCAAAGGCCTCGAACTCGGCTATGGTTATGTCAACGACGTGGATGAGGTAAAGCTCCTTAACCCCCATGGAGACGAGTTCGGGAATGCACGTGCGAAGGGCGTGTAGGGAAACGTCCGAAAAGTCGGTCGGATACAAAACTTTCTCAAACATCTTGGACACCTCGGTATTAATTTGGACGTTGATGCTTATTATCGTTGCTCTAGACGTGCTTGTATTTCATGCGGGTCGTGAACAGCTTCGGGCTGGAGACTGCCGGCAGTATCAGGGTTTTCTGGATTATATCTCTCCCCTGGAGAAACTCATCTATCGTCTTTTTGAGCTCCTTGAAGTCCTTGTCAAAGAACTTGATTACCACATTGTACTCCCCCATGTACTCGTCTATTTCGAAGACCTTCCTGTGGGATATCGCCTCCTCCATGAAGCCGGCGACTTTTTCCTTCGGTGCATCTTCCCGGAATTTGACGAGCACATCCGCCGACGCCAGACCGAACTCCTCAAAGATAAACAGGGCCATTATCCGCACGTAGCCCCTTTCCTGAAGGCTTATCCTGTGCCTCCTGGCGGTCGGGACTGAAACGCCCGTTATCCTCGCGAGTTCCGTATCGGGAAGTCTGCCGTTCTCCCTCAGCGCCAAGAAAATCTTAACGTCAAGGTCGCTCAGCTCGCCCTTGCTCATCTCCCTCCAGAACTTGATGTCCTCAGGGTTCCAGGAGTAGGATTTTTTCTTTTTGTTCACCATAACGTGTCACCTAAATAACGAATTTGGAAAAAATAGACTTAAGTTTTTTGATTCCTGATAATTCTTGCAAGCTCCCGCGACAGTTCATCGGTCAGCCTCACGAATTCCTCCTGGTCGTACATCAGGACGTCGATGGCCTCCTCGACGAGCTCCCTGAGCCTGAGCACCTCTTCGCCGGCCTTGCCTTCATCCTCCATAATTTCTATCAGCCTCGAAGCTGCGTCGAGCAGCCTCAACGGCCCGTAGAGCTTTGGCTCGTCTATGCATCCCCTCGCGCTCGTTATCAAAAACGCCAGGAGCTGAAAGTGCTTGTCACTCAAAAGGCCGTCCGTACTCCTCAACGTGTGCCACCTCCCTCAGCGGTTTCCTCCTCGGCGGCTTCGGCCAGACCTTGGGATAGCCAAAGATAAGGATAAGGACTGGCTCCACGTGCTCGGGTATGTTCAGGAGTTCCCTGAGGGCTGCTTTGTTGAAGGAAAGCACCGGACAGGAGCCTATGCCCAGTGAGTATGCCATCAGCATCATGTTCTGGGCCGCCATAGAGACGTCCATGAGGGCGCTTTCCTCCCCGAGCTTCCCGCCCCTTTCGGCCAGTTTGCGGTTTACGCAGAGCACCACCAGAGCCGCCGGATTTCCAAACAGGCCGGGGGAGATTAGTTTCACCTTCTCAACGTTGTCCCTCTCCATGACAACGATGAACTCCCACGGCTGAACGTTGCTCCCGCTCGGAGCCCATATCCCGGCCTCAAGAATTTTTCTCATGTCCTCCAAGGGGATATCCCTATCCTGAAATCTCCTAACGGCCCTTCTGCCCTTTATCGCTTCCATTACCTCCAACTTGACTCACCCTCACTCCTTAAGGAGACGCTTCTCCAACCTTTTCAGCTCGGGATGAGCGTACTCTCCGTCCTTTATGATGTACCTTCCATCGCCTTTGACGGTCGGGGCCAGGCATATACCGTCGGTGTGGCTCTTCGCGGGGCCGAACTTGCCCTTAAAGCTCTCGGCCTGATTGCCGAGGCCCCACTCCACCGCCCCCCAGACACGCTCGTCCTCCAGAATGTTTCCGGTGAGCTTTGCGCCGGGGTTGCAACCGTAGGAGAGGTGGGCTATGTTGAACATTCCCGGGTCGTTGAAGCTCCGGAGCCATCTCTCGAAGAACCTGGCCTCCCAGCCACCGTCTATCCCCACGACCTTTCCTTCCTCGACCTCAAGGGCGATGGGCTCCTTCAGTATTCCGAGCTCCTGCGGGGGCCACACGGAGCCATCGAAGACTATGGTTCCGTTTATGGTCTCCTCCACCGGTGCCCAGTCCACCTGCCCGAAGAGCATGTAGTCGCCGGGGCCGTTAACGTCCCCCTCCGTGAACACGGGTCTCCCCGGGTCATTTTCGAATTTAACGTCCATACCCGCTGGGCTGGTTATCTCCATCTTCCGGCTCTCCCTGGTCAGCTTTGCCAGAACCCTCTGGAATTCAAGAAGAACCGGGACGTTTATCCTTCCGATGTTCCGCACCATCATATCGCCGGTCATTCCAACGAGACAGATATAGCGCACACTCCTCTCGGCCATAACCCTGTCCCAGGGGGTCGAGTAAAGGAGCCAGCTTTTGTTGAACTCTATCCAGACGTCCGCGTTCTTCAGAGCGGCCTCAAGGGGGCCCATCGGCAGGTACGGGTCGGCGGCCTTTCCGACGTGGGGCGGCATTGAATACCACAGGACGAGGGGCTTCGCCCCCACGAGCTTCGCCGCCTTGGCGGTTGCCTCCACAACGTTCCAATCGCTCCCGGTGTCGGCGGTTATGACAACGGCCTCCCCCGGCTGAACCTTCATAACGTCCCTAACCAGCGTGTAGGCCCCTTCCTGCACCTCTATCGAGAGCTCATTCACCCTTCATCCCCCCAAGCTCCACCATATCCTCAACGATCTTAACCGCCGCGGCGACGGGGTCGAGGATGGGGACGTCGAAGAACGGCTTAACCTTCTCCGCGAACCCGGCCAGTCCAGTGCAGCCAAGGAGGATAACATCGGCACTGTCCGATATGGCCAGGGATATTTCCTCCCTGAGCAGACGCACCGTTCGGTTCTCATCGGCTGTTATCTGCGGGACGGAGATGTCTATTCCCCTTATGCTCGTTACCCGCTTGTCCATCCTGTACTTCAGTACCAGCTCCTCGAAGAGGGGCACCGCGGTCTTTGAAACCGTGACTATTCCCGCCTTCCTTCCAAAGACCGAGGCCAGGGCAAGAGAGGCTTGGCAGGGGCCGACTGTGGGAGTAGGGATCAGGGAGCGGATGACGTCGACTGCCGGGTCGAGGCAGCAGTTGACGATTATCCCGTCGTACCCCTCATGAAGCTCCAGGGCCTTCCGGACTATGAGCGGGAGAACCTCGGTTTCGGCGGCCCTGTTCTCTATTGACCTGGGCCCGGTTTCCAGGCTCACAACGTCTATGTGCGTGTCCTTCGATGCAAACGTTTCGTAGATTCTCCTGTCGGATTCGTTCCATTCATCCGTTCCAACGGGATTTATGACGAGTATCCTCATGGAAACACCTCAAAAAATGAATTCAGCGGGGACGCTCCTCTATGGGAACGTACTCCCTCTCAAGCCCCAGATACTTCGGCCCGAATATCTCCAGACCCTTCGGTGTTCTCCACAGCTCGGGGGCGGGGAAGCCAACAACGACGTACTCCTTCCCCTCCTCCACGTGGGGGTTCGTCACGGGGTGGCCGTCCGGGGTAAGCACGGATATGAGGTCGGGTATCGTGACGTCAACCTCCCCGTCCCTCCAGGAGATTAGGTTCTCGTTCTTGTACCAGACCCTGTAAGTCTCTCCCTTGAACTCACCCGTTCCCTCAAGCTCGAATTCCCCGACGGTGAATCCCGATTCCTCCCGCCATTCTGCCTTCGTGGCGACGCCCTCAAACAGCAGGAAGCCGTTCCCCGCTTTGAGCAAGGCCTCTATCGGGTTCCCCCCGTTTTCCCTGGCGGTTCTCAGCGCCCTGCCCATGTTCAGAGCGTGGCTTATGGCGTCCTTCACAACCGCGTTCCTGAGTTCCCTCCCCCTGACAGGATGCGACGTGACACCAACGTTGGTTTTTATCGAAGATGCTATGGCCCTGACGAGCTTTTCGGCCTGGAAGTCGTCCTTGACGCGGCCCACCACTATCTCGTCACCGTAGGGGGTAACAACGGCAAACGGGGCCATCTCAACGCCGACGATGTAATACGTGGTATGCTGCAGCTCCGGAACCGACCTTCCTGCCGGGTCGCCGTCAACTATCGGCCTCCCTAGCCTGGCCGCCGTCGCCAGCGCCGCAGCCGTGTTCGCCCCACCGAGTTCGGTTGAGATGACGGCGGCAAATTTCTCCCCCATGAAGTCCTCTAAAACCCTATAGGAGCGAACGGCTTCGCCCTCCTCGTAGAAGGATTCGACCTTTTCGCCGGCGAGAGAGCCGACGAAATACGGCATCGGCACCACGCCGTCGTCGGGAATCTCCTCCAAACTTGCCAAGCGGAACTCCCGCCCGGCGTCAAGCTCCTTCTTTACCATCTCCCAGCCCTCGGCGGGGTCGCCGCCCCCACCGGTACCAAGGACGGTGCAACCCTCCAAGAGGTCCCTCAAATCCTGCTCGTTCAACACCCTCATACTTCCACCTCCAGTCATTTTCCTGAAAACAATCCCCGTTTCCCGTGACGTATGAACGGATACAGGGAGCGCGCGGTTCCGTAAGTCGTCAATAGAGGTTCAAGAACCGGCACTCCGAACCTCTCCCAGACTTCCTCCATCAATCTATCAGCGATGTTAACGAACCCCGTGCAGCCGAGAACCACCACGTCGGCTCCGTCCTCAACCGCCTTTTCGCAGGCACTCAGGGCCTCCCCGTAGAGGCCCTCCTCGTTTTTCAGTATGCCCCCCAGGGGAAGCGCTATACCCCTAACCGAGACGAGCTTGTCGAGCAAACCGTACTCCCTGGCCTGAATCCGCGTCCAGGATGCCAGATTCTGGCCGGGCCCAACCACAGAGAACTCGCCCAGCATGGCGGCGATGTGAAGGGTCGTTTCCCCGGCCCCGAAAACCGGAACGTTGAGGTTCTCCCTCAGCTCAAAGAGGCACGGGTCGGCGAAGCAGTTCACGACGACCGCCGACGCATCCCCGAACTCGTCCAAGTGCCTCAAGATCGAAGCACATGCCAGCGTCTTCTGGGTGAAGTTCCCTATCTCCTCCGGCCCGTCTTCCAGCGTTACTATCCTGAAGCGATCCCCCGGATAGTGCCTGGAGAGATACGCCTCCGTTTCCCGCCGGAAATCGCCCCCCTCATCCCTTATCGGGTCAAGAATCACTATCATCATAGCTCACCCGCAAAATGGCATCTTACGAAGTGGCCGTTCTCCACCTCAATCATCCTCGGCTCCTCCCGCCTGCAGACATCCTTTGCGTATGGACACCTCGTGTGGAACCTGCACCCACTCGGCGGGTTTACTGGGCTGGGGATTTCCCCGATTACAGTCTCCTTCTCGATGTTCCGGGCCTTTGGATCCGGCACCGGTATGGAACTCAGCAGCATTCTCGTGTAGGGGTGCATCGGATTGTCGAAAACCTGCTCGATGGTACCGACCTCAACGAGCTTTCCAAGGTACATAACGCCGACGCGGTTGGCGAGGTACCTCACCACGCCGAGGTCGTGGGAGATGAAGAGATACGTGAGTCCCCTTTCCTTCTGGAGTCTCTCCAAGAGGTTGAGAACCTGGGCCTGGACTGAGACATCCAACGCGGAGGTAGGCTCGTCGAGAACCAGAAACTCGGGGTTCAGGGCGAGGGCCCTCGCTATGGCAACGCGCTGGCACTGACCACCGCTTATCTCATCCGGGTACTTCCTTGCATGCTCTTCGCTGAGTCCGACGGACTCAAGGAGGCCGATTACCGTGTCTTCAATGTCCTCATGCCCGTACTCCCTCAGGGGTTCCGCGATGATGTCAAATATGGTCAACCTGGGATTGAGGGAGGAGTACGGGTCCTGGTATATTATCTGCATCTTGGGCCGAAGCTCCCGGAGCTCCTCCCCAGAGAGGGCCGTTACCTCGACGTCGTTGAAGTACACCTTCCCATCGGTGGGTTCGTAGAGCCGCAGGATGGTTCTTCCGGTGGTGGACTTCCCGCTCCCGCTCTCACCCACCAGTCCAAACGTCTCACCGTCGTGTATTTCGAAGGAAACGCCATCAACGGCCTTCAGCCACGTCGTTTTCTTTCTAATGAAGCCCTGGGTTATCGGGAAGTACTTCTTGAGGTTCTCAACCCTCAACATCCGCCTCACCTCCATAGAGATGGCAGGCCACGAAGTGCCCGGGGAAGCGCTCGATGAGCTCAGGCTTTACCCTGCTGCAGACGTCCTTCGCGTAATCGCACCTCGGATGGAATCTGCATCCGCTCGGCGGGTTCAAAAGGCTCGGAACACTGCCTCTGAGGGGTTTGAGGGGCTTCTTTGTCCTCGGATCCGGAACGACGGATAGCAGTCCCTGGGTGTACGGATGGAGGGGATTCTCAAAGAGCTCCTCCGTCGGGGCTATCTCCACTATGTTGCCCGCGTACATCACCCCAACGCGGTCGCAGACTTCGGCAACGACTCCCAGGTCGTGGGTGATGAGGAGAACCGAGAAACTGTACCTGTCCCTGAGGTCGAGTATCAGCTTGAGTATCTGCTTCTGAATCGTGACGTCCAAGGCGGTTGTGGGTTCATCCGCTATCAGAAGGGACGGGTTCGAGGAGAGGGCCATGGCTATCATTATCCTCTGCCTCATGCCGCCGCTGAGCTCGTGGGGGTACGAGTTGAGTATCCTCTCTGGGTCGGAGAGTCCAACGGACTTTAGGAGGTTCCTGGCGTGTTCCAGAGCCTCCTCCTTGCTCAGACCCTCGTGGAGTGTTATTATGTCTACCATCTGATCCCCAATCTTGAAAAGGGGGTTCAGAGAAGTCATGGGGTCCTGGAATATTATTGAGATCTCCTTGCCCCGGAGCTTTCTCATCTCCTCCTCCGACTTCTCCAGCAGGTTCTCCCCCTTGAAGATGATTTCCCCGGAAATCTGGGCGTTCGATGGGAGCAGGCGGAGCACGCTCAGGGCGGTTACACTCTTCCCGCAGCCGGTTTCGCCGACGAGGCCGAATATCTCGCCATCGTTTATCTCAAAGCTGACGCCGTTGAGAACCTTTGCAACGCCCCACATGGTTCTGAAGTTGATGTAGAGGTCGCGTATTTCGAGTACCTTGCTCATAGCAACCTCCTCCTCAGCCTGGGGTCAATTACCTCCCTCACGGCGTCCCCGAGCAGGTTGAACGCCATGACAGTGATGAATATCGCCAGTCCCGGGAAGACGGGATACCACCAGTAGTTCAGGAAGTAATCCTTCCCCTCGCTGACCATCAGACCCCAATCCGGCGTGGGCGGCTGGACGCCGAGTCCAAGAAAGCTCAGGGCCGCGGCCTCAAGGATGGCGGAGCCCATATCCATGGTGGCCTGCACTATTATCGGGGACAGCGAGTTCGGAAGAACGTGGCGCAGCATAATCTTCCAGTCAGAGATTCCCATCGCCTTCGAGGCCTCAACGTAGGGCCGCTCCTTCACGGAGATCGCCATTCCCCTGGCGAGTCTCGTGTACCACGGCCACCAGCTTATAGCGAGGGCAACGATGGCATTCATCATTCCCCTACCGAGGCTCGTTGCTATGAGCAGTGCCAGAAGCAGGGGCGGAAAGGCGAGGAAGATGTCGGTTATCCTCATGATCACGAGGTCGGTCTTGCCGCTGAAGTAGCCGGCCATCAGGCCCAGGGGCACGCCTATGAGCAATGCCAGCGCAACCACAGAGAAGCCCATCAGCAGGGACGTTCTCGCACCGTATATCACCCTGCTGAGGATGTCCCTTCCCATGTGGTCCGTTCCAAAGAGGTGCGTTCTGCTCGGCGGCTGCAGCCTCTCCTGCAGGTTGGGCTCCCCGAGGGCCTGGTCGGGGTACGGGGCGAGTACGGGGGCAAGGATCGCCATGAGTATCAAGCCGGCTATTATCGCTAGACCTATCAGGGAAAGTTTGTTCCTTAGAAGGATTTTAACTGTCTCTTCTTTCCTCATTTTCCTCCCTCACAGCCTTATCCTAGGGTCAAGTTTGACCTGAATGAGGTCAACTATCAGGTTGATGAACACGTAGGCCGTGGCGGTGATTATCGTGACACCGAGAACCGCTGGATAGTCCATGCTCAGTATTGCATAGGCCGCATACCTGCCGAGACCCGGCCAGTTGAATATCAGCTCGACCAGGAAGGCCCCAACGAGGGTGTAGGCAAACGAGAGGCCCACGGTTATCAGCGCCGGGGCTATGGCGTTCTTCAGGGCATACTTGAAGTATATCTTCCTGGAGGGAAGGCCGTAGGCCCACGCGGTGCGGATGTAGTTCTCGTTCAGGACTTCTATCATCATGGAGCGTACCTGCCTCGTTATCAGGCCTATTGGGTACATTGCCAGGGTCAAGGCGGGCAGTATCAGATGCTTGAGCGCATCGACGAAGACTGGAATGTTCCCGGTCAGCAGGGAGTCGAGGAGGTAGAACCCGGTTATCACGTGAAGTGGATGCTCCAGCATGACCACCGTGTCAACCCTGCCGGCCAGCGGGAGTATTCCAAGATGCTTGAAGAATATAAGCTGAAGCACGATTCCAAACCAGAAGGCGGGCAATGAAACGCCGCTTATTGCGAAGACCCTGCCGAAATTGTCGACCCATGAATCCTTTTTGACGGCTGAATAAACGCCCAGCGGAATGGCGATAACTATCGCTATGAACTCCGCAGCCAGTATGAGTTCAAAGGTGGCAGTAAAGGCAGATTTTAAATCCGCCGCAACGGGGTTGTGGGTTCTTATTGAGACCCCAAGGTCGCCGTGAAGGAGAGACCACAGGTAGTACGCAAACTGCTTGACCACGGGATCGTTGAGATGAAGCTGCTCCCTCGCCTTTTCAATGGCCTCCGGGGTTGGATGGGCACCGACCCACAGGGCCGCGGGATCGGACGGGATTATCCTCGATACAAAAAACACAACGGTTACGACACCAATAATGACAAACACTGCCAGCACAAGTCTGTATACGATGTACTCCCTGAACCTCATAGCCCTTCCCCTCACCTATCGAATGAATAAAAGAAAAAGAAGTCATGCCTTGTGCAGGTCATAGAAGAAAACCACCTGCGGGTAACCTGGGTTGTCCTTGAAGCCGGTGATGCTCTTGTGGTAGACGTAAACATCATCCGGGTTGTAGAAGAATATCGCCGGAGCGTCTTCCATCAGTATCTCCTCAGCCTTCCTGTAGAGCTGAGCTGCTTTGTCCGGGTCGATTCCCTCCAGTGTAGCCGCCTCGTCAATGGCCTTGTCGAACTCGTCGTTGCAGTAGTAGCAGAGGTTAAAGTTGATTTCCGGTTCGCAGTGGAACATGTTGAAGAGGAAGTCGTATGGCGTCGGGTATGTCGGCCACCAGTACATCATGAGGATATCCTGGGCCTTGGAGGGGTCGCTCTTTGCGAGGGCCCACTGCTGCTCCCAGTTCATGGGCCTTATCTCAACGTCAACCCCGAGCTTCTTCCATTCGGCCTTTATTATCTCGGCAACCTTCGCCTCCGCCTGGTCGCCCTGGGTGTACGTCAGCACGAGCTTGAACCCGCCGTCGGGATACCCCGCCTGGGCCAGCAGCTGCTTCGCCTTGTCGATGTCGTAGGTGTAAGTGTCCATGTCCTCGAAGTGACCCAGCATGCCCTTCGGAATCGGGCCTTTGGCGACCTCGCCGTAGCCGTGGAGGACGTAGTCAACTATGTCCTTATAGGGAACTGCGTAGCTGAGAGCCTGCCTTACAAGTTTGTTGTTCAGAGGCTCCTTCTTGGTGTTGAAGAAGGCGTAGAGTTCCTGATACGATGCAGTCTGGTCAACCTTGACGCTCGGGTTCTCCTGGAGCTTCGGAAGGTCATCGAGCGGCAGGTCCCTCGTTATCTGGATTTCCCCGCTCGTCACCATCTGCTCCCTCAGGGAGGCATCCGGAACTATCTTTATCACCGCGATATCGAACTGGTCACCGCTCCAGCCGCCCCAGTAGTCGTCGAACTTCTTGAGGACTATCTCGGTCTTTGGATCGTACTTGTCCTTCACTATAGTGTACGGTCCCGTTCCGGCGTCCTGGCCCTGGTTGAACCAGTCGGCTATCGCGTTATCGTCCCCGACGGTCGAGAGGTACCTGCTGTCCATTATGTAGGCACCGTAGGCCGAGGAGGCTATCAGGGGAAGGTTGGCCGGATACTTCAGGTAGAACTTTATGGTGTAGTCATCCACAACTTCCATCTTGTCAATGGGGTCCCATATGAACGCCGGCCCCAGGCCCATTCTAATGGTTCTCTCAATGGACCATTTAACGTCCTCCGCGGTCATCGTGTTGCCGGTGTGGAACTTAACCCCCTTCCTCAGATGGAAGGTCCAGACGGTTCCGTTCTCGTTGCTCTCCCACGAAGTCGCGAGCCACGGCTCCAGCCCGTTGGGGGTGTACTTAACGAGACACTCGTAAACGTTCGCAAGAACCACTATGGAATTGGAAAACTCCGTGCTTGGGTCGAGAGTTATCATCTCGCTCCCGTATCCGTAGATTACGACGTTTGTTGTTTTCTCCGGCGTGGAGGTCTCACCGGAAGCGGTGCTTGTAGAAGTACTCTCCTGCCCACTCAGGCATCCACTGGCCACCACACCCATAACGGTGATGACCAGCATAAACAGGGCAAGTTCCTTTTTCACAATACCACCCCTGGATTATGTTAATGATTTTATCACATTGGTTTTAATGTTTTTATATTATTTAACTGTACCTGTTCAAAATCTTCACATCTTTGTGACCAATTTTGTCAAACATGCAGTTAACAATATTAACGGACATTGATGTTACAATTTTGTCATTAGTGTTTTTAGATGTTCTTCACCATGTCCACCCGGTTTACACAAAAGGATTATATGCTAAAGAGGGGATTTCGTGAGTGGTGATTGCTATGGTTAAGAGGGTTCACATCTTTGACTGGCACAAGGAAAACGCGAAGAAGGTTGAGGAGTTCGCCGGCTGGGAGATGCCCATCTGGTACTCAAGCATAAAGGAGGAGCATCTGGCGGTTAGAAACGGCGTTGGAATCTTCGACGTCTCCCACATGGGAGAGTTCATCTTCCGCGGTAAGGACGCCCTCGAGTTCCTCCAGTACGTCACGACCAACGACATCTCAAAGCCCCCCGCTATAAGCGGAACCTACACCCTCGTCCTCAACGAGCGCGGGGCTGTTAAGGACGAGACCCTCGTATTCAACATGGGGAACGATACCTACATGATGGTCTGCGACAGCGATGCATTCGAGAAGCTCGAGGCCTGGTTCAACGCCATAAAGCGCGGAATCGAGAAGTTCGGTAACCTCGACCTCGAGATAGAAAACAAGACCTACGACATGGTCATGTTCTCAATCCAGGGCCCGAAGGCGAGGGACCTCGCAAAGGACCTCTTCGGCATCGACATCAACGAACTCTGGTGGTTCCAGGCCAAGGAAGTCGAGCTCGATGGAATTAAGATGCTCCTCTCAAGGAGCGGTTACACCGGCGAGAACGGCTGGGAGATCTACTTCGAGGACGCCAACCCGTACCACCCGGACGAGAGCAAGCGCGGAGAGCCGGAGAAGGCCCTGCACGTCTGGAAGACCATCCTTGAGGCCGGCAAGAAATACGGCATAAAGCCGGCTGGATTGGGAGCCAGGGACACCCTCAGGCTCGAGGCCGGCTACACCCTCTACGGCAACGAGACCAAGGAACTCCAGCTCCTCAGCACGGACATCGACGAGGTTACTCCCCTCCAGGCCAACCTCGACTTCGCGCTCTTCTGGGACAAGGAGTTCATAGGCAAGGAGGCACTCCTCAAGCAGAGGGAGCGCGGCCTTGGCAGGAAGATGGTGCACTTCAAGATGATCGACAGGGGCATCCCGAGGGAGGGCTACAAGGTTCTGGCCAACGGCGAGGTTATAGGCGAGGTCACGAGCGGAACCAGCTCCCCGCTCCTTGTAATCGGCATTGGAATAGCTTTCGTGAAGGAGGAGTACGCCAAACCCGGCGTTGAGCTGGAGATAGAGATAAGGGGTAAGCCCAAGAAGGCCGTGACCGTTGCCCCGCCCTTCTATGACCCCAAGAAGTACGGGGCCTTCAGGGAGGAGTGAGGTTTTTATTCCCTTTTCCCCATCTTTCCTCATGTCCCGCAAGCACGCGATCGGAGCCGTTCTCCTGTGGGCAACGGTGGCCAGCGCTTTCAAGCTTTCACTGCGCTACATGAGCCCGCTCCAGCTCCTGTTCTACGCGTCCCTAACCTCGCTCATACTCTTCGGCCTCCTCTACGCGAGGGAATTCTCCCCCCGGAAGGAGAACCTCCGCTCGGCATACCTCGGCCTGATAAACCCCCTGCTGTACTACACAGTGCTCTTCTCGGCCTATGACCGCCTGCCGGCCCAAGAGGCGCAGGCGCTCAACTACACCTGGCCCCTGGCCCTAGTTCTCCTCTCGATTCCTCTCCTGGGAAAGAGGCCCGGGGCAAGAACCGTATTCGGACTGTTCCTCGGCTTCTTCGGGGCCATCGTTGTCGCGACGAAGGGAGACGTTATGGGCCTGAGCTTCACCGATCCACTCGGTGTTGCCCTTGGCCTGGGGAGTGCACTCATCTGGGCAAGCTACTGGCTTCTCAATCTGCGCGACGAGAGGCCCCTCGTCGAAAAGATGTTCTGGAACTTCCTCTTTGGCTTCGTCTACGTCTCCATCGTTGTGGTCGTGATGGGTAGGTTCACCGTCCCCCCAGTGGAAGGCCTGGCCGGCGCAGTCTACGTCGGCCTGTTCGAGATGGGGGTCACGTTCCTCCTCTGGTACCGGGCCGTTGAGGGGGACATGGCATTCGCATCCAACCTGGCCTACCTGGTGCCGTTCCTCAGCCTGTTCTTCATCTCGGTCGTCGTCGGGGAGAGCATAGCCCCGGCAACGGTGATCGGGCTGGCGATGATAGTGGGCGGCATCATCATCGGGAAGAGATAGCAAAACTTATAAACTCGGCTTGGGTAGGTTAAGCCGGATGGGGGCGTGGTGTAGCCTGGTCCATCATCGCGGGCTCCAGAGGTATGAGGACTTGCGGGTTTGCTGATTTGGGGATGAGCCTTTGGAGCTCTGACCCGGAGAAACCCGCGGACCGGGGTTCAAATCCCCGCGCCCCCACCATTCAAACTTCGCCTGCGCGAAGTTTGACCAAGGTTCGTGATTCTCTTCTAAGGTGCTTCTTTGAGAGGGTTTGCCTTTTTAAAGGGGTTTTTAGTGAGGAAATTCACTTCAAAGAGGCCATAAAATGAGGGCTTTTCTAAAAAGCGCTCCTTCGGAGCGTGAGAAAAAAGTAAACCCACAACAAAGGCTCGCGAATCATAGAATTTCAAAGCTCCAAAAGACCTCTAGAGACGCAAACACTCTCAAGAGGCCACTTCAAAGAGGAATCATAACCTTTGATGAAACTTTGCCACGCAAAGTTTCTTTGGTGAAGCTTTTTCCAAAAGCTTCAGCGTTGACGGAAAATTGTATGCAGTTTTGAGTGTGCTTGTTTAGAGAGGGGTTCACTCTCCGAATGGCGTCCTTCGGATGCCAAAAACAAAGTAGAACTGCTTGAAAGGCCTTATTTGTGAGGTGAACCTCTTTAATCCTGATACTTTGTTAGTGCACGACTGATTTTTGCCATCTTGGCAAGAAAAACACTTCTTTCGCCAGCCTTTCTTAAAGGCTGTGGGCAAAGTTTCAGCGCCGGCGGAAGTTTTATTAACTTTGACTTACAAAAAGTTTACGAGGTGATACCATGGAGGAGCCCATAAAGATAGGCCACGACAAGTTTTACATAGGGGAGGGGGAGACCGCCAAGAGGGAGCTCCGCGTGGTCAAGGTCAGCGACGACGTGATTCAGGTTCAGGAGGAGGTTCACGGCATCATCGCCCTAGTCGGTGCAAGCTCAAGCGTCAACATCAAAAAGGAGGAACTCAAGAACCTCATAAAGGTCGCCAAAGAGGAGTTCGGCTGGACCGACATCTGCGAATGAATCCCCTTTCCATTTCTGTGGAGAATTTGCCGCCCGTCTGGTATCATCGGCGGTGATATTAACGTTTTATAAGCATAAAAGTGCTTAAAAGCCATCGAGGTGATTGCCATGGCAGTTGGAGAGAAGATAACGATCAGCGTTATAAAGGCAGACATCGGCGGCTGGCCGGGCCATTCAAGGGTTCACCCCCAGCTCGTCGAGACCGCCGAGGAGGTTCTTGCCAAGGCCCAGGAGGAGGGCACCATAATAGACTTCTACGTCGCCACCTGTGGCGATGACCTGCAGCTCATCATGACTCACAAGAAGGGCGTCGACAGCTCCGAGATACACGGCCTCGCATGGAGGACCTTTGAGGAGGCCACCAAGGTCGCCAAGGAGCTCGGCCTCTACGGAGCCGGGCAGGACCTCCTAAAGGACGCCTTCAGCGGCAACGTTCGCGGAATGGGGCCGGGAGTTGCGGAGATGGAGATCACCCTGAGGAAGAGTGAACCGATAGTCACCTTCCACATGGACAAGACCGAGCCTGGAGCCTTCAACCTGCCGATATTCAGGATGTTCGCCGACCCGTTCAACACGGCCGGCCTTGTCATTGACCCTAACATGCACATGGGCTTCCGCTTTGAGGTCTGGGACATAAAGGAGCACAAGCGCGTGATCCTTAACACCCCGGAGGAAGTCTACGACCTCCTCGCCCTCATCGGAGCCAAGAGCCGCTACGTCATCAAGCGCGTCTTCCCGAAGGAGGGCCACAAGATAGCCAAGGACGAGCCGGTCGCCGTCATCAGCACGGAGAAGC
The DNA here is from genome assembly GCF_002197185.1 of Thermococcus sp. 5-4. NCBI lineage: Archaea > Methanobacteriati > Methanobacteriota > Thermococci > Thermococcales > Thermococcaceae > Thermococcus > Thermococcus sp. 5-4. The sequence goes on along the minus strand of NZ_CP021848.1, from coordinate 1,301,724 downwards.
TCTACGAGATAGCCGGAGAGTACGTTGGAAAGGACGACCCGGTAGCTATCGTCAGAGCCCAGAGCGGACTACCTGCGCTCGGTGAGGTTCTCGAGCCCTTCGCCTTCCCGCACCTGGTCAGCGGCTGGATGAGGGGTTCCCACAACGGTCCGGTAATGCCGGTTCCAATGCACCAGGCCAACCCGACCAGGTTCGACGGTCCTCCAAGGGTTGTTGCCCTCGGCTGGCAGATAAGCCCAGAAGGAAAGCTCGTTGGCCCGGTTGACCTCTTCGACGACCCGGCCTTCGACGGCGCCAGGCAGAAGGCCGTCGAGATCGCCGAGTACATGCGCAGGCACGGTCCGTTCGAGCCCCACAGGCTCCCGATGGAGGACATGGAGTACACAACTCTTCCGGGAATTCTGGAGAAGCTCAAGGACAGGTTCGAGCCCGTCGAGTGATCTCCCTTTTCCTTTCCTTGCCTCCACTCTTCTCCCCGTAAAATCTTATAACCCGTGAGCACCATAGCCGTCAATATACACCCTCCAGCCAGGGAGGATAGCAATGTACATCGGTGGTTGAAATGGGCGAGGATAAGTTCATTCTCTCCCTCGACGAGGGAACCACGAGCGCCAGGGCGATAGTCTTCGACAGGGAAAGCAACGTTCGAGGCATCGGGCAGTACGAGTTCCCGCAGCACTACCCCAGGCCCGGCTGGGTCGAGCACAGGCCGGATGAGATATGGGAGGCCCAGATAAGGGCGATCCGAACGGCCCTTGAGAGGGCAGGAATCGGGCCGGAACAGATAGCGGCAATAGGCATCACCAACCAGAGGGAAACGACTATAGTGTGGGACAGGGAAACCGGAAGGCCGGTCTACAACGCCATCGTATGGCAGTGCAGGAGAACCGCCGAGATGGTGGAGGAGATAAAGAGGGAATACGGGGATGTAATCAAGGAGAAGACCGGCTTGGTTCCAGATGCATACTTCTCGGCCAGCAAGCTTAAGTGGCTCCTCGACAACGTTCCGGGGCTCAGGGAAAAGGCCGAGAGGGGAGAGGTTCTCTTCGGGACCGTGGATACCTTCCTCATCTACAGCCTCACAGGGGAGCACGTGACCGACTACTCCAACGCTTCCAGGACGATGCTCTTCAACATCAAGAGGCTCGACTGGGACGACGAGCTGCTGGAAATCTTCGAGATTCCAGAAGGGATTCTCCCCGAGGTCCGAGAGTCGAGCGAGGTATACGGCTACACAAAGAGGGAACTCCTAGGGTCAGAGATACCCGTGAGCGGAGACGCCGGCGATCAGCAGGCGGCCCTGTTCGGGCAGGCCGCGTTTGAAGCTGGAATGGTGAAGGCCACCTACGGAACCGGGAACTTCATCCTGGCAAACACCGGCAAAACCGTCCGCTATTCCGATAACCTCCTCACCACGATAGCATGGGGCCTCAACGGAAAGGTCACCTACGCCCTTGAGGGAAGCGTCTTCATAACCGGAGCGGCCGTGCAGTGGCTCCGCGATGGAATAAGAATCATAAAGAGCGCCGGGGAGACCGAAGAACTCGCAAGGAAGCTCGAAAGCAACGAGGGTGTTTACTTCGTCCCGGCCTTTGTAGGCCTCGGGGCGCCCTACTGGGACCAGTTCGCCAGGGGTTTGATAATCGGCATAACGCGCGGAACCGGAAGGGAACACCTGGCGAGGGCGACTCTGGAGGCGATAGCCTACCTGACCCGGGACGTGATCGAGGAGATGGAGAGACTCGTTGGCATAAAGGAACTGCGCGTTGACGGGGGAGCGACGGCGAACGACTTCCTCATGGAGTTCCAAGCAAACATACTTGGAAAACCCGTCATAAGGCCCGTCGTTAAGGAAACCACTGCCCTCGGAGCGGCCTATTTAGCCGGCCTTGCCGTGGACTACTGGGAGGGCATGGAGGAGATCAGGGAGCTCTGGAAGGCCGAGAGGATCTTCGAACCGAAGATGGACGCGGAGACCCGGGAAAGGCTCTACCGCGGCTGGAGGGAGGCCGTTAAGAGGGCGCTGGGATGGGCGAAGGTTACCGGAACCTGACGGGATAACCGCCCGTCCCTTAACTTTTACCATTTCTCATGAAGCTTGCATGAAGTGGGGGAAGACTGTTTTACCGAGCCGTCGAGAACATGGAAAGGACACTTCAGTCCATTGCCCCAATGTTCACCAATGTGCTACCTCCTTATGCTCAGATATGTTCTCTACGCGCCGCTGGCAGGAACTTGAGGTTTAAGAAAGCTTTAAAACGAGAAAGACCCTTTCTTAAGTCAGTTGGGAGGGAGAAAGAATGAAGACACGGATCGCAATAATCGGTGCCGGCGTCGTTGGGGCGTCGATAGCGCGCGTTCTCAGCCAGTACGAGGGACTTGAGGTTCATCTAATCGAGAGGAACGTTGACGCGGGGATGGGCGTCAGCAAGGCCAACACGGGCATAATCCATCCAGGACACGAGGACGACCCCGGAAAGCACCCGCTGAGGGCTAAGCTCTGCGTCGAGGGGAACAGGCTCTGGTACCAGTGGACAAGGGAGCTGAGAATTCCCGCGAAATGGCCGGGCGAGCTCATGGTCGCCCTCGAAGAGGAGGACATGAAGGTTGCCGAGTACTACCTAGAGCTTGCACAGAAAAATGGCGTTCCGGGTGTCAGGCTCGTTGACCGGGAGGAGCTTCTGAGGCTTGAGCCCAACGTCAATCCAAATGCCGCCGGAGCGCTGTGGGCCCCGACCGCTGGAGTTATGTCCTCCCCAATGGCAGCGGTGGCACTCACCGAGAACGCCGTTGACAACGGGGTCAGGTTTCACCCGGAGACCGAAGTGCGTGGAATAAAGGTGGAGAACGGTGAGGTAAAGGGCGTTGAAACGAACCAGGGATTCATCGAAGCGGACATCGTGATAAACGCTGCGGGTCTCTACGCGGACAGAATCTCAGCCATGGCTGGCATAGACTACTTCACAATACGCCCACGGAAGGGCGAGTACTACATCTTCGACGATGATGCCGGGCCGAAGGTCAGGAGGATAGTCCACCAGACGCCCACTCCCACGACGAAGGGCGTCTACGTCATCACCGAGATGAACGATGGGGTGATGATAGGGCCCACCGCCGAGGACCTGCCGGAGGATGCAAAGGACGACACCTCGACGACCAAGGAGGGACTGGAGTTCGTCTGGGAGATGGCGAAGAAGCTGGTTAAGGGACTGCCGCCCAAGAGCAAGGTCATAAGAACCTTCGCGGGCCTGAGACCAGAACCACCGGACGGCAGGTGGATAATAGAGGCCTACGACGACCCCTGGGGCTTCATAAACGTTGCAGGAATAAGGTCGCCCGGACTCACCGCCGCGCCCGCAATAGCGCACTACGTTGTTGGAGAGTTGATTCAGGGCAAACTGGACGTAAAGCTGACCAAAAAGTCCCACTGGAACCCATACAGAAACGCCTTCTGGTTCAAGGCCCTGCCGAGAGAGAAACAGGCGGAGCTGATAAAGAGGAACTCCGCCTACGGAAGGGTCATCTGCATGTGCCGCACGATAACCGAGGGTGACATAGTGGACATAATACACCGCATGAAGCGGATGGGTGTTAAGACCATCACCCTCGACGGCGTCAAGCTGAGGAGCGGCGTCATGTCAGGGACCTGCCAGGGCTCGTACTGCAGGGTGAGGATAGCCAACATCATAGCCAGGGAAACCGGAGTCCCACTGTGGAAGGTCAGCATCAAGGGGGAGGGCACGGAGTACGGCATCGGTGACATAAAGGTTCTCCTGAGGGGGGAGAAGGATGAGGAGTGAGTACGATGTTGTTGTCATCGGTGGCGGGCCTGCAGGTCTGGCCGCCGCGATAAAGGCGAAAGAACTGGGGATGAGCGTCCTCCTCATCGAGAACAGGGAATTCCTCGGCGGCATTCCGATGCAGTGCGTGCACCCGGGCTTCGGGCTCCACTATTTCAAGGAAGACCTGACCGGAACGGAGTTCATACACCGCATACTCGAGAGGTTCCGCGAGATGAATGTGGAGTACTACACGAACGCCCACGTTCTTGAGGTGGTGCCCTACTCCTACAGGCACAAGATTCTCAGGGTAGTGACGGATAAAGGGCTCTTCGAGGTCAGAGCAAAGACCGTCATCTACGCTGCCGGCGCCAGGGAGAGGCACATGTTTGAGATAGGCATAACCGGTCACAGGGTTGCCGGGATATACACCGCCGGGGAAGCCCAGACCATGATGGACATCTACGGGGTAATGCCCGGAAAGGAGATAGTCATAGTCGGTTCAGGAGACGTTGGACTCATAATGGCAAGAAGGTTCACCCTCGAGGGTGCTCACGTCAAGGCGGTCATAGAACTCATGCCCTATCCCGGCGGACTAACCAGAAACGTCGTCCAATGCTTAGAGGACTTCGGAATCCCCCTCTACCTGAGCCACGCCGTAACGAGGGTTGAAGGAAAGAAGAGGGTCGAGAGGGTCATCGTGACGAAGGTTGACGAGAACCTCCGGCCCATTCCAGGAACCGAGGAGAGCATAGAGTGCGACACCGTCGTTCTGGCAGCCGGTCTTGTCCCGTATCTCAAGGTCATAGAGAAGGCCGGGGTGGAGATAGACCCCGCCACCAGGGGACCGGTCGTCAACAGCTACCTCGAAACCAGCGTTCCGGGAATCTTCGTCGCAGGGAACGCCCTCGTCATCAACGACCTCGTTGACTACGTCGTCGAGCAGGGAGAAGAGGCCGCCGAAGGGGCGTACGAGTTTGTCAAAAACGGTGGCCTGCCGGCGCTCAAATGGAGGAAGCTCGTTAAGGGAAGGAACATCAGGCTCGCCGTGCCACACTACCTCGCTGACACCAAGGACGTCACAATCTACGCGAGGGTTGCAGAGCCGGAGGAGAACGTCAAGCTTCGCTTCCCGGAGATCGGAAAGGAGATACGGCTGCCCCTCGTGAGACCCTCCGAGATGATAAGGGTGAAGCTGAAGGGGGAGGAGATAGCCCGGGCGAAGGGAAGAATCACGATGGAGGTCGTTCGGGATGAGTAAAGTCAAGAAGTTCAGGCTGACCTGCATCGTCTGTCCCCTGGGCTGTACGGTGGAAGTTACCATGGAGGGAGACAGGATAACCGGCGTCAAAGGCTTCACCTGCCCGAGGGGCGAGGAGTACGCGATTCAGGAGATAAGAGAGCCGAAGCGCGTGGTCATGAGCGTCGTGAAGGTGAAGGGTGGAACCTTCCCAACGGTGGCCGTTAAGAGCGACAGGCCGGTTCCCAGGGAGCTTATACCGAAGATCATGAGGGAGCTCGCGGAGGTTGAGGTCGAGGCACCGGTTCGCGTGGGACAGGTCATCGTGGAGAACGTCCTCGGAACCGGGGCGAACATAGTGGCCACGAGGGAGGCCTAGCAAGGAAAGCCTCCAAGAAACCACCACTTTATTTTTTAAGGGCAGGACGTAGCGCAACTCTCAAAACTCTTAAATACATTGATTGTAAATAACACTGGGAGTGATACGGGGTGAGGGATATGAGGTTCACGGTTCTCAGGATCAACCTGGACGAAGGAAAAGTTGAAAGCGAGGAGATGGAAAAAGGTGGAATCTATGGGGTATTGGACTACGGCATAGAGGTTCATGAGAGTCTCGAGACATACGACCTCGAACCCTACGACCCGAAGAACGTCGTGGTCATGGGGATGGGGCCCTTCTCGGGTTCAACCCTGCCCGGGGCCCACAGGCTCATGTTCTTCTTCCGCTCACCGCTCTACGGAACGCTGTTTCCCTCCGCGATGGGCGGAGCGGCATATGCATTCAAGAACGTCGGCGTTGACTTCGTGACCTTCGAGGGCAAGGCAGAGAAGCCCGTCGTCGTTCTGCTCTACAACGATGGAGAGAGCGTGAGGGTAGAACTCCACGCGATAGACCTCGAGAAGGTCGTTGAGATATGGAGGGGCTACAAGGGCGAGGAGGGGGTCTATGCCCTCACCCAGTACCTGCTGGACACATTCGGAAAGAACTTCGATTTCGAGTACCGCATAGCCGTTGTAGGGCCCGCCGCTCTGAACACCAACTACGGCGCAATATTCTCCCAGGCTCTGCGGAAGGGAGAGAGGCTTGTAGGTAGCGAGGACTGGGCCGCCCGCGGAGGCTCCGGAAGCGTTCTCCTCCGTGCCCACAACGTCGTCGGAATAATCTTCGGTGGAAAGGCAAGGAAGAGGCCCTTCCCCGGTGAGGACATCGGCAACTTCAGGACTTCCAAGGCGATTGTTGAGGGCGTTCACAAGAAGCCCTACAACGAGATAATAAGCGAGAAGACCACCAAGTACCGCTTCAACCCTAAGCTCAACACCGGTGGAACCTTCGGCGGCAACTACCCGGCCGAGGGTGACTTCGTTCCGATACTCAACTGGCAGATGCCCTACATTCCGAAGGAGGAGCGCATAAAAATCCACGAGAACATAATGAAGCACTACTGGGAGCCCTTCAACGAGGAAGCAATAAAGCCCAAGAACTGGACGACCTGTGGCGAGCCCTGTCCGGTCGTCTGCAAGAAGTACCGCAACGGCCATCACGTCGAGTACGAGCCCTACGAGGCCAACGGACCGCTCAGCGGAAGCATAAGCCTCCGCGCCAGCGACATAAGCGTTCATGCCGTCGATGCTATGGGCTTCGACGCGATAGAGTTTGGTGGAACCGCCGCCTGGGTCCTTGAGCTCGTCCACCGCGGTCTGCTCAAGCCTGAGGAGGTTGGCCTCAGCGGAAAGCCGGAGTTCACGAAGGAGGCACTCCTCGAGAGACCGGTCGAGGCGAGCGAGGTCAACGCCAAGCTTGTGGCGGAGCTGGCCCACCTCGTGGCCTTCTCCGAGAACGAGATAGCCAGGATAATCGGCCTCGGCAAGAGGAAGGCGAGCGTGATCTTTGACGAGAGGTTCAAGGACAGGCTGAAGTACGGCGAGAGCTTCAAGGACTACGGCGTCTTCGTCCCGCTCGGCGAGAACGGTGAGATGACGCCGACGATGTACTGGGCCATAGGCAACTACATACCGCTCCCGATTCAGGGTCGTTACTGGACGTTCTACCAGTTCGGCGTCTTCCTCGAGCCGGAGGAGCTGGCAGGCAAGATCATAGCCAGCGCCCTCTGGGAGTTCTGGTACGACAACGTCGGCTGGTGCCGCTTCCACAGGGGATGGATGAAGCCCGTCCTTAAAGCCCTCTTCATGGACGCCTACGGGGAAAACGTCGACATGGAAGAGCACGCCAGGAAGCAGCTCAAGAGGCTCATAGAGTACGCGAGGAAGGCCGGCTACACCCCATCCTTCTGGGACTCGATGCGCGTTATAGACCTCGTTTCAGCGGGAAGCGAGGAGTTCGGCAACGAGCGCTGGGCCGAGAGGTTCAGGGTTGACAAGGTAGGCACCGCCAAGGAGTACCTCGAAAGGGTTCTCGACGCCTACAGCGAGGCCCTCGGTGTGGATTGGAGGCTCTGAGTTTTCTTCCTTTTAGGAACAACCCTTATATTCTCCTCTTTCCTCAGGTTTTCAGGTGAGAAAAATGAGGGCAGTTGTAATAGGCTCCGGAATCGGCGGCCTTCTGACGGCCTCGTTCCTGGCCAAAAACGGTTACGATGTCACCGTCATCGAAAAATCGCCCTACATCGGCGGCCGCTTCACGAATCTGGAGTACAGGGGCTTCGGCCTATCGACGGGCGCCTTTCATATGCTCCCCCACGGCGAGGACGGGCCTCTGGCTCACCTCCTCAAGCTCCTCAACGCGGACGTTCAAATCGTGAACTCAAATCCAAAGGGAGTGATGTTCTACGATGGCAGAACCTTCCCCTACAAGGAGGGATGGAGGTATCTAAGTTTCCGTGAGAAGGCCAGGGCCATGAAGCTGCTCGCGGATATAAAGCGGAACAAACTGCCGACCGGTGAAGAGGCCGAGATGAGCGGTCGCGAGTGGATAAGGGAAAGGATAGGCGACAACGAGTTCGTTGACCTCTTCATCAAAAGCTTCCTAGGCTGGGCCGACAGCGTCTTGGACGTTCCTGCCGGAGAGCTGGCGAGGGAGATAAAGGCGGCGCTGAAATGGGGTGGGCCGGGCCTGGTGAAAGGTGGTTGCAAGTCGATTCCCGACGCGTTGAGCTCAATAATCCTCGGTAACGGCGGAAGGATAATCACGAGGAAGAGGGCCATTGAAATCGACGCCGATGCCAAGAAGGTCGTAACCTCCGACGGCGACGAGCTTCAATACGACGTGCTGGTTTCCAACGTTGGGATAAAGGAGACCGTCGAGCTGATAGGTAGGGAGAACTTCGACCGCGAGTACCTCAAGCGGGTTGATTCACTGAAGCCGAGCGAGGGCATAAAGTACAACGTGGCACTGAAGGGTGGGCCGAGGATAGGCAACACCGTCGTCTTCACCCTCGACACCGAGAGGATAAACGGCTACAACGAGCCGTCATCGCTGAGCCCTGAGCTCGCCAAGGAAGGCTACACACTTATCATGCTCCACCACGCACTCCAGAGCAGAAACGTCAAGGCCGAGCAGAGAAAGGGGATAGATGACATCTACCGCATCTTCCCGAACCTCGATGAAGAGGGCGAGATTCTGCTCGTCCAGACCTACCTCGATGGAAATCCTGTGAATAGAGTGGCAAGCGGCCAGACCGTTGAGGACTTCCCGATAGGCGATGTTTACATCGTCGGCGACGCCTACAAGCCGCCCGGAGGGATAGAGGTTGAGGGCATAGCCCTGGGGGTCATGAGGACGCTCGAGAGGCTCGGCCTGGGGAACTTTTCAGAGTGGTACCTCTGAATTTCCACATCCCCACCGAAACTCTTTTTTATCATTAGTTCGTACCATGAAACGTGGTGAGACATGAAGAGGGCAACCGCTGTTACAGCCGTTATGCTCCTCCTTCTGACGGCCCTTCCAACGGTGCATGCGGACCGGAGCGATCCCTTCAAGCTCCTCGGCCTCGAGTACTACCGGGACTGGGACTCCGTTGGGGAGATTTCAAACCTCACGATGCACGGTCTCATAGAGTTCGCCAGGAACAACGTGAGCGACGAGTCCCAGTACCGGGACGTGATGAGACTCATAGCGGCCCTCCACACCTACGAGAGCACGAGGATAGCGCTCATCGATGCGGGAAGGTTTTACATAGCCAGCAGTCGTGTGGAAAGCCCCTTCTACGATCCTTACAGGGGTTTCGACGTCAGATGGACTCCAATGACTGCCAAAACACCTGACGGGCTTTTAAGGGCCGCGTTCATGGTCTACACCTGCGGCGTCCACCGGCCATTCAACCCGGTCGCAGGTCTCGACCATTATCCGGCGCAGTTCCTCAGCAGGGCGTTCGACAGGGGTGCCTACCTCTTCAACGGTACGTACGTCCCGTACAGATGCAGCTGGGAGATAAGCGAAAAATCCGGAACCGTTCCATCGGGGGCGGTTCTCTACAACCAGACTTCGGGATGGGTGGGCGTCCATGGGGGCGAGGATTACAGCGTCTCGATAACCTACCGCTGTGGCCTCGGCCAGTGGCAGAACGGGGTGTGGATGACCGGGGAGGACATCAAGAACTACATAGCGTTCCTCTACGCCTGGGCCTACGAGGACTTCCAGGGCGACCCCTACTACGAACCGAAGCTGGAACTCGCGGAGAACCTGTCAAACATCGTGGGATTCTCCTTCAATGGGAGCTCGTACACGGTCTATCTGAGGGTGAGGGAGCCACTGGTGGACGATCTCCTCGCCAGTAAATACCTGTTCTACCCCCAGCTTCCGTGGGAGCTCTACTGGGCCATGGGCGAGCTGGTGGCGAACGAGGGACGCTATGGGATATACGGCACCAACTACGTTTTCATCCCGGAGGAGCTCTCGAGCTGGGGCTATCCAGAGAACGATTATCCGGTAGACCTCTTCGACAACAAGTCTCTTGAAGACCTAGATAGGGTCATTGTTAAGCTGATGACGGGAAAAGGGCCAGATATTCCCGGGATAGAGTGGAGGAAGGCCTTCGTCAGGTTCATCCTCGATAGGACCTTCCACAGCATCTACGGTCACTTCCTCGTCGGGAACGGCCCCTACGTCTTCGCCGAGGCAGTGCCGGAGAAGGTCTCCTACAGGATGGAGCGCTTCGAAGGCTGGCGGGACGTTGTTGGGGACACCCTGCCCGCGGAGGGGAGCGCCGGGACGATATACTGCGTGGGAGTACCTTACATGGACAGGCTCATCGAGAAAGTTGCCGCCGGTGAATACGACGTCTTCTTGGAGGGTTACTCGACCGACTACTACCAGAAACTGCAGGAGTATGCCAAGGAGGGAAAGATCAAACTCTTCCGTGCCTCCGATGGCGTGTACGGGGCGGTTTTGAACCCTGCTGAGGAGAACGGTCTCCCTGTGGTAACGGACGAGTACGGAAAGCTGCACTTCAACCCGTTCGCCATCAGGGAGGTGAGGCTCGCCCTCAACTACATCATCAACAGGAGCGAGCTCGCCTCGGAGATTCCCGGGGCACTTCCGGCATTCGACAGGCTCGGCCCGTTTCACCCTGGGGAAGGCATCGTGGGGAATGTCTACGGGGCCTTCAATCTAACTCCTGGGGGAGACCCCGACTGCGGCATGGCCCTTTTCGAGAGGGGGATGGAGAAGGCGAGACTCATGCTCAACGGCACGAACCACACCCTTGAGAGGATCAACGGAACCTGGTACTTCGACGGAAGGAAGGTCGAGATAATCCTCGCCGTGGAGGAAAGGAATCCCCGCTACCGGGAGCCCCACACGCTGGAGGTTGGGAACTACCTCAGGAGGGTCTTCCAGAGGCTGGGCTTTGAAGTCCGTATGGAGTACTGGGACATTTACCACATGTACGGATGGATATCCAAGGACGAAGGTGCCTGGCACGTCTATGTCATGCGCTCCTGGCCGCCGTCTTCACACTGGACGGCGAGGCCTCACTTCGTTCCGTGGAGTTTCATTGACGTGCCCTCGGAGGTGACCGTGGGAGAGCTGCTCCGCCACCTCTCGGAGGGATGAGGGCCCGTTAGCTTTACCTTTGCCAACTTATTTTCCCTCCCCCCGAACCTTTTTCCAGTGAACAGCCCTGGCTCCTAACGAACGTTTTTATCCTCCCCCGCGTATCTATACATCCCGGAGGTGATGCTCATGAAGAGGGTTGTCATAGCCTTGGGCGGTAACGCTATTCTCCAGCGAGGCCAGAAGGGAACCTATGAGGAGCAGATGGCCAACGTCATGAAGACGGCCAAACAGATAGTGGATATAATCCTCGACGGCGATTACGAGGTTGTAATCACCCATGGAAACGGCCCCCAGGTCGGGGCGCTCCTCCTTCACATGGACGCCGGTCAGGCTACTCACGGCATTCCGGCCCAGCCGATGGACGTTGCCGGCGCGATGACCCAGGGCCAGATAGGTTACATGATACAGCAGGCGATAAGGAACGAGCTGAAGAGGCGCGGGATAGACAAGCCCGTGGCGACGATAGTCACCCAGACCATCGTTGACAAGAACGATCCGGCATTCCAGCACCCGAGCAAGCCGGTTGGACCATTCTACGACGAAGAAACCGCCAAAAAGCTCGCGAAGGAGAAGGGCTGGGTCGTCATAGAGGACTCCGGCAGGGGCTGGAGGCGCGTCGTGCCGAGTCCCGATCCAAAGGGCCACGTTGAAGCGCCGGTCATAGTTGACCTCGTTGAGAAGGGATTCATAGTGGTGGCCAGCGGCGGTGGTGGGGTTCCCGTCATCGAGGAGGACGGTCAGCTCAAGGGCGTCGAGGCGGTCATAGACAAGGACTTGGCCGGAGAGAGGCTCGCAGAGGAGGTCAACGCTGACATCTTTATGATTCTGACCGACGTGAACGGAGCCGCTATAAACTTCGGCAAACCGGATGAGAAGTGGCTCGAGAGGGTCACGGTCGAGGAACTCAGGAAATACTACGAGGAGGGGCACTTCAAGAAGGGAAGCATGGGGCCGAAGGTTCTGGCTGCCATGCGCTTCGTCGAGTGGGGCGGCGAGAGGGCCGTCATAGCTGCGCTCGACAGGGCCGTTGAAGCCCTCGAAGGAAAGACCGGAACGCAGGTCATAAAGGGCTGAACCAAAGCCTATAAATATCTCCCCTTCCTTCTTTATTCGGTGATAACATGAGCGAGGCCGCCACCGGATTCTTTGGTTCGTTGTTGTGGTGGTTGTTCTTCATGTACATTCTCCTGTGGCCTCAAATGCAGTACAGGAGCCTGCAGCTGGCCAGGGCGAAGCTACTCAGGAGACTCTCGGAAAAGCGAAAATCAACGGTAATAACAATGATTCACAGGCAGGAGAGCATAGGACTCTTCGGAATACCCTTCTACAAGTTCATAAGCGTTGAAGACAGCGAGGAAGTTCTCAGGGCCATCCGCTCGGCACCAAAGGACAAGCCGATTGATTTGATAATCCACACGCCTGGAGGGCTTGTTCTCGCGGCAACGCAGATAGCGAAGGCCCTCCACGATCACCCGGCTGAGACTCGCGTCATAGTCCCCCACTACGCCATGAGCGGAGGAACACTCATCGCATTGGCTGCCGACAAGATAATAATGGACCCGCACGCGGTTCTCGGGCCGGTTGACCCGCAGCTCGGCCAGTATCCTGGACCGAGCATCGTCAGGGCGGTGGAAAAGAAGGGCGTTGACAAGGTTGACGATCAAACACTTATCCTCGCCGATGTCGCCGAGAAGGCCATCAACCAAGTCCGTGACTTCGTCTACAACCTGCTGAAGGACCGCTACGGTGAAGAGAAGGCGAGGGAGCTTGCTCAAGTGCTGACCGAGGGCAGGTGGACGCACGATTATCCAATTACCTACGAGCAAGCCAAGGAACTCGGGCTTCACGTTGAAACGGACGTTCCGGAGGAGGTTTACGCCCTCATGGAGCTTTACAAGCAGCCAATGAAGCAGAGGGGCACCGTAGAATTCATGCCCTATCCCATCAGGCAGGAGAATGGAGGTTGACTTACTGTCTTTTCTTTTTTATTCGTTCCCTCTCTTTTGGAGACCTAAACCTTTAAAAACTCAACCCGCCTCATTTATAAAGGGTTTTTAAACCCACCATCTGGAGGTGTAAGCCTTGGTCGACATGAGCAATGTAAAGCTCAGAATCGAAAACATCGTTGCTTCTGTGGATCTTTTTACGCAGCTGAACCTTGAAAAAGTCATAGAGATATGTCCCAACTCCAAGTACAACCCCGAGGAGTTCCCGGGGATAATATGCCGTTTCGAGGAGCCCAAGGTGGCGCTCCTTATATTCAGCTCTGGCAAGCTCGTCGTCACTGGCGCAAAGAGCGTCGAGGACATAGAGCGCGCCGTCAACAAGCTCATCCAGATGCTCAAGAAGATAGGCGCCAAGTTCGGCCGCGCCCCGCAGATAGACATTCAGAACATGGTTTTCAGCGGAGACATCGGCATGGAGTTCAACCTCGATGCCGTCGCTCTGAGCCTGCCGAACTGTGAGTACGAACCCGAGCAGTTCCCCGGCGTTATCTACCGCGTCAAGGAGCCGAGGGCTGTGATACTGCTCTTCTCGTCCGGGAAGATCGTCTGCTCCGGAGCGAAGAGCGAGCACGACGCCTGGGAAGCCGTTAGAAAGCTCCTCCGCGAGCTGGAGAAGTACGGCCTCATCGAGGAAGAGGAAGAGTGGTGAAACCCTCTTGCCCCTCAGAATCTTTTACTCCCCCCTTTTCAGGGAGCACAGGCCGGAGGGCTACCACCCCGAGAACCCAACCAGGCTGGACTACGCCATAAGGGGCCTCTCCGAAAATGGCCTGTGGGATGAAGAGCTGATTCTGGAGCCGGAGCCAGTATCGCCCTCCGATGTCCTTCTGATACACGAGGAGGAGTACGTGGAGCGCGTCAGGGAACTGGCGAACACCTTCGAATACCTCGACCCCGACACCTACGTATCCCCCGGCACGTGGGAGGCGGCCCTTACAGCCCTTGGCGCAGCGAGGGATGCCGTAAAGCTCGCGGTGAAGAAAAAAGGCCTCTACCTGGCCCTAGTCAGGCCCCCCGGACACCATGCTGGCAGATCCGGAAGGGCTTTCAACGCCTCAACCCTCGGTTTCTGCATCTTCAACAACAGCGCCTTCGCGGCTCACACCCTCAAAGAGCTCGATGGGAAGGCCTTGGTCATAGACTTCGACGCCCACCACGGCAACGGAACCCAGGAGATATTCTGGAACGATGACGGTGTAATCCACATCGACCTCCACGAGCGCGACATCTATCCCTGGAGCGGCTACGAACACGACGTTGGGGGAAGGGACGCCGAGGGGAGCAAGATAAACGTTCCCATGCCGCACTACTCGATGGATGACGATTATCTACTGGCGTGGAGGGAGGTTGTTCTGCCCGTTCTGGAGGCGGTGAAACCGAAAGTTGTGGTGGTCTCAGCCGGCTTCGACGGCTTCCAGGGTGAACTTCTGACGACCCTAAGGCTGACGGAGAGGTTCTTCCGCTACGCCGGTGCAACGCTCTCGCGCTATTCCCTAGCGGTTATCTTCGAGGGCGGCTACAACGTGGGACTGATGAAGGGGCTCCCGGCTTTCATCGATGGCTACCTGAAAGGCGAATCGGAGAGGGGGCCGATAGAACCGAGCTATGAGGCCCTGTCCACGGTTCACCGTGTGGTGGAGATTCAGAGGGAATGGTGGGAGCTGTAGCTTACCGGGGATAAGTTGGTTTGCCAAGCTTCAGAAGAAAAGTGGAAATTGAAGGGGGCATCAGAGCCCCAGCATCTCTTTTGCGGCCTGGACACCGAGGTCGAAGGCCTTCATGTTCACATCGACGGCCTTCGGCGGGACGCTGACGCGGATGACCTCCTTGACGTGCTCCGCGGAGAGCGGGAAGCCGGGCGTCTGGGTCAGCGCGCCTATGAGAACGACGTTGGTCGTTATCACGTGGCCGGCCTTGACCGCGAGCTCCTCGGCGTCGAAGGCCATGAACTTGGCCTGGAAGTCCTCCTCGACGACCTTCTTTATCTCATCAAGGCTCGGATAACTGGCCAGGCCCATCGAAACCTGGACCGGCGGTATCGGCCTGGCGTTCGTGAAGACAAGGCCACCCTTCTTGAGGTAGTTGATGTAGCGGAGCGCCTCGACCGGCTCGAAGGAGAGGATAACGTCGGCCTTCCCCTCGGGGACCATCGCGCCGTAGACCTCCTCTCCAAAGCGGACGTAGGCGATGACCGAACCAAAGCGCTGGCTCATTCCGTGGACCTCTCCCATCCTGACCTTGTAGCCGGCGCGGAGGGCGGCCCAGCCGAGAAGGTTGGCGGCGGTGAGGATTCCCTGGCCGCCAACTCCGGTGATAACGATGTTGTACTCCTTCATATCTCTCCCTCCCTGACCTTCTCAAAGGCGTCGAACGGACAGATCTGCGCACATCCGCCGCAGCCCCAGCACATGAGCTCGTCTATCTTGGCCTTTCCGGTCTCGGCGTCCCAGTAGATTGCCGGACAGCCGTAGGCGTTGATACATATCTTACAGCCGGTACACTTCTCCTCGTTGACCTGGTAGAGCGGCCACTGTATCCTGGCCCTCCTGAGCTCTCCTATCCTGTGGAGGGCACAGACGCGCCTGGTGACGACGACGCTCACTCCCTCGACCTGGAGGGCCCTCTTCATGGTCTCGACGGTCGCCTTGATGTCGTACGGGTCGACGACCTCGACGAAGTCGGCGCCGAGCGCCTTGGCGACCTCCTCGATCTTTATCTGCTTGCCGGGTCCGTGCGGTGTATCACCGGTTCCCGGGTTCGGCTGGTCGCCGGTCATTGCCGTGACGAGGTTGTCGACGACGACTATGAGGACGTTGGAGCGGTTGTAGATCGCGTTGGCAAGGGCCGGAAGTCCGGTGTGGAAGAACGTCGAGTCACCTATCGTTGCCACGATGACCTTCTTCTCCTTGCCGGTCTTGTGCTCGTCCTCAGCAACGGAACCGTTGAGGGCTATGCTGAGGCCGTGGGCGACACCGATTGAACCGCCCATCGCGACGGTCGTGTCAACGGCCTTGAGCGGCGGGAGGACACCGAGGGTGTAACAGCCTATGTCGCTCGGGAATATGGCGCGCGGCGTGGCGGCCTTCTTTATGGCGTAGAAGGTGTTCCTGTGCGGACAGGCGGGACAGAGGCTCGGCGGCCTCGGCGGGACCATGGCCTGGACCTTCTTGTACTTCTCGTCGAGCTCCTCGAAGTTTATCGGGGTCTCAAGGCCGAGGAACTTGGCTACGGCCTCGACGGCCCTCCTGGTGGTCATCTCGTAAACCCTCGGCACGAGGTCCTTTCCGTGGATCGGGATGTTCAGTCCCTTGTCGTAGGCCCAGGTCTTGACCTGCTCCTCAACGACCGGCTCAAGCTCCTCAACGATGAGGACCTTCTCGAGACCGTCGAGGAACTTCTCAAGCAGGCCGTAGGGAACGGGGAACGGGGTTCCAAGCTTGAGAACCTTTACGTTCTCGACGCCGAGCCAGTGAAGGGCCTCCTTCACGTAGGAATATGCCAGTCCCGGAGCGATGATACCAACCTTGGCGCTCTCGTCGCCCTCTATCCAGTTGAACGGGCACTCGTTGAGCTCCTCGCGGATCTTCTCTATCTTCTCAAGAATCTGCGGGTGGAAGCGCCTCGAGTTGGCGGGTATGTCGACGAACCTGCTCGGGTCCTTCTTGAAGTTTCCGAACTTCCTCTTTGCCTGCTTTATCTCCTCTGGAAGCTCCCCGAGGACTATGTCTCCCCTAGCGTGCGACGTTCTCGTGGTCGTCCTCAGGATGACGAAGTGCTTGAACTTCTCGCTCAGCTCGAAGGCGTACTTCGTCATCTCCTTGGCTTCCATCGGGTCGCTGGGTTCGAGAACGGGGACGTTGGCGAACTTCGCGTAAACCCTGGTGTCCTGTTCGTTCTGGCTGCTCCACATGCTCGGGTCGTCGGCGACCATTATGACGAATCCGCCCTCAACGCCCATTCCAACGGCGCTCATGAAGGTGTCGGCCGCGACGTTCAGTCCAACGTGCTTCATGGCCGTCATGGCCCTGAGGCCGCTCCAGGCAGCGGAAAGGGCGGTTTCAAAGGCGACCTTCTCGTTGGTGGAGTATTCCATGTAGACTCCTGCCTTCTTTGCCACCATCGCCATCGTATCGGTAAGCTCTGAACTGGGGGTTCCCGGGTAGGCCGCGTAAACCGCTATGTTGGCCTCCAGGGCACCCCTCGCTATGGCCTGGTTGCCGAGGAGTATGACCTTCTCCCCGGGCTTGTCCCACAACACAATGTCGGTAACCTTCGCCATCCAAAATCACCTCATTCCTCTTCCTTCAAAACTCCCTTAGCCTTTGCAAACTCCACTAGGGCATAAGCCGCGGCGGCCGCGTCCTCCGGCCTCTCGTAGCTTGGAATGCCTGCCTTCTCGAGAACCTCCTTCGCGGGCTCGCTCACGTAGCCTGCCATGAACAGACCGAGAACCGGCTTGCCGTTGTTGACCTCCTTAACAGCCTTCACAACGCCCTCCGCGTGTTCAGTCGGCGTCATGCCCGCGAAGGTCGGAACGACACAGATGCTGATGAGCATGTCAACGTTGGGGTCTTCGAGGAGAAGCTTTGCGGTCTTGTAGTAGTCCTCTCCCCTGGCAGAGGCTATCATATCGACTGGGTTCTTCACAGCGGCCATCGGCGGAAGGAACGAGCGAAGTCCCTCGATGGTCTCCTCCTCGAGGTTGGCCAGCTTCAGTCCGCGCTTGTCTATCTCATCCGCGGTGAGGACCCCCGGTCCACCGGCGTTGGTCATTATGGCGACGCGGGTTCCCTTCGGCAGCGGCTGCGTGAAGGCCCTCGCCATGCTTAGCATGTCGTCTATCGTGTCCGCGACGATTATTCCACTCTGCTTGAAGGCCGCCTCGTATATCTTGTACGAGCCGGCGAGTGAACCCGTGTGGCTCGAAGCCGCCCTGGCTCCGCTCTCGCTCTTGCCTGCCTTGAGAACTATGACGGGCTTCTTCTTGGTAACGCGCTTGGCTATCTCCATGAAGGCCCTTCCGTTCTTCAGGCCCTCGATGTAGAGCGCTATGGCCTTGTCCTCCTCGGTGTCGGCGAGGTACTCCATAAACTCGGAGAAGTCAACGTCCGCCATGTTGCCAATGCTGACGAACTTGGAGAAGCCTATTCCCTCCTTGACGGTCTTGTAGATTATTCCCGCCCCGAGGGCGCCGCTCTGGCTTATGAAGGCTATGTCTCCCTTCTTCGCGTCCATCACGAAGGTGGCGTTCATGGAGTTGTGGGTGTTCATTATACCGACGCAGTTGGGGCCGACTATGCGCATGCCGTATTTGTGGGCTATCTCAACGAGCTCGCGCTCCTCCCTCTTGCCCTCCTCGCCGACCTCGCCGAAGCCGGCGGTAATGAGGATTATTCCCTTGACGCCCTTCTCACCGCAGTCCACTATGGTGCCCTTGACGAAGCGCTTCGGAACGACGACAACCGCCAAGTCGACCTCGTCCGGGATGTCCTTCACGTTCTTGTAAGCCTTGACGCCCTGAACGACCTCGTCCTTGACGTTCACGGGATAAACCTTGCCGTCCTTGTAATCTTTAAGGTTCTTGAAGACCTCGTAGCCAAGCTTGAGCGGGTCATTGGATGCTCCAATAACCGCTATAGCCTTTGGCTTGAAGAAGTAATCAAACGTCACTTGTCGCTCACCGTTACGACATCGGTGGAATTGTATATAAGCTTTCCTAAAGAGGACAGAGAGGCAAATATGAGCATGGAGGAGGAAAAGTAAAGCCCTGATGGGCTAAAAAGGACATCAATGGATAAAAAACAAAACTCAGGCGGTGGCGGCTGCCTCCCTGGGTTTCAGGGCGTAGGTCGCTATCACCGCAACCACCGCGGTCACGATGAAGGTCATGAGCCTCGCCGAGACGACCTCCTCCAGCCCCGAGCTGATCCAGAAGATTGTGAACAGCAGGCCCGCGACGATGGTCGGCGGGACGGCCCTTCCGTGGAACCTCTTCCAGAACAGCGTCATTATGACTATCACGGAGAAGGTGTCGCCTATTCCGGCCCAGGTGTAGCCGACGATGGTGTAGATGAGCTTTGACGGGACGAGGTAGGCGGTAACGAGCGCTATGACTCCCAGGGCGACGGTGGTAATTCTCGAGAGCTTGAGGCTCCTCTTCGGGTCGAAGTCATCCTTGTAGACGAAGGGCTTGAGCAGGTTCTCCGAGAGCTCGGTGGCGGAGAGTATGAGCAGCGAGTCAGCCGTCGAGAGCATGGCCGCTATCGCACCGGTTATGAATATCGCCGCGAGGAAGGGCGGGAACAGCTTCAGCATAACCGAGGGCATAACGGCCTCCTGGTCCTCGAGGCCGGTCGGGCCGAAGATAGCTATTCCAATCCATCCTATGAGGAGGGCACCGATGTAGGCCAGTATGGTCCAGCTGACACCGACGTTCCTGGCTAGTTTGGCGTTCTTCTCGTCCTTGATTGCCATGAACCTGATGCTGAGCTGGGGCATTCCACCGAGGTAGCCGAAGAACCAGGAGAACTCGGCTATGACGAAGACGAACGCCGCGCCGCCAACGAGGCCGCCGAGGATCGTGGAGTACTCGGGCCCGGACATCTCCAGGGCACTGGAGACAGAGTGGGCGAAAACATCCGGGTGGTTGGCGATGTAGACGAGACCGACTATTGGCGCTATGGTGAGGGTGAGTATCATGACTATTGCCTGGACGGTGTCGGTGTATGCGACGCTCTTGAGGCCTCCGAGGACGGTGTAGGGCAGGATTATCACCGCGGTTATCAGCATTCCGATCTTCGGGTCAACTCCGAAGAGAGCGTTCAGCGTCTTTCCGCCGCCGAGGAACTGGGCACCGACGTAGAAGAAAAAGAAGAACACCACGGTAACGCTGCCGAGGATTCTTATCCACTTCTCGGCGTCGGAATGGCGCCTGGCGATGTAGTCGATGAATGTGGTAGCGTCGTACTTCTCGGCCTCCCTCCTGAGCCTTCCAGCGAAGACGGTCCACGCCACGATGATACCGGCCACACATCCAACCGCGACCCATATCGCCGAGAGACCGGCGGCATAGGCGAAACCGGGGAGGCCCAGGAGTGCCCACGCCGACTCACCGGTGGCGCGCTCCGAGAGCGCCGCTATCCAGCCCGGAAGCTGCCTGCCTGCGATGGCGAAGTCCTTGCCGCTCTTTGCCTTCCTTCCCTGATAGATTCCAAACCCTATCAAAAACGAAAGGTACAGAACCAGAACAATCAGTATTTGAGTCTGGCCCTCCACTATTGAATCACCGCTCATATTCAACATTGTTCATGTTTATAAACCTTGCCCTTTTTTGTACAGAGTTGCCTTTTTATGTCCAGTATAGGTGCGTTTTGTTACATTGTATTTGGTTTACTACTGGAATTATTGTACTCCATTGCCTTCGTAATTCAAACTATCGGAGGGCGGCCGTACCGTTCGGTGATGGTCGCGGAAGCCTCAACCCGAAAGACTTAAGTTAGTTCAGGTTATTATATCCGTCGGGGTGATACCATGGTGAGGGTGAAGTTTCTGGGCCACGCTGCCTTCCTGATCGAGGGGAGCAGGAGGATTCTGATAGACCCGTTCCTGACCGGCAATCCTGCCGCGGCTGCCAAGCCCGAGGAGGTTGAGGCGGACCTGATACTCGTTACACACGCCCACGGCGACCACGTGGGCGACGCTGCAGCGATAGCCAGGAGAACCGGGGCGAAAATCGTTGCGATGTACGACATAGCCAACTACCTCGTTGAGAGCGAGAGCGGCATAACGACCATCGGCATGAACTACGGTCCGACGGAGGTCGATGGGGTTAAGATCGTCCAGGTTCCGGCCTGGCACTCCAGCAGCGACGGCAAGTACAGCATAGGAAGCGCCTGCGGCTACATAATCGAGCTCGACGGCGTCAAGATATACCACGCCGGCGACACCTTTGTCTTCAGGGACATGGAGCTCTTCGCCGAGCTCTACGGGCCGATAGACGTTGCCCTGCTGCCGATAGGCGGTCACTTCACGATGGGACCGCGCGAGGCTGCCAAGGCCGTGGAGTTCCTCAGGCCGAGAAAGGTCGTGCCGATGCACTACAACACCTGGCCCCCGATTTCGGCCGACCCCGAGGAGTTCAGAAGGCTGGTCGGGGATAGGGCCGAGGTGGTAATCCTCAAACCCGGGGAGACCCTGGAGCTTTGAAAAACCTTTTAAGGAGCTTTCCCTACCCTTTTTTCAGGTGATGGAATGGTTAAAAGGGCCTTGACGTTGGCGCTCATCCTGCTCGTGTTTTCATCCTTCCTCGTTCCTCTCTCCTCCGCACAGGGGGCGAAGGGAGAGAAGCCCAAGTACGATTTAATCATCGTTAGAAACGACGATATGATTGATTACATCGTCGCGCTTCCCTACGCCAAGATGCTCGACGTTCCTATTCTCCCGGTTAACCCGAAGGAGCTCGACCCTGGCACCATAGCCCAGCTCCAGAGCTACGCCCAGTTCGGGTGGAACCACGTGCTCATAATAGGCGACTCCCAGGCCGTCAGCGACACAGTCCAGGACGAATTGCTGAACATGGGCTTCGTCGTCGAGAGAATAGGCGGCGCGGTTAGAACTGAAACGGCCGCAAAGCTGGCGCTTCACTTCTATCCGAACGGAGCGGACATAGTCGTCGTAGCCAGCTCCAGCGACTACGGCTCGGCGCTGGCCGCTGCCAGGTGGGCGATGATATACGGCTACCCCCTCCTCCTCACCCAGGAGGATGCGCTCTCCGATTCGACGGCCAACGCGATAAAGAAGCTCAATCCCGAACTCGTGGAGCTGATGGGTGCCGGGATGTCGAAGGACGTCCAGACCAAGATAGAGGCCATGGGCTACCAGACCTACTGGGTCAAGGAGAACCTGGAGATAAAGCTCCCGCCCCAGCCGAAGGAAACCAACTGGGTGCTGATAATAGCCGCGGTGATACTCTCGCTGGCCGTTGCGATTCCGGTTTCCCTCTACTACGCCAAGAAGCGCTGGGCCGCCAACAGGGTTCCCATCGAGGTGCTGACTGAAAAGGAGCGCATAGTTGTCAAGGCCATCCTGGAGAAGGGCGGCGTCATCAAGCAGGAGGAACTGCCGGAACTCACTGGCTACTCTAGGCCGACGATAAGCAGGATCATCCAGGAGCTTGAGAAGAAGCAGCTCGTCGAAAGGGAGAAAGTCGGAAAGACCTTCATCGTCAAGCTCACGAAGGAGATAATCCTCAGGGAATGACGGTCGGCAAGCCCGAAACCGCTCATCACTTTTTTCAGGCCTGGCCGTTCTCCTCATCCCGAAGGAAAAAGAAAGGGTCACTTCTTGAAGAGATGGCCGTGGGACTTGTTCACGTGCCTCGTGTAGTCCTTGGAGTTCCTGAAGAGCATTCCGCAGCGCGGGCAGCGGTAGTAGCGGGTGCCGTCGCGGTCGTAGAACACAACCGCCCTCAGCTCCGCCACTGCCACCACCTCCGGCGTTAGGTGAGAAAAGCCCTTTTAAAATTTTACGGATGGGGAAAGCGGGAAATGGAAATCAAACCCATATCCGGTTGCCCTTGACCTTCAGGTAGCCGAGCGTTTGAAGCTCCTTGAGGAAGTCTTCTATAGCTTCCTCGTCGAAGTATATGTTGAGCCTCTCGCGCTCTCCCTCAACGACTATCGGCTCCCTCTCCAGTAGGGCGTCTATGAGGTCGTTCTTCTTCCTGTGCTTCTCCGCCAGCTCCAGGATTACGTCCGCCAGAACCGAGCGGGCTATGCCGTCGAACATGGCCTCCACTATGCTCTCCTCGGTCGCGTACTCCTCCGCTATCTCAAGCGCCGCCTCGACAAGTTCCCTGTCGACCTCCATTACCTCGACGAAGTACCTCTTCTCCATCGTGTACTCGGTTATCATTCCCGTTTCAAAGCGCTTCTCAAGCTCTTCAAGATACTCCTCAATCTCGTCTATCGGGAAGCGGAGCTCCACCCTAAGGCCGTCGAGAACGGGCTTCTTCATGAGCACCAGCTTTCCATCCTCCTCAACCACGGCGCCGCTCTCTATCAGCGCCGTGAGCACGAGTAGCCTGCCCAGGTCGGACTCGTCGAACAGGCCATCGAGGGCTTTCCCCGCTCCAACTTCCCAGTCGGATATTATCTCCTCAAAGGCGAACTCAAGTTCGTCCAGACTCTCCTGGAGGGGTCCTATCCCCTCGGCCTTCTCCACAAGCTCGGCGTAGGTGCCCTTCACGACCACGTAGTGGGAAATCTCGGGGGTCACCTCTTCTCGGGTCCTGTTCATAATCCCCGCCCTGCTCAGCTCCCTCGAGAGGGCGTTCATATCGTCCTTGCTTAGAACCTCCAGCCTCAAGCCTCTCACCGGAGGGAGAAGGGCGCCATCGGTTATAACCTTAGCCCTCGACCAGCGATGAGAGGAGCGCCTTGATGGGCTTGTTGCTGACTACCTTCACGGTCTCCCGCACCTCGTCCTCAAGCTCCGGGCGATATGTGGCATAGAGGTACAGTGCGTAGGCCATGACCTTTGGGTCTCCCTCGTTGGTCCTCTCGATGGCCTCCGCCAGGATCGGGTTGTTCAGGAGGTCCTCGGCCAGACCCTCCATCTTTCTCCTGTCGTCCTTCTCAATGGCCTCCCTCAACGGCCTGTAGAAGAGTGAGAGCACGAGTTTGGCGAGCCTTTCCCTCTCCTCGAGCTCGTCCATCGGTGTCTTCGGCTCCTCGCGCCGGCTCAGGTAGTAGTACGCCAGGGGAAGCACCACAACGACGAGCACGACGAGGACGTAGGGGAGCAGCGGGAAGTTGAAGCCGTAGGGGAGTCTGTGGCCGATGGCCATCAGGGCGAGAAAGCCGAGGAGCACCCAAACGGCCATGAGGAGGAGGTAGTAGACAGAGTTGTCCTTCCTCTGGAGGGTTTTGTACCTCGACGGGGCGCCTATCTCATCCAGGTAGCGTAGCCTCTCCTCCGCGAGTTCAACTTCGGCCTCAAGGCGCTTTATGCGTTTGTCCAGTTCCGCGAGAACCTCTTCGCGTCCCATCATCCCTCCCCCGCTATGAGACGGGCTATCTTCTCGCTCACAACGCTCAAAATTGCCTCGCCCTTCTCGGCCGTCGCGAGGGACGGGTCGTCGTTCACGCCGTCCGGAAACAGCTCCCTTCCGATGTCCTTCCGGATTACCCTTACCCTTGAGGTCCTCCGTTGCCCACGGGCGTTCTCCATCTTCACGAGTTCGGGCCTTATGGCGAGCATCACGGACGTTTCGTCCTGGCCTGCATGCCCCTGGCTGGAGCATATGCTCAGGATGTCCTCCCTGAAGTCTATCCACCAGTTTATGAGCCAGATTTCGACCTCCGGAAACTCCTCCGCG
This sequence comes from Thermococcus sp. 5-4, assembly GCF_002197185.1. Classification (NCBI taxonomy): domain Archaea; kingdom Methanobacteriati; phylum Methanobacteriota; class Thermococci; order Thermococcales; family Thermococcaceae; genus Thermococcus; species Thermococcus sp. 5-4. Next base: position 1,277,309 of record NZ_CP021848.1, on the reverse strand, counting down.
ACCTCTTCCGCCGCCAGAACCAGCGGCGAGTAGTTGCCGCCGTGCCCGTTGAGGAGGACTATCCTCCGAAAGCCCTCGGCGGCGAACTCGCGCATTATCTCGCGTACGTAGGCCTTCAGGGCATCTGAAGCAACGTTTATCGTTCCGGGGTACACATCGAGAACGAAGGTGTGCCCGTACCACACGGGCGGGGCTATGAGAACCTCCACCCCCAGCCCACGGAGCCTCTCTTCAACCCTCTTTCCTATCTCCAGCGGGGCGAAGACGTCGGTTCCAAGGGGCAGGTGTCTTCCATGGGCTTCAACGCTCCCTATGGGGAGTATGATCGTATCAACACGCTTTTTCAGTTCCTCGAACTCGGCCCAGGTGAGCTCCTCGATCCGCATGATGATCCCCATGTGTAGTGGGGACGAAACCTCATAAGCCTTTTCTATGCGCTGGAGAAAATCGCAAAAAGAGGTGAGGGTCAGACCCTCTCAAGGAGATCCCTGACGTATTTCGGCATCTGGAAGAGCGTCTCGTGCCTCTCCGGGTCGTAGTAGTAGAGGTCGAGTTTCTTCGCCCTCTCCACGTCCACCTTGGTGAAGTCCAGGTCGCCCTTAACGCCAACGAGGAAGCTCCAGGGCGAGGCGTAGCCGATTACCGGGAAGCTGAAGTAGTAAACGCGGTCAAAGACGTTCTTCATGGCCTTGTAGGCGTCGAGGAGCTCGTTGGTGAAGAGGTAGACGCTCCCGGCCTGGGTGATGTAAAGTCCCTTATCGTTCAGCTTCTCGTAGGCGTCGCGGTAGAACTCCTCGCTGAAGAGGAGCTTCGCCGGGCCGACGGGGTCGGTGGAGTCCACTATGATGACGTCAAAGCGCTCGTCGGTCTCCCTGAGGTACCTCACGCCGTCGCCGACCATTACCTCTGCCCTGGGATCCTCGAAGGCACCCCTCGCCACGTTCATGTATATCTTCGATACCTCTATCACCATCTCGTCTATCTCGACCATCGTGGCTTTCTCAACGGTTTCGTGCCTCAGAACCTCCCTGAGGGTTCCGCCGTCGCCGCCCCCGATGATGAGCACCCTCCTCGGATTTGGGTGGGCGAGCATGACGGGATGAACCAGTGGCTCGTGGTAGCTCTCCTCGCCGACCTCGACGAGCTGAACCGTGCCGTCGAGGACGAGGAGCTTGCCGAAGCCCTCCGTCTCGTACAGCTCGAGCCTCTGATACTTCGTCTGGGTTTCGAAGAGCCTCTCGGTCACCTTAAAACCGACTCCATAACCGCGAGGGTACCACTCTATGAATGCTCTCTCCTTCTCGTTGAATCCCATAAGCTCTCACCTCTAAAAGCTGAAGAAGGGAAAGGGCTTAAAAACCACACCCTCAGTACGGGAACATCACCACGGCCGCTATGGCGGCAGCCGGCTTGTCCTTGACGGTAATGCTTGCGCTGGCGACCTTGAACTCCGCCAGCTTCCATCCGCGCATGGCAAAGCCTTCCTCGACCATCTTCCTGACCATCTCCTCCGCCTCTTCCTTGGTGCAGTAGCCGGCGTACTCGTAGATGAGACCGCCCTCGTTGTTCTCGCTGATGCCTATTCCCAGGGCAGCGCTGATCGTCATTCCGGGCTCGTCGCTCTCGATGTGGGCGTAGACCGTCGGCAGCAGCATTCCTATCGGGACGTCGTGCACCTCCTCTATCCACTCGATGTGGGCCGGAATGACGCTGCTCAGCTTGACGAGGTTGACGTTTCCTATGCCGAGTTTGAGGAGAGCGTTATCAAACGCGTTGAGCTTAGTGCCTCCCTCCGCGGAGGCGGCGCCTATAAATGCCCTCTTTGGGGTTGTCCAGCTCATCTCAGCTTCCTCCTTTCTTTTCTCACGAGTTAGACGATTATAAGCTAAACCAACGATTTCTCTACTCGCTAGTCTGGGGTAGACTTAAAAACGTTTCGCTATATTGGAAAGAAACCATCATGAGCCATATTGTGGCTGGAAAACGCTTTACATGTCGCGGTTCGCTTTAAGCGGCCGCCTTGGAGGCTTTTGACTGGTAATGGTTGACCGCCCTGCCCAGGGTGGCCGAGGTGAAGATTCCAAGGACGCTGGCTAGGGAGGCCATGGCGTACATGTGCTGGCTTAAAACGCCCGAGACGAAGCCTATTTCTCCCACGAGCAGGCCGAGGACGCCGAAGCTCGCTATTCCGGCCCCCCTGACGACCGACGTTGGAACGTCCTGGTGTCTGACGATGATGGAAGAGAGCACCAGCCTGACGGCGTACACCAGAACGAAGAATTCTACCACCACGAAGGACAGCTCGGTCTCGAAGTTGAGGCCGCGCCAGGCGAAGAATATCGGGGCGAAGATGCCGTACGTAACGCCGCTGACTATGGTGGTGAGCCTGTCGTACTGCTTCGTTCCGACCAGGTCGCTGTGCATCATCAAGCCGGCCATGAAGCCCCCTATACTGAAGTGGAGGCCTATCTCATCGCTGATGAACGCCAGGGACGTTGAGAGCACCATGAATAGGCCAAAAACGGCCTCGTCGCTCTTGAGCCTGCGGAGGAAGCGTATTATCATCACCTTGTGCTTTATTCCTATAATGTAATTGACGTACATGAGGATGCCGATGAAGAGAGCGTCCTTCAGTACGCTCTCCAGGACCGGGGTGTAGTCGCCGGGCGTCTCGTGTATCCTGACCATCATGTAGACTATGAACAGACTCATTATCTCGCTTATGACCGCATAGGATAGGGCAACGTGGATGAAGTCCTCTCCAAAGAAGCGCTTGAGCCTCAGGACTATCGGCGCCGAGGCGGTCGAGATTATCGCGGCCACGATGAACGCATCTGAGTTAAGCTGCCAGCCGGTGAAGGGAAGCGTGACCAGCAGCATGACGATGTAGGTGACTATGTAGAGGGGCAGCGTTTTTTTCCCGGCGTAGTGGAGCTCCTCGGGGGTCACCTCCAGGCCGGCCGAGATCATCAGGAAGAAAAGGCCGAGCTCGGCCATGAGGAGCATCTGGTCCCTGGGCATGTCCAGGAGAACGGCGCTCAGTATCATTCCCGCCGTTATCTCGCCCAGAAATCCAGGATAGTCCAGTCTCTCAAAGCCTTCCGCGAGGAGCCTCGCGAATGCGATGATCACGAAGACGTACCCGATGATTTCCATGTTGGCCTCCTACGGCGGGCGGGTTAATAATTCTTCCGCCCGACAAGGCTTTTATGATGTTGGGAGTAGTTCCAAGCATGAGGCACTACGAGATAGTTCGTATACGGGAGAACGGCAAGGTTGAGCTTCCCAAGGATTACGCCTACGAGCTCGGCATGGTGGAGGGCGCGTATTTTCTCCTCGAGATAGACACCGACCTGAACGAGGTCCACATGGAGCGGATAGCGCTCCCTGGAAAGAGGCTCGTGGAGGTTGAGCTCGTCGTCGAGGACAGACCGGGGGTTCTCGCGAAGATAAGCGGACTCTTCGGGAGGCACGGGGCCAACATACTCTTCAGCGAGGCCGAGGAGCTTGAGGGCATAGAGCTGGCGGGAATAGTTGCGGTCATAGACGTGAGCGGAATGAGCGGCACGCTGGAGGAACTCAAGGGGGAGCTTGAATCGCTGGACGTCGTGAGGGAGGTCACCCTAAGACCACTGGAGTAGGAGCACCGTCAGCATGAAGGTCACGAAAACCGCCGCCAGGACGTTTACATCCCTTCCAACGTCCTTTGCTTCGCTCTGTACTCCCCTCTCGAAGACGCCCAGAGCCCTCAGCCCAAAGAAGGTGAGCACTGCGGCGGCAATGTAGATGGCATCGCTCGGCTTGAGCCCCGCACCGAGGTAGAGGCCGGCACCGAGGGTGGTTAAAGCAAGTACCAGTGAGGAGAGCTTCCAAGAGGGCCTGAGGTCTTCCGTTTCTCCCCTCAAGAGGTGGTAGTTCAGCTTGGTGAATGAAACGAGCGTTCCTATCGTCCCGGCCAGAACGGTCCACCTCCAATCCCCCGGCAGGCCTGAGTATATCAATCCCTTCGCATAGGAACCTATGAAGGGCGAAACCCCTCCTATGGCGAGGCTGAGCATCAGCACCGAGAAGGCCATGAGTGGAGCGTTCCTATAGCCGAACTCACCCAATTTCCTTGACTTTCTTCCGAGGCTTCCAACGCTCAGGAAGAGGCCTCCTTTGGCCAGAGAATGCGCCAAAGCGTAGTACGCTGCCCCCGTGAAGTTGAAGGTGGCTATTCCGAGGAGCACGTAGCCCATCTGGGAGACCGTGGAGTAGGCGAGGAAGCGCTTTGCATCCCTCTGGAGGAGCATAATAACTATGCCGAAGAATATCGACGCAACCGCTACCATCATGGCGGCGGTTTTCAGGCTCTCCCCAACGGGCAGGGCCGAGAAGAGGAGAATCATCCCGTAAGCGGGTGCCTTGACCACGAGCCCGCTCAGGAGGGCACTAACCGGGGTTGGAGCCTTCGAATGGGCATCGGGCAGCCAGCCGTGGAGGGGGAAGATGCCGGCCTTCAGGAGGAGTGATGCAAAGGCCACTCCGAGGGCGGCGTTGAGCTCCCTGCTCGGGAGGGCGTTCTGGGCCACGAGGTCGACGTTGAGGTAGCCCGTCTCCATGTATACGAGGCCTATCGCGAAGATGAAGAGGTAGGAAGCGAGGAGAGATAGGATGAGGTACTTGAAGGTCGCCTTTTTCGAGCCCGGCTCTTCGGAAAAGGCAACCAGGGCGAAGGCCGAGACGGAGGCAATCTCCATGTAGATGTAGAAGTTGAAGAAATCCCTCGCCAAAAACGCCCCCAGCAAACCCGCATGCATCAGGAGGAACAGGACGAGGGCTTTGGCGGTCTTTTTGTACCTGAAATCGAAGTAGGAAATGGAATAGAGGGCAACAACGGTGAAGAGTATCAGCTCGCCCGCGATGAACGGGGCGTTGATTTCACCGATTCCGACCTCTATCCCCGCCACCCTGCTCCAGCCCCCGACGATTTCCCTTCCATTCTCCACGAAGAAAATCCCGACCGGGAGAACGGCGCCAAAGACGAAGGAAGCCTTTATTAAAACCTTCTTCGCCCGCAGGGTGTCCAGGATGACGATTATGAACCCAAACAGGAGCGGAAAGGCCACCATCAAGGGAATCATAAGCCGTCCCTCCGCATGCGGATTATTATCGCCAGCGCGAGCGACGTTATGGCAACGTCAACGACGAGCGTTGTCAGCATCAGCGTTGCCGGGAGCGGGTCGACCGGATTCGTCGGCATCATGGGGATGTCCTTTCCGGGGGAGTACGCTAAGCCGATGAAGAAGAGCACTAAACCCAGAGAAACCACGTTTATGGAAAGTACTAGCTTTATCGGCTCCCTCTTCGCCATCAGGCCGTATATCCCCACGAGCATTATGACCACTCCGGCCTGCTCCGGGCTAATCACTTTCAACCCACCTCAGCAGGATGTAGAAGACGAAGGTGAAGGCGGCGCCGACCTCAAGGCCAACGATCACGTTGAATGGCAGTATTATGCCGCCCTCCGTCGGCAGGAAATTGGAGTAGAACGCCCCAAAGGCTATCCCGGCGATTCCCAGCAGGACGAGCATCGCTCCGGCCGAGCTCTCTATCAGGCTCGCCCAGTTGAACTTGAACCTCTTCCTGACCTTTTTGTAGCCGTGGGATGTTATGAGTAGTATGACCGCGACCGCGAGAATCACCCCTCCCTGAAAGCCGCCCCCGGGGCTTAGATGGCCGTAGAGCATAATGTACGCTGCGTAGGTGACCAGGAACGGGCTTATCATCTTGGTGGTGCTCCTCACGACGGTGCTCATCTTCACTTCTTCTTCCCCCCGAGGAGCAGGTAGAAGCCAATGACTGCCGTAAACAGCAAACTCGCCTCGCCGAGGCTGTCGTAGGCCCTCCAGCCGGCTAAAATAGCCGAAACCAGGTTGGGTATTCCAATCTCGCCCCAGTTGGCGACGTAGTAGGTGTAGCTCCCGCCGTAGGACGGAGAGTAGTTCAGGCCAAGCAGGAACGCCCCAAGGGCAACGGTCAGGAGCAGAGCTATTGCCCTCACCTCGTCACCTCCTCTATCGTGAAGAGGAAGACGCCTATCACTATCGCGCCGACGACTATCGCAGAGAGGGCGACGTCTGGCGCTTTAAGCTCGAACAGGGCCAGGACGAAGAGCAGACTGAGGAGGGAGTATTTAACGACCGCACTAACCAGGTTCTTCTCTTCAACGACCGCTATGGCCAGCAGTATCATCGCTACGAAGACCACGTCAAGGATTGTCCCAAGCATACATATCCACCACTACCTTCGGCTTCACCCCGTACTTGTAGGCTCCGCGGGCTATGGCATGGCCCACCATGGGGTTTATCATCGCTATCAGGAAGGCCAGCACCAGGAACTTGGCCCTCACAACGGCAGGAGCGTCCATTATCAGGATCAGGGCGAGGATTATGCTCATGGCCCCGCCGGTGTCGCACTTCGTTGCCGCGTGGAGCCTCGTATAAACGTCGGGGAAGCGGAGAATGCCGAGAGCCCCGAAGACCATGACGGCCTCTCCAAACAGCATAAGGATTATCTCAATCATATGAAGCCCTCCGCTCCATGTATTTGGCCAAGATCAGCCCTCCGACGGCGTTCACCATCAGCAGGACTATCGCGAGGTCCACAAGGTAGTACTCACTCCTGATGACCGATACGACCGCGATTATGACGACCACCTTCGTCGTTATCGTGTTCAGACCCACTATCCTGTCTGGCAGGGTCGGTCCTTTGACCACGCGGTAGGTTATCAGTATCGCAGTGAAGACGAGCACGTAGAACGCGCTCACCAGAAGACCTTCTTGAGCCATTCCTCGATGTCCCCCTTTATCTTTTCTCCGGCCTTCTCGCGGTTGAGTGTCTCCAAATCTATCCAGTGGACGTAGAGATAGGTCTCGCCGAGCTTTTTGTTGACGTCAAGGGTTAACGTGCCCGGGGTCAGGGTTATTGAGTTGGCGAGTATCGTCACGCCCGTGTCCGAGTGGAGGTCGGTCTTTATCTTGACTATTCCCGGGTTGATGTCCATGAAAATCACGTTCTTCGCAACCTTCAGGTTGCTCTCCAGCAGGCGGAAGGCCATTATCACGAGGTACTGCGGGAGGTATATGAAGGCGAAGTAGAGGAGTTTCTCGACTATATGGCCGCTCTTCCTTATGTCCTCGGTTAGGAGGTCGCGCATGAAAGCCGCTATTATCAGCGTAACGGCCGCGCCCAGGGCCAAGTCCCTCGCCCTGAAGCTTCCAGAAACGACCACCCAGAATGCCATCAGGACTGCCCACGTCAGAACCACCCTCTCCCAGGAGGGGAGCTTCGAGGCCTCGAATTCCTCGTGGAGGACCCTCTCCCTGAGGGTCTCAAGCCTTTCCTTCAGGTAGAAGGGAACGCGGCTCATGTGGTAGTTTAGGGCGCGGAAGGTTATAACGATTTTGCAGACGCAAAGATATTGCCCAAAATTGTGAAATCCGTTCGGATAATGCCCGAAAAATCGGAGGTTTTTGCGTAGCTCTCTCGGGGCCCCACCGTGGAGGGCTCGTTATGGAAAGGTTTAAATCTCCGGCGGTTCTAGAGGAAAACGGTGATGCTCATGATTGAGGTTGGGGAATACAAGGTCAAGGAAGGCCTTTACTACACGAAGGACCACGAGTGGGTTCAGGTTCTTGAGGACGGAGTCGTTCTCGTCGGAATAAGCGACTACGCCCAGAAGGAGCTCGGCGACCTTGCCTACGTTGAGCTTCCTGAGGTTGGTAAGGAGGTCAACAAGGGCGACGTTCTCTGTGAGCTGGAGAGCGTCAAGGCCGTTTCCGAGGTCTACGCTCCGGTCAGCGGTGAGGTCGTTGAGGTCAACGAGGAGCTTGAGGACAGCCCGGAGCTCATCAACGAGGACCCCTACGAGAACTGGATTGCCAAGCTCAAGCCGAGCAACCTCGACGAGGAGCTCAAGGAGCTCATGGACGCCAAGGCCTACGCCGAGTACCTTGAGAGCCTCTGAGGTGTTCTCTAACTTTTCTCTTCCCCGCTCGGAATCCTTAAGTATCTGGACGTCCATTAGTCTTCGGTGGTTTTCATGAAGGTTCTCAAAGAGTGGGACGTTAAGGTAAAGCTCGTGAAGACCCGGCGCGGGGCGATTCTTCACATGATCGAGCTCGAGCCCGGCCACTTCTACCTCGAACAGAATCCCCTGAAGGACTCAAAGTACGGTGTGGCCTATAGAAAGATAAAGGAGAATTTCCCCGAGTTCTACATGTTCTGGGAGATCAAGAACAACCGCTATACAGGGAAGCTCCTCGCGGGGGCTTTCCTTGAGAAGTCCGAGATAGATGAGTTCGTTACGCTTCTGGCGAAGAGCGAGGACTTCAAGAAGTTCGAGGAGATACTCGAAGAGATCGAAGAGATGGAGGAATGAGCTCAGTTTCTGACCTTCATCATTTTTGCCGCGTAAAGCGCGGTTTCAGATACCCTAGAGGTCTTCATCGCTCGCTTTCTCTATTTCTGAGAAGGTTAAAAGTCTAGCGGCTCGGCCAGTATGCCCTTCATCACGGTGCCATTCAGCCACTCCGGGGCTCGTCATCGCCGGTAATCATCTCCACCTACTCACTGATAAACATCACGAAACCCTTATAACTTCTGCCCCAGTAGTTAACTACTGGGGTGGTAGTTGTGTACTTTGACATCAGACCGAAGAGGAAGCGCGAGGATTTGTACGACAGAGAAGCGGAGCTGAAGGAGTTTGAAAAGTCCATCACCTCCGGGAATCCCCTCACAGTCATCACTGGTATAAGACGTCTTGGAAAGACTTCCCTGCTCGTGGTGGGCCTCAACGAACTGGCAGTCCCCTACGTTCTCGTAGATTTCCGGGGTGTCAATCCCAACTCCCGTATGGACGTTTACAAAAGAATAGAAAGCTCCATCAATGAATTCTTCCGCGAAAACCGTAACCTCTGGGAGGAGATTAAAACCGAGCTCAAAAACATAGCCGGTCTCCGGGTTCTGAGCCTCGGAGTGAACTTTTCCTGGAAAGAGGAGAGAACCGATCTCATAGCGCTCTTTCGTGAGTTGGAAAAGTACGACGTCGTCCTCGCTTTTGATGAGGTTCAGTACCTCCGCGGGCCGGTCGGGAGCGGGTTTGCCGGCCTAATTGCCCACCTGTACGACTACTCCGATCTCAAAATGGTCATGACGGGTTCAGAGGTGGGCCTGCTTCACGATTACCTCGGTGCCGATGACCCTAAGGCTCCACTCTACGGCAGGTACTTCCATGAGATTTCTCTGGGGAGATTCACACCCGAACAGAGCAGGGATTTTCTCCAGAAAGGCTTTGAACAGGTTGGATTGACACCCCGAGAGGAGATCATAAGCCTCGCAGTTGAGAGGCTCGATGGAATAGTGGGATGGCTGGTTCTCTTCGGCAGAAAGGCCATGGAAAAAGGGCTCTCCGAGAAGCTCATTGACGATGTTTTCGATGAGGCGAAGGCCCTTGCCATGGATGAATTCGAGAACTTTCTCTCAAAGAGACCTGCCGCGAGGAACCGGTACGTCGAGATAATGAGGGCTATCGCCTATGGCAAGAGAACGTGGGAGGAAATAAAGGAACACCTCGAAAGAAAGGAGGGTAAAAGTGTAGCGGACAGTGTACTGGCGAGGCTTCTGAAGGCCCTCGTTGATTCTTCGTTCCTTGAGAAGGTTAAAGAAGGCAGAAACGTCTACTACCACATTCCCGATCCAATACTGGAGGCGTGCTTCAAAGAAAAATAGAAGAGGCTCACGCGTTTCCGTTTTCCCTCTTCTTCGTGAGGTACTCGTGGATAGCCTTTGCGGCCATCCTTCCGTCGCCCATCGCGAGGATAACCGTCGCCTCTCCCCTTATCGCATCTCCACCGGCGAAGACTCCAGGAATGCTGGTCATCAGGTTCTCGTCAACGACTATTCTTCCGCGCTCGACCTTGAGGCCGGGCGTGTTAACGATGAGCCTGTTCGGGTGCTTTCCGATGGCGATGATGGCGGTTTCGGCCTCTATCGTCACGTACTCGCCGGTTCCGACGATCTTTCTCTTGCCCCTGCTGTCCCTCTCGTCCAGGGCCTTCATCTTCTCAAACTTGACGGCCTTCAGGTTGCCCTTGCCGTCCCCGATGAACTCCACCGGGTTAACGAAGAACTCGAACTTTATGCCCTCCTCTTTGGCGTGCTCGACCTCTTCAACCCTGGCGCTGACGTCCTCCGGGCCGCGGCGGTAGGCGATAATGACCTCTGAGCCGAAGCGCCTCGCGCTCCTGGCCGCGTCCATGGCCGTGTTTCCGGCACCGATGACGATGACGCGCTTCCCGACCTTGACGGGGGTGTCGTACTCGGGGAACAGGTAGGCCTTCATGAGGTTGACCCTCGTCAGGAACTCGTTGGCCGTGTAGATTCCGTTGAGGTTTATGCCGGGCGCGTTGATGAGCCTCGGGGTTCCGGCGCCGGAGCCTATGAAGACGGCGTCGTACTCCTCCAGGAGCTCCTCGATGGTGACGGTCCTTCCAACTATGTGGTCGGTGAGTATCTTGACTCCAAGCTTCTTGAGCTTGTCAATCTCGCTCTCGACGATGCTCTTGGGCAGCCTGAACTCTGGGATGCCGTACATGAGGACTCCACCGGCCTCGTGAAGGGCCTCGTAGATGGTAACGTCGTAGCCGAGCTTGGCGAGCTCTCCAGCGGCGGTAAGGCCGGCCGGACCGGCACCGATGATGGCAATCTTCTGGCCCTTCTTCTCTATCCTCGGGATCATCTCGAAGAGGAGTTCCTCGTCTATGCCCTTCTCGCGCGCGTAGTCGGCCACGAAGCGCTCGAGCTTTCCGATGTTTATCTTGTCACCGACCTTACCCATGACACAGTTCATCTCACACTGGTCCTCCTGCGGGCAGACCCTTCCGGTGGTGGCCGGGAGGGAGTTGCATGCCCATATGACGCTGAGAGCCTCCTTAACGGCCTTGTCCGGGTCGTCGCGGTATTGGACTAGTTTGCTTATGAAGCCCGGAATGTCGATGTGAACGGGGCAACCCTTTATACAGGGCGCGTAGTTGTAGGGGCACTGAAGGCAGCGCTCCGCCTCCTTAACGGCAAGCTCGAAGGTGTAACCAAGGTTGACCTCGGCAAAACTCTTAATACGCTCCTCCGCTGGCCTCTCCGGCGTCGGAACGCGCTCCTTAATGATCTTCCTCTTGACCGCCATTACTGTTCACCCCCCTGGAGGGCCTTCATGTACTCTGTGAACGCCTTCACCTCTAGGTCAGTATAGTACCCGCTCCTCGCTATCAGCTCATCCCAAGCGACCTGGTATGCGTCGAACTCCGGTCCGTCTATGCATGCGAACTTGACCTCGCCGCCGACGGTGACACGGCAGGCGCCGCACATGCCGGTTCCGTCCACCATTATCGGGTGAAGGTCGGCCTTCATTGGAACTCCGAACTCTTTGACGACCTCGAAAACGGCCTTCTGGTCTCCGGTTGGACCGACCATGAAGACGAGGTCGTAGTTCTCCTTCTCGAGCATCTCGCGAACTTTCTCCACGAGTCTCTTGGTGACGTTCTTCATGTTGGTTGGGAAGTCGAGGTTCGGGTCTATGGGGACGGTCTCGACCACGTGCCTGCCAACGGCCCTCTCAAGCTCGTCCTTAAGGACTACCATCGGCTCGAAGGTCACGTGGAGCGTGGTTACGTCGTTCCCAAGCTCCTGCCAGGCCTTTGCTATCGGGTAGACCTCGACTATTCCAGTGTACGCTCCAATCGCGAGTATCTTCCCGAACTTCTCCATCTCTGCCGGGTTTCCGAGCGGGCCTGCGATGTTGAGTATCTCGCCGCCCTCCTTCAGCTCCGCGGCCATCCTCGCCGTCGTCTTGCCCCTCGTGAAGACGATGAGAACAATCCAGCCCTCCTCGGGGTCCCACATGACTGGCGTGAGCGGAATCCTCTCACCGTTCTTGAAAGCCCTGACGATGACGAACTGCCCGGGCTTTACCTTCTTGGCAACGTGGGGTGCGTGAACCTTATACCAGGTGTTTCTCATGGCGATCTCTTTTTTCTCAAGGATTTTATACACGATGAACACCTCCGTGCAGGTGGTCAAATTTGGACATCTAAAGGTTTGCAACCAAAAGTGTTTATAAAGATGTTGCTAACCTTTGGTTCAACCGGGCGAATAGATTTCGGAATAAGCCTTTCTCCACGAGAAATTTTCAAGAAAAGGTCACATATTCAAGAGGATAAGAATCAGAGCTTCCTGATGAACGTTATGTAGCCGGTGTGCGCCAGCATGGTCGTCTTTGGCCTCATGCACTCCCTCTTGACCTCGTGCTCCCTGACGAGAACCTCAACGACCCTCGGCTTGTAGAAGTGCTCCCTGTACTCCTGGAACGCCTGGAAGAAGCGGTGTACCTGGTTGGTGCACGGTGTGTAGGCGACGAAGTAGCCACCCGGTTTCAGAACCTCAACCGCGTGGGGGAGAACGTTCTCCGGCTGGGGCAGGTCGAGAACTATGTGGTCCGCGCTTTCCTCGTCTATGCCGTCGTAGATGTTCTTGAGCTTTATCGTGACCCTGTCGGCGAAGCCCGCCATCTCGACGTTCTTCTGGGCTATCCTTGCAAAATCTTCCCTGAGCTCGTAGCTGATGACCCTGCCCTGGGGGCCAACTATGTTCGCGAGAAATATCGTGAGCGCCCCGCTTCCAACGCCGGCCTCTATCACGGTGTTCCCCGGGGAAATGCCGGCGTAGGCGATTATTATACCAGCGTCCTTGGGATGGACGATTTGAGGGCCGCGACGCATCTTCGCTATGATGTCGTTGACGTCCGGCTTCAGTATCCTGAACTCCTCGCCCTTGTGGCTGGTGATGCTCTCCCCGTAGTCCTTCTCCACCAGCTCACCGAGGTTGATTATACCCAGGTCCGTATGGAACTCCCTGTTAGAGACCGTCACGAGGTACCTCTTTCCCCTCCTGTCGACCAGAAGAACCCTATCCCCCTCTCGAATCAAAAATCTCACCGCCCTTCTTCACGATAAGTTCCTCGTTGGATACGTGGAATACTATCGAGGCCATCTCCTCCAGCATGGCCAGGTGGGCCTTACTGAGCACCTCGACGTTGAGGAAGTGTATACCGACCCAGTCTTCCATCGGTATCGTGCTTATCCCGGTCATTATGGCCTTCATGGCCTCGTCCCCGCCGAAGTGGACGTAGTGGGAGAGCCCGAAGGTCACGAAGTACTCGGGCTTCGTCGGCGAGTGGGTCATCCTGTTGACGACCGTGTGGTAGTTCTTGAGGAAGCTGTGGGAGTCGTAGACGGGAACGACCTCCTCTATGACCTCTCCGTAGCTGGCCGAGCCTGGTCCTATCTTGACGACCTTTATCTTCTTTATGAGTTCGATCACGTCGGAGTACTCCTTTCCGGAGATTCTGCGGATGTAGTTCCGGAAGAGCAGGTCACCGATACCGAAGAAGTCCCCTATGACGACGTCTCCCCTCTCTATGAGGGCCGGTATGAGGAATCCCCATGAGAGCTCCTCAAGCGGGTACGTCGGTCGGTACTCGATGAGAACGGTATCGCCCCTCTCGGCCTTTCCGAAGAGGTACTTTTCGAGGACAGAGGTCTCCATAGGACTCACCAAAAGGGTTTTTAACGGCTCCTCTTTTAAACCTTGTTAGGTGGAAGGGATGAAACGGTTTGTGGTGTGGCCCAGCGAACTTGATGCCAGGTTGAGCAGAAGGTACGGCAGGGCCGTTGGAAAGGAATTCGCCGTTGACGGCCCGAAAATCCAGGAGATAGCAGACGCGGCAAGGGCACTGGGCATGAAGATCATCGAGATGGACGAGTCGAAGCTCAACCCCCGCTTGGCGGGCCTGGACGAGGAGTACAGGCTCAGGGGGATGCTCCGCCTCGAGGGCAAGCACCCCAAGGGGAAGAGCCTCAAAATGATAGGTCAGAAAATCAGGGAAATCAGAAAAATCCAGGCTAAAGCCAAGGGCAAGAAGAAGCACAAATCCAGGAAGAAAAAGAGGTGATCACTCCTCTTCTTCCATCTCTACGACTATGGCGGTAGTAGTGTCTATAACTCCGTCGATGTTGTGTATGTCGTGGAGTATCTTCCTGGTGAGCTCGCCGAGGTCCTTGGCCTCGATGTGAACTATCGCATCGTAGGGTCCGGTGACGGCGTCCGCCCTCGTAACGCCCGGTATCTGCTTGAGGGCGTCTATAACGCTTTCAACCTTCCCAATCTCCACAGTCAATAAAACGTACGACCTAACCATTTTCCACCACCGCTGAAAGGCTTTACGCCTTTATTTAGCCCCCCATCTCATTTAAGCTTTTCGTAGTTTTTCGACGAATCCCTTGGATGGCCACACTCCTTCTACGCTGTCCAGTAGCACCCTTTAGTATCATTAATCTCACAGTGTACCACCGAGAGGTACATCGAAAGCTTTATTACCGGATTAGTCGTAGAATCAATGCCCTTAATGTACAGGGGTGGGTATTAATGAAGGCAAAGGCTGCAATGGCCCTGCTGGTTGTCTTTTTGGTGGCTTTTTCTGTTGTTGCTAGCGGCTGCATTGGTGGAGGCAAGAGTGCCACAACGACGATTTCTCAGGGCGGCACCACATCGAGCCCGAGCGGGCAGACTACCTCCCAGACCGGAACTTCCACCGGAACCACCACGTCCAGCGCGACGTCAACGCAAACCCAGACTCCCGCAGAGGTGAAGCCTGGGATACTCGAGATGGGGAAGGTCTACGTCATAGTCACGGACAAGAGCGTCGTGGTCGTCGGCCCGAAGGGCGCCAGCCCGAGCGTGAGCATCCCGAGCGGCAAGAAGGTCATAAAGGTCGAATACGAGGTTGACACCGCCAACACCCCGGACGTCAAGACCCTCATGGAACAGGGTCAGGGATTCGGTGCGATTGACCCGGCCTTCTTCCGCGACGAGCACGTGGATGCCCTCATCATCGCGGCAAGGCGCCAGACTGACCCCGCCATAAGAACCGAGCTCTTCAAGGCCGTTTACATGCTTGGAAACAAGCTGGTTCCCGAGATCATCCTCGGCCAGAACAGGCAGCTCCGCGTTTACTGGAACTGGGTCAAGGGACGCTACTACCACCCGACCCTTGCGGAGCGCTACGACCTCCTCAGCGAGGACCAGAACGCCCCGTCCGTCAAGATAGGTATCAAGGACTACAAGAACGACCCCGAGACCTACACCATCGCCACCTTCGGCTGGCCGGAGAGCTTTGACCCGGCGATGACCTACGAGACCTTCGGATGGGAAATCTGGCACGAGATAGGCGACACCCTCGTCACATACTGGAAGGAGAACACCGAGCAGGTCAGCCCCGACCTGGCCGTCGCCTGGGCGCACAACAAGGACGGTACCGAGTGGTACTTCCTCATCCGCGGCGGCGTCAAGGCATACGATCCGTGGGACGACAAGACCTACCCGATCGACGCTACCGACGTGGCCTTCACGTTCCTCCGCGTTGAGAGGCTTGGCCACAGCGTCAGCTGGATGGTTGACGCCTTTATGGACGTTAACCACTCGGCCGCCCTCACCGAGGACGAGTTCGACCAGTACCTCAAGGAGCACCCGCTCATAGCCGAGTTCAACGGCAAGAGCACCGAGGTCAAGAGCCTTGACGAGCTCAAGCAGTTCTTCGGCTACAACGGCGACACCGCTGGAGTCTTCAAGCTCGTTCTCCCGGCCCCGTACGCTCCGGTTCTCGGAATACTCGCAGACCCGTTCCTCAGCGTCGTCCCGATGGAGTACCTCCTCGGCGACAAGTACCAGGAGGCCCTCCAGGCTAGCGACAACGGTCACAACCCGAGCGCCTGGTGGAGCTACCTGAGCGAGGGCAAGAGCGACCCGACCCACCAGCTCATGCACAACAAGCCCGTTGGAACCGGGCCGTTCTACGTCGCCGACTACCAGAAGGACGCCTACATAGTCCTCGAGTACAACCCGCACTACTGGAACGCCACCGCCAACCCAGGCCACAAGAGGGTCATCTACATCATAAACAGCGACGCCATGGCGAGGATTAACATATTCAAGACCGGAACCGCGGACGTCGTTGCGATTCCGCCCGAGAAGATGGACACCGTCAAGGGACTCACGCTCAACGGCTTCAAGTCCATCGTTCAGACCGACATCCTCCAGCCGATACTGACCTTCCTCGTCTTCAACACCCAGAGGGAGCCCTTCAACGACCCGCTCGTCAGAGAGGCACTGGCATACGCCGTTCCGTACGACCAGATTTCCCAGATCGTGTACCAGGGACTGCTCGAGAGGAACTACGGACCGATACCGAAGCCGTGGCCTGGCTACACCGAGGAGGGAATAATCAAGTACAGCTACAACCTCGCCAAGGCCCAGCAGCTCCTCCAGCAGGCGGGCGTTGACCCGTCCAAGTACAAGATCGAGCTCATCTACAACGAGGGCAACAGCGCCCGTGAGAAGATAATGACCCTCCTCCAGAACGTCTGGAGCCAGCTCGGCTTCCAAGTCACCGTCAACAGCTACAACTGGCCGACCTACCTCGACAAGACCGAGCACGGCGAGTACGACGTCTACGTCGTCGGTTGGGTCCCGGACTACCTCGACTCCGACAACTGGGTTGGCCCATTCCTCTACGGCGCCACCGAGTTCAAGAGCGTCGAGGTAACCGTGAGCTGATTTCGAGTTTTCTTTTTTTCTCCCTATGATTTTTGGAGCTGTCCCGCAGAGGCATGCCAAAGAAGGCAGGGGGGATCGAATTGGCGAACCTGAGGAAGTTCCTAATAAGGAGGCTCCTCACCTTCATACCAACCCTCATTGGAGTCACGCTCATAGTGTTTTTGATCGCGTACGTCATCCCCGCGGATGTTGCAAGGGCCTGGGCAGGGGGTGAGAAGGCGAGCCAGGCCTACATGGAGCAGATAAGACGCCAGTACCACCTCGACGAACCCTGGTACGACCAGTACTGGTTCCTCATCAGCGGGCTCGCAAGGAACAATATCGTTGACCCGAGGACATCAAACTACGTCTTCGACGACATAAGCGAGAGGTTTCCCATAACGTTTGAGCTGGCGTTGGTGGCGTTCTTCTTCATATTGATAATAGGCATCCCGCTCGGTATTATCTCCGCCCTCAAGCGCAACACGTGGGTGGACACGGTTATAAGATTCTTTGCCCTCACCGGTGTCTCGATGCCGGTTTTCTGGCTGGGCTATCTTCTCATCTACGTGTTCTTCGTTGAGGTGCACTGGATAACGCTCGCCGGCTTTCCAGCTCCCCCCGAGCATCAGATAACCCACATCCCGATGATAGACGCCCTGCTGACGGGCGACTTTGACACGCTCAGCCAGCACATTCACAGGCTCTGGCTGCCCGGATTCACGCTTGGATTCATGGGCGCGGGCGTTCTGGCCAGGTTCGTTAGGAACAGCTTCCTCGAGGCCATAGGGAGTGACTACGTGGGCTTCCTCAAGGCCAAGGGAGTTCCCAAGAGGGGCATCTACCGCCACGCCCTCAAGAACGCGATGGTGCCGATAGTTACAGTCCTTGGCCTTCAGTTCGGAGGCCTCCTCGGAGGAACGCCGATCACCGAGACCGTCTTCGGCCTGCCGGGAATGGGTTCGTACGTCATAGAGTCCATCAGGAACCTCGACTTCCCCGCGGTCGTGGCGATAACCATGGTCTTCGCCCTGATATTCCTCATAACGAACCTCGTCGTGGACATACTCTACGCGCTGATAGACCCGAGGGTGAGGTATTAGCAGGGGTGGTAAAATGGGAAGGGAAGAATACACGAAGAACGTCCTCGATAAGCTCTCCGATGCCTTCGTTGAGGCTCTCGGCTCATTCATCAGTCTCTTCAGGAAGGACTGGAAGAAAAAGAACCGTTCCAAGATGGAAGAGTGGAAGCTCATGCTCTACGCCCTCAACCGCTCACCGCCGGGACTCATAGGCCTCGTCCTCGTGCTCATGTTCGTGTTCCTCGGACTCTTCGGCCCCAGCCTCGCGCCCTGGAGCTACCGCTTCTTCCCGAGCAACTACAACTTCGAGACCTACCTCGCCCCGCCTGGCTCCACCTACAGCATGAACGTCACGGAGCTCCATGATGGAAACATAATCCAGTACACCGCCACGATACACTACGTCCTCGGTGGAGACCACTACGGTAGAGACCTCGTCAGCCTCATCCTCTACGGCGCCAGGGTGTCCTTCGTGATATCCATAATCGTCATAGCCCTGGGCGTCCCCCTGGGCATCATCCTGGGTTTGATAGCGGGCTACTATGGCGGCAAGGTGGACGAGCTCGTGATGCGTATCACGGACGTTTTCCTCGCCTTCCCGGCGCTCATCCTCGCCATAGCCTTCTCCGCTGTGCTTCCCCAGAGGCTTCAGAACTTCATCTCGGCCCATGAGACCGTCCAGAGCTTCGTGCTGTGGCTCTTCGCTCTGAAGCCCCAGGACGCGGGCAACCTCGGAAAGCTCCTCGCGGTTATACTGGCGATGATAATCGTCTGGTGGCCGGCCTACGCAAGGATCACGCGCGGTTCAACCCTCACCGAGAGGGAGAACCTCTACGTCGAGGCGGCGAGGGCCATAGGTCTGAGCTCGAGGACGATAATGTTCAAGCACATCCTGCCCAACATCATCGGGCCGATACTCGTCTACATCACCCTCGACTTCGGTGGCGTCATCCTGATGGAGGCTGGCCTGAGCTTCCTCGGTCTGGGTGCAACGCCGCCCATAGCGGACTGGGGAAGGATAGTCTACGACGGCTCCCAGTACTTCCCTGAGAAGTGGTGGCTGGTCACCTTCTCGGGCTTCATGATCATGCTGGTGGCCCTCGGCTGGAACCTCCTTGGAGACACGATGAGGGACATCCTTGACCCGAAGACGAGGAGGAGCATAGAGTTCAAGGTCAAGAAGGCCAAGAAGGAGGGTGAGAGCAATGCCTGAGCCCATCCTTGAGGTCCGCGACTTAACCGTGCACTTCTACACCTACGCCGGCATAGTCAAGGCCATCGAGAAGGTTTCCTTCGACGTCTACCGCGGTGAAACTTTTGCCCTCGTCGGTGAAACCGGCTGCGGAAAGAGCGTCACCTCTAGGGCGTTGACCCAGCTCATCGAGAGTCCGGGAAGGATAGTCGAGGGCAGCGTGATCTATCACCGCGAGGACGGCTCCGCCGTGGACCTGCTGAAGCTCTCCCAGGAGGAGATACGCGACATCCGCGGCAAGGAGATAGCCTACATTTTCCAGGACCCCCACGCATCGCTCGACCCGCTCTACACCGTCGGTTACCAGATAGCCGAGGCGATGGTCGTCCACAACACCGTGAAGGACTGGAAGGAGGGCTTCAGAAAGGCCGTGGACATACTCCGGCGCGTCCTCATCCCCGACCCCGAGAGCAGGGTGAAGAACTACCCCCATGAGATGAGCGGAGGAATGAAGCAGCGTGTTGTTATAGGAACCGGAGTGTCTAACAACCCCAAGATACTCATAGCCGACGAGCCGACTACAGCTCTGGACGTTACGGTTCAGGCCCAGATACTCGACCTCATGAACAAGCTCAAGGAGGAGTACAACACCACGGTTATACTCATCACCCACAACATGGGCGTCGTCGCGGAGATGGCCGACCGTGTTGCCGTCATGTACGCGGGCAAGATAGTCGAGATAGGCACCGTTGACCAGATATTCAAGAACCCGCTCCATCCGTACACGCAAGGGCTCCTGCGCGCGGTTCCAAACCCCATGGCAAAGATAGAGCGCCTTGAGACGATACCCGGAACGGTTCCGAACCTGATAGAACCCCCCAGTGGCTGCCGCTTCCATCCCAGGTGTCCAAGGGTCATGGGTATCTGCAAGGAGAAGGTTCCCGAGCTGAAGGAGATGGAGCCCGGCCACTTCGTGGCCTGCCACCTGTACTGAGGTGATAGCATGAGCGAGCCGATACTCGAGGTTAAGAACCTCAAAAAGTACTTCCCCATCAGGGGCCTTTTCAGGACCGAGGGCTACGTCAAGGCCGTTGACGACGTCAGCTTCACGATAAACCGGGGCGAAACCTTCGGCCTCGTCGGTGAGAGCGGATGCGGAAAAACGACCACTGGGAGAACGATCCTCCGCCTCATAGAGCCCACCGACGGTCAAATCATATTCCAGGGGAAGGACGTCACGAAGCTCAAGGGGGAGGAGATGAAGTGGTTCCGCAGGAAGGCCCAGATAATGTTCCAGGACCCCTACTCATCCCTGAACCCCAGGCAGACGGTCTTCGAGATAATCATGGAGCCGGTCAAGTTCCACGGCATAGAGGTTGACGACCCGGAGGAGTTCGTGATAAGGCTCCTCGAGAGCGTCGGCCTCAACGAGATGCACCTCTACCGCTACCCCCACGAGTTCAGCGGCGGCCAGAGGCAGAGGATAGCGCTTGCAAGGCTCCTCGCGCTCAGGCCGGAGTTCATAGTTCTGGACGAGCCGACATCGGCCCTCGATGTCTCAGTTCAGGCCAACATCCTCAACACGATGAAGGACCTCCAGAGACGGTTCGGCTTCACCTACCTGTTCATCAGCCATGACCTCGGTGTCGTCAAGTACATGAGTCACAGGATGGGCGTTATGTACCTCGGGAAGCTCGTTGAGGTCGGGCCCGCTGAGGAGATATTCGAGAACCCGCTCCATCCATACACCAAGTTCCTGCTGTCGGCGATACCCGTTCCGGACCCCGAACTGGCAAGGGAACTCAAGAAAAAGCGCATGAAGGTCGAGGGAGAGCCACCCAGCCCGATAAACCCACCGCAGGGCTGCCGCTTCCACCCGAGGTGCCCCCTCGCGAAGGCCGGACTCTGCGACAAGAAGGAGCCACCCCTCATAGAGGTCGAGAGCGGTCACTACGTAGCCTGCTGGCTCTACGGAAAGGCATGATTCTATTCTCCCTTCTTTTCAGTCATCAGCCACGGGAGCGCCATCCCCGCGTTGGAGTCTATTCTGAACAGCTCCCTGTATACCGGGTCGCCGACGTCTCCACCGTTCACCTCGAATTCGAGAAAGGCATAGCCCAGCGGTTTTATCGTTGTGTCACTCAGCTCGACTGGAGTTTTTACCCCTAGAACCTTCCTCAGTATCGCCAGGGCCAGGAGGGCCTCCCGGTTCTTCTTGGCCAGCTCTTCGTCCCTGTCCACGTGCCGCTGATGCCCAGTGGGTATCCCTATGAGCCGCCAGATGTTCCAGCGCCTCATGTGCCTTGCCCTCTCGTTGAAGCTCTCGCCGCTGAGCTCGTAGAGGATCACGAAGAGAGAGGTGAGGTACTCCACGACGGACTCACCCTCTAGGAGTGCTCCCATTGGCTTTTCCTTGACCATTACAAGGTCTTCGGCCTTCCTTATCAGGGTTGCCCGTCTCTCCGGTTTCTCCACCCTCAGCGAGAAGTAGGCATCCACACCGTACTTCCCGGTCTTGGTCTCGAAGAGCACGTAGGGAACCCTCAGCCTCATTTCCCTCCCCCGCGGAGTAGGTGGGATAAGCATATAAAACCGTCGGTGGAATATTCCCGGAGCTGAGGGTCATGAGAATTGAGGAACTCCCGGTTGACGAGCGCGTGAAAAGGGTCATCATTGAGAGGGGCATAGAGGAGCTTTATCCGCCGCAGGGGGAGGCGCTAAAGAGCGGGGTCCTCGACGGAAAGAACCTAGTCCTCGCCATCCCCACCGCGAGCGGAAAGACCCTGGTAAGCGAGATAGTCATGGCCAACAAGCTCCTCCGGGAGGGAGGAAAGGCGGTCTACCTGGTTCCGCTCAAAGCCCTCGCCGAGGAGAAGTACCGGGAGTTCAAGGCCTGGGAGGTTCTAGGCCTCCGCGTTGCGGCAACCACCGGCGACTACGATTCAACCGACGAGTGGCTCGGGAGGTACGACATAATCATCGCCACATCCGAGAAGTTTGACTCCCTTTTGAGGCACGGCTCCAACTGGATAAGGGACGTCAAGCTTGTCGTTGCCGACGAGGTCCACCTCATAGGCTCCTACGACAGGGGAGCGACGCTGGAGATGATACTCAGTCACATGCTCGACAGGGCCCAGATTCTGGCTCTGAGCGCCACTGTCGGAAACGCCGAGGAGCTGGCGGAGTGGCTCAACGCGGAGCTCGTTGTGAGCGACTGGCGGCCGGTCGAGCTGAAAAAGGGTGTCTTTCACCTTGGGGAGCTAATCTGGGAGGACGGAAAGCGGGAGCGCTATCCGGAGAACTGGGAGAGCCTGGCGATTGACGCGGTTAAGAGGGGCAAGCAGGCGCTGGTGTTCGTCAACACCCGCCGCTCGGCCGAGAAGGAGGCCGTCTCGCTGTCCTCCAAGATAGCCCGCCTTCTCACGAAGCCTGAAACAAGGCAGCTTAAGGAACTCGCGGATTCCCTCGAGGAGAATCCGACCAACGAGAAGCTCAAAAAGGCCATCAGGGGCGGCGTGGCATTCCATCATGCCGGCCTGAGCAGAACCGAGAGGACGATGATAGAAGATGCTTTCCGTGAGGGTTTGATTAAGGTAATAACCGCCACCCCAACCCTCAGCGCCGGAATAAACCTCCCTGCGTTCCGCGTTATCATAAGGGACACCAAGCGCTACGCCGGCTTTGGCTGGACGGACATACCCGTCCTCGAGATACAGCAGATGATGGGCAGAGCAGGGAGGCCGAAGTACGATAGGGTTGGCGAAGCCATAGTTGTAGCGAGAACCGAAGATCCGAAGAAGCTGATGGAGAAGTACATCCATGGAAAGCCGGAAAAGCTGTTCTCGATGCTCGCCAACGAGCAGGCCTTCAGGAGTCAGGTTCTGGCTTTGATAACGAACTTCGGCGTTTCAAACTTCAGGGAGCTGATAGGCTTCCTCGAGAAGACCTTCTACTTCCACCAGAGGAAGGACACAAGCTCGATAGAGTACAAGGCGAAGGATATAGTCTACTTCCTAATCGAAAACGAGTTCGTGGACATGGACATGAACGACCGCTTCATAGCCCTTCCCTTCGGAAAGCGCACTTCTCAGCTCTACATCGACCCGCTGACGGCGAAGAGATTCAAGGACGCCTTTCCGAAGCTTGAGAGGAACCCCAACCCCTTTGGAATCTTCCAGCTGATAGCCTCGACGCCGGACATGGCAACGCTGAACGCCCGGAGGAGGGAGATGGAGGATTACCTCGACCTAGCCTACGAGTTTGAGGAGAAGCTGTACACGAACATCCCCTATTACGAGGACTACCGGTTCCAGACCTTCCTCGGCGAGATAAAGACCGCGAAAATTCTTCTTGACTGGATAAACGAGGTTCCGGAGGCGAGGATATACGAGACATACAGCATCGACCCCGGGGACCTCTACAGAATTCTGGAGCTCGCGGACTGGCTCATGTACTCCCTCATTGAACTCTACAAGCTCTTCGAGCCGGAGAAAGACGTGCTGAACTATCTGAGAGACCTGCACCTCAGGCTGAGGCATGGAGTCAGAGAGGAGCTTCTTGAGCTGGTTAGGCTCCCCAACATCGGAAGGAAGAGGGCAAGGGCGCTCTACAACGCAGGCTTCAGGACTCAGGAGGATATAATGCGCGCCAAGGTGAGGGACCTCCTGGAGGTCGAGGGCATCGGAATGAAGGTGGTTGAGGGACTGTTCCGGCACTTTGGTGTGGAGATGCCGAAGGGTGCTAAAAAGGGCTCCAAAAAGGCAGAAAGGGCGCGAAAAGGGACCCTCGACGACTTCCTGAAGTGAGGGTCAAGCTTTTAAATCCAGCCCCTTTACTCTGGCGTGGGCACTATGATAATCATCGTGACTGGAATGCCTGGTTCGGGAAAGAGCAGGATCGTCAAGGAGTTCGAGAGGAGAGGCTTTCCGAGCGTTTCTATGGGGGACGTCGTAAGGGAAGAGACGGCAAAGCGCGGTCTGGAGCTGACCAAGGAGAACGTTGCCAAGGTGAGCATCCGCCTGAGGCAGGAGCTTGGTCAGAACGCCGTTGCAAAGCTGACGGTGGAAAAGGTGAGGAGCCTCCTTGAGAGCAGCAGGGTCGTCGTTATAGACGGCGTCCGCTCCCTCGATGAGGTTGGAACCTTCAGGAGCGCTTTTCCGGACGAGGAGATAATAATACTCGCCGTTCACACGCCACCGCACATGCGCTTCGATAGGCTCAAAGCCCGGGGCAGACACGACGATCCGAGAACGTGGGAGGACTTCGAGGAGCGCGACTGGAAGGAGCTGAAGTTCGGCATAGGAAACGTCATCGCGATGGCCGACCACATGATAGTGAACGACTGCAGCAGGGAAGAGTACGAGGAGAGGGTGAGGGAGCTCGTTGACAGGATTCTAGCCGAGCATTGAGTCGAGGAACAGCATCACGTAGAAGCCCAGGAAGAATCCCAGGGTTATCAGCGTGTCGCTGTTTTCTCCCCTGTATATCTCGGGTATCATCTCCTTCACGGTCACGTAGAGCATCGCCCCGCCGGCCAGGCCGAGGCCGTACGGCAGGAGCCAGGCGAAGAGGGTGAAGAAATACGCCCCTAGAAGAACCATTGCCATCTCCGCGAAGCCGCTCAGCACGCCCATTGCTATCGGCTGAAGGCGCTTCTTCTGTATCGTCGCGAGGGGCAGCGAAACGACGGTCCCCTCTGGGAAGTCCTGGATTCCTATGGCTATGGTGGTGACGAGGCCCATCTCCAGGTTGTAGACGAGGGACGTCCCGACCGCGAGGCCCTCCGGCAGGTTGTGGATTATCACCGCTATGACGAGAAGCCAGACCTTCCTCAGCTTGTCCTTCATGGATTTGGGGCCCTCGTAGCCCTTGACGAGGTGCTCGTGGGGAAGAAAGCGGTCTATGGCGTAGATAAGTAGCACACCAAGGGCTATCCCGATTCCGGCAGGTGCAAAAGAACCGGTGCTCTCTATCGCCGGCAGGATAAGGCTCGTGAAGGCCGCCACTATCATCACGCCGGCGGCGAAGCTGAGGGCGAAGTCAACGCCCCCCTCGGGGAGGCTCTTGGCGAATATCGCCACCATAGCTCCGAGGGAAGTCATGAGTGCGACGAAAAGTCCGGCGTAGAAAGCAACCCACATGATTTCGCCGTTCGAGATGCTCAGTATCCACTCCGCGAGATTGGCCACGAAGTTCTCTAACACTATTAGGCCACCCTAACTATTTGGGCGGTTGGGTTTATAAGCCTTCCCGCGAGCTTCTTCTGGGTGAGAATATGGAGCTCTTTGAGGAAGTTGAGGTTGAGGCTTACGTTTATCCGACCGAGGACATCGAGAAGGTCAAGAGGGCCATGCTGAACCTGGTTCATGACCTGGAGTTCGAGGCGTTCGATAGGGGTGATTACGTCATTCTGACCGGCAAAACGAGGAGCAGAAAAGCCCTTAGCAGGCTCTACGAGCTCTTCAGGGGGCAGGCTATACTCGACACCGCGCGCTCGTTCCTTGAGGAGGGCTACTTCGGTGAGGAGATAATCATCAGGGTCAACAAGCAGGCGGCCTATGCGGGCGTCGTTAACTTCAACGAGGAGTCGCCGCTGGGCCCGATAACGATAATCATCAGAACCAAGGATCCTGGGAAGCTCATGAAGTGGCTCGCGCCGAGGACCAAGGACGGTGTGCCGATAGAGTAAAAAAAGGAAAGCTCACTCGGCCGCTTTTTTCTTCTTCCTTCTGCCCCAGCTTACCTGTGCCGTGAGGATTCTCTCCGTTGAGAACAACCATGCCGTGGCGTAGAGTATGACGACCGCAACCACCGTCAGGTAGGTCATGCTTATCGCTATCGGCGTGTAGCTGCTGAGGAGGACGTAGCGGTAGTCCACCACGGGGTGGGTGAAGGGTATCGCAAGCAGGACGTACTTGACAACCGCTGGGAGGTCGTTGATGTCGGTGTACATCAGCAGGAAAGCCGGGAACGCCAGGGGCAGGATAACCGCGCTGACGAGGGTCGTCGCGCTCTGGACGTCTTCGGCGAAGGTTGCCACTATCATGGCCAGGCTGAGGGCGATTATTATCGTCAGGAACACCACGACCGCGAACATCAGCGCCCCCGTCGGGGTGACGACCAGACCCAGGTCTTCGAGGCTCACCCCGCTCGACCCCAGCCCGAAGGAGCTCATGTAGTAGCGCATGCCTACCATGTACGCTATCGCGGCAACGAGACCCATCATGGCCGTTCCGAATATCTTCGCCGCGACTATCTTCGTCCTCGCCACGGGCAGGGTCAGGAGGGTCTCGAGGGTCTTGTTCTCCTTCTCGCTCGCTATGGCTCCGGCGGCCATCTGGGAGGTTATCATGACCATCATGAAGACGATGAGCGGTATCGTGAAGGCCTGGGCCGCTATAACGCTCGAAACTGCGGTTGGCGATATATCCACGACGTTGTTGTTTATGACGGACTTGCTCTCGGTCCTTATCGGATGCAGTATGGCATCGGGGTTGCTGGCGCCGAGGTTCTTCACCTTTATCCTGGCTATCTCGTCGCTGAGTATCCCGAGGACGGCGTTTATCCTGCCCTCGCTGACGCTCTCCTTTATGCCGGTGCTTATCGTCGTGAAGATGCCGTATATCTCGACGGTGGCGGTCTCGTTGGCCTGGAGCTTGGCCGTGAAGTCTGGAGGAATGACCACGAGAACGTTCTGTTCCTGCTGGATGGCCTGTTGAATGGCCTCGTCAAGCGTCGTCGCGTTCACCACGGTTACCGTGACGTTGGGGGCGACCTCCAGGGCCTTTATCAGCAGATTCCCGTAGGCACCCTCGTCGAAGTTGACTATCGTAACCTGTGTCTCCCCCTGGGCCTGCTCCATGCCGATGTTCACGGCCTTTCCCATCACCGGGAGCAGTATTAGCGGGACGACCACGAGGCCAAAGACGAGCTTCTTGTCCCTGAAGAGGTTCCACAGCTCCTTCTTGGCCATCACCCAGAAGTCGCTCATCCGCCCTCACCCCCTATTGGCTCGCTGATGTTCGCCCCCACTGCCCTCATGAAGACCTCCTCGAGGTTCTCTGCGTCGTATTTCTCCTTCAGCTCCTTCGGAGTTCCCACCTCTACTATCTGCCCCTTGTTTATCAGGGCGACCCGGTGGCAGAGGAACTCGACCTCGAGCATGTTGTGGCTCGAGAGCAGAAAGGTGACCCCTTCCGTCCTTGAAAAGCGTCTTATCATCTGCCTTATCGCGTATGCGTTGACTATGTCCAGTCCGCTCGCCGGTTCGTCCAGTATTGCCAGCTTAGGCCGCACCATGAGCGCCCTCGCTATTAGGAGCTTCCTCGTCATTCCCTTGGAGTACGTCGACACCTTGTCGTGCAGCCTCTCTCCCAGTCCACTGAGCTCAACACCTAGCTCGAGCATCTCCCTTGCCTTTTCCTCGTCCTTGGCGTAGAGCCGCGCCATGAACTGGAGGTATTCGTAGCCGGTGAGGTTCTTGTAGGCGCCTGCCTCCTCGGGAAGGTAGCTGATGATCTCCCTGACCTTGTCGGCCTCCTTCACCACGTCGTGGCCGTCTATCTTCGCGCTCCCTCCCGTCGGCTTGAGGAGCGTCGAGAGTATCTTTAGCGTGGTGCTCTTTCCGGCACCGTTGGGCCCGATGAGCCCAAAGATTTCACCCTCGTTGATTGAGAAGCTTATTCCCTTGAGGGCCTTTACCTTTCCGTAGTCCTTCTCCAGATTCAGAACTTCAACCATGGGCATCTCCAGCCCTCCCAACGTCTTTTTAACCCTCCTCGTAGATAAAGATTTCTTCAATCCGTCTGTTGAAAAAGTGGGCTATCTTGAATGCCAGCCTCAGCGATGGGTCGTAGCGACCCTTCTCGATGGCTATTATCGTCTGCCTCGTCACTCCAAGGGCTTTCGCCAGCTCCTCCTGGGTTACGCCCAGCTCCTCTCTGAGCTCCCGCAGGTGGTTCTTCACTCACATCACCCTCGAGTAGTAAACCTTTAGGAGCAGATGTCCAAAGGTCGCTATGAAGAACGTCAGTGATAGAAAAGCAAACGCCAGATTATTCGCCTCTCCGGTGATAAAAGCCAAATAAACCATTTCTAATCCACTTGTAATCTGGACCACATTGAGAATTCTCAGAGCAGCTTTCTCTTCAATTCGTTCTGCCCTCTCGTCAAGATCATGACCGACGTTTCTCCGATAGACCAACGGCAGGGAAATCCCGACTGCCATCCCAACGAGCACTCCAATGAGTATGTCCCACTCCATGCTCTCACCATGTAAAGTTTCCTTTACGTAAAGCTTCCTTTACATCCTTATAAGCCTTTCCCCTCAAAGTTTTTAAAGCGCCGGAGAGAAGTTCAATCCGCGCGGGGGTTGCCGAGCCTGGCCAAAGGCGCGGGATTTAGGGTCCCGTCCCGTAGGGGTTCGCGGGTTCAAATCCCGTCCCCCGCACCAGAAACTTTGCTGGGCAAAGTTTCATCAAAGTTCGTAGCTCCTTTTCATGGCTCAATTCTGTGTGATTTATTATCAATATGGCTGTTTTAAAGTTGAGAAGAACTTTTCAAGTTACTCTTTGAGTGTGGGTTTAACTTTAAAAATCGACGCCTGCAGGGCGTCAATGGAGAGCAAACCATGTTCAATAGTTTCTTCGAAGTGTTCTCGCTTGAAAAATGGACACTTGGGGGATAAAATCGGTTACAGGAGCGTTCTCTGTGATGAGCTACAAACTTTTGGTGAAGCTTTTGGAAAAAGCTTCAGCGTTGACGAAAAGAGGATGTAAGATCTTTTTGATCAAACTTTGCACAGGCAAAGCTTGTCTATGGCATTTTGAGCTCGGTTCTTACGTCTTCGTCCATCAGGACGAAGAGGATCAGCGCCGAGAGGAGGGTTAGTGTTACCGCCGGAAGGGACAGTCCCACCATCACCCAGAGGAGCCCGAAGAGAAGGTCCAGGAGGGCTATGTACGCCGAGAGGTCCACGGTTGTCTCGTGCCCTGTCCAGACCCCGTAGGCGAAGAGCAGGTGCACGCTCCCGACGAGGATGTAGCCAAAAAACGTGTACTCCTCCCCGAAACTTATCGCGGCTATGCCGTAGAAGAAAATCGCAAGGAGGATAAAGAAAGAAACGACGAGGGGTTTAGGCCGCATCGCCGAGCTCCTCCACCGGGAGCCTCATTCTCGAGACCGCTATAAGGGTCAGGATTCCTATGAGCGGCATGAGGGCCAGTTCTCCCAGGGCCAGGCCGGTGCTCTGCCTCGCGAGTACGTCCGTTATCGTTGGAGCTATGGCGTTAGCCGAGTTGGAGATGAGACCAAGGGCAAAGCTGGCCTTCGGGAAGATGTTCCTGGGATACGTTGCCGGGGCGCTGGTCCAGAACGCTGGTCCAGTTCCCTGGAGGGCTCCAATGAGGACCACCGATGCGAGGGCAAGGGTGTAGTTGCCGGCGAGCATGGCTTTGCCGTAGACCAGCAGTCCGATGAAGGCAACCGCGTAGGAGAATATCATGACCTGCACGATGGCCTTGAAGAGACCCCTCGCGTTCGGGTTCTTCCGGGACAGCATGTAGCCGACGTAGCCCATGCCTATGCTCCAGAGCGCCTTGGATATGTTGAGGCTCGTGCTGAGCGTTGCCACGTGCTCCTTCGTCCACCCGATTTCATAGCCGAGGGATGCGGAGAACCCTATGATGGTGAATATGACCCAGAGGGCCGGGAAGAACGTGAAGCCGAGCACCCAGGTGAAGGGCATCTTCCAGACGCTTACCTTCTCGGTCCCCTCGGTCTTGTGGATTATCTCGAAGTCCTCGACGAAGAACCACCAGAGGGCGAGAACCGCGTACATTATGAGGACGGTGACCCAGAAACCGCCCTTCCACCCGAAGTCCGCGACGGCGTACTTGGCGCTCATGCTTCCAAACACACCGCCCCAGAAGATACCTGAAAGGATTATACCCTTCGCAAAGGGCCTCTCGGCAACGAAGAACTGGGCTATCTGGGTGCTGAAGAGCGGCACGAGCGTGACCACGAAACCTTGGATGAACCTGAGGAAGACGACGACGTACCAGTTGGGGGCGAGCGGAATGAGCGCCTGCGCTATCGCCGCCCAGCTGAGTGCTATGGCAACGCTCTTCTTGAAGCTTCCTTCGTATATCCTGGTGTGGCCGAGAAGGAACGCTATGAACAAACCAAAGACGTACGCTATGTGCTGCCATTCGTACTCCGCACTGCTTATCCCGAAGTGGGCGATTATATCTGGCTTTGCGACGGCCATCATGGTCAGGGTTCCGAAGCCGGCCGTCATGACCAACGTGTCAAGCAGGACTGAACTCCACCGTTTGTCCATGATTTATCCCTCCTAGAGCTTTCCGAATATCATGAGGATTCCGAAAACAATGAAAAGTGCTCCGGCGAACTTGTGGACAACCTCGAGGGGCACCATGTCGCCGAGCTTGTCGCCGAGTAGCGCCCCAATGAGGTTAACCGCTGCGAGGCCCAGAATGGCCCCCATAAACGCTACCTTCCATCCGTATCTGGCCGCGAAGGCCATGGTTGCCAGCTGGGTCTTGTCCCCGAGCTCGGCTAGAAAAATGGCAAAGAAGATGGCCAGAACGCCGTCCATCCCTTTCCCCCGCTAGAGCTTTGAGAGTGCCTCGTTCATTCTCTGCATTGCCTCGATGAGCTGGCTCTTCTTGGTCGCGTAGCTTATCCTTATCCAGCCCTCACCGGCCTTTCCAAAGGCAGTTCCCGGGATGACGACGACGCGCGCGTTCTCCAGGAGCCAGTCGGCAAAGTCCTCGCTGCTCATGTCCAGGCTGGGGTCTATCTTTGCCCAGATGTAGAACGCGCCCTTTGGCTTGAACGGGGTGATGTACGGCATCTTGTGGAGGTGCTTGAGCACGAGCTTCCTCCTCTCCGCGTAGGTCTCGCGCATAGCACTGACGGCCTCCCAGCTGCGCTTGTCGCGGAGGGCCGTGATTCCCGCTATCTGTATGAACGAGGTGACGTTGCCGATGACGTATGCGTGGAGCTTTATCATGTCCCGTATGACCTGCGTTGGGGCTATGGTGAATCCGAGGCGCCAGCCGGTCATGGCGAAGGTCTTGGAGAAGCTGTTAGCCAGAATCGTGTTGTCCGGGGCGTACTTTATCATCGGGTAGTGCTTCGCCCCCTCGTAGAGGAAGTGCTCGTAGGGCTCATCGCTCAGGATGTAGAGGTTGTAATCCTCGGCTATGTCGGCTATAGCCTTAACTGTCTTCTTCTTGAGAATCGCGCCCGTTGGGTTGTTTGGATAGTTGAGAACCAGCATCCTGGTGCGCTTGGTTATCGCCTCGACGAGTTCATCCGGGTCGACTTGGAACTCGTTCTCCTCCCTGAGGGGTATCCTGATGATGCCCGCCTCGGCTATCTTCGCGTCCTCAACGTAGCACACGAAGGCCGGATCCGGGATTATAACATCATCGTCCTGCTCAAGGAGGGTCTGAAAGGCCAGATAGGTCGCCTCGTAAGCGCCGGCGGTCACGATTATATCGTTCGGAGAAACGTCAACCTTGTAGTGGGTCTTGTAGTACTCCGCTATGGCCTCGCGGAACTCCGGAATGCCCGCGTTGGGCGTGTAGTGAGTGTAACCTTCATCGATGGCCCTCTTGGCGGCCTCCTTGACGACATCGGGAGTATCGAAGTCAGGTTCTCCTATGCCCAGGGAGATAACGTTCTCCATCTTCTTAGCCTTCTCAAAAAGCTCCCTGATTTTCGAGCGCTGGATGAGGTTTATTCTGCCAGCAAGGAAATACTTGCGCTTTTTATACTTCATGAGCATCACCTCAGGCACTTCGAAAATGAGGAAGGGATTTTATAAACCTATCCTCCGAGGGGTACAGAACTGGGTACTTGCTGTCTATAAAACTTCAGCGAGTGCGGCTTTTTCAAAAAAAGTTTTCACTTTTTCCTCGTCACAACCGGTGAGCGGGAGCTCGTTCAGTCCCAATTCACGCAGGACCTCCAACGCCCTTTCCTGCGTTCCGAAGACCACCAGATAGTTCTCGCCATTTTTTATGCCGTTTTGGGCTATGGCGTCTTTTATCTGGAGCGTTCCGGCCAGGCGGATCAGCAGTTCTCCCCCAAGAGTTCTCGCATGATTTGTTCCCCTCTCGAACGAGCGGAGTGCCAGCAGGGCCGCGAACGCCACAGCCTCCCAGCATTCGGCGCTGACTATCTGAACGTCCCCCCCAAGCTTCGGGATAAGCTTTTCGGCGTCTTCCACGTACACCCTTGTGATGTGAAGTTTTTCGGTTATTCCTCTCATCGAGCTCCCCGAAATCGGGTGAAATATTCGATGTTAAAACCCTTTCTCCTCCCCGATTTTTGCCGATCTGAAGCATTTTTTGTATTCTTGGATTTTTCTAAAAATTTTTTGAAATTGATAATATTATAATATTAACATTCAGCCGCAAAGTATTTAACTAATTAAATCACTAGTTATTTCAGCGGCTTACTGAACTGGGTGGTGCAGGGATGAGCAAAATGCGTATCATCAGTGTACAGCTCCCCCAGGGCTTGATTAACGCCATGGATCAGCTGGTTAAGAAGGGCGTCTACCCCAGCAGGAGCGAAATCATCAGGGAAGCCATTCGCGAGCTTTTGAAGAAGGAGCTCTATCAGCTGGAGACTGAGGAACGTTCAACGCCTGACTACATCCTGAAATAAGCCGCTAAAATCATGACTTTAAATCACTATCATCCGAAAACCAGACGTATTGAGGGGGTTGGGGCAATGGTATTTAAACTCCTGGAACAAGCCGGAATAAAACTCGACTTGGACGACGAGCCTAGGACGGCGAAGTTCGACAGATTCTCCGACGAGAACCTTGAGGATCTGATAAGGATCGTCATAGTCGGCGTGGGCGGTTCTGGAAACAACACGATAACCAGGCTCTACGAGCTTGGCGTTCAGGGCGCGGAGCTCATAGCCATGAACACCGACGCCCAGCACCTTGCCAGGACGAAGGCCCACAGGAAGCTTCTCCTCGGCAAGGAGATAACGCAGGGTAAGGGCTCTGGTGGAAACCCCGAGATAGGCTACCGCGCCGCCGAGGCGAGCGCCCATGAGATTGCCGAGACCATCGGTGACGCCGATCTTGTGTTCATAACCGCTGGTATGGGTAACGGCACCGGTACGGGCGCTGCTCCAGTTGTTGCCAAGGTTATAAAGGAGCGTGCCAGGCACAACGGAAGGTTTAGGGAACCGCTCGTCGTCAGCGTTGTAACGTACCCGTTCAAGAACGAGGGCAAGATAAGGATTGAGAAGGCCAAGGCGGGCATAAAGGCCCTTATGTACTACTCCGACACGGTCATCATCATCGAGAACGACAAGCTCCTCAAGCTCGTTCCGAAGCTTCCCATCAATGCTGCCTTCCGCTTCGCCGACGAGATAATAGCCAGGATGGTCAAGGGCATCACCGAGACCATAAAGCTCCCGTCCATGGTGAACATCGACTTCGCCGACGTTTACAGCGTTATGCACAACGGCGGTGCCGCTCTGATAGGAATCGGCGAGAGCGACTCCAGCAACAGGGCGGTTGATGCCGTCAAGAACGCGCTCGAGAACAAGATGCTCGAGGTCGAGTACGGCAGCGGCGACAGGGCTCTGGTTCACTTCACCGTCGGACCGGATGTGAGCCTCGGAGAGATAAACGACGCCATGAACATCGTCTACGAGAAGCTCGGCGAGAAGAGCGAAATCAAGTGGGGTGCAAGGATAGACGAGGACATGGGCAAGGTCGTCCGTGCCATGGTCATCATGACCGGTGTTAAGAGCCCGCACATCCTGGGCGGAGAGCACGCCCTCCGCGTTGGCTCCTCCTTCAAGGAGAACATCATAGCCCCCGAGCCGGTCAAGCCCTTCAAGTCCGAGGACAACGGCTTCGACAAGATATTCACGACGATATCCAAGAAGGAGAAGAAGGAACTCCCTGCCTACGCCAAGAGGGCCCTCGAGGACTTCATCGACATCACCTGACCCTTTCTTTACTTTGGCAGGTGATTCCAGTGGCCGTCGTGATCAGCATAGCCAATCAGAAGGGCGGGGTTGGGAAGACCACTCTGACCATGAACCTTGGCCATGCCCTGGCTGGGATGGGCAAGAGGGTTCTTCTCGTTGACATAGACCCGCAGTTCAATCTAACCTTTGGATTGATAGGCATGGACGTCCTCCAGTACGGGGACAGCAACGTGGGAACGCTGATGACCAGGGAGAGCGACATCGAGGACACCATCGTCGAGGTACGGAGGAATCTTCATCTCATTCCAAGCCACCTGAACCTTTCCGCCAGGGAGATAGAGATTATCAACGCTTACAACCGTGAGAGGCGCCTGGAGAAGGCCCTAACACCCATACTGCCCGACTATGACTACGTTCTCATAGACAACCCGCCCAGCATGGGCATCTTCCTGGTCAACTCGCTCACCGCTTCGGACTACGTTCTCATACCCCTCGAGCTGAGCTACTTCGGCGTCATAGGCATGCAGCTCATGTTCAACCTCATGCGCATGATCCGCGAGGAGACCAACGAGAACCTGAAGCTGCTCGGTCTCGTTCCCAACAAGTTCACCCGCCAGACGAAGGTTCCGAAGATGCGCCTCAGGGAGCTCAAGGCAACCTATCCGGACGCCCCGATACTGACTACGATTCCGAAGGCGATAGCCCTTGAGAAGGCCCAGAGCCAGGGGATGAGCATATTTGAATTCGACGGGGATGGTAGAGCCTCCAAGGCCCTTCTAAAACTCGCGAGAGAGGTGGTTGAAATTGTCGAAGGATAAAATCCCCAAGCTTTTTGACGGCTCCGTTAACGAGCTCACCCGGCCGTCCAGGCCCAAAAAGGACCGGAAGGCCAAGTCCAAGGACATGAAGAAGGAAAAGAAGCAGAAGACCCTTTACGTCAGCCTCGACATGAACAGGAAGCTCATTGAGCTCTACGGCGAGGAGGGCAGAAGGCAGAGCATCATCGTCGAGGATGCCCTCAACCTCTACTATTACCTGAAGCTCGCATTAGGGGAGAAGAAGTTCGATGAGCTGATGAGTGCTGTGAAAAGAGAGGACCCGGAGTTCCTGCGGGAGTACATGGGGAGATTCAAACTCTAACGTTAATCCAGACGCTCAACTCACCGTTTGAATCATCCGCTAAAATCAGGCCCCAACTCCCGCGGGCGGCTTAAAATCAGGGTTAAAATCAATCGCAGTACGTTTCTATTATCCTTTGGATTATCTTGCTGGTCTTCGCCCTGTCGCTCTTGTAGAGGTAGGGTATCCTTACCACGTCCGCCCCTATTCCGTGCTTCCTTAGCTCCTCCTTGAGGCGCTCGCAGCTGAAGGCCTGATCGGGCCCTATCGCAACGATATCAGGGTTTATCCGTTTCACCAGCTCGTAGTCTATACCCCCTGGAGAGCCTATGTAGACCTCGTCCACGACCGCGAGTGCCCTGAGTAGCTCGGCCCTATCCTCCGCACTGTTCACAGGTTCCCTGCGCTTCTGCCTTCTGACGGTCTCATCGTGGGCGACTATCACTATCAGCTCATCCCCCAGGGCCTTGGCCTGGCTGAGAAAGTGGATGTGGCCGACGTGAAGGATGTCGAAAACCCCGCCGACGAGAACGCGGATTTTCCTCCTTCCCTCCTCTGTTCTGCTCATCTCAGCCCACCGTCAGTTCCCAGATTCTGTCCTTGGCGTGATGGATGTTCTTCACCGCCTTGCCCTTGGGCTTCTCCTTCATGGCTTTTCCGTCCATCAGGGCGATGCCTATCGCCAGGGGCCTTCCGTAGTCTTCCTCGACCACGAAGACGAAGTCACCCTCCTTTATGCCTTCATCCGCGTCGGTTATTCCAGCCGCCATGACGTCGGCGCCCTTGATTATGAACGGCACCGCGCCCGCATCGACCACGACGCGCCTCGGCCATTTCCTCAGGTCCTCCTCGTTGGAGAGCTCGTAGAGCGCTATGACGAGGGGGAATATCAGTCCCTTCCTCCGTATGAAGAAGGGCCTGCCGTTAACGAGGAGTATATCCGTCGTCTTGTCAAACTCGGCAACCTCGACGCGGTCCTTTTTGTTGAGCATTTTGCCCGCTATCTCTTCACCAAATATTTCGCCCATCTCGCGGATTATCTCCTTGATCTCCTTCTTGCTGAGCGGATGCTTGACCTTCAGCTCCATCCTTACACCCCCGCTATCTCCTCGTGAAGCCTCCTCGCGGCTTCCCTCGGATTTTCACTCGCGTATATCGAGCGCCCCACTATGACGTAGTCGGCACCGGCCTTTAAAACCTCACCCGCCTTACCACCTTGAGCGCCAACTCCTGGGGTCAGGATTTTGATTCCCTGCTTCAGCTTCGAGCGGATATATGCAACGCGCTCCGGCCTCGTGGCGGGTGCTATGACTCCAAAGGGCTCGAGCTCGTTGGCCAGCTCGATCAGCCTATCAGTCGCCGGCTGGATGAACTCCCTCGCCCCGGGATGGCTCATCTCGACGACGATTATGGTCTTTCCAAGTTCCATAACGGCTTCAACGCTGTCCTTCCCAACGAAGCTATGGGCTATGATGTAGTCTGCCCCGGCCTCGAAAACCTTACCCGCTATCAGCCTGTTGGTGTTGGGTATGTCCGCCAGCTTGAGGTCGGCTATTATAGGCAGTCCCGTAACCTGCTTGAGCTCGGTGATGATGTTCAGCCCCGAGCCTATTATCAGCGGCCAGTTCACCTTCACCGCCCACAGGTAATCCGCCGTGCACTCGGCTATCTCAAGCGCCCTCTCCCGGTCGTACACGTCGAGTGCGAGAATAAGCTTCCTCATGCCTTCACCTCACGAGGGACTTTATCTCCTCAGGTAGCTCATCGCCCTTGAGCGTCAGGGCGACGTGGTAGGCGCTCTTCATGGCGTCGGCTTCCTTCTCCGCCCAAGTTACCACGACGAGGTCGCCGTCGTTCAGCTTGAACGCTTCCTTAATCTTCCCAGCGAGCTCGGGCATCGTCTCGCTCAGCGGCCTTCCATCCTCCGGAAAGACAGGTTCACCATCCCTCACGACGAGAATCATGGCCCCCTTCGCGAAGAACCTTATGGCCTCATCGCGGAGCTCGATGCTCTTGAACTCCCCAGCTCCTTTCACCGTTAGTGCGCAGGCGGGATAGCCCTCAACCTCTCCGATACGGTGGACCTCGGAGAAATGCTTGGAAATTTCCTCTAGGAGCTCCATTCCCCTCTCGTTGAGCGAGTGTCCGCGCTGGGTGGAGCTTATGACCTCGAGGGCGGCAAGCTTCTTTAAAAGCGTTCTAACGCTCCCCTCGCCGAGGTCAAGAACCTCTGATATCGCCTTTCTCCCCGTCGGGTTCTGGAGCATGAAAAGAACCGCAACGGCATCCTCAAGCGTGAATTCAGGATAGGCTCCCCTCTTCCAGCTCATCGGCTTCCCTCCGAGAAAAATAGGGCAAGGAGATTAAAAAGTTTTAGAGAATCAGAACCAGCGCGGCTCCAGACCGGCCCACATTCTCATCTTCTCGTGGGCGATGATGCGCGGGATGTTCGGCCTGTCCTTCGGTCCAGGGTTCTTCATGTAGAAGGCGTTGACCTCGTAGACGGTTCCGAAGGCCTTCTTCTCGATCGCTATCTTTCCGAGCCTCGCGAGGTCGACGAGCAGGCCCGCTAAAGCTGGACTGTCGTTTATCCTGCCGGTGATGACGAGCTCATCCCTGGCACCGTTGAAGCTGACGTACTCGATGTGCATCGCTATGAACTTTTTGTCGCCGAGGGGCTCAAGGAATCCGGTGGGCTTGATGTAGTGCGGCGCGTCGTAGCCGAGGAGCTCCTTGACGACCGAGCTCTTGGTGAACTCCTTGCTCTTGTTCCTCTCCTTGTCGGTGAGGGCCAGGAAGTCGTTGTTTCCGCCGATGTTGAACTGGGCTATGTCGAGGACGTAGCGGTTCCTCTGGGCGAGGTGGCTGAGTATGTCGGCCGTGAGCGGAGTGGCACCGGTGGCTCCGTCGTCGCCGAAGATGGCCATGTTGCTCTCCTCGGCGAGCTCCACAAAGGCCGGGTCGTTGGCTATGAG
Source organism: Thermococcus sp. 5-4 (assembly GCF_002197185.1). Classification (NCBI taxonomy): domain Archaea; kingdom Methanobacteriati; phylum Methanobacteriota; class Thermococci; order Thermococcales; family Thermococcaceae; genus Thermococcus; species Thermococcus sp. 5-4. The sequence continues at coordinate 1,239,264 of NZ_CP021848.1, read as the reverse complement.
GGTCGGAATAGCGTTCACGAAGGCAGCACCGCCAACCTCCTTGGCGTACTGGGCTATGGCGTAGGCGTAGACCTGAGTGGCGGTGAGCCTGTCCCTGTTGTCCTCAGTGATGGCCTTCTCGAGCTCCTCCCTGCTTCCGAAGGGCACGAAGGCCTCTGTGGTGCAGACGTTTATGAAGACCTCTGCGCCGAGTTCCTTCCACTCGTTAATGAGGTGCTCGACAGCCTCCTTGAGGGTCATGTCATCCTCAAGCCCGGTGGCCTCGATCGGCAGATTTCTGAGGCTCCTCAGGTGGATTCCCTTACTGACGGTGATGCCCTTGAGGCTCTCCGGCGCCTCGGGGTCGTAGGCCTTAACGACCTCGTGGAGGTCCTTTCCGACCTTGCCCGCGTCAACATCGTAGGAGCCGACTATCTCTATCTCCTTGATTTTAATCGGAAGCTCATCGGCGAGGGGAACGCCGTAGGGCTCCATCTTTCCGGCCTTTATCTTCTCCAGACCGCTCGCAAAGATGCTGGCAACGTAGCCCTGTCCGAGTATGACAACCTTAACCATTCCATCCACCTCCTTTACTTGCGGTAAATTATTTTATAGCAGTTAAATAGTTTTTGGTGGAAAAACGATTTTATGGATTTTTGAACATTCTCTCCGTACTCGTTTGTCTGAATACCGCTCACAGAGGGCCGTCCAAAAATTTTATAAATACAAAATCTGAATAAAATGTGGAATCAGTTCGCTTTCTAAAATAAGCCCTCCGGGCCTTTTTGGGCTCGCTTTTGAAAACTTCGGAGGGTGGTAGCCATGAGGGCCGCGGCACTCTGGCTGATTGCACTGGTGATCTTCGGAGTGGTCGCCAGTGGTTGCATAGGCGGCGAGGAAGCGAAGACTTCTCAGGCTGAGGTTCAGCTTACGGGCGACTTCACCAAGGACGTTGTGGAGATAGGAAAGGTTCTGGAGCAGAACGGTGTTAACGAGGTCAAGTTCTCCGCCTGGGGTTCCGGCGATCCGAACAGCGTCATGAGGGTTTACGGAATAGTGGAAGCCGCGAGGAGGATAAACAAAATCTGGGCCGACAACGGAATCAACGTCAAGATCGTCGTAACTGAGACCCACTACGTTGCCTCCTTCCAGGATGCCTACAAGGAGTACCTCAGCAAGCAGCCCCTCGGACAGGCCGGGGACTTCTTCGTGAACAGCTACGCCTTCCTGCCGACGCTGGCTGACGAGGGATACATACTCGACATAACGGACTACGCCAAGGCCTATCAGAGCGTTATCGACGACTTCTATCCGTCCTTGATCGAGGCCTCCAAGTTCAACGGAAAGCTCTACGGCCTGCCGCAGGACACCGAGGCGAGGCCGCTCTACATAAGGAAGGACGTGGCTCAGAAGATAGGGTTCGACCTCAACGGCCTCGATGAGAAGGTGAAGAACGGCGAGTTCACCTGGAGCGACGTCTACTACTGGGCCAAGAAGGCCAAGGATGAAGGCGCCGCCGAGTGGGGCCTCATCCACAGGAAGGGTTCGGCACATCCCGACCTGATACAGTTCATCTTCGCCTTCGGTGGAAAGCTCTACGACCCGAACACCGGAAAGCTCGTCGTCGACGTTCCGGCAGTTTACAAGTGGCTCTACGTTGAGTGGAAGTTTGCCCGCGATGGCCTCCTTCCAGAGGACATAATGAGCTGGGACTGGGCCAAGCAGATACACCCGGCCGTAGTCGAGGGAAGGACGCTCTTCGACATAGGCGGAACCTGGTACTGGACCGAGTGGCAGACCAAGCAGTACTACGCCAAGGGCGGAACACCGAGGGGCCTGAAGCCTGAGGAGGTGAGGGATTGGTTCTACTACACCCTCTTCCCCGCTGGAGAGAAGGGGGACAAGCCGGTAACCCTCAGCCAGCCCTTCGTCTGGATGATAAACTCCAAGGCGGGCCAGCTGAACCCGAAGTACGACGAGCTCAAGGATGTTTACCACAAGCTCGCCTTCCTGATGCTCATCAAGGCCAGCGATCCTGATATAAACGCCATACACAGCGTCATCTCCGCCCACCTGCCCGTGAGAAAAGAGGCGGCAAAGCTGATCAAGGACGAGAAGTGGCTCAACGACCTCAAAGCGCTCAACCTCGACCTGAGCGACGAGGTGAAGAACAACATCAGGGACATAGTCCAAGCGACCGTCAACCCGATAAACGCCCAGTTCCTGGCGGACGTCAGCTACATGCTCGAGTACACCCACCTCGCTCCAGCCCACCCGAAGTATCCGGCTTTGGCCGACATCTTCAAGGAGGCTGTCGACAAGGTTCTGAGGGGCGAGATGACCCCGGAGGAGGCCGTCAACTACATCATCCAGAAGGTTCAGGCTGACCCGGAGCTCGCCCAGAACGTCGAGATACAGGGTGAGATACCCAAGGATTGGAAGTTCCCGCAGGGATGAGGTGATGCCATGACAAAGGGGAAGCTCAGGGACCTTTCCTTCTTTCTTTCCCCAATGGTGCTGATGGTGTTCCTGTTCTATCTGGTGCCCCTAGTCATGACCATCTACATAAGCATGACCCGGATGAGGAACTGGAACGTTGACAGGTACCTTACCGAGTTCGTGGGCCTCTACAACTACGAGAGGCTCTTCTACATGTTCCAGCACGACCCGACGTTTAAGGCCGTAATCCTGACCACCCTCGTATTCGTTGGAATAACGCTCATGATAAACGTCTTCGGCGGCCTTGCGCTGGCTCTTGCGACCTTCTTCATCAACGAGAGGCCTGCTTCCTCGTACAGGCTCCTCTGGCTCCTCCCCAGGATGTCGCCGATAGCGGTTTACAGCCTCGTCTGGTACTACTTCTTCCACGGGAGTGAAATCGGAACCCTGAACTCGATCCTCATGAGTCTCGGCCTCATCTCGGAGCCCATCCCCTGGGGTCAGGTAACGCCCTGGGGGGCGTGGAGTGTGATAATCTTCGTCAACGGCCTGGTGGGTGTAAGTTTCGGAATGATAGTCTTCACCTCGGCCTTGAATCAGATACCCAAGGAACTCGTCATAGCCGCGAGGGTCGATGGTGCCTCCTCCTGGCAGATATCGAGGCGGATTCTGATTCCGATGATTAAATGGCACCTCCTCTACGTCCTGACGTGGCAGTTCCTCAGCCTGCTGACGACGTATCCGCACCTCTTCCTGCTCGTCCAGTGGGACCTCGTCAACAGGGACTACGGAACAACCTTGGCGCTCTACGTCTTCAACACGGCCTTCGGCAGGGGAGAACAGGATCAGGGATTGGCCGCTGCAGCGGCTGTCATACTCTCCATAATCGGAATCCTCGGCGGCTTCGTGACGCTCAAGGTCCTCAAGTTTGAGAGGATGATGAAAAAGCCCAGGGGGGACTTCTGATGAGGGACGTGGAAACGAGACCCAAGAGGTACGAGCGGCTTATAATCCTCGCCCTCCTCCTTGCAAGCCTCCCGCTAATTCTGGGCTTTTTCCTCCTCGTCCTTTCGAGCTTCAGCACGGAGATGGTCACCAACCTTGACCCCAACTCCTTCCACCCGACGCTTGAGAACTGGATAAACCTCTTCCAAGGGAAGATAGCCACCACCGGTGGAATAAGGGTCAACATATGGCGCATAACTCTCAACACTCTCATAGTGGCCCTCGGTGTTGCCGGCGTTGTCACCGGGATAAGCGCCCTCGCTGGGTACTCCCTCTCAAGGATCGACTTCCGCGGAAGGAAGACCATGATGGTTCTCCTCCTCGTCCTCCACGCCTTCCCAGGCGTTGCCCTCATAGTCGGCGTTTACCTCCTCTACCGCCTCACGTTCCCCCAGAACTACGAGGTCGTCGGGCTCTACTCCTTCGCGTACGTCATACTCGCGAGGGCTGCATTAGAGATACCCATGTCGATCTGGCTCATGAAGGGCTTCTTCGACACTATTCCCTGGGAGTTCGAGTGGTCTGGAATCATAGACGGCGCCTCGCGGATAACCGTCTGGAGAAAGATAATGCTGCCCCTCATAAAGCCCGGAATTCTGGCGGTTGCCCTCTTTGCCTTCCTCGCCGGCTGGCAGGACATAATCTACGTGAGGACGTTCCTCGTCTATCCCACGCTCGCAACCTTCATAGAGGCCAACATAGAGGCCGAATACTCCCACATGCCTCTCATAGCGGCTGCCGGAACGTTCTACCTCCTTCCCACGATAATATTCTTCATCACCGCCCAGCAGCTCCTCCTCCAGGGCTACTCGGGTGGAATAAAGGGCTGAGGTGATTGAAATGGTTAAGGTCACCCTGGACAACATCACGAAGAGGTTCGGCGACTTTGAGGCCCTCAAGCGGGTAAGCCTTGAGATAGCCGACAAGGAGTTCATGGCGCTCCTCGGCCCCTCGGGAAGCGGGAAGTCAACGCTCCTCTACACGATAGCAGGAATTTACCGGCCGACGAGCGGGAGGATATATTTCGACGGCAGGGACGTTACCGATGTCCCGCCGAAGGACAGAAACGTCGGTCTGGTCTTTCAGAACTGGGCGCTCTATCCTCACATGAAGGTCTTCGACAACATAGCCTTTCCGCTTGAGCTGAGGAAGGCACCGAAGGACGAGATAGCCAAGAAGGTCGGGGAAGTTGCCGAGATGCTCCGCATAGAGAACCTCCTCGACCGCTACCCGTGGCAGCTCTCCGGCGGCCAGCAGCAGCGCGTTGCCATAGCGAGGGCCCTGGTCAAAGAGCCGGACGTTCTCCTCCTCGACGAGCCACTCAGCAACCTCGACGCGCTCCTGAGGCTTGAGGTAAGGGCCGAGCTCAAGAGACTCCAGAAGGAGCTTGGAATCACCGCCGTTTACGTCACCCATGACCAGGCCGAGGCCTTGGCCATGGCCGACAGGATAGCCGTGATAAAGGAGGGGGTGATACTTCAGGTCGGAAGCCCGGACGACGTCTATTACAGGCCGAAGTACCGCTTCGTCGGTGGCTTCCTCGGAAGCCCGCCCATGAACTTCGTCGAGGCTGAGGTCAGGGGATCTTACCTCGACGTCTATGGAAGCAGGATTCCGGTTCCGGCCCAGTATCGGGAGCTGGTTGAGAAACTCGGGGTCACGGAGGTCATCCTCGGCTTCAGGCCACACGACGCAGAGGTCGTGAAAGGAAGCGCCGAGGGACTCGCCGGAACGGTCTATTCCTTTGAGCCCCTCGGCAGGGAGCAGATAGTTACCGTCTCGGTCAACGGGGCGTTCGTCAAGGTCTTTGCCCCGGAGGGGGAGCACTTCAGCTTCGGCGAGCCGGTGACGGTGAAACTCCGGAAGGACCGGATAGTCCTCTTCGACAGGAAGACGGAGAAGGCGCTTGAGTTCCTCGAAGGGTGAGCTCAGCTTTTCTTTCTCCCTATCAGCCACGCCGTCATTACCACCCGCAGGTTCGTGATTATGGAGAGAAGGAGGAAGAGCGCTTTAACCGAAGCCTCGACCGGATACAAGAGAAAGAGCATCGTCAGGAAGATTCTCTCATCCCTTTTACCAGGGAGCTTTCTGAGAGCCGGAATCGAGCTGTAGGCGTTCTCACCGTAGGCGGCCTTGAACCTCTCGGTCGAGTAGCTCACCATCACCGAGCCGAGGAGTGCAAGGAGTGCAATGAGGTACCAGAGGGGCTCTCTGAGGGTTGAGTAAGCAAGGAGGGTCAGAAATGCGCCGTCAACGTAGCGGTCGAGGAGGGAATCTATGTAGCCCCCGAACCTGCTCGTCATCATCTGGGCCCTCGCCAGCTCGCCATCAACGCCGTCAAGGATTGAGCTAATCTGATACAGTATTCCGGCTAGGGGGAGGCTGAGGAGCGTCAAAAAGGCCGAGATCATTCCGAGGACAAATGTAACGACAGTCATTTGGTTCGGGGTGGCCTTCTCGACGAGGAGGTAGCTTATCTCGGTTGAAACCTTCCTGTTGAGATGCCTGCTGATGAACCCGTCGCCCGTTCCCTTCACAGCGGTCTTGACGAGCATCCTCCTGGCTCTCTTCAGGTCCGAAGGCGTATCAACGTCGGTCCAGGGGAGGCCGTCGAGGAAGGTAACCTCAAGCTTAGCCCTCTTCACGACCTCGCTCACGGGGTAGTCCCCTTCTCTCTCCCTTTCTAAGGCCTCTGTTATCTCGAAGATTGTCTCACCGAGGACGAAGAAGCCCGTATCGACTGCGTCCCACTCGTCGAGGGATTTTCCTATCCCCTCGACCCTGCCGTTTCTGACCCTCACCTTAGTCGCCTCGCCAACGTCTGTCCATCTCGGTTTCCTGTCCGTTATCAGGCCGCTCCCCCTCAGAGCTTCCCGGATGAATTCCTCGCCGTAAACGTGGTCGCTCATCACCAGAACAAACCTTCCAGAGACGCGGTTTTTGACCAGGTGGAGGGAGTGCCCGTTGCCCTTTTCCGGCTCGGGATTGATCACCAGCTCGGCATTGAGGCCGTGCCCCTCGATGAACTCACGGTAAAGCCCTGCATAGCGTTCGTTGGTGACTATTATGAACCTCTCAACGCCGTTTTGCCTGAGAAGGGTTAGCGTCCGGTACAGAATCTCCCTTCGGGCGACTTTCAGGAGCCCCTTGGGTCTCTTCCCCATCCTCGTTCCGAGGCCTGCCGCCAGAATCACCGCCGTTTTTGGCACCATCGGCATCACCTTTTTAAAGCCCCCGCCGAGCCACTCTCCAGTGAGGGTTATCGGACCAATGATTTGAAGCTTTCGGGTGAGAGAGATGCGCGTTGCCGTGCTGTATTCGGGCGGGAAGGACTCCAACTATGCCCTCTACTGGGCCCTGAAGCAGGGTTTCGAGGTCAAATACCTCGTCTCTATGGTGAGCGAGCGCGATGACAGCTACATGTACCACGTGCCGAACATTCACCTCACGGAGCTCCAGGCGAAGGCTGTGGGGATTCCCCTCGTGAAGGGCTTCACGGGCGGCGAGAAGGAGAAAGAGGTAGATGACATGAAGGCCGTCCTTGAGGGGCTGAGGATAGACGGTGTCGTTGCCGGCGCCTTAGCCAGCGAGTACCAGAAGAAGCGCGTTGACAGGGTTGCTGAAGAGCTCGGCATAGAGAGCTTCGCCCCGGCCTGGCACCGCGATCCAATCGAGTATATGCGCGAGATAATCGGCATCTTCGACGTGGTCATGGTCGGCACGGCCGCCTACGGCCTGGACGAGAGATGGCTCGGGAGGAGGATTGACGAAAAGGCCTTAGAGGAGCTGGTGAGGCTCCACGAGAAGTACAGAATCCACGTTGCGGGAGAAGGCGGTGAGTTCGAGACCTTCGTCAGGGATGCGCCCTTCTTCAAGGCGCGCATAGTTTTCGATGAAGTCGAGAAGAAGTGGAACGAGTGCAACTATTCCGGAGTGCTTGAGGTCAAGAGGGCTCATCTGGAGCCGAAATGAAGGGGAGTCAGCTGAACTCCCCGTTCTCCATGTAAGCGACGTATGCGTGTGTTCCTTCGGGAACCGTGTTTATGTCCACATAGATGCCGTCTATCTTTCCGTTCTCGTCGGTATGAAACGTTATCGCGTCCTTGTACTCGACCGGAACCGCCAGAACGTATGAATCGCCGTTGGCGTCGTTATCGGCGAGCCCCATGGCAAAGCCCACGAGAACAGGGGCTATGCTTCCCTTCATGTAGTAGCCGTCCATGCCCTCGTAGCCGGTGCTGTCCCCGATGTAGAAGTAGTAGTAATCGTCCGTGATGAACTCGTCCGCCATCAACTCGACGTCTCCCCTGCCAACGTTCTGGGCGTCGAGGTCGTCAAGGGATATCAGCTCGCCATCGTTGTACGAGTATTCGATGTCGTAAACGGTAGCCTCGCTTGAGAGGGCCCTGTCGAATATGCCCACGAGGTAGTTGTAGAACCGCTGGGCGTCCCCAACGTCGGGAGTTTCATCCCAGTTCCCGTTTTTCACGTGGTAGGAGACGCTTCCGTCTGAGGTGGCTATGCTGAAACCATCATCACTTTCCCTGAACGTTATGTCCCAGTAGAACGCCCCATCGCGCTCCTCAACGGTTGAGAGGCTTATCCAGTCGTCGTCTATGTAGACCTTACCGTCCTCAACGCTCACGTAGTCCTCATCCGGCACGGCGAGCATGTATGTCGTTGAACCGTTGGCGTATCTTATGACGACGGCGTGGGAGTACTCTATGTCCGGCGTGACTATCACGTGGAGCGTGTCTGCATTGAAGAGGCTAACGGTGCTTGCCGTGTGGGTATCGCCTTCCGAACTTGAGCCGATGCACCCGGAACCGAGTGCCGCGATAAAAACCAGGAAAAGAACCGCCATTGAGAGGAGTTTTCGCATTATTCTTCACCAACCTAACTTGAGTTTCTTACTGAAAATGGCGTTTCCCTTAAAAGGATTGTTTTTATCGGGGGTAAAAGAAAGGAAAGGCTCAGTCGGCCTTTATCCTGACCCAGAACCAAGCCTTTGAGCAGCCGCCCGAGACGCCGCAGCTTGGGAACTCGAGGCTCCACTCCTTGGTTGGAATCGCGGAGTTCGGCTCCCAGTCGAAGTAGTCGTCGTCGAGGAGGAGCGTTATAGCCACCTGTCCCATCGGGTCGTCGTCGTTGCCCCACTTTCCAGCATCCTCTTCCCAGCCGTCGTATTCGAGGTAGAGGAACGGCACGTCGGCCCTCGTGTGGCCTATGATTAGCATCTGGGGCCTTGTGGCGAACCTGTTCCCCGAAAGAACTCCCGCCTTGGGATAGCGGTTAACCGGCTGTACGGGAACCATCGCGGTGGTTTCCTCCCGCGTTATGTCGGGCACATCGGCTACCTCCTCTGGCTTGAATGATATGAATCCGCTCGCGTAGAGGTAATACTCGTCATCCCCGAACTCCGTGTCCTTCGTGAACTGAACGGTATCGAGGTAAGCCTGGAGCGTGTTGTAGCGGAGCGTCCTCGGGACCTCAACCTCCTGAACGAGGTAGGTAACCCTCATGTTGCCGTCAGCGGACCATACCTCAACGAGAACACCGTCGCGGTAGTTGCCGTTCGTGTCTATCGTGTAGCCGTTGTACCCGACCGGATCGGGGTCTCCGCCGAGGTCCTTGACTATCGTTGAGCCCCACCACTCGGCCGCACCCTGGCCGGTGACGAGCTGGTTGATGAACATAACGCCGTTGTAGCCGTACTTCATGGCCGTTCCTATTTCTCCGGTGGCGAGGCCGATGGCGGCGTCAACCAAGAAGCCAACGCCGAGGGTGATGTATTCGCCGGGGTCGTCCAAGTCCCAGCCGGCGGTTTGGACGTAAACCTTCCTGTATTTTTTGACCTCATCGAGGGGCATGGCAAAAATCGGGTAGCCGTTGATGAAGGGATAGCTCACGCTTATCGCCCTCTCGTCGTGGTAGAGCAGTCTGCTGTGGTCGTCCGCCTCGACCCAGCGCTTTGCTGGATAGCCGACGGCGTAAATCGGCCCGTACTTCCAGTCAAGGTCGTTCTCGTGCTTCCAGTAAACCGGGAAGGCCCACGAGACGAGCTGAATCTCGCCCTCCGCGCTGTCCTTGTTGCCCTTTATGTAAACGTCTTCGACGACGATGACGAGGTAGCGGTCGACGTCCTTGTCGAGGCTCAGTCCGTTGGTCGCGTTCACCCAGATGTTGCTGTGAGACGGGAAGCGGGGCTTGAAGGTCGGCGATTGAACCTGGCCCGCGAACCAGAGGCGGAAGTAGCGCCAGGGGACGAGGGAGAAGAAGTTCTCGATGGTGAACTCGACGACGTGCCTGTCGTTTTCGATGTAGGTGCTCACCGTTCCTTCGCGGTAAACGCTCCCGTGCGCGTCCCTCAGCTTAAAGGAGTCCTCGTCGAGGTAAGCCACCCAGTCGGCCTCGCCGTTGTCGGTGCTGTCAAAGAAGACCTTCATCGGCATCATGTCGCGGTACTTCCGGTCGTCGAGGTAGAGCCTCATCGTCAGGTCGTAGCCCCTCGCCTCCATGTACAGCTCAACGTCTTCACCTGGAAGGCCAAACCATGCTGGGGTGTAGTAGTCAATCCAGCCCCTTCCTGCCTCCACCACGAAGGTTCCAACGCTAGGATAGGTGAGGCTCGGGTTGTCATCGCTAGTCGTTCTGCCGTAGATCCTGAGATGAACCTTTTCGGGAAAGATTTCGGAGAAGTTTTCGACGGTGAAGCTCACGCGCCTTCCGTCGAGCTGAACGCTTCCATTCTGGAGTTCGACGGGGCCGTTTCCAGTCAGCTCGTAGAGTGTGAAACCCGTTGAGTACAGATGGAGCTCCCATCTTCTCCCGAACTCGTCACCCTCGTCGAAGCGCAGAACCGTCGGCTTGTACACGTACTTTTTGCCGCTAAACAGGTCGATGAAGACGGGGATGTGAACGTATGTCGCCGCAAGGCTCTCGTTCTCAAAGGTTATCGTGAACTTGACGCTCTTTCCGGGATTCGTGGAGGCAGTGATGATCGAGACCTTCTCTATCTTCTCCCCGTTGGGCTCGAAGGCGTCGCTTCCGATCGGTCCGGCGTATGTGAAGTTTGCCGTGAGCTTGTAAATGGGTATTATGACGGGTTCAAGGGTGACGTTTATCAGGGTATCTGGCAGGGAGAACCCTGCCCCTGTTCCGTTGTCGTTGGTTTCTCCAGCCTCGCAGCCGAGGTCAGGGTCAGCGTCGCCCTCACATATCACATTGCCATCCTCATCGTACTGAATGCTCTCGTTCGGTGCGGGGGTCTCAGTGGGTGTTGAGGTCTCGGTCGAGGTCTCAGTCTGGGTTTCGGTTTGCGTTACTGTCTCTGTGGTTGTGTGGGTTCCGGTCTCACTTCCAGTTTCCGTTGGAGAACTCTCCGCCGTGGATGTCGTCTCGCCCGTGCCGCTTGTCGTTGGGTTCTCGCTGGTTGTTGGGCCAGTTCCGGTGGGTGAGGGGGTGGTGCCGATACACCCGCTGATGACAACTAACGCGCTTAGTAAAATGAGAACCAAAATCCGAGAGGTTTTTCTCATACCTGCACCTCCAACCCAAACCCGGGGCAAGAAACGAAATTGAAGCCCATACAGGGGTTTGGATTTTACCCAATTTTGGGTTTTATTTTATTTAAGTGTTTCTTCGATGAAGAGTCATTCAGGGGACAAAATTTATTAAGCGCGAATTATTATCACATCCGGTGGTAGAATGATCGAGGTTGAGAACCTCGTTAAGCGCTTCGGCCCGACGAGGGCAGTCAATGGAATAACGTTCACTGTTGCTGATGGCGAGATATACGGCCTCCTTGGGCCGAACGGGAGCGGGAAGAGCACGACAATGAAGATTCTGGCAGGGATACTGAAACCCACCTCGGGGCGTGTTGTTGTTGGCGGCGTTGACGTCGCCGAGGATTCACTTGGCGTCAAGCGGATAGTCGGTTACGTGCCTGAAACGCCGGTTCTCTACGAGAGCCTAACGCCGGTTGAGTTCTTCAACTTCGTGGGGAGTGTGAGGGGGATTCCGAAGGAAGAGCTCCAGGAGAGGGTCGAGACCATGGTCAGGGCGTTTGGCATAGGGGGCTATCTCGGCGAGATGATAGGTTCGCTCAGCTTCGGAACGAGGCAGAAGGTGTCGCTCATAGCGGCCATGCTCCACGACCCGAAGGTTCTCATACTGGACGAGGCGATGAACGGTCTCGACCCCAAGAGCGCCCGCATTCTCCGGGAACTCCTACTCCAGTTCAGGGAGGAGGGCAGGAGCATAGTCTTCTCCACCCACGTTCTGGCGCTGGCAGAGACGATATGCGACCGCGTTGGGGTTATCTACAACGGCGAGATAATAGCTGAGGGAACCGTGGAGCAGCTCAAGGAGTTCGCCCACGAGGAGAGCCTTGAGGACGTCTTTCTCAAGCTCACCGAGAGCCAGGACGAGGTGGCGAGCATAGTCCGGGCCCTTAAAGATGCCCTCTAGGGTGGGAGCATGTTCGAGATAGTCAGAATCCTCTACAAGGAGCTCCATTACCGGCGTTTGAAGAGCAACCCTCAGATAGCCGCTGATCCCGAGAAGTTCAGGAAGCAGCTCAGGAACGCGGGTGACATAAAGAGGGGGATGGCCCTTCAGTCAGTTGCCTTCCTGTTCTTTGGCGTCATGATGGCGGGGGCGATTGCCGGGGCCGAGGACGAAACCCGGGCGGCGGTGATATTCGCCACCTACGCCCTTCTCCCCTTCATAATGGCGCTCTACACGACGACCGTCAATGCTTCCTACGCGACCTCCATGGGAATCTTCGAGCCGCTCAAGCCCCTACCCATAAGAACGGGCTCAAAGTACCTCAGCGTTCTCCTTGCTATAGACAACGTCCCAGCGGTCATCGCGCTCCTCCCCGCGGCCGTCATGATGATGGCGAAGTACGGAACCTCCGGCATGCTCGGCCTGCTCTGGATCCTCACCGGGGCCTTCCTCGGCCACGTCCTCGGGCTGGTCGTCTTCACGTTCTTCGGCTCGGCGAGCGTTGGCGGCAGGTTCTCGAAGCTCAGGACGCTGGCGAGGACCATGGGGGTTATCCTCTTCATCGGCATCTTCTACGCCCTCAACTACTTCCAGCAGTACGTCAACGAGCACTACGAGGACCTTCTGCCCTTCTTCTCGAAGTACTCCCTGGCATATCCGTTCTCGGTTGCCTCGATAACGGATCCATCCCACTCCTCCCTCATTCTCCTCGGCTATCTCGTCATCCTCGTCCCGCTCTACCTGTTCATCCTCGGGCGACTCTGGGGCAGGCTCGAGGAGGGAAGGGTGGTTTCCCGCTCCAGAATCGTTCGCTTCAAGGCAGAAACCCACCACCCAATCGTGGCGATCGCCCTGAAGGACCTGAGGGTAGTCTTCAGAAAAAGCGCCCTCCTCGTCGGCCTCATCTTTCCGCTCTTCATAATCCTGCCGAGTGCCGTCGGCATTCTCACGTCCGGAAAGGTTGAGGACTGGGCGCTCGCATCGGTTCTCCTCATGATAGCCTGGATGAGCTCCGTTGGAATAGACACGGTTCTCAAAATAGACGGTAGGGAGTTCGAGTTCCTGAGGAGTCTGCCCATAACTGTCGGTCAGTTCGTTCGGGCGAAGCTTCTCGTCATGAACGCCGTTCCGGTCACCGCCGGCGTTGGCCTCGTTCTAGCGGTTTCGTACCTCAACGTTAGAACCCTTGCCCTGCTTCCCGCTGCGGTTATCCTTCCGCTCCTGACGTCCTCAGTGGCGCTGGCCTTCTTCTATCACGGCGAAAGCGAGCTATCCGTGCCGGAGACGAACTTCGGTCACGTTCTGGTGCTCATGATAATCAACGGGGTTACCCTCGGAGCAATCGCCGGCCTCTGGTACTTCCTCGGCTATCCCTACGCGCTGGCTCTGGCTACCGTTGGCTTCGTAGCGGTTCAAGCTGTCATCAACATGTGATGTGGAATATCGCGAGGACTTTCCTCTTTCCCCAGAGTCCGTTGAAGAGCTCCACAGCATCGCCTGTCGGCTTTTCGATGACTTCTTTGTTCGCCACCAGCTCCCTGCTTTCCGGCAGGAGAGAGAGCCTTCCCCAGGCCCCGGTGCCGATTAGCAGAACGTCGAAGTCCTCCGTTAGGTACTCCCTCAGCTCATCCGGGTCGAGCTTGTGGCTCGTGCCGTGCTTGTTCTTGCTGAGCCATTTCTTGCGCTCCTCGATTTTTCCGCTCGGATAGATCACGATATCGTGGTCGTAAATCTTGCCGTCCACGACTATCCTCCCGAACTCAGGGAACTCGACCCTCATGACATCACCTCAGGCTCAGGGCGTCCCTCAGAATCTTCCCGTGGTCGAACGCCAGCGGCAACTTCAGCGCTTCATCCACGGGTATAACGTGAACTTCCTTCGCGTCGTCCCCGGCCTTCAGTTTCCCGGTTCCGATGGCCAGAAATGCCGTCGTCACGGTGTGCCCCCTTGGGTCGCGGTTCGGGTCGGAGTAAACTCCAACGAGCTTGATGAGTCTAACGTCGAGACCGGTTTCCTCCTTTGCCTCGCGCAGGGCCGCCTCCTCGACGGTTTCGCCGTACTCGACGAATCCCCCGGGCAGGGCGTAGTGATCTTTGAACGGCTCGTGCTTCCTTTTTATGAGTACGACGCCGTCCCCGTACAGGATGACTACGTCGGCGGTGAGGCCTATGCACCTGTGTGCCTCGACCTTGAGCTCCGGATGGGTTCTGGAGAGAAACTCTCTGAGCTCCTCCCGTACGGGGGTTATATCGTAGCCCCTCGGGGCCTTAACGAGCAGAACGTATCGGTCCATACCATCACCTCAGGGAAGTCTCTCTTCATCATCTTCAGCATGCTGACGTTTCATCATCGGCGGGCATAATTATTCCTATGGATTTATATCGTTAAGCCTCTCGACCGCGACCCTCATAGCTAGCTCGTTGACATCTTCTATCGAGAAGGAAAAGTCCCTGTGCTTTAGAAAGAGGGCGGTGAACGCGTTCGCTCTCTTCAGCGCCTGGATGAACGGGCACTGGGAGTAGAAATGGGCAAAGCTCGCGAGGAAAACGTCTCCCGCGCCGGTTGATTCCTCGATGTCCATCTCCACCGGCCGGTAGGTGTACCCCTTCCCCCGGAGGTACGCAAAACCCGGTTGCGCTCCGTTGGTGACCAGGAGAACCTCGACATCGCTGGGGTTGAAGTTTTTCAGATAGCGCGTTTCCGTGAGGTCGGCGTGGAGGACTCTCATACCCCTGAGGAAGGACGCATCAATCTCCCAAAGCCGCACCGGACCAACTTCTGGCGCCCTTATGAATCCCTGAACGTCGGCGACAAGAAAGTCCGATAGCTTCTTGAACTTGGTGGCACTTTCGGGGGGAATCTCCCCGGCAACCGGGTTCAGCATCACCATGTCGTAATCCCCGCCCGGCACGTCCGTTATTGGAGCAGCCCTTGAGAGGAGCCGGAGCTTTCTTCTGTTGGCGTCCAGGTAACGGAGTTCGTAGGAGGTGCTCTTCTCGGCCGGTATTATTCTGAGCCTTATCCCTCGGTCGGTTAGTTCATCGAGCCACTCGTCCGGAAAATCCTCCCCAACGCTGGTCAGAACCTCAACGTCGCAGAAATTTGCGAGGGTTATCGCGGAGTAGTAGGCCCCTCCGCCGATCCTCCTTTCGAATCTCGAACCCCTTATTATTCTGTCGATGACCAGGTGTCCGGCGAGGAGGCATTTCATTTTAACCTACCTAATCTTTTGTTTTAGAGGGCACTTAAATAAAAACCTTTTGGAAATTCGGCGAAAAGTTTATAAAGGCAAAAGCGAAAAGCTTAAAAGGATATGTCCTTTTGGGGTGGGGCTATGAGACGCCTGGGCAAAGTTTCTCACTACGCGAAGCAGGGGTTCCTTATTCTGCGTACGGACTGGGTTCCTTCGCTCAACGACCCGGTGGTTGACAAAAAGCTCACCGTGGTCGGGGTAGTGAAGGATGTGTTCGGACCAGTTAACAGACCGTACGTGGCCGTGAAGCCACGCATCAAGAATCCCGAGAATTACGTCGGGACTCTGCTCTACGTTGATACCAAGCGCAAGAAGTCGAGGCCGGGAAAGACCGGCAAGAGGCGCACGAAGGGCGGAAAGGCAAGACGCCCTGCCCCCAGAAAGAGGGGGTGAGAGCTTTTGGCTGATAAGAATGTTTGTCCGGTTTGTGGCTCCGATAAGTTGTTTTACGACCCGCGGAGGGGCGAAATTGTCTGTTCTGTCTGCGGTTACGTCGTTCAGCAGAACGTCATTGATGAGGGTCCCGAGTGGCGTGCCTTCGATCCGGATCAGAGGGCAAAGCGCGCCAGAACCGGTGCGCCCATGACTTTGATGATCCACGATAAGGGCCTCTCCACAGACATAGACTGGCGCGATAGGGATATACACGGCAACCAGATAACCGGAATGTACCGTACGAAGATGAGAAGGCTCAGAATGTGGCAGCGCAGGATGAGAATAAACGACGCCGCCGAGAGAAACCTCGCCTTCGCCCTCAGCGAGCTGGACAGGATGGCGGCCCAGATGATGCTGCCGAGGCGCGTTAAGGAAGTTGCTGCATCGCTCTACCGCAAGGCCGTCATGAAGAAGCTCATCAGGGGGAGGTCCATAGAGGGAATGGTTTCCGCCGCTCTGTACGCCGCCTGCAGGATGGAAAGCATCCCAAGGACTCTCGACGAGATTGCCGCGGTTTCGAAGGTCACGAAGAAGGAGATAGGGCGGAGCTACCGCTTCCTTGCCAGGGGCCTCGGTCTTAACCTCAGGCCGACCAGCCCGATAGAGTACGTCGACAGGTTTGGTGATGCACTCGGCGTCAGTCAGCGGACGAAGAAGCGTGCCAAGGAGATACTCCAGGAGGCCATCAGGAGGGGCATCACGAGCGGAAAGGGTCCGACCGGATTGGCGGCCGCTGCGCTTTACGTCGCGTCCCTGCTTGAGGGGGAGAAGAAGACCCAGCGCGAGGTGGCCGAGGTAGCGCACGTCACCGAGGTTACCGTGAGGAACAGGTATAAGGAACTCGTCGAGAAGCTCAACATAAACGTCCCGATATGAGGGATGGGCTTGCTGATAGCGGTAACGGGCGACACGCATCACGGCGATAAAACAAAGAACCTTCCTTCCCTTCTTTTCCAGCATCTTGAAGAGAAAAAGCCCGATTTGATACTCCACACGGGGGACGTTACGTCCCATGAACTTCTGGAGAGACTGGAGGATTTCGCGCCGGTCGTAGCCGTGAGGGGAAACGCGGACCACCTCAACCTGCCCGAGGAGAGGCTCATCGATGTCGAGGATGTGAGTATCGGTCTCCTCCACGGTCATCAGTTCTTCTCTCTCAATGCGCAGTTCTTGACGCTCAAGGCCCTCGACATGGGGGCGGACGTTCTGATATTCGGCCACACGCACCGCTTCTACCACGATATCTACTCGGTTCACGGAGAGCGGGTGGTTCTCCTCAGCCCCGGCTCCCCAACGTTTCCGAGGATGGATACCGCAGGTTTTGCATTTTTGAGGGTCAGCGGCAAAAGCGTTAGAGTCGAAAGGATACGCTTCTGGTAATGTTTCAAAACTTTCAGAAAAGCGGAAAAGGGTGGAAAAGAAAGGCCATCAGCTCTTGATAGCGAGCTTGATGTCCTCGGCCTTGACGGTCTTCCTGCCGGCGTGGTGGGCGAGGTCGACCGCCTTGCTGGCGATCTCCATGGCCTTCTCCTCAAGGTGCTCGGCCAGGAGCTTGGCGGCGTCCTCGCTGACGCGGGCGGCGCCGGCCTTCCTTATCAACCTGTCAACTGGGGCAATCGGCAACTCAGCCATTTTCCCAACCTCCTAAACGTTGTTTTGCAGGTATCTGCGTTCTATTCTAAGAACAAAGGTCTATATAAACCTTTCGGAAACCGGGCGCTCTGGGGCCAATAATCGGCCATTTTTGGGTGAGATGTTGAGAAATCTGGTATCCTTAGCCTACCGACTTATGAACGGGCAAATACTAACTTGAGGGCAAAGTTTCAAAAACGGCAAATCGGGCGTTAAATCGCATTTAGAGGCCCATTAAACCTTCGATTTCTAAAAGAAGGGCAGGAGTTTGGAGCGTTGACGCAGGAAAAGCGTCTCCAATACTCACATAGAGGCAGGAATGCCCCACTATTGCACCACAGCATTTTTATAGGTAGCGATGCAATCTTCAGGTTACTCAGGAGGTGAAAGCATGGTAGAGAAGTTTGAGATATACGACATCTACGTGGACAAGGACTACGAACCCAACCCAAAGAGGGACCTGGTGGCTGTTTTCAGGATAACCCCCGCGGAGGGATTCAGCATAGAGGATGCCGCTGGAGCCGTCGCGGCGGAGAGCTCGACTGGAACCTGGACGAGCCTCTACCAGTGGTACGAGAAGGAAAGATGGGATGACATGTCGGCTAAGGCGTACCACTTCCATGACATGGGGGACGGCAGCTGGATCGTCAGGATAGCCTATCCGATTCATCTGTTCGAGGAGTGGAACATGCCCGGCATGCTCGCCAGCGTCGCCGGCAACGTCTTCGGAATGAAGCGCGTTAAGGGACTCCGCCTCGAGGACATCTACCTCCCGGAGAAGTTCCTCCGCGAGTTTGAGGGGCCGTACTTCGGAAAGGACGGCGTCAAGAGGATTTTTGACGTCAAGGACAGGCCGATAGTTGGAACGGTTCCCAAGCCGAAGGTCGGCTATTCGCCGGAGGAGCTTGAAAAGCTCGCCTACGACCTGCTCAGCGGCGGAATGGACTACATAAAGGACGACGAGAACCTGACCAGCCCCTGGTACAACCGCTTTGAGACTAGGGCGGAGGTTCTGATGAACGTCATAGACAGGGTCGAGGACGAGACCGGCGAGGCCAAGAGCTGGTTCGCCAACATAACCGCCGACGTGCGCGAGATGGAGCGCAGGCTCGAGATACTCGCCGACTACGGCAATCCACATGCCATGGTCGACGTCGTAGTCACCGGCTGGGGGGCGCTGGAGTACATCAGGGACATCGCGGCCGACTACGGCATAGCGGTTCACGGCCACAGGGCCATGCACGCGACCTTCACGAGGGACCCCTACCACGGCATCTCGATGTTCGTCTTGGCTAAGCTCCTCCGCGTCATAGGCATAGACCAGCTCCACGTTGGAACCGCTGGTGCTGGCAAGCTTGAGGGAAGCAAGTGGGACGTCATCCAGATAGCCAGGGTATTCAGGGAGGAGCACTACGTCCCCGATGAGACTGACGTCTTCCACATGGAGCAGAAGTTCTACCACATCAGGCCGGCCATGCCCGTCAGCTCGGGCGGCCTTCACCCCGGCAACATAGAGCCTGTTATAGACGCCCTTGGAAAGGACATAGTTCTCCAGATAGGCGGTGGAACCCTCGGCCACCCGGACGGACCGAAGGCCGGAGCGATGGCCGTCAGGCAGGCCCTCGACGCCATCATGCAGGGCATCCCGCTCGACGAGTACGCCAAGAGCCACAGGGAACTCGCTAGGGCCCTCGAAAAGTGGGGCCACGTCACCCCGGTCTGACCGGTTTGACGGCTTTTTTCTTCCATTTTCGTCTTCCGTTCAACTTTTCGGCCGGAGGAGATTTAACAGCTGAAGGCCTTCTTTTCTTGGTGGGAATCATGGTTCATCCAGGGGGATTCTTGGAGGTAATCACCGGTCCGATGTTCGCTGGAAAGACAACCGAGCTGATAAAGCGCATCGAGAGGCAGATGTTCGCGAAGAGAAAGGCGGCTCTCTTCAAGCCGAGCATAGACAACCGCTACTCCGAGGACGAGGTCGTCGCCCACAACGGTCTGCGCTACGAGGCATTCGTCATCCCTACCGATGAGAATGGTGTTGAGAGGATAGTGGAGATAACCAAGAGGGAAGGCTACGAGGTCATCGGCGTCGACGAGGTGCAGTTCTTCCCGATGGCCATCGTGGATGCCTTAGAAAGGCTCGCCGACGAGGGCGTTTACGTCATCGCGAGCGGGCTCAACCTCGACTTTAAGGCCGACCCGTTTCCCGTCACCAGGGAGTTGCTCGTTCGGGCGGACAACATAGTCTATCTCACCGCCGTGTGCACGGTTTGTGGAAAGCCTGCTACCCGGACCCAGCGCCTCATAGATGGAAAACCAGCGCCCCGTGACTCGCCGGTGATACTCGTCGGCGGAAGCGAGAGCTACGAAGCCAGATGCAGGGAGCACCACTTCGTTCCATAGTTTCTTCCAATTTTCCAAATCACCGAAAAGCTTAAAGTAATCTTTTCTTACATCAGGTTAGGGAAAGGGGGTGAGACCATGGAGTCAAATAAGAACATGGGGAGACTGCTGGACATACTCGGAAACGAGACGCGAAGGAGGATACTCATCCTGCTCACCAAGAGACCGTACTTCGTGAGCGAGCTCAGCCAGGAGCTTGGGGTGGGCCAGAAGGCGGTTCTTGAACACCTCAGGATACTCGAGAGCGCGGGCCTCATTGAAGGCCGAACCGAGAAGATACCGCGCGGCAGGCCGAGGAAGTACTACACGATAAAGCGCGGCTTCCGCCTTGAGGTTCTGCTCACGCCCTACGCCTTCGGCACCGAGATGTACGAACCCAAAGCACCGAGGCAGACAAAGGAGTACGCCCAGGCTAGGGCTCTCATAAAGTCTACGGAGCCGGCCGAGGAGAAGATAGACGAGCTTCTGACTTTTCTGACCGAGATACAGGGCAGGATAGAGGAAATAATCAGGATGAAGCAGGAGCTCGAGGAGGTTCGCCTGCTCACGGAGACCTACATCGAGAGCCTCTTCCGCCGCATCGCCCAGGAGAACGAGAGGGAATTCGAGCGGCTGATGAAAGAGTTCAGGGCTAGACTTCCAAGAAAAATACTCGAAGACCTTGAAGACTTTTAGGAAGCGGCTTGAAGAGAATAAATCCTAGAAAAGGGCCTCAAAGCATCTTGCCCTCTTCCTTCATCCTCACGAGCCTGGTCATGTAGCCCGCTATCCTGTTTCTGATGGTCTTGCTGGTGACGTTGGTGAGCTCCTCAACCTTCTTCTTGTTGTGCTCGAAGTCCCTGGTGAACTCGTTCGGATAGCGGTCAAACAGCTCGCGCGCAACCCTCTTGATGAACGTCTGCTTGATGTTTCCCATCATCAATCCCCCCGTTAGCTTGACTCTGACAACCATACCCCAGTCTCGAAAGCAGTTTTAAAGCTTTTCCCTCGCTCAGACTTATAAACCCCAGCTCGAAGTTGGAACCATGCTGAGGGAGGTAATCCACTGCAGGGGTCACGAGAACGTCAGGGCAACTCACAAATCAACGCTGGAGTTCACGAAGGAAGACTACCTCACGCCCCGAGGGGACTGCATACTCTGCATCGAGGCCGACAAGGGAATAAATGACCTTAGCGATGAGTTTAAATCCGCCCTGAAGGCTGGAAAAAGGCTTCTAATCCGAATAAAGGTAGAGAATTTGGTGGACGAGGTTCTCGCCGAGGGGAGTCCGGGGCTGATCCTCGATCACGACTTTTCGATGGTGGTAAGAAAGAGCAACTACATCGACGCCAGAACCCTCGCCATAAGGGCGAACAAAGCCGCGAGGGACATAGACAGGAAAATAGTGGAACTCCTGAAGAGCCCCGAGAGGGCAGCGGAGATCGAGCTGATAATTCTAGATTAATCTTCCTTCCTCCTCCAGTCCCCTATCGCCAGACCAACGTGCCTGTCTGCTCCCCCGTAGTAGAGGTAGTAGTTGCCCCCGTGGTCTATCATGGCCTCCGCGAAGACCACGTTGTCTACCCATCCATGCAGCTCCCAGTCGAAGGTTGGCCTGAGGATGGGCTTCTCGGTTCTCCAGATGAGCTTTCTCGGCTCTTCACTGTCAAAGAGGGCCGCGTGAGTGTAGTAAACGAGCTTTCCGTCCTCGTGGAAGGCCTCGCTGTGTATCAGGAGTATCCCGTCCTCCGTAGGGATTGGCGGAGGTCCGGGCTCGACGAGATGGCCCCTCGGCCTCAGGACGGGCTCCCTCTCGTATTCCCAGTGGATGAGGTCCTTTGAATAGGCAAGCCAGACCTTTGAGTCACCGAAGTACATGACGTAGTGCCCCTTGAACGGCCCGAATTTCATCTTCTCGGGCAGTATGGCTCCGCTCTTTGTCCAGTTGAGCCTTCCGTTCTTGGGGAAAGGAAACTCCTCGAAAATCACGCCGTGCTTCTTCCAGTTCAGCAGATTCTTCGAGGTGGCGATGCAGAGCCGTGCCGTCTTCCCATCGTAGCCGGTGTAGGTCATGTAGTAGGTCTTTCCGATTCTCACGACGCGGGGATCCTCAACGCCGAGGCTCTCCCACTCGTATTTGGGCTCCATAACGGGCTCCGGGTGCCTGATGAAGTTGATTCCATCCTCACTCAGCGCCAGCCCGATTCTTCCGGTTATCTTTTCGCCTTTAGCCTCCGCACGGTAGAGCATGACCACCTTCCCCCTCCTCTTAACCACCGCAGGATTGTAGACGTTCTTTGAGTCGAATCCTTCATCTGATGGGGAAAGCACGGGTTTTGGGAGTTTTTCAAACCTGAACTCATAGGGGTTCAACGCTAACGCCCCCGTCGGCAACTACGAGGTATCTCCTCCCTCCAAACGAAACCCCCCTCAGAACGATGCTCGTTCCCTCCGCCGGCTGGATGGTAAGCTCATCCCCTGTCTCAATTCCCAGCGCGGCGGTAACGAAGGCGAAAACGCTCGCCGCGCTCCATACCTGCGGGGAGTTGGCCCTCGGAACGGGAACGAGCTCGTTTAGGCCGCTGTACAGCTCCGGAAGCTCCCTATCCGGCAGAAGCTTCGCGGCATCGAAGACGGCATCCATGAGTGCCTTCGCCATGTCCGTTCTTCCAATCCTCGCCAGGCCGAGGGCTATCAGCGCGTTGTCGTGCGGCCATACGCTTCCGCGGTGGTAGCTGAAGGGGTTGTAGGCTTTCTCTCTGGCGCTCAGGGTTCTTATCCCGTACCGGGAAAGCATATCCTGCTGGAAAAGCCTCCCCGCGAGTTCCTCCTCGTGCTCGGCTATGCCCGTCAGGAGCAGGTGCCCCATGTTGGAGGAGACGACTCTAAGTGGCCTTCCCTCCCCGTCCAGCGCGAGGGCGTAGTGGGAGCCGAGCCAGAAGTCGCGGTTGAACCTTTTCCTGAGCCGTTCCGCCTCCGCGAGAAGGGTCTTTTCATCGAGCTCTGTCAGGTCAAGCTTCCCCGCAAATTTAAGCGCCCAGTGGGCGTAGCCCTGCACCTCGACGAGCGCTATCGGCGGCTTTGGAAGCTTCCCCTCCTCGTCAACTATAGCATCCCTTGAATCCTTCCACCCCTTGTTGCCGAGTATTCCCGGAACGTAAGTTATGTAACCATCATCGAGCTTTCCGATTATCCACTCGACGGCAGCCGTCAGGTTCGGCCTCAGTTCCTCAATCAGTTTCCTGTCCTTAGTCCAGCGCAGGTACTCGCCCGCCAGCGCCACGTAGAGTGGGGTGGCATCGACCGTGCCGTAGTACGGCGCGAAGGGAACCTTCCCCGACTGCGCGAGCTCCCCGAGGCGGAACTCGTGGGGTATCTTCCCCGGCTCCTCCTCGTTCTTCGGGTTGGTTCCCTTTCCCTGGAGCCGCCCAAAGAGCCTCAGTGTGCCGGCGGCGTATTCCGGGTAGTACGGCAGGAGAAAGAGTGAGGTTATTATCGCGTCCCTTCCGAAGGGACAGGCGAAGTACGGAATCCCGGCGAGGGGAACCGGCCCGAAACGCGTGAATAGCGTCAGGGCGTTTATGTTCTCAACCGCCCTCTCAAATATTCCGTCGATGGCGGGTGAGCCGGTGAAGGCGACGTTTTTTATCGTTTTCCTTTTCTCTGCGAGTATCTCCGAGACCCTGCCCTCGATTTTGGGGATGAAGCGGACGTAGAGGACTGCCTTTTCGAGGGGAGGTATCTCAAGTTCTGCCCTTAAGAGACTTCCCTCCCTTTCCATGTTGGTCTCGATGAAGAGGCTCCTCCTTCCGGCGGGGCTTTCCTTCAGGTGCGCTTCTCCGGCTGGAGCTATCGCCTCTCCGCTCTTCAGCCCCATGAAGCCCCTGACCTGGAATATGTCCTCAAGGGGAGCCTCGTAGGAGTACCAGACCTTGACACCGAGCGGTTCTTCCGACGTGTTGTAGAAGGAGAGCTTTTCCTCGTAAACCCCATCCAGCGTTCTCAGTCTCACCAGGATTCCCTGTTCGCCGAGGGAGAAGTGTGAAACCGCCCTGGTGAAGGTCGATGAGGCTCCTAGGAAGCCCGGTTCCGGAGAAACCTCAAGCTTGGCCTTTCTGACGAATCTGGTGTCGAGAAAATAAAAGCCGTCGTAATGGGAGGGCATGTCTCCTCTCTCATCGCTCAGGACGAAGGCCCCGTTGCCTGCGAGGATGGTTTTCATGGACTACCCCTCAAGGAAGGACTTTACCTCCCTTGAGTCTTCAAGGTTTATTGCCTTTACTCCCCATAGCCTAGCCACGAAGCGGACTTCCTCCGTAAAGTCACCGGGAACCAGCGAGAGGTGGTTGGCCCCCATAGCCGAAATAAAGCCCTCCTTGTCGAGCGGGTTCTTTATGGCCGTATGCGGCCACTGCTTGCCCCATTTAAGCTTCGATTCCATCTCCTCCGTTATCTCAAGACCCTCCGCGAGGAAGTAGATGAGGTAGTACTCGCCGCCCTTCCGTACGAGCCTCGCCACAGTGAACTCCGCCGGCGGGGTTCTGTAAGTTAGCGCTCCACCGCTCGCCCCCTGGCACTGTCCCTGGACGGTTGTTGCTTTGAGGTTCTCCTCCGGGTTCTCGCTCAGCCTTGCATAGTAGAGCGAAGCCGCCCCGCAGTTGGCTATCATGACGACCTCGTCGTCCACGTACTTTATGTCTCCGAAGAGCGGGGGCTTTCCGCTCAGATAGAAGAGGAGCGCCGAGCTTATCGTGCCCTTGACGTCGCCCTCACATGTGGCCGGGATTACCTCCTTCTCGCCCTCGGCATCGAGGTTGAACGGGAACAGCGCCGGAATCAGGCAGGCCGTAACGCCGTAGACCTCGCTCAGCTCTGGCTGACACTTTATCGAGACGGCCGAAACGTCCTTCTGCTCGCTCCAGCTCTCCTTTGCGGCGAGATATATGGCTATCTGCCTCCTCAATGCCTCCGGTGTCAGCATGAGGTCATCAAACTTAACGGTTGTCTTCTCGGTCAGCCAGTCGTAGAACTCCTCCACGCGGACCCTCAGCCTCTCGTCCGAGAGCATCTTCTCCGCCTTCCTCACCAGAACGTACTGGTCGAGCATTATGAAGTCGCCGACGATTCTCTTAAGCCTCGGCAGGTCGTCCATGAGGTGCTCCATCCCAAGGGTGTACGGAGCCCCCCAGAGGAGGAGAGACTTCCTGGAGAGCTTTGAGACGGCCTCAACGGCTCTAGCCCAGGCTTTTACCTTTTCAACGTCCCCCTTGAGACGGACATGGTTCAGCGCGTACTCGTTCACCGCGCTCTCCCAGAGCGAGGCCCCGACAGACGTGATGCACGTGGTTCCGGCCCACGCAGGGTCGTCGTCGGCGTAGAGGAGTATCGGCCTCTTGGTTTCCCTGACGAGTGCCGTGACTAGGTTGCTCTCCGTCCAGTGCCAGAGACCGGCTATTATTCCAGAAGCAGAGCTCCCGGCTATAATCTCTCCTGCCTCGAAGCTCTCGTCCATCGAATCTACCCCGAAGTTCTTCCCGGCTTTGAGGGCTTCGTATTTTCCAAGCCTCCCGTTCACGTCGAGAACTTCAAAGCCGGCCTTCCTCAGCTCCCCGATGAGGGCGGAGTGCTTCTCCATCAAAGCCCTCTCGCGCTCAATCGAGAGGGCCGTTGGCCTGGGATCCGTGAACGTTATTACCGCTATCATGGGCAACACCTCAGAATACGGCTTTTCCTGTGTCTTTTTTGAAGATGTGGGCTTTGTTCATGTCGAAGACCACGTCGATCTCGTGTCCTTCCCTGACTTTTGACTCTGACCTGAATGCACCCAAAAACGTCACTTGCCCGACATGCAGGTGCACGATCTTCTCGCTCCCCAGGTTCTCGATGATGTCAACCATTGCTCTA
Source organism: Thermococcus sp. 5-4 (assembly GCF_002197185.1). Taxonomy (NCBI): domain Archaea; kingdom Methanobacteriati; phylum Methanobacteriota; class Thermococci; order Thermococcales; family Thermococcaceae; genus Thermococcus; species Thermococcus sp. 5-4. Next base: position 1,213,725 of record NZ_CP021848.1, on the reverse strand, counting down.
GTCATGTTCTCGCCGGGAATCTTGACCTGAGCGAACATTGCATCGTAAATGTCCTCCGGGCGAATTCCAAAGATGACTTCCTTTCCGATCAGGTTTTCTTCCCTCAAAACTTCAACTTGGTCCGGGAGGAGTTTGAGTTTAAACTCTCCGAAGTCCGCGAAGCCGTCTTCAGTGATCGTCGCGTCCATGAAGTTCATTGGCGGCGAGCCAATGAATCCCGCCACAAAAGTGTTCGCTGGCTTGTCGTAAACTTCTTCTGGCGTGCCCACCTGCTGGAGGACTCCGGCATTTATCACTGCAATTCTATCGCCCATGGTCATTGCTTCAACCTGATCGTGAGTCACGTAGATGGTCGTGACTCCCAGCTGCTTCTGGAGCCTCTTAAGCTCGGCGCGCATTTTCACTCTAAGCTTGGCGTCCAGGTTGCTGAGTGGCTCGTCCATGAGGAAGACTTGTGGTTTTCTCACGATTGCCCTGCCTAGAGCGACTCTCTGCCTCTGGCCGCCGCTTAATTCTCTGGGCTTTCTCTTGAGTAATTCGGTTAAGCCGAGCATTTCCGCGACTTCCCTAACGCGCTGGTCAATCTCCTGCTTGGGGACTTTTCTCAGTTTAAGCGGGAAGGCGATGTTGTCGTAGACAGTCATGTGCGGGTATAGAGCGTAACTCTGGAAGACCATGGCGATGTCTCTATCCTTTGGAGGGATGAAGACACCTTTCTCCGGATCTGCGACGAGTTTATCCCCAATGTAGATTTGGCCTTTCGTGGGTTCTTCCAAGCCTGAAATCATTCTCAGAGTGGTTGTTTTTCCGCAACCGCTCGGCCCGAGGAGAATCATGAATTCCCCATCCTTAACGTGAAGATTCATATCCTTAACCGCCGTGAAATCACCGAACATTTTCCAAACGTTCACAAGTCTAACGTCCGCCATACAATCACCTCAAACTATGGTCAGCCGGATCATAGTCGTTTCATAATCCTCCAAAACCGCGAACATTCCCCCAACCTTCACTATTCCCCTCTCCGTCTCCAGGTCGAAGTTGTCTATTCCCTCATCAAGCGCTACTGTGTAGCCAACAACGCGGCCTTCGAGTTCCTCCACCTCGCCCGTGACGAGGTTTCTTCCAAGCACCTTTGCGTAGATGACTCCATCGTTAAGGTGCCTCCTTATGATGTCCACGGCGTGGAAGTTAGCAAAGAACCGCAGATCGTCCCTGTTTTTTATCCCCTCAAGTATTAGGCTCGATTCCTTGAAGGCCTCCCTGATGAAGCTGTATTGGGAGAATATTATCTCCGGATAAGTCGCCTTGAAGCTCGGCGGATTCCTCGGCCTGAAGCCTATGTTCTGGATGTCTATGACCTCCCTGCCGTCGAACATCCCTATGAAGTGGTTCAGCTTGTGGAACTTCCTCACGTAGAGGTTGCCGAGCTTGGCAAAATCTGAGAGGTCTATCTTTTCCTCGGTGTAGAGGGAGATTGTGGTTCCCCGCTTGAGTGCGGCCTTTATGTTGTCCTCTATGTTCTCCAGGAACTTCTCCGGAGCCACCAATATCGCCTCGTAGGAACTCGCATCTATGGATTCCTTCACCATCTCAACGGCTATGTTGAGGTCCTTCGTGCGCCAGATTCCGGGCCTCTCATCGGTTTTTACCTTGACCCTCTTGAGCTCCTTCTCAAGCTCCTCCTTGATTCCATCTATGTCCCGCTTGAACTTCAGAAACGCTATCTTTGGGGAATACGCAACGTACACCTTCGGAGAACCCTCAACCTCGTTGACGAAGCCCCTCGCCTTCAGCGACGCTATGGTATCGTAAACCCTGTTGTACGGCACGCCACTCCTCTCGGATATCTCCTTCGCCGTGCTCGGCCCGTAGACAAGGAGCGTCCAGTATATCATGACCTCATACTTCGTGAAGCCGATTTTGGTCAGCATGGTTATGGCCTTTTCACTGATCTCCATACTTACCCCTCCCCAGAAAATGAGAGGAGGAGGTCTAAATACCTTTCCAGGTGCTTGGTGATGAGGAAGTTCTCCCTCACACGTTCTCTGGCACTGATGCCAAGCCTCTCGGCTTCTTCAGGGTGCTTCAGCAGGTAGAGGGTCTTCTCGACCGCGTCCTTTACTCCCTTCACGAGGAAGCCCGTCTCCCCGTCAACAACTTGGAACTTAATCCCCCCAACGGCCCTACCCACCACCGGCCTGCCCTTCCACATAGCCTCAGTGACCGTTAGTCCAAAACCCTCTCTGATGGACATCTGGAGGACAACGTCACTAGCCCGCTGGAAGGCGTTGACCTCACGGGCGTGAACTCCAGTCAAATTCGTCAGAACTTTCACGTCGTAATCCTCGCCGATCTTTCTCAGGGTCTTCTCGAAGTAGACCCAGCCTTCGGGGTCGTCGGCAGCCATGACACCAACGAGGAGCAACTGAACCTCCGGAATCTTCTCCTTCACTTTCCTGTAAACGTCAATGACATCAAACACTCCCTTCCACGGATCGAAGCGGGCAACCTGAGTGATTATCGGCCTGTCCGGGTCAACGTCGAACCTTTCGAGCGTTTTGAGAACCTCCGACTCTTTCAGTTCCATGTTCTTTTCACTCAGTGGGTCGATTGACGGGGGCATGATAACGGTTTTCTCCGGGTTCAAATCCGATTGAACGTACTCTGGAAGGTGAAAGATGTAGCGGTCGTATTTCTGCACGTATTGTCTTAGGAACTCCCAGAATTCCCTGTTTGGGCAGCTCAAGTCGATGTGGCAGCGCCATATCCAGGGCTGTTTCTTCTCGTAAAATTCTATCAACGCCGCCGGTTGCGGGTCGTGGACGAGGACGTAGTCGAATTCAGTCAAGTCGGTTTTTTGGGCGTTCTCCTCGTTGGTTTTGATGTAGAGGTTTTTCATTTCCTCGGTAAGTTTGAGGTTCTTGTTGCCCTGGAGGGCGTTGTGAAAGCTCTTCGTGACATTGAAGAACTCGTCGCTCCCCTCGAGGACCCACCATTCGGCCCTTATCCCTATGTCGTTCATAAGGGGCACGAGGTTGCTCAGTATCTCGGCGACACCGCCGCCGTATGCGGTTGAGTTGACGTGGGCAAGTTTGGTTCCCGAGAGCTTTTCCCCCTTTTCCATAATCCTTGAGACTGCATCTTCTCCGGCGACGGAAGAATAGTCCTCAATTCTCTTTTGGGATAGTTCCATAATCTGAAACATATGAGTGCTCCCCCTTGTATACTTTTAGTATATGAATATCCGGCAAATGTTTGGTCGTCCACATATAAAAAGTTTTTTGAAGTATGTCTTGAATTTTAATGAACGTTTCGTAAATAAAGTTGGTATTTGGGGTTTTTTGTCTAGACATTTTCCGAAATTTTTGGGGAATTATGAACACAAATTAACAGGGGCTTTCCGAAAAATATAAATATACTAAAAGTATACAGCCCTAGTGAACAGCCTTGGTGAGGTGTCTATCTATGAGGTTTCATGCCAAAAGGTTTGCACTGCTTTTGAGCGTGCTGTTGTTAGCCGCCTTTGTCTCAGGATGCATTTCAGGAGGGGGAACGTCCCCAACGCAGACAACATCCAGCCCCGGACAGACGACCACTCAGGAACAGGTTGAGGTTGTGGTTTACGGTCAGTGGGGTGGAGTTGAGGGCGAGAACTTCCAGAACGCCCTGAAGGCTTATGAGAAGGAACACCCGAACGTTAAGATAAAGTATGTGATCCAGTCCAAACTCAGGGATGCCGTTCTCACAGAGCTCGCAACGGGCTCTCCGGGTTTTGACATCGCTATTCTGCCGTGGCCGGCACTCATTACCGAACTCGGTCAGAAGAACCAGCTTGAGCCCATGAATTCTATAGTCGATTCTTATAAAGGAGACATCATGGAGAACCTCCTTGAACCCGTGAAGGTTGGGAACACCTACTACGCCGTCCCCATAAAGGCCTGGGCAAAGCCCGGAATCTGGTACAACGTCCACGACTTCGAGAAGTACAACCTAAAGCCGCCCGAGACCATTGATGACCTCAAGGCAGATTGTAAGGTCTTTGAGCAGAACGGAATCCAGCCGATGGCCAGTGGCGCCGCCGACAAGTGGCCCCTCAGCGACATCTTTGAGGCGGTTCTCATAAGGGTTGGCGGCCCGCAGCTCCACAACGACCTCATGACCCACAAGGTCAAGTGGACCGACCCGCAGGTTCTTGAGGCCTTCAAGGTTCTCAGCGACCTCCTTAAGGAGGGTTGCTACGGCGACCCAAAGGTTGCCATCGGTGAGAAGTGGGAGGTTCAGGTTACGAGGCTCGGCCAGGGAGAGGTTGCCATGTACTTCATGGGCAACTGGATCAACCTGATGCTCCAGAACCAGGGCTACAAGCCCGGTACCGACTACGACCTCATTCCGTTCCCCACCATTAACCCAGACGCCGACTTCGCCATAGTTGCGGGTGGAGACTGGGTCATCATACCCAGAGGAGCCCCGCACAAGGATGCCGCCTTTGAGCTCGCCAAGTGGCTCGCCGGTCCGGAGTACCAGAAGATAATGGTCGAGCAGAAGGGCTACCTAGCGCCCAACCTCCAGGTTCCCAAGAGCGCCTACGACCCGGTCGACGCGAAGATCATCGACATGATGGCCAAGTACACCGTGGTCCCCGACCTCGACGACAACGCCCCCTCCGGATTCCAGCCGATAATCTGGGACAAGCTCTTCGAGCTCTGGGCCAACCCGGACAACTACCAGCAGATAGCCCAGGAGCTTGAACAGTACGCGGAACAGTACTACGGCTCATGAGGTGCCTGAGATGGGCGGAAGGAGGGACTGGCTCAGCAAGGATTTCCTAATCCTGATGATGCCCGCCTTTATCCTCCTTTTAGTTTTTATACTCTACCCGATTTTCAACACGTTCTATCTGGGGTTCACCAAGTGGGACGGCTTCACCCAGCCCCAGTTCGTTGGACTCGATAACTACCGGACCATGATGGGTGATCCGCTCTTCTGGACGTCGGTGAAGAACAATATATTCATATTCATCGTTTTCCTGCCCTTCGTGACCATGCTCGGCCTTGGTTTTGCGCTCCTCCTCCACAACAGCGCCGTTGTGGGGCGCAACCTGCTCAGGGGCTTCGTCATGCTCGGAATGGTAATGCCCCTTACCGTCGTCGGTATCGTCTGGATGCTGCTCCTGGACCCCAACGCGGGTATCGTCAATCACGTCCTGAGCTTCTTCGGGGTCGAACCTAGGGCTTGGATTCAAGACCCCAGCACGGCGATATACTTCGTTATAATAGGCTCCCTGTGGGCGTGGCAGGGCTTTTCGACCACCGTATTCCTGGCCGGGCTGGAGGGGCTCGACGTTGAGGTTCTCGAGGCGTCGGTTATTGACGGCGCAAACCCCTGGCAGCGCTTCAGATACGTTATACTGCCCCTTCTGAAGCCCGCCCTGGTAGTCGTCGTCACGATGAGTTCCATCTACATACTCAAGGTCTTTGACCTTGTCTACGTACTCTCCGGTGGCGAATCCGTACCCATGTACCTCTCAGTGCTGGCCTACATGGTGTACTACGAGATATTCCGCATGTTCAAGTGGGGCTATGCCGCCGCGATAGCGACGTTGCTGACCGTTGCAGTGTTCCTGTTCTCCATAGGGATGCTGAAGAAGATGATAAGTGAAAGGGGAGTGGGCTCATGAAGGTAAGCACTAGATACAAGGTTACCATAAACCTCGTGGCCTGGGCAATAGGGCTGATGCTCCTCATACCCCTTCTGGGGCTGATAATGACCTCCATCAGGCCGTTCGACGAGATAGTGAACGGCTGGTGGAACCTCAAGAACGCCCACTTCATCATTGACAACTACGTCAGCGTGTGGGACGCGGGCTTCTGGAGGAACATCCTCAACTCAATCCTGATAGCCACGGTAGCTACGATAGTCCCAATACTCATCGCCGGAATGGCCGCCTACGGCTTTACCTCCTTCAGCTTCCCGATAAAGACGATGCTCTTCCTCACCCTCGTGGCCATTCAGGTCGTTCCGCAGCAGGCAGTCATAGTCCCGCTCCTGAGGCTCTTCCGCGACCTTCACATGTACGACCAGTACTACGGCATAATCCTCGTTCACACGGCCTTCGCGCTCCCGTGGACGATATTCTTCCTCCGCAACTTCTTCATGTCAATCCCCAAGGACTACGAGGAAGCCGCGAGGATAGACGGTCTCAGCGACGTTGGGATATACTTTAGGGTGATACTGCCCATAGCGATGCCCGCCGTCATCAGCGTTGCGGTCGTGCAGTTCATCTTCGTGTGGCAGGACCTGTTCTTCGCCATAACCCTGCTGAGACCCGGGAAGTGGCCGGTTTCGGCGGGGGTAACGCAGTTCATAAGCCGCTACAACCCCAACTGGGGACAGTTGACAGCCGCTGGAGTGCTGGCGATAATAGTGCCCATAACGGTCTACGTCGTGCTCCAGAAGTACTACATGAGGGGAGTGTCCGGCGGAATCAAGGGCTGAGCCCTTTCAAAACTTTTTTGGAGGGATGAAGATGGAATTCGTCCTCGGTGTCAACTACTGGCCGAGAAGGAAGGCCATGTTCTGGTGGAAGGAGTTCGAGGAACGGGAAGTTAGGGAGGAGTTCGCGGTAATAAAGGAGCTCAACCTCGATGTCGTGAGGATTTTCCTGCTCTGGGAGGATTTCCAGCCGGAACCCGAAAGAATCGACGATAAATCCCTCCGGAACCTGGGGAGGGTTATGGACATAGCGCATGAACTCGGGCTTAGGATTATGCCGACCTTTTTCATCGGTCACATGAGCGGAATAAACTGGCTCCCGGAATGGACGCTCTCCGACGAACCCCACAATAGGTTTCTGACGTACTCTAACGGAAGGGTCGTTGACCTCGGTGCGAGGGACATCTACGAGGAGCCAGACCTTTTGAAGGCCGAGGAATTGCTTCTCCGGACCGTTGGTTCTGAACTCGACGACCATCCGGCACTCTACGCATGGGACATCTCAAACGAGATAGACAACGTCAGAATTCCCCGCACCCCCGAGGCGGGGAGGAGATGGGTCCGGTTCGTCTACGAGACGCTGAAGGCCAGCTCCAGCAAGCCGGTGACCTTCGGTATCCATCAGGAGGACATCCAGGGGGACAAGCACTTCCGCGTGGGCGATGTTGCAGAAGGAAACGACTTTCTCTGCATGCACGCCTATTCGGTCTACACGGACTTCACGGATCCCCTCGACCCCTACTTCGTCCCCTTCGCGTGCCTGCTGACGAAAGCCCTCGGAGGGAAGGAGGTTCTCATGGAAGAGTTCGGGATGCCGACGACGCCGGGAGAGACCAGAAAGATACGCTCCGTGACTGGAAAGCACGAGGCCGAACACTACCTGATAAGCGAGAAGGACGCCGCGAGGTGGCTCGAAGAGACCCTCAAAGCCCTCTACGAGTTCGGAACCCTCGGTGCGTTCTACTGGAACTTCGTCGATTATCACGAGAGCATATGGGACAGGCCTCCCCTCGACAGGGCGGTCCATGAGAGGTTCTTCGGCCTCCTGAGGAGCGACGGGAGCCTAAAGCCGACCGCCCTTGTGATGAGGGAGTTCAGGAAAAAGATGGGCGAGCTTAAAAGGAGAACCTTGGAGATAGATGTGCCGGAAGACTACTACTCAGACCCCAAGGGCAACCTTGTAAGGCTGTACAGGGAGTTCAGGGGAAAGCTCGGCCTTGAGTGAGGTGGTTACCGTGATTGTATCCGTTGGGGAGGTCCTCATAGATTTCATAGCCCTCCAAGAGGGGAAGCTTAAGGATGTGAAGTCCTTCGAGAAGCATCCAGGTGGTGCTCCTGCAAACGTTGCGGTTGGTCTTTCAAGGCTCGGCGTTGAGAGTGCGCTGGTAAGCAAGGTTGGCGACGACCCCTTCGGGGACTTTCTGCTTGAAAGGCTCCGTGATGAGGGGGTGAGGATATACATATCCCGGGACGATGAAAAACATACTGGCGTTGTCTTCGTTCAGCTCATCGGTGCCAAGCCGGAGTTCATCCTCTACGACGGTGTTGCCTACTTCAACCTGAAGCCGGAGGACGTGGAGACGGCCCTCCTAGAAGGCGCAGAGGTCGTTCACTTCGGTACCGTGCTCTTCGCCAGGGAGCCCTCCCGCTCGACGCTCTTCGGGATTCTGGAGGAACTGAAGGGAAGGGTTCCGCTGAGCTATGACGTCAACATAAGGCCCGATCTCTGGCGCGGAAGGGGGGGCGAGATGCTCCGCGATATTGAGAGGGCCCTCGGGCTGGCGGATATAGTTAAACTCGGCGATGGGGAGATGGCGTACCTCAGAAACAACGGAATAAACCCCGAAGACTTCGACTTCAAACTGCTCGCGGTGACTCTGGGTGAGAAGGGCAGCGAGCTGATGAGTGGAGGCGCTAAGGTTCACATCCCGGCTTACAGAGTCGAACCGGTTGACACAACCGGCGCCGGGGATGCCTTTACGGCCGCCCTCCTGGCTGGTCTTCACTACTCGAACCTGCTCGGTGATGGGACCATCGATGAGGAGCACCTCAGAAAAATCGGCCGCTTCGCAAACCTCGTAGCGGCGCTCTCAACGACCCTTAGAGGGGCCTGGAGCGTTCCAAAAATGGAGGAAATAGTTCTGATGAAAGAGGTCAGGGAGCTCTACCAGTGCTCCAGCAGGTAGTCCTTCTCCTCAAGGAATACCTTCGCCCTCTCCTCTATCAGTTTTTCGGCCTCAAGGGTGCTCATGTCCATCGTTCTCCTGATGAAATCAGCCGTCTTTGCGAAGTACAGCGGCACGAGGGGTTCCGCCTCGGTTAGAATTCCGTTTTTGTACGCCACCGCCCCGTCGTAGAGAACGTGGCTCCAGAGCCTGTCGTCGAACTCGAAGGTCTTGAGAACCTCCATTACTCCCTTGAGCGTCTCTTCGCCCAGTGCCCTCTTCAGCACTGGCTCGTGCTGGGCAAAGAGCTCCTTCGCCCTTATCTCGAGGAGCTCCAGGGTCACCTTTACAGGCTCGGGTTCACCTTTCTCAAGCTCCCCGAAGACCGGAACGGGCTCTATCGTTCTCACGTCCTTCCAGACGTTCTCGTACTTCTCCATCAGCATGAACAGCGTTCCGACGACCTGGTTGAACATCGGGCCGAGTGATGCCGCCGGATCCTTGGGGTCGTGTATCTTCATTCCAAGGGCCGTCTGGGTGATCTTGAAGCCCCTCGCTATGGCCGTCGTCGTCAGAAATATGTCCACGCCGAAGCGCGCCACATGGGTCTTCCAGACCTCCTTGTCCTCGAGGTAGACCTCCATGAGCTTTCTGCTCACTCCAAAGTCCCCTCCTATCGGCTGCCTGACGTTCTTCCCGTAGAGCGAGGCCGTCATAGGGTAGGCTATGTTGTTGGTTATCGTGCCGTCCCACTTGTGCCTTATGTAGAGCGGCGCCACGAAGTCGTAGCCCTCCTCGATGGGCTTGGCGAAGCGGTATATCCACTCGGGGGTTATGCTCCTCAGGTCGCTGTCCACGAAGACGAGCGCATCGGCGTCCCTCTCGAGGGCAAACTCCATGAGTTCCTTCATGGCGCTGCCCTTTCCAGGAATCGGCCAGCTGTAGACGAAGCTGTGAACCTCGACACCATCTGGAACCTTCGTCCCCAGAACCGCCTCCCTCGTCCCATCGGTACTTCCTCCGTCAGCGTTGACGACGATTCCTCCACCGAAATACTTCTTCAGCCCCTCGGCGGCCTGCTTAACGACAAAAGAGATTGTTTCCGCGTTGTTGTAACTGGGAATTCCAACGATGACCCTCATCTCTTCCACCCCATAAATTTACAACCATTTAAAGTGGTTTATTTTGAAAAGGATTATATACTTTTTGCCCCTACTCCCTTGGGGGATCCCCATGGAGCTGAAGGTCGGAGTGATAGGCTGCGGAAACATATTCAATCTTGCCCACAAGAAGGCCCTCAGGGGAATCGAGGGCATCAGGGTCGTTGCATGCATGGACATAGACCCGAAACGGGCCCGCGAGGGTGCGAAGGAGTTTCGGGCGAAGGCGTTCACGACTCTCGACGAGTTTTTGGATACAGAGATTGACGTCGTTGAGGTGCTCACGCCAACTTACACTCACGCAGAACTTGCCGTTGAGGCCCTCAAGGCTGGAAAGCACGTGATAGTGGAGAAGCCGATAGCTCTCACCGTTGAAGAGGGCGAGAGGATGATAAAAACCGCCGAAAAGGAAGACCTGCACCTCTTCGTTGGTCACGTGAGGCGATTTGACAAGAGATGGATGCAGATGAAGGAGGTCATAAAGAAGCGCAACCTCCTTCCCATGCACATCAGAAAGGCCGAAGTCCAGAACCTCCCCTTCCCCAGGGATTACTGGTACTGGGACGAGAACAGGAGCGGCGGTGTCGCCGTTGACCTCGGAGTTCACGTCACGGACTTCCTGCGCTGGTTCTTCGAGAGCGAACCTGTGAGCGTCTACGCCGTTGGGAAGTCCATCAAGGAGGAGGCGAGGGCCAACGGGACGTTCGACCACTTCATGATGATGATAAAGTTCGAGGGAGGAAAGACCGGCATAGCGGAGGTCAGCTGGGCCTACCCCTACCCCTCGCGCTACGGTGTCTTCTACCACCACGTTGACATCATAGGGAAAAACGGCAGGATACGCTACACCCCGCTGGATACTCCCGTGGTCGGCGTCGCCAAGGCCAACTTCGAGATGCCGCGCTTCTCACCGCTCCTCTCAACCTTCCCCGACGCCTTCGAGAGGGAACTGAGGCACTTCTTCAACTGCATTAAGGGGAAGGAAGAGCCAGTGGTTACCGCCGAGGACGCCCTGATAGCGCTGAAGATTGCTGAGAGAGCAAAGGAGAGCGCCCGCAAGGGGGAGGTGGTTGAGGTATGAAGAAGCTCAACTTCGGAATAATAAGCTACGCTCATCCCCACGCCCTTCGTTTTGCCTCCACTATCGCGGGGGGCAAGGGAACAAAACTCGTGGCCATATCCGGCGATGGAGCCAACCCGGACGTTGCACGCGCCGAGGCGAAGAAGTACGGGGCGAAGTTCTACAGAAACTACGAGGCACTCCTGAGGGATGAGAACGTCGAGGCGGTTTACATAGCAATCGAGACCTACAGGCACAAGGAAATAGCCATCAGGGCCGCTGAGGAGGGCAAGCACATACTCCTTGAGAAACCCATAGCCCTGAACCTCAGGGATGCGGACGAGGTTATAAGGGCCGCCAAAAAGGCCGGTGTAAAGCTCATGCTCCCGTTCAACCCCAGGTTCACGGAGCCCCTCGTGAAGGCGAAGGAGATGATCGATGCCGGCGAGATAGGCCCCATTGAGTACATCCAGACGATTTCGGAGAACGTTAAGCCTCCGATATTCCTTCAGGGCCTTGACATGGGCTGGTTCTTGGACGCGAGTAAGTCCGGCGGCGGGGGCTTCATGGACACGGCACCCCACGGTGTTGACTCCCTCCTCTGGCTCACGGGGGACCTCCCCAAGAAGGTCTACGCGGACATAGGCGCCAAGATATATGGCTTCCCTGTGGACGATATAGGCACCGCCGTCCTTGAGTTCAGAAAGGGTGTTCTGGCCGTTCTCACTGCCGGATGGGGCAACCCGAGGGGCTACTCCTACGGCATCGAGATAAAGTACTACCTCGTCGGCAGGGATGGATTCCTCGACGTGAGAACTGCCTACCCGGACTTTACGGTCTACCAGGACAGGGCAGAGAAGATATACTGGGACAGGCCTGACGTGAGGGGGATAGTGAGTTCCTTCACCAGGGCAGTTCTGAAGGATGAGAACGTTCCCATAACCGGCGAGGATGCGAAGAAGAACCTGGCGATAATCCTGGCGGCCTACGAGTCGTCCAGAAAGGGGAAAACCGTGAAGCCCAGGGTTTAATTCCAAACTTTTACTTTTTTGTAATACAACCACTTTTAGTGGTTCTAAACACAAATCTTATATATGTTGTTCACATAAGTCCGTTGAAGTACCTTACTTTAGGGATAGGGTGATGCCCCATGATTAGGAGGTTGTTTGGTGTTCTGTTGGCGGCGGTTGTGTTGTTCGCCGTAGTGTTCAGTGGCTGTATCTCCCCCGGAGGGGAGGAGAAGGTAACAGTGACGTTTCTGTCAACCCAGCTGAACCCGCCCGAGGAGAGGGCCTTCGTCCAGGAGGACCTTCTGAAGGGGTTTACATCGGACACGAACATCGAGGTTAATTTCGTCCCGATTTCCTACACGGACATGGTTACGAGGCTCGAGGGCGAGATGCAGACTGGAAAGGTCACCATCGACGTCATAGGTGACCTCCACGGCGGTATGGACTACATGGCCTCGAAGGGCTGGCTCGAGGACCTCAGCACGATGCCCAAGCTCGAGGGAAGGACCTTCATCAGCACCTTCGAGCAGTACTCCTACATCCGCGGCCAGAAGGCCTACGTGCCATGGATGAGCGCCACCTACGTTATGGTCGTTAACAAGGAGGCCTTCCAGTACCTGCCGGAAGGGCTTACCGAAGAGGACGTCATGAAGGGCACCGACAAGTGGACCTACGATGCCCTCCTCCAGTGGGCCAAGAACCTCAAGGAGGCCAAGGGACAGCCCGAACTGGGCTTCCCGGCCGGACCGAAGGGACTCTTCGTCAGGTTCCTCCACGGCTACATCTATCCGAGCTACACCGGCTACCAGGCGAAGGAGTTCGACAGTCCAGAGGCCGTTGAGATGTGGGACTACCTCAAGGAACTCTGGCCCTACGTGCACCCGTCGAGCACCACCTGGGACGCCATGGCCGACCCGCTCTTGAAGGGCGAGGTTCTCATAGCCTGGGACCACACAGCGAGGATTAAGAACGCCATAGAGACCAAGCCGGACCAGTTCGTCGTCGTGCCGGTTCCGAGGGGACCGAAGGGCAGGGGATTCATAGTCGTCCTCGCCGGCCTTGCCATACCGAAGGGAGCACCGCACAAGGACGAGGCCTGGAAGCTCATCGACTACCTCACCAAGCCAGACACCCAGGTCAAGGTTCTGGAGAAGGTTGGATTCTTCCCGACAGTTGAGGAGGCCAGCGGAAAGCTGCCCGAGGGACCGCTCAAGATACTCGCGGAGGGTGTCAAGGCTCAGGCGAGCACCGAAGATGCCCTCGTCGTCATGATACCGAACCTCGGAGACAAGGGAGGACAGTTCAAGGAGTACTACAAGCAGGCCTTCGAGAGGATAGTCCTCAACAACGAGGACCCGGCGACGGTAACCAAGGAGATCAAGCCCGACCTCATAAAGCTCTTCGAGGACGTTGGAGTGCCGGTGCCGTGAAGGAGGAGTTCCCATGGAACGGCGCTCTCTCGTTCCCTATCTTTTAATTTTGCCGGCTTTCGCGTATCTGCTGTTTTTCGTTGGATATCCTCTCGTTCAGGCCCTCTATCTGGCCTTCACCCAGAACGGGGCGTTCTCTCTGGAGGTATGGCGGAGAACCTTTAGCGATTACTACTTTTGGAGCGCGTTTAAATACACAATCCTTCTCGCGGGTATCATAGTCCCGACCCAGGTTGCCCTTGCCGTTGTTCTGGCCCTCCTGATGAACCGCGTTTTCAAGGGCAAGGACGCCGCCCTCTACGCCCTCATAATTCCTCTCACCATAAGCGACGTGGCGGCCGGTTTGATATGGTACTCCATGCTCTCCCCCTACGGTTTCATAAACAAGCTTCTCATGAACCTGGGGCTGATAAGCCAGCCGATATACGTATTCGGCTACGAATACCGCATGAGGGAGTTCTTCGCGATAGTCATAGCCGAGCTTTGGCGCTCCACGGCGATAGTCTTTGTGATAATCCTGGCCGGCCTTCAGATGATAAGCAAGGAGTACATCGAGGCTGCCGAGGTCTTCGGGGCGAGCTACTGGACGAGGCTCAGGCGCATCGTTCTGCCGCTCCTGAAGCCCAGCATCCAGAGCGCCCTCATAATAAGGACGCTCTTCGCGATGCAGATCTTCGGTATCGTCTGGATACTGGCAGGCAGGGACATCCCGGTTCTCGCCGGTGAGGGCTACTACCAGCTCACGGAGATAAAAGACGCCGGCGTTGCATCGGTATACGCCCTCGTGATAGCGGGTCTCTCCATACTGCTCGGTGCGCTGTACATCAAGTTCCTCCGCGCTGAGTATCTGGAGGTGGGAGAATGAACGACGAGACAAAGTACGCCCTCAAAAAGGTGGGGTTCTACACCGCCGTTTTCACGGCCGCGGTCTGGATAGTGATTCCGATAATCATCTCCTTCCTCTACGCCTTCACCAGCAAGGCCGACTACTACGACCCGACCAAGATAATCCCGACGAGCTTCACGAGCGAGTACGTTCACACGATACTCTTCACCCTCGGCGCGTGGGACGGAATAAAGAACAGCGTCATAGTGGCGGTGCTCACCATCATCATAAGCTTCATCCTCGGCGTCCCGGCCGGGTACTCTATAGCCAAGTACATGTTCCCGGGCAAGGACCACATAAAGCTCTCCATCGTTGCCCTCAGGATGTTCCCGATTCCGGTCATGGCTATACCGCTCCTGGTTCTCTACATAGACCTCCATCTGGCGGATACTCTCCTTGGAGTGGCGCTGGCCCACACGGCAATGGCGCTCCCCTTCGTCGTCCTCATAACCTCGAGCATCTTCGCCGGAGTATCCAAGGAGTACGAGGAGGCCGCGATGGTTTTTGGCCTTACCCGGTTCGGCTCCTTCAGGAAGATAACTCTTCCCCTGGCCCTTCCGGGGCTGGCCGCTGCCGCTATGTTCACCTTCGTCATGAGCTGGAACGAGGTCTTCGTTGCCTCGATTCTCACCCTCAACAACAGAACCCTTCCGGCTCAGATACTCTCGATAATGGCCGGCTCCAGCGGCGGTGCCGCGCCGGACTACTACAAGTTCGCGGCGGCCTTCATAATGACCCTCCCGGCGATGCTGTTCATCCTCTTCGCCAGGAGGTATCTGGTCACAATGTGGGGTATAACGCTCAAGTGAGGTGTTACCATGGTTGAGGTCAAGCTTGAGGGAATAACCAAGAGGTTTGGGGACTTTGAGGCCGTTAAGGACCTCACCCTCACGATAAAGGATGGGGAGTTCCTCGTGCTCCTCGGGCCGAGCGGCTGTGGAAAGACGACGACGCTGAGGATGATTTCTGGCCTTGAGACGCCCAGCGAAGGCAAGATATACTTCGGCGATAGAGACGTTACATACCTGCCCCCCAAGGACAGGAACATCTCGATGGTCTTTCAGAGCTACGCCGTCTGGCCGCACATGAAGGTCTTCGACAACATAGCCTTCCCGCTCAGGGTGAAGAAGTATCCCGAGGACGAGATAACGAGGCGCGTCAAGTGGGCGGCCGAACTGCTTCAGATAGAGAGTCTCCTCGACCGCTACCCCGGACAGCTCAGCGGTGGCCAGAGGCAGCGTGTGGCCGTCGCCAGGGCGATAGTGGTTGAGCCAGACGTTCTGCTCATGGACGAGCCGCTCAGCAACCTGGATGCAAAGCTCAGGGTGGCGATGCGCGCCGAGATCAAGAAGCTCCAGACGAAGCTGAACGTCACGACCATCTACGTCACCCACGATCAAGTCGAGGCAATGACCATGGGAGACAGGATAGCGGTTATGAACAAGGGCCGGCTCCTCCAGGTGGGTCCGCCCACGGAGGTTTACCTCAAGCCCAACTCCCTCTTCGTGGCGACTTTCATAGGCGCTCCCGAGATGAACATCCTCAGCGCCGCGGTCACCGAGAGGGAGGGGCTGGCGCTCGAAGGGGATGGCTTCATCGTCCCCCTACCGGAGGACTTCAGGGAGCTACTTCTTGACTACATCGGGAAAGACGTTCTCCTTGGCATAAGGCCAGAGCACATGACGGTGAAGGGGGTCTCCACCCTCGAGCACGTAACCAGAACTGCGGAGATAGATGGGATCGTGGATTTCATCGAGGCCCTAGGGACGGACACGATAGTCCACGCCAAGGTTGGGGGAAACATAATCAAGATAAAGCTGCCAGGACATATACCCCTCCCGGTCGGAGAAAAGATTAAAATAGAAATAGACCTTGACAATATCCATATCTTCGACAGAGACACGGAGAAAGCGATAATCTGAGGCCTGCCTATGGACGAGAAGGAGATAAAGTCCCTCCTCCGCGAGTTTGGCCTTAACGAGTACGAGGTTAGGGCTTACCTCACCCTAATCAGAAACGGGCCGTTAACCGCGGGAGAGCTCGCGACGCTCTCGAAGGTTCCCCAGCCCAGGATATACGACGTAATAAGAACGCTCATGGCCAAGGGATTCGTCACGACGAGCCAGGGCAGACCCAAGCAGGTCATTCCCCTCAATCCGGAAAGCGTCATGAACGCCATCAAGCAGCGGTACGACGAGAGGATAGAGGCCCTCAAATCCGCCCTCGAGGAGATTTACACACCTCACGGCGAGATAGGCAGCGTAATCGTGGTTAAGAGCCGCATAACTCTGGAGGACTACATCAGGAAGGCGATAAAGAACGCCAGATTTCACATGAGCATTGCAGTTCCCAGGGAGTTCCTGAAGAGGCTGGAGAAGGAACTGAGGGAAAAGAAGGACAACAACGTCCGCATAAACCTTTTCCTTTACGGGGAAAACGACGTTCCACCCGTGGCCAACGAGATACGCATCAGAGACGTGCCCGATCCAATAATCATAATTCAAGACCGGGACATGGGAGTATACCTCCCCTACGAGGCCTTGAGCGGTGGCAGCTCCCTCCACGGCTACGGCCTTATAATCCAGGACAACAACCTGCTCTTCATGCTCGACCGCTACTTCTATCACGCCCTATGGCCCACCGGCAGGGTCGTTTATCGTGAGGAGCGCGAGCTCAAGCTTCCGAGGGAGTACATACACATAAGGGAGCTGGTCGCCGACCTGAAAACCTTTGGACTCGCCGGCATGCGCGTGGAGGTCATCGGAAGGTTCGTACGTTCAGGGGAGCCGGTCCATCTCACGGGCACCATCGTTGAGTTTTTTGAAGACGAGCACAAGGTCATATCCAACATAACCGTCGAGACCGAAGAGGGGACTAGATACGTCGTGGGCGGCTGGAACGCTTCCCTGGAGGACATAGAGGCCGAGAGGATAATACTCTTTGAGTGAGCTCTCTCCACTGGAGGAGGGTGAGATGGACGCCAAAACAGCCGCATTGGAGGTTATGAACTCTGCAATTGAAAGCGCCGACCCCTACCGGGCAGTGCGCAGGAGCATTAACGTCGATGGAAACCGCATGGCCGTTTTTGGAGAGGAGTTCCCCCTGTCTGGAAAGGTGTATCTTCTGGCCTTCGGCAAGGCCGCCTGCTCCATGGCAAGGGCCGTCGTTGACCTCCTTGGGGAGCGGATTGAGGAGGGAGTAATAATCACCAAGTACGGCTACGCAGAGGACTGCCCTAAAATGGAAAGGCTGAAGGTCATCGAGGCGGGACATCCCGTTCCAGACGAGAACTCCCTCCTGGGCGGAAGGCTCGGCCTCGAGCTGGCCGAGAAGGTGGGGGAGAACGACGTCCTTCTCGTCCTTATCTCCGGCGGCGGGAGTGCACTCTTCCTCCTCCCCGAGAGGGGGATAACCCTGGAGGACAAAATCAGGACGAACGAGCTCCTTCTGAAGAGCGGGGCAAAGATATACGAGATAAACACAGTGAGAAAGCACATCTCGGCAGTCAAGGGAGGCAAGCTGGCGAAGCGCGTGAGGGGGACTGTGATAAGCCTGATCCTCTCGGACGTCGTCGGCGACCCGCTCGAGGCAATAGCATCGGGCCCAACCGTAAAGGACCCAACCACCTTCGGAGACGCCTTCAGAATTCTGAAGCTCTACGGCGTCTGGGAGAAGCTGCCGGAGAGCGTTAAAGCTCACATCGAACTTGGACTTGAGGGGAAGGCGGAGGAGACCCTCAAGGAAGACCTCCCAAACGTCCGCAACTTCATCGTCGGGAGCAACACCCTCGCCTGCGAATCCGCCTTGGCGAAGGCGAGGGAGCTCGGCTACAACGCATTGCTTCTCACCACGACCCTCGAAGGCGAGGCCAGGGAGATAGCCCTGGCGATAGGCTCGATAGTCCAGGAGATAGCCAGGTATGACCGACCGGTTCCAAAGCCGGCCGTCCTGATAGCCGGCGGCGAGTGGACGGTGACAATCGAGGAAAAGGCCGGCCTCGGCGGGCCGAATCAGGAGTTTGCCCTGAGTATTGCCAGAAAGATAGATGGGCTGAACGCTGTTGTTTTGGCGGTCGATACCGATGGAACGGACGGGCCAACCGATGCTGCCGGCGGGATAGTGGACGGGAAAACCCTCGGACTTCTCAGGGAATCGGGAATAGACGTCGAGGAAGTCCTCAGGAGGCACGACGCCTATAACGCGCTGGAAAAGGTCGGCGCGCTCCTCAGGACTGGGCCAACTGGAACCAACGTGAACTCGCTGATGGTGGCGGTGGTTCCAAAGGAACGCCAGTAAATTTACAGCTCCACGAACTCCCAGCCTTCCCTGTGGGTCTCTATTCCCTCCGCCTTCACGCGTAGGGCCCTTATCTCCTTCTTCAGCCCCCACAGAAACTCTTCAAAGGCCTCCTCGTCGGTCAGAACCTCGTAGCTTTCCGGGTACTCATCGCGGAGGAGTTCCTGGAATTCCCTTCCCGACGCGCGGAGGTTGAGCACTTCGAAGAAGTAGTAGTCTGCGAAGCCCCTCGTGTCCTCTACTATGGCGGAGACGTCCGTTATCTCCGGGATTATGGGGCTGACGAAGACGTACGTTTTTATGCCCGCCTCGTGGAGTTCCTTAAGGGCGTTAACCCTCGCCTCGTGGACCGGTGTCAGCGGTTCAAACAGCCTCTTTTCTCTCCCCCTAAAGCCGTTTATCGTGAGGCCGACCTCTATCGTCCGGAACTCCTTGAAAATGTCAATGTCCCGGGTTACCAGAGGGGACTTGGTGAGCACCGAAAGTTCGTTCCTCTTGTCCATGTACCTCAAAACCCTTCTCGTAAGCTTTAACTCGGCTTCTATCGGTTGGTACGGATCGCTCACCGTTGACATGACGACGCTCCCAGAAACGTGCTTTCTCGCCAGGTCGGGCGCGTTGGTCTTGACCTCGACCCAGCTCCCCCATCTCCCGTAGTCCTTCCACCTCGTCAGAAACTTGGCGTAGCAGTATTCGCATGCGAAGGCGCAGCCGACGTACTGATTGATCGCCCACTCCACACCCGGAATCTTCGATTTGGTGTAGATGCTCCTGGCGCGCCTCTCTATAACCCGAACCTTCATAAGGACTTTTTATCCATTCTCCTTAAAAGGTGAGCGGCATGAGGTTGAGGGTTCGCCGTCGGCCGGTTAAGTATGCAAGGCTCGAGGTAAGGCCGGACGGAACGGTTGTTATCACCGCCCCGGATGGCTTCGATGTCGATAACCTGATCGAGAGGCACCGCGGCTGGCTCGAGGGCAAGCTGGCCGAGATAGGTGAGCTCAGGGAGATTGCGGAGTCCGGTTTCCCTATCAACGGTGAGTTCTACCAGGTCATCCACGGGAGAAAGCCTAAAGTTCACGAGCGGTTCAAGACCGTCGTCCTCTCCCCCAACCCCAACGATATGGTCGACTGCCTGAAGAAGATTCTCCGAAGGGAGCTTCTGCCCCTCGTGGATTCCTACGCCCACAGGATGGGAGTGGAGCCAGGAAAGGTCTACATCAGGCATCAGAAGAGCCGGTGGGGGAGCTGTTCCCCCAAGGGGAACCTGAACTTCAACGTTCGCCTCATAGCCCTCCCCCGGGAGCTTAGGGAGTACGTTGTAATCCACGAGCTCGCCCATCTGAAGCACATGAACCATTCGAAGGCCTTCTGGGAGCTCGTCGGGGAGTTCTACCCTGACTACAAAAACGCCAGAAAGGAGCTTAAGAAGTGGTGGACGATAGTCGAGCTCAATCCCTACTGGAAGTGGTTGGCCAGGGGCGAGGTTTAGAAATGGGGCGTATAAAAGCCGGGAATCTGCTCAAGCTCCTTGCACTGATGGCCGACGAGATAATCGTTGGCATCTTCATCTTCCTGATACTCCCTCGAATGGGCGTGGAGATTCCCCTATGGGCGGGTCTGCTTGTGATGGCAGTCCTCTTGGCCAAGGACTTCCTAATAGCGCCCTTCGTTCTCGGCGGGGGAGCAGACAGGAAGCCAGAGGCCGGCCCCGAGAGGCTGATAGGGAGAACCGCCCTCGTTGTCGAAGACCTTTCCCCCGAAGGGGTCGTTAAGCTCGATGGCGAGCTCTGGAAGGCGGAGTGCTTGAACGGAACCGTCAAAAGGGGCGAAAAGGTTAGAATAGTCTCAGTCAGGGGCACTAGGGTGCTCGTGGAACGCCGAGGGTAGCGAGGACCCTGGCGACCTCCTCCGGGTTGTTGGTCGTGAACGAGACCGTCCAGCCACTCTTCTGATGTATCGTGACGCAGCCCCTGGCAGGCAGGTTGAAGTGTATCGTCCCGTAGCAGGACGTCCAGCCCTCGCCGACCCTAAAGCTCGCAATGTTCTCGATGGGAACCGTCTTCCTGACTATGAGTCCGATGATACCCCTTATCCTCAGCTCGCGCTCGTCTATCTCGATTTTAATTGCCATGACATCGAGGAGCAGAACTGCAACCCCCACCGTGGCCGCGAGCATTATTTCGGCACCCTCCCCTGCCTGGTACGTCGCGTAGAGGCCCGCGAACATCGCGAGGATTGGAACCAGCATGATGATCTGGAAGGCCCGGCTCGTCAGGGTTTCCTCGTAGAGTGCCATGTCCTCACCGAAGGGAGTTCTCCGCTATCCCTTTAAAGTTTGGCCTCCAAACTTCTCCGGTGGTAAGATGGTAAGGACGATGCCCGTTGACAGGCTGACCGATGATGATGTCAGAGAAATCCTGACGAAGTACAGAAAGATCGCCCTCGTGGGCGCTTCACCGAAGCCAGAGAGGGATTCCAACGATGTGATGCGCTACCTTCTCGAACACGGCTACGAAGTCTATCCAGTCAACCCCCGCTACGATGAAGTCCTTGGAAGAAAGTGCTATCCGAGCGTTCTCGATATCCCCGATGATGTGGATATAGTCGACCTCTTCGTGAGACCCGAGTTCACGATGGACTACGTCGAGCAGGCGATAGAGAAGGGTGCGAAGGTCGTCTGGTTCCAGTTCAACACGTACAACAGGGATGCGTTCAAAAAGGCCAAGGAGGCTGGCCTAACCGCGGTTGCCCACCGCTGCATAAAGCAGGAGCACGCGAGGCTCCTTTAGCCCCGATACCTCAGCACGTGGATGTCCCTGACGAGTCTGTGCCTCTCCTCGTAGTCGGTGTACCTTCCAACGACCTCGAAGCCGAGCTTGGTCAGCCACTTCCTTTCCTTTCTGTATATTCCCCCTCCGCTCAGCCTGTAGGCTGGGAAGACGAAGACCACCTTTCCGTTCCTCTTGAGAACCTCACTAAGGCTCTCGAAGACGGGGTAGTAGAGTCTGTCCAGCTCGTTGGCGAGCTTTATCGCCTCGCCTCTGCTGGGATTCCTTTTGAGAGGTTTTCCGAGGTAGGGCTCGGTAACTATCGCGTCGAACCGCTGGCGGAAGCAGCGCTTCAGCTTCCTCGCGTCGCAGACCTCGAGGTGAGCCGAGCTCTTCAGACGGAACTCCTTTCTGAGCCATGCGAGGTTTTTCTTGGCGTCCCGTATTCTCTCCGGGTCGCGGTCGCTTCCGTAGGCACTCAGCCCCTGGAGGACGAACTCCTGAACTATCGTCCCTATCCCGCAGAAGGGGTCGAGGAAGGAGCCCTTCCTCACCTCCGTCAGGTTCACCATTATCCTCGCGAGCCTGGGCGGGATAGAAAGGATGGGCCTCTGAACGGGCCTCTCCACGTCGAGCTTCTTCAGCTCGAACGGGTCTGTAACCTTCACTGTCTCGCCGACCCAGAAGCTCCCGTCCTCGCGGAAGAGGAAGACGAAGTCCTTAACTTCTGGAAAGCCCTTGAGGATAAGTTCGGCGGGCATGGCATAAACCTTAGCGGGCTTGAAGAACTTTGACGAGCCTTCCGCCTTGAACTCCCTCTTTATCGCGCTCCCCAGCTTCCGCCAGAGCTTCCAGTCGTTCTCACCGTAGAGGCTGACCGTGAAGAGCCTCGCGTATTCGAGGTCGCCTATGGCACCCTCCCCTTCGCCGACTATCCGAACCAGTTTGAGTGAGCCCCCGAGCCAGTGGAAGTACCTCTCAACCTTGGGGCTCGAATTGAATACCATCCAGTCACGGTTGGAGTCGATGATTCCAACCTTTAGGTTGAACCTTCTCGCAAACGCATGAAATTCCGCTTCACTCAGGAGGGGATTCTTTCCGAATATCACGGCGTACATAGTCGTTCACTCCGCTTACGGTCTTAAAAACGTTCCGAGGGTTAGGTTAATAAGAAGAAGCGCGTAATATACTAAATGAGGATTCGGGTAAAATCTACAATCCAATGGGGGATATGTCGTATGATTGCCAAAGAGGTGCTGGCCTCCGTTGAGGTAATTCCAGACCCCTATATAAAATCTGCAACTTATGCTAAAATTGGTGAGAGATTAGCCAAAGCAAGGGACAACCTCTACAAGACCGCTTTTCTCCGCGCAATTGAGACTGCCAAGGAGATAGAGGATCCGGTGACGATGTTCCGGGCGCTTCTTTCCGTTGGATACTCAATGGGCCGCGCGGGGCTCAAATCCGCCAAGAGAATATACCAGGGGGTTCTTGAGGATTCCAGGATGCTTCCGAAGGCCCAGAGGGATCTGATAATGCAGAGTGCCGCCGGCTACATGCTGGCTCTCGGGGAGGTTAACGAGGCGATAACCTACGCCCTGGAGATAGAGAACCCCAAGGCCCGGAACGAGATGCTCCTTGAAATACTGCGCGTCAACACCAGGATGATAGGAAAGGAGCACCTAAAGGTGGCATACAGGCTCAGGAAGAGCAAGCTAATCGTGGACTACATAGATTCCGAACCCTATCGCTCAAAGGCCATGCTGGAGCTGATAAAGGCCTATCTGTTCCTGGACAGCTACGAGAACGCCATATCTCTCCTTCGGGAGATTCAGGTTAAGGACTGGGCCAAGCAGGCCTTCAAAGAGGTCGCTTTCTATCTGAAGGAGAAGGACGTGCTCGGTCACTACATAGACGCTCTGGAGACGGTTGCCAACGACCTCATCGGAAAGTTTGGAAGAGACTTCACGGTGGAGCTGGCTTTTGTATTCGCCCTCAGCGGTGAGGGTGTGCCCGCCCTCGACCTCATAAGGCGCCTTGAGAACAGCGACTCCATCATCGTCGAGATGGCCCTGGAGCTCCTTGAAAGGGACCACGATGTGCTGCCCAGCTTCATCTCCGCCATGAGGGAGGAAGAGGTGGCCCTAGTCGGGAAGGTCGTCATGAACAAAATCCTCGAGAACCCGAAGAAGGGCAGCTGGGCGATAGTTAAAGCCATCGGAAATGGGACCTCCAGCGAGGAGGTCTGGGCCAAGATAGCCCGCTACCACGTCCTCAAGGGCGAGCTGGAGGGGGCGATGAGGATAGGAAGCCTCATACAGAACGAAAGACTGCGCTCGATAATAATGGCCGACGTTGCCCACCACCTGGTCAAGAGGGGAGAGGTCGAGAGGGCCATCGATGCCGCGCTTGAGGTCAGGAACCCGAGGTTCTCTTCGATACTGGTCTCAGAGATACTCATCAAGGCCCTGGAGCAAGAGCTTCCGGGGAGGGTTAAGTCATGGAACGGCTCAAGGCACTGATAGGGAGAAAGGAAGACAGGGTTGACTTCGTCAGCTACCTCATAACCATCCTCCTGACGAACAAGGAGCTTTACTCCGACGAGATACTGTTCAGGGACGCCGTCGAGGAGATATACCGAACCCTCCGCTCAGAGGTGGTGGATAACGGCAGAAAGGACTTGATTGACGCCTACGAGAAGGCGGTTCTTCTGAGGGCGGTCGTTTCCGGCTCGATTGAGGCCCCCGATAAGCTTTTACTCGAGATAAAGAAAGGACTCACCCGGTGGGAGTGATGCTGTTCGAGGTCAAGGTCCCAACCGAGGAGAAGTTCCAGATAGTGGATATAACCGAGCAGATTCAGCACCTCGTGTGGAAGAGCGACGTGACCAGCGGCATCGCCGTCGTCTTTACCGCCCACACCACAACTGGCCTCGCCATAAACGAGAACGAGGCGGGGCTTATTCAGGACATCAGGGCAAAGATGAAGGAACTGATTCCGAAGGGTGCCGGCTACGCCCACGACCGCATAGACAGCAACGCCCACTCACATCTGAGGGCGACCCTCCTCCTGAACCCCGAGGTCGTCGTACCGATAGAGAACGGCGAGCTGCTCCTTGGAACCTGGCAGAGAATCCTTTTCATCGAACTGGACGGTCCGAGGCACAGGAAGGTTCTGGTGAAGATTTGCAAGTGCTAAACGTACTGGGCGTAGTACGCCAGCCTCTCGAGCAGATCGTTGAACCCCTCGTAGGTGACCAGCGAGAGGGGTATTGCCTCCTGCTCAAGGCGCTTCTTTATGACCTCCTGGATTTCCTCAACCTGCTCCCTTGGCACGAGGTCTACCTTGTTGATAACGACGATTATCGGCTTCTCGTAGCGGAACTTGAGCATGTGGTGGAGCTTCTCCATACCCCTGTGCAGGCCGACCGTGGCATCGACCATGTGGATGACTATGTCCGAGGAGACTATCTCGTCGATTATCTCCCGGAACTTCTCCTCGCTCAGGACCTTGCCCCTCAGCTCCCTCTGGGGGTCGAAGAGGCCGGCTGTGTCTATGAGCACGAACTCGTCGGCACCACCGAGCGGGTTCTTCATGCTCTTCGGTATCTTGAGCTTTCCGAAGCGCCGTCTTATCGTCCCCTTGGTCGTTCCGGGGAGGTTCTCCACCTCGGATATTTTACCGCCTATGAGGGCGTTCATGAGCGTTGACTTGCCGACGTTCTCGGCACCGATAATCGCAACCTTTATCATACCCTCACCCCACAGATATTTACAAGGTTGGCCTATAAAGGTGATGAGCATGCCCAAGCGGGTCAAACTCGGTCATCATTATTATTACATCGTTACGGTTGATGAGCTGAATTCCGGCGGTTTTCGCGGTAAGAACGTCGTCATCGAGGGCACCATCGAGGACAAGCCTCTGGTGGAGTTCCTTCCCATGGAGTTACCTGGCTACAGGACGACCTTTAAAGTTTCCGGCCTCAGGGTGGAGTTCTCGGGAAGTCCGTGCCTCGGAAAGGGCGAGTGGGTAAAGGTCTACGGCCGCTTTCTCGGTGACTGCATAATGGCGAGCGCCATCGAAACCGAAAGGGCCGTTTTCACGACGGAGGAGTGAAAATGTCCATTCTCGACCTTTTTATTGAAGCCGGAAACCTGAAAAAACTTCCCAGAACCGGCTGGCTTCTCCGGGGCGTTTCAAACCCCGAGAGCATAGCGGACCACAGCTACCGCGTTGCCCTGATAACTCTTTTTCTGGCCGACGAGCTAAAAGCGAGAGGCGTTGAGATAGACGTTGAGCGGGCCCTCAAGATAGCGGTTCTTCACGACCTCGCCGAGGCTAGAGTCACCGACATACCCCTGACGGCGCAGTACTACCTCGACAAGGGCAAAGCCGAGAAGAAGGCTGCGATGGAGCTTTTCATCAGAACACCGGACCCGAGGGAGTACTTCAGGCTCTGGCGCGAGTATGAGGAGGGGCTTAGCTTGGAGGGCAGGCTCGTGAAGTTCGCCGACAAGCTGGAGATGCTGGTTCAGGCCCACGAGTACGAAAAGGCCGGCTTTAGAGACCTCGACGAGTTCTGGGGTGCGCTGGATTCCCTCAGGGAGAGCGAGTTCTACGAGCACTTCCGGGAACTCATCGAAGAGCTCGCCGGGTTGAGAAAACAAAACCGTTAACGTTAATTCTTTTGTTTGCTCAAAATGTTTAAATACACGATTCTGCCCATTCTATTGGTGGTTCCAAATGAGGTGGAAAGGCATACCTCTGATTGCGCTCTTCCTGCTCTCCGTTATCGCGGCAGGCTGCATAAACGGCTCTGAGAACTCAGGGCTCAAGGAGGCAACCCTCGTGGTCTTCCACGCGGGTTCGCTGAGCATACCCTTCCAGCAGCTTGAGAAGGAGTTCTCGGATTACGCTGAGAAGAACCTCGGCTACAAGGTGACCTTCCAGGACGAGGCCAGCGGTAGCGTCGCTGCGGTGAGGAAGGTTACCGACCTGGGCAAGAAGGCCGACGTGGTCGGCGTTGCGGACTACACCCTCATTCCCCAGCTCATGATTCCCAACTACACGGACTTCTACGTCATCTTCGCCACCAACGAGATAGTTATAGCGTTCACTGACAAGAGCAAGTACGCGGACGAGATGAAGGCCCACCCAGAGAAGTGGTACGAGATACTGGCGAGGGACGATGTTTCCTTCGGCTTCTCGGACCCGAACCAGGACCCCTGCGGCTACCGCTCCGTCATGGTCATGAAGCTGGCCGATTACTACTACGACAAACCGGTATTCGAGACCCTGGTCGAGAAGAACACGAACATATACTTCAACGGGAGCATGGTGGTCGCCCCCAAGGATATCCAGATAAAGAACGACAGGGTCGTCATAAGGCCCAAGGAGACTGACCTTACCGCCCTCGTCGAGAGCGGAAGCCTCGACTACTTCTTCATCTACAAGAGCGTGGCCGAGCAGCACAACCTCAGCTACATCACCCTCCCGAACGAGATAAACCTCAAGGACTTCAACAAGGCCGACTTCTATGGAAAGGTGAGCATCTACATCGGTTCCACCGGCAAGGTCATCAAGGCCAAGCCCATCGTTTACGGCGTTACCGTTCCGAAGGACGCGCCCAACAGGGAGCTGGCGATGGAGTTCCTCAAGTACCTCCTGGGCGAGAACGGCAGGCGGGTCTTCCAGGAGAACCACCAGGACTTCATCTGGCCGCCGGTTGCCTTCGGCAACGTTCCGGAGGAGATCAAGGACGAGGTCAAGGTTGAGGGGTGAGGTTTTTATCTCCTCTTTCCAACTCTATGGGGATCGCCATGGGGACGAGGCACGACTACACGCTCTACTTCTTTGCAGCCCTGGGGAGCTTCCTAGTGGTTTACATAGCCCTGCCCCTGCTGGTTATACTGGCCAAGCAGGCCTCGGACTTCGACATGCTGCTCAGGGCCCTTCACGACGCCTACGTTATCGAGGCCCTCAGGAACTCCCTCCTTACAGCGACGGCGACAGCTCTCATAGCTCTCCTCTTCGGCGTCCCCCTCGGCTACGTTCTCGCGAGGAAGGACTTTCCAGGGAAAAGCCTCGTCCAGGCCCTGGTTGATGTTCCCATCGTCATCCCACACTCAGTCGTCGGAATAATGCTCCTCGTCACCTTCTCCAGCGCAATTCTCGATAGCTACACGGGCATAATAGCGGCGATGCTCTTCGTCTCCGCACCGTTCGCGATAAACGCCGCGCGCGATGGCTTTCTGGCGGTTGACGAGGGACTGGAGCACGTTGCCAGAACCCTCGGTGCCTCACGCCTGAGGGCGTTCTTCTCCGTGGCACTCCCGATGGCGTTTCCGGCCATAGCGAGCGGGGCAATAATGACGTGGGCCCGCGCTATAAGCGAGGTGGGTGCGATACTCATCGTCGCGTACTACCCGAAGACGGCCCAGGTTCTCGTCATGGAGTACTTCAACAACTACGGCCTGAGGGCATCGAGACCGATTTCCGTTATCCTCATCGTGATGAGCCTCACCGTTTTCGTTATCCTGCGCTGGCTCGTGGGGAGGAAGGCCAATGCTTGAGGTAAAGTCCGTTTCCAAGGACTGGAAGGAGTTCCGGCTGAGGGAGATAAGCTTTGACGTGAGCGAGGGGGAGCACTTCATAATCCTCGGCCCGAGCGGGGCCGGGAAGACGGTGCTCCTTGAGATAATAGCGGGTATAATCGAACCCGACGCCGGGAGGGTCCTTCTCAACGGTGAGGACATAACCCACTGGCCGCCGGAGAAGCGCGGCCTCGCCTATATCCCCCAGAACTATGCCCTCTTCCCCCACATGAGCGTCTTCGATAACATAGCCTTCGGGCTTAAGCTCCGTAGGGTTCCGAGGGCAGAAATTGAGAGGAAAGTTAAGGAAATAGCTGGGGTTCTGGGCATAGCCCACCTCCTCCACAGAAAGCCAAAAACTCTGAGCGGCGGCGAGAGTCAGCGCGTGGCCATAGCCAGGGCCCTTGTTGTGGAACCCGAGCTTCTGCTCATGGACGAGCCCTTCGCGAACCTCGACGTCCAAACCAGGGCGAAGCTTCTGGGCGAGATGAAGCGCTGGAAGCGAGAGCTCGGCTTCACCGCCCTGCACGTTACCCACTCCTTCGAGGAGGCGGTGAGCCTGGGCGATAGGGTGGGGGTCATGCTCGACGGGAGGCTCGTCCAGACCGGCTCCGTTCGGGACGTCTTTTCGAGACCATCTAGTGAAGAAGTCGCGCGGTTCCTCGGCTTCGAGAACATCATAGAGGGCACCGCGGAGGGAAGGGTCCTGAGGAGCAACGGCGTCGAGATAGAGCTTCCGGCGGAGGCGAGGGGAAGGGTTCGCGTTGGCCTGAGGCCCGAGGACATAATCCTCTCGTTGGAGCCCATTAGAACGTCCGCGAGGAACGAGTTCAAAGCCCTGGTCGAGTCGGTTGAAGAACTCGGCCCACTCGTCAGGGTTCATCTGAGAATCGGCGGCCTACATTTGAGGGCGTTCATAACCCGCTCCTCGATGTTGGAGATGGGAATAACGAAGGGACGGGAGGTCTACGTCAGCTTCAAGGCGAGCGCCCTTCACGTCTTCTGAGGTCCCTTAGCCTGTCTTTTATCTCCACTGGCAGGTTCTCGTATATTTCCTCCAGGGTGTTGATCAGCTCGACCAGTTCCCTCGCCGTCAGGACCTCCGTCCTCGGTCCCAGCTCAAGAACCAGCGCCTCGTACTCCTCGGGCAAAACCTCTTCCAGCTCATCGAGGTGTTCGCTTTTCCGGGGTATCAGGTTGACCTCTCCAATCTGCCTTGATGCGGGTACCTCAAGCTCCTCCTCCGGAATCGGAGTCTCCCTCGGGCAGTCGAGCCTTTCCACTAGTATCTTTATGTCAACAACGGGCGTTCCGTCCATCGCGTCTATCCAGTCGATGTAGAGCCTGTTTCCCTCGATGCGGTTTATCCTGACGGCATAGATGGCCAGTGGGTTTGGTCTGACCGGTGAGCGCGTGGCAAAAACTCCCCTGAGCGGGTTCTCTGGGTTGTTGTAGGGATGAACCTTCAGGACGCTCCTTCTCTCCGGCCTATCGCTGGCGTGGAACCAGAGGATCAGCTTTATCCAGTCCCCCTCGTTGAGACCGTGGACTGCATCGCTGAACTCCGGTAGGATTTCGATGAATGTCTCTCCGTTCTTCCTCACGTAGCCGACGGGAACGAGTTTGAAGGGTTCGAAGTTCATTGCCACCACCCGAAAAGAAAAGGGACTCAGGTCCCGTGCTCCCAGCTCTCCAGGTATTTCCTCTGCTCCTCGGTGAGCTCCTCGATTTTTATCCCCATCGAGGCGAGCTTTATCCTCGCCACCATCTCGTCTATCTCCCTCGGGAGCACGTAGACCTTCGGCTCAAGCCTCTCGTGGTTGTTCAGTATGTATTCGGCCGCCTTCGCCTGAAGGGCGAAGCTCATGTCCATTATCTCAGCCGGGTGGCCGTCAGCGGCCGCTAAGTTGACCAGCCTGCCTTCAGCGAGAAGGTAGAGCCTTCTTCCGTCCGCCATTCTGTACTCGGTTATGTTCGGCCTCGGCTCGCTTATCTCGACCGCCAGGCTCTCAAGGTCCGGTTTGCTTATCTCGACGTCGAAGTGGCCGGCGTTGGCCATTATGGCGCCGTCCTTCATGACTTCGAAGTGTTCCCGCCTTATGCAGTTGATGTCGCCCGTCGAGGTGACGAAGATGTCGCCCACCTTCGCCGCTTCCATCATGTTCATGACCAAGAACCCGTCCATCCTTGCCTCCAACGCCCTAATTGGGTCAACCTCCACCACTATCACCGTCGCGCCGAGACCGCGGGCGCGCATGGCTATGCCCCTGCCGCACCAGCCGTAGCCGACAACGACGACGTTCTTACCCGCTATCAGCAGGTTGGTGGTTCTCAGGATTCCGTCCCACGTTGACTGGCCGGTGCCGTAGCGGTTGTCGAAGAGGTACTTGGTGTAGGAGTCGTTCACAGCTATGATTGGGAACCTCAGCACGCCGTCCTTCTCCATGGCACGGAGCCTTATGACACCCGTTGTCGTCTCCTCGCTCGCTCCCCAGAGTCCGTCTATCAGCTCGGTTCTCTCCCTCAGCACCGTCGAGACCATGTCCGCGCCGTCGTCTATGATTATGTTCGGTTCTATGTCGAGCGCCTTGTGCATGAACTCGTAGTACTGCTCCCTGTCCTCCCCGCGGATCGCGTAGACCTTGACCCCTGCCTTGGCGAGGGCGGCGACAACGTCGTCCTGTGTCGAGAGCGGGTTGCTTGCAGCCGCCGAAACCTCCGCACCGGCCGCCTTAAGCGTGAGGAGCAGGAAAGCCGTCTTCATCTCAAGATGCAATGTCGCCGCGATTCTGACTCCCTCGAAGGGCCTTTTCTCCTCGAAGTCCTTTCTTATCGTCTGGAGAACCGGCATAAACCTGGAGACCCAGTCTATCTTTTTCTCGCCGCTGGGGGCCAGGCTGATGTCCTTAACGCAGTAATCCCTCGTGCAGTCCATCATCATCACCGCAGGGTTTTTAATCAAAGACGTTAAAAAAGGATTGGTGTTCCCATGATAGTTGACCTATCGGTGCCCCTCTCCGAGGATACACCGGTCTACCCCGACGATCCGGGAGTAAGCATAAGGCTCTGGGCCGTCATCGACAGGGACGGCTATTACATGAACATTCTGAAGATGGGGGAGCATTCAGGCACCCACGTTGACGCGCCGGCGCACTTCGTGCCTGGGGGAAAGACCATCGACGAGATGCCCCTGGAGAGGTTCGCGGGAAGGGGAATGGTCGTTGACGTGAGGGGTGGTGAGGGCCCGGTACGTCTGGACGAGATTCCGGACGAGGGCTATTTTGACAGGATCGTGCTTTTCCTGACGGGTGGCAGGGAGCTCTCTCCGGAGGTGGCGCTGTTTCTCGTGGCTGAAGGCGTTAGGGCCGTTGGCACAGACTCCATGAGCATCGGGGACGATGCCGTTCACAGGATACTCCTCAGCGAGGAGGTGCCAGTGTTTGAGAATCTGACCAACCTGGAGGCCCTCTTGGGAAAGGACTTCACGTTCGTGGCGTTTCCCCTCAAGATTGAGGGCGGTTCAGGAAGCCCCGTCAGGGCGGTGGCTTTTGTGGAGTGAACTCCGCGCTTGTTTTGTTTGATATGGGTTTGTTGCCCCCTTATTCGCATATCTACGTCAGCTTACTTTCGATTAAACAGAGTTAAACGTTGTGGAACCTTTGTTAACGGTTAAAAGATAAAACTCGGCTCTCAAGACTTTTTTCTAAACAATCGCCAACGTACATGGACGATTTCGTGAAAAAAGCTTAAATAAGCCTTTTTTCATAGAGATGACCGAGGTGAAGAGCCATGATGGGAAAGAAAGTAGCGGCAATCCTGTTTGGGTTGCTGATGTTGGGAATGCCACTGACCGTTGGAAGCGTCAGTGCCGCGGAAGGGAGCGTTACAGTGATACTGGTGAGCGATAACGCGGCAGACAAGGCAATCGCCGAGTACCTGGCCAACGAAACTGGGGCCGTGATGGTCACGACAACGTGGGGCGTCTACGATCCGAACGTTACGGCGGAGATCATGAGCTACGCCCCGGACGAGGTGATAATAATCGGCGGCCCGGACGCAGTGGTTGATGAATACGTCACGGACTTGGAGGAACTCAACATCACCGTCGAACGCTGGGGCGGCCAGAACAGGTACGAGACCAACCTCATGGTCATGGAGGGGGCCAAAGTCAAATTCAAGCTCGAGTTCAACAACAGCGTTCTAGTTGCTGGAAACGACACCCTGGCCATTCAGAACGCCCTTCAGCTGGCCCTTCAGAAGGGGGCCATGATTATCTACGTTAACGAGAGCAGCAACGTCACAAAGCTCATGGAGAAGCTCGAGATAAAGGAAGCGGCCATGGTCAAGACTCAGGCATCCGAGAGGGTCGTGGAGCACGTTAGGGAGCAGCTCCGCGAGTGCAACTGCACCGCCACGGAGGTTCAGGTCAACGTCACCAAGGAGACGGTTCTTCAGTTGATGGTTCAGGTTCAGGAGAGGCTCAAAACTATCGAGAAGATGGCAAACGAAACCAACTCAACCGCACTCACGGAGCAGGTTAGGGTCATGGAGATGACAATGGAGAAGGCCAACCAGGCGCTTCAGGCCGGAAACTACACCGATGCATACCAGATGGTGCTTGAACTCCAGGTTCGGACGGAGTTCAGCCTCAAAGCGGCGAACGGCGAGATGAGGATGGCGATAAAGAACTGTGAAAAGGCTGCCCTTGAGCGCGAGATGGGAAAGCTTGAGGCGCAGATAAGCGTCATGGAGAAGGCGGGAATAGACGTTAGCGCCATCAACGCGCTGATGGAGCAGCTCAAGGTTGCGATCCAGAACGGCCAGTACGACGAGGCCAGGGGGTTCATGAACCAGATAAAGGCCATGATAAAGGAAGCCTACCAGAACGGAAGGCAGGCCATCAGGGACAGCGCTCAAAAAACCCACGGAATGGGCTCCTCACGGCCGTGAGCAAGTTAACACACGTTGGGCACCACCAACCCCCGGTATGGGCGCTAAAATCAGGGGCTTGAATCAGTCCTTTGCCTTCTCTTCTCCTTTTGTTCCCTGATGTACGGGTACCTCATGATGTGGCCGCAGTTGAGGCACTTGATGACAATGTGACCGTTCCGGAGCCTCACCCTGGCGTTGACACCAGGGACGAGGAAGGAATGGCAGCGCTTGCAGTAACGGCGCTTCCACTTTCTCGGCATCCTTATTCTAGCCTTCTGCTGAACCGCGAGGGCTATCTCGACGTAGCGGTTGGCCAGCTCGGGTTCGTAGGGGAAGGCCCTCTCCGCGAGCGTAAAGAGGACGTTTACCCTCTCGCGGGCGATCCTGCGCTTTTCCCTCTGCTCCCTCTGGCGGATGAACTTCTTGGACATGACATCACCCTATCAGCCTTAGTTTCCCTGGGAACGGTTCGTATACGTATCCGGCGGCTATAAACCTTTCAAGGAGCTCCGCGGCATCCTCCCCCGAGAACCCGTCCCTCACCAGTTCCTGGATGAAGTCCTCCCTCGTTACCTCGTTTGAAGGGCTCACCGATGCCAGGTCGTGCAGTATCTCCAGAGCCCGCCGGGCCTTGAGCGTTCCCGGGACGTACATCTGGTATTCCCTCAGGAGCTTTATCATCTCCGAGGGATGGTCCTTGAGAACGACCATCCAGTCGTTCACTATGGCCTCGTTTATCAGCTTGACCTCCCTGGCGGCCCTCTTGGTAACCCTCCCGTTGAACCGAACTATCGAGCCGAAGACTCTTTTGCCCAGCTCCGCCCTAAGCCGGATGTTCATCGGCCCGCTGGGGGCGGTTAGGGCCCTGAATGGGTCTCCGTAGTCCTCTCTTGACTCCCTGAGCCACCTCAGAAACTCTTCCTCAACCGCACGGGTCTTTTCCCGGTCGAGGGAGCCCAACCTTTCCCTCTGGATGAATATCGTGACGAGGAGGTTGGGTATGAGCTGGAGGAACTCCCGGTTCTCCTCGAAGTAGGGCTTTTCCTCCGAGGGTACGAGCACGAACGGCGTCTCGGACATCCTTGCCATCCTGTCGAGGGGGTCCGCTTCGACGTTTTTGGGGAGCAGGCCAATCGCCCTCTTGCTCAGTATCCTTTCGGTGACCCACTTGGGTAGGCTGATGGTACCCCTCTTTGTCGGCGGGGTGTAGTACCGCATGTCGCTTCCGTTGGGGTTCCCAAGCCGGAAATCCAAACCGAGCAACGGGTCGTCCACTTCGAGGACCCTTTTCCTGGTGAGACGAACCTCCCAGGGAAGGCTTGAGTGGAAGTACTTGAGGGCCTTCCAAAGCGCGAGAAGCCCGGAATCCTCCCGGTATTTGAACACTGTGAACTCGAATCCCTCGCCCCACTCCTCGCCCGGTATGTACGGAACGCCGTATATCGAGTAGATGAGGGCCTTCCTCATGTCGTCACGTAGGTAAACCGTCCTCTCGAAGAGGTCGAGAACCTCCCGTCTGCTCAACGCGAACTCGCGGTAGTCCTTCCAGTACTCCGAGTAGTCCCTCCCCTCGATCCTTGCCGCGCTGACCATCCGGAGGTTTCCCCAGGGATATGCGTCGATGATTCCCCTCACGAGCACGTAGCTCCCGGGTTTTATCCTCCCGGAGAACTCGGTCCTTTCAGTCGCCCGGATAACCAGATACGTGCGGAAGTCTCCCCTGCGCAGGGACGACAGCTCCGAGGGGGAGAGTGGGGACAGCAGGTAGTAGGCGGCGTCGGCCGGTGCATTGGGAGGCTTCCTGCCCAGCAGAAAGCCGGCTACCTCGATCTCGTCCCCGTTTTTGAGCCGTTGGATCTTCATCTGAAACTCCCTGAGCCGCCTTCCCGGACTGAGCGGCTCCCTCATCCTCTCCAGCCTCAGCAGTTCCAGTATCTCGCCCTCCATCATCCACCCTCATCGACCGCAAGATTTATAAATGCACCGCGACAGGTATACATCGGTACGGCGGTCATAGCGGCGGGGTCACACCCGGTCTCGTTTCGACCCCGGAAGTTAAGCCCGCCAGCGATCCCGGGTGTACTGTCCTCCGGGAGGGGACGGGAAACCGGGGACGCCGCCGGCCACTATCCTTCTGACACACTTCTCGCAAGTCTTAAATCCTTTGGGCACGTATTTCTTCCCGATGAGTTCGATGGTTTCCGAGGACGAACTTCGGAGAAGATGGAAGAGAACGGTTGAGCGGCTTTTTCGGGAGAGGATCATCCGAAGCGAGGCCGTTAGGAAGGCTTTTCTTAAGTATCCGCGCTACCTCTTCGTTCAGAAGCGCTACTGGGACTACGCCCACGTTGATGAGCCCCTCCCGATTCCCGCGGGGCAGACGATAAGTGCCCCTCACATGGTGGCGATAATGCTCGAGCTGGCCGAGCTGAGGCCTGGGATGAAGGTCCTTGAGGTAGGAACCGGCAGCGGGTGGAACGCGGCCCTGATAGCTGAGCTCGTAAAGACCGACGTTTACACGATAGAACGGATTCCCGAGCTTGTCGAATTCGCGAGGAGGAACCTCGAGCGAGCTGGGGTGGAAAACGTCCACGTGATTCCCGGGGACGGCACGAAGGGCTTTCCGCCGAAGGCACCCTACGACAGGATAATCGTCACCGCTGGGGCGCCAAAGGTTCCCGACCCCCTTGTGGAGCAGCTGAAACCCGGAGGAAAACTGCTGATACCGGTTGGGAGCTACCACCTGTGGCAGGACCTCCTGGAGGTCCTCAAGCTCCCCGACGGTTCAACTGAGACCAAGAACCACGGGGGCGTTGCCTTCGTGCCGCTCATTGGGGAGCACGGCTGGAGGGGGTAGGCTTTTAAGTTTCCCCTCGCTCTCTTTTCAGGTGGTACGATGGTCAAGCTCATAGCCTTTGATCTCGAGGGGACGCTGGTCAAGTCGGTCTCCAGCTGGGTGGAGCTTCACAAGAGGTTTGGGACCTGGGAGAAGGGAAAGGAATACGCCGAACTCTTCTTTGCGGGAAAGATAGACTACGTAAAGTGGGCGGAGCTCGATGCTTCACTGTGGAAGGGCCACACCAAGGATGAAATAATGGAATGGGCGAACTCGGTCGAGTACATGGAGGGTGCAAGGGAGCTCATCGAGTTTCTGAGGAGGAACGGCTTCAAGATAGCGATACTCAGCAGCGGCCTCATGTGCCTCGCCGGAAGGATAGCGAAGGAGCTCGAGGTTGACTACGTTTTCGCAAACGAGCTGGTCTTTGAAAACGGCGTCGTTACCGGGAAGGTCAACCCCCTCGTTGACTTCAAGAGCAAGGGGACCATACTCCGGGAGCTGAAGGAAGAGCTGGAGCCGGAGCTTACTGTGGCCGTCGGCGACGGCTTCAACGACCTGAGCATGTTTAAGGAAGCCGACGTCAGCATAGCGATAAACCCCCACGAGGGCGTGGAGGGCGACCACAACGTTGAGAGCCTCTACGAGGTCATGGAGATCGTCAAGGGACTCATAGAAGAGCGGGGTCAGTGAAGGGCGTGTTCATCACCGCTCGGCAAAGCAAAAGCTCGTCATCCCCCTGTTGGCCCGACCGGAATCCCCACCTCACTCCTCCGTGGGGTGGGCGGACGCCGGGCCGGATAAAGGTTCGACGACGGTTTTAAATCCTTTTCTCACAGTCCGGCTATCTTGAGCTGAATCCACCAGAATATGTCGCCCCAGAAGTAACTTATCAGGAAGCCGAGGAAGAGAGCCGGGGCGAAGGGCATCGACTTCTTTCTCAGAAAGCTGTTTTCAAGCCTCCCCTCCTCAACGAGCCGCTTGAGTTCCTCGATCTGCTCCCTGCTCAGGCCCTCCGCACTAGAGGAGGCTATCACCTTGCCGTAATCAGGATGGAGTGCACCCAAGTCCGCACTGAGGAGGGCGTTCTTTATCCTCGTGAAGGTGTCCATTCTGTCCCTAAGGATTTCCCCGTCCTTCTCAAATACCGTCTCGCCCAGGATGTCCCATTCT
Organism: Thermococcus sp. 5-4; assembly: GCF_002197185.1. Classification (NCBI taxonomy): domain Archaea; kingdom Methanobacteriati; phylum Methanobacteriota; class Thermococci; order Thermococcales; family Thermococcaceae; genus Thermococcus; species Thermococcus sp. 5-4. The sequence continues at coordinate 1,176,921 of NZ_CP021848.1, read as the reverse complement.
CTGAGTTTCTCCACCGCCACCTCTTCCATCAGAACTTCGGTGCGCATGAACTTCACGAGGGAAAAGAACACCTTAAACAGGTACAGCACGGCGAGGAGCTTTAGGAACGCCCCCACGGCGGTTGATGGTTCCTGATAAATCAGGTAGGCCAGAACGCAGATTCCTATAGCGTCTCCAACCTTCCTGAACTTTCCGAGGACGTATATCACGCCGATTGTGAATACCCACGACCACAGCCCGACGATTGAGACTCCCGTGACCTCGTAGATTATTAGCCTGAGGCCGAGGGCGGCCATTATCCAGAGGGATAGCTCAAGGGTAAGCCTCGCCCTCTCGGTGAATATGGCCCTCAGCTCGGCGAACTTCCTTCTGGCGATGAGCACCCCGAAGGCGTAGACGAAGATGAAGGGGAATATCGCTATGATGCTGTTTAGAAGTATCGTCAGGGGGTAGAGGGGATACTCAACGGTGTAGGGGGCGACGATAGAGGCTGTTGCAGGTGCGTAGGGCAGGAGCGCCGAGAAGCCGGCGAGTATCACCGCGTCACCGCTCGCCCAGGCCCCGAGGTAGTAGAGGAGCAAACCGAGGACGAAGCCCAACACAAGCCCAACGAAGCCCGATGCGGCTAGGAGTGCATCCCCCTGGCTGATTCCGAGGTAGAGGTAGTAGATTATCCCGACCTCGACGGCAGGTATTATCAGCCTGGGAATCCACCCTGGAAGACCTTCCTCCTCTTCCTCTCCCTCCTCCCACCCGAGGAGCTTTCCTATCAAGGTGAGCGTCGGAAAAATGTGGTTGTCAAAAACGAATCCCGTCTTTACATCGGTGTACGAAGTAACGACTCCCATAACCAGCCCCAGAATCAGGGGAACGTAATCCATGATTCCACCTCATAGATCTTCGAGAATTTGCTTCCTTACCTGGGTTGTGTAGTTTGATATTGCCTCGTTGAGGTTCCTCGTGCCGTTGAGAACCACTCTGGCAGCTATGGTCACCAGAACCAGAACCGCCGCCAGCATGAACAGGTACTCAAGGGCTCCCTGGGCTCGTCTCATCTCTCACACCTAAACCTTCTTCGGCGCTAAAGGATTTAAAAGTTTCCATCGGCTAAGCTTTTAAGGGAAAAGAGAAGGCGGAATGTGGTGAAAATGAGGGTCCATCACCTGAGGGTTCGAGAGGAGTACCTGGACTACATAAAGTCCGGGGAGAAGCGGATAGAGGTTAGGGTTGCCTATCCGGGGCTGAGGGGAATACAACCCGGGGACAAGCTCATATTCAACGATTCGATTCCTGCTGTAGTCACCGGAGTCAAGCGCTACGAGACCTTCCGGCAGGTTCTGAGGGAGGAGCCGATAAAGAAAATCTTTCCAGACGAACCGAGCTTCGAGAGGGCGGTGAAGAGGTTCCACGGCATGTACCCGAAGTGGAAGGAGAACCGCTACGGGGTCATCGCCATAAGGTTCAAGCTCCTCGGTGAGGGGAGATGAGGCACTTAGAGTTCGATGGGCGCTATGCAGAGGCCATACTGAGCGGAAGGAAGAGGGCAACGGTGAGGCTGGGCAGGAAACCGAACCTCAAACCCGGAGACGAGGTTCTCATCCATTCGGGCGGCTATGCGATAGGGAAGGCGGTTATCGAGAGGATCGAGAGCAAAACCGTTGGCGAGCTCACGGATGAGGACGCTTTTCTGGACGGTTTCTCCAGCAGGGAGGAGCTGATAGAGGCCCTCAAAAGCCACTACAGGTACGTTAACGACGATTCCACCGCCCACGTTATAGTCTTCCGTCTCGTGGAGCGCTTCGAGAAGCCGGTCATGAGCTCGGATTATGCCTACGAGGGCAATTTGCCGGTGGAGATAGCCGAGAAGGCCCTTAAGTACCTCGACCTCTCCGAGGAGGACAGAAAGCTCCTCGAACTTTTCCTCCGGGCGGGGAGTCTGAGAAAGGCCGCCCACAGGCTCGGGGGCATGAACAAGAGGTACCTGATTAGGGACGCCCTCAGGAGGGCCTACGAGGAGCTGAAAAAGAGGGGCATCATGGGGCCGAAGGTTTGAGCCCCTCGAGGACGTTCGTTTCTCCGCCGTTCTTAACGGCCGAAATCACAACCGGAATGAGCTTGAAGGTTCCGCCGTGGATTACACGCTTGAGGTCTCTCATGAACGTCTCCATCTCGAACTCGTCCCGGAATTCCAGCTTGGCTATAAAGTCGTACTCCCCGTAGAGCCAGTACCCTTCGACGGGGAGCTTTTCCAGAACCTCGTCCCGGACGCCCCAGACGAGGAGTATCGCCTCGATTTCCATCACCTCCGTCGGCGATTCGTCCCCGGGAGCTGATAAAAGTCTTTCTAACGTTTTTCCGTCATAGGTGCAACTTTCTGAAAGATTTTAGGGCCCAACTTGTCGTTCTGCCGGGCAAGGGTTTTAACGTCCGCACCCAACTCCATCAGGTGGTCCTGATGAAAGCCGTCTTCTTCGATTTTGTGGGCACGCTCATAACGAAGGAGGGCGAAAACGTTACCCATCAGAACATCGTGAGGGAGGTCCTCAGAAAGGCCGGGAGGGAAGATCTCGACTACGTGATGCTCTGGGAGGAGTACGAGACCGAAAGCTCCGCGATGTTTAAGGAACTGGCCGGCAAGCCCTATGTCAAAATCCGGGACGTCGACATCAATGCAATGCAGAAGGTGGCCGAGCGCTACGGCTTCCCGGTTCCCGATGACTTCTGGGAGATAAGCATCGCCATGCATGAGCGTTACGGTCAGCTCTTCCCGGATGCCGTTGAGACGATTAAGGCCCTCAAAGACCTCGGCCTCCACGTCGGAATCATAACCGATTCGGACAACGACTACATCGAGGCCCACCTCAAGGCCCTCGGAATCTACGACCTGTTCGATTCCATAACGACCAGCGAGGATGCCGGTTTCTACAAGCCCCACGAGATGCCCTTCAGGCTCGCCCTCGAAAGGGCCGGCGTTGAAGCGGGCGAAGCCCTCTACGTCGGCGACAACCCGGCCAAAGACTGCGTTGGGGCTAAGAACGTCGGCATGATGAGCGTCCTTCTTGACCCGAATGGCGCGAAGAGAGAACTGTGGGGGAACTGTGACTTTGTGGTTTCAAAGCTGAGCGAGGTCGTTGAAATCGTGAAGGGTCTGATGAAAAAATGAGGGGTCGGCAACGGCAGGGCTCTTCATCGCCCTGGGGGCTCGCCTAGCGAAATTCTCGTCATTCCCCCTCTTCTTCACTCCTTGAGCCTCTGGTAAGCCACGTAAAGCCTCTGGAGAACGGTTATCCAGGCCAGAACCGCAACCGCGTAGACACCGTACTCAACGTAGCCGAAGAGCGCGGTTATGATTATTATCAGTAGCCGCTCCGCCCTTTCGGCTATCCCAACTGCCAGCCTTCCGGAGCCTGCCAGTTCAGCCCTGCAGCGCTCGTAGCTCACCAGGTAGCTCCCCATGAAAGCTATGAATGCAACGCGCCAGTCCACGAGGTTTCCGAGGGCTATCCCGAAAAGAACCGCTCCGTCGCTTATCCTGTCGAAGGTGGAGTCGAGGAAGGCCCCAAAGCGGCTCGTCTTTCCCGTGAGCCTCGCGAGCGTTCCGTCGAGGGCGTCTATAAGCGAGCCGAAGAGCAGAACGAGGGCCGCTATGGCCTGCTCGCCGCGGTAGAAGAAGTAAGCACCGGCGAGGCTTATCAGCAGGCCGAGGACGGTTATAGTGTTCGGTGTAACGCCGGCCTTCGCGAGTGGTCTGACGATGGCCTCGAGGTAGCCCTTCACGTTCTCGCGGTACCTGTTGAGCAACGCTCTCACCTCATTCCAGCTCGATTACCCTCTTGCCCCTCTCCTGCGGGATTATCTTGAGCTTTGCGTTCTCAAAGCTTTTCCTCAGGCCCTCCCCTTTCAGGAGCCTGTCCAGGAAAACGGCCAAGGCGGCGACCTCGCTGTGGGGCTGGTTCCCAACTCCGACGTTGTAGTCGGCCATCTCGTAGACCTCCCTGGGCACCTTCTCGGCGCCGACAACGACGAGAACGTCCCGACCTTCCTCCAGCTCTTTTCGGATCTGTGGCATCGCGTCGTCTATGTGGATTCCGTACATCGTGAGGTGAATTATCGCCCCCCCGCGTTCCTTCCACTCGCGCATGAACTTCCTCCAGCCCGGGTCGAAGGATATCTCGAAGGGCCCTCCCCATCTCCGGACAACGTCCTCGACGCTCTCCCTCACGTGCTCGTCCTCCTCGGCGGCAATGATTATTTTATCCGCCCCGAAGGCCCTCGCCGTCAAAGCGACGTGGGTCGTTATCCTCTTGTCCCTCTCGGGTCTGTGTCCGAGCCTTAGAACTACTATCATCATACCTCCCCCGCGAATATCTTCCAGTATCTGGTGAAGTCGTCCCTCCAGGTCATGTTCTTGTAGAACTCGTACATGGTTTTTACGTCTTGCTCTATTTTGCCCGTGCCGTACTCGCTCAGCACCCTGTTCAGGTCCTCCTCGTTGGGCGCCGAGGCGAAGAGGAACAGGGCGTACAGCCTCTCGTTCTCGTCGAGATTGTTCATAACGAGCATGAGCTTTGACCTCAGCTCCGGCTTCAGTCTCTCGGTTACCTTCTTCAGGAGCCTGTCCTCAAGGTTCGCGAGGAAATCACCGGTGACGTCAACGTGCTCGTGCCCCTGAAGGGTCGCCGGTGCCTGGGCGACTATCCTGAAGCCGTCGCGCGTTACGAGCTGGTACACCTTGGGGAAGTACGGACTGGCGAGGTAGTCGTCAACGGAACCAACGAAGCCGTGCTTTACGTCCACGATGTACCACCCGTCGGCGGTGTAGAACTCGGTCATCGGCCTCATCGTGCAGTCCGTGCCGTTGGAGAGTGTTATGATTCTGGCGGGGATATCAACCGAACGCAGCATCGCCGTGATGAGTATCTGGGCCTCCGCGTAGCTTATCCTGTCCTGGGGAAGTATCTTATCCGGCTCAAGGGTCGAGGTGGTGTCCCCCAGGGAGTATGTCCTCATCATCCAGCTGTATATTGCCTCCGCGGCCTGCGGCTCCGACTCGGCGCTCCGGATTATCCTGAGCGTCATGTTCCTGAACTCGGTTCTGTTGAACTCCGACGTCGAATTGTAGCGCTCCATCCAGTAGCCGTCGACTATGTACTCATCGGTTACCCAGTGATACTTCAGGCCGTAGGCCTCCTTTAGAACCTCGGTGCTCTGGTTCCACGGCTCCCACACCACCTTCAGCGGGAAGCTCTTGACTGTGCTGCCCTCGGCGCCGCTTATCGCGTACTTGAGGATGGTCGATATGTAGCCCTCGCGGTACGCGTACGGTGCCCTCACGGTGTACCTGACCCTCACCTCATCCTTTCCATCGACGGACGCTGGAAGCGTCCCCGCGCTCGCAACCTTCATGCCGTTGAAGAGGTTGAAGCTGAGGTCGCGAAGCTCTATCGGGACATCGAGCTTGTTCTTGATGATCACGGTTAGGTTGGCCGTTTCCCCTCCCCTGATGACCTCCGGTGCCTCAACGTTCACCTCGACCTCGTCGGAAGGACCGGCCTCGCTCGACACCGTTATCCTGAACTGCCCGTAGAAGCCCGTCCACGAGCGCTTGAGCTCGTCTGTAAGCTCGAGGGACAGCTTCAGGTTGTAGACACCCGGTTTTAGGGGCGCCCTTAGAATCCAGACCAGCTGTACCGCATCGCCGACTGGAAGTATCTCCGGAAACTTCGGCTCCTGGAGTATCTGGAAGCTGTCGTCTCCGAGAACGAGCGTCGCACCGGTGAGTCCGACCTTCCCGGTGTTGTTGACGAGTATCATGACGTGAATCGTCCCGCCCGGTCGGACGAGGGTCTTGTCAACCGAGAATTTAACCTCTGCCGGAGGCTTGAAGAGGCAGCCTGAAACCACCACGATGAGAATCAGCAGCAGGACGGGGATTAACTTCCTCATGACCATCTTCCAAACCCTTTAAAGCCCCAACCGTTAATAAGCTTTAGGTGGTGCGGATGATAACCCTGACGACTGACTTTGGCCTTAGGGGCCCCTACGTGGGGGAGATGAAGGCTGCCATGCTGAGGCTCAATCCAGAGGCGGTAATCGTCGATGTCAGCCATTCAATAACCAGACACTCCGTTCTTGAGGGATCGTTTGTGATGGAGCAGGTGGTCAAGTACTCGCCCGAGGGGACGGTTCACGTTGGCGTGATAGATCCCGGCGTTGGAACCGAGAGACGAGCGGTTATAATCGAGGGCGAGCAGTTCCTCGTCGTCCCGGACAACGGTCTGGCCACACTTCCCCTCAAGCACATCAAGGCGAGGAAAGCCTGGGAGATAGACTTCGAGAGGGTGAAGCGCTTCACCAAGTGGGAGATAAGCTCCACCTTCCATGGAAGGGACGTTTTTGGGCCGGTTGGGGCCCTGCTGGACGCGTGGGTCGAGCCGGAGAAGCTCGGAAGCGAGATTCCGCTGGAAAGCTTAATTAGGCTGGACGTCGAACCGAGGAGGGAGGATGACCTCTGGCTGCTCAAGGTGATATACATCGATGACTTTGGCAACGTCATACTGAACCTTGAGGGGTACGAAAGGCCGGAGAGGGTTGAACTGCCCGGCCGTGGTCTCAAAATACCCTACCTGGATACCTACGGCCAGGTAAAGCCCGGCGAACTGCTTGCACTCCCCGGAAGCCACAACTACCTCGAGATAGCCGTCAACCAGGGGAGCGCGGCAAAAAGGCTCGGCCTGAAGGTTGGGGATGAGGTCAGGGTGAAGCTCATCGGAGGTGATTGAATGGTCAAGCGCGGTCTATTCGTCGGCCGGTTCCAGCCGGTTCACAACGGTCATATAAAAGCGCTCGAATTCGTTTTTTCACAGGTTGATGAGGTAATCATAGGAATCGGAAGCGCCCAAGCGAGCCATACGCTGAAGAACCCCTTCACGACGAGCGAGAGGATGGAGATGCTCATCCGGGCACTGAACGAGACGCACCTGGCGGACAAGCGCTACTACCTGATTCCGCTCCCGGACATAAACTTCAACGCCATATGGGCGACCTATGTTGTGAGCATGGTTCCGCGCTTCGACGTCGTCTTCACGGGGAACTCGCTCGTTGCACAGCTCTTCCGCGAGAAGGGCTACGAGGTCATCGTCCAGCCGATGTTCAGGAAGGACATCCTCTCGGCGACCGAGATAAGGAAGCGCATGGTCGAAGGACAGCCCTGGGAGGAGCTAGTGCCCAAGAGCGTGGCCGAATTCATCAGGGAGATAAAGGGCTGCGAAAGGATAAAGATGCTCGCGACGAACCTTGAGAAGAACGAGAAGGAGCTACAGGCACCGATAAGGATTCCGGAGTTCTAGGCAAGATTCCCAAGCAAAACGCTTTTAAAAGAATATTTTTCTAATTTTACTTTGATAAACAATGAACTACGCTAGAAAAACAACAATACTAATTACAATGTTGTTTCTAATTTTAATCGGGTTTAGTCCGTACACCTTAGCCAGCAATAGCACGAAAAAGGAGGTTAATAATGGAATAGTCGTGTATTATAATAACAACAGGTGGAATCTGTATACGTTTAATGAGACCAATACCAAAGCTCCAATAATACAAGTTAGCAATCTAACAATCCCTCTTGCAGGTTTGGAAGGAAATGGCACGGCCGAGTTTGCAATTTTTAACGTGATTTACCTGCCTAAAGGCACAGTTTTTAACATGTCAGCCTTTGTATGTTCTGAGGATAGAATAACGAACTTGTCAGTGGTTGTTTTCAGGGGAAATTGGTTGGGTCCCTATGACTTTTCCCACCGCATAAAATTAAACCAGAAAAATTCGTACCGTCTCTATATGCCGTCAGGTATGTATTCCGTGGGTATCATTTTCGACATTAAAAACACCAGCATGGATAAAGTCCACTTCTGTAATATCTTTTTGAATATTTCGTCTAAAAAAGGAACTGCTCTTGTGCTTAAGCCCTCAATTCCCGGTCTCTCAAGGCCATTCTTTGTTGTGGGCAGACATGTTAAAGAGGGGAAAGTTAGGTCGATTTCTTGGATATATTACCAAGCTACGAAAGATGGTGCAAAAATTCCGATTCTTAACCTCACCAATTACAAAAAAACAGGGAAGATTTGGGCATGCTTTTATACGCCAACAAAAAATGCAACTCTCAGCATAGTAGTTCATGCAGAGGATCTGTTAAGTGAGCATAAGCTCAACTGGTACCCCACGGAATTGTATATCTGGAACGGCTCTAGATTAGATATTACAAATCTTAAGTGGAACAGCACATTCATATATAACGGTTCAGACTATGGTCTGGTGATTAATCCTAGCAATTTATGGAACTTTTCGAGAAACTTAACAGATGCTGGAGATACTTTGAGATGTATTGGGATATGGGTTAAATGGGACCCCCTCCTGAATGCTTCGGTTACTCTATCATTGCCGGCCAATTCCATTGTTGGACTCACTAACAGCTCGAATGTTCAATCAAACTCAGAGGAGATAATCCGACAAAACCGTATAACGGGGATTGAATTATTTATTGTTGGTTTATGGTTGCTAGTAATTTTCTTGGCACTCAGACAGCCTCAGTTGGTAAGAAGGTGTAGATTTCCAGATTGGATAGATGACTTAATAAGAACAATAAGAGGATTTTTCCAGAATACACAAAATCTGATTGGTATTGGTGTATGCATTGTGCTTCTTTTGGCAGCATTGGTATCTTTCGGCCTTATCCCACCAAATCAACTTGCCACATGGGGAGGAATTATTATCTTTATACTATTATGGGTATTGTCAGGTTCGCTCCTATGGTTAATTGATAATGAGTGGTGGAGTGTTCTTATTATTGCTGCTATAATAATAGGAATCCTGAGGGGATTAATTAACATTGGAGTATTCGGTAACAGTGAAGTCTTCCTATTCGTGCATTTTGCTACGTTTCTCCTTCCACTCCCCCTCCTTGTTCGCTCTTTGAGAATTGCGTGGGAAATAATTGATAGAGGAAGCCGCACAAGCCCACGCTTAATTCGTAGAAGGAGTGAAAGAATGCAACTTTTCCTTTCCATTGTGCTTTCCATATTCATAGGACCTGGAATGGTAATCTTGGTTTATGCCTCTGCCTCCATTTTGGGCCTTATTAATAACAATATTAGCACTTGGCAACAGATTGTGGGCTCCAGTTTCATTATCTCCATCGGAACCGCTGCTCTTCTTGTTTATGAATGTCTCTTGCTGAGGGATTTCTGAATATTGTTCCTTTTTGCCACAGCCTCCAAAACATCCCTCCAGCCATCAAAAACAGCCCTAAGCTAGCCGCGTACGGCAGCGTCGCGTGGATGCTCGCTAAAGCGCCGGCTATGATGGGCGTGAAGAGCCCTATGAGCCTCCGATAGCTCGATATTGCCGCATGGAACTCGCTGGCCCGCTCCTTCGGAATCAGCGAGAACTGCCAGGAGCGGTAGAAGGGGAACCAGAGGGTGTTTCCGAAGTCGCCGAGGGCATACACCGCCAGCGCCAGCCAGAAGGGCGGCGAGAGGGCCATGACCAGAGCATAGAAAGCGTTGATGAACATCCCGAGGCCGATGACCTGGAAGCCTCTCCCCTTTGGAACCCTCTCGCTGGCGTATGTGCCGATTATCGATGCCAAACTGCTCGCGCAGGCTATCAGCGTCACCTCGAAGACTGTTTTGTGGAGCACGAATACCACGTAGTTGATGAGCACCAGTTCAGGGGCGAGCGCCCAGGCGAGCGTTAGTAAAGCCTCGAAGGCGAGGAGAACCTTGAACTCCCCCACCTTAAACGTGAAGCCCTCGGGCGTTATCCTCTCCTCCCTGCTGACCGAGGGTAGGAAGAACCAGATATAGGCTACCGTAACGGCCGAGAAGAGGCCGAAGAATATGAACGCCCAGCGGTAGTTCTCCGCGCCGGGGTAGAGGTAGCCGAAGATGTAGCCGAGAATCGGGAAGGTTACCAGTCTCGCTATCTCCGGCAGGCGCAGGTGCCAGGCGAATATCTCCTCGTACTTGTCCTCGGGATAGATTACCTGCTCATATGCACGGTAGAGGGGGTAGAGAACCGTTGAGAGCTTCTCCACGGTCCTTCCGGCGAAGAGCACGAGCGGGGCCATGGCGCCTCTGGCAAGGCCGTAGAGGACGTAGGCGATGCCATCGAGTATGTCTATCGCGATGAGGCCCTTCTTAATGTCCCAGCGGTTGAAAAGCCGGCCGAAGAGATACGTTAGGGGAATCGCGACGATGTTGACGGCTGTGAAGAACGTCCCGACCTCGAGGACGGAGTAACCGACCTTCATCATATAGAGCGGGAAGAGTATCCAGACTATCAACCCGGGAGCGATGAGCGTGTGGTAGAGCATGTATGCCCTGGCTTCCCTCGGAATCTCACTCCAGCGCATCTGAAGCCCCGTTCATATTACAACTGAGATTTTTAAACGTTTCTCAGACACTTGGCGTAAATCAGCGCCGGCTCGCCCCACTCCGGATACGGGTCTATCAGCTCGATTCTTGAGAAGCCCCTCCGCTCGTAGAAGCCCCTCGTCGCGTCGTAGGGTTTGTAGGTTAAGTCTCCCGAGCTCTTGACGACGAGGAGCTCGAAGCCTCTCTCCCTTGCCCACTCCTCGACGAATCGGAGCAGTTTCGTACCTATCCCTTTACCCCTCAGCTCCCTTCTAACGGCTATCCAGAGGATTTCAACGGCCTTCTCGTTGAGCGGTTTGATCGCTACAAAGCCGAGAACCTCTCCCCCTTCCACGGCGACGAAGGTCTTCTCCTCTCTCAACTCCCGCTCCATAGCTCTCAGACCGGCCTCGTTGAACCACTCGGGAAGACCGCGAGCTATTTGAAGGCATTTTTCAATATCGTCCTCTCCCACAGCCATAACGATGTTCAATGCACTCACCCAGATTAATTTCTCAAGAAGCTTTAAATGGAGTTCCCCCAAGTTCGGATGGCGGTCAACGTGCTGAGGAGATTGATTCCACTCACGGCGTTTTTCATCGTCCTTCTGGTTATCTTCGGGCTGCTGTTCGTCAATCAAACCCCGAACCTTCCGCCCTGCGAGGGCAACACCACCTACACCCTCGCTCCCGGGATCAACGGCTCCCTCGGCGTCCTGATAGTCTACATGGATCCGGGCATAAGCCACGAGAGGGCGGAGGCCGTTTTTGACGCGGCGAAGAAGGCAGGTGCGAAGTGGGTGAGGATAGGCTTCATCTGGGCGCTGGCCGAGCCCTCGCCAGGGGAGTACAACTTCACCGAGTTCGATTGGATAATCAACGTCGCACTCCAGAGGAACCTCTCCGTGCTTCCCGTCGTGATGTTCACGCCTAAATGGGCCTCGGGAAAGCCGGACGCGAAGGACTACTACCTCTACCCGCCGGCTAAGGGTGAATACCTCCGCGATTTCGGGAGGGCCCTTGCCATGCACTACCGCGGGAGGATAACCCACTGGGAGCTCTGGAACGAGCCGGACATGAGGGGCTTCCTCAAAGACCCAGATGGAGACGGCTCGACCGCCGACGAGTACACGGAGATGCTGGCCTACTTCTACGGCGGTATAAAGGCCGGAGACCCGGATGCAAAGGTCGTCCTCGGCGGGCTTGCCAATTCGAAGGTCGAACCCTCCTGCGAGAAGGACTACCTCAGGAAGCTCCTGAGCGACCCGGACTTTCCAGCCGGGCGGAACTTCGACGTGGTGAACATCCACACGAACTTCCGGAGTCCCGAGGATATAATTCAGGAAATCCGGGAGACCCGGGCGATTCTACGTGAATTCGGCCTCGAAAAGCCCCTCTGGATAACGGAAACGAGCTACACCCCCGTCAAAAGGTTCCAGATTCTGCCGTGCTATCAGGGAGAGGAGGGGTTTGACCGCTACGTGCACGACGCGCTCGTGGTTGAGTTAAACGAAGGCGCCGAGGTCGTCTTCTGGGCGGCCCTCCATGACTATGGGGCCGACAGGCCGGAGAGCGACCCCTACAAGCACTCCGGGCTCTACACCTACGACCTGAAGTCCAAAAAGGCGGTGGAAGTGTTTAGAGAGTTGAGCGAGGAGCTGGGGGGTTAGGCTAGTCCAGCCACCCCTCCAGGGCCCTGTTGACGAGTCTCAGGAACTCCCCCTTCGTTCCACCCTTTCTGTAGAACTCGTCCAGCAACTCCATGAAGCGCCTCTCTTCCTCCGTGAACTTCTCGCCCCGCCATCTGAAGATTCTGAACCTCTCGCCGAGAACCTCAACCGTGTGAAAGCCACTATCTCTGGGCGTTGCCTCAAGGTCCTTCACGAGCTCGATGGTGTTTATCGTGTCGTAGCCGAGCCTCTTCCAGAAGGTCACTGCGTCCTTGTCCTGGGGCAGGACGAAGAGGTAGAGCGCTGAATCCCACTTCAGCACTTCCTCTTCGGCCCGTTCAACAAGACTTCGCCCAATTCCCCGCCCCCTGAATTCCGGCCTCACGTATATTTCCTCCACCCAGAAGCTGCCCTCCCTGCTCGAAACCCTGATGAAGCCTGCGACCCTTCCTCCATCGAAGGCGAGGAAGATTATGTCGCCCCTTTTGAAGTAGTGCGCGGCCTCTGCTCTGTATTCTGCCTCGGCGTGGGGGCTCCAGCCCTGCTTGCCCCTCAGCTCCTTGAAGAATTCGATGTAAAGCTCCTGGAAGTCCAGGAGGTGTTCTTCATCGAGACGGAGTATCTCCATATCCGTCACCTCTCAAACTAACTTCTTCCGGAACACCAGCACGTTAGGCTCCTTGGTCTCGTCCCAGAGGAAGAGACCGAGCCTCCTCAGTCCCGGCAGGAGAGGTTTAACCCCGCTGGGGAGCATTATGTCGAACTCCTCTCGTCCCCTCTCGCGAGCAACCCAAGCCATTCCCGGGAGCGTGGCCTTAAGTGTTGCCAGTCCAACATCGAGGGGCGTGAACGTTGCCTCCCCCTTCGGAACGAGGAAGCGGAAGCCGTTGATATCGTAGAATTTGGCCTTCGCCTTCAACCATTCGAGGCTTTCGGCACTCCTGCGGAGGAACTTCCATCCGGCGGGGATTACGCCGAGGGTCAGGTCTTCCAGGCTGGGTTCTATCATCGCCGGCTCCTCGGGCTCAAAGGCGGAAACCTTCGCCCCCAGGTTGAAGAACTTCGCGGTTGTTGAGAAGCCGTCCCTCTTCGCCATTGCTATGCTCTCGCGGTTGAGGAAGTAGGTCGCGAACTCGAGAGCTTCAATCTTCCCCTCGCGGGCGAGTCTCTCGCCCAGTTCGAGCATGAAGCCGTGGAGCTTCCTCCCGTAGCCCCTGCCCTGGTAGTTCGGGTGAACCCTCAGTCCCTCAAGCCAGCCGACTTTTCCCGGCAAAAGCGTCATCTTCGCCGTGCCAATGACCTTTCCGTCCAGCTCAAGCACGTAGAAGCCGCCGTCTTTAAGCCACTCGTCGAACACCCTCGCCAGGTAGTCCTCGCCGCCCCAGGTTAGTCTCGCTATTTCCTCGATGAAGGATTTATCCTCTGGCCTTGCCTCGCGGATGAGCGGTTCCATGGTATCACCAGGAAGAGTTGGGGAAACCTTTTAAGGTTCTTTCGTTATTACGATTGGTGATGTTAATGAATCGTCTCCTCGCGATTGCCGTCGCATTGCTCATCATTTCGGCTTCCCTTGGATACGCCTACCACGAGAAGGGGGCGGAGGTTGAGGATGCCAAGGCCGGCCTGTTCGCGGTTTCAAACACCGCGCTATACTGCATGACGGACATATATGCACTCAAAATAATGCTCGAAAACAACGCGAGCGAGGAACTCATAAGGGAGCGGGTTGGAAGGTATACCTACTGCGCGCTGATGCTTAGAGAGGCTTCCGCGTCGCTCTACGATATCACTGGGGAGGAGAAGTACTGGAACCTCCACGTCGCGGCTACAAACCTCATGGATTACTTCAACCACGCTAGGAACAGTGAGGATCCGCGAGAAGTCGTGGCCGAGAATCTGGAAGTCCTCATGAGGATCAAGGACGGAATTTCGGAAATATACCATGCGTGGGGCACGGGTAACGTCACCGAAGACATGACATCCAATCTCCTCAATCTGACCCAAGAGCTCTCGTGGTGAGGGCGAAGAGGCCAATGGCAAGAAACCCCAAAAGAAACGCTCCGGAAGTGAGGCTTAGCGTTCCTGCGCCGTTTTCAATCAGCCACGCGAAGGTCAACTGCGACAGCGGAATAACGAGTGTCGCGAGGGCGTCAAAAAGGCCCCTGGCAGTTCCAAGGCTCTCGAGGGGAATGAACTTCTGCATCAGGCTGTCGAGGGAGACGTTGAGGAGCTCCCCGCCGAAGCCGAGGATGAAAACTGCTGGGAACAGTGCTATCACCGCCGGAACGCCGACGATGAGGAGTGCAATGCTCTGGAGGAGCATTCCGGCAATCAGGGGGCGTCTTAAACCCGTCAGCCTCTTGCGGGCCAGGTAGGTAAGCCCCGCAACCGCCACGAGGCTTCCGACCGTCGTGAGTCCCTGGAGGAGGCCGTATAGAACCTTGCCCTCAGCGAGTTCCTTTAGGGAGGCGAAGACGAATATCCTGAAGGAGCCGAGGGCGAAGTTGAAGAGCAGCACCGAGGCGAGTATTCCAACCACGAGCCGACGGCTGATTTGTAGCCGTTTCTCTTCCCCCATCTCAGTTCTTCTTTCGCGCTTCACCTCGACGTTCAGGTAGGGAAGGAGCGTGAGAGCCCCCAGGAGAAGGAGAAGCGCGTCGAGGAACATTGCCCTTATTCCGAAGCGATACGCCAAGAACCCTGCCAGCGGAAACGCCACGAGCGAGACCCCGTTACCCAGGGTCGCAAGTGTCGCGTTCAATCCCTGAAGTTCACTCTCGTCAAGGGTCATCGAGGCTACCAGCGAAAACCCGTAATAGCGGTGGAGTATGTCCAGGGCGGAGATGGCCGAGACGATGAGATAGAAGGCCGGGACGTTCGAGGAGAGCGGGATTATAAGGACTGCGAGCAGGGACTGGAGAATGAGCGCGAGAAAGGCGAGCCTGACTTTTTTGGCCGTCCTGTCGAGGGTTCTCCCGAGGATTGGTGGAAGAATGACCCACGGTAGATGAGTGAAGAGCGCAAACCCTCCGATGCTCACCAGCGACCCGGTGGTATCCAGCAGACTCCAGGGTAGGGCGACGCTTTCGATGGCATCCCCGACGATTCTGAGGGATGACGTGAGCATGTGAAGGCGGTAGAGGGTTCGCTTCATGAATGCACCTCGACGGTTTCTGCCTTAAGCTTTATCCAGCGGAGTCTAAACTGCTCACTCCTGACCGGAAAGGCTAAAGGAGTGACCACACTATGGACAATCATGGCCGACAAGGAACTTGCCAGGGAAGTTCAGGAGCTCAGAAAAGCCCTTGAGGAGCTCAGGGAGAGCTTCGCAGTTGTCTCCCAGATGGCGCAGGCCTATCTGCGGCTCATCAACATATACGCCCAGTACGGTGGGCTCAGCATAGACCTTGTCGTCCCTGAGGTCAGGGGCGACCCGATAGCGCGTGAAATCGTCCGGATTCTCTTCGACCTTAAGAGGGCCAACGTGAGTCAGATAGCGCGGGAGCTGAAGGGGAGGCGCGGAAAGGCCTCACGGAACACCGTTAGGGCTAAGCTGGCCGAGCTGAAGGAGATGGGTATCGTTGTCGAGGCTCCCGGCGAGAGGGGGAAGGTCTACGCCCTCTCCCGCGAAGTGGTCAAAAAGTGGCTCGAAATGATCGGAATGCCGATTAAGCTTGACCAGACTAATGATTATTGAGGTGGTTGATATGGTGGATGAGAACGTAGGAGTCCCAAAGAAGCTGGAGGAACTCCTCGACGAGCTGGTCGAGGGGATAAGGAACGCAAAAACTGAGGAGGAGGTCGAGCTCCTCAAAAAGAAGGCCGAGATCGTGGAAGACCTCATCGAGACCTACGAGGGCGACAGGGACCTCGACAAGATACCGGCCATCATGGATAAGGTCGGGGACATGATGGAGGACCTCCTCCAGCCGCTCAAGGAGTTCCTCAACGAGCTCTACAGTCCGGAGAGGGTTCAGGCAATGGGAAGGAGCGTGGCCGAGTTCTACAAGAACCTGGCCGAGGCCGGGATGGACAGGGATGCGGCCCTTGAGCTGACGAAGGAGTACATGGAAGCGATAAACCCCGGAAAGAAGCTCATGGAGATGATCGCTAGCTTTGGAAAAGGCGGTTTCGGCAACATAAATATTCCCGGCCCTCCGCGGGGCCCCGGAGGGGATGAGCGAAAGGAGGAGTGAGCTTGGGGCTTTTTCACTTTTTTCTTCGACTGCCAGTGATAGCGTTCAGGATGGCTGGCATAGTTAGAGTATCAAATCGGGCGAAGCGGCGGTTCAGGAGGGAACTCGTGGAGAGCGGCCTTCCGGATGAGGTTGTTGAGGAGTTGGTTAACTACTTCAACCCGTCCGCGCCGCTTAGGGAGATGCTTTTCAAGTTTTCTGAGAGATAATCACTCCGTTTTCATCTAAAAATTCCTCTTTCAAGTTGTTTTAGCGCGTTGTTTGTAGTCCCTTGCAAACCTCTCATAAATAAGCTCGTCGAGATATCGCCCATTACTCCAGACGTGCTCTCTGAACCGTCCACTCAAAGAGAACCCATTCTTTTCAAGGACACGTATGGAGGGTAGATTGTTCTCATGAACCTTCGCCCAGACCTTGTGGAGGTTGAGATGAGTAAAAGCGTAATCACAGAGGAGCTTCACTGTCTCCGTTCCATAGCCCTTCCCTCTCTCTTCCGGTGAGAGGTAGTAGAGTATCTCCCCCCACCTTGCTTGCCAGTTAATCCAGTTGAAGCCAGCTATGCCCACGAGCGTTCCCTCTTTGTTCTCAACGACCGCAAAGATAGGCGCTTTGTCTTTGTTCTTCTTCAGCTCCTCATAAAACTCCTCCTCTTCCTCCGGAAGGGTGAAGTGAGCGGAGTTGAAGAGGTGTCTGACGGTGCTCCTGTCGTTGAACCACTCCCAGCTCTCTTGGAGGTCTTCCCTGAGGAGAATCGCCAGAGAGACCTTTTTACCCTTCAAAATTATCGGTCTCATCTCCCTCCCCCATATTACAACACGAAAGCGTTTTAAAGGTTTTACTGTGAAGTTGTCTCAAGTGGTGCCGATGGAACGGTGGGTGAGGGGTACCCTACTGACGGCCGTGCTAACTGCGATGATTCTCTCCAATCTCTTCATTGACCTTGGATACGCACAGAGATGGCTCGATCTCGCCGAGTTAATTTTCCTTGTCGTTGCTGTCGTTAGGTTCTCGGGATACAGCAGAGAAGAGCTGGGCCTCGGCGGGGAATTCAGCCTTCTCAAGCACGTTCTGTTTCCCCTTGCATTCTTCATCCTGCCACTAGTCGCGGTCCTCTTCGTGCCCCACAGGAGTGTTTCTCCCAAGATTTTTGCCCTCTATTTTCTCAACTATCTCCTCATCGCTGGTCTGCCCGAGGAGCTTCTCTTCAGGGCGCTTCTCTTTGCCTCCTTTGAGGAGCGCTTCGGCGGGATAACTGCCCTAGTTGGGAACTCTGTAATTCACTGGCTCATTCACTTTGGGGTTGTTTGAACATGTCCCAGCTGATGGCGGCGTTGGTACTTTCCTCCTACCGTCTGACGTTCCGACGGATTGAACCCCTGATTATTGCCCACGCCCTTTGGGATGCCGTTTTTATCGCGCTGAAGCCCAGTTTTGTTGGTTCATGGGGCCTCGTTATCATGGCACCCTTCGCTGGAGCGTTTCTCTCGATTTTAATTTACCTTGCTGGCCGTAGCCAGCAAGCAGAACTTAGTGTAGGGTGAGTTCCATGAATCCGGTCATGGTCTTTGTCGTTGCATTCCTCCTTTGGGCCTCTAAGGGAATCTACATCGGTACGTTAGTGGAGCGTTTCAAGGGCAGATTCAACGAGATAACCGCTTACTGGCTGATCACATCTTTGTTCAACGTTCTTTTGGCAGTCCTTGTAACCCTCCTCTGTCCCGACGTTTACTTTGTCAGCTGGAGCTTTTCGATTAGGGAGTTCCTTATCTTCTTTGCCCTTTCGGTCCTCGCCGTCATCCCTGGCTTAAAGGAACTCTGGCGCTTCATCGAGCCGAAAACTGAGGAAGAACAGAAAGCCGCAGAGCCTTTCAGGAATTTGGGCCTTATCGAGGCTTCGGTTCTCCAGATCATAAGCTCCGCCCTCCCGGAGGAGCTGGTCTTCCGTTACATCTTCCTGGGCCTTCTCTCGCTCTGGAATCCATTTGCGGGTCTGATCGCCGTGTCTGTATTCTTTGGCCTCGGCCACATGTTCTCCCACAGGGAGCGCGGATGGGGTCTTCTCATCTCCAATGTCCTGTCGGGTATAGTTTTCGGCCTGGCTTACCTATATACCCGGAGCCTTTTGGTGGTCATGGTAATCCACTGGCTCGGCAACATGATTCCTTGGGCCATGATGAAGTACACTGGGGTGAGAAACGTTATCGCGGCGGCAACGGCCTTGCCCCTTGCATCACTCTTCGTTTTCCGGAGCGAAGTGCGGGGGATCTTCGAATACTTGGCAGGAATTTACACGGCCTCGGGACTGTTCTGGGGGCTGATAATTGGACTCGCGATGCTCGGGGTAATCTACGCCGGGATTAAAATTTTAAGTGCTAAAAACGGTGAATGACCGTTTCCATACTTTTTCCTTCCACCCTCACGCCGAGCGCGATTTCCTTTCCCATAACCTCGACCCAGCCGTTCCCCCAGAGCTCCTTGACATTTGGTTCCCTCTCTCTGAGAATCTCGACCACAACGGCTTTTCCACCGAGCTCTCCCCCAACGAGGAGCTTATTGCCAGTGGGCAGCAGTGAGGTGGCGCTCCCCTCTCCGAGCTCAACCTCACGCCCACCGACCCGGATCCAGAAGTTTTCACCCCTGTACCCGGCGAGGACGAGCTTTTCCCTCCAGAGGCGTGCTGTTAAAGCGATTCCCTCCGCAAGGACTTCCTCATGGGAAGGCTCACCCTCTTTACCGAACTCGAAGGCATGGACCTTCCAGCTTCCCTCTTTGACGCTCCCGATGAGCTTTAAACCGCTCTCGGATTGGAGCAGGGCCGTGAAAACCTCATCCTCCCAGTTGCCAAAGTCCCTCAGCCAGAGGAGCTTCCCCTCGGGAGAGACCTTTCCGATGAAGAATCCCTTGTCTCCGGGCCTTCCGGTTTCTCCTGCGATGAAGATCCCCTCCCCTTCAGGGAGGATTGAATAGACCGCCCCATTGTTCCTGACGTTGAATTTCCGCTCCCAGAGAACGTTCAGGTTCTCGTCAAGCCTCGCTAGGTAAGCCTTCCAGCCTTCGCCACCGTCTGGTGTGGCCTTCCCCTCAACGGCACCGCCGATGAGGTAGCCATCGTAGAGTTCCGCTATGCTGTGGCCTTCCCAGTCGTTCTCTCCCGCCAGGAAGTGAATCTCAACGATATCCTCTTCATCAATCCTCGCAAGCATAATCCTGTAGTTCTTTCCATCGTGGACGCTTCCAACGACCAAATCCCGAGCTATGGCGACTGGAACGGTCTCAACGCCGAAGGAGTGAGTTTTCATGTCCAATCACCGATAAAAAAGAGAGCGGCGGGTTTAAAATGTATGCCTTAAGAAAAGAATGGTAAAAACTTCAGCCCGTGGGCATTCCAGTTTCCATCGGGCTGCTGATTATTGCCTCGTACTCGTCCTGCGGCAGAACCTGCGGTTCGTAGGTCACGCCGTACTGCCTCGCGAGCACGCCGGTGAACGCCCTCAGGTGGTTCCTGCTTCCCATCATGAGGTTCTCGAAGACGTACTCGATGTCCTGGTTGTCGGTCTTTTCCAGCCAGTCCTGCAGGTCTTTGATGTCAACTTCCTCTATGAGGGCGCCGACCGCAAGTGCCGCCTCCTCGCTCTTCATGCCCTCCTCTATGAGCTGGTCGTAGAGGGCCTGAAGCTCGGGGTTCTCGAACTCGCCGATGTCTTTATCTGCGGCAGGGTCAGTGAGGTTGTACTTTTCTATCAACGCCAGCACCATGTCCATGTGCGTCTGCTCGCTTCTCGCTATGTTGCTGAATATCGGAATTTCCCACTGGTCGTAGAGGGTGAGGTAGACGTCCCTTGCGAGCTTCTCCTCCTCGCGCATGTAGAGGATGGCCTGTATCTCATCCACGCTGAGGTCTTCCGAAGGAAGCGACGCGACGTAATCGGTGCCGTATCCATCCACCGTACCGCCGGCGGTCACGTTTGAAGGCGGCCCGCGGGGAGCCGCTTCGGCACCACGGGCGGACGTTGTGGTCGTGGAGGAGTCGCTTGTTATGCACCCCGCCCCGAATACGCCGAGGAGAACGACCCCCATGAGGAGCAGTCCGAATGTTTTCTTTCCCAGCATTTTCATCACCTTCTCCCATATGTAATTCTAATATTACATATGTGCCAAAGCTTTATAAGCCTTTCGGGTTACAGAAATGGGCAACAGGCTTATATCCCTCCATGAGAAACGGTATGCATGAACAACCGCCTGAATGCCGCCTTCCTGCTCATACTCCTTGCCAACGTCCTGAAGAAATCGCCGGTTTACCTCCTACTGTACTTCTTGGCGTTTGCCCTCTTCTCGCGGAGGGAATGGAAGAGCCTGCCCGTGCTCGTGGGGCTTGCTATCTCCCTCGGATTTCTCGCTGAACTCATTGGAACGCGGCTCTGCCTTCCCTTCGGCTGCTACGAGTACGTAAACCTCCAGCCCCAGCTCTTCGGTGTCGCCCTCTTCGTGCCCTTAGCCTGGGCGATTTTTGGCTCCGTCGCCTATCTGGCGGCGAGTTTCTTATTCCCTGGTAAGGTCAGCCGGCTTCTATTCGCCTCCCTGCTCATGGTGGTCTTTGACCTCGCCATAGACCCGCTGATGACGTCCTGGAACGCCTGGATGTGGAAGACCTCAACGTCCATAAACTGGTTCGGAATCCCTTGGACGAACTACCTTGGCTGGTTTCTCGTCTCGCTGCTCATATTCTACCTCTACGAGCGGCTTTCAAGCCCTTCAATATGCTCGTGCCTCAAGAGGTTCGGGCCAGCTATATACCTCCTCGAAACCTTCACCTTTGCCCTGTACGCTCCGGCGAGCGTGAAAACGCCCACTGTTACTGCGTTTGTTCTTTCACTGGCTCTGCTCATTCCTCTAACAATAGGGAGGCTGAAGAATGAGGGTAGTTCTGGTACCGATGCGAGTTGAGGTCAACAACTTTGAGGCCAACTGGCGGGAGTTCGAACGAAGATTCAGCGGGGCCCTGCAACATGAGCCTGACTTCGTCGCCTTTCCTGAATACTGCCTGACGGGCTTTATCGAGTGGGATTTCAGCGGGGCGAAGCTTTACGACGAGATAGTCTCTCGAGTGGGCAGGCTTGCCAGGGAGGCGGGCGTTTACATCGTCTTCGGTCTCATTGAGCCCTACAAAAACTGTGTCTACAACTCCGCCCTGCTGATCGGCCGGAACGGTGAGATTCTGCTGAAGCACCGCAAGTTCCAGGAGCCGATGAAGTTCTGCACCGGCAACACCGTGAAGACGGCAAGAACCGAGTTCGGAAAGGTTGCGATAATCATATGCGGCGACCTGTACAACAAGAGGATAGCGAAGTGGGTGCGAAGGAAAAAGCCGGACTTCATCCTAGTCCCGATGGAGTACTCCCCGGATTACGGCGAGCCCAACGAGGAGGACGTTGAGGCGATGGCTGAGAGGGTTAAGCTCCTCGGCGCTAAGACCTTCGTCGTAAACAGCCACCCGCCGGGAGGTGCCTGGGTCTTCGACTCCGATGGGAAGCTTCTGGCGTCATCGAGGGGAGATGAGATTCTGGTTGTGAAGCTTTGAGCTCCGAAACCCTTAAGCCCAGCCCTTCCAAAGATTATCCGGTGGTTCCATGGAGCTCTATGACGTTTCCGAATTCTGGAAGTTTGACCTCCGCGTCGGCCTTGTAAGGAAGGCCGAGAAGTTGAAACGGACGAGGAAACTGATAAAGCTCGACGTTGACTTTGGAACCGAACGGAGGACGATAATAACGGGCATAGCCGACCAGCACAGTCCGGAGGAGTTCGAGGGTAAGAAGTTCATCTTCGTCCTCAACCTGAAGCCGAAGGAGTTCTCGGGGGTTAGGAGCGAGGGGATGCTGGTGGTGGCGGAAAACGAGGACGGGAGGGTTTACCTCCTGCCCGTTCCGGAGGAGGTTCCAGAGGGAACGAAGGTGTGGTAGCATGTGGCGCTCGGCCAAATTCGTTGACGATAACGTTGCCTTCTCGAGGATGCCGACGAGGCGTGAAATAGATGAAGTTGCCGAAACCTTCGATGCGGTGGTTGTGCTCGTTGAGGAGTTTGAGCTCCCCTACAGCCTAAGCGAATGGAAGAAACGGGGCGTTGAGGTTTTCCACAGTCCCGTTCAGGATTTCTCGGCCCCTACTCTGGAGCAGCTCCTCGAAATCCTCCGCTGGATCGAGGCGAGGGTTGCGGAGGGCAAAAGGGTTCTGATCCACTGCATGGGCGGCCTCGGAAGGAGCGGAACGGTTGCCGTTGCCTGGGTGATGTACTCCAAGGGGCTTCCTCTGAGGGAAGCCCTGAGAAGGGTTCGCAGGGTACGGCCCGGTGCGGTTGAGGTGGAGGAGCAGATGGGGATTCTGAAGGAGCTGGAAAAGCTCCTCAGAAGCCGTTGAAGCTCACCACCTCTTCGAGCCGTCTCCTCTCGTACTTCGGCTTTGGGTCTGCCGGATAGCCAACGGGTAGAATCGTCTGGAGCTTGTAGTCCTTTGGTGTGTTCAACAGCTCTTCGACCGGCTTCGGGTTAGGAGGGGTGTAGGTTACCGTTCCGAGGCCGAGCTCCTCAAGTGCAAGGAGAAGGTAGCCGACCGCTATCCAGGTTGATTGGAGCCAGTACGGTGCCTTTGTGTGTCCGAAGACGAGTATCAGATAGGGCACCTCGCTGAGGAATGGCTTCTCCGGTTTGAAGCCCTTGGCGTTCAGCCAGGCCATCAGGTCACCCTTCGTCCTCGAGTAGAACTTTTCCTCTTCCCCCTCGCAGAGCTCCCTTATCTTCCCCTTGAGCCAGTCGTCATCCACAACCACGAACTTCCAGGGCTGGGCGTTCATGCCGCTCGGCGCTTCCTTTGCCGCCTTGATTGCCTTCATCACGTCCTCCTTCGGGGGCCTCTCCGGGAGAAACTGCCTCACGGTCTTTCTCCTCTTCGCCAGCTCAAGAACGCGCATGGCATCACCGGTTCCCTTTGGACGGAAACGGATAAAAACGTTTAGACGTAGAACACCATGCCATCGTAGGCTACCAGGACTTTGTTTCTCCACCGTCTCCTCACGTACTCCGTCAGCTTGAGGAATGGGAGGTTTTTGTGGGAGATGTGGCTGAGGACGGTCCTCTCCGCAAGCTTAAGCCCTATCTCGGCCGCCTCATCAACGTTGTTGTGATACGGGTCGTCGGTCCCTGGGGGATAGGTTGCGTCAACTATCGCCAGCCTGAGCGGGGCCTTCTCCCCGAGGAACTCCCACGTCTCCGTTGGAAGACCTTTGGTATCGTAAAGGAGGGCAACGCTCTTTCCGTCCTCCTCGATGAGATATCCGAGGGTCTCGACCTGGTGGTTTAGCCGAAAGGCGGTGATTTTGAGTGTGTCGAGCTCGATGACGTCGCCCGGTTTCACGACCTTCGGCTGAAGGTTCTTGGGCTCGCGGAGAATTAGAGCATCGGCGTGTCCCTCCGGCGCGTAGAGCGGGGTTTCAAGTGCCATCCAGCGGAGTTTGTAGAGGCCGTATATGTGGTCGTGGTGCCAGTGGGTGAGGAAAATCGCCTCCAGCGGAACGTTCAGGAAGTCCCTTATGTCGGTTCCAACGTCGAAGAGAACGGCTTTTCCCGTTTCGGTTATGATGGCCAGTGTTGAGGGCCTCCTCTGGGCGAAGCCGAACTTCCTCGCCTCGCTGCATGTCGGGCAGGTGCAGAGGTGGGCCGGAATTCCCTCGCTCCCACCGGTGCCGATGAAGTAGACTATCAAACCCACCACCTATTTCATGGCTGTGAAATAGTTCCCTTATAAGGATTGCCACCAACTCCTGAACATGAAGTTCATAGCGGACATGATGCTCGGCCGGCTCGCGAGGTGGCTCCGGCTGTACGGCTACGACACGCTCTACGGCATTGAAGATGACGATGAGATACTTCGGGTTGCCCTGGCTGAGAACCGGGTTCTCCTGACCAGGGACTCGGGTCTTGCAAAGAGGGCGGAGAAGTTCGGGGTTGAATCAATCCTGCTGAACTCGAACTCCCTTGAGGGGCAGGTCGAGGAACTCAGGCGTTTTGGCCTGAAGTTCAGGGAGCTTTTTCCGGCCAACGCACGCTGTCCCAAATGCAACGGACTGATAAGACCCGCTTCGAAGGAAGAGGTTAAGGATAGAGTCCCGGAGAGCGTTTACGAGCGCTATGACGAGTTCTACGTCTGTGAGAACTGCGGTCAAATCTACTGGCCGGGAAGACAGTGGAGGGAGATGCTGAAAATAGACCGGAAATTAAGAAAAGAAGGCTAGTGAAGCGGATGGTGGCAGGCAACGAAGTGGTTGTGGCCTATCTCCACCAGCTCCGGCTCGTGGGCTATGCAGACCTCGCT
Source organism: Thermococcus sp. 5-4 (assembly GCF_002197185.1). Taxonomy (NCBI): domain Archaea; kingdom Methanobacteriati; phylum Methanobacteriota; class Thermococci; order Thermococcales; family Thermococcaceae; genus Thermococcus; species Thermococcus sp. 5-4. Next base: position 1,152,286 of record NZ_CP021848.1, on the reverse strand, counting down.
CGAGAACGGACACCTTGGATGGAAGCGGCATCCCTTCGGCGGGTTGGCGGCGTTGGGGACTTCTCCGGTTATCTTGAGCTTCTTCTCCTTCTTCCTGCGCGCTATCGATGGAACCGCCTGGATGAGGGCCATCGTGTACGGGTGGGCGGGGTTCTTCAGGACCTCATCGGTCGGGCCGATCTCGACTATCTTGCCGAGGTACATCACCGCTATCCTGTCCGCTATGAGCTTGCCGACCGCTATGTCGTGGGTTATGAAGAGCTGGCTGAGGTTGTACTCCTCCCTGAAGGACTCGAGGAGCTCGAGGATCGAGGCGCGCATGGAGACGTCTATCATCGAGACCGCCTCGTCCGCCACCACGAACTCCGGCTTCAGGACCATCGCCCTGGCTATCACGACGCGCTGCCTCTGGCCGCCGCTTAGATGGTGGGGATAGCGGTCGTAGAACTCATCTTCCGGGGTCAGGCCGACGCGCTTCAGCATTCTGAGGGCTATCTCCTTCGCCTCCTCCTTCTCGGCTATCCCATGGACGAGGAGCGGATGGGCTATCGCATCGCCGATCTTCATCCTGGGGCTCAGGCTTGCGTAGGGGTCCTGGAAGATTATCTGCATCCTCCGCCTGAAGGGCCTCATCTCCTCGCGGGAGAGCTCCGTTATATCCGTCCCGTCGAAGATTATCTTGCCGTCAGTGGGCTCTATAAGCCTCAAAACGGTCCTTCCGGCGGTCGTTTTACCGCAGCCGCTCTCACCGATGAGCGCCAGAACCTCTCCCCTGTCTATTTCGAAACTGATGCCGTCAACGGCCTTGACGTAGCGCGGCGGCTCCTTCCTGAGAACCTCCAGGATGTTTCTCCTTATCGGGAAGTACTTCTTCAGGTTCTCAACGCGAAGCAGTGGCTCGCTCATTCCCCTGCACCCCCGTAGAGATGGCAGGCCACGAAGTGGCCCTTCTCGTACTCTATCATCCCTGGCTCGACCGCGTCACAGAGGCCCTTAAGCGTCGAGCGCTCCTTGAAAACCGGGCACCTCGGGTGGAACCGGCAGCCCCGGGGCGGGTTCCTCAGGTCGGGCGGGTATCCCGGAATCGCCCTGACCTCGCTCTCCTTCCAGAGGTCCGGAACCGCCTCGATGAGCGCCTTCGTGTACGGATGGAGCGGGTTCTCGACTATCTGCTCGACGGTTCCGAACTCGACGAGCTTCCCCGCGTACATGACGGCTATCTTGTCGCTCCTCTCGGCTGCAAGCGAAATGTCGTGGGTAACGAAGTAGATGCTCGTTCCCTCGGCCTTGAGGGCGTCTATGAGGTCCATTATGGAGTCCTGCACGATAACGTCCAGAGCTGTCGTCGGCTCGTCCGCGATGAGGAGCTTCGGGTTGAAGGCCATCGCCATCGCTATGCTTATCCTCTGCCTCTGGCCGCCGCTGAGCTGGTGGGGGTAGTAGTCGAGCCTGTCGGGCGGGAGGTTGACCTTCTCGAGGAGCTCCTTCGCCCTCTCCCTCGCCTCATCCTCCGGGACGCCGTGGACGGTCATGACCTCGACCATCTGGTCGCCGACTTTCCTGAGGGGGTCGAGGCTGGTCATCGGGTCCTGGAATATCATGCTGATGTCCTTTCCGCGGATCTTCCTAAGCTCCTCCTTGCCAACCTTCAGCAGGTCCTTTCCCTCGAAGATGACCTCGCCCGAGACTATCTTCCCCGGCGACGGGACGATATTCATTATCGCGTGCGCGACCGTGGATTTTCCGCTTCCGCTCTCCCCGACGAAGGTGACCCACTCTCCCCTGTCAATGCTGAACGTCACGTTCTCGGCCCCTTTGACAACCCCAGCGAGGGTGTAGTAGTAGATGCTAAGGTTTTTGACTTCCAGCAGCATTCACATCACCTCGTTCCAAGGGAGAGCCTCTCGCTGAGGGCCTCTCCTATCAGCGCGAAGGCCATGGCCAGGAGCATTATCATTATTCCCGGGAAGAAGACCAGCCACCAGTAGCCGTCGAGGAGGAACGGCTGGCCGACGCGCAGGTCGTATCCCCAGTCGGGCGTTGGCGGCGTTACCGACAGTCCCAGGAAGCTCAGGCCGGCCTCCGTTAGTATGGCATCAGCGACGCTGAGGGTGAAGACTACCAGTATGGTTGGTGCGAGGTTGGGCAGGATGTACTTGAACATGACCTCCTTGTCCCTCGCGCCTATCGCGTGGGCCGCTTCAACGAAGAGCTGGCCGGTGAAGCTGAGGGTCTGCCCGCGAACCATCCTGAAGTAGGTCGGCACGTAGACGAAACTTATCGCTATGGCCGTGTTTATCGGACTCGGGCCCAGAACCACCGCGATGACCATCGCGAGGATCAAAGCGGGGAACGCGTAGATGCTGTCCATTATCACGCTCAGCGTTCTGTCGATTTTTCCACCGTGGTAGCCGGAGAGCAGTCCGAGGGGAATTCCTATCGCCATCGAGAGCAGCGTCGCTATGAATACGACGTAGAGGACGACCCTTGAGCCCCAGACTATCCTCGAGAACATGTCCTGGCCGAGCCTGTTGGTTCCCATGAGGTGGTCCCAGCTGGGCGGGGCGAAGACGTCGTCGCTGCTCTGAGTCGGGTCGTAGGGCGCTATCCAGGGGGCGAAGATCGCCATTATGACCACGATGAGGACGATGATTATGCCGAAGATGAGCATGCCCCTGCCGGGCTTCTTCCCAAAGACGAACTCGGTAAGTTTTCCTGCTATCTCCATCTTGACCACCTCAGTACTTCACCCTCGGATCGAGCAACGCGTAGACTATGTCTACTATGAGGCTGATGATGCCGACGAAGAATGCGAAGAATATCACCGCACCCTGGATGGCGTTGTAGTCGCGGTAGTCTATCCTGTCCACGAGGAACGTTCCCATTCCCGGCCAGCTGAAGGTCGTCTCGGTAAGAACCGCACCGCCGAGGAGTATGGCGAACTGGAGTCCCATGAGGGTAACGACGGGTATGAAGGCGTTCTTCAACGCGTACCACATGACCTTTCTGTCGGCAACACCCCTGGCATAGTAGGCCCTTATGAAGTCCTGGCTGAGGACGTCAACCATGTTGTTCCTCACCAGCCTCGTGTACGCTCCGCTGAGGACGATTCCGAGGGTGAGCGCCGGCAGAACCAGGTGCCTCACCGAGCTCACCAGCGCGTCCCAGTTTCCGGTGATGATGCTGTCCAGGACGTAGAGGCCGGTTACCGTGTGGAGGTTGACCCCCGGATCGAGCCTGCCCGAAGTGGGCAGCCAGTGGAGGTGGATGCCGAAGAGGTACTGGAGCATCATGCCGAACCAGGGTATGAAGAGCGTGTAGGCGATTATGCTGTAGACCCTCATGGCACTGTCGGTCTTCGTCCCCTTCCTGGTGGCCCCTATCACTCCGGTGAGGAGGCCCAGGAGCACGCTGACGGTGAAGGCCCAGAGGGCGAGCTCAAGCGTCGCCGGGAAGCGCTGGGCTATGTAGTCCCACACGGGCTTCCCCATCGGGAACGCCAGCGTAACCCCGAAATCGCCGTGGAGGACGCCCTTGAGGTAGTCGAAGTACTGGACGTAGAGGGGCTTGTCGAGCCCGGCCATGTGCATGAGGTGCTCCAGCTGCTCCGGGGGAATGTTCTTCGTCCCCACGACGGCCATAACGGGGTTTCCGGGGAGGATTCTCAGGAAGAAGAACACGAGGGTGTAGAGAATGAGAATCGTTGGAATTATCATGAGCGCCCTGATTATTATGTACTGACCGAGTCCCCTGGCCACGTTATCACCCCTTCGTTAATTGAGACAAAAAGGAGTGAAAGAAGGAAATCACTCCTTGTAGAGGGTCGAGTAGCGGAATATCATGTCCGGCCCTATGGTTACTCCCTTGACGTTCTTCTGGGTCACCACGAAGAGCTTGCCCTGTATCAGCGGTATGTAGGGAACGTCCTGGGCGAGTATGTCCTGGACCTGCTCGTAGAGCTTCGTCCTCTCGTTCTGGTCGCTGAGCCTCTGGGCCTGGCTCAGGAGGTCGTCCATCGTCGGGTTGGAGTAGCCGGTTCCGGCCCACTTGTTGGCGCCGGTCTTGAGGAACGGCGTGGTGTAGTCATCGGGGTCGAGGTAGTCTGGATACCAGCCGAGCAGGTAGACCTGCATCTGGCCGTTCCTGGCGTAGTCGGTGTAGGTTCCCCATTCGGCGCTCTTGATGGTGACCTTTATCATTCCGGTCTTCTCCCACTGCTCCTTGAGTATCTGAGCAAGGTCAGCCTCGGTGTCGCCGTAGTGGGTCGGCGTGTACCAGAGCTGTATCTCCAGCGGGTTGCTCTCGGAGTAGCCAGCTTCGCTGAGGAGCGCCTTGGCCTTCTCTATGTTGCCGTCGCCGTAGGCGGTCTTGAAGACGTCCTTGTGGCTCCACATTCCGTTCGGGACCAGGCTGTAGAGGGGCTCGACGGTTCCCATGAAGACCTTCTGGGCTATCTCCGGCCTGTCAACGGCCGCCGCGAGCGCCTGCCTGACCTTGACGTTGCTCGTCGGGTCGTTCTTGGTGTTGAGGCAGATGTAGCGGATGAATCCGCCCGGAACCTCTATGACGTTGAAGTTTCCGTCCTTCTTCAGGCTGTCTATGTCGCTGGGCCTGAGCGTCCTCCAGGCGATGTCTATCTCGCCGTTCTGGAGGGCGAGGCGCATTGTCGAGGCGTCGCGGTAGAACTTGATGATTATCTTCTCGGTCTTGGGCTTCTCGCCGTAGTAGTTCGGGTTGGCCTCGAGAACGAGCTCCTCATCGCGCACCCACTTGGTTATCTTGTAGGGGCCGGCACCGCCGGCGGTCTGGTCGCTCTGTATCTGGTCGGGGGCGTAGTCGGGATGGACCGGGAAGTACGGCGGGGTCGTGAGGAGGGCCAGGAAGTACGCGGTTGGCTGCTTGAGGTAGAATACAACCGTGTAGTCGTCCTTCGCTTCAACCTTGTCCACGAAGTCCGTAACGAGCCAGGACGGGTCGCCCTGGATGGTCATTACCCTCTCGATGCTCCTGACGACGTCCTTTGCGGTTAGAGGCGTTCCGTCCGCGAATTTAAGGTCCTTCCTAAGGTGGAAGGTCCAAACGGTCGAGTCCTCGTTGACCTCCCAGCTCTCCGCCAGAGCCGGCTCGATTTCCAGCGTTCCCGGCTTGTACTTCACCAGACCTTCCATGACGTTGTTGAGAACCTCCCAGGTGTAGAAGTCGTAGGCGTTCGCCGGGTCGAGGTCCGTTACCTTGTCAGTGACTCCAATAACTATCGTCGTTGGTTTTTCTTCGCCGCCACCGCCGCTTATACAGCCGCTGGCCACGACCGAAAAAACAACCAAAAACACCAGAGCCAATGTCGCGTACTGCCGTCGCATAAGGTGTCACCGATGAATATTTACGAGCATCCATGGATTTAAACCTTTCGTAGTGTTCGTTATCGAACCGACGAAGTCCGAACCTGGGGAGGGGACAAAGTTGATATATGCTCTACCCGATCTTCCTCCATGGACTGGGAAGAATGGAAGCCCTTCTATCTCCGCATCGTTCGGGAGATGGGGTACTCGATTGAGGGTGATAGAAGGGCCGCTAGAATCCTCAGGGCGCTTCTCCTTGAGGGGGACGAGTACATCCTGCGGGACGAGCTGGCGGCCGTCGTCGAAAAAAAGGTCTACGTCTTCGGCTGCGGGCCCAGCCTGGGGGATGCCCTCCGGGAGTTTGATTTCTCCGATGGGACGTTGATAGCCGCCGACGGGGCAACCTCCGCACTCCTAGAGCAGAATATGGTGCCGGACATCATCGTCTCCGACCTTGACGGTAGGATTCCCGACCTGAAGCTGGCGAACGACCGGGGAGCGTTCATGGCAGTTCACGCCCATGGGGACAACGTGGATAAACTGACCGCCTACGTGCCACTCTTCTCGAGGGTCCTGGGAACGACCCAGACGGAACCGCTGGACATCGTTTATAACTTTGGCGGCTTTACCGACGGCGACAGGGCCGCTTTTCTGGCCGAGGAACTGGGCGCGAGGGAGATAGTTCTGGTTGGCTTCGACTTCGGCGAAACCGTGGGGAGGTGGAGCAAGCCCGGGTTGAGGGAGCACGCCCCAATATGGGAGAGCAAGAGGAAGAAGTTCGAGTTCGCGAAGGAACTGCTGGAATGGCTGGATAAGAATGGGAAGGCGAGGATAGAGTACCTCAGACCAAGTCCTTGAGCTTCTTGACCTTTCCGGCTTTTATCTCGACGTAGCCGGCCCTCTTGAGGAAGCGGAGGACCTCCTCGACAGCCTTTGGAGAGTAGTTGATGACCAGGGTTCCCTTCTCGGTGGGTATCGAGATGGGTGAGGCCCTCACGAATCCCTTGACCAGGTCTTCCTCCGGAACCTTCTCGTTGCCAAGGGACTTGAGTATCTCCCCTGAAAGAATCGAGCGGCCTATCAGTGCGAAGTAGACCTTGAGGAGGTAGTCCTCGGGGAAGTAGCGCGATGCGATTTTTCCGAGGGTGTTTATCTTGGCTATGTCCAGCTCGAGTATCTCGAACTCGTACTCCATGGTGAGGTCCGCGAAGGCGAACTGCTTGGCTATCCTCTCGGCGCTCTCGGGGCTGTGGACGAGGTTGAAGGGGAACTTGAACTCGAAGCGGAGCTTCGTGACGTCAACGCCTTCCCTCAGCTTGATGACGCCGTCACTGTAGTCTATGGCGCCGTTCCTCGTGAGCTGGTCGAGGAGTTCAGCCACCCATGGGCCCTCCTGGAGGAGGGTCTCGAACCTCTCGCCGACCTTGATGTGCTCCAGTATGTGGTTGAGGCTCTCCTTGAACGAAACGAAGCCCTCCCTGAGGGCCTCCCTGTCGGCCCCCTCTATGACGTCTATCTGCGCGCTTATCTCCTCAAGGGTCCCCTCGAGCAGATATCCAACGAACGCCTCGTATCCGAGTCTCTCATGAAGCTCGAACTTGATGCCTTCCCTTCTCAGGTCTTCGAAAAACGATTTCTTTACGGATTCACTCTTCGTGACGAACCTCATTCTATCACCGAACCGGAAACGGTTAAAAGCCTTATAGGTTTTTGGTTTCTGGAGGTGAGCGCATGGGCGAGAAGCAGTACCTGCTCGACAAGACCCTTGAAACCTGGAAGGGGAAGAGGGTTGCGATAGCGGTTAGCAACGAGCACTCCTTCACCGGAATCCTGGAGGACTTCGATGAGGAGGTCATACTCCTGAGGGACGTTGTGGACATAGCCGGGAACAAGGCCAAGGCCCTCGTGGTGAAGATAGACGACCTCAACTGGATAATGCTCCTGTGAGGGATCGGAATGAGGGGCATCGCCTTCGTTGGCTTCAAGAAGAGCGGGAAAACGACGACGGTTGAGGCCGTTGCGAGGGTCCTCAAGGAGAGGGGCTACCGCGTTGCGGTGGCCAAGAGCATGCACGCCGACTTCGACAGGGAAGGGAGCGATACGTGGCGCTTCTCAAAGGTCGCCGATGCCGTCCTGGTAAGGGCGAACGATACAGATGCCCTCCTCTTCAACGCCAAGGACATCAACGCGCTGTTCTCGATGGTTTCCGCCGATTTCCTCCTGCTCGAGGGATTCAAATCGATTCAGCACGTTCCCAAGGTAATATGCGCGAGGAACGAGGAGGACGTGAGGGAGCTCAATGACGGTCTCGCGATAGCGGTGAGCGGCGTTATAGCATCTGCCGGCGTGGAGGAGGTTGAGGGCCTTCCCGTCATAGACGGCACCAAGGAGCCGGAGAGGCTCGCGGATTTGGTGGAGAAGAGGGCATTCATGCTTCCCAACATAGACTGCGGCCTCTGCGGCTTTGAGTGCGCCGAGATGGCGAGGATGATAGTGAGGGGCGAGAAGACGACCAAGGACTGTGTGGTCCTGAGTCAGAAGCCGAAGGTGACAGTTAGAATAGACGGCCAGGTACTGCCGATGAAGGACTGGGTGCAGGAGCTGGTTGAGAAGACGATAAAGGGAATGCTCTCGGCGATGAAGGGCTACCGCGAGGGGAGAAGGATAGAGATCGTGATTAGGGACGATTGAAGTCAGACGACCTCAACCCATACCTCCCGAATTTTGTCCCCTTCCAGCACAAATGCCCCGTAGTTCCCCTTCTCGTCGACTATCAGCCAGACGACCTGCCAGAGCCTCATGCCCCTCAAGTCCCTGCCGCTCGGTCTCGGCGGGCACTTCAGGTGGGAATGGAAGATGCCGACAACCTCAAGGCCCCTTTCCTCGGCCCGGTCTATGGCATTCACCATCTCGACCGGCTCCATCTCGAAGGCGGTGGGCGAGTTCAGCCTGTTGGGGACGAAGCGGACTTCCTCGACTTCAATCCGCTCCCCGTTCCTGCGGCCGAAGAGCATGCCGCATATTTCAATCCGCGAATTTTCCGCCGCTTTGATAATCCGCTTTAAATCTTCCCGGCGAATAACCATCATCATGTCAAGAAATTTCCCGTTAACCTTATAAGTTTTGGAGCGCCGAGAGGTCTTTGCCGGTGATAGGATGAAATGGGCCCTTACCCTCCATGGTGGGGAAAACCACGGTGAAACCATTATCCTCCACGCCGACAGCGCCGATGAGGCGCGGAGGATGGCGATAAGGGAAATGAAGCGGAAGGACGCAAGGGTTTTCGAACTCGAAAAGCTTGAGTGACTCCCTTTTCTTCCCCCTAATGCTTGAACGGTCCCTTCGTCTGCTCAAGCCCGTAGATTATCAGGATGAGCCCCATCCACGTTGCAACGAAGTACGCGGTTATCGTGGCGAAGTGAAGCGGTATGGCAACTAGGAGCATGAGCCCGCCCGTCTTCAGCATCTCCGCACCGGTGTCGTCGGACATCCGCGAGAGGGCGCGGTAGAGGAAGTAGAGGCTCAAGAACTGCAGGACAAGAAAGACCACATGGACCGTGTTTATCACCGCGGGGCTCGCTTCCACAGGGGTTATTCCAAGGGTTTTGCTCCATCCAGAGATTCCAAGGACTATCTTAGCTCCGTAGAGGGGGAGTGAAGCTATGAAAACGATGAGCGACCTTTTGATGGCCTCCTTATACTCCGGAAGCTCCCCCATGAGGAGCCAGAGGCCTACGACGGCCAGAGGATAGATGTACATCATCAGAATCAGCGTGAGCGCGAAAAGAACCTCAAGCCTTCTAACGTTCATGGAACCACCGTAGAAGAGTCAGCCTCAAAAGTTAAAAGGTTGAGGGGTTCGGCCCCTCGCCCCGCATGAACGCTGGGTCTCGTGGTCAACCGCGTGACTGCTTGAACTGCTCCTGAATCTTTCTGTAGTACTCCATTGTCTCCTCGCTCACGCTGGGGCCTATCTTCTTCATGGCCTCCTCGAAGTCCTTCATCGTTACCTTGACCTTCTGCCTTATCTCGTCGGCCTTCATGCCGGGCCTTATGATGCCCTCCTGCAGTCCCCTGCGCATGGCCAGCATCGCGGCTTCTCTGACCACCGCCTCGATGTCGGCTCCGGTGTAGCCTTCCGTCTTCTTCGCCAGCTCTTCGAGCTTGACGTCCTCCGCGAGCGGCACGTTCCTGGTGTGCACCTTGAATATCTCCAGTCTGGCCTTCTCGTCGGGCGCTGGGACGAGTATCAGCCTGTCGAATCTACCCGGTCTGAGCAGGGCGGGGTCTATGATGTCCGGCCTGTTGGTGGCAGCTATGACGACCACTCCGCTGTTCTCCTGGATTCCGTCCATCTCCGTGAGCAGCTGGTTGATGAGTCTGTCGGTGACACGGTTGACGTCGGTTCCCCTGCGCGGGGCGATGGCGTCAATCTCGTCGATGAATATCACAGTTGGCGCAGCCTGCCTCGCCTTCCTGAATATCTCGCGGATGTTCTTCTCGCTCTCGCCCACCCACTTGCTGAGCACCTCGGGTCCCTTGATGGCGATGAAGTTCGCCTCGCTCTCGTTTGCTACAGCCTTTGCGAGGAGGGTCTTACCCGTTCCGGGCGGACCGTAGAGGAGTATGCCCTTCGGCGGGGTGATTCCGAGTCCCATGAAGGCCTCCGGGTACTTGAGCGGCCACTCGACTGCCTCGCGGAGCTCCTCTTTCACGTCCTCAAGGCCGCCTATGTCGTCCCAGTGGACGTTCGGAACCTCAAGGAGCACCTCTCTGAGGGCTGACGGCTCGACCATCTTGAGGGCCTCGTAGAAGTCCTTCCTGGTGACTCTGAGCTCCTCGAGAACCTCCTTGGGTATGTGCTCTGCCTCGAAGTCTATCTTGCCCTCCTTGATGAGCCTCCTGAGCGCTGCCATGGCGGCCTCTCTCGCGAGCGCGGCTAAGTCGGCACCGACGAATCCGTGGGTGACCTCGGCCAGCTCCTCGAGGAGTCCATCGATAAGCCTGGCCTTGACCTCGTCGTAGAGCTTCTCGTCTATGCTCCTGAGTATCTCCGGAATCTCCTCATCATTCGCGTTCTTGACCTTCATCAGGGCCCTCTCGGCGCTCTCGCGGTAGGCGTCGTTCCTCTCCAGCTCCTCGAGTATCTCGATGACCCTGCCCCTCCTGAACTCGGGCTCGATGGGCATTCCCCTGGTGTGTATCTGGAGTATCTCCTTCCTGCCGGCCTTGTCGGGAACGCCGACCTCGAGCTCGCGGTCGAACCTTCCTGGTCTCCTGAGGGCCGGGTCTATGGCGTCCGGCCTGTTGGTTGCACCTATGACTATGACCTTTCCGCGGCTCTTGAGGCCGTCCATCAGCGTGAGGAGCTGGCTGACGACCCTCTTCTCGACCTCACCGTGGGTCTCCTCCCTCTTCGGAGCGATTGCGTCGATCTCGTCTATGAAGATTATCGCCGGCGCGTTCTCTTCAGCTTCTTTGAAGACCTCCCTGAGCCTCTCCTCGCTCTCGCCGTAGTACTTGCTCATTATCTCGGGGCCGTTTATCGCGATGAAGTGAGCGTTGGCCTCGTTCGCTACAGCCTTTGCGAGGAGGGTCTTACCGGTTCCCGGCGGGCCATAGAGGAGGACACCCTTGGGTGGCTCAATGCCGAGCTTCTCGAATATCTCCGGGTGCTTGAGCGGGAGCTCAATCATCTCCCTGACCTTCTGGATGACGTCCTTGAGGCCTCCTATGTCCTCGTAAGTTACGCCGAGCGCGGCAGTCTTGGAGACCTCCTTAACGGGCTTCTCGCTGACCGTGAACTCGGTGAACTCGGTTATCTGGACTATTCCAGCCGGGGTCGTCGCGGTGACCACGAAGGTCAGCTCCTGGCCGAGTATTCCGACCTTGATGTAGTCTCCTCTAACGACGGGCCTTCCGACGAGCCTGCTGTGGAACCACTCAACAAAGTCGTGGCCGAAGCGAATCGGCTCGGTCGGGGCCACGATGACCTTCTTCGCTTCCTTGACCTCGGCCTTTCTCACCGTAACCTCGTCACCGAGGCCGACGCCGGCGTTCTTCCTTATGGTTCCGTCCATTCTGATGATGCCCAGCCCTTCGTCCTCTGGGTAGGCCGGCCAGACGACGGCAGCGGTGTTCTTGGTTCCGATTATCTCGATGATGTCGCCGCTCTGAACGCCAATCTCGCGCATGGCCTTGCGGTCTATCCTAACTATTCCCCTTCCAACGTCCCTCTGGTAAGCAGAGGCGACCTTGAGCTTAACTTCCCTCTTTTCGGTCATCTTTCACCACCTCCAAACTTTTCATGACCGATGATCGTGAGTTGTCTGATTTTACCCGGTTGCGGGACAAGCCCACGCCGGGTTTGATCGGCAAATGGAAACAACGAAAGGGTCACTCAATCTTCACCTCGAAGCCCTCGCCCTCCTCCTTCTTTGGGGCCTTCTTGGGTATCTCTATCTCGAGGACGCCGTTGTTGTAGCGGGCCTTGGTCTTCTCCGGGATGACCTCCTCGGGGAGCCTGATGACCCTCCTGTAACCGCTGTAGTAGCGCTCGATCTTTATCGCTCCCTCGGTCTCAAGCTCCTTCTCGCGCTTCACCTGGGCCTCGAGGTAGACGGTGTCCTCGGTAACGCGGAGCTTGATGTCCTCCTTGCGTACTCCAGGCAGTTCAACCGTTATGACGAACCTGTCACCGCGGTCGAAGATGTCCACGAAGGGCTCGCGCCAGGTCTCACCCACGAACTCGTAGCGCTCTGGCTCTCTGGTGCTCCAGAGCCTCGGTCCGCGCATGATGTCCCTGAAGATGGCGTCGATCTCCTCCTGAATCTCCCTCATCAGGTCGAAGGGGTCCCAGTAACGGTCCCTCCTCCAGACCATGCTCTCACCCCCTCAACCTTTTGGTTACCAGTAGTAACTAAAAGCCCAAGGTTTATAAAGTTTTTCGTCTTTTAATGTGCATCGGTGACTAAAATCGGAGAATGGGAAAGATCAAAGGTTGCTCAGCATGCGGACGAGCGGGTAGTACACATCATCGAAGCTCTCGTTTCCCCGGAGGGGGTACACGAACGTCACGTCCTTTCCTTCAACCCTGATCTCCACTTCCCTGGACTCGTTCACCAAGACTAGCTCCGTAACCTCGAGCATATCGCTGACTATTCGACCCCTCCCGAGAAGAGAACCCCTGCTGATTCCGTTATTCAAAACCTCCTCAAGCCGGGGTCTCAGTCCGGCTACCCATTTCGGACGAAACCTTCGTCTGGTTAAAGCCTCCATCCGCTCACCCCCGGAGGTGAAAGAAGGGGAAGAGGCGCTTGACTACCACCCCCTTTGGCTTGTTGGCACATCCGACCTGTTTTTCGGGGCGGGATTCGGGCACTGCCGCGTGATGCTATCTTTGGATAATGGGTTCCACCATAGCTATGGGACTTTGAAAAATATTAGTTTTTCGCCCGAATTTTTGGAAGATTCGTTCAGTTTTCATGTTTCTACACGAAAAAGTTTGAGTTTTTGTCCGGCTAGGATTGGGTTTTTGTCATCATGCCCATTGGCTCCAGGACGGAATTCTGAGACACGGACCGGGCATCGTAGCCGAGTCCCCGGAGAATCCTTGCGAACTCCTCGGCGAAGCCGTAAACCGTGAAAACCCTCTCCGGGTTTACCCTCTCCACGATCCTCATCAGCTCCCAGAAATCAGCGTGGTTGCTGAGTTTGAGGGTTCCAAAACCGGAAACCGTAAGCTCCCAGGGGGAGAGGGAGTTCTCAACCCGGGGCGAGCGGTAGGAACGCAGGACGACCTCGCCATCGGCCGAGATGTTGCCGAAGGAGAGGCCGAACTTCGAATAAACGCGCGCCACCTTGATCATCTCCCTCGATGCTTTGACGGTGTAGCCGTGAAGGTCGAGTATCTTCATGACTTCCTGGGCTTTCCCCATCTGGTTAACGTAGAGAACCGGTCTCTTGCCCCTCTCAAGGGCTTCCTCGACGAAGGCGATTAGCTTCTTCTCGGCCTCCCTCGGCGTTGGGAACGTGAAGTGCGGAACGCCGAAGGTGGCCTCGATTACCAGGAAGTCCGCCCTTGGGAAGCGGCTCTTCTCGGCCGTTCTGAGCTTGAACCACTTGGTGTCGCCGGTGTAGAACAGCGTCCCGTTTTCGAGCCACAGCTTTATCCCGGCCGATCCGAGCATGTGGCCCGCTGGGTAGAGCTTTGCCTTAAAATCGCCGAGGTAGAAGGCCTTTCCAAACTCGATTTCCCTGTAAAAGCCGCCCTTCCTGAGGTGGCTGAGGAACTTGGTCGCCCTGGTGGAGTAGATAACCTCGCCGCTGACGAAGTGGTCGGTGTGGGCGTGGCTCTGGAAGGCGAAGCGGGCCGAGCTGTCGAGGCCGACGTTACCTATTATCATTACTTGAATATAAGCCCCCGAAACCCTTATTTAGCTTCGTTTCGATATTCCTCTGGGTGTTGAGATGTCCACTTACATCATCGAGACTGAGAAGCTCACCAAGTTCTTCGGCAGGATGAACGTTGTGTATCATCTCAACCTTAAGGTTCCCAAAGGGGCAGTCTACGGCTTTCTCGGCCCCAACGGCGCCGGGAAGACCACCACGATAAAGATGCTTACCGGGGCGCTGAAGCCGACCTACGGCGAGATAAGGATTTTTGGCCTCGATATGCCGGGTGAGAGGGTTGAAATAATGCGGAAGGTCGGCTACATGCCCGAGAAGCCTCTCGCATATGAAGACATGACGATCTTCGAGTTCCTGACATATATGGGCCGCCTCATGGGCCTTCCCAAGGAAGAGGCAATAAAGCAGGCGAGGGAGCTGATGGCCTACACAGGAGTTGGAAAGCTGGCCTTCAACAGGATAAGGGAGCTCTCAAGCGGCCAGAGGCAGAGGGTTACCTTTGCCATGGCCCTCCTCGGAAACCCCGAGCTTCTGATCCTCGACGAGCCCACGAGCAACCTCGATCCCCTCGGAAGAATGGAGTTCATCGGAAAGGTTCTGGAGCTGGCCAAGGCCGGAAAGACCATCTTCATAAGCTCGCACATAGTCAGCGAGATAGAGAGGATGTGCAACCACGTTGGTCTGATCAAGGACGGCCAGCTCATCGAACAGGGGCGCGTTAGAGACCTGGTGAACGTTGAGGGGACGGATTACGACGTTGTTGTCTCGGACAACGGGAAGCTCCTTGAGTTCCTGAAGGACAAGGTCTACGTCAGGGAAGCCTGGGAAGAGGAGGGAATCCTCAGGGTGAAGCTCGACGAGAGGTTCGCGGAGCGGTTCTTCGTTGAGCTGCCGGAGTTCATAGCGAGGGAAAAACTCGCCCTCAAGCTCTTCAAGTCCCATACGAGCCCGCTGGAGAGAATCCTGATGAAGCGCTTCAACGTGGGGTGGAAGGAATGAGCGATGAAGGCGTGAAACCCTTCCAGAGCGCCCTCTGGGTGGTCTTTGAGAGCGAGTTCCGGAGGTTGATCCGTTCGAGGAAGCTCAAGGTTCTCTTCCTCGTCACGTTCTTTCCCGCGTTCATCTACCTCCTCAGCCCGAACGCGTCAGGAACTGGCGTTGATGCCATGCTCAAGGCGTTTCAGGCGCTCATGCTCGATCTGGTCCCCAACTACTGGCTGGGTATAATCGGCCAGCTCATCGCGATAATCCTCATGAGCGACCTCCTCGCGGGTGAGATAGACAGGGGAACGATAAGGCTGCTGCTTGCGAGGCCGGTGAGGCTCAGCGAGGTTGTCACAGCCAAGTTCCTCGCCGGACTCGGTGCCCTCGCAGTTCTCTTCGGGGTTCCCTACACCGTCATCTGGCTCTACAACCCGGTCGTTTACGGCACCGGCGCGAACGGTCTCTGGAAGGGCCTGCCCGACTTCCTTCTCGCCATGGGAGCGACGCTCCTAGTTCTGGCCGCCCTCGGAGCACTGGCTATGCTAATTTCGGTCATCATAACACGCCCGCTCTACGCCTCGCTGGCTACCTTCGGGATAGTCTTTCTCCTCCAGTTCCTCCTGCCCCAGATTCCTTACGTCAAAAACCCGGAGCGCTACACCCTTGGCTACCAGACGGTGGTTCTGCTGAAGGCCGGGTTCGATAAGGTTGACTTAAGCGCCTTCGTCGGGAACTCCGCCTACACCGCCGTCTTTTTCGGTGCCGTTGGGGCTCTCTTCCTGGTCGTTGCCTGGGCGGTTCTAGTAAGCCGCGACTTCCCCGACTGATGGATAATTTATCCAACGTCAAGCCCAACCTTTAGTTATGTAAAAGCTTTTTATAGGCTGAGACCCAAATAGGGGCAGGTGGTAGGCATGACTTTCGATAAGGAGAAGCTCGCGAAGATTAGGGAAGAGGAAAAGCGCTGGGACGAAACGACCGTTAAAAAGTTCATCGAGAAGAGGCCCGAGAGAAAGGAGAAGTTCATGACCGATGACGGTTTTGAGATAAAGCGCGTTTACACCCCCGCCGACCTAGGCGAGGAATGGGATTACCTCGAAAAGCTCGGTTTCCCCGGTGAGTATCCGTTCACCCGCGGCGTCTATGCAACCATGTACCGCGGTAGGTTCTGGACGATGAGGCAGTACGCAGGTTTTGGAACCGCTGAAGAATCCAACAGGCGCTACAAGTACCTCCTCGAGCAGGGACAGACCGGCCTGAGCGTCGCCTTCGACCTGCCGACCCAGATAGGCTACGACTCCGACCACCCGATGAGCGAGGGCGAGGTCGGAAAGGTCGGTGTGGCAATCGACTCCCTCTGGGACATGAGGATTCTCTTCGACGGAATCCCACTCGACAAGGTTTCGACGAGCATGACCATCAACTCGACGGCGGCTAACCTCCTTGCGATGTACATCCTCGTTGCCGAGGAGCAGGGCGTTGCCCAGAACCAGCTCCGCGGAACGGTCCAGAACGACATTCTGAAGGAGTACATAGCCAGGGGAACCTACATCTTCCCGCCGCAGCCGAGCATGAGGCTGACCACGGATATCATAATGTATTGTGCCGAGAACGTCCCCAAGTGGAACCCGATAAGCATAAGCGGCTACCACATCCGCGAGGCCGGAGCCAACGCCGTCCAGGAGGTTGCGTTCACCCTCGCCGACGGTATCGAGTACGTTAAGGCTGTCATAGACAGGGGCATGGACGTTGACAAGTTCGCTGGAAGGCTGAGCTTCTTCTTCAACGCCCACAACAACTTCCTTGAGGAGATAGCCAAGTTCAGGGCCGCCAGAAGGCTCTGGGCATACATCATGAAGGAGTGGTTCAACGCCAAGAACCCGCGCTCAATGCTCCTGCGCTTCCACACCCAGACGGCCGGCTCAACGCTCACTGCCCAGCAGCCGGAGAACAACATAGTCCGCGTTGCGATACAGGCCCTCGCGGCCGTCCTCGGTGGAACCCAGAGCCTGCACACTAACTCCTACGATGAGGCCCTCTCCCTCCCGACCGAGAAGAGCGTCAGAATTGCCCTCAGAACCCAGCAGATAATCGCCTACGAGAGCGGCGTCGTTGACACAATCGACCCGCTCGGAGGCTCGTACTACATCGAGTGGCTCACCGACCACATCTACGAGGAGGCCCTCAAGTACATCGAGAAGATTCAGAAGATGGGTGGCATGATGAGGGCCATCGAGAGGGGCTACATCCAGAAGGAGATAGCGGAGAGCGCCTACAAGTACCAGAGGGAAGTCGAGGAGAAGAAGCGCATCATCGTCGGAGTCAACGAGTTCATCGTCGACGAGCCGCTCGACGTCGAGATACTCAAGGTAGACCCGAGCATCAGGGAGAAGCAGATCGAGAGGCTCAAGAAGCTCCGCTCAGAGAGGGACAACAAGAAGGTCGAGGAGGCCCTCGATAAGCTCAGGAAGGCGGCGGAAACCGAGGACGAGAACCTCATGCCCTACATCATCGAGGCCCACAGGCACCTCGCGACCCTCGGAGAGGTCACCGACGTTCTCCGCGAGGTCTGGGGCGAGTACAGGGCACCGCTGATATTCTGAGGATGAGCTTTTCTTCCCCTTTATTTCCATCGCGGAAAACCTTAAAACCCCACGAAAAAGCTTAAAAAAGGATAGCCAAAGCATCAACAGGCATCATGATAATCCCGGGAGGTGTAGTTATGGCGAGAAACAAGCCGCTTGCGAAGAAGCTCAGACTTGCCAAAGCCGCCAAGCAGAACAGGCGCATTCCGGTCTGGGTCATAGTCAAGACCAACAGGGAGGTCATGACCCACCCGAAGAGAAGGATGTGGAGAAGGACCAAGCTCAAGGAGTGAGGTGATTTAGATGATTAAGCCCGGAGAGGAAGTCATATTCGTCGTTCCCATCAAGAAGATAAAGAAGCGCGTTCCGCGCTGGAAGAGGGCCCCCAGAGCGGCTCGCTTCGTCCGCGAGTGGATAGCCAGGCACGCCAAGGCCGACGAGGTAGTCATCGGCACCGACGTCAACGAGAAGCTCTGGGAGAGGGGCGCCGAGAAGCCGCCCAACAAGCTCCGCGTTAAGGTCGTTGTCGAAGAGGAAGAGGGCAAGAGGATTGCCAAGGTCTCCCTCGCCTGATTACTTTTAATTTAACGAGGTGACGAGATGCACATAGAAAGGCTCGATTTTGAGAACTCTCCATACCTGGGCGTTTACGGCACCGCCACCGACAGGTTAGCCCTTATCAGGGAGGGCCTCGGCGAGAAGAAGCTCGAGGTTCTCAGGGAGGTTCTCAAGGTTCCGCTCATTGAAACGAGTATAATGAAGTCGCGCATAGTGGGTATATTCGCGGCCGGGAACTCCAACGCGATAGTCGTCCCCTGGTACGTCTGGGACGCCGAGCTGGAGAGGATAAACGGTCAGTTAGAGGAGCACGGGATTGACACCGAGATAGTCCCGTTCCAGAGCACCCTCACGGCCTTTGGCAACCTCATCCTCGCCAACGACAGGGCGGCGCTGATAAGCGCCAAGTTCACCCGCGAGGAGGCCAAGAGGCTCGAGGAGATACTCGGCGTCGAGGTTGAGAGGGGCATGATAGGTGACTTCCACGCGGTTGGAAGCGTTGGAGTTGTTACAAACAGGGGCGGACTCGTCCACCCCGAAGCAACCGACGAGGAGCTCGAGTGGCTCCGCGACCTGTTCAAGGTTGATATCTATGTCGGAACCGCCAACATGGGTGTTCCCTTCGTCGGTTCCTGCATGCTGGCGAACTCTCACGGTGTCGTCGTTGGGCACCTGACCACGGGACCTGAGATAGTGAAGATTGAAGAAGCCTTGGGCTTCCTTGACTGATGATGGAGGTGTGAGCTATGGAGGTTAAGGTCTTCCGCGTTAAGGGCGTTTTCGAGAGGAACGGAAAGAGGGAGAGGTTCACCAGGGAATACCGCGGCCTCAAGGCCGAGGACGTCGTTGAGATACTCTACTCCGAGGTCGGCAGCAAGCACCGCGTTCCGAGGAACAAGATATGGATCGAGAGCGTCGAGGAGATAAAACCTGAAGAGGCCGAGAACCCGATAGTCAGAAAGCTCAGCGGGCTCTGATTTCCTTTTCTATTCTACCCCCAGCCCGACGGAGAACTCCATTTCTTCCCTCGCCTTTCCAACGCTGAGCCTGAGCGTAAATTTTCCGTGTCCGCTCACCGTGGAGAGGCCGTTCATGGCCTTCTGGAGCTTCGGTGGGTCGAGGATTTTCTCGTGGGACACCACGAGAATCGGCTCGCTCGGGAACTCGTAGTTGAACCTCCCAGGTTCGTCACCGAAGAAGACGATGTCCTCGACCATCTTACCCAAGAGGGCGAGGTCAACGTAATCGGCCTTCTGGAGGCTCATGCTGACCTCACCTTCGAAGCCGTTTTCCAGGGGTTTGAGCGATACCTGGGCGTAGTCCTCCAGGGCTCCTGCCGTCATGACGTCGCTGGGGAACGTAAACCTGTAGCTCGGCGTGATGTAGAGAAGCAGAACCCCGTTTTTGAGCCTGTATCCGGGCAGCTCAATCCTTCCTGAGCCGGGGACGTCGAGCTCAAGCCTGTATTCGGCCGGAGTTAATGGGAGCTCCCTGGAGAGGACGCTCTTCTCTGGCACGAACTTTCTTGATGTATCAAAGAGCCAGGCCGATGTGTAGTACTTGGAACCCCTCCCTCCTATCCTGGGGCCTATAAGGACGGAACTTGCCGCGTTGAACCTTCCGTATTCGGCCTCGACGCTCTCAGGGAACAGGACCGCGTTCTCGAGAACCTCGATCCTCCCGGAGATTTCCTCGACAAGTTTTCTGGCCCTGCCTGGGAGAAATCTACCGCCTGAAACCGTGAGGATTTTCATTCGACGTCCCCGAGATGAGTGGGAAAGAAAATTTAAATCCCTTTCTCCCTCCAGCCGAGAACCCTCGACTGGTAGTGCCTCTTCGGGAAGATACTGAGCGGGTCAACTCCTCTCTCGCGGAGCAGGTGTCTCAGCTCGACTTCGTAGTCCGCCTTCTGGAGCTCCTCACTCTCCTTGATTTCAACGACGAAGAGCTTCTCCGTCAGCTCGCGTATCGTCTTGTAGCCGAGGCCGAGTAGGGGTCGTATGTAAGCGACGTTGAAGCGGTCCTCCAGGGAGCGGGCCTTCGGCAGGTCGAGGAAAGGCACCCTGTCGTCCCTTCTCGTTCCGTCGCTCACGCGCTCGACTTCAGGCATCGCTGCTATTGCCTCAAGGGCCCTCTCGTGAATGAACTGAATCGCGTTGTTCGGATGGCCGTCGCTGAGTGCCATATCCGCAGCCTTCTCCAGGATTTCCCTTGGCAGATAGACGATCTGGTGCTCGAAGCCCAGCCTTTCGGCGGTCTCCCTGGCGAAGCTCCAGTTGTCGAGGAGGCCGAAGCTGACGGTTACCAATCTCACCTCGTAGCCGAGTCTGGTTAGAATCCACGCGCTCAGGCTTGAGTCCTTGCCGCCGGAGTAGAGATGATGGACGAGCATAGCCTCACCCCGTTTCATCGGTGATTGTTGCCAACACCTTTAAAAGGCCAACCTTTTTAAAGTGCTTGACCGCGAGAGCTAAGAGGTGAGAGAGATGGAGAAACGCTTACCCGGAAAGGTGAGACGCGCCATAAGGGCGAGATACTACGACATCCCTCCGAGAGCCTGGATAGGTAAGAGAGGGCTGGATGAGGGTGTCATAGAGGAGATAAACACCCAGCTTGAGAAGGACGGGATACTGAAGGTTGAGATAAGGAAGGGGGCGCTCATAAGCACCGAGCTTGACAGGCGCCAGCTTGCCGAGAAGGTAGCGGAGATGACGGACAGCGAACTCATCGAGGTTCGCGGCAAAAGGTTTATATTGTTCAAACCGAGGGAAGGTTGGGAAAAGTATTTAAGGAAGCTCCAGAGAAAGGAGCTTTCGAAGGAAAAGCGGGAGGAGAAGCCCGTTAAGAAAGTCAGGCTCGATATCGCTCAATTCAGGAGGAAATTCAAGAAGGGGAGGGATTGAAAGTGGCGACAGTTTATGACGTTCCCGGTGATTTGCTCGTTGAGAGGACTGCGCAGAAGCTCAAGGAGATCGAGGCCATAAAGCCGCCCGAGTGGGCCCCGTTCGTCAAGACCAGCAGACACAAGGAGCGCATCCCCGAGCAGGATGACTGGTGGTACTACCGCGTTGCCAGCATCTTCAGGAAGATATACATCGATGGCCCGGTCGGCATCGAGAGGCTCCGCACCTGGTACGGTGGCAGGAAGAACCGCGGGCACGCTCCGGAGCACTTCTACAAGGCCGGAGGGAGCATCATAAGGAAGGCCCTCCAGCAGCTTGAGGCTGCCGGCTTCGTCCAGAAGGTTCCGGGCGAGGGCAGGATCGTCACCCCGCAGGGACAGAGCTTCCTCGACAAGATCGCCACCGAGCTCAAGAAGGAGCTTGAGGAGCAGATTCCGGAGCTCAAGAAGTACTGAGGGCCTTGGCCCTTTTCCCCTTGTTAGTTTCTGGCGATACCTTTCCCAGGTTATTAAACCCAATACCTTTTTAACCGGAGGTCTAACCCTATGGTGGGGGTGAGAGGATGGCCGAGGACATAGAGGAGATCAGAAAGCGCAAGCTCATGGAACTGCAGAAGAAGTACCTCGAGCAGCAGAAGGCCCAGGAAGAGGCTTTGAGGCAGGAGATGGAGCTTGAGGCCCAGCTTGATGCCATAATGAGGAGAATTCTCACGCAGGACGCCAGGGAGAGGCTCGGTAGGGTGAAGCTGGTTCGCCCCGAACTGGCGAGACAGGTTGAGCTGGTTCTCGTTCAGCTTTACCAGGCCGGACAGATAAGGGAGCCGATAGACGACGCCAAGCTGAAGAAGATACTCGCGCAGATAGACGCCAGAACGAGGCGGGACTTCAAGATCAAGTGGTAGCCAGAAGGTGCTCCCATGGACGCCAGGGAGATAATAAAAATACTCGACGAAAAGGGAGAGGTCAGTCTCGAAACCTGGAAGGCCGTCTCGGTTAAGAAGAACAAGGATGGAACCGTTGACGTTCTCTACAAGAACCTCCACGTTGGGACGGACGAGGATCCGGTCTTCCTCTGGATCTATGCCAACATAGTTGAGGACGACTGGGACGTCCGCGTTCTGGAGCGGATAACCTTCAAGCGCGAGGACCTCGCCTGGTTACTCCGCTACGTTGTGAAAAAAGGAGAAGGTTTATAAGGGCTTTATAAAATAGCCGGCCGGTTGGGGGTGTTTGAGTGAGCAAGCGTAGGGTCTGCCCGGTTTGTGGCTCAACGGAGTTCATCTACGACCCGGGTAGGGGAGAGGTCGTCTGTAAGGTTTGCGGTTACGTTATCGAGGAGAACGTCATAGATATGGGTCCCGAGTGGCGCGCCTTTGACGCGAGCCAGAGGGAGAAGAGGGCGAGAGTTGGTGCCCCCGAGAGCATTCTCCTCCACGATAAGGGTCTCTCAACAGATATTGGAATCGACAGGAACCTTTCCGGTTTGATGCGTGAGAAGATGTACCGCCTGAGGAAGTGGCAGAGCCGCCTCCGCGTGAGCGATGCCGCCGAGCGTAACCTGGCCTTTGCCCTGAGCGAGCTGGATAGAATTGCTTCCCAGCTCAAGCTTCCCAGGCACGTCGAGGAGGAAGCGGCAAGGCTCTACCGTGAGGCCGTGAGAAAGGGCCTCATAAGGGGACGCTCGATCGAGAGCGTTATAGCAGCGTGCGTCTACGCCGCCTGCAGGCTCCTCAAGGTTCCGAGGACCCTCGACGAGATAGCCGACATATCCCGCGTTGACAAGAAGGAGATAGGCAGGAGCTTCCGCTTCATAGCGAGAAACCTCAACCTCACACCGAAGAAGCTCTTCGTCAAGCCAACCGACTACGTCAACAAGTTCGCCGACGAGCTCGGACTCAGCGAGAAGGTCAGGAGAAGGGCCGTGACGATTCTCGACGAGGCCTACGAAAAGGGCCTCACGAGCGGGAAGAGCCCCGCAGGCCTGGTCGCGGCCGCGCTATACATAGCGGGCCTTCTCGAGGACGAGAAGAGAACCCAGAGGGAGGTCGCAGAGGTCGCGCGCGTCACCGAGGTCACCGTGAGGAACAGGTATAAGGAACTCGTCGAGAAACTCAACCTGAAGATTCCGGTTTGAGGAAAAGAAAAGGGTCAGCGCTTCCCAAACCAGCTTTCCAGCGTGGCCTGCTTTCCTGCTTTCACGGCTTTTTTCAGCCTCTCAAGTCCGTTCTTTACCCTCTCCTCGCTGAAGTCGTGCTCGTCGCAGAGAAACTTTAGAATTCCTTCCTCGTCCGGCTCGCGCCACTTGAGCTCGTATTCGTCGGTGACTGGGGGATTCAGGAAGAACTCCTTTATCGCGTAGAGGTCGACTTCGCTGTCCTTGTTGTACTTCTTCAGCGGGTCTTTTGTGCGCTTAACGATGGTGAGGGCCTTCTTCGGTCCGATTCCCTTTATTCCGCCGGGGTTGTAGTCCGTGCCGACCAGTATGGCCATCTCTATGAGCTTCTCCCTGTCTATGCCGAGTTCCTTGAGAACCTCCTCCAGAACTATCAGCTCCGGCCTGACCTCAACGTAGACGTTTTTTCCCGGGAGCTTTCTCCTGCCGGTTATCGTGACGTTCCTCACCAGTCTGGGGGCTCCAAAGAGGAGCGAGTCGTAGTCCTGACTCGCGGAAGCGTAGACCTTCTTTTTAGCGGCCATGTAAGCGGCCTGGGCCTCACCCTCGCTCGGAGCCTGGATCACGGGGATTCCCATCAGCTCAAGGAGCCTCTTGGCATCGTTTATCAACTGCTCATTTACCTTGGTCGCACGCATCGCGTACTTCTTGGCCTCCTCGAGGTCGCCGCGCTCCAAAGCCTCGTACCACTTCTCCTCGGCCTCTTCCCTCGCCTCGCGGCGCTTCTCTATCTCCTTCTTTTTGAACTCCGGGGGCTTCCCGTCGAAGACGTAGGCTGGCTTTATTCCGGCCTCCATGAGGTTGATGTTCCTGTAGAAGAGGCCGCTGAGGTGGGAGGTTATCCTCCCGCGGGAGTCCATGAGCGGCGTCCCATCGCGCTGCCTTATGGTCGAGAGGAACTGGTATATCGCATTGAACGCGTCGATTGCGACCTTTCTCCCGTAGAGGTTCTCCAGTTCTATCTCCTTCCTCGGAACGAGCTCGCCTATCTGTACGCCCATACCATCACCCCTTGATGAAAAGAACGTCGCGGGCCTATTTAGAGTTTGCCTATTCCTTTGCCTCATCCAGGGTCTTCGTCAGGTCGTCCACGTCCTTCTCCGTGATGCCCCGCTCTATGAGGAACCTGTTGTAATTATCCTCCCTCTGCCTCTCCCTGGTGTACACCCAGCCCATCGCGGCTATAAGGGCCGCCATGCCGAGGAGCACCTGCCAGCCGAGTTCCGTGAGGTCTAGGGTTATGAGGAGCTCCTTCACGAGCGCCAGCACGCCTATCTCCACTACGTTCTTCATCGGAACATGGTGATAGATGATGTACATCACGATTATCTCGAAGATTTCCAGGAATATTAGGATGAGAACTATGCCCTGGAGCGCATCTTCGGGGGCGAAGTGAATGAGTGAGTTTATCGCCAGATCTATTATCATCCTGACGACGTAGAGCATGGTCAATGTTCCCAGGGCTATCACGACGAAATCGAATAGAACGCTCAGCAGCCGGAGCGCCCTTCGCTCGGCCCTGCTTCCGAAAGTCCTCACGCTATCACCTGAATCATTGGTTTGGGCGTTGGGATTAATAAGAATTTTGGAGTTCAGGGTGGGTTTTAAATCAACGGTGTCCAACCTTCGGTGCTTTTAACGTCCGTCGAGTTTCCTATCGTCAAAAAGAGAAGAGAAAAGTTATAACTCGTTTTACGGACGTGAAACTGTGACTTTCATTACGGATGAGGTGATTGAGATGGATGGAAACTTGGAGGCTCTCTTCAGACCCAAGAGCATCGCCGTCATCGGCGCTTCTGAGAAACCGGGCAAGATAGGATACGCTGTTATGAGAAACCTTGTTGAGTACGGCTACGATGGCAAAATCTACCCAGTCAACGTCAAGGGTGTTGAGATCGAGATAAACGGGAGGAAGTTCCAGTCCTACAAGAGCATCCTCGACGTTCCGGACGAGGTCGATATGGCCGTTATCGTCGTTCCGGCCAAGTTCGTTCCGCAGGTCGTCGAGGAGTGCGGGCAGAAGGGCGTTAAGGTCCTCCCGATCATAACCTCGGGCTTCGGCGAGCTCGGCGAGGAGGGCAAGAAGGTCGAGAGGCAGATAGTCGAGACCGCCCACAAGTACGGCATGAGAATCCTCGGCCCGAACATCTTCGGTGTCGTCTACACCCCCGCCAAGATGAACGCCACCTTCGGCCCGACCGACGTCATGCCGGGCAACCTGGCCCTCATCAGCCAGAGCGGCGCGCTGGGAATAGCCCTCATGGGCTGGACCATCCTTGAGAAGGTCGGTCTCTCGGCCGTCGTCAGTGTCGGAAACAAGAGCGACATCGACGACGCCGACCTGCTCGAGTTCTTCAAGACCGACGACAACACCAAGGCAATCCTCATATACATGGAGGGCGTCAAGGACGGAAGGCGCTTCATGGACGTCGCGAGGGAGGTCAGCAAGGAGAAGCCGATTATCATCATCAAGGCCGGAAGGAGCGAGCGCGGTGCTAAGGCTGCCGCGAGCCACACCGGTTCCCTCGCCGGCGCCGACAAGATATACGAGGCCGCCTTCAAGCAGAGCGGTGTTCTCAGGGCACTCACCATAGGCGAGGCCTTCGACTGGGCTAGGACCCTGAGCAACCTTCCGGAGCCTGAGGGAGAGAACGTCGTCATACTCACCAACGGTGGCGGAATCGGAGTTATGGCCACCGATGCGGCCGAGGAGGAGGGGCTGCATCTCTACGACAACCTCGAGGACCTCAAGGTCTTCGCTAACCACATGCCGCCCTTCGGTTCCTACAAGAACCCGGTTGACCTCACCGGCATGGCGGGCGCCGAGGCCTACGAGGGTGCCGTTCGCGACGCACTCGCCAACCCGAACATGCACGCCATAGCCGTCCTCTACTGCCAGACTGCAGTCCTCGACCCGCGCGACCTGGCCAAGATAGTCATCCGCGAGTACAACGAGAGCGGCAGGAAGAAGCCCCTCGTCGTTGCCATCGTCGGCGGCATAGAGGCCAAGGAAGCCATCGACATGCTCAACGAGGAAGGAATTCCGGCCTATCCGGAGCCGGAGAGGGCCATAAAGGCTCTGGCAGCGCTCTACCGCTGGAGCAACTGGAAGGCCAGGCAGAAGAAGGAGTGATTTCCTTTCTCTCTTTGTTCAATCTTTACGACAAAAAGTTCTTAGGAAGTTTGTTCCAATTCTGTGACGGTGGGTCTTGTGAAGCGCCCCATCTTAATACTGGGCGTCATCTTTGTGCTCATTGGGAGTCTCCTGACTGCGTGGGACTACAACTCACGCCCGGCGTGCACCTGTGCCTCAACCCTCTCCAATGAATCCGTGCATGAGCTGAGGATATTCAACATAACAAACGGGGGCATTGTGAACGGAACCGTCCTTGCGGTAAGGGTTCCCCTCATGGGACAAAACCTGACTGTCAGGGATCCCGAAAGGGACGTTTATGTAGTCTTCAATCGGCGGGGAGAACTGTATCTCCCGAAAACTCCGATATTTTTCAGAAGGATTCAGGTTGATGGGCTCGGGGACGAAAAAGTAGAAGTCTATGCCAATTTGGCCGGTGGTTACGTATTTGATGTTAAACCCGGGATGTTTGTTGTCCTGGAATCTGTTGACGCCATCCAGTTTCCCCTCACCCGGTACGGTGCGGAGCTTGGATTCCTGAATCCTCGGGGGCGCATCGTGATAGTCGATCAGAACAGGACGGAAATAATCCTGGGAGATTCCATCGAGATTCCGCGGCTGAACGTAACACTCCATGGAGAACCACGGGTCCTGAAGGTCATTTATAGCCTCACCACTCCAAAAAAGGTCTGGATAGACGGCTACGTCGATCTTGGAAACGGGAGGGTTACGTACTACACCTACGGGATTGACCTCAATCCCATCGATGAGACCCTTCCAGCTTTGGTGAGCGTTGAGAGGGGCTCATCGTTCACAGCCTTCAACTATTCACATTTTCGTCTCATCGAAGGGGAATGTCCGGTTGAGAAGATTGGTCCTGAAGGCCCGCTCTCCCTTTCCCTTGGCCTGCTGATGATTTTTGCCGGTCTTCTCTGGAGGACCTAACCTTTTTCTATTTCCTCACCGTCTATTCATCAGGTGATTCCATGCTAATCGCCCTCATCTCCGACATCCACTCGAACCTTGAAGCTTTAAAGGCGGTCTGGCGGGAGGTAAAGAGCGCCGACGCCGTTCTCTGTATGGGGGACTTGGTCGGCTACGGGGCGAGCCCAAACGAGGTCGTTGACTTCGTCCGGAAGCAGATGGAGAAAAGAACCTTTCTCTGCGTCCGCGGCAACCACGACAACGCGATAGCCTTTGGGGCGGAGTGGGGCTTCAACCCCTACGCCAGGCAGGCGGTGAGGTGGCACCAGCGGGTGATGACGAGCGAGAACCTTGAGTTTCTCAGGAGGCTTCCGGTAAGGCAGCTCTTCACCGACGATGCCGGCAGGAGCTATCTCCTCATCCACGGCTCGCCGAGGGCCCCCATAGACGAGTACCTCTTCCCCTGGTTTTCTGACGAGGAGTTCAGAGCGGTTCTGAGCTATGTCAGACAGGACGACCTCCTCGTCGGCCACACCCACGTGCCCATGCTGAGGGTGATAGACGGCAGGAGGATCATCAACCCCGGCGGCGTGGGCCAGCCCAGGGACGGAGACTGGAGGGCAGCCTACGCGCTGATCGACACCGAAAAAGAGCCCCCCGACAACGTTGAGTTTTACAGGGTGGAGTACGATGTCGATTCTGCCGCGGAGAAGATAATAGAAGCGGGACTTCCGAGGTTCCTGGCCATGAGACTCTACGAGGGGTATTAAAAGAGGGGATCACTCCCCAAGGGTTCTCGACTCTTCCTCCGTGAGTCTCCTCTTTATCGTGCCGACCCTTCTGAGCTTGGACTTGACCGCGAGCTTGCTGGAGTCTATTATGATTACCTCTCCGATGCTCTTAACCGCGCTCACAGGGATGAGGAGAAGACCCTCGTGATCGGTGACAAACTCGCTCGTATCGAGGTCCTCATCGGGCTCGGCAACTATCACAAGAATATCGCCGGTTTCCTCATCGAAGCTGAGGTCGTAGACCCAGCCGAGCCTTATACCCGTGTCGGTTATCAGCTCCACGTCCCTAAGCTTGGAGGCTATTATCTTGACCATTTTCGCCACCCCTCGGTTTAATCGTGTAAGTTCTTGGGCACCAACGTATAAAACTTTTTCCAAAGGGAAAAGAAATCAGAAGGTGTAGTAGTCTGGACCGGCTGCCCTCTTCTCGACCCTTGACTTCCTGCTCTCCTCGAAGTTCCTGTAGTACTCGACCATGTAGGGCGTTATGCTCGGCTTGACTTTCTTGAGGGCCTCCTCGAAGTCCCTCCTTGAAACCCTGAGTTTCTCAAGGAACTCCTCGCTCTCCTCCTCGACCAGCTCCGCCGGGAGTTCGGCCATTATCCTGCGCATCGCCAGCAGCGCTGCCTCCCTCACGAGGGCCTCTATGTCAGCTCCGGAGTAGCCTTCCGTCTTCTTCGCCAGCTCGCGGAGGTTCACATCGCTCGCCAGCGGGACGCGCTTCGTGTGAACCCTGAGTATCTCCAGCCTGGCCTTCTCGTCCGGTGCCGGAACGAGTATGAGTCTATCAAACCGTCCGGGCCTCAGCAAAGCCGGATCGAGGATGTCCGGCCTGTTTGTTGCGGCTATGACGACCACACCGCTGTTGCGCTCTATGCCATCCATCTCAGTCAACAGTTGGTTTATGAGCCTGTCGGTGACCCTGCTCATGTCGCTTCCCCTGGCGGGGGCTATCGCGTCAATCTCGTCGATGAATATCACAGTTGGAGCCGCCTGGCGGGCCTTGCGGAATATCTCCCTCACGCGCTTCTCGCTCTCGCCCACCCACTTGCTGAGCACCTCCGGCCCGCGGATGCCGATGAAGTTCGCCTCGCTCTCGGTTGCGACCGCCTTAGCGAGGAGGGTCTTACCCGTTCCGGGCGGACCGTAGAGGAGTATTCCCCTCGGCGGCTCTATTCCGAGCCTTTGGAAGGCCTTCGGGTACTTGAGGGGCCACTCAACGGCTTCCTTGAGTTCCTGCTTCACCTCCTCGAGCCCACCGACGTCCTCCCAGCGGACGTTGGGCATCTCGATGAGGACTTCTCTCAAAGCGGAAGGCTCGACCATCTTGAGGGCCTCGTAGAAGTCCGCCTTTCTAACGCGCAGCTGCTGAAGAACCTCCGGAGGAATCCTCTCCTGCTCCGGGCTTATCTTGCCCTCGTTGATGAGCCTCCTGAGGACCACCATGGCGGCCTCCCTGGCTAGTGCGGCCAGGTCGGCTCCAACGAAGCCGTGCGTCTTCTCGGCTATCTCCTCTAGCATTCTGTCTATCAGCCTGCTCCTGACCTCAGGATAGACCTCGCTCTCGCTCTTGAGGGCCTCCTTGACCTCCTCGTCACTCTTTGCGGCCTCGACCCTCTCGATGAGCCTCTCCAGTTTCGCCCTCTCAAAGGTCTCCCTCTTCAGGAGCTCTTTGAGAACCTTGAGGACGGTGGCCTTGTCGTAGTCCGGCTCAAGGGGCATTCCCCTGGTGTGTATCTGGAGTATCTCCTTCCTGCCCTTCTTGTCGGGAACGCCGACCTCGATCTCCCTGTCGAACCTGCCAGGTCTTCTCAATGCCGGGTCGAGGGCATCGGGCCTGTTGGTTGCACCTATGACTATGACCTTGCCCCTGCCCTTCAGGCCGTCCATGAGCGTGAGCAGCTGGCTGACAACGCGCTTCTCAACCTCCCCGACGACCTCCTCCCTCTTCGGAGCGATGGCGTCAATTTCATCTATGAATATGATGCTCGGTGCGTTCTCCTCGGCGTCCTTGAATATCTCCCTCAAACGCTCCTCGCTCTCACCGTAGAACTTGCTCATTATCTCCGGCCCGTTGATGGCTATGAAGTGCGCGTTGGCCTCGTTTGCAACGGCCTTTGCAAGGAGGGTCTTACCTGTTCCCGGCGGGCCGTATAGGAGAACTCCCTTCGGCGGCTCGATGCCGAGCCTCTCGAAGAGCTCCGGGTGCTTGAGCGGCAGCTCGACCATCTCGCGTATCTTCTGAATCGCATCGCTCAGACCGCCTATGTCCTCGTAGGTGACCTCCGGGATGGCCTCCTCGCGTATCTCCACCGCCTGCGGAAGAACCTCGACCTCGGTGTTGTAGGTTATCTGAACTATGCCCCTAGGGACGGTGTTCACGACGACGAACTTGAGCTCCCCAAAGCCGATGGGCATGGTCTCGAAGAGACCCCTGAGCAGCTCGTCGAAGGGTGAGCCGCCGTAGTAGCCGCCCTCGCTTCTGCTGCTTGCCACTATGAGGTCCCCCTTCAGAACGGGCCTGCCCAGGAGGTTCTGCTTGACCATATCGCCGGGTATCTGGATGAAAACTCCCTTCTGGGCCGGCGCCAGCACGACCTTCTTCGCCTCCTGCACCTCGGCCTTGGCGACGGTGACGTAATCGCCGATGCTCACCCCGGCGTTCCTCCTGATGTAGCCGTCCATCCTGACGATGTCCAGTCCACGGTCGTCGGGATGGGGATTCGCGACTATCGCGGCGGTGGTTCTCTCTCCAATCAGCTCGACGATGTCGCCGGGCTCGACGCCGAGCTGCTTCTGATACTTCCGGTCGAAGCGGACTATCCCCCTTCCAACGTCTCTCTTCAAAGCCTCGGCAACGCGGAGCTTTATCTTCTCGTACCTCTCCTCGTCCTTACCAAAAATCATCTTGACCGCCTCCTCTGCTTTTCGATAGCCTCCTCAAGCGTCAGATTGCCCAGGGCCACCTCACGGGCGAGCTTTGAGGATATCGTGATGTTCCCGCTCAGCTCGCGGCTGCGTCTCTTTATGTCATCAATCTCACGCTTGGTGGGCTCCTTGGCCTCTATGAGCTCTCCGATGGGGACCTCCCTCCCCTCGCGCAGGCCTATGTTTATGGCCGCCACGATGTCCTGAACCTGGGAGACGTCTATCCCCCCAACCTTGGGGGTCGTTCTCGACTCGTTGACGACGGTGATTGGATAATCGTATCCCAGCAGGTCGGCGAGGGCTTTCAGCATGAGAACCCTCTGCCTCTTGGCCCCGTGTCCTATCTTGATTTTAGCACCGGGATACTTCTCCAGCAGGTCGAGGATTATTTCAACGTCGCGCGGGCTCTTCAGGTGGTGAACCTCGAGCACGCGGTTATCGGCGACGACGCTCAGGCCGGGCCTCTCACCGGGGTCAATGGCTATGTATACCCTTTTAAACCTCTCCCTCCCCTCAAGCTTGGCGAGGAGTTCGTCTATAAAGTTCTCGTTTCTCACGATAATCTTGACTGGAAAGTCCACCCTGTCGTAGTCAGCCTCGCCCGTCAGGACGACCTCAACATCGAAGGGTATCCTGTCCCCGACCCGAATGCTGTGGAAGGGTATGTGGTACTCCTTCAGCACCTTTGTTGCCAGGTAGTAAACCCTGGCGTCGCTTGTTACTATCGCTACTCTCATGGTTTCTGATACGTCTCCACAATTAAAAACCTTTCTAACCGTTCTAATCAAAAATTTTGGCCACGAAAGGCTTCGATTCTGTGGAAAAAAGTTTATAAGCCATTATTGGCAAGTAGAAAGGGGGATACGGATGCAGCCTCCTAAGAAAAAGAAGAAGGTCGAGGAGTTTGAGGAGGAGCTCTTTGAGGAAGAGGAGGAGTGGGAACTCGAAGAGGACTGGGAGGATGAGGATTGGGAAGATGAGTGGGAGGAGGAAGACTGGGAAGAGGATGAAGAGTGGTGAGTTAAACGTTTTCTTTTACGCAACCCATTTATAGAAAGGCGTTCTCTTTTCTCCCGGTGATAGAATGGCGTTCCTGAAGGTCGTTCCTCTGGAGAAAGCCCTGGAGGTCATAAACTCATTCCCCCTGAAGCCAGAAATCGAAAGCGTCCCACTGAGCGAGGCCCTCGGCAGGGTTTTGGCCGAGGACGTGACATCGCCGATAAATGTCCCGCCCTTCGACCGCGCCACGGTCGATGGCTACGCCGTAAGGGCTGAGGACACCTTCATGGCGAGCGAAAGCGAGCCGGTTAGACTGAAGGTCGTCGGGGAGATAAACGCTGGGGACACTCCAACGGTGGAGCTCAAACCCGGTGAGAGCGTTTACATCTCCACGGGCGCGCCCCTGCCCGAAGGTGCCGATGCGGTGATACAGTTCGAGGACGTGGACAGGGAAGGAGAGGAGGTCGTCATCTACAAGCCGGCCTACCCGGGCCTCGGCGTCATGAAGGCCGGAACAGACATTCCCCGGGGAAAGACCCTCCTCAAACGCGGAACGAGGCTGACCTTCAAGGACACCGCGCTTCTCTCGGCGGTCGGTTTCTCGGAAGTCGAAGTCTTCAGGAAGCCCAAGGTTGCCGTGATAAGCACCGGAAACGAAGTGGTTCTTCCCGGGACTGAGCTGAGGCACGGGCAGATATACGACATAAACGGCCGCGCCATAGTGGACGCAGTCAGGGAGCTCGGTGGCGAGGCTCTCTTTCTCGGCATAGCCAGAGACGACCGCGAGAGCCTCAAGGCGCTCATCGAGAAGGGAATCGAGTGCTGCGACATGGTAATCCTCAGCGGCGGTGCGAGCGGGGGAATAAGGGATCTGACCAGCTCGATAATCGAGGAGCTCGGCGAGGTAAAGATCCACGGCATAGCGATTCAGCCGGGTAAGCCGACAATAATCGGCCTGATCAACGGAAAGCCGGTCTTTGGCCTGCCCGGCTACCCGACCAGTTGCCTGACCAACTTCACCCTGCTCGTTGCACCGCTTCTGAGGAAGCTCCTCGGAAGAGAGAACGAGGTCAGAAAGGTCAGGAAAAAGCTCGCCCACAAGGTCTTCTCCGTCAAAGGCAGACGTCAGTTCCTGCCGGTCAGGATAGAGGGCGAAAAAGCCCTACCCATACTCAAGGGAAGCGGAGCGGTCACGAGCTTCGTGGATGCCGACGGTTTCATCGAGGTGCCGGAGAACGTGGAGATACTGGAGGCGGGAGAGGAAGTAGAAGTTACGTTCTTTGGTTAATCTCAACACCAATTTTGAAACTTTTCTAATCATTTCTTGAATTGATACGATAAGAGACTTTAAATAGTTAAAACACGCAGATGAACTATAGCTCTCATGAGGAGGCGCACTCAAATGGGCAAAGGCTTGATGGCTTTCCTTGTGACGCTTCTCCTTGTTGGGTCTCTTTTTCTGGTCTTTCCCTGGCGGGGAGAAGCGGCGGTTTCTGCAGCGCCTGTGGTTAAGACGATAGACACATGTGGAGTGACCATCAATGAATCGGGCTATTACGTGCTCTCTGGCGATCTAAACGCCGGCGGTACCTTATGCATCTGGGTTAACGCCAGCAACGTTGTTATTGACGGGAACGGCAGCACTATAAACGAGGACGGGGGAGAGGCTATCGGCATTGCACGTATCTCCCCAGGTTCCGGAATCCTGAACAACGTAACGGTAAGGAACATAAAAATAACCAACGCATCTGCAGGGATAATACTAATGAACGCGGCCAATGTGACCGTGTACAACACGACCTTTTGGAATGTGAGTGACTATTCCATTTACTCTCTAAACTCCAGTGAGGTCTATATAAACAACACAGTACAGGAGCCTGGCCCAAACCCACCCAACTTCCTCTTCGTCAACAACGGCAAGTCCATAACCCTGGAAAACACGCGCGCGGGGGCATACAACACCATAGTCAACGTCACGAACACGGACGGGCTACGCATTGTGGATACATATGCAGGAGATTCCCGGAGGATGCTCGTGGCAACCAACAGCTCAAACATTGAGGTCACGGGTGTAACCTCGAACGAAATTTCAATCACCGTTGTAGAGATACGCAATTCATCCAAGGTAACCCTCAGGGGCGATGTTTTCACCCGCAGCTATGCAGATAACGGGCCAGGAATCAACATAACGAATACGGACGATGTTTTGATTGACAACGTCACAATTGACAACTATGACCTCCTCATCAGAATATCCAATTCCTCCAACGTTACAGTCAGAAACAGCAACTTCCCTCAGGGTGAACAGTCTGAGGGCATCGGTGTACAAGTCGCAAACTCAACCGGAATCGCCATCAATTCCAATAGCTACCAGAAAGACCAGCCGATAAGAATCTTCAACTCAAGCAACATCGAAATAACCAGAAACACTATGCCGGAAACCCGCATCGGAATACACATCGAATTATCCCAGAACATCTCAGTAAGGGATAATTTCATAGCAGAGTTCTTCGGTGGGGAGACTGGAGTAAACATCACCGACTCAAGGGTCATCGCGATAGAAAACAACAGAATACTCAACTTCTCGGCGGGAATTTTTGCGGCCAACATCACAGACACGTCCATAGCGGATAACACGATTGCGTTCTCAAACGCAACCGCTGGAAACATTGACTTTAGCACTGGAGGTATTCTCATCGAGGGACTCCCATTATTGGAGGGCGGTGGCCCTTCTGGGAACAACAATACCCCCAATGCCACCACTGTGCAGGGATTATTGGATTGGATATTCAGTTCCATCTCAACTCTCCAGATTCGAAATGTCAATGTGACTGGGAACGTTGTTTACGGAGAAAACTACGACCCTGGGGCAACGGGTATTCTTGTGGTAGCAACCCCGAGAACGGTGCTGATAGCCAACAACACCGTGACGAACTTTGGAATGGGAATCGTTGGACTCATAGCTAACGGGACGAAAGTCGTTGACAACACAGTTTCGGACATAAAAAGCAACATCAGCTGGGGCAGCGAGTTCTTCGTGCCCGGGGCGATTGCGTTCGGCGTAAGCGCCAACGCGAGCGTTGAAGGAAACCACATCAGGAACTCCACCATTTTCATGGCGAATGCATTCTCGGCCCAGATGAATATGAGCAAAAACCGCGCCCTTGACGGCGAGTATGGGCTCATTGTAGTATTCTCCAACCTTACCAGCATCTCCAGCAACTACATAAGCAACACCACCTTTGCACTAATGGCGGGCAATCTCTTCAGTGGCGTTGTCTATAACAACTTCTTCAACTCGTCCAACGGCACTAGACTTTTCAACTCGAGCATAGCCTGGAACGTTTCAAAGACGCGGGGCTTCAATATCGTGGGTGGCCCATACCTCGGAGGGAACTTCTGGGCGAACTCCACTGGAACGGGCTTCAGTCAAAACTGCACGGACGCTGACCAGGACGGTATATGCGATGTCCCATACCAGATAGACGGTAACAACACCGACTACCTGCCCCTGGCCGTTCCCCCGAACCTTCCCGACCTAACGGTTTCAAACCTCAGCGCCGTGCTGGTGGACCCGACTCGGAACGTATATAACGTTACGATCACGGTGGAGAACGTTGGAACGAGAGACGCCGGCCCATTCAACGTAACCCTTCTTGAGAACGGAACCGAAATCTGGGACACCACCGTGACTGGCCTCGCCACTGGGGAAAGCATCACCCTGAACTTCACGTGGACGCCGGCACAGGGGGTTTACAATCTCACCGCCATGGCAGACCCGGGTTATCCGAACGACTCCGTAATCGAATCGAACGAAAGCAACAACGAGCGGCACGTGACAGTGACGGTCGGGCCAGAGCTCAGGGCGGATTTGATCGTCACAAACATCTCCACACCGGGTACGATTTACGCAGGAGATACCGTTCAGATAAACGCGACTGTTGCCAACGATGGAACCTACTCCGCTGGCCCCTTCAACGTTACTTTGACAGCGAACGGAACCGTCATCGACACCGTTCTAGTCTCCGGGCTTGGAGCGGGCTCGGATATTGGGGTTACTTTCTCGTGGACGCCATCAACCCCCGGAACCTACAACCTGACCGTGATAGCCGATTCATCGGATTCAGTTCTTGAACTGGACGAGTCGGACAACGCCCTCTCCACTGAGGTTCGGGTCATTGAGAGGCTGCCGGACCTGTTGATAACAGGGATGGCCGCACCCGCCCTGCCGCAGAACGGAAGTCCTGTAACGGTGAACGTCACGGTCTTTAACAACGGCACCCTTGATTCTCCATCCTTCAACGTTTCCCTCTACGTGAATTCGAGCCTTGTGGGGACCCAGAGCGTGGCCGGGCTGAACGTCGGGGATTATGTGACCCTCCACTTCAACTGGACTCCAGCACTCCCGGGCCTCTACAACCTTACAGCCGTGGCAGATCCCGAGAACTCCGTCAGGGAATACGTAGAAACTAACAACGAGCATTCCATCTGGGTGCAGGTCGTCAAAGCTCCGATATACAAACCGGACTTAACTGTTACCCGGATTTACCTGCCGCCGGAACTCGTGAGGGGAGAGCTGGCGGTGATAAACGCGACCGTGCTCAACCGGGGCAACGTTAGCGCTACCAGCGTCAACGTCACCCTCTACGCGGACGGGGTCCCCGTATCGAGCCAGGTTATACCCCTGCTCCCTGTTGGCTCTCCGACCAACGTCAGCCTTTCATGGACACCAAGTAAAGCCGGCAGTGCGGTTCTTGAGGTCGTTGCCGACCCAGACAACGTTATCCCGGAGTTCAACGAGACGAACAACGGGTTCGCCGTCTCGGTTAACGTCGCCGAGAGGCTGCCAGACTTAGTGGTTCTGAACGTCTCGGTGCCCTCAATCATGCAGGCTGGTGACAACGTTACAGTCAACGTGACCGTTCTCAATTCCGGCAACGCCTCTGCGAGCGATGTAAACGTCACGCTCTACGCGGATTCGGACATTTTGGGAAGCGCCCTGATTTCGGCGCTGAACCCGGGAGCCAACGTCACCCTTTCCTTCAACTGGACTCCGGAGTACGCTGGCATCTACAACCTCACCGCGGTCGTTGACCCAGACAACTCGATCGAGGAGTTCAACGAGAGCAACAACAACCTGAGCGTTGAGGCGTTTGTTGAACCTGCCCCGAGCAAGCCTCCTGGACGCTACGGGGAGGAGACATACGGCGTGCTCTTTGACATGTGGAACCTGTGGACGAGATGGTTCTTCATGAACTACGAGGAGCTCTCGGAGCTCTACCCCACGGCGGTTCGGCAGGGTGTGAACGAAGACGTTCTCGCCAGCGTTAGGGACCTAAACTCCACGGGCGTCGGGTTCATAAGAGAAGCCTGGCGGGGAAGCTCCCTCGAGGAGATACGCGGGGAAATGTGGGGCTACGTTACCCAGCCGGTGCTCTGGTACAAGGCCCGGAAGGCATACCTCGCCGAGAAAGAGGCAGTGGAGCTACTGAAACAGGCCCTCGGAGAGTCTGGGGGCTGATTGTGTTCCCTTTCTTTACCCTTGAAAGGAAGACGAATCGAGCATCAAAACCTTTTTTAAACTCCTTCACCTTCTTTCCCCAGGTGAAAGACTATGCTGGACATAAAGCTCATCCGTGAAAATCCCGACCTCGTTAAGGGCGACCTCATAAAGCGCGGCGAGCTTGAGAAGCTCAAGTGGATAGACGAGATTCTGGAGCTCGACAGGAAGTGGCGTGAGAACCTGAAGAGGATAAACGCCCTCAGGAAGGAGCGCAACCAGCTTGCCGTCCAGATAGGCAAGCGCAAGAAGGCCGGCGAACCGGTAGACGATTTGCTGGCTAAAAGCAACGAGATAGTGAAGCAGATCGAGGAACTTGAGAAAGAGGTTGAGGAGCTGAGAAAGCAGATAGACTACTACCTCTGGCGCCTGCCGAACATCACCCACGAGAGCGTTCCCATAGGTAAGGACGACAGCGAGAACGTTCCAATAAGGTTCTGGGGTAAGGCGAGAGTTTGGGAGGGCTTTCTCGAGACCTTCAAGGAGCAGAGCCTCGGAAAGATGGAGTACGAAGTCCTCGACTGGAGGCCGAGGCTTCACGTTGACATGCTTGAACTCCTCCGCGGTGCCGACCTCGAGAGGGCCGCCAAGGTCAGCGGTGCGAGGTTCTACTACCTCATGAACGAGCTGGTTATCCTCGACCTAGCTTTGCTCCGCTTCGCCCTCGACAAGCTCATCGAGAAGGGCTTTGTCCCGGTCATACCGCCCTATATGGTCAGGCGCTTTGTTGAGGAAGGCGTCACGAGCTTCGGAGACTTCGAGGACGTCATATACAAGGTCGAGGGCGAGGACCTCTACCTCATCCCGACGGCCGAGCACCCACTTGCCGGCCTTCACGCCAACGAGATAATCGAGGGGAAGGACTTGCCCCTCCTCTACGTCGGCGTTAGCCCCTGCTTCAGGAAGGAGGCCGGAACGGCGGGAAAGGACACGAAGGGAATCTTCCGCGTTCACCAGTTCCACAAGGTCGAGCAGTTCGTTTACGCGAGGCCCGAGGAGAGCTGGGAGTGGCACGAGAAGCTCATCCAGAATGCGGAGGAAATATTCCAGGAGCTTGAGATTCCCTACCGCGTTGTGAACATCTGCACCGGCGATCTGGGATATGTAGCTGCCAAGAAGTACGACATCGAGGCCTGGATGGCCGGCCAGGGCAAGTTCCGCGAGGTTGTCAGCGCGAGCAACTGCACCGAGTGGCAGGCGAGAAGGCTGAACATCCGCTACCGCGACAAGACCCACGAGAAGCCCAAGTTCCTTCACACGCTCAACTCGACTGCCATAGCGACGTCGAGGGCGATAGTGGCGATACTCGAGAACTTCCAGACGGAAGAGGGCGTGGTAAAGCTCCCGAGGGCGATCTGGAAGTACACAGGCTTCAAGGAGATACTGCCGGCCCACATGAAGGAGAAGTGCTGCCAGTACTGATGTCTTCTTTTCTTATCATATCCCACCGCGCTCCCTTACCTTTCTCCTGACGTTCGGGTCGCGGTCTGCTATCACCTTTAGGGCCTCCTCAAAGCTCATCCAGTCTGGGACTTCCTCGTTGATGTAGATTCCGGTTCTTCCAATAGCGTCCCT
This sequence comes from Thermococcus sp. 5-4, assembly GCF_002197185.1. Taxonomy (NCBI): domain Archaea; kingdom Methanobacteriati; phylum Methanobacteriota; class Thermococci; order Thermococcales; family Thermococcaceae; genus Thermococcus; species Thermococcus sp. 5-4. The sequence continues at coordinate 1,113,426 of NZ_CP021848.1, read as the reverse complement.
CCTCGTGAGAACATGAACGCGCTCGGTAACGATATCGATGCTCACGCCGAGGATTTTTGCAACCTCGCTCTCCCGCCCCACGACTTCCCTCTCGATGTGTCCCCTTTCGGTGGGGACTATGAGTATCAGCTTCTTGTTCACCCCAGGGACGCGCTGCCTGGTCTTCACGCCCCACGTGTCTATCATCCCTCCCCACCTGTAAAACTCAAGCTCCCTGTCGGTGGGGTCGATCAGCGGGAAGGTGACCGTCGTTTCCTCGTCTATCTCGATGACGCCCTTTATGAGGTGCCAAGGGGTTGCCATGACTATCTTCCTTCTGCTCACGAGTCCCTCGAGGGCGAGCTCGATGAGGTAGCTCGGCACCCGGTAGGGGATGAAGATGTCTATGTCGCTGTCCCGTCTGACGTCTCCCCTGGCGACGCTGCCGTAGAGCTGGGGGTCGAACTGGCCCAGTCTTTCCATTATTCCCAGCGCTTTCTCCCGCTTCTCCCAGAGGTAGCGCCACCTCTTCGGTGAATAGAGGACCTCCCTCTCGTCCCAAACGCGAACAACCTTTTCCCTCGGCATCGAGCTAAGCTCGACCGGAACGTTTAAAGCCCTACCGATAGCGTTTTATATAGCTGGAACCAGTTTTGGGTGGTGAAAGAAATGCCAGTGCTGGGATTCAACGTAACCAAAATAGAGCTCGAGAGGGTTACCCTCGCGGTGCCCCAGGGCCAGATAGAGGTCAGGCTCTCCCCCAAGGTTAAAGAGATGCGCCTCGGGGAGATACGCACTCCCACAGGGAAGATGAACGGAATAGAGATACTCTTCAGGTACGAGATTGATTACAACCCCAGGATCGCCCAGGGTGCGATCGAGGGTGTGATACTCTACGTTCCGCCCCAGAAGGATAAAATGGACGAGATACTGAACCTCTGGGAAGATGAGAAAAAGATAGACTCCCTGACCTTCGCGGAGGTCGTCAACTTCATAACCAAGGAGATTTCCCCGATCCTCATGCTGATGGCCAAGGAGATGCGCCTGCCCTACCACATACCCCTTCCGAGGGTTGAGGTCAAGCCTCAGCCCCAGTGATCCCTTTCCCTTCTTCTTTAATGATATATTCCCTCGGCCTCGTGGATTCTGTTCGCGGCCTCTTTGAGACCCTCCCTCATCATGGCGTTCTCGGCCAGCTCCAGCGCCCGCAGGTAGGCCTTCTTGTTGAAGTAGTACTCAACGGTCTCTATATCTGCCAGAACTTCCTCCGATCCGGTGGATGCCGCGAACTGCTTGAGTGCGGCTATGCGGACCCTGACGCGGAACCTGAGGTCGCTCTTGGTCTCCAGAACGCTCTTGTATACCTCCATGGCCTCGTTGAGCTTGCCCATTCCGAGGAGGGCTTCAGTTAGCTCGGTGAGCTTCTCAGCGGCCATCTCATCGTCTCCCTTGGCCCTGTAGGAGCTCACTATCTGGTAGAGCATCCTCGCGGTGTTGAGTCCGATAAGCTTGGCCCGACTGAAGTTCTTCGCGAGCAGATACGCGTACTGAGCCTTCACGAGGCAGCTGGTCGTCCCGTCGAGGTCTCCGCGGGAGTAGGCTATCTTGCTCGCCTTCTCGAAGTTCTTGGCGGCGGTGTCCATCATCTCGATGAAGTGGATGTCGTAGCCGAATATTGCCCGGATAAAGCCTGCGAGCCGGTAGAACGCCTCCGCTGCACCCTTGGCGTCGCCCTTCTCCAGCCTGCCCTCGGCAATCTGGCCGTAGAGGGTTATCAGGGTCTCGGCGAGCCTCCTGTAGGACTCAACGTCGTTTATGGTCCTGTAGTAGCGGTAGGCCGCCTCGTACGCCCTTATGGCCATCGGTATGTCATCGTTGTCCTGGTAGGAGTTGCCCAGATCCTCGTAGATGGCCGCGAACTCCTCTGCGTACTTCATCAGGTTCTTCTCATCGTTAAGCGTCATGAAAATCTCAAGGACGTTTGAGCAGTACTCATCGAGAATATCGAGGTCAACCTCGGCCCGGGAGATTTCCTCCTCTATGAGGTCAATATACAGGTAAGCACTCTTCAGGAGGGAGGGACGGGCCTTCTCAATGGCCTTCGTCTTTTTGAGAAGAACGTATCCCAGGTACTTGTAAAGCCTCGCGGCGTCCTCGGTTTTACCTTCTTCCTCATAGCCTTTAGCGGCGCGAAGGACCAATTTGAGCCCATCCTTGATTCTTCCCTCATTGAGCCTCTTGAAGGCGAGCTGTTCTAGCTCTTCTGGCCCCTCTAGCCCGACGTTCGCTGGCAAATTTCTCACCCCACATGATTCAAGTCCAGGGCTTGCTGGCTAAATTTAAGGGCTCCAGATATTTAAGCGTTGTCTATGCCCAGACTATTCTGTACCCTGCTGCCTTTCTCAGGCGGTTCATAACCGCGAATCCAAGGCCCCTCTCCTCGATGCCCTCGGCGATTATCACGTCAACGCCCCTCTTATCGAGCTCCCTGAGCGCCCTGAAGAGGTTTCTCGCAACCTCCTCCTCAGTCTTTCCAAGGTGGAAGAACTCGTCCGAGTCGTACTCCTCGGTTGCCATTACCCCAACGCGGAAGCCCTTTGCGCGATACTCATCGACCAGCTCGGCTATCTTTCTCCTCACGTTTTCGCGCTTCCCCTCGACAACTATCACCTGCGCGCTGGGCGAGTAGTGCTTGTACTTCATGCCCGGCGAACGGGCGACGTCGACCAGCTTGCCCCTGACGGCGGGGTGTATCTCAACCTCGCCTATGACTTTCTCTATCTCCTCAAGGGGTAGCCCTCCCGGCCGGAGGAGGGTCGGTCTCTCCGAGCTGAGGTCTATAACCGTTGACTCGACCCCAATCTTCGTTTCTCCACCGTCGATTATGCACTCGATTCTCCCGTAGAAGTCGTCTATCACGTGCTCCGCCAGCGTGGGGCTCGGCTTTCCGCTTATGTTTGCCGAAGGCGCCGCAATCGGGGTGCTGGCCTTTATGAGGGCGAGTGCTATGGGGTGCGCCGGCATCCTCACCGCGACGGTGTCGAGGCCGCCGGTGGTAACGTACGGAACCTCCTCCCTCTTCGGCAGGACCATCGTCAGGGGGCCCGGCCAGAACCTCTCGGCGAGCAGCTTTGCCTCCCTTGGAACTTCCCTCGCGAGCTTTTTCAGGTCGTCGAATTCTGCGATGTGAACTATGAGCGGATTGTCGGCCGGGCGTCCCTTGGCCTCGAAGATTCTCCTCACGGCGTTTTCGTTGAGTGCATCCGCCCCGAGACCGTATACCGTCTCGGTGGGAAACGCGACGAGCTTCCCCTCCAGTATGAACCTCGCGGCTATCCTTATCCCCCTCTCGTCAAGCCCATCTCGCATGTTGATTACTACCGTCATTCTCTCACCAAGGATTCACCGAGAAGAGGCCGTTAAAAACGTTACCCAGCGACTTCCTCATAGACCCGCTCGACCTCCCAGGCGACGGCACTCCATGTGTACAAGCCGGCTATCTTCCTTCCAAGTGCTCCCGCCCTGGCGTTGAACTTGGGTTCGAGGAGTCTTTTCACGGCCTCGACCAGCTCCTCGAAGCTCTCAAAGGTGAGACCATTCTTCCCCTCGCGTACAAGCTCCGGGATCGCGCTCACGCGCCTTCCCACCGCGGGGACGCCTAGGCTGTTGGCCTCCAACACTACCAGACCGAAGCCCTCCCTCCTGGACGGCAGAACCAGAAGCCTGCTCCTGGACAGTACTGCGCCAACGTCGCGGCGATAACCGGCGAACTCGACGTTCGGAGGTGCGGTCGCTTGGAGCCTTCTCCTGAGGGGACCGTCGCCGACGACCAGAAACTTTTCGTTCGGAAAGGCGCGTGCCAGCTCTATGAATGTCTCTGGGCTCTTGTAGTCCCTGAGCGCACCGATGAACGTGATGTACTCCCTCTTTCCCTCCGCCGGCTGGAGAGGTTTCACCCCGTTGGGCACGACCCTAACCCTTCCCGCACCCAGGGAGGCGGCCTTTCCCGCGAGCCAGTGGCTGACGGCTATGACTGCATCGGCATCGGCCAGCGTTCTCTTGACGTAGAACCGTCCCAAGGTTAGCTTCGCCGTGTGCTCCAGATCGCTGCCGTGGGCAGTAACCACCAGGGGCAGTCCGGTTCTTTCTTTCGCGAGGACCGCGGCGTAGCTGGTCGTTCCCACGAAGTGGGCGTGAATCAAATCGAAGTCAAATTCCCGGTGGAGTCTGCATATTTTCTTTGCCCCCCGCAGGGCAAAGGTCGTCCCCCTGATCCCGTACACCGGCGGGACGCTGACTTGATGCACGAATTCAGCCTCGAAGGGCCTAGGCTCTACTGGCCCGTAGGTGAGAACGTGAACCTCGTGGCGCTTCCTTAGCTCCCTCACGAGGTTGTCCAGGTGGTTCGCAACGCCTCCGCCGTGGGGTGGGTAGTGTCCTACCATCAGAATCCGCATTTTGACCGGAGAAAATGGAGAAGAGACGTTAAAAAGGCTTATGGTCTTCCGTGGTCCCTTCCGCCAGGCGTTCCGGGCGAGGGTCTCTTGGTCGTCAGTTTGGCTAGGGTGTCCTTTATCTCGGGGATTAGTTCGTTGAGGAGGAGGGAGTATTTGCCCTGCTTAAGGGCCTCCTTCGCCTGGCTGATGAGGGACTCCAGTTCGCTCACGTCGTAGCCCTTCCTCTTGAGGACCTTGGCCATAATCTCGAACTGCTGAATCTCCATCTGCAGCTGCATGTTTGGCAGACCCTGGTACACAGTTCTCATCTCGCGGTACGCCCGCGATATGACGAAGTCCGCGTTGAAGCTCGCCATCATGGCGAGCTGGTATGCCTTGGAATATTCGCCGGAGTTGTACGCATCCCATGCGGCATTTAAGGCAGTCTTCGCCCCCTCGAGTTTCTTCCTTGCGGCGGGTATCTGGAGTCCATCAAGGAGCTCCTCGGCGCGGCCCGTCTTGTTCTGGACGTTGATGAGAAGGGAGTAGACCTCCTCCCTCGTGGGGGACTGGACGAGGGTGCCCTCGTTGTAGGCGGCGAAGTGGCTCTTCATCCAGGCGTCTATCTTCTCACGGTTCAGCGGGAACATCGGCTTTTCCCGGCCAGAATAAGTCGCCGCGTACTTGACCTCGGATACGTGTATAAAGCGCTCCAGGGCGGTTATCGTCACGTTTTCCCTGCCCTCGTCGGTCAGTACGAGAATCGGCTTTCCTTTGAACTCGTACGGCATAAGTTTCATGGCCCTCAGGTAGCCCTCAATAGCAAGGGCATCACGGCCGTTGGCTATGACGACGGTTCCTATCTCGTCGAAGGCTTCAGGGAACTCCTCCTTGAGCGCCTGGATTACCACGAGGTTCGTCTCGTATCTGGTTTCACCGTACCAGCGCTCGTACGGGATTCCAAACTCATCAAAATCCTTTGTGTACTCCTCAGGTATCGCCACAGGGCCGCCTACGATTATCACCCTCTCGGGCTCGACGCTGAGTATCTCGGCGCTCACCGCGGGGTCGTAGGTGCCCCAGGGGCTGACTATGAGATGTGCCCCGAGGAGGTCGGCCACGTTCTGGGCTATCGCCCAGTCGGCCTCGTTGTCGCTGACCAGGATGACCAGCCGGGTCTCCTCCGCGGACGCGCGGGGAAGGGGCACGGTACCCAGGATGAAGATAAAGCTGATGAATATCACAAGGCCTTTTTTACCTATCACGTCTTCTCACCTGCTTCTACCTTGGGAAAAGGCTTATTTAAGCCTTTTTCACGCAATCGTTTGCCCCCGTTCGAGGGTGGGGAGAATAGAGGGATGGAAATCCTCCCCCGGCGGCCGGAATATTAACGGACGTTCAGAAACGTTTACTCGCGTTTAAAAACCTCTCTGAAGGCTTTTTGGGCGTATCCGCTCAGGGTCAGGTTTTCTCTCTTCGCCAGCTTTTCAAGGAGTTTTTGAGCGTGGCTTCCGTACTGGGCGGCCTTCTTCTCGCGCTCGACTATCTCCCTCGGCAGACCGAGCTCGCCGGCCGCCTTTCTAAGAATGGCCTTCCTGACGCCGTTCTCAATCTTTGCACTTACCGGTGTTCCCAGAGCGACGGACACGACCGCTAGGTCAAGGAATGGCACGCGCCCCTCAACGGAGTTGAGCATGGCTATCTTGTCGTCCCTGGCCAGGTTCCGCTCCCCCATCTCGAGGAGGTCCCTCTCCATCAGCGCCGGGTCCCTGAGGTACTTCGCATAGCCGCCGAACAGCTCATCCGCCCCCTGCCCGCTCAGGAGGAGCCTGCAGCCCTCTCCACCCGCGAGCCTCGTGGCGAAGTACAGGGGGATTCCTATCGCGAGATTCATTGCGTTCGGCTCCTCTATTGCGAAGATCACTCTGGGAACGGCCTCACGGACGTCATCCAAGTTAAAAACGTACTCCCGGAGGGGAAGTCCGAGAAGCTCGCTGGCTTTTCTGGCCCACTCCAGGTCCGGACTGCCCTCGGCGCCGGCGGTGTACAGGACGACATCGGAGTAGCGGGACGCCAGCAGGGCGATTAGCGAGCTGTCTAGCCCTCCCGAGAACAGGACTCCGGTCTTCTTTCCGGTCCGGACCCTCACGGCGTGCTCCAGAACGTTCAAAAGTGCGCGCTTTGCCCCCTCCGGCGTTAGAGTTGCCCTCTTCAGCTCCGTGAGCGTGAAAACCTTCTTTCTCTCCACACCTCGTCGGGAGATTACAACGAGCTCGCCGGGCTCCACGGGAATCGCTTCCTCTCCTATAGCCCAGAGAACCTTTCTCTCCGATGCGAAGAAACCTCCTGGGGAATAGTAGAGCGGCCTTATCCCCACGGGATCGCGGAAGAGGTATATCCTCTCCCCGTCGCTGAAGGCCACCGCGTAGTCGCCCTCAAGCATGAGCATGGCTTTTCTTACGGCATCCTCCACGGGCAGTCCTTCCCCAATCAGGTGCTCGATGAGCCTGAGAATTACCTCGCTGTCGACGTCCGTCTCGAAGGATGCCCCCTTCCCCTCCAGGTACTCCCTCAGATGGGGGTGGTTGTAGATTTCCCCGTTGTGGACGAGGGCGAGGTCGTTGTGGAAGGGCTGGGTGTATCCTAGGGAGCCTGTCATCGCCAGCCTACACTGAATGAGGCCAACCCTCCCGTCCGGAATCTCGGCAACGCGCGAGAAGTCTTCAGATTTGAGCACTCCCGTATCGGTCCACACACCGAAGGAGTCCTCTCCCCTGTGCTTTCCGGCGAGTATCATCCTCACGAACCTATCCCTCAACCCCTCACCGATTCCTCCGGCTATCAGACACATGCTCCCACCGTACGGATTTGAACATACGATGCCAAAAGGCTTCTTCCTTATCCCTTGAAAAAGTTTTCACAACCCGTCCAACTAACTGAAAGTCCGCTCAAAAACCGCGTATTCGAATGAACTAAGTCAGGTCGCCGCAGGTGCAGCGATGCTCGTAGGCCAGGGTCTCAAGGTCATCGAATCCCTCTCCCGCCTGGGCGGAGATGTAGAGAACCCTCGTCGGGGGAGCCAGTTCCGGAAGGGTCGAGCACATCCTGTAGGCGAGGAGCCCCTGCGTGGATGGCTCCAGTCTGAGCCTGGCGGTGAGGTACTCAACGTCGTCGAGGTACCGCCTGTACTCCTCGAGGTTCCCCACGGTGTCAACCTTGCTCATCGCTGGAACGGTGGTGGTTCCGAGGCGCAGCTCTATCATCAGGCCAAAGAACCTGGCGAAGCAGAAGTCCGCCGGTTTCCTCAGTATGTCCGGGCTGAAGAGGTAGACCGTGAGCGGCTCCGGGAGGCCCTCCATCAGCCTGACACCGAAGTCGTGGAAGAGAAACGTCTCCATCTGGCCGGGGGTGTCGAGGAGCACGTAGTCGTTCTCCCCGTCCAGTTCCATGATCGAAGAAACGTACTCAGAAACCCGCGGGAGGAGCCTATCGTAGCTCTCCACTATGGCCCCGTTGGGACCGTAGCCCTCTTCCATGATCTCCCAGGCGGTCACCTCGGCCCTAACGTCGAGGTCCGGCCTGTAGGGCAACCTCTTTACGCCCGTGTCCAGGTTCACGTACGAGACTCTGTAATCGTTTTCCTCCAAGTATTTTCCAAACGCCCGGGTTAGGGTGGTCTTTCCGCTTCCGGCAGTCCCCACAAAGGTCAGTATCATCTCATCACCCTGGCTTTGAAGCCGGATATTCTCGCTATCCTCTCGGCCAGCTCCATGTATGCCTTTGCGCCCTCGGATTCGGGTTTGTACTCCACTACTGGAACGCCCTCAAGGGTCGCCTCCCTCACGGCGGGGTCCTCAGGGATGACGGCAAGAAGGGGCAGTTCCATTACCTCCTCTGCCACCTCGGGCGGAATTTCGGTCTCGCTGCGTCCGTAACGGTTCAGAACGAAGCCCAGAATAGCCAGACCCGCCTTCCTCAGAACCATCCCCACCTTCATGGTATCGGTAACGCACGAGATTTCGGGGTTCGTGACGAGAAGAACCTCCTCTCCGCTTAGCATGGCGTTCATGGCGTCCATCTGAAGGCCCGCGGGGGAGTCTATCACAACAAAATCGAACTTATCCTTCAGCCGCTTTATCGTCTCGGGGAGCTTCCTGGGGTCGGCCCGTATAACGTGCTCCCAGTCTATCGACGCGGGAACGAGGTGAACGTTCTCATAGGCTGTGGCGTATATGGCGTCGCTTATGGTTGCCCTACCGGCCAGAACATCGTGAAGGGTAGTGTAAGCGTCGTCTATTCCCATGACGAGGCTCAGGTTGGCCATTGTGAGGTCTGCATCAACGGCACAGACGTGATAGTTCATCTTCCCGAGGGCGATGGCGAGGTTAGCCGTCGTTGTGGTCTTTCCCGTGCCTCCCTTGCCAGAGGCTATGGATATCAGCCTACCCATTGTCCCACCCATTTATTTTTCGGCTAAACCTTTATGAACCTTTAGCTGTAGCACCCCTTGGAAGTAACATAATCGAAGGAGAGTTTCGAATCTTCTGAGGTGAGAGAGATGAGGATGTTTGTTGCCGATACGAGCGTGATTGTTGACGGCAGACTTACACAGTTCCTTGCGGGCGTTGAAGGGGAGGTCAAGGTCATCATACCAGAGGCAGTCGTTGCTGAGATAGAGCACCAGGCCAACGAGGGGAAGGCGATAGGTCACGTTGGACTTGAGGAACTTAAAAAGCTCCGCGAGATGGCAAACGAGGGCAGGATTATCCTGGAGTTCCATGGAGAAAGACCGGAGCTCTGGCAGATAAAGAGGGCCAAATCCGGGGAGATAGACAACATGGTCAGAGAGATAGCCAGGGAGCTCGGCGCCACCTTGATAACCGGCGACCAGGTGCAGAGGGACATCGCGATAGCCAAGGGAATCGATGTCATTTACCTGACCGCCAGGAAGGAGGTCAAGCACCGCCTCGAGGACTTCTTCGATGAGACGACGATGAGCGTTCACCTGAAGGCGGGACTGAGGCCCCTCGCGAAGAAGGGAAGGCCGGGCGAGTGGAGGCTCGTTCCGACTGGCGAGGAGGTTTTGACCGACGAGGAGCTTGAGGAGATAGCCGACGACATAGTCGAAAGGGCGAAGCGCGACCCCGAGAGCTTTATAGAGCTCGACGAGCCCGGAGCGACGGTCGTTCAGCTCAGGAACTACCGTATAGTCATAGCCAAACCGCCCTTCGCGGACAGGATAGAGATAACCGCCGTCAGGCCGGTCAAGAAGCTCAGCATTGAGGACTACGAGCTGAGCGAGAAGCTCATGGAGCGCCTCAGGGAGAAGGCCGAGGGAATACTCATCGCCGGAGCGCCAGGTGAAGGAAAGACGACCTTCGCTCAGGCTCTGGCCGAGTGGTACGCCGGAATGGGCAGGATAGTTAAGACGATGGAGAAGCCGCGCGACCTGCAGGTCGGTGAAGAGATTACCCAGTACACTGCCTTGAGCGGCAGGATGGAGAAGACCGGCGACATACTCCTCTTGGTGAGACCGGACTACACGATATTCGACGAGATGAGGAAGACGAGTGACTTCAAGATATACGCCGACCTGAGGCTCGCGGGAGTCGGTATGGTCGGAGTTGTGCACGCAACGAAGCCGATAGATGCCGTCCAGCGCTTCATCGGCAGGGTCGAGCTTGGAATGATACCACAGATAGTCGATACCGTCATCTTCATCAAGGCCGGAAGGGTCGCCAAGGTTCTGACGCTGGAATACCTCGTCAAGGTGCCGAGCGGCATGAGGGAAGAGGACCTGGCCAGGCCTGTGATAGAAGTCCGCGATTTTGAGACCGGCGAGCTGGAGTACGAGATATACACCTACGGCGAGGAGATAAGCGTCGTGCCCGTCAAGAGGGAGGAGAAAGCCCCGGCGCTGAAGCTGGCGGAGAAGAGGCTCAAACAGGAGATAAAGAAGTTCCTGCCTGATGTTTACACCGAGGTCGAGATAGTCAGCCCGCATAAGGCGATAATCTACGCCGACGAGTTCGACATCCCGGCGATAATCGGCAAGAAGGGCAAGCGCATCACCGAGCTGGAGAAGAGGATAGGCATAAGCATCGACGTCAAGAGCTTCACCGAGAGAGAGGCGGCAAAGCCGAAGGAAAAGATACCCGTCGAGATCGATGAGAAGAAGAAAACGATAGTCCTCCGCGTTTCGCCCGACTACGCTAAGAGGCCGCTGAAGTTCTACGGCGGGGAGCAGTACGTCTTCACAGCAACGCCCAGCAAGAAGGGTCTCGTAAAGGTGAGCAAGAGCACGCCGATAGGAAAGGAACTTAAAAGGCTCATCGAGGCGGGGATACCCATCTGGGCGACCGCCTGAGAAAACTTTTTATAGTTTGCTTTCTTCTTTTCTATGGTGGTAAGGAGTGGGAGCCGCAGACGTGCTGGCCATCCTCGGGGCAATCTTTTTCATACTCCTGATATTCACGCCGTTCATTCCAGGCGGCCCTAGCCTGATGGTACTCTTCCTTGGTCTTCTGCCCTTGGCTTTGCTTGTCGTTCTTATAGTCAAGATGTGGGAGCTCAGCAGTGAGGTCAGAAGCATTAAAGAGGAACTAAAGGCACTCCGGGACGAAAGGGAGGACACGGAAGATGGGACAGAGGTATGACTCCCTCGAGGCTGTTGGGGCGGTTGTGGTTGGATTTGGATTGGTGTTGATGTTCGCGACTTATGGAGTGGGCCTTTTTGCCGGTGCTCTGATGATGGGAATCGGCCTCGTCGTCTGGAAGATGGGCGAGATGAGGAGGGAGTTCAACGAGAAGCTCGAATCCCTTAGGCAAGAGATAGATTCCCTCAAAGGCTCTGGAGGCACCGTCGATGCTGACGTCTCCCGAGAGATAATGGGGTCCATGGAAGAACTCGGGACGGTGGAGTGAGATGAAGCTCGTGAGGGACCTCACCGTGCTCTTTGCACTTCTTGTGTCCATTTCCCTGCTCCTGTGGGTCCAGCCCGAGAGCAGAGGTTCGATGGGTTTCTATCTTGGCATTGCCTTTGTTGTTCTGGTTTTCCTGCTCATTGTCATCTGGAGGGAGCTGGAGCGCCTGGAGGATAGGATCATCGAGCTGGAGTTCATCCTTGGTGGTTCTGTAGGGGATGGGAACGATGCGGGGAATATGGAATGACAGGGTTTTCTGGGCCCTGGCAATTGGAGGATTGCTCGCGTATCTGTCGGTGTTCTTTGCCGGCCCAGACGCCTTACTGGTCGGGGACTTCCTCTGGATACTCGCCTTCGTTTACTTGCTCGTTTCAAGCATAGAAAAGTGGGCGGAATCCAGAAAACCATCATGACGGCTCAGCTGCGAGGGTACTCATCACGCATCAGCTAGCGAAATTGTCTTCATCGCCGGGTTAAGTTCTCGCAAGATTTTTTAACCCTTTTCCGGAGGAGAGACCATGCTGGTTTTGGCCTCTGCCTCACCGAGGAGACGGGAGATACTCGCTAGGTTCATACGGGAGTTCGAGGTTATTCCGAGCAGGGCTAGCGAGGAGTGTGACCTAGAAAACCCCGCCGAATACGCCCTAGAGCTGGCCCGGAGGAAGGCCAGGGAGGTCTATGGACGTGTGGGTGGAACAGTCATCGGCGCCGATACGGTGGTCAGTATAGACGGCCACATCCTCGGAAAGCCGGGGAGCAAGGAGGAGGCCTTTGAAATGCTCAGACTTCTCAGCGGGAAGGTGCACAGGGTCACGACGGGCTACTGCATAATCCATGAGGGGATGGAGATCTCAGGAGTCGTCATCACGGAGGTTAAGTTCCGGGAGCTTGACGATGATATAATCGAGACGTACATCGAGACTGGAGAACCAATGGACAAGGCAGGCGCCTACGGCATACAGGGAAAAGCCGGCCTCTTCGTCGAGTGGATAAGGGGCGACTACTACAACGTTGTCGGCTTCCCGCTGGAGATAGTCTGGAAGCTGAGGGAGCTTGGATTTGAGGTTATGTGAGGGTTATCACGCTCTTCTCGTTCTGTTCCCAATTCCGTCTCCAGGCTTCAATTTTTTGCCGAAATGCGCCTCCATTCGACGTTGGGAAGTTGATTTTTGCCTTTTCGGTTTTATTACTGGATGGCATGTTATTTTCTGATTTTGTGACGAAATTTTTTCAAATAGCTTTAATCAAAGCAGTCCCATCCTCAAATAGGCTGTTCTCTGTCAAAAACGTTTTTCCTACTATATAGTGGCCTGATATGAAAGCTTTTGTCGGAAACGGTGTGGACATCTCTTGGGAAGTTCTCGAATGTTCGTGAGATGTATCAAAAATATCTCCGATGAGATTGTTACAAACGGAACAGGGCTCTTGAGAGCCCGGGATAGCAAGCCTCATCGGGATGTTTTAACGAACCTTTCCAGAAAATCTTAAATATCAAAGGTCTCTTAACTCTCTAACGGGAAAAAGAAGGCAAAATGTGCCCTGTTGCAATAAGACTTTAGGAGAATTGAAAGTGTATTTAGAGCGGGAAACGTAGGACTTGAATTTTACGTTGCAATAAGACTTTAGGAGAATTGAAAGTGTAATAAATCTGGGCGTCGTGAGTCCAAAGCTGAGTTGCAATAAGACTTTAGGAGAATTGAAAGCCGAGCCACTTTCCGAAGATTCTCGTGACATTCATGTTGCAATAAGACTTTAGGAGAATTGAAAGTCGCTAGCTTCTCTTCCTGCCTCTTCCTGAGTGCCTGTTGCAATAAGACTTTAGGAGAATTGAAAGGGCTCTGGGTTATCCTGATGTGGGCCTGATCCTGGAAGTTGCAATAAGACTTTAGGAGAATTGAAAGTGATGATGCAGTTGCAACGAACGTTCAAGTTTGGAAGGTTGCAATAAGACTTTAGGAGAATTGAAAGTATGCCACTCTGTTACTGCCGAATAGCGGCTGTGGCGAGTTGCAATAAGACTTTAGGAGAATTGAAAGGAGCTAACATAATCCGTATCAGTCACATAGAGCACAGGTTGCAATAAGACTTTAGGAGAATTGAAAGAGAACCCTGAGGTCATCAAGGAGGCCAAAAAATCAAAGTTGCAATAAGACTTTAGGAGAATTGAAAGTAACGCATAAGCGGGTCTTTACTCTTACGGCCTCCCTTGTTGCAATAAGACTTTAGGAGAATTGAAAGAAGAACCCGCCGAATAGTGCTTCCATGAGAAAGTAGTAGTTGCAATAAGACTTTAGGAGAATTGAAAGTGCTGAGATCTGGGAGAATGCTAACGGTCAATTGAATGTTGCAATAAGACTTTAGGAGAATTGAAAGCGGAGGGTGATGGGTATGGTGATAAGCGTTCTCCAGAGTTGCAATAAGACTTTAGGAGAATTGAAAGTACTGCCTGCTATTGGGGGTGTTTGAGAAATGAAGGGTTGCAATAAGACTTTAGGAGAATTGAAAGTACTAATGTGAGTTTTTGCTATAAATAGTTTTCGGCGTTGCAATAAGACTTTAGGAGAATTGAAAGAATAACCATAAGTCAACGTCTAAACGACCTTACCTCAGTTGCAATAAGACTTTAGGAGAATTGAAAGTATTCTGAACAAACACATAGCAGGTGCTGGTGTTGCTATCCCACGTTGCAATAAGACTTTAGGAGAATTGAAAGCGTCGTAACCGGACCCGCCCGAGACGGGGAGGGCCGCGGTTGCAATAAGACTTTAGGAGAATTGAAAGTAATGCTCTGATAGAAGAGGGCAAGGTGAGGAGGGTCTGTTGCAATAAGACTTTAGGAGAATTGAAAGTATTTTTCCTCAGGTAGCGCCTCACCCGGTTTGGGTGGTTGCAATAAGACTTTAGGAGAATTGAAAGCGTGTAGTATGCCAACAAGCCAACCCACGCCCAAGTCCGTTGCAATAAGACTTTAGGAGAATTGAAAGATAGAAAAGCTATACTGACAAAGACCGCACAACCTTCGTTGCAATAAGACTTTAGGAGAATTGAAAGTCTTTTTAGTCGCGACCTCGGCGAGGTCCCTCTTTATGTTGCAATAAGACTTTAGGAGAATTGAAAGTCATGTTCTTAAGGACCTTCATCAGGGCTGAGGGCGTTGCAATAAGACTTTAGGAGAATTGAAAGGAAATCGTCAGTAATCTGTGGGCTTAGTGGGCTGAAGTTGCAATAAGACTTTAGGAGAATTGAAAGATTAAAACCGAGGCTGCTTATAATGCCTATCTCAGGTTGCAATAAGACTTTAGGAGAATTGAAAGTGTAATAAATCTGGGCGTCGTGAGTCCAAAGCTGAGTTGCAATAAGACTTTAGGAGAATTGAAAGCCGAGCCACTTTCCGAAGATTCTCGTGACATTCATGTTGCAATAAGACTTTAGGAGAATTGAAAGCGCATATCGAACGATATTCTAAACGCTTTTGACGTAGTTGCAATAAGACTTTAGGAGAATTGAAAGTGAGAGTTAAGGCTTTGATAACCTCAGCCCTCGGAGAGGTTGCAATAAGACTTTAGGAGAATTGAAAGGAAATCGTCGAGAAAATCGTCGCGAGCATCGCCCCGGTTGCAATAAGACTTTAGGAGAATTGAAAGGAATGTTCGCCTCAGGAGCAACACCGCTCACGTAGACGGTTGCAATAAGACTTTAGGAGAATTGAAAGGGCTTCCCTCGTCGTAGCATATGGGTTCGGCGTCCACGTTGCAATAAGACTTTAGGAGAATTGAAAGCTCGGAAGGTCGGCCCTCCACTTTTGGATCTTTAGTTGCAATAAGACTTTAGGAGAATTGAAAGTTAGTGCCATGCTCCCACCTCAGGTGATAACCGGGGTGTTGCAATAAGACTTTAGGAGAATTGAAAGCCCTGGTCGTCTTTCTGTGGGGGAAGGCCCCCCATATCGTTGCAATAAGACTTTAGGAGAATTGAAAGTTTACATAAAAGACGAGGACGGCAGGGTTTACTGGCTGGTTGCAATAAGACTTTAGGAGAATTGAAAGTAGAATTTTTGATAAACCGCGTTTCCCTGCTTACCCGTTGCAATAAGACTTTAGGAGAATTGAAAGGGGAGAAAAGTTATTTACGATGAAGACGCTAGGGGTTGTTGCAATAAGACTTTAGGAGAATTGAAAGTGAGATCCTGCCCAAAATCGGGGGTTACCATACAATGTTGCAATAAGACTTTATAGCAGATTTAATGCAAACCTACAAAAACTCCCCGAACAGCAGGTCTTCCTTCGTGCCTCCCGCCTTCTTGAAGACCCTCTCGCTCCAGGAGACGCTCCCAACGTCCCTGGGTCTGTGGGCGTCGCTCGCGAAGACCAACTTTACGCCGCGCCTTATGCATTCCCTTATGAAGCTGATATCGGGGACGCGGTAGCGGGAGCTTATCTCGAAGGCCTTTCCGCTCGCCTCCGCCAGCTCTATGAGCTCCCTCAGGCTCTCCTCATCGGGATAGCCTATGTGTGGAAAACTCGCCCCGAAGTGCCCGATTATGTCAACGCTCTCATCGAGGAGTGCGCCCTTCACGAGCTCAACGTATTCCTCCGGGTCACTCAGCCAGAGGTGAACGCTGGCTATGACGTAATCCAGCTCTTCCACCATTCCCGCGGCAACGTCAACGCCGTTGTGGGTTATATTGGCCTCGATCCCAGCCAAGACTGTTATCCCGCTCTCCTCTCTCCAACGGCGGACCTCCCGGATATAGCGGTTGAAGGCCCTGCCCGTGAGGTAGTGGCTGTGGTCGCTTATCCCGAGCAGGCTCAGGCCCCGAAGCTCTGCGGCAGCAACGTTGTCTCCTATTCCTCCAACGCCGTCGGAGTATGCTGAGTGCGTGTGTATATCGTGGGGAAAGTCGAGCATGTTAGAAACTCCGTGGGGAGATTAAAAAGCCTTCTGGACAAAATATCCAAAGTAAAGTCCAACCTTGAGTTTTGACAACCTTTAAATACCGTCTGAAACAAAACTCACCCGGTGGTGAAAATGGTCGAGCGCTCCAAGGTTAGGGTTCTCGTTGCAAAACCGGGACTTGACGGTCACGACAGGGGAGCCAAGGTCGTTGCGAGGGCCTTGCGCGATGCAGGTTTTGAGGTCATCTACACGGGCATAAGGCAGACTCCGGAGCAGATAGTGGAGAGCGTCATTCAGGAGGACGTTGACGTCCTTGGAATAAGCATCCTCTCCGGTGCGCACATGGTTCTGATTCCCAAGATACTCAGGCTCCTTGAAGAGCGCGGTATAAAGCCCAACGAGGACGTTCTCGTGATAGCCGGCGGAATAATTCCGCCCGACGATGCCGAGCAGCTCGAGAAGATCGGCGTCGCCAAGGTTTTCGGTCCGGGAAGCCCGATAGGCGACATCATAAGCTTCATAGACGAGAACGTTCCGAAGCTCAAGAAGTTCAGGTCGGCCTGAACCCAACCTTTATAATTTCTTGCTGGATAATTTGTCCGAGTGGTGACGATGATAGACGACCTTATAGAACGCATGCTCCAGGGGGACAGGCGCGCCACGGCGAGGCTCATAACCCTCGTTGAGAACGATGAGGAGAAGGCTCGGGAGATAATCTCAAAGATATACCCCCACACCGGAAACGCCTACATCGTTGGTATAACCGGGCCGCCCGGAGCCGGGAAATCAACGCTTCTCGACAAGCTCATCAGGGTTGCCAGGGAAGAGGGGAAAATCGTCGGCGTCATAGCCATAGACCCCACCTCCCCCTTCACGGGTGGTGCCCTCCTCGGCGACAGGATAAGGATGCAGAGGCACTCGACCGACCCCGGAGTTTTCATCAGGAGCATGGCGACGCGCGGCTCCCTCGGTGGGCTCGCCAAGGCCACGAACGACGCCATAAAGGTTCTCGACGCCTACGGATGCGACGTCATCTTCGTCGAAACGGTCGGTGTTGGCCAGATCGAGATTGACATCGTTAAGACGGCCGATACCGTGGTTCTCGTAACCGTACCCGGTCTGGGAGACGACGTGCAGGCAATAAAGGCAGGCCTTATGGAGATAGCGGACGTCTTCGTAATCAACAAGGCAGACAAGGAAGGGGCGGATGCAACGTACTTCGAGCTCAACCTCATGCTCGACCTCGAGAAAGAGCGCTGGGAGAAGCGCGGCTGGAGACCGCCGATAGTTGAGACCGTGGCAACGACGATGAAGGGAATCAGGGAGCTCTGGTCGGCCATAAAGGAGCACCATAACTTCCTTGAGCGCAGCGGTGAGATAGAGCGGAAGAGGAAGTTCCGGGCCGAGGAGGAGGTCAAGACTATAGTCTCCGGAAGGATAGCAAAGGCGATAAGCGAGAGACTCAATGAGGAAGAGGTGGCGGCCCTGATAGAGAAGATTGTGATGCGTGAAATCGACCCTTACTCTGCCGCGGATCTGGTACTTGAAAAAGCCCTGGGGGTGAAGGTATGATAAAGAAGATAGACCACGTTGGTATAGCCGTTAAGAACCTCGACGAGGCCATCAAGGTCTGGGAGGGCCTCGGCCTCAAGGTCGAGGAGATTGAGGAGGTCCCGGACCAGAAGGTAAGGACCGCGATAATCCACGTTGGGGAGAGCAGGATTGAGCTCCTGGAGCCCACAGCTGAGGACTCCCCGATAGCCAAGTTCATAGCCAAGCGCGGTGAGGGCATACACCACATAGCCCTCGGCGTTGAGGACATCGAGGGGCACCTCGAGAAGCTCAAGGAGGAGGGCTACAGGCTCATAGATGAAAAACCGCGCATAGGTGCGGGCGGTGCTAGGATAGCTTTCGTTCACCCGAAGGCCGTAACAGGTGTGCTTCTCGAACTATGTGAGAGGGAGGAGTGATACTCCAAAAGGAGTTGCGTTTGGTGCTGTCCCTCTCTTTTCTGTTTAACTGAAAGGTCCGAGCAGTCGCTTGCTCAGATTCATACCGTAACGCTTATTAAGTATGTTTGCAAACTTACTGTGGCCGCGGTGCGGTAAGAATAATACTTGAGTAATGTGTACGAAGTGATGACCTATGATGTTTAGGGGGCGACCCCTGAGGAAGGAGTCACGAATACTGGACTATCGCCGTCTCAACGATATTCTGGTGAGGAACCCAAACAGGGAAAAGATTCTCATAACCAGAAGGTCTCCCTTCGAGGTTAACGCTCCGAACGTTTACCAGATCTGGATCACCAAGGTTTCCCATCCCAACGCCGTCCATCCCTCCAAGCTTCACGTCATCGAACAGATTGTGTGGGACAGACTTCAGAATGAGAAATCCGACGTTGTTCTGGACGCCGTCGAGTACCTGATGATAGAGAACGGGGTCGAACCCACGCTTCGCTTCGTGGGCAAGATACGGGACATGGCCGTCATGAAGAACTCGGACTTCTACGTCACGGTTAGCGACGGTCTGGATGACAGGCTACTCAACGTCCTCCGCAGAATAGTCGAGTGAGCGCGCGGCAGGTAAAGTTATATAACCTACTTCATCATTCTCCAATTTAGGTGTAGGGCATGCCGTACATCGAGAAGATTGAAATGAAAGGTTTCAAATCCTACGGTAACCGAAAAGTAGTCGTTCCGCTTTCTAAGGGGTTTACAGCGATCGTTGGTGCCAACGGTTCTGGAAAGAGCAACATTGGTGACGCCGTTCTCTTCGTTCTCGGTGGACTGTCGGCCAAAGCCATGCGCGCAACCAGGATAAGCGACCTTATATTCGCGGGCACAAAAACCGAGGCGCCGGCAAAGTACGCCGAGGTAGTGATGTACTTCAACAACGAGGACAGAGGCTTTCCCATCGACGAAGACGAGGTTGTGATAAAGCGCCGCGTTTATCCCGATGGCAGGAGCACCTACTGGCTCAACGGCAAGAGGACCAGCAGGAGCGACATCCTCGACGTTCTCAGCGCGGCGATGATTTCACCGGAGGGCTACAACCTGGTCCTCCAGGGAGACATCACCAAGTTCATCAAGATGAGCCCCACTGAGAGAAGGATGCTCATAGACGAAATCTCTGGAATAGCCGAGTACGACGCGAAGAAGGAGAAGGCCCTGAAGGAGCTGAAGCAGGCGGAGGAGAATCTGGCGCGTGTTGACCTGCTCATCCGCGAGGTCAAGACCCAGCTCGACAAGCTCGAAAAGGAGCGCAACGATGCCCTTCGCTACCTCGACCTGAAGGAGCGCGTTGAAAGGGCTAAAGTAACGCTTCTCCTGGGCGAGATAAGGAAGCTGAAGTCCCTGATTGAGGAGAACAATCTCCGCGACAAGGAGATAGAGGCCGAGATAGCCGCCATAGAGGAGCGCCTCAAGGACATAGCCAAGGAGATAGTCGCCAAGGAGAAGGAGCTGAACGCTATCGAGAAGGAGCTTGAGGAGAAGAGCGAAGACGGCATCCTTGAGGTTACCCGGAAGATCAGCGAGGTTCAGTCGAAGATTGAGATGGCAAGGAAGAACATCGAGCTGGCTCAGAAGGAGATAGAGGACAGTCAGCACAGGCTCGCCAAGACCAAGGAGGAGCTGAAGAAAGTATCCGAGGAGATAGAGAAGAGCAGAAACGCCATTCAGCGCTGGACGAAGAGGCGCGAGAAGCTCAAGGCGGAGATAAAGGAGAAAGAGGTAGTCAAAAACGAACTGGTCATCAAGCTCGGCGAGATAGACAGGGACTTCGCCATAGCCAAGCAGGACTTTGACAAGGTCGTTGACGAACTTGAGGAGGCCAAGAAGGAGCTCTATATGAAGGAGAGCGATATTAGAAAGTTCGAGGAAGAGATAGAGCGCCTTAAGGGTAAGATTGCCCAGGAGGGTGCCAAGAGAACGGCACTCAAGTCCAAAATCGAGGAGGCCAAGAAGTCTCTTGAGGCCAAGCGCTCCGAGCTCGGAGAGATAGATGGAAAGATGTCCAGGGCCGAGGCGAGGCTTAGAAAAGCTGAAAAGGAGCTTGAGGAGAAGACCAAAGCCCTCAGAAAGGTCGAAGGGGAGCTTTCCAAGGCCAGGGAAGAGCTCATCAAGGCCGAGGCCCAGAGGGAAGTTCGCGGAAACCGCGCGGTCGAGTTCCTCAAGAACCAGAACATTCCCGGCCTCTACGGGCCCCTCGGGGAACTGATAACCGTCGCGGACAGGGACTACGCTCTAGCCGTGGAGGTCGCCCTCGGCGGGAACTACGACAACGTTGTGGTCGAGGACGATAGGGTCGCCGAGAAGGCCATCAAGCTCCTCAAGGAGAAAAAGCTCGGAAGGCTGACCTTCCTCCCGCTCAACAAGATAAAGCCCCGTTCGATGCGCGAGAAGCCCTCCCTCGGAATCCCCGCGATGGACGTTGTCCAGTACGACCCGCGCTTTAAGAACGCGGTAGCATATGCCCTCGGGGATACGCTCATTGTAAACGATATGGACGAAGCCAGAACCGTAGGGATTGGAAAGGTTCGCATGGTGACCCTGGGCGGTGAGCTCCTTGAGAGGAGCGGAGCGATAACCGGCGGTCACTACAGGCCAAGGGGTAAGCTCGGGGTAAACGTCGACGAGATAAGGAAGAAGGTCGAGAAGCTCGAACGCGAGAAAGAGGCCATGGAATCCTCAATTAACGCGCTCAAGATCGAGGTTAAGGGTCTCCAGAACGAGCTCTTTGAGCTCCGCATGAGGAAGAGTGACCTGAGCAAGGACCTGCAGGTCGTCCAGAGGGAGATGGAGCGTCTCCTCGCCGAGGACAAGGCCCTAAAGGAGAGCATCGAGGAGAGCGAGAAGCTCATCGAGGTTCTCGAGAAGAGGATTCACGGGACAAAGGGCGACATGGCGAAGCTCCGCGGAAGGATAGAGAGGCTTGAGAAGAAGAAGGAGAGGCTCAAGAAGGCCCTTGAGAACCCCGAGGCTAGGGAGCTGAACCAGAAGATCAGGGAAGTGGAGCACGAGATAAGCAAGCTCAGGGAGGAGCTCAGCAAGGTCGAGAGCAAGCTCGAAAACCTTGAGATAAGGATAAACGAAGAGCTACTTCCGAGGAAAGCGGACCTCGAGGAGGAGATAGAGGGTCTCGTGAACAGGATAAACGCCCTCAAGGCCAACATCACCGAGAACGAGAAGGCCATCAAGGAGTTCGAGAAGGAACTTGAGGAGCTCAGAAAGGCTGAGGAGAGCGTCAAGGACGAGCTCAAGGAGCTCCGCGAGAGGCGCGAGAAGGTCAAGAACGAGATAATAGACCTCCGCTCGGAGAAGGACGAGCTCAACTCCAAGCTCCAGGAGCTGCGCATCGAGGCCAACACCCTCAAGATAAAGCTCGCCCAGTACGAGGCAACGCTGAAGGAGAAGCAGGACGAGCTGAAGCACCACGATACCAAGCTCATAAGGAGCATCAAGGAAGTCCCACTGGAGCTTGAGGCTTTGCGGGAGCAGATAGAGAAGATGGAGGAGGAGATACGCTCCCTTGAGCCCGTCAACATGAAGGCCATAGAGGACTTCGAGGTCGTTGAGCGTCGCTACCTTGAGCTGAAGAGCAAGCGCGAGCAGGTCGTTGCCGAGAAGGAGAGTATAGAGGAGTTCATCGAGGAGATAGAGGGGCAGAAGAGGAACGTCTTCATGCAGACCCTCAGCGAGATAGCCAAGAACTTCTCGGAGCTCTTCGCGAAGCTCTCTCCGGGAGGAAGCGCCAAGCTCATCCTTGAGAATCCGGACGACCCCTTCGCAGGAGGCCTCGAGATAGAGGCCAAGCCTGCAGGAAAGGACGTCAAGAGGATAGAGGCCATGAGCGGCGGTGAGAAGGCTTTAACTGCCCTCGCCTTCGTCTTCGCGATACAGCGCTACAAGCCTGCCCCGTTCTACCTCTTCGATGAGATCGATGCACACCTCGACGATGCCAACGTCAAGCGCGTCGCTGACCTCATCAAGGAGGCCTCCCAGAACAGCCAGTTCATCGTGATAACTCTGAGGGACGTCATGATGGCCAACGCGGACAAGATAATCGGCGTCAGCATGAGGGCCGGTGTCTCGCGTGTCGTTGCACTCAGCCTCGAGAAGGCCATGAAGATACTCGAGGAGGCAAGGAAGAGGAGCGAGGCCGAGCACGCGGAGATGTTCGGTCACCTGAGCGGGTGATAACGATGGAATCGCGCCGTGAGGAGGAGATAACGCCCGTCGACATTCTCCTCCAGCTCGTCACCATGGGCAAGGTTGACCCATGGAACATAGACATCGTCGACCTGACCGAGAAGTACATCGAAAGGCTCAGGGAGATGAAGGAGCTCGACCTCCGCGTTTCGGCGAGGGCTATCCTGGCGGCGTCAATCCTCGTCAGGATGAAGAGCGAGGCTCTGCTCCACGCCGATGAGGAGGAAGAGGAGGAGCACCACGAAGAGCGCATAAGGGTCGAGGTTGAGCCTTTGGCTCCCCCGCTCAGGAGGGTCGAGCGCTACTACACCTTCGACGACCTCCTGGATGCCCTCATGGACGCCCTTGAGGAGGCCGAAAAGAGAAAGCCGCGGAAGAGGAAGAAGGTCGAGATAGAGGAGGAGGTATTCGTCGTCGACGACTTCCGCGTTGACATCGAGAAGCACGTCTACAGGCTCCACGAGATAGTCGTGAACATGTACAGGGAAACCAGGGAGCCCATAAACTTCTGGGACCTGGTCTTCGACCCAACGCCGAAGATAGTCGCCAGAACCTTCCTCTACCTCCTGTTCCTCTCCAACATGGGCAAGGTTGACCTCATTCAGGAGGAGCCCTTCGGGGACATACTCGTCGTGCCCGTGGAGGAGGCCTGATTTCTTTCCTCCCTCTTTGCAGGCCTTATCGTTATGACCAGCAGGGGTTCCTCGCCTCCTATGTAGAGGCTCTTCTTTTCCCTGTTTATGTAGAAGCAGTACCTCCCGTTCGGAAGGCCTTCAACGAATTTTCGGGGGAGTGTATGCCTTGCAGTTCTACCATCGAAGAAGACGCAGTCGTAGGCCTCGGAAATCCCGGAAACCCTTTCTCTGATTTCCTCAAGGGGCAGCATCTCGCATTCGAGCCTGGCACAGACCAGGCTCTTTCTTCCGTCCGTGAGGATTACCACCCGCTCGTTCACATCGATCTTCCGCGAGCGGTCGAGGAAGTCCCACAGTTCGGCGTATATTCGTTCAAGCCTCCGCTTCTTCGCCAGCCTTTTGACGAGCCTCTCCCTGGCGTGCCTCGTGAGGAGCATGCCCTAACTTCGTCCGAGAATTTATAAACTTCGCCGAGGATATAAGCACATGTATCTTCGCCGCGATCTAATCGAGCCCCGCGTTTATCAGGAGGTAATCTACGCCCGCTGCAAGGAAACCAACTGCCTCGTCGTCCTGCCAACGGGGTTAGGAAAGACGCTTATAGCCATGCTCATAGCCGACTACCGCCTCTCGAAGTACGGCGGCAAGGTTCTCATGCTCGCCCCGACGAAGCCTTTAGCAGTCCAGCACGCCGAGAGCTTCAGGCGGCTCTTCGACCTTCCCCCCGAGAGGATCAACGTCCTCACCGGCGAACTCTCCCCCAAACAGAGGGCCGAGCTGTGGGTGAGGAGCACGGTAATAACCGCCACGCCCCAGACCGTTGAAAACGACATCCTTACCGGAAAAATCTCTCTGGAGGACGTTGTTCTGCTCGTTTTTGACGAGGCTCACAGGGCGGTGGGAAACTACTCCTACGTCTTCATAGCCAAGGAGTACCTCAGGACTGCCAAGCACCCGCTCGTGCTCGGGCTCACAGCATCCCCCGGAAGCGACGAGGAGAGGATACGGGAGATAGTCAGGAACCTCGGGATAGAGCGCATCGAGATAAGAACCGAGAGCTCGCCCGACGTCAAACCCTACGTTCAGAGGATGAGCTTCGAGTGGGTGAAGGTTGAGCTCCCCGGCATCTACAAGGAGGTGCGCTCCCTTCTGAGGGAGATGCTCAAAGAGAGCCTCAAACCCCTCGCCCAGTTCAAGCTGGTGAGCACGTACTCGCCGGACATCTCAAAGAGGGAGGTTCTCCAGGCGGGTTCAAAGATAAACCAGGAGGTCGCGAGGGGCAACTACGAGCTCGGCCGGCTTAGGATGTACCAGGCCAAGGCGGTAAAGTTGCAGCACGCGATAGAGCTGCTTGAGACGCAGGGGCTAACCGCGCTGAGGGCGTACCTCAAGAAGCTCAGGGAGGACAAGAGGACGAAATCCAGCAGGCAGCTCATGGAAGACCCGCGCATGAGGAAGGTGATATACCTCCTCGTTCAGGCAAAGGAGCTTGGCCTCGACCATCCGAAGATGGAGAGCATGTTGAGTCTGGTTAAGGAGCAGCTGAAGAAAAAGCCGAACTCAAAAATCATAGTCTTCACGAACTACCGCGACACCGGGAGGAAGATCGTCGAGGTTCTCCGCGGTGAGGGAATAACGGCCGAGCGCTTCATCGGACAGGCGAGCAGGAGCAACGACAGGGGAATGAGCCAGAAAGAGCAGAAGGAGACCCTTGAGAGGTTCTCGCGCAGCGAGTTCAACGTTTTGGTAGCCACGAGCGTCGGCGAAGAAGGCCTCGATGTGCCCGAAGTTGATCTCGTCATCTTCTACGAGCCGGTGCCCTCGGCCATAAGGAGCATCCAGAGGCGCGGAAGAACCGGGAGGCACAGACCGGGAAGGGTCGTTATACTGATGGCCAAGGGAACGCGCGATGAAGCTTACTACTGGAGCTCCCGGAGGAAGGAAAAGGGAATGTTCGACGCCATAAAGAAGCTCGCCAGGGAGCTTGAGAAGGCTCACCCGAAGAGGGGTAAAATAAGGGAAAGGGCCGTGGAGCGTGTTGAAATGCCCTCGAAGGGAAGGGTAACGTCCCTAGATGAGTTCCTGAAGCCGAAGGAAAAGCCCGAAAAGGCTGAGAAGAAGGTGGAAAAGGCCGAGAAACCCGGGCCTTCCAAGGAGGAGGTCTATGAAAAGCTCCCGATAAAGCCTGTCTTTGTGAGGAAGCCCAAGGGGATAGTGGTTTACGTTGACAACCGCGAGCTTAGGAGCGGCGTTCCAAAGCACCTGAAGGAGCTCGGAGCGGAGATAGAGGTCAGAACCCTCGACGTTGCCGACTACGTTGTGAGCGAGGAGATTGGGATAGAGAGGAAGAGCGCCAACGACTTCATACAGTCCATCATCGACGGCAGGCTCTTCGACCAGGTTGAGAGGCTGAAGAGGGCCTACGAGAAGCCGGTGATAATCCTAGAGGGCGAACTCTATGGCATAAGGAACGTCCATCCCAACGCCATCAGGGGCGCCATAGCCGCCGTAACACTCGATTGGGGGGTTCCGATACTGTTCTCCTCCGGAACCGAGGAGACCGCCCAGTTCATCTACCTCATGGCCAAGCGCGAGCAGGAGGAGAGGAAGAAGGAGGTTCGCCTCAGGAGCGAGAAGAAGGCCTTAACCCTCGCCGAGAGGCAGAGGCTCATCGTTGAGGGCCTCCCCTACGTCTCGTCCACACTCGCAAAGAGGCTCCTCAGGCACTTCGGGAACGTTGAGCGCGTTTTCACCGCCACGGAGGAGGAGCTCCAGGAAGTCGAGGGAATAGGCAAAAAGAAGGCGAGGGAGATAAGGAAAGTGATAACCGCCCCCTACGTTGAGGACGAGGACAAAGCTTAAGTCAGGATTTTGGAAGATTATGTTGCCCCCGGGAAACCGCGGGGGATGAGCGCCTCGGCGAGCCGTGATTCCCCTTCGCTCCCCGGGGGCACACTTCTCGGTTACCTTGTGACGATGGCGTTCACTCCGGCCGCCGCTAGGGTAAGCAGCTCGAACACCTTGTAGGCTTCCTCCACCGTTTTGGTCTCGAACTCGACCGTCTTTCCATCTATGCGCTTCACGAAGGGCAGCAGTTCAGCCGTGTCCGCCATGTCGCTTCTGAGGAAGCGAACCCTAACGTGAACGGGCTCCTTCATCACGAGCGCCTTCGCTTCTCCCCTCTTCAGCCTCTCGACGGCCTCTCTAACGCCTTCCCTCAGCATGGTCTTTATCCTGCGCATTCCGGGACTCTTGGCGGCGTAGCGCGAGGGGGACTCCTTGAAGGGG
The DNA here is from genome assembly GCF_002197185.1 of Thermococcus sp. 5-4. NCBI lineage: Archaea > Methanobacteriati > Methanobacteriota > Thermococci > Thermococcales > Thermococcaceae > Thermococcus > Thermococcus sp. 5-4. The sequence continues at coordinate 1,087,059 of NZ_CP021848.1, read as the reverse complement.
ACGCCGACGACCCAGGGGGTGAAGGCCTTAACGTCGGTCTCTATCAGCCTCCTGTCCCCGCCGACCAGAATTACCGGAATTCCCCAGCTCCCTAGAAGGTATGTGTTGAGCAGGAACTCGCTCACCTCAACGCCGTTTATTTCAAGCCGGTCTATACTCGCCCCGCTGTAGGTGTGGTCGAAGGTCGCTCTATCCGTTCCAGCCTTGGCATGGTAGCCGAGGAAGAGGGCGGCATCGCTCCCCTTTGCGAAGGCCACCATGCTGAGCGGCCTCGGAAAGCCCCTGACCAGTTCGACGTACTCGGGCATCTCTTCCGGAAGGATGTTGACCATCGGCCCGTGGCTGTCGGCTATGACGACCTCGTCGAAGCCGTTTTCGTGCAGCGTCTCGGCCGTGACCTTTGCTATCTCGGTTGCTATCCTTCTGGCCTCCGAATACAGGGCACCCTTCACGAAGAGATGCTCCCTGCTGACGATATAGGGCAGGCCCTCAAGGTCGAGGGATATGAAGGCACGCATCGGCATCACCACGATAAAAATCGAAGCGATAAAAGATAAGTCTTGTGGTAGGCGCCATAACTGCGGGGAATATACGGCACGAAATTCAATAATTCCCGCTCATGAAAAGGGTTATATAGGCCTTCTTTCATAGAATAGAGTGGTGATTGGTATGCAAATCGTTGAACTCGACATTAAATTGCCCTACGAAGGAAGGGGAAAGATTCTGAGCCGTCTTTATGAAAAGGTTAGGGGCAAGATTCGGGACATACACTTCTTCCCGCCAACCCTGGAGGGCATTAGCGAAATCAGGATGGAGATAGTCGAAGATGACGCTCCGAAGCTTCTCTCCGAGCTCAAAAGGATAATCAAAAACGGAAAGGTAACCTTCAAGGTCCTCTCTGAGGCCTAACCCTTTATCCCCTTATTGAGTTCTTCCAGCTTTTCTCTGGCCTTCTCAAGCGAATCTGCCTTCTCTATCGCCGTTCCTGTGACGATGATGTCGGTCCCGGCCTCGACGGCCATTCTTGCCTGTTCCCCGGTTCTTATGCCACCTCCGACGATGAGGGGAACGTCTATAACCCTCCGGACGAGGGAGATCATCTCCGGCGGAACGGGCTCCCTCGCCCCGCTCCCCGCCTCCAGGTAGACGAGGCGCATTCCCAGGTACTGTCCAGCCAGGGCGTAGGCCGCCGCAATTTTCGGCTTGTGCCTGGGGATTGGCTTGGCATCGCCGATCCAGCCGACGGTTTCCCCGGGTTCGATGATGAGGTAGGCCATCGGAATAGGTTCTATTCCGTAGCGTTTGACAGTGAAGGCGCCGAGGGCCTGGGAACCGGTTATGAAAAACGGGTTGGTCGAGTTGAGCAGGCTCATGAAGAATATCGCGTCGGCGTGCCTGCTTATCCCCCCGTGGGAACCGGGAAATAGTATCGTTGGAAGGCTCGAGTTCTCCTTTATTGCCCTCACGACACCGTCCAGAACGTCCCCCTCGGCCCCCGTGGAGCCGCCTATCATCACTGCATCAACGCCGACTTCTTCACTCATCCTCGCTATCTCTCCAGCGATATCTGGGGTAACGTCGTCGGGATCGATGAGAACGAAGTGGAGCTTCTCTCTCTTGAGCTTTTCATGAATGTAGGACTCAACTCTCCCCAGTTCGAGCTTCATTTTCCTCACCGAATTCTATAGCTTCCCTCTCGCTTTTAACCCTTTTCCATTTCAGGCCCAGTCCTTCGAGGATTCTGATAAGGAGGGCGTCCGGTTCTTCGTCGAATCTGTAGAGGTTCGTCTCCACCCTAACGTCACCAGCGCCGAAACCCTCCACCGGCTCCCCATGCCTGGAGACCTCCACTGAGAGCTTCTCCTCAAGTCTCTCCTCGCTCGGAATCATGTACGCTCTCAAGAGCTTCGCATCCTTCAGGAGGAAGTCTATGTGCCAGTGGAGCTTTTTGTGCCTCCTGAAGTGCCTGGCGACCCTTTTCTCGAGGGAGTTCATGGCGGAGCCGACGTAGACGTAGTATCCGCCCTTTAGGGGGAACCTGCGTCCCTTCGTGGTTATTTCGCTCTCCTTGGGCAGATGGATAACCAGGAAGTACGCACCCTTCATGGAAGTGACTCCCACTCAGAGTTTATAAACCCTCAAGCCTAATTCCCCATAGGTGTGGAGAATGGACGAAAAGAAAAAGAAGCGCCCCGTTGACGAGTTTGCCTGGCAGGAGTATGACAAAGAGGAGTTTGAGGAGCGTTTCCCTGCCCTGGCGAAGGAACTCGAGGAGGAAGGGGTTCCGATAGACGCTTACAGAACCGACGAGAAGAAGGCCATCGACGAGGAGGCGAGGGATTTCTCCGGCTACAATCCAACCGTCATAGACTTTCTCAGGAGATGCGAGACCGACGACGAGGCGCTTGAGATAATCAACTGGATGGAGGAGCGCGGGGAGATAACCCACGAGATGGCCAAGGAGCTGCGCATAACCCTAGTCCAGAAGGGTGTGAGGGCTTTCGGCTCCAAAAAAGAGTGGGGATGGTACGAGAGACACAGGAAGAGGGAATAATTCAGATGTTCCCTATCCTCTGCAGGACCATTCCCTCTATCCTTATCGGCTCCGTTCTCCTGGCGAGGACTATCGCCTGGTCGAGTCTGGCCTCGCTCTCGGCGCGTATCGTGAATAGAGGATCGCCTTCCTTGACCTTTTCTCCGACCTTGACGTAGAGTTCTATCCCGGCTCCCTTGTCCTCGGGGGCACCGGCGGCCCTCGCTATCCCCGTTATTGCCTTGTTGTCTATCCCGGTTATGTAGCCGCTGATGGGGGCCGTGAAGGTGTAGGTCTTATCGCCTATCGGTATCTCCTCCGGCTTGATGTCGGGGTTTCCGCCCTGCTCCTCTATAATTTCCCTCATTTTCTCGTAGGCCTTTCCGCTCTCCAGGATTTCCCTCGCCATCTTCTTGCCCATCCCTGTCGGCGCCACTCCTCCCATCTCAAGGAGAATGCCCGCCAGCCCGGTGGCCTTCTCTATCAGGCTTCCGGGGCCCTTCCCCGTCATGAGCGCCGAGAGGGCCTCCCTGGCCTCAAGCGCCGGACCGACGGTGTGACCTATCGGCTGGCCGCCGTAGGTTATGGCCACCTCCACGTACTGGCCAAGCCTTCTGCCCAGCTCTATGAAGTCCCTGGAGAGGGCCCTGGCCTGATCGACCGTCTCCACCTTGACGCCCTTGCCCGTTGGGATGTCGATGAGAACGTACTGGCTTCCCATCGCGTACTTCTTTGACATTATGCTGGCGAGCATGAGGCCGGTCGGGTCGATGCTCAGAGCGCGTTCGGACTTTATCGTGATGTCATCAGCCGGGGCGAGGTTCAGAGCGCCGCCCCAGACCATACATGCGCCTATCTTCTCCACGATGCGCTTTATCTCATCGAGGGAGAAGCTTACGTCAGCAAAAACCTCGACCACGTCGGCGGTGCCTGCGGCGCTTGTGATTGCCCTCGAGCTGGTCTTGGGTATCGTCAAACCTGCGGCGGCGACGATGGGCACGACGAGTATGTTGGTCTTGTTTCCGGGGACGCCTCCGATGCTGTGGACGTCCATGATCGGCTTTCTGTCTATATCAAGCATGTCTCCGGTCTCGGCCATCGCTATCGTCAGCGCGGCGATCTCGTCCATGTCGAGGCCGTTTATCTCAAGTGATGTGACGAAGGAGCTTATCTCGATGTCGCGGAGCTTCCTGTCCACGATGTCCTTGATTATCGCCTCTATCTCGACCTTCCTGAGCTTCCCTCCATGCATCTTCTTCTTTATGTAGCGGACGCTCTCGGGGGTGCCACTTGGTATAACGGTGACGACCTCCCCCTCGGAGAAGCTGTGGAGCCCGAGTATGTCCCTGCTTATCCCAATCTCTCCCTCCTTCACGAGATTGCTCACGACAACGCTTCCGTAGACGGTTTTCTTTCCGGCCTCGATCTTCACGAGGTCATCCGGGTGGAGTTTGGCCTTCTTGGCTTCCTTCTCGTTGATGAAGACCGAATACCTCCCGCTGTACATGTCGAGTATCCTAATCTTGGCCTTCATGACTATCCCTCCCTTTCACACACGAGTTCACAGTATTGGACAGAAGAGTACTTAAATGTTTTCAACTGATTGGCCATCAAAATGAGCACAGCCGTTCATAAAGCTTGGCAGGGAAATGTAAAAAGATCAGCCACTGAGGCCCTGGCCGTACTCGGCCACCGGAACCACGCTGTTCTGGAGCTCGCCGGTGCTGAGGAGAACCCTCACTACGTCGGGGACTATCTCCCTTACCGCCGGCGGTAGAAGTCCCTCTCCCCTGAGATAGTAGCCAACGACCTCGCTCAGTGGGGCGCTTACGAGCCTGCCCTTAAAAACCCGGACCACCTTATCCTCCACCTCGACTATCCTGTCTGGATAGCCGAGCCTAACCTTCATAGCGCCCCACCCCCCAGAATGGAATTAATACTGGAGGGCTTTTAAAATTTAACGCCACAGAAATGTTTAATAACAAAAGGAACAGAAAAGCTCAGAGGTTCCTGACTTCTTCGTCTATGGACTCTTCGAGGGTCTTCTCCCACTCTTCGACGTCGAAGTCAACGAGTTCGCTCTCAAGGTCCTCCTTGAGGCTGGTGACGCGCCTCTTGAGGGCACTCTTAGTTTCTTCGTCGTAAACTACGTAGTACGGGTTGCTCTTGGCTGAGTAGTAGAGCATCAAGAGAACTATGTTGAGCACGATGAGGATGACCACTATTCCGTAGAGCAGTGGCTCGGCCATTACCTCTTCCCTCCAAACAGCGCTTTGAAAACCCTCTTTATCGGGCTCTCTGGCTCGGGTGCCTGCCACTTGATTCCTGCGAGCTTGGCCGCGAGTTGCTTGATGGCTATGGCCGCCGGGCTGGTCGGGTTCTTGATGACGAGTGGCACACCGTAGGCGGAGGCACGCTTGACCTCCGGGTCCTCGGGTATCATAGCGAGGACCGGTACCTCGAGGATGGCCTCTATCTCCTCCTGGGTCAGTTCGGTCTTCTCGTTGGTAACCCTGTTGAGTATCGCACCGAGCGGAAGGGTTCCGAGTTTCTCGGCGATCAGCTTTGTCTTGAGAGAGTCAGTGATGGCGGAGATTTCAGGGTTTGTAACGATTATAAGCTCCTTTCCAATGAGGAGCGCGGTAACGGACGTCATCTCAAGGCCCGCTGGGGCATCGATAAGGACAAAATCCGCCATCTGGCCGATTTCTCTGATCAGCTGCCTGAGCCTCTCGGGTTTGGCCTTCTTTATCTTCTCGAGGCTCAATCCACCGGGGATGACCTTAACCCCGGCCGGGCCCTCGTAGATTGCATCCCTGAGATCGGCCTCTCCTGCCAGAACATCGTGGAGCGTTATTGGAATGTCCTCCATACCAAGAACAAGGCTGAGGTTTGCCATGGTTATATCAGCATCCAGCAGGATGACCTCCTTTCCAAACTGGGCAAGGGCAACACCCAGATTGGCAACAGTCGTTGTTTTACCCGTTCCACCCTTTCCCGATGCAAAAACAATTGAACGACCTTCCAAAGTTAACACCCCCGGTATGAGCGGTGACCGCCCTTTCCCATAAAGCGTTCCTGAATTTCTTCAATTTTATACGGAGTAGTGTCTCTGTGTGTATGAAGTATGCAGGCAATGCTTTTATTTTTTGCGGTTCATCCAGGGATGGAAAAGAAAAGATGGAAGAAAAGCCATTCACACCTTACTCTTGCTCAGCCTTCGCCTCGGCTTCCTTTTCAGCTTCCTCGCGGACCTCTTTCTCAAGCTTTACCTTGGCGACCTCTGCAGTGTCGGCGAGACTCCTGAAGAGCTTCAGCATCTCCATCGGCAGGGTGAGTACGATGACGTTGCTCTTGTCGCCAGCCACGTCGCTTATGGTCTGGAGCGTCCTGAGCTGGAGTGCCATCGGGTGCTCCGAGATTATCTCGGCGGCCTCACGGAGCTTCTCGGCGGCCTGGCGCTCGGCCTCGGCAAGAAGTATCCTCGCACGCCTCTCACGCTCGGCCTCTGCCTGCCTTGCCATCGCCCTCTGCATTCCGCTCGGAAGCTCAACGTCCTTTATCTCGACCGTGCTGACTTTGATGCCCCACGGATCGGTGGCCTCGTCGATGATCTTCTGGAGCTGGAGGTTAAGCTTCTCCCTCTCGCTGAGCAGCTCGTCGAGGTGTGCCTGACCGATGACGCTCCTCAGCGTCGTCTGGGCGATCTGGCTGGTGGCCATGATGTAGTTGCTGACCTGGGTGACGGCCTTGACCGGCTCTATGACGCGGAAGTAAACGACCGCGTTGACCCTGACGGGGACGTTGTCCTTGGTTATGGTCTCCTGAACCGGAACGTCGAGAACCCTGGTACGGAGGTCGACTATCACTGCCTTCTCGAATATCGGGATTATGAAGAACAGTCCAGGCCCTCTGGCTCCGACTATCCTTCCGAGACGGAATATCACTGCCCTCTCGTACTCTTTGACTATCTTTATGGCGCTTGCCAGTATAATCAACACAAACAACAAAACAATGGCCAACACAACATTTCCGGCGCTTACAAGGGCCATGCTCATTCCTCCCTCCTTTCCTCAATTCTTTCGACTATAAGAGTGAGCCCCTTAACTTCAACAACCCTAATTTTTTCTCCAACGGGTATACTCTTTCCGTCCTTACTCTCCGCCTTCCAGAGTTCGCCGTGGAGCTTGACGACTCCCTCCGGGTCGAGGTCCTCGACGACCTTGCCGACCTCTCCCACAAGCTCCTCCCTTCCGGCCTCTGGCTTCTTCCTGTGCGCCTTGACCACTGTCGCCGCGCCGAAGAGGAAGAACAGTCCGAGGAGTATCGCCATGACGATGATGGCTATTCTGAGTATCGAGTACGTTTCACCGGTCACCAGGTATTCACCCCCGTTTCCGCTGAAGAGCATGATTCCACCCAGAATGAAGGTTATGACGCCCGCCACAGTGAACAGGCCGAAGGTCGGTGTCAGCGCCTCGGCTATGAAGAATATCATGGCGAGCACGATGAGTATTAGGGCCGCGCTGCTGTAACCGAAGTATCCCAGGCCTATGAGGCCGAGAACGAGCATTATGGCACCGACGGTCTCCGGAACGTGCCACCCGGGCGTGAGAAAGCCGAATATGAGGCCGATGAATCCGAGGTTGAGGAGGAGGTACGCTATCGTTGGGTCGGTTATGTACTTGACGACCGTGTCCCTGAAGGACGGTTCGATGTAAACGAGCCTTGCGTTCTTGAGGTGAAGGGTTACCTTCCCCTTTCCGGCCACGGGTATCTTTGTCTCCATTCCGTCGGCCTTCTGGAGGAGTTCGTCAACGTTCGTCGCGATGACCTCGATGACGCCGTACTTCAGGGCCTCCTCCGGCGTTACGCTCCTGTCCTTCGTTATAAACTCCTCAGCGAGTGTCTCGTTTCTCCCGCTCATTCTCGCGAGCTCACGGATGTACGCCACGTAGAAGTTGGTTATCTTGGGCGGCGCCTCGACGATGCTCCCGTTCTGGCCGTAGCCGAGTATCGGCCTGCAGGCCCCTATGACCGTGCCCGGTGTCATTGCTATCAAATGCGAGCTGAGTGCTATATACGTCCCCGCGGAGGCCGCCATCCCTCCCGAGGGGTGAACGTAGATTATGACCGGAACCTTTGCGTTCTGGATTCTCGTGACGATGGCCTGCATTGCATCTCCCCGTCCTCCGGGGGTGTTGAGTTCGATTATTATCGCCTCTGCGTTGTTCCTCTCGGCCTCGCTGATGTATCTGTCGAACTGGTCCACGGTGTATCCCGTTATCATGCCGTCAACCTTGGCCACGTAAACCACGTTGCTCTGGGCATGAACGCTCGGAAGGAGCATGAGGAGCATCAGCAGGGCAATCAGGACAAACCTCGGCCTCATCCGTACCGCCTGATAATAATACCACTGGATGGTTTAAATCTTTTGCCTGTCCTCCAAAAGTGATTTATATATTGGACGCCAATCTTCTAATATGAGTTTGAAGACCCTCGCCAAGCTCTACCGTGTTGCACGGGGCGATGAGAAGGTTGAACGAGCTTGGAGGCTCGTGAGGGAGGCGGCTAGATATTCCAACCGCGAGCCGTACTGGGAGTTCCTCAAGCGGAACTTCGATGTTCGTGCCGAGGATGTTAAAGACGCCCTTCGCTTCCTTGAAGAGAAAGGCGAGCTTCAAATCAAGCGTTCCGTTGACGGTAAGAGGCTCTACGTCTCAACCCTAAAGGATATAAGGGAGAACCCCGTTAGGCTCGACCGATGGCTGGGATTGACCTGAGAAAGACTACCCATGAGATGATACGCAACGGAACGTGGAAGTTCGAAGACGGTGTTTTCTACCAGGCTTTTGAGAGCGGTATCGCCGGCTACGATGGAGAGGACTTCATTCTTCCCGACTCGTGGGGCAGAAGGGAAAGGAAGTCCGCGAAGGAAAAGCTGTCCTTTGTCCTAGGCCTCGATACGGATCTGGATTCCTTCTACGCCGAGATAAGCGACTCTCTCTTTGCCTTCCTGATCGACGAGTTCAACGGTCTGGTCGTTCCCGCCTCACCGGGCACCTACCAGGCGTTAGTTGAGACGATAGCCCAGCAGCAGGTCAGCTTCGAATTCGCCCAGCGAACTATCGCGAACCTCGTGAAGCTCGCGGGCAAGCCAATGGGGGACTTACACGCATTCCCCACCCCGGAGAGGATAGCATCTCTGAGCGAAGAGGAGCTGAAAAAGGCCAAGCTCGGCTATAGGGCAGGGTACATAAAGTCCCTGACGGAGCTTTATTTGGTCAAAAAGCTCGACCTCGAACTCTGGGACTGGGGCGTTGAGGAGGCCATCGGGTACCTCACGAGGTTCAGGGGAATAGGAAAATGGAGTGCGGAGCTTTTCCTCGCGTATGGCCTCAGGAAGAACGTCTATCCCGCCGGAGACCTCGGACTCAGGAGGGGGATAGCAAAGATTTTCGGGAAGCGGGTTAAGGACGTCAAAGAAAAGGACGTGAGGGAGGTCATAGAACCCTACGGGAAGTGGAAGGGGCTTCTGGCGTTTTACATCACCTGCTACGACAGGAAGACCGAGATGGAGAGGAAGAGAAAATGAGCGAGATTAAGATTATTCTGGAAAAGGAGAAATTCAAGTCCTTGAAGGGGCGCGACATCAATGCCCTCCTCCGCGAAAACCTCCCAAGGGTGGAGGATACTCTAAAGGCCGAGCGCGAGGAGATTCTCCTTGAAAAGGTCGCAAAACTTGAGGAAAAACTTCGGGAGATAGAAGGGGAGATAGAGGAGCTCAGAGAGTTCTACGAGAGGGCTTTGAAGGACAAGGAGTTTATGATGGCCGAACGGGAGAGGCTGAGGAGGGAAAACGAGGAGCTCAGGAAGAAGGTCGAGGAGAAAAGGAAAGACCTTGAGAAAGTTCACGGATCGTGAACGAGTCGTTCATGGAGTGTGAACGGGATGAAACTCATCATCAAGCCGAAAAAGGGCTTCGGGAAAATCGAAGTCGAGATAAACGAAGAGCTGTGGGGCGAGATAGAGCGCCTCAGTGAGAGGTACGGAGTTCCCGCTGAGCGGGTCATTGAGATCGCCCTCACCGGGGAGTTCCGCGAGCCGAAAGGAAACCTTGAGGAGCTTGAGGAGAATGTGAGAGAGCTTGAGGAAAGGACGTGGGAGCTTGAGAAGGAGTACGCCCCGCTCCGCTTCAAGGCCTACGGCCTGAGCGAGGACAACAAGGTACTCGCCATCGAGCTCTCGGGCCTGCTTGCCGAGAACGGCGGGCTTAAGAGGTTTCTCCGCATGAAGCCCGAGCGCAACGTCGAGCTGAGAAAGCTTATATCCTACTACCTCCAAGGTTGAACCGCGGATGATGACAGCGAATTGCGCGGATCGGTGAAGAGCAATGCTATCTGACGCCGTCCCGGGCGGGCCGTGACGATTCCAAGACGGGCTGAACCGCTCCGTGGTTGTGACGTACCCTATGAGCGCCGAGCCCGTCCGGGGCGTTTTCTCCGGCGCTTCTTCTTCGGTATCAGCCTCACGGGACTGCCGCAATCCGGGCAGATTCCCTCCGGTGGCATCTCGGAAAACCTCTTCCCACAGCCGATGCAGACGTAGTTCCAGCGGATGACTCGCTTTATCCCCCGCTTCAGGGTTCTGAACTCTATCCCAAGGGTTTTCGCTATGTTCTGGAGGTTATAATCATCGGTGAATAGAACCCCCCCAAGCTCGTACGCGAGGGCGAGAATCTCAAGGTCTGCCTCGCTTAATTCTCCCAGCTCGCCCGTCTTTCTCGCCGCTTCCCTTACCGCCTCAATGCTCTCCCGGGATGGGGACAGAACCCTAACCTTCCCGGCGCTTATCAGCCCCTCTACGAAAAGCCTCGACTCGGGGTCTTTCACCTCATCGACGACCTTCGGCGTCGTAACGCCTTCCACATCGAACCCCTGAATGAAGACCGCCGCATCGATGACCTGAACCTTCATGGCCTAAACTCGGAGAAACCCTTTTTTAGATTTCCGTCGAAATGAAGCCGGTGGTGCGGATGAAGGTTGACCTGAACTCGGACCTCGGCGAGAGCTTCGGGAGGTACAAGCTCGGTCTCGACGAGGATGTCATGAACTACATCACGAGCGCCAACGTTGCAACGGGCTGGCATGCCGGCGACCCGATGGTCATGAGGAAAACGGTAAGGCTCGCGAAGGAGAAGGACGTCGCCGTTGGGGCGCACCCCGGCTACCCGGATCTTCTCGGCTTTGGCAGGAGGTACATGAAGCTCTCACCCGAGGAAGCTCGCAACTACATCCTCTATCAGATCGGCGCCCTCTACGCCTTCACGAGGGCGGAAGGAATCGAGCTCCAGCACGTCAAGCCACATGGGGCGCTCTACAACGCCCTCGTTAAAGAGGAGGAGCTCGCGAGGGCCGTGATAGAGGGAATAGCGGACTTCGATAGGAACCTGATATTCGTGGCCCTCTCCGGCTCAAGGCCGGCTGAGATAGCGGAGGAGATGGGGGTTAAGGTTGCCCACGAGGTCTTCGCGGATCGCGCGTACAACCCCGACGGAACCCTCGTTCCACGTTCGAAGCCCGGAGCGGTCATACACGAGGAGGAAGAGATAGCGGAGCGCGTGGTCTCGATGGTCAAGGACGGTGGAGTCAGGGCGATAAACGGCGAGTGGGTCGAGCTTAGGGCAGATACAATCTGCGTCCATGGCGACAACCCAAAGGCTGTTCAAATAGCGGCGCGGATAAGGAGGGTCCTTGAGGAAGAGGGCGTTAGGGTAGTGCCGATGAGGGAGATCGTGCGGTGAGACCATGCAACCAACGATAAAACCTGCCGGTGATTCAGCGCTGCTCGTGTCCTTCGGCGAGGTCATCGACGAAGAGATAAACGCCAGAGTCCATGCCATTGCCGATGCTGTGGGGAGGGCTGGCTTTGAATGGCTTATTGAGGCCGTGCCGGCTTACTCGACGGTCTACGTCTTCTACGACCCCCTCAAGGCGAGCTTCAGCGAGGTGAAGGCGGCCATTGAGCCCCTCCTCCAGGTTTCGCCGGAATCCTTCAAGGGGAGGCTCGTCGAGATCCCCGTCGTTTACGGCGGCCAGTACGGCCCGGATATCGGCTTTGTGGCGGAACACAACGGCCTGACCGTCGATGATGTGATCGAGATACATTCCAAGCCGACCTACCGCGTCTACTTCCTTGGATTCCTTCCGGGTTTCGCCTACCTCGGCGGCATGGACGAGAGGATAGCCGTACCGAGACTTGAAAAACCTCGCTTAAAGGTCCCAGCCGGCTCCGTGGGGATAGCCGGAAGGCAGACCGGCATCTATCCCCTCGAAAGCCCCGGCGGCTGGAGGCTCATCGGGAGGACTCCGCTCAGGCTCTTCAACCCCGGGAGGGAATCCCCGACCCTTCTAAGGCCCGGTGACATGGTGAGGTTCGTCTCCATCGATGAGTCGGAGTTCCGGGAGCTCTACGAGGTTGAATGGGGGGAGGACGGTGATTGAGCTTCTCAACGTTCCCTCACTCCTCACCGTCCAGGACTCCGGCAGGAGAGGCTACCGAAAGCTCGGTGTCCCAGTCTCAGGCTTCATGGACGATTACTCCGCGAGGATAGCGAACTACCTCGTCGGGAACGGCGATGATGCACCCCCCCTTGAGTTCCTCCTCGCCGGCCCAACGCTCAGGTTCAACGCCTCCTGCGTCTTTGCGGTTGCTGGGGACGTTGAGGTGAGACTCAACGGCATCCCTGTAGAACCCTGGATGAGCCACTGGGCAAAGAGGGGAGATATCCTTGAGGTTGGCGCCTTGAAGAGCGGACTCTACGGCTACATAGCCTTCGCCGGCGGGATAAAGTGTGAGCCGCTCCTCGGGAGCTGCTCGGCCTATCCCAAGGCCGGCCTTGGAAGGCCGCTGAAGGCCGGGGATGTTCTGAACCTCGGCTACGCGATACTAACTGGGAAGGATGGGAGGTACCTTCCCCCGGGGCTGAGGCCCGACTATTCCGCGAAAGAAAAGACCGTCCGCGTCGTTCTCGGTCCCAACCTCGACCACTTCACCGAGGAGGGGATAGAGACCTTCCTGAGCGAGGCCTATACCGTGACGCCTGAGTCCGACAGAATGGGCTACCGTCTCGATGGAAAGGCCATAGAGCACTCGGAGAAGGGCGCAGGGATAGTGACGGACGCCATACCGACAGGCTCGGTTCAGGTTCCGGCAAATGGAAAGCCGATAGTGATGCTCCGCGACGCCCAGACGACCGGCGGCTACGCGAAGATAGCCGTCGTTTCAACGGCAGACCTTCCCATCGTTGCCCAGAGCCGGCCGGGAGAAAGGCTGAGGTTTGAGGCAGTGAGCGTCGATGAAGCCCGGGAGCTTCTGATTAGGCGCGAGAGAACCCTAAGGGCAATCAAGGGCTTCCTTGACGGGGAGATGCACGCCTACAGGATAAGAACGGGGGAAGAAGAGCTGATCGCGTTCACAAAAGTGGAAAGAAGGTGTTAGTCCTTCTTGCGCATGACCTTGACGACCTTGTAGGTCTTGCCGTCGCACTCGACGTCGTCGAGGATTTCTATTATCTTCACGTGGTCGCCCTCGAAGAGGCCTTCCGGCCTGAACAGGTCCGCCTTTTCCTTGTCGCTGCAGTCCGCGAAGTGGAGCTTTATCACGGAGCCCGCTATGGCCAGCCTCGGCTCTATCGCGACCTCGATGCTCGGCTCGACGACTTCAACAACCCTAACCTTGCCCTCGTGAAGCGGGCAGGAGTGTGAGGGCATGCTCCTTACCCGGAGGATTTTATACCTCCTGCCGGGTTCTAGGTTTCCGACGCAGACTCCTGCGAGCTTGCACGTCTTGCACGGTTCTGCCGGGCCGTAATATATGAATTCAACCCCTGGTCTTGCCAGCTTTTCCCCAACTAACGTGATTATTGCCATTCCAAACACCTCCGTTTTGTGAAGCGGTGATCTTCAGATGACTCCGGTGATTTTAGCGGCCTTCTCGGCTGCCTCTCGCGTGAGACCGTCCTTCCCGAGGATCGTGTATCTCTCGGGCCTTATCGTGTGGGCAATCGTGAGGGCCTCGATTATGTACTCCGGGTCGATCCCAAGCTCGTATGCGTTAGTTGGCGCCCCGACCTTCTTTAAGGTTTCCCTAATCCTCTCCCACTTGAGCCCGTGGAGGTAGGCCATTATTATCGTCCCAACGCCGACCTGCTCGCCGTGCAAGGCTGGTTTTGGCGCTATAGCATCGAGTGCGTGGCTGAAGAGGTGCTCCGCGCCGCTTGCAGGTCTCGAAGAGCCCGCTATGCTCATGGCCACACCGCACGAGATGAGACCCTTCACAACCTTCCTCACGCTCTCCTCGTTGCCGAGGCGTATTATGTCCGCGTTCTTTATCACCATCTTGGCGCTCATCAGGCTCAGCGAGGCCGCGTACTCGCTGTAGTACTCGCCCTTTATCCTGTGGGCCAGCTGCCAGTCCTTCACCGCCGTCAGATTGCTTATCATGTCCCCCACTCCAGCGGCTAGGTAGCGGTAGGGGGCGGTCTTGATGACCCTGACGTCGGCTATCACCGCCACCGGCGGCACGGCCTTGACCGATGTCTTGGTTCCGAGGTCTTTGATGGATGCATTTGCACTCGCTATGCCGTCATGGGAAGCGGTTGTCGGGAAGCTGATGAAAGGAACTCCGGCTTTAAACGAGGCGAGCTTGGCGACGTCGATTATACTTCCGCCGCCAACGGCTATGAGCCAGTCAGAGTTATCGTCCCTAATTTTAGCAAGGCTCCTCTCGACCTCCTCCATGCTGGCTTCCCTGATTACCAGCGCGCTCACATCAAACGACTCCCTGAGGCTCTTCTCGATGTCCTTTCCGGCTATCTCCTTTGTCTTCGGTCCGTAGAGCACTAGAGCCCTCTCGCCCAGGCCAAGTCTCTTCGCGACGTTAACGGCCTCTCCCTTCAGATTTTCGCCCAGCAGCACCTCTCTGGGCAGCTGCATCAGATGCATCTCAACCACCGTCCTAATAACTATGGGTGGGAAAAGCTTTAAGGCTATCGGAACAACGGTCTATGGTGGTCGAATGGGGCTCTACGAGTTCTTTTACGAGTACTTCATCAAACCGATACAGGAGAACCAGGGTTACAACCCCGTGAACACGGTTGTCTACGCTATAATCCTGGGCGTGGCTGTGATACTCCTCTACAAGATGCTCAAGCGGATGGGGATAAAGGTTGACGACCGCTTCTTCAAGGCGCTCATTCCGTACATAATCCTCGGCCCGCTGATGAGGAGCATGACGGACGTCGGTATTCTGCCGAGAACCTACCTAACCGTCAGCCCCGGCGGCTACTTCGTCATAGCGGCCTTTGCGATAGCCTCTCTCTACGTCGTCTGGAGGCACGTTGGGCCTGGAGAGAAGCTCTATTCCCTCTACCGGGACTTCGGCTGGGTTCTGCTCGGCGGGCTCGTCTTCGTCCTGATAATAAACCTGGGGAAGGTTGACTTCAATCCGGAAGTCTTCAAGTACTTCATCCCGGCGCTGATAATAGCCGAGGCCTTTATATGGCTCATCTCGAAGAAGCTCGCCCTCGTTAGGGACAACTCGCTCCTCTTCTACACCCACTTCTACGACGCCACAACGACGTTCGTTGGAATCCAGTTCCTCGGCTTCTGGGAGCAGCACGTCCTCGCGAGGTGGCTGATGGATACCTTTGGAACGCCGGCGGTTATATACGCCGAGAAGTTTCTGATACTGCTGCCTATCGTGTGGATACTGGACCGGGCCATGGCGGACGAGGACCCGGATTTAATAAACTTCGTGAAGCTCACTATGTTCATCCTCGGTTTTGGGCCGGGAACGAGAAACCTGCTGATAATGCTGATGGGTGGTTGATATGGAGATTCCATGGAACGAGATTGCCCTCGAAATCGCGAGGGAGGTTGAGAAGGAAGTGATGCCCCTCTTCGGCACTCCGAGGGCAGGGGAGACAATAGGGGAAAACGTCAGCGGAGACGTTACCAAGTACGTTGACAAAGTGGCTGAAGACGTTGTTCTAGGCAGGCTCCAGCCCCTCGGGGTCAACATCGTCAGCGAGGAAATAGGCTTCATAGACAACGGGAGCGACTACACGGTCATCGTTGACCCGATAGACGGCTCCTACAACTTCGCCGCAGGGATACCGATATTCGCCTTCAGCTTCGCCGTCTTCAGGAGGAATGAACCCGTCTACGGTGCGATATACGAGTTCGTCAGGAGGACGTTTTACGAGGCCCTGCCGGGGGAAGGCGCCTACATGGACGGAAGGCCCATAAGGGTAAGAAAACCCGAGCGCGGAAAAGAGGCATTGAGCTTCTACACGCGCGGCAGGTGCCTCGGCCTAATAGAGAGGGTCAAGCGGGTCCGGGTCCTCGGGGCCATAGCGGTTGAGCTGACCTACCTCGCCAAGGGGGCCCTCGACGGAGTCTTGGACATAAGGAACTACGTGAGGACGACGGACATAGCCGCGGGGGTGCTCATAGCCAAGGAAGCCGGGGCGATAGTCACCGACGAGACCGGTAGGGAGCTGGAGCTGAGGCTCGACGCGACCACCAAGACGAACGTAATAGCCGTCAACGACCGCTACCTGCTCGACATGATCCTGGAGGAGCTGAAAAATGAGCCTTGAGGGCTATTTCCACCGCTACGGGAAGGCTACCTTCACCCTCTTCCTGATAAACGTCTCGGTCTACATCTTAGAGTCAATACTCAGCGGAAACCCCTTCAGCATAAGCATCGAAGTCTTGGCAAGGCTCGGCCAGTGGAACTACGCCGTCCTCAACTACGGCTGGTGGTGGCAGCTCATCAGCGCGATGTTCGTGCACGTGGGCATACTCCACATAGGCTTCAACATGTACTTCCTTCTGATGATGGGCAGGCAGCTCGAAGGAATCCTCGGACCGAAACGGCTCGTTATGGTCTACCTCGTCTCGGGTCTGGCAGGAAACCTTCTGACGCTCTTCCTGCTGCCGGCCAACTCGGTCAGCGCCGGCGCGAGCGGCTCGCTCTTTGGCATAGTTGGGGCGCTGATACTCATAACCGGCGTCGTCGGCGGGAACATGCAGGCCGCGCTGATAAACGCCTTCGTGCTCTTCCTGATAAACAGCCTGCTGCCAAGCGTCAACATCTACGCCCATCTCGGCGGGCTGCTCGTTGGAATGGCAATAGGCTACTACTACGGCAGGCGGATCAAGAGGCACCTGATGGCGAGGATGTACGGCTACGGGTGGTGACGTCTCGTTTTTTCAATTTTAGGGATGGCTGAGGGTTAAGATTCGGTACACTTCCAGCCCCTTGGTCGTTTGGAGATACACCACATCCCCACGAAGCTTTACTTCCAGGGGTCTATTATCCGCTTTGAGTTCTCTGCATGAGATTTTTCTAAAGGTGTTCCGTTCAAACACGCACAAACCGTTTTTCTCTGCCCCACTGACTCCTCTGAGGTAATATGCCACCGCTACGTACTCTTCACTAACATCGAGAATCGCTCTGGCCCCTAACAAATGCTCGTCCATTTTCACAATTAGAGCCTCCTCCCTTTTACCGTCTTTGACCCTGTAAATGTGCACCTGAGAATTCATGGTAAAGACGCTGTAGTGAACGACCGTGAAGTATGTTTCATCGCCCAGAATCTTCACACCGGGGACTTGTGCTCTGGCTACACCGGGGCATATCTCTCTGCTCAAATCCCCAGTTGATGCGTTCACGAAGTATATGCACGAACTCGTTAAAAGAAGCTCACCATTGTGATACTTCACCGGAAAAGCTTGGAAGTGCCTTTTCCACACTGTATTAAGGCTGTAATCCACAAGTGCGGCATTGATTCCTGCCCAGTCACCGGGATAATAGGTGTAAAGGACAATACCCTCCGGAATGCACACGTGCTCCTCTATAACACCCTCCAGGGAGAACTCCAGGCTTGAGGAGCTGTTAGTTGAGATAGTGAAGTTGACGAAGTACCGGGAATGGTTTTCATAGTACTGGGACGTTATTTTGATGCTTGGCGGACAGGACCGAAAGCCCGAATCGTCGCCGAAGTATATCCTTTCGGCTTCCACGGGAATCAAAATTCCACGAAAGAACAGGAACAGGCCCAAGGATAGAACCGCAACAAGTACCAACCCAGCAACAGCTTTCTTTTTCATAGCCCTCCGACCTCGGGGCCATCTTACCTTCAGGGAATGTTGGAATCCGTTCTATATAATGCTTTCTTGCGTACTCAGTGCTCGGTTTGGTCAGGTAAATGACCTGTCTTTCGTCAGTGCTGAAGCTTTGGAACAAGCTTTTCCAAAAGCATGTAGCTCCTCACAGAGAACGCTCATGCAAGCTGATTTATTTCCCAAGTGCCCATTTTCAAGCGAGAAGACTTTGAAGAAGCCATTGAACGGGGTTTGCTCTCCATTGACGCCCTTGGGGCGTCTATCTTAGAGTTAAACCAGCCAAAGGGGGCAATTTGGAAAGTTCTCATTCTTAAAGCGGCCATTTGAAGAGAAATCGCCCAAGAATTTAGCTTTTCAGAAGGAACTACGAACCTTGATCAAACTTCGCGAAGGCGAAGTTTGTGTGGTGCGGGGGCGGGGATTTGAACCCCGGAACCCCTACGGGACGGGACCCTCAATCCCGCGCCTTTGACCAGGCTCGGCAACCCCCGCGTTGCCAAAGTATAACGCTCGGAGAGGCTTTATAAAGTTTTCCCTGCCCCCTTTTCGGCCTCTGACCAAAAAATTTATAAAGCAACCTCCCGTCTATGACTTCGGGTTGAGGGCCGGTAGCTCAGCATGGTTAGAGCGCGGGACTCTTAATCCCGTGGTCGGGGGTTCGAATCCCCCCCGGCCCGCCAGACCGCGTTTCTTCTCGACGCGTTCCGTTTGAGAAGGGATGCGTTTGAGTAACGTAAGGAGTTAGAAAAATGAGTTTTGAAAGCTTAGGCTTATCCAAGGCCACGTTAGTGGCGGTTAGAGAGAAGGGTTTTGAGACCCCAACGGACATTCAGAGGGAAGTCATTCCACGTCTTCTATCGGGCGACGTCGATATAATCGGCCAGTCCCAGACCGGGACGGGGAAAACAGCTGCCTTTGCACTCCCCATAATCGAGGCGATTGACCCGAAGATAAAGGCCGTTCAGGCAATAATATTGACCCCCACGAGGGAGCTCGCCCTCCAGGTGGCGGATGAAATCAAGAGTCTCCGCGGGAGGAAGAGGGTTTACGTCTATGCCATCTACGGCGGCCAGCCGATAGGGCCGCAGATCAGGGCTCTTGAGAGGGGAACCCACGTTGTAGTCGGAACCCCCGGGAGGGTTCTCGACCACATAAGGCGCGGAACCCTCGACCTGAGCTCCGTGAAGTTTTTCATCCTCGATGAGGCTGACAGAATGCTCGACATGGGCTTTATAGACGACATAGAGGCGATTTTCAGGGAGACCCCGAGGAGAAAGAGGGTGCTGATGTTTTCTGCCACCATGCCCCCCGAGATTAGAAGGCTCGCGAGGCGCTACATGGGGGACTACGAGGTGATAAGCGTCAGCAGCGACGAACTCGTGCCCGAGATGGTGGATCAGGAGTACGTGGAGGTCGTTCCCGCGAGAAAGTTCACGGTGCTGAAGAAGATCCTCAGCGACGACTTCTACGGCATAGTCTTCTGCGCCACCAAGAGGGAAACCAGAGAGCTGAGCGAGAAGCTTAGGAGGGGGGGCTACAGCGCCGAGGCTTTAAACGGCGACATGAGCCAGGCCGCCCGTGAGAGAACCTTCTGGCGCTTCAAGACCAAGAGGACGGGGATTCTCGTGGCAACCGATGTCGCCGCGCGTGGCTTGGACGTCCAGGACATAAGCCACATCGTCAACTACTCCCTGCCCATGACGGCCGAGGACTACGTCCACAGGATAGGGAGAACCGGCAGGATGGGCAAGCGGGGAAGGGCGATAACCTTCATAATGCCCGGCGAGTTCAAGAGGCTGCGCTACATTGCTCAAGTTGCAGGGGTGGAGATAAGGAAATCCGAGCTCAGCGAAGAAATCCCGAAGGAGTACCGGGAGAGGTACGAGCGCGGCCATTCAGATGGCTACAGAAGAAACGGAAGAAGAAATTCCCGTTACCGCGGGAACTCCCGGGGCTATTCTAAGAACTCCCGAGGTAGATGGTGAGGATCAAATCCTCGCCCTCTATTCTAACCTCTATCCAGACCGCGTCACTCTTCTGAACGTAGCCTGCGAACTCCGCGTCTGAAAGCATCTGAGAGACCAGCCACTCGGTGTACTGTTCGTGGAAAAACGGGTGGTAGTAGTCGGCCAGGTTGTAGTAGGTAACCCCCCACGTCCAGCCGGCCTTGTATCCCTTCGGGAGCTTTCCGTCGGAGAGACTCTTCAGGGATTCATCGGCCTTCAGGCCAAACCGGCTATACAGAGAGTTCATCATCGAGACGGCTAAATTCCTCGCGTCGGCATCGCCCATGGTGTAATCCTGGTTAAGGAACTCCTCGCCGGTAACGACGCCGAGAACCTTGACGGTGGCCTTCTCCCCTCCCGGTGTTATTTCGTAGAGCGTGGCGTTGATTATCCTGCTCCCCTGCCGCTCCCAGTAGCGGTAGTAGGCACCCAGATCCATGGGCGGAAGGTGCTGGTCGAGGGCGAAGTACCAGCCGTTTATCTTTACCAAGGCCGTTGCGTGTCCCAAATCGGTGAGGTTTATGGCCATCGCGTAGACCGGTGAGTAGTTCATGGCTAAGAGCAGGGCATCCGTGAGAACGGTGTAGTCGGTGCATACCCCGGTTCTCTTCATTATCGTCTCATAGGGGGTCTGAATCGTGTTGTTCTGCCCCTCAACGACCTCCTGTCGCCCGTCGGGGTATATTATGACCTTGGCGAAGGGCTGCTTGGCCTTCTCCCAGTCGTAGCTCAGCCACTCCCCTTCCCAGGCAAGAACGTTCCAGGCGCTTTGGGTGAGGTCTCCCCCCTTGAGCTCCTCCGCGAGGGACGATATGACCTCAAGCTCTTCCCTGCTCAGCATGCATGCGAGTGCGTCCTTGAGGATGTAACGCCAGAGGATTCCCTGACAGCTGAACTCGGCGTCCTGGCTTGGCAGGGATACCGTTGCGTTCTCCCATTTAACGAGGGGATTCGTCCAGGTCGCCGGGGATGGACCAGGCGTTGGGGTCGAGAGAGGAGTAGTTGAAGTCGTGGATGGGTATGCCGTGCCTCCGGACGTTCCGGTCTCCGGAGTGACTGAGAGGCAGCCCGCGATGATGACGATGAACGCGATGGTAAATGCCGCGAGGAACCTTCTCATCATGGAACTAACTTGGGAGAAGGGCTTATAAAACAGCTCCCCGGCGGAGAAGCATCGGGTGCATGTCCATCGAAAGATTTAAAAATGCCCTCCTGAAGGTATAACCCGGGCGCTCGGGCAGTGCCGGGGTAGCTTAGCCTGGTCAGAGCGCTCGGCTCATAGGGCCGCTCCCCTTCGGGGGAGCCTGAGAAACCGAGAGGTCCGGGGTTCAAAGCCCCGCCCCGGCACCATTACAACCCTTTGCTTCGCAAAGCGTTGACGGAAAACTTGCGTGCTTTTCTATAACATCCTGTTTTGAAGTCAAAACCCTCTTCACGGGCAAATCTTAGAATGCACGCGTTGGTGTCCTGTTAGTCCAAAGAAACTCCTTGGACAGAAACTTCTCTC
Organism: Thermococcus sp. 5-4; assembly: GCF_002197185.1. Taxonomy (NCBI): domain Archaea; kingdom Methanobacteriati; phylum Methanobacteriota; class Thermococci; order Thermococcales; family Thermococcaceae; genus Thermococcus; species Thermococcus sp. 5-4. Next base: position 1,065,819 of record NZ_CP021848.1, on the reverse strand, counting down.
AGCGTGTTCCCCAGAACCTCCTCAGGTACAGCCTCATCCTCGCTCGGTCAACTGGCCTCATGCTCTCGCGCATCCAGTCCGGCAGGTCCTTCTTTATCGAGCTCCAGAGGAGGCGGTAGTCTAGGACTATTATGGACCCTTTCTCCTCGGCCGAGCGGTGAACTCTTCCAGCCGCCTGGACGAGCTTCCTGTGGGCCGGCAGGTAATAGCCATAGTAACGGCCCTTCCCAGGGAACTTGCGCTCGAAGTACCTTATCTGGGCCTGAACCCTCGGAGTTGGCCTCGCGTAGGGTATCCCAACGAGCACAACACCGTTCATCTCGTCGCCGCTGTAGTCCTGCCCCTCACTGTTCCTGCCCCCCATGACCCCGAGGAGCACCGCTCCCCTGCCCTTGGCGTGGGCCTTGAAGCTCGCTACCATCGCATCGTTCTCGGCTGAGCTGACGCCCTGCTTCTCAATGAATATCGCCTTTCCGGTCTCCTCAAGGCGAACCTGGAGGTTTGCCGAGAGAAGCCCCTGAAGGACCTCGTAGGAAGCCGTGAAGACCCCGACGTTCTTCGGTATGAGCTTGGCCGCCTCGACGATGTACTCCACCATGCGCCTGTAAACCTGGAGCGAACGCTCATCGCCTCTCGTCGAGACGTCTTTGGCAACTAAAACCTGCGCGTTTTCCCGCTTTACCATCCTCGGGAACTTCTTCATCCGGACGTTTTCGATGCCCATAACGTCGCGGAAGGCCTCCATCGGGGTGAGGGTCCCGGACATGAAAACCGCGCTCTGGACGTTTCTGATGAAGCCCAGGGCTTTCGAGGGATCCAGCGCCACGAGCTCAAGGCTCAACCCCCTGTCCCTGCTCATGAGGAAGAGGTAGTCCTCCCGTCCAATGAGCGAGAGCCAGAAGAGGAGGAACTCGCCGACGCGGCCGATGTAGGAGCGGGGCGGCTTGCCCTTCTCTATCCTGTCCTCCCTTATGGCGTCGCCAACCGCCACCATGTCGTTGAGTATTCTAACGAGCCTCCTGGTGTCGAGGCTCAGAATATCAATGACGTGTGCAAAAACGAGCTCCGGCTGGATGGGGGTTTCGTGCACGTCCCTGTCCTTGAGCTTCTCGTCGTAGAGTATCTCCAGCCCCCTGGCAAAGATGCTGAGGAAGTTGGCTATCTCATGTTCGTTGTACTCGTCGGCCTCCTTTATCGCCCTGTTTACCGTGTGTATACTTATCCGGTCGCTTAAAGCCGAAATCGCCTGGTCCGGCAGGTTGTGGGCCTCGTCGAAGACGACTATCAGGTCGGAGTAGTCAACGTCGAGGGAGCTTATGAAGTTCTCCCGGATGGTGGGGCTGAGGAGGTAGAGGTAACTGGCCACTATGACGTCAGCCTTCTCCGCTATCCTCTTGGTTAAATCGTAGGGGCACAGCTCCAGGGTTTCGGCGTAGCTCAGAATCTCGGCCGGATGGCTCGGCTCGCTCAGAAAGAACTTCACCAGCTCGTCGAATTCCGTCTTTTTCTTCTTCTCGTTCTCGTAGAACTCGCACTTCTTGAGCTTCTTGAGGTTCTTGCAGACGACCATGGCGGTGTATGCATCGCTCGTGAACTGGGTGAGGTACGTGTGCAGGCAGAGGTCCTTCCTGCTTCTCAGTTCAACGCCGGAAACCGGGTTTCTCCTGTTTATCGCCTTCAGCTCCTCTATGACCCTGTCCATCTGTCTGTGGGTTCTGGCTAGATAGAGAACCTTGTAGCCCATCTCCTTGGCGTAAGGCAGGATCCCCGCCAGAACGCTCACGGTCTTTCCAAAACCGGTAGGAGCCTCTATTATGGCGTTCTCGCCGTTTTTAACTGCCTCCGCAACGAGGTCTATGAATTCCCGCTGATGTGGTCTGAGTTCCTCGTAGGGAAAGTACTCGAACCCTTCGCCCGTTTCGCTCATGGGAAAGAGTTTTAACGGCTCGCTTTTAACTTTTCCCCAGGTGAAGGGTGTGGACGAGAAGGAGCAGAGACTGGTTGAATACTCCATTGAGGCAGTTATAATAGCGTGGCTCGCGTACCTGTTCTTCTATCAGAATTACCTGCTCCACGGCTGGCACCGGGGATTGCCACTTCCCTCAAAACTGCCCTTCCTGGTGGCTGGAATCATTGTTGCGGCGCTGTTCTTCTGGTACGAGTGGACCAGATTCGAGCGCGAGCTGGAGGGAAGGAAGAAGGTGCCCCTGAAATCGGTTCTGCCCGTTGCCCTCAAGGAGGAGAACCTCCCCGACTCGGACTCGAACGAAACCGAGAACGGCGTCGAGACTACGGGCGATGAGGATCAGAAAGAAGAATGGGAAGAGGTCAGAGCTTCAGCTCCGGAATCTCCTCAAGAACCTTGACGGTCAGCTTAACGGCTGCATCGACGTCGCGCTCGTCAACAACCTCCGTGTTGGAGTGGATGTAGCGCGCTGGAATGCTTATTCCGCCGCTCGGGACGCCTGCCTTGTTGAGGTGTATCGCTCCCGCGTCGGTTCCGCCGCCGGTGAGGATGTCCCACTGGTAGGGAATCTCGTGCTTCTTGGCTATCTCCTCCATCCAGCGGACGATCGTCGGGTGGCAGATGACGGAGCGGTCCATTATCTTAATCGCGACGCCCTTTCCGAGCTGGCTTATCTGCTTGTGCTCCGGCGTTCCGGGAACGTCGGCGGCTATGGTGACATCGAGTGCGAAGCCGTAGTCGGGGTCTATGCCGAAGGACGAGACCTTCGCACCGCGGAGGCCGACCTCCTCCTGGACGGTGGCGACGAAGTAGACATCTGCGTCGGTCTCGGCCAGCTGTCTCGCGGCCTCGACGAGGATGTAAACCGCTATCCTGTCGTCGTGGGCTATGCTGACGAGGCGGTGCTTTCCGAGCCTCTCGAGCCTGCCGTCCCAGGTGATGACGGTGCCTATCCTAACGCCCATCTCCTCGGCCTCTTCCTTGCTCTCGGCGCCTATGTCTATGAAGACCTGGTCCCAGGTCGGGGCCTTGTTCCTCTGCTCCGGCTTCTGGATGTGCGGCGGAACGCTTCCACCGACGCCGTAGACGAACTCGTTCGGACCGATCCAGACCTTGAAGCGCTGGGCGATGAGAGTTCTCGGGTCAACACCGCCAACCGGTGCAACGCGGAGGAATCCGTTCTTCTCGATGTGGGTCACCATGAGGCCAATCTGGTCCATGTGTCCGGCGAGCATGACCTTCGGGCCCTTGCCCTTTTTGTGGGCGATAACGTTGCCGAGCTTGTCGACGGTTATCTCGTCGACGTAGGGCTTGAAGGCCTCGATAACAACGTCCCTGACGCCGAGGAACTCGTAGCCGGAAACGCCCGGCGCCTCTATAATCCTTTTGAGAAGCTCGTAGTCAACCATCACAACCACCCCTTTCGTTTAGATTTCCATCTAAATGCTCATGCCCGGGATATTTAAGGTTTTAGGTGGGGTTCACACCCGGTTGCCTCGGGGGTAAATCTTAACTCCCATTTTATCCTCGCCGTTGTCGTATATCTCACGGATCCTGAAGAGATACGCCGGCGTTCTGCTCCAGTCCCGTGGCTTTTTTGGCCTGTGGAAGATGTCGTGAAGGGCGTTGGTGTACTCCCACACGGGGCCATCTTCGTGTACCTCCACGTCGCATCTGACCTCGTAGGAGGTGCTGGGTGGGGTGAAGAAGAGTACCGTTGCCTCTTTCCTTCCCTCGGTTAGGTTTTTCCAGGTGTGCTTTCTGGCGAGCTCGAGGGACACCAGTTTCGTGAAGTCTATCCTTTCCCTCACGTAGATTTCCTCCAGGAGAAACCTGCCCGCGTTTAGTGGGTTGTATGGCCTTCTGAGTTCCTCCCTCATCTTTTCGATGGTCTCGGCGAGAAGTTCCTCTCTGTGTATGAAGCCCACGCCTTTAATGGAACCGTTCACGCCGGCGGGCCCGCAGGTGATTATCGCCGCGTTGTGCCGTGTGAAGCTTATCAGAACCTCCGGGCCAAGCTTTCCGTTCAGGAGGCGCTTTATCCCCTCAACCCTCTCCTCGAACGCGTATCTGATGAACTCCTCTGGGAGCATGTTTCCACCGTATCCGATACGGCGCTATCGTTAAAAGCCCTCTCCCGGAGAACCTTCGGGATTTAAAATGACGACCCTGCTGAGGCTCGATGCGGTCCCCTGCATCTTCCGCAAAAGGCTCAACCGCTTCGTGGCACTGGTTGATGTTGAAGGCAAGGAGAGGAAAGCCTTGGTAACCAACACCGGCCGCTTGGAGGAGTTCATGGTTCCGGGCAGGAAGGCCTTCTGCACGCCCAAGACCGGTGGAAAGACGGACTTCGTTCTGGTCGCCTTCGAGGACCTGGGCGGAAAAGGGGCGGTGATAGACACCCGAACCCAGGCCAAAGCCTTCGAGCGGGCGGTGGGGCTTGGTTTGGTACCATGGCTGAGGGGTTGCCGGATAAAGCGGAAGGAGATCAAAGTTGGCAAATCGCGCCTCGATTACCTCTTCGAATGCCCCGAGGGTGAGGTGTACGCAGAGATGAAGAGCGCCGTCCTGCGCGGAGGTGAAAAAGGGGAGTACGCGATGTATCCGGACTGTCCGAGCGTCAGGGGGCAGAGGCACATCAGGGAGCTTATAGAGCTCTCGAAAGCTGGGAAGAAAGCCATGATCTTCTTCATCGGTGCGATGCCGGGCGTTGAGAGGTTCCGCCCCTACGGGAGGGGCGACCCTGAGATAGCGAGGCTCCTTAAAGAGGCTGACAAGGTGGGCGTTGAAATCCACGCGCTGGGCATCTCCCTCCTGCCCGATGGAAGGGTCGTTCTTGAGAGGCCGAGCCTTGAAATCGAGCTCTAAACCGCCGTCCGCGGGGTCTTGTACCACACCTTCTTGGCCTTTCCCGCCTCCCACAGGCCGGCCAGCGAAATGAATATCCATATCTGGGAGTAGGTGTAGTACATGAGCGGCGCGAGGAGCCAGCAGCCAACGCTCCTTATCTTCCCGTCGTAGAGGCCGGCGAATATCTCCAGCAGGAAGGATACGTAAACGAAGCTCAGAATGAGCCCCGTGAACCACGTGACGTTTCCGAAGGTTGCCAGGAGCGCTACAAAGGCCACGTCCGCCACTATGACGGCTATCGCCAGGAGGTAGTACACCATCAGCGTGAGGAGCAGGTCAAAGCGCAGGCCCCAGCCTGGAATCTCGCGGAACCTCTTTATGTGCTCCTTCACGGTGTAGACGTTTCCGGCCGCCCAGCGCGTCCGCTGCCTGAACCACACGCGCCAGCTCTCGGGCTCCTGCTCCCAGGTAACGGCGAGTGGATTGTAGGCTATCCTCTTGCCCATGGCTATTATCCTGAAGGACATCTCCAGGTCCTCGGCGAGGGCCTCTTCGTCCCAGCCTCCGAGCTCTTCGAGCAGGTCCCTCCTGATTACGAAGTTCGTCCCGGGGAGCACCGCGGTTTTGTAGAGTTTGCTCTTTCCGCTCTGGCCGGCCAGCTGGAAGTAGAGGTACTCCATGCATATGAACCTCGTGAGGATGTTCCTGTTCCAGTTTATCGTCCGGACCTTTCCGGCCACCGCCGGCGTCTCATCGCTCAGCATCGCCACCAGACCCTTGAGCGCCCCGGGCTCGGGTCTGTTGTCCGCGTCGTAGACCGCTATAACCTCTCCCCTGGCCAGCCTTAGGCCGTAGTTCAGGACGTAGCTCTTCCCCCTGCCGCCGCCCTCAACGCGGACTACCCTGATGAACGGGTACTCCCTAGCGACTTCCTCGGCTATCCTCACCGTGTCGTCCGTGGAGCCGTCGTCCAGGAGGAGAACCTCCAGTTTATCCTTGGGATAGTCGAGGTTTGCCATCGCCAGGAGCGTGTCCCTTATAACCACAGCCTCGTTCCTAGCGGGGATGAGGATGGTGACGGAGGGGAGCTCACCCGGAATCGCGGGCTCCTTGAACTTGGAGTTGTACCTCAAACCCGCTATCGTCAATGCTATGTAGTAGAAGAACACGGGATAGATAACTGCGGCCGAAAACAGCCAGATGAAGTGGAGGACCGCCACTACGATGTCAACGACCTCGGCTAACGCCTCCATACTCCCCTCCATGTTTCTATGTCCCTTGGCCTTATAAGCATGACTTCCACGCGGAAGCGTTTTAAACCCGGAGTGGGAGAGAGAATTAGGTGGTGTGAATGGCCATAGTCGATGTTAGAATTCTGGTTGAGGGTGCGAGCGACGTGGAGGTCGTAAGCAAAGCCCTTCAGGGTCTCGCTTTGGGAAGCGAGTACAACATAACGATATCCTCGATAATCCCGACGACGAACGTCGAGATAGCTAAGAGCGCAGCCGCCGGGGCGGACCTTCTCATCATAGCGACCGACGCCGACCGGGTCGGGAGGGACCTGGCCGAGAGGCTCTTCAGCGAGCTGGGGGAGATGGTCGGCCACGTTGAAAGGATGAAGCTCCCCCTCGGTCACGATCTGGAGCACGTTGACGTTGAACTCGTCCGGAAGGAGCTCAAGAACACCCTCGTCCGCGCCGGCCTCAAGAGCCTTCAGATACTCCCGGAGTACATGGCGCTCAGGAACCAGCTCCTCGACCTCAAGGGCCGCTACGACGGCCTGGGCGAGGAGTACAGGAAGCTCAGGGAGGAGTATGAGGCGATCACAAAGGCCTTTGAGGAGCTGAAGGAGGAGAACGCGAGGCTCAAGGAGGAGAACGAAGGACTTAAGGCACTCCTTGAGAGCGCCAAGAACATTTACCGCGTTGACGAGGCATGGAAGTCCCTCTTCCCCGCCGAGCCGGTTCCGGACGAGGCGTACATCGGAAAGGCCGTCGAGAAGCTAGGTCTAGCGGGTAAGGTGATAGTCGGGCAGGGCTACATCTTCGCCGAGGACAAGGGGCTCGTGGACGAGCTCCTCAGGACGGTTTACCTCAGCCTGAGTATAAAGGAGGAGCCCCCTAAGCCGCCCAAGCCGCCGGTTGAGGAGCCGCCAAAGCCCCAGGAGCCCGAACCCCGGAGCGAGCCGGCGGTCGTTGAGAACGCCGAGGTAAAGCCCGACGACATCGAGGGACTCCTGAAGGGGCTGTGATATGGAACTCAAAGAGACGCTGGAGGAGTACGAGACCTACCTCGACCTCGAGGGGAAGAGCCCGAACACGATTAGGATGTACTCCTACTACGTGGGGCGCTACCTCGAGTGGGGCGGAAAGCTCAACTCCCGCTCCGCCCTCCGTTTTCTCGCGAAATTGCGCCGGCAGGGTTACTCCAACAAGAGCCTCAACCTCGTGGTCCAGGCGCTGCGCTCCTACTTCCGCTTCGAGGGCTACGACGAGGAGGCTGAGAAGCTCAAGCCCCCGAAGGTTCCCAGGAGCCTGCCGAAGGCTCTAACCCGCGAGGAAGTTAGAAAGCTGCTCTCGGTGATACCACCAACGAGAAGGCGCGACAGGCTGATATTTCTCCTCCTCTACGGTGCCGGTCTTCGGGTAAGCGAGCTGTGCAACCTGAAGAAGTCCGACGTTGACTTCGAGCGCTCGCTGATAGTCGTCCGCGGCGGTAAAGGGGCCAAGGATCGCGTCGTGCCCATTCCAGGATTCCTTCTGGAGGAGATCAAGTCCTACCTCGAGACCCGCGATGACGACAGTGAGTACCTCATCGTCGAGGAGGGGCGCAGAGAAAAGGACAAGGTATCGCCCAAGACCGTCTGGTATCTCCTCAAGAAATACGGGGAACGTGCGGGGGTCAAGGTTACACCCCACATGCTCCGCCACAGCTTCGCCACTCACATGCTCGAAAACGGCGTTGACATAAGGGCCATCCAGGAACTCCTCGGCCACTCGAACCTCTCAACGACGCAGATCTACACCAAGGTCACCGTCGAGCACCTCAGGAAGGCCCAGGAGAAGGCGAGGCTGATAGAGGGGCTGATGGAGTAGAAAACGGCGTACCCTACCGTACCAAAAATTGAACGTTCAAAGCTCCCCCTTCTTCCTCAGCATCGCAAGGTAGCTCGTGAATGCCCCAGCGGAGATTGTATCGCCCAGGCCGACGGTTGAGACGGGATTTCTGACGAGCCTCGTCGGGATTATAACGACCTTGTACTCCCTGGTCCTCAGGCGCCTCTTCGCCTCCTCAAAGCGGAGCTTCACGAACTCGCCGTACTCGTTGTATGGAACCCTCGTGCCGACTTTTATGTCTTCGGGGCTCTTTATGTCCCCGAGGGAAGCCCTCGCCGCGGCCAGGGTTGTTGCGAGCTCAAGGCTGCTCCTCAGCTCCTCCTCGCTCAGCGGATTGTCCGAGTGGGTGATGTACATGATGTAGTAAATCGTGTGTATCTGGAGCACCTCGAGGTTCATCTCGTCAACGAGGATTTTGCCGCCCAAGACGGTGTCCTCTATGCGGTTGTAGGTGAATATTCTCTCCGCGAGCTTGGAGTAGCCAAGGGCGTTGAGGACGTGGGCTATCTCGGCCTCGTCCATGCCGACGCTGTCCACCAGCGGGAAGAGGTTGTAGATGACCTTCTTTCTGAGCTCGCGGTTCTGTATCGAGGCGAACTCCAGATGAACCCTAACGTCCTTCTCCCGCTTGAGCAGGAGTATGTCCTTTTTGGCCTCCCTTAGGTAGTGGTTCGCGTCCTTGCCGTCCGAATAGCGGAGCTTTATCCCCTGGTAGCCCGACAGGATGGCCCCGTCAACCTGGAGGCCTATCTCAGGTAAGAACCTCTTCAGCTCGGGCTCGGTGTAGATCCTTATGCTCTCGAAGCGGGCCGAGACGATAAACCTGCCCGAGAAGGGAACCCGTATCGTCTCATCGCCAAGCCTGAAGGTCGTTCCGGCGCGGAACTCGAAGATGCGGTTCACTTTTATAGGGTCACCCTCCCTGTAGGCCTCGCGTGGGTGTTTGAAGGCCAACCTGCCATCCTCGATGACCGGATAGAAGAGGTTGGGCTTGTCCACGAACATCTCTGCCTGCTTCCTAGCGAGGTGGGGGGTGTAGACTATCACCCGCCTGAAATCAAGGTTCGCGAGTAGGTTGGCTATGATTCCGGCCTGGCCGCCCATCCTCTCAACGTCGTATTTGAAGTGAGAATCGAACCACGTGTGGAGCTCCTCGTTGACGAGGGGGACTGCCATGGGCTTCCCGGTTTTGAGGGCGTGGACCAGCCTCGCGACGAAGTCGAGGGGCTCGTTTATCTCCCTGGGGTAATCGTCCATCCTTTTCCTGACCGTTTCGGCCCCAAATTCCTCTATGAGTGCCTGCACAATCTCCCCGTTCAGAAAGGTTATCGCATCGACGTTCGTGTTGTAGGCGGTGTAGATCGAAAGTCCCATGGCCTCCTCGAGGAGCCCCATTTGTATCACCCTCAGTGACTAACGTCTAAGAAATTCGGGTGAATTCTTAAAAGGGTTTCGGAAGCGGTGGAGGGAAAAATGTTGAAGGCTCAGAACTCGGTGAAAAGCCTTCCAAGCCAGGGGATTCTCTCCATGATGTCCATTTCTCTCAAAGCGAGCCACAGCGATGCCTGGTTGCTCGTGACGACCGGAATGCCAAGATCTTCCTCGAGGGGCTCGATTATCTCGAATGTCCGCAGGTTCGTGCAGCTGATGAAGATCGCGTCGGCCTCGTCCATGAAGCTCGCCTTGGCAAGGCGGTATGCCTCGTAGGGTTCGAGCTTTCCGATCTTGGTGTTGTCCTCTATTCCAAGCCCCCTTATGTCGAGTACGTTGAACTCGTTCGCCTCCAGGAACTCCCTCTCGCGGGCGTTTATCTCGTCCGTGTAGGGGGTTATGACCAGCACATCCCTCGCATCGAGCATCTTGAGGGCCTCGACGACGGCCGTGCTCGTGCTAACAACGGGGACGTTTACTTCTTCCTCTATCTGGGACTCAAGCTCCTTCTCGTAATCCTTCCCGCCGATGAACGACCCGCTGGTGCAGCCGTATAGAATCATCTCCACGCTGGCATCGCGCAGAAGCCTTGCCGCCTCAACGGCGAGGGTGTTCATCTTGACGAGCTCCTCCTCGGTGACGTTCCTCAGCGGAACCCTCGCGGTGTGGAGCGAGACCCCATCGGGAAGGGCCTCGTGAAGCTCCATCTCCATGGTGGTGTTTGATGAGGGAACTATAAGCCCGAGCCTACCTCTCCATCCGTACATGCTTTCACCTCTGCGGTGTTACGCTGGGATTCTCTTAAACCTTTGGTTTTGGAAAGGCTGATTAAGGCCGGCGAGAAAGTTCCATGGGTGGTAACGTGGAGCTTGATGATGCGATATTGAAGAGAACCTCCGTGCGGTATTTCGAGGAGAGGGACGTTTCTGAGGAGGACGTGAGGGCGCTGATCGAGGCGGCGATAAGGGCACCTACCGCGAGCGGCTTGGAGAACTGGAAGTTCGTGGTCTTCAGGAGTGGAGACGCAAGGGAGAAGCTCTACAACCTCATAGCGGAGGGCATGATTCGATACTACCGCGCGGTGAACCTGGCGGAGGAGAAGATAGAGAAGCTCAGAAAGCGCATGTACGAGCAGGGTATGTACCGTGCACCGGTCTACGTGGCGGTCTTCATCGACAGGCGCGTTCGATTCCTCCCAGGTGAGGAATTCGATGAGCCCGAGTTCATTTGGAGCGTCGAGAGCGCGGCGATGGCGATTCAGAACCTCATGCTCAAGGCCGTTGAGCTCGGCCTCGGAACGGTCTACATCGGCGTTACGAATTTTCCGGGGATAGACGAGGAGGTTCGGGAGCTCGCGGGCCTCGACGAGAACCACTACCTCGTTGGAGTCATCCCGGTTGGTTATCCCAAGGGGGAAGTTAAACCAAGGAAGAGGAGAAAGACCCTCAATGAGGTGCTGGTCTTCATCTAAACGTTTTTATTCCCTCCCCCTCAACTCCAACTGGTGGAAGGATGATAGAGTTCGTGATACTGCTCGGCGTCATCGGCGGCTGGATAATAGTGGCATCGACGCTCTTCCTCATGCTGGCCCTGGGCAAGATGTGGGGCCTAGTCGGGGTTCTGCTCCTCGTCGTGGCGATTCAGATAAACCACTGGCTCAAGGGGAAGTACATGCACGCCATAGTCGATGCCACGCCGAGGGCCAAGGCCATAGCCGCGCACATATTCGAGATGAACGAGCTCATCCTTCTCTCGTCCTACCTGATATCGGTTGTTCTCTACGTCGTCATCCAGAAGTACGTGGAGATAGTCATCAAGTTCCCGCACGCACTGGGGTGAGAGCATGAACGTCGTCATAGTCAGATACGGAGAGATAGGAACGAAATCCAGGCAGACCAGGAGATGGTTCGAGAGCATACTCATGAACAACATCCGCGAGGCCTTGGTGAGCGAGGGGATCGAGTTCAAAAAGGTCGAGGCGAAGCACGGAAGGATTCTCGTGAAGACGAATAAAGCTGGAGATGCCGTTGACGTTCTCAGACGGGTTTTTGGCATAGTGTCGCTCTCCCCGGCGATGGAAATCGACGCCGAGCTGGATAAGATTAACAGAACGGCTCTAAAGCTCTTCAGGAGGAAGAAGAGGGAGCTCGGCCTGGAAAGGCCGAAGTTCCGCGTCACCGCGAGGAGAATCACCAAGGAGTTCCCCCTCAAGAGCCCAGAGGTTCAGGCAAAGGTCGGCGAGTACATCCTTGAAAACGAGGAGAGCGAGGTTGATCTTCACAACTACGACATCGAAGTCGGCGTCGAGCTGATGGAGGGCAAAGCCTACGTCTTCGTTGACAAAATCTACGCCTGGGGCGGTCTTCCCATCGGCACCCAGGGCAAGGTGGTGGCGCTTCTCAGCGGCGGCATAGATTCGCCGGTTGCCGCTTTCCTCATGATGAAGCGCGGCGTTGAGGTCATTCCCGTCCACATCTACATGGGCGAGAAGACCCTTGAAAAGGTGCGCAAGATATGGAACCAGCTCAAGCGGTACGGCTACGGCGGAAAGGGCGAGCTGATAGTGGTCAAGCCCAAAGAGCGCGAGAGAATCCTTGAAAAGTTGCGCGAGATGAAGAAGGAGAAGTACACCTGCGTCTTCTGCAAGTACATGATGGTGAGGCACGCGGATAGAATAGCCCGGGAGTTCGGGGCGAAGGGCATCGTCATGGGCGATTCCCTCGGACAAGTGGCAAGCCAGACCCTCGAGAACATGTACATAGTCAGCCAGGCGACTGATTTACCGATATACCGTCCTCTCGTGGGGCTCGACAAGGAGGAAATCGTCAGGATAGCGAAGGAGATAGGAACCTTCGAGCTTTCAACCCTGCCTGAGGACGAGATTCCGTTCATACCGAAGCATCCCGTTATAAGGGGCTCCTGGGAGGAGTTCAGGAAGCTCTACCGGGCGGTCTTTGGAGAGGAGCCCCGGAAAAGGCAGTGCTGAGGTGCTCCCATGGACTTCGAAAGGGTCGGCGCGTACCTTAGCCTCTCTCTTCCCCTCATCTTCATCGTGGGGCTGCTCATCGTCCTGAGCCAGAACCCCTGGTTCTCCTTCACGGGAAACGCCCTGAGCGACATGGGCTCAGTACGGAACCCGGTGAACTACTACTTCAACGGCTTCCTGATGGTCTTCGCGGCTCTCGGTTTCATAGCCGCCATAGGAGCCCTGAGAAACGGTCTGTCATACCTGATGCCCCTCGCGATGGTCCTCCTGTTCCTAGTTGGAGTTTTTCCAGAGGAGTACGCGCCACACGCCCCGGCGGCGGTCTTCTTCTACGTCCTCGCCCTCGCAGATATAACGATCATCGGCTTAAAGCTCGGGAGGAAGGGACTTTCAGCCGGCTACGCCTGGAGCGTTCTGGCGGTTCTCACCTTCGCCCTGATGCTCTACCTCGTGAAGGCTAGGGTCTTCAAGGGGCTCGCGATTCCGGAGCTGGTCGGTGCGGCCACTATACTTGCGTGGTTCACCTACATCGGCCTGCTCCAGCTGGAGGTTCGTAGGAATTCCTACAGGAACCTTTAAATATTATGATGTTGTAGGAATGGCTACACGGTGAAGGATGTGCCCGTGAACCTTGATGACCTGAAGGAGAACATCCGGGAGTACATAGAAACTGGAGAAGACGCTTTCAAGAAGGGTAGGTATAACTCCGCGTCAATACTGTATTTCAAGGCTCTCGTTGGGATATGTGACTACGTCATCAAGCGGGATCTGAACCTGGAACCCAAGAATCACAGTGAGCGATTTGCGATTCTGAGGCTTCATTACCGTGATCTGTACCGTATCGTCAGTAAGTTCTTTGATTTCTACAGGGATGCATACGAGAGGAGGCTCACGAGGGACGAGGTGGGGGCGTTGAGGAATGAGGTTCTCAAACTTACCGATAGAACTAAGTGAACTGGAGCAGGCCGCGGAGGAATTCAAGAGGGAGCACGAGAGGGTCTTTGATGTGGTCCTCTATGGCTCTGTGACCCAGGGGAAAGAAGCCCCAAACGATTTCGACTTCATGGTACTTCTCACCGGGGCAGCTGAGTCGGAGAGGTTTGAACTTGCCTTCGAGTTCAAGGAGATGCTGATTGACATGGGGTTCCCCCATGAAAGACTGGACGTTAAGGCGATGAACCTTGAGCAGGTGTGGGACCCAAACTACCTCGCCGTTCCAGGGCTGATTATCACTGGCTATTCTCTTATCAGGAGGCGTCCCCTTCATGAACTGATGAATGGCGAGGGATACGCACTGTTCATCCTCGATGTCCGGGGAATGACAAAAAACAAGAAGAACAAGTTCAGCTTCGCACTTCGAGGTAGGGACGGGAAAACCGGAGTGTTGAGAGACCTGGGAGGACGCTACCTTGCCCCGTGGGTTGTTCTTCTCCCCGTGGAGGCCACTTACAGGTTCAAAGAGTTTCTGAAAATGTGGAAGGTGCCTTATGAACTCTATCTGATGTTCGGAACTCTCTACGAGTCAAAGGACTGGAGGATTGAAGAGGGCATCGTGAGACCTCAACCTTAAGTTGTGGAAAGCTTCATATATCCTTCCTCGCTTTCATCAATCATGAGGGCAGTGGCGCTCCTAAGCTCGGGCATAGACTCGCCGGTGGCGATCTACCTCATGCTCAGAAAGGGCTTTGAGGTAACTCCGGTTCACTTCAGGCAGAGCGGCACGAAGGAGTCCAAGGTTTTTGAGCTCTGCGAGGTTCTTGGGAAGTACGGGAGGCTGAACGAGCCTGTCGTAGTCGACGCCTACGAGGAACAGGCGCCGGTTTTCTCGAAGCTGGCCGAGATTGGAAAGGGGAAGTGGACGTGCCTTTTCTGCAAGTGGACGATGCTGAGGAAGGCCTGCAGGGTGGGGCATCAGATTGGGGCAAAGGCGATAATCACGGGAGACAGCCTCGGCCAGGTGGCAAGCCAGACCCTCGACAACCTGCTCATCATAAGCACCGCGAGCGACCTTCCGATTCTGCGGCCGCTCATAGGCCTTGACAAGGAGGAGATAGTCAGAATCGCCAATGCGATAGGGACGTTTGAGATAAGCATCGAGCAGGAGGAGCCGTGCCCCTTCGTTCCGAGGTATCCCGTTGTCAGGGGCTCCCTCGGTGAGTTCGAGAGGATAAAGGAGAGGCTCGTGAGGGAGGGGGTGCTTTGAATATCCCGTTCATTTCATGAGGGATATTGAAACGCCACTGGTCACCACAGGCTGATTATCTTGTAGGCCTTTACCCCTTTGGTAGTCTGGACGTAAACTATGTTCCCTTTGAGTTTAACTTTTAGTGGTCTCTCACCGTCGCCGAATTCCTTGCACGCGATTTTCTTCAGGTTTTCTGTTCTAAACACACAGACTCCGTTCTTCTCCTCTTCCCTCTCGTTTGCTAAGAAGTAAGCAACGGCCACATACCTTTCGTTGGCGTCTATGAGAAGTCTGATACCTACACCCTCTCCTGGAATGCTGGTGATCTCCGCTTTCTTGACCTTCTCGCCTTCCTTCATGTAGATCAAGGCATGGGTCTCTAGTGGGGGTCTTCTTGGCTCTCCAATGGTGACGTATATTCTTCCATCGGTGAGTTTAACGTCCGAGACATGGCCGCCAAGCACATTCGGGCAGAACCATCCGGAAAGCCTGCCGGTCGAGATGTTTAGAATGTAAACGCATGAGCTTCCGGAAGAACCGAAGACCGGGTTTTTCACGAGGATTAACCCTTCATTTGTATATTTGACCGGATACGCTGGAAGTTCTCGTCTCCATTTTTCGCTGAGGTTGTAGTCGAGGAAAACCATCGAAGATTTGCTGTCCTGAACGAAATATGCGTAGAGGAGAATCCCCCGTGAGGTACATAGGTATCCCTTATCCAGTCCCTCAAGGGAGAAATTAAAGACCGCTGTGTTGTTCGCGATGATGTTAAAAACATAGGTAAAGTTATCAAAAATGAAAGAAGTGCGAATTGTGAATGGACAGGTCGTTTTCGATGTGCTACTCTCGAAGGACACCTCTTGGGCATCAGTTGGAACGATGAGTCCTTTTGGGAGGATTAAGACGACCGCCAGTACGACCAAGGTTACAATGAGCACCTTTTTGGATCCCATTATGTTGGTCCTCCACGGTTTTCTAGGGAATATTTATTCCAATGTCGTATATGAAAATTTCGCTCTCGAGTTATTAAAGCCACCACCGTAGATTACCCAATTCTGTCCATAACTGTTCGTTTTAGGAAAGTTTTTAAAGCCCTCTTCTCACCCGTTTTCGGTGATGGCAAATGAACGTGTTTAACAGCACCCTCGAACTGTTCGAGAAGTACAAGCCGACCCCCCTGGTTAAACTCTCAGCCGAGAGGGGGGATGTATTTTGCCAAGCTAGAGTTCTTTAACCCGTTCAGCAGGAGCATAAAGGACAGGGCTGTTTTTAACATGCTTATGAAGGCCCTGGAGCGCGGGGACATCAACGGCACCGCTCTTTTCGAGGCCACATCAGGCAACGTCGGAATCGCCATGGCGGCGCTGGGCAACGTTCTCGGGGTGAAGTTTAGGGCATATCTGCCGAGACCAACGCCCAGAGCGACGCAGGTTCTCCTGAAGGTTCTGGGCGCGGAGGTCGTTATGACGGACTTCGAGACGATAGACCAGACGATGGTGCAGTACGTCATCGAGGAGGCCAGGAAAGCCAGTGCCGCTAACCTCAACCAGTTCGAGAACGACGACAACTTCGAGGCACACTACCGCTTTACCGCGGGGGAGATAGACGAGCAGCTGAGGAGCATCGGCAGGAAGCCCGACGTGCTCATAGCAGGTATAGGAACCTCCGGACACATAGGGGGCATAGCGAGTTACCTCAAGGAGCGCTACGACACGCGGGTTATCGGCGTCGTTCCGGCGAAGGGCGAGAAGATACCCGGCATCAAGAGGCTTGAAACGAGGCCCAAATGGTACTTCCAGGTCGAGATAGACAGGGTCTTGGAGATAACGAGGAGGGAGGCCATCGAGGGGGCAATCCGCGTTGCCAGGAGCGACGGTCTTCTCGTAGGTCTCAGCTCCGGTGCCGTTTTCAGGGCCTATGAGAAGATCGCCGGAGAACTCGGCGAGAAAACCTACGTCCTCATCTTTCCGGACGATGGGTTTAAATACGTGGAGGTCTTTGAAAACCATTTGGGGATGCCATGAAGCGTCTGAGGGTTGCCTCGTCTCTCCTTTTTCTCAGCGGTTTTCTGCTCCTCTACTACGCATACTACCTAGCCTCACCGATCTACCTTACCTTCGCGATATTCAACATGGGGCTCGGATACGGCGTGGGGATTGAAAACAAGACCGCAATCAAGGTAGCCCTCGTATACGCCGGTGTGACATTTTTCTTCTCCCTGCTGTTCCTGATAGCCGGCAACCCCATGGCCCTGGTTGAGGTGGCGATAAGCTTCTTCATAATCCACGACATCCTGAGCTACATCAAGGTGGTGGTGCAGGAAGAGGAGGCCGAAGAGGGCCCGGAGACGGGTACCGAGGAGTGAATGGGTCGTCTCTCGAACCGGTTTTGCGGTTCTTGGTGCGGTTTACGGAACCGTTTTAAGAATTTAATGAAAAACTTTATATCAGGGGGTGGACACCATGGGAGAGAATCTTGAGAAAACCGTTTTTGGATACGCCGAGACCATCAGACCCGGTGAGCTGGTTCTCGTGGAGTACACATCCAAGGAACCAGTTTACCTGCTTCTCTACGAGGTTCTCAAATACGCGAGGCACAACGGCCTTCCCTACGTGATAGTGGACGTGCTCGACGGGCTGCACGTCGTGAGGGCCCAGCTCAGGTTCGCGGACCTCGATACGTCCCCAATCGATGGTGCCCCAGTGATAAAGATCGGCGGAAGGCTGGACACCGGCAGGGTCCTGGCAAAGATTGACGAGGTTACGGAGCTCCCGATACTGAAGAGGCGCTTCATGGAGCTCCTTGAGAGCATCGGTGAGGAGATGGGCAGGGAGTCTTTAATCAGGATCGTGATCGGGGCCACGGAGCTTCTCCAGCAGCTGGAGAACGACCCGATGAGACGCGAGGAATTCTTTGCCAGCATCATAAGGCCAATGATTGGAAACCCCGGAAGCAGGGGTCTCGTCTTCATCAACATGAAGCGCGTGGAAGGGCCAAGCATTAAGGAGGCCGAGGAGATTTCCACCCGTGTCCTAAGAACCCGGGTCGAGGACGGGCGGTTCGTGGTGGAGGTCGTCAAGTCGATTTACTTCGATGAATACGGTACCGAAGTGGTGTTTGAGCCCGGCACCATGGGAGGTGGCGAGAATGACGGCGAATAAAGCCGTGGAAGAGACCATTGAGAGCATCGGGCTCCTTCAGCCAGGAGAGGTCGTTGTTGTGGAGTACGATTCCCTCGCCCCGGTTCACCTCGCGGCATCCATAGCCCTCCTCGACATCGACGGGGAGAGACACATCATAGTCAACGATATCTTCGACCAGCTCCACGTTATACGGGCCCATCTCTCGATAATAGGGGTTGACACCGGCTGGATAGACGAGATACCCGTGATTAAATTCGGGGGCGTTCTCCATACTGGCAACGTAATCAGGAGAATAAGCGTGCTCAAGGCGGCCTCGGTATGGCATCGGGAGTACCTGGAAGCCCTCGAGACCTTCCGCGGGCTGAAGCTCGTGGTGACGCTGGGACTTGAGAAGCTCATAACGGTCAAGACAGACATCCCTCCAGCTTCAGTGTGCCGCATGTGCATGGCATCATCCATTGGTTCGGAGGACGTGATTATGATGGCGTTCGTCAACAGGGAGATGCTCCCCGAGAGCGTTCTGGAGGACGTGAGGGAGCTGGCCAGCAGGGTTTTCGAGCTCAGCTTCAGGGACGGCCGGCTCGTGCTCCGCGTGGTTAAGTCGCCCGCCCTTGAGCGTTACGGCTCCGAGTTCTCGGTCAGCGCCAGTGAACTCGTGGAGTACCTCAAGGGGAAGAGCGGCGGTAAATAGTGTCTCAGCTACTGGGGATGCGGGGATTGAGAACCGGCTCCAAGGCCCTCTACCTCATCCTTATCGCGGGATTCTTCGCGATCCTAGGCTCCACCATGAGCAAGTCCCCCACGCTTCCCCTCTACGCCCAGAGCATAGGGCTCGGAAAGGGGGAAATCGGCCTCGTCGCTGCCGCATCGACGGTGACGGGCATCTTCATAAACTTCGCGTCAGGCCTTCTCAGCGATGTTTACGGGAGGAAGAGGCTCCTGAAGATGAGCGGCTTCGTTTTTCTCAGCGCCCCGCTGCTGTACTTTCTCGCGGGTGACGCGTTGAGCCTCGCCCTCGTCAGGGTTTACTACGGCGTTGCGACGGCCATCTTCGTCCCGGTGTCCTTCGCTTTGGTCAGCGATCTCTATCCGGACAGGAAGGGCACTTTCATGGGTTTCCTAAGCTCATCAACCCTCGTCGGCCGCGCCCTTGCCCCTGTCCTCGCGGGAAGCATCATATACTTCCTTGGATTTTCCGTGGTCTTCGTTCTCTGTTCGCTGACTGGGCTGGTGGTTTTTGCCCTCACCTTCAGGTTCCCCGAGACGGGGGGCGAGCTCAAGAGGTTCGAGTTCACGTTCAGCGGGGAGCTCCTCCTGATCGGCCTGCTAGATGCGGCCGTGTACATGGCCTACCAGGGCATAGAAACCTTCCTGCCCCTCTTCTACTACCTCCAGGACAAGGCCTGGCTCTCCGGGCTGATACTGACGGTGGAAATCGCCATAATGGCGGTCGTTAAGCCCTACGCGGGTTACCTCAGCGACAGGATTGGCAGAACGAAGCCGATAGTGGTGGGCATGACAATGGTTGGCCTGGCGATGTTTGCGTTTGCCCTCTCCGACTCCCTTCCGCTGGTGGTTCTGGGTGCGGTGGTCTTCTCGGTGGGCGCCTCGATAAGCGAGGCCTCGACGAAACCCCTGGCTACAGAAGTCTCAAAGCTCCGTGGAACCGCGCTGGGTTTCCTGGAGAGCATAAAGGACATAGGTCAGGCTCTGGGGCCTGTTTTGATAGGGTTCCTCGGCCTTAGAAGCGGTTTTACATTCATAGGGATATTCGGAATCCTGTCGCTGGGAGTGTTTCTCCTCGCCCACTCGAGAAGGAAAACTTGAAAAAAAGATGAGGGTCAGGCACACCTCTCCCTGTACTCGGTGATTATCTCCTCCTTCTTCTCGGTCGGCTCCTTGACGATTATCCTGGCGTCAACGACGACGGCACCCTTGCCCTTCTCGTAGACGAAGACCGGGTTGAGGTCCATCTCCTTGATGTACTCGTCGAGGTCGTCCACGAGCTCGCTGACCTTGAGGAGAAGCTCCACTATGGCGTCTATATCAGCGGGCTCCTCTCCACGAGCTCCTGCAAGAATCGGGTAGCTCTTTATCTCCTGGATCATCTTCCTGGCGTCGCGCTCGGTTATTGGGATTATGCGGAAGGTGACGTCCTTGAGAACCTCGACGAAGATTCCGCCGAGTCCGAACATGAGGGCGTGGCCGAACTGCGGGTCTTCGGTGACGCCTATGATGATCTCCCTTCCGACCTTGAGCATCGGGGCTATGAGAACGCCCAGGATTTCAGCGTCCGGGCGGTATTTGCGCGCGTTCTCGTGGATGACTTCCCACTTCTCCTTCAGCTCCTCGGGGGTCTTGATGTTGAGAAGTACGACTTTCGCGTCGCTCTTGTGGAGAATCTGCGGGGACATCAGCTTCATGGCAACGGGATAGCCGATTTCCTCGGCGTACTTGAGTGCCTCGTCAAGGGTCTTGGCGAGCTTTTCCTCCGGAACCGGGAGGCCGTAGGCTTTGAGAACCTGCTTTGCCTCGTACTCAACGAGCGAAGTCCTTCCGGACTTCAAAACCTCTTCAATAACTTTAAGGGCTTCCTCCTTCATGATACCACCACCGGAAGATTGGGGGGTCAGGCCCCCCTCCTGAGGTATTCAGCGTACTTAACAAGGCCCGCCAGGGCGCGGACACCCCTCTCGGGAGTCGGGTAAACGGGAACTCCCTTGTCCTCGAGGATTCTGGCGTAGTGGTCGGTCTTCTTACCGCCCATGGCAACGGCAACTATCGGCTTGTCGCTCTTCTTCTGGTACTCGGCAAGGATGTCGATTATCTTCTCCTCCTCGAGGAGCGGGACCTGGAAGAGTACTATGACGAGTATTGCGTCAACGTTGGGGTCGTTCACGAAGCCCTCGATGGCGATTCTGTACCTTTCGGCATCGGTGTCGCCGACGACGTCGGTCGGGTTTCCTGCCACTGCGTGCGGTGGGAAGTTCTCCTTCAGGTACCTGAGGGTCTCCTCGCTGAGGTCGGCCATTTTGAGGCCGAACTTCGCTACCGCATCGCTGGCCATAACGCCGGCTCCACCGCCGTCGGTGATTATTCCTATCCTGTCGCCCTTCGGGAGCTTGTCCTTGAGCGCGGCAAAGGCCTTCGCGAGGTCGAACATGTGCTCGAAGTCCTCGGCGCGGATGACACCGGTCTGCTTGAAGACGGCATCGTAAATCGTGTCGGCACCGGCGAGCGAACCGGTATGGCTTGAGGCGGCCTTGGCGCCGTACTCGGTCCTTCCGCTCTTGAGGGCTATGACCGGCTTGACTTTCGTAATGCGCTTGGCGGCCTCTATGAACTTCCTACCGTCCTTGACGCCTTCGATGTAGAAGGTGACGACGTTTATGCCATCGTCGTGGATGAAGTAGTCCATAAGGTCGGCGTCGTCGACGTCGAGCTTGTTGCCGTAGCTGACCATCTTGCCGATTCCTATTCCAGCCATCGCTGCCCAGTCGAGCATCGCAGCGGCGAAGGCACCGCTCTGGCTGACGAAGGCTATCGGTCCGCTCTTCGGCCTGTCCATCTTGCTCTCCGGCAGGAAAACGGTGTCAACGCCGGTGTCCGGGACGTAGACGCCGACACAGTTCGGGCCGATGACCCTTATCCCGTTCTCCCTGGCTATCTCAAGGATCTCGCGCTCCAGCTTCTTTCCTTCCTCACCGAGCTCACCGAAGCCGCCGGTGATGATGATAACTGACTTTATTCCCTTCTTAGCCACGCCCCTCATGGTGTCCGGGACGAACGGGGCCGGAATCGAAATGACCGCCAGGTCCGTGTCCTCCGGAAGCTCCTCGACGCTCTTGTAGACCTTGTAACCCTCTATCTCGTCGAGCTTGGGGTTCACGGGGTATATGTTGCCCTTGAAGATTCCGCGCTCCTTGTTCATCTTGAAGTTCTCAAAAATGACGTTTCCAACTTTACCCTTCTTGTTGGTTGCGCCGATGATAGCGACCGCCTTCGGGTCGAAGAAGGGCCTCATTTCCTCAACTATCTTTTCCACCATTGGTATCCCTCCGCCAGAAACTGCTTCTCGCAAGAACTTCATTTTAAATGTATAAAAGAGTTGCGTTTTGTAAAAATTGGACGCCAATGAACTGAAACGTCCATTAATGCAGGCTTTTCAAAAATTCGAGGCTTCTCCTGGCAGATTCGATGTCGTTGACTTCGAGGGCCCACGTCACCCTCGGGAGCTTTGGCAGCACCCTGACCCAGGGAACCGTGCCGTCACCCAGGGCGAGGTGTTCGTCCCTCTCGCCTCGGTTGTCGTGGAGGTGAACGTGAACTATCCTGTCCCCGAGAACCTCCAGGAAGCGCTCGAACTTTCCGGTTGTCGTGTTCAGGTGCCCAACGTCGAAGGTTACCCCTATCTCGACGTCCCCGAGTATCTCCCACAGCCTCTCGCACGTCTGGGCATCGAGGATTACGAAGCGCGGCATGTTCTCGACGCCGATCTTTATCCCGTACTCGAGCCCCCATTCGGAGATTTTCCTCAGGGATTCCCGGTGTATCTCCATGTACTTCCTCCTGTTCTTCACGCTGATCGGCGAGCAGTGCCCGGGATGTATCGTGACGGAGAGTGCATCGAGCTCGGCCGCCAGTTCGATGGCCTCACGGATTACCTCCAGCGACGCCCTCCGTAGCCTGTCGTTGAAGGAGCCTATGTTGACGTCGCTGAAGGGTGCATGGACTGTTCTCTTCATCCCCCAGCCGTCAAAAACCTCGGCGAAGAGACGGTAGTTGTCCCTCGTCAGGTAGTGGGGCCATTCGCTCAGAATCTCGACGAAATCAAAGCCCAGCTTTCTCGCCCTCCGGACCCACCCCTCCAGCCCGGAGAGGTCCCTTCCGGAATAGGCCGTCATGGAGAGACCTATCATTCAACCACCCACCATCAGCTTAGCCATGAGCACGACGTAAATCGTGCCGAATATATCGCTGTTGTTGGATATAAGCGGTATCGCCACGTGGTCGGGGTCTATGTTCTTCTGGAAGAGGAAGTAGGAGACCGTGTAGGAGTAGAGCATGATGAACAGGACCATGAACGGGTACGTGAGGACTATTATCCACGCGGAGCTCGGAACCGTCATCCCTGTCGTCAGCTTCACAAGGGCGATGCCTATGAGGAGCTTCGTCGTTCCGATGACCGGCGCCGTCGTGAATAGGGCCAGGATGTCTGTGAGGGGCTTCCAGCAGATGAAGCTCTCTATCTCACCGAGGTGGAGCTTCGTCGAGGTTTTCGCGGCTATTATGGAGCCGTAGTTTCCGAAGCTGCTGAGGAGCGAGGGGTAGATGAAGCTCAGTATGACCGACGCCTGGATTATCCCGCTGAACCTGGCGAGTATTGAACCTGATATCGTCGAGAGGAGCGCCAGCCCGGTTATAGTTATGAAGACCTGCCGGAGCTCAACGAACTCCGCCTTCCGGACCCTGCTTACAGCCGCCACGACCGCAAAGAGAGCCAGCACCGCGTAGTTGAAGAGCCTGAATCCCTCCGGTGAGCGCTCTATGAGGAGTATGAACAGCACCAGCGAGGGAACCGTCAGGAAATCGCCCATGGAGGCGACCAGCGGTGCCGCAACGCTGTCCGGGTCGGTGCCGCGCCTGAAGGAGAATATCGTGACGAAGGATGTGAAGTAGCCGAGGATGAAGGACACGAGTATCGTCGATGTAACGACTATGAGGAGGACGTCGAAGGCGTTCTTCTTCACCCCGGTGGCAACGCCTATGGCCCACAGCATGACTATCGGAATGAGCGAGATGAGCATTCTGAGGACTATCTCCTTGAGGACCTTCTTATCCCTCACCGAGGGCTCGAGGTCACCGAGGTAGAGCATCGTGGAGAAGCGCGATGCCATGGAACCGAAGACGTTCCCGCGGAGTCCCATTATACCCGGCAGAACCACCAGAAGGCCGGGGAATTGGGTTCTTATCGTCTCGAAGTACTTACCTAGAAACGTACCGCCGAATAGGCCGAATATCTGCGAGGTGAACAGGGACGGTAGCGTAACCCTGTAGGCTTCCTTGACCTTTTCCTTCAGCTCCCTCCTGGCCTCTCCGCCGATCACTGCCATCACTCTCCATCGCCCTCACCCCGTAGACGTTGACCTTTGCGGGTATTAAACTTTTCGAAGGCGAAAACTAAATAAGATTTCCCCTCCTTCCCCACATCGGTGAGAGCCGGGTGGAAGAGTGGGACGAAATCGAGGTTCCAAGGAACGTTAAGGACATCTTCGTTGAAATGAAAAACACCGCAGAGCTGATGGTTGACCTGGCCTACTCCTCGATACTCTTCAACGAGGAGGAAATGGCCGAGGAGGTACTCGAGCTTGAGGAGTACCTCGACCTGCTCAACTACCACCTGATGGTTCACGCGGTTCTGGCCGCGAGAAGCCCCAAGGAGGCGGAGCAGATAACGTCCATCCTCCACATGGCGCACGCCATAGACGACATGTCCAACGCCGCGGCCGATCTGGCGAAGATGGTCCTGGAGGGAGTCGAGCTCCACCCAGTCATAACCGAGGCGATACTGGGCAGCGAGGAGATAATAGGTAAAATCTACGTCTCCGCGGATTCAATACTCGTGGGCAAAACCCTGGAGGAGCTGGACGTGGCCACGAACACCGGCGTCTGGATAGTGGCCGTTAGAAGGGGCAAGCGCTGGATTTTTGACCCCGACGGGGACTTCAAGATATTCCCTGGGGACATACTCATCGGAAGGGGCACGAACACTTCCATAGACTACCTCAAGGAGATAGCCAGGGGCAACATCAAGGTGATGGGCAATGAATGAGCTTGAGGAGATTAGGAACTGCCTCATAGAGATGAAGGACCTGTCATCGCTCATGGTCGATCTGGCGTTCTCCTCGGTCATGTACAACAGCGAGGACATAGCTGAGGAGGTCTACCTCCTCGAGGAGCGCATGGACGAGCTGACCCTCAAGGTCAAGAAGCTGGCCCTCCTGATGGCCAAGAGGGAGGACGACCCCCTCAAGCTCCTCAGCGTCATAGACATGGCGGACATAAACGAGCAGATAAGCGATGCCGCCTATAAGATTTCCGACCTCGTGCTGAGGGACGTCGAGCCTCACCCGATAATCAGGAGGATAATGGAGGACACTGAGGAGGAACTCGGAAGGGTAACGGTTCACGAGGGCTCCGTTCTCCATGGAAAGACCCTCGCCCAGCTCAAGCTCCCCAGCAAGATAGGCACGAGGATACTCGCCATAAAGCGCGGGAGCAGGTACATCTACAACCCCGGAAGGGACGACGTCATCAGGGAGGGCGACGTTCTCATAGCGGTTGGCTCCGACCTCGACAAGCTGAGGAAGCTCGCCGGTGAGGAAGTGGAAGAGGAGGAATGACTTTCCTCATTCGAAAACTTTTTATCATCTTATGTGGTTTTAATTTCGATGCCGACGCGAAGGGACAAAGCGTTCCTGCTTGGACTGCTGGTACTTGTGTTGCTGGCGTATTCGACATCCTGGCTCCATGGTAGGACTGTTTCCTCCTCTGGCCGGATAAGTGACGCCACACTGGACACTTGGAGTTTTGACATCAACGCGAGCAACCTCTCCTGCATCCTGGGCCGAGAGAAGTTGGTGGGCTTCTACTCCTTCAGGAACCGGAGCGACCTTTTCATCTGGTTCTCCTACTCCCCATCGGCTATGAGGAATGCGGGCTGTGACGATTTTCCGATATCCGGTGAGTTCGTCCTCCGTCTCAGACCAATGAACGATTCGATCGCGATAAGGCGGGTTCTCTTTGTGGCGGAGAACGTGAGCAACGTCTCCGTTGACCCCATATTTCCCAAACAGGTGGGGGTCATGTACTTCAAAACCCCTGACGGTAATTTTGAGGTAACCGAGGCCCATGTGCCCGGTCTCGAAATATGGCAGGCCATCAGGGCTGAGGCATTGAAACCAACGTGGGGCGAGCCCCTTGACCTAACACCAGTTATTCCTCTCGACATCAGAAAGGGTGGGGAGATAGCCACTATCGAGGCGAGGATGCGGTTCAGGATAGAAGTCGAGTACCTCGTGAGAACCGGCTTCTTTAAATCGGAGAAGAGAAAGATTGAGATAGAGATACCCGCCGTTTACCGTCTGTACGGACTCGAGAACTGTCCCTACGAGTGCGAACCCTGAGCCTTCCCCTTTATGTCCGCATCGGTCACCAGGCCCTTCGCGTAGGGACACAGCTCCCTCAGCGGACACTCGTTACACTTCGGCCTTATCGGGTTGCATATTCTCTTTCCGTGGTCCACCATCGCGTGGTTCACGTATATCCACTTCTCGTAGGGGATCAGCTCCGCGAGGTACTCCTCAACCTTCTCGGGCGGAACCCTCGGTGGGGCCAGGCCGAGGCGCTTGCTTATCCTGTTCACGTGGGTGTCAACGGGTATCGCCTGCCTGCCGAAGCCGTAGGCCAGGACTATGTTGGCGCACTTCCTTCCGATTCCTGGGAGATTCATTAGCTCCCTAATGTCGTCTGGAACCCTTCCGCCGTACTTTTCGAGGATTATTTGCGACGCCCTCACAATCCACTCGCCCTTGGTCTTCCAGAGGCCGACCCCGTTCTTTCTCAAAAACTCCTGCATCTCCTCGACCGGCGTGCTGGCTATCCTGTGGATGTCTCCGTATTTCTCAAACAGCCTCTCCCAGACCTTGTATGTTACCTCGTCCCTCATACGCTGTGAGATTATGCAGTGTATCAGCGTTCTGTAGGGGTCGCCGATGAGGAGCTTCTCCCTGGGGTGCGTCTCCATCAGAATCTTGACGATTCTCTCCGCACGCTTTCTCTTCTCCTCCCAGCTCTCATCGAAGGTGAACTTTTCAAGGCTTAACGAGCCTGATTTTGCTTCCGCCATGGATTATCACCACTGTCCCTTTGGAGACCCTAACTCCGTTAAGTTCCTCGAACTCATCGCTATAAATCTTTTGCCCATCCTGGTTCAGAATCAGAACCTTTTTCTCGAAGGTGACGACGAACCCCTTTTCAAAGGGGATTACATCCCTCACGGATTCATCGAACTCAAAATCAACGACTTCAACCTCGCCCCGCGAGAACTCTATCCTAGTACTCCTGTTCACCTTCAGCGGCGAGGGCTCCGCCAGGACGACCTTGAAGCGGAGGGACTTCCCGAGGAGCTCGACTTCAATTTCCTCTCCAGTTCTGAGTTCCTCTCCCATGAGCTTGCCCTTTATGACCTCGCTGAAATCCGCCGGCAGTTCGGCCTCGAATAGGGGCTTTAGAACGGCCCTCATGGTATCACCACTGAATCCTCGAGGAGTAGGGTAATAAGCGTTCCCTACCGCAATCTTTTTAAGCAATATATCGTTCGATATATTGGGTGAGATAATTGGAGCGTCCGAGCTTCAAGGGTTACATGAAGATACTCGTGCTGGACCTCCTCAGGGAGCCGAGGCACGGATACGGGATAATGGCCGAGCTGGAGAACCTCTACGGGATAAAGCTGAGCGCTGGTACGGTTTACCCAATACTATCCTCCCTCAAGAGAAACGGGCTAATAGAAGTTGCCGACACCGGGAGCAGGGACAGAAAAACCTACCTAATAACCGAAAAGGGCAGGACGTACCTGGCGGAGCATGAGGAGGAACTCAGGGAGATAAAGGCGAGAATGCGCGCCTACAAGGCATTCCTTGAGCTGGGAGGCGACGAGCTGAGGGCGGCATTCAGGGAGCTCTTTGAGTCGATGGATGAACTGACTGACGAGCAGAGGGAGAGGATCAGAGAGCTATTCACCGGCTGTGCGAAGGAACTTAGGTTGATTCTACTTGGAGGTGGACGGTATGAACGCGATTGAGGTTGAGAACCTGGTGAAGAAGTACGGGGATTTTGAAGCCGTTAAAGGAATATCGTTCAACGTGAGACAGGGCGAGATATTTGCCTTTCTGGGTCCCAACGGGGCCGGGAAGACCACAACCGTCCACGTCCTCACTACGCTGTTGAAGCCGACCGCTGGAAGGGCCATAGTTGCTGGCCATGACGTCGTTAAGGAACCGATAGCGGTTAGGAAGAAGATAGGCATAGTCTTTCAGGACCCGAGCGTTGATAGAGAGCTTACCGCCTACGAGAACATGCTCATCCACGGCAAGATATACGGCCTGGGTGGAAATGAGCTGAAGGAGAAGATAGAACGCCTCCTCAAGTTCGTCGAGCTCTGGGAGTTCAGAGACAGGCCAGTCAAGACCTTCTCCGGCGGAATGCAGCGCAGGCTTGAGATAGCCCGCTCGCTGCTCCACGAGCCCGAAATCCTCTTCCTCGACGAGCCGACGATAGGCCTCGACCCGCAGACTAGGGCCCACATCTGGGACTACATAAGGGCCATGAAGGAAGAGCACAACATGACGATTTTCCTCACCACGCACTACATGGACGAGGCGGAGCAGCTGGCCGACAGGATAGCCATAATGGACCACGGGAAGATAATCGCAGAGGGAACGGCGGAGGAGCTGAAGAAGCTCGTGGGCAACGACATAATCTACCTGAAGCTCCAGAGTCCGAGGGAGGAGCTCAAGTGCCTCAAGGCTGACTTCATCAAGGGCTGCAAGATGCTCCCGGACGGTAGGATACGGCTCGACGTGGACAACGCCGCCGAAGCCCTTCCAAGGCTCTTCGAGCTGGCAAAGGAGACGGACATCAAAATCCTCGAGGTCACATATCACCGGCCGACGCTCAACGACGTCTTCCTGCATCTGACCGGCAGGGAAATCAGGGACGAAGGCGGCGAGGGGAACGTGGCGAAGATGATAATGAAGGCGAGGATGAGGAGGTGATGGCATGCAGGTCTTTCTCACGATGATATACCGCGAGCTGAAGAGGTTTTCCCGCTCCCGTGCCAGGGTCATCGGGAGCATAATCAATCCTCTCATCTGGCTCATATTCTTCGGAAAGGGCTGGAGCGGGGTCTTCAACAACCCCATGGCGGCCCCGATATTCGGTGGCGTCGACTACATGACGTACCTCGTGCCGGGTATAATCGCCATGACGGTCTTCAACATGAGCTTCATGCAGGGTATAACCCTCATCTGGGACAAGCAGTTCGGCTTCCTGAAGGAGATTCTTGTCGCCCCCGCGAGCAGAACGGAAGCGATACTCGGCAGAATCACCGGTGGCGCTTTGATGGCCATGATACAGGGCGTCATAATCCTAGCGCTCAGCTTTGCCCTCGCCGACCTCAAGGTGAGCGGAATCCTTCCGGCGCTAGGCCTCAGCTTCCTGGTGGGCCTCGCCATAGCGGGCATGGGGGTTGCAATAGCCCTCAAGATGAGCAGCATGGAAGGCTTCCAGATGATCGTCATGATGATAATGCTTCCCATGACGTTCCTCAGCGGGGCCTTCTACCCGATAAAGACGATGCCGGAGTGGATGCAGTGGCTGGCCAAGGTGAACCCGCTGACCTACGCGGTCGACGGCTCCAGGTATTACCTTGCCGGAGTCGAGCCGACGTTTGGAATCGTTACAGACTGGGTCGTTCTCATCGGCCTTGCCGCGCTGTTCGCCGGAATCGCGGCGCTGGGCTTCAGAAAGGCGACGATAGACTGAGGTGATGAAAGATGAAAAAGCGGGTCTTGACTATGCTCTGCGTGGCCCTCGCGGGTCTCATATTCATCCCCACCGTCTTTTTCAACCAGCCGCTCTTTGCCCTGGCGGGGGCGTTCTTCGACTGGCTGCCCCTGCCGACGGGCTGGATGAAATCCGGAGGCGAAATCAACAGAACCTTCCTCAAACTTCACGTGGCGGTGACGCTCGTAGCCTACGCGATATTCGTTGGATGGCTCATCACCGGGACGGCCACGGTGGGCTTCGCCTTCCTCGAGGTCTGGTGGGTGGCGGTAATCTTCGGCGTGCTGATGGGCTACTGAAGTTTTCATTTTCGGTCGAAATCTTTTTAACTTTTGGGCGTTTTAATAATCCGGAGGAACATGAACGGTGAGGTTCTTCCCGCCATAGCGCTCGCGGTTGGCGTCCCATTCTTCGGCATCTACCCAGCCTACCTCTTCCGAAAGGGACGGCTCTCACTGGAATCCCTGCTAGTCTACCTGGCCTTCACGGCATGGGCCGTCATGGTGGCCCTCGGGGCAATCCTTGACAACGGCTTCCTCCTAATCGGCTCCTTCGTTGTCATGCTTCTCACCGCTGGACTCGCGATTGCGTTTCGACGGGAGATGCTGAGGGACGCCTACTCGGTAGAGATTTCTCCGGATGAACCGCTCAGGCTCCGCTGGCTGGTGGCGCTCAATCCATCGTTTTGGATATGGCTCGCGTATCGCTACGGGACAACGCTGGCGGCCATCCTCAACGTCCTCACGACCTATCTGATAGTCATTGGAACCCTCGCCTTGCTGAATCACCTCATCGGCGGCACCTTCCCCCTGAAATCCTTCGCGGTGCTCTATGCGGTTATCATGGTTTTTCAGTTCAGGGGTGTGTACAGGAGGCTCTACGAGAAAACCAGAATTGAGTGAACTCGATAGCCTTAAATTCCGAAGCGCGTAGGAAAGACCGGGGGTTCGATGGCGGAAGGGGCCGAAGCGGGCGGAGAAGTCTCTAAACGGGAGGAGCTGGAGGAGCTCGAAGAGGCACTGAGCGTGGCAGACCACGTCCACAAGGTCTTCGTGATGGCGCTCATAGTCTCCACCATACTTTCGGGGGTTATATGGATCTACGAGAGGGCCGTTCATTCGAAGGCAGTTCCGATTCCCCTCGAGATACAGGCGATGGTGGTTTTCCTCGTGGCCTTCGCCGCGACCTTCTACATAACAAACGCGAGAAAGATGAGGCACGGCTACGCCATCACCGGGGCCGTTCTGCTGTTCCTGGCCCTCTGGGGCGTTGAAACTGTTCTCAGCAGGGTCGAATCGGCGGAGGAAAGGATACTGATAGTCTCATCCCTCATCCTTGGAATCATAGGGCACGTTCTCTACTCGAACAGAAAACTGATGGAAAGGGTCGAGTGGCTCCTGATGCTGCTCCTTGGGGGCATCATAATCGCCGTGCTCCTGGTCTGGCTGTTCACCCTTTGAGCAGGTCTTTAAAGCGTTCGTAGCTCTCCTTGAAGGCCTCCAGGACCGGGAGCTTTTCACCGGCGAAGAAGTTCAGCATCGCGCCGCCGCCTGTGGAGACGTGGCTTATGCCCGTTATGTTGTGCTGGTATATGCTCGCTATCGAGTGGCCTCCCCCGACTATGCTGAAGGCTGGACTCTCTCCTATCGCCCTGAAGACGCCGACGGTGCCCACCGCGAACTCCTCGCGCTCGAAGACGCCCATCGGTCCGTTGGCGACTATTATCTTCGCCCCCATAAGCACCTCGCGGTACTTCTCAATGGTTCTTGAACCTATGTCGAGTATGGGATACTCGTCGAACAGCCATTTCTCCTCGCTCAGCAGATCGACCTCGACACGCTCCCCCTTGTAATCAACGGCGAAATCAACGGGAGTTCTCACGTAGGGATAGAACTCGTTGAGTATCTCCTCGGCCCAGTCCACCAGTTCGAGAAGGCCCTTCCGCTCCATGAACTCGAGGTTAGAGTCGCCGAGATGGAAGCCCTTGGCGAGGGTGAATACGTGACCTACCAGTCCCCCGGTGAGTATGACCTCGGCCCTGCCGTTCCTCAGCACGTTCTCCGCCACGCGGAGGGAGTCGTCAACCTTCGCACCGCCGAGCACGTAGACCCTCGGCTTCTCCTGGGTCTCGTAGGCCTTTGTGAGGGCCTGGACCTCCCTCTCCATGAGGAAGCCCATTATCATGGGTTTCAGCCTTGCGAACCCCACCAGGGAGGGCTGGCTCCTGTGGGCGGCGGCGAAGGCATCGTTCACGACGTAATCGATCAGGGGGGCGAGTTTTCTCACGAAAAACGTCTTCTCGCAATCCTCAATCGGCTTGTATTTGACCTCCTCCGCGGCAAAGCGGAGGTTCTCCAACATAAGGGCCTCGCCGGGTTTTAGGCCTTGTATCTTCTCGCGGGCGTACTTTCCAAAGATGTCCTCAACGTACTCCACTTCCTGGCCGAGCAACCCGCTCAGTATCTCGGCGTGCTGCTCCGTGGTGATGTAGTCCCCCTTGTATGGCTTGCTCTGGTGCGTCCCTATGACGAGTTTGGCCCCGTGCTCGAGGAGGTATATTATCGTCGGGAGAACCGCTCTAAACCTGGCGTCGCTGATTATCCTTCCGTCCTTGACGGGAGAGTTGAGATCGGCCCTCAGAAACACTGTCCTGTTGTGATAGCTGAAGTCCGTGAGCCTGAACATTCCATCACCACACCGGTGTTAAATTCCTCCCGTTAAAAACTTATTTTGAACACTTCGGGTGATAATGAATTTTCGGGGGAAAGAGATTTATAAAATGAGGTTCAAAAATATTCCAGTGTCTGATTTCGCTTTCATAGGTGAGAATGATGCCGTGGACTCAGGATATAATAATGCTGGCACCTGAGGACGTTCTCATTGAAAACGTAATCGAACTGCTCAAGAGAATGGGTTTCAGGGACTACGAAAAGGTCGCGAGCAAGAAGGACTGGGGAATAGACATCGTGGCCATAAGGGACGACCCAATAGCCGGTATGGAGAAGCTGGTCATAGCCGTTCACAGGAAGGGGCTCGCTTCATCGCGCGACGTCAACGTCTTCGCCGGGCTCGTGGACAAGTACAAGGCGGACAAGGGCATACTCATCTCGACCGCTGGCTTCACCAAGGACGCCAAGGTTCTCATCTCGCGGGAGCACCGGGGAAGGATAATCCCCTGGGATGGTGAGAAGCTCATCTCGCTCTTCCACAACTATTCGCTTGAGCCACCGGAGGAGCTCCTCAAGATGGCCGAGAGCGCCAAGAAGAAATCCGAGAAAAAGAGCCCCCTGAATGAGTTCGAGCTCGATGCTCCCCTCCTCTACGAGTTCTCCGCCCAGGATGTGTTCAAGAAGGTCGCCTCCTTTGCCTCATCCAAGTACCCGATCAAGCCCTCTGAGATGAGCCTCCAGGCCCTCTCCGTGACGCTCTCCAGCGCCTACATATTCTCCTGGTCCGTTGAGGGAGGGGAGGAGAAGGACAAGGCGGTGGTGTTCTCGGGGCAGGACATAGTCCTTCGCGCAACCGAGGACAAGAGGCTCAGCGTCCCGGTGACCAAGGCACTCCTCAACGATGCCTCCTCCATTCAGGCGACCGAGAGGTACATCGAGGTTCCGATAAGCCCGAGCGAGGCGGTTCTGATACTCAAGGAACGGGCCGCCAGGGAACTGGGCGTCGCCGAGGGAAAGGTCTCAATCCACGAGCGGAAGAAGGTCTACGTTCCGAAGCTCGCCAAGCTCGACCTCAAGGTTGGTGAGAACACCGCGAAGGCCACCGTCAACCTGGAGAGCGGCAAGGTCGAGTTCGAGATAAGCCCTCTCCCGGACGAGTACTTCGTCGGAAAGACCGAGGAGATAGTCCTCAAACAGACAGGTGAGGAAGTGCTAGAAAAGGAGCTGAAGAGGGACAAGGGCAAGGTGAAGATATCCGGTAGAACCAAGAGCTTCTCCTTCGAAATGACCTTCAACGAGTACACCGGGAAGCCCCTCAGCCTCGAGGCCCTGCTGAGCGACGAGGCGCTGGACGAACTCCTGAGGAAGGCCTACCCGAGCGGGAAAGTTATGAACCTCGAGAAGGGCAAGAAGGTTGCCGTTGCCGATATCCTGCTCGACGACGGCATAGCAGTCCTCGAGGTTGACCTAACCACCGGAAAGCACTCCGAAGTTAGGAAGCTTCCGTCCCCGCAGGAGGCCTTCAAAAACGCCAAGGAAGTCATAGAGGGCAACTTCCCGCTCAGGGACCTTGAGATGAGCTCGTACCGCGTTCTGGAGCACAAGTACCTCGAGCTGACCCTTGAGAGCCCCGATGGCAAGGCAGTAGTTAAGGTGGACGGCGCCACGGGCGACGTTCTGGACTACCTCGTCGAGATAACCCCCGAGCGTGCCAAGGAGCTGGTGGCCGAGAGGTATCCAGACTTTGAGATAACTTCCGTTGAAGGAAAGGAGGCGGAGTACGTACTCAAGGCCGAGAACGAAAGGCACGTGGTCACAATACGGCTCAGCAAGGACGGCAAGCTCGTTGAGGAGGTTGACCGTGTCCTCAGGAAGGAGCTGGCAGAGAAGATAGCCCTGGAGCGCGCGAGGGAGATCGATGAGGAGGCCGGTATCGACTCAATCTCCCTGAACGAAAACTGGGAGGTCGAGTTCGCCGGCAAGACGAAGATTGGAACGCTGGTCCTCCACAGGGCCACAGGGGAGGTTCTCGAGGAGAACGTGCGCTTCACGGAGATGGCGATAGAGGCCATGTACCACGAGCACCTGAGGATGGCCTTTGGAGAGAAGGAGGTCAAGACCGAGAGGCTGACCCACTACAAGGATAAGGGATACATAACCATCAAGGTCTCCGGCGCCGAGAGGTTCTACTACGCGCGGATAGACACCAGAACGGGGAAAATAATAAGCGAGGACACGGCACCCATGAAGGGAATAACGGCGAAGCTGAAGCAGATTCAGCTGGAGAGCAAATACAAGTGACTAGGTCATCAGCATGTTCTCTATCATTTTTATGGCTTCCACTATCTTCCTCTCTGGCTTTTCCTCGTTCTTCGGTATCTCCAGGTTTATGACGAGCCTCTCCTCCTTGCTGTCCTCGAAGTCGTAGACCTCAAGCTCCTCGACCTCGACGTCCTCGAAGATGCTCTCTATCTCCGGGCTGATTATCTTCTTGTCGTTGCCGTAGACCTCGACGCGCACAACGTCCTCCGTCGTCGAGGCTATGACTATTATCTCGTACGCACCGACCTTTTTGGTGAAGCGGAGGACGCTTCCGTAGCCCTCGACCTCCTCCTTGAAGCCGAGCTGGTGCATGGTGCTCCTTATGGCCTCGGTCTTGCTCTTTATCCTGTTCAGAATCCTCTCGCGGAGCTTGTAGCTCTCCTGGAGGGCCTTCTTTATCCCCTCCCCGGCATCCTCGATCGTGCCCTCCCAGATGCCAATGACCTTGATACCCGATGAGGTTGGTTTGAGCTCTATCTTGATTGAGTCTATATCGAAGTCTCGCAGGTCGTCTATTTTAAGCTCGCTCAGCGTGAGGATATCGAATTCCATCCTCACGATGTTGCCGAAGGCCTTGCCCTTGAACTTCACCTTCATCACCATGGTGGGCTTATGGCGACGGTTTAAAAACTCTTCCATCTGGGTGATGCGCGACGTTACAAAAAATGGAGGGGAGGAGGGCTTTCACTTCCTTCTCCTGAGGAAGGCCGGGATAAGCGCTATGGCTACCAGAGCAGCGGGGCCGCAGACACCCTTGCCCTCCGACGGGCTGCTGGTGGTGGTTGTCGCGGATGCGTGCTCGTAGGTGGTCTCGGCTGTGTTGCCGTAGAAGTCCTCAACGACCACCTTCAGGGTGAATTCTGAGGAGTTCACCGTGAACTGGCTGAAGTAGTTGCCCTTGACGTCCCACGGGTTGGTGGAGAACGCCGGGTACGTTGCCACGACCTTCCCGTTCTCGATGACCTCAACCTTGGCGCTCTTTATTCCGACGTTGTCGTTGGCGTCGAAGAAGACCTTGATAAGCGTTCCCGGCTTCGGCTTCCTTGGTGAGATGTAGCCGAACTCGACGGTCGGCTTCTGGGTGTCCTTCTCCTTGACGACCGCCAGCTGACTCTCACCTTCAGGCACGGTGACGTTCAGCAGCATGTAGTAATTGCCTCCTATCTCCCTCTCCGCGATGACCTTGTAGGTTATGGTGGTCGCGT
Source organism: Thermococcus sp. 5-4 (assembly GCF_002197185.1). NCBI lineage: Archaea > Methanobacteriati > Methanobacteriota > Thermococci > Thermococcales > Thermococcaceae > Thermococcus > Thermococcus sp. 5-4. The sequence goes on along the minus strand of NZ_CP021848.1, from coordinate 1,030,318 downwards.
CGGGGTCAACCTTGGCGCCCTCGGGTATCTGAACCACGAGGGGACCGCTGACGGCTTTACCCAGGTCGTTGAAGAAGTGAACCGCGCTTCCATCCTCACCGTTCTGCCTGAGGACGACGAACTTCTGGGGAACCGGCAGGGAGCTTATTCCCGGGTGAAGGACGTCCTCCATCTCCGGGAATGCCACCGTTCCGTTGGGATAAACGTATATCACCTGGGAGCCGTACCAGGAGGGAACGTTGTAGTTGTGGGACAGGTCGGCCTTGCTCGGCGGGTTGCTGGTCTTGTCCGGCGCCCCCGTGGTGGTCAGGGTGTAGAACCAGTGCTCGTTCCCGTCCTTGTCGATGTACAGTATCGGCTTGTCGTGGTGTATGTGGCCGGCGAGTATAAGCCTGACGTTGTACTTCTCGACGAGCTGGAGGAAGTACCTTGCTATGTCCTGGTACTGTCCGTCTTTGCCCGCCCAGTCCCAGCTGATGTACTTCATGAGGGCGTTCCAGTCGTTGTCGTCGAAGGCGGTGTAGCCCTTTATAGTGCCGTACTGTCCCTCGTCGGTCTTGTACCAGAACGGGTGGTGGACGAGGACTATGACCGTCTTGTTCGGGTGGGATTTGAGTACGTCCTCCATCCACTGGAGCTGCTCCATCTCGGGATGCCTCTCCTCGCCGCGGCTGTCAAGGCCGATGATGAGGAAGTTCCCGATGACCTCGTAGAAGTACCTGGGGCCGACGTACTTCGAGTAGTAGGTCGGCGGGTGGTCGTGGTTGCCCTTGATGCTTATGAAGGGCATTCCGGCGGCGGTTCCATGGAGGATCGCCAGATCGAAGAGCTGGTAGCCCCTCTTGTCGCCGTTGGTGTCAACGTCGTCGCCGGTGCTTATCATGACGTTTACCTCGCCGCTGTCCACCATGGCGTAGTACGTCATGAAGCTGTCGGTGGCGGTGTAGCTGTGCATCGGTATCGGATCGTCGCAGTACTTAAGTATCTCGGGGATGCTCTTCTGGAAGTACTCCCCGCAGACGAAGCCCATCTTCGAGCCGCTCGTCACGTGGAAATCGCTTCCTTGGGCGATCTTGAGAACCTTCGGGGCCTCCTTCATGACCCAAACGCCGTTCGGAATGGTCACTTCTCCCTTGTCGCTCTTCACGACAAGGAAGTAAACGTCCGGGGCGGCGTCCTCGGGTATCTTTGCCTTAACGACTCCGTTTTCGGTTCCGAGTATCTGAAGGTCGTACGGGCCGTGGAGAATCGAGATTATCTGCAATCCCTGGATTGTAACTCCTTCGGCCGGCTGCACCTCTATCGTGTCTCCGGGGAGGCCGATCGCTGGAACTCCTGGGAGAGGCTTCAGAATTATGTCCCCCGGCGTCACTGTGGTTCCTGCCTTGACTGGGGCCGATAAAACCGCCACGACGGCGAGAAGGGCAACGATTATTGCAATGGCTCTTTTGATGGCCATGGTATCACCAAGAAGAGGTGGTACAACTCAATTATAAGCTTTCCTTCCTACACTGGAAGGAATTTTCATGGGACCCTCTCCAACAGTTCCCTTGCCCACGCCACGATTCTCTCCGCGATTTCCGAGCCTCCCCCGAAACGGAGGTAGAGGCCGTAGTTTTCCTCTATCCTGTCGCCCAGCTTCAGTGCCAGTTCCCTTCTCCCTGCATCGGCGGCAACTATGAGCCGCGTCAGGTCAACGGCCATCTCTATCAGCATGCAGTCCGCCCTGCTGAGGGGCCTGTTCGGGAGGCTTCCGCTTATCTCGCCCTCGGGGGTCACGGAGCACACCAGAATCATAGTCTCCCCAAGCTCGTCCTCGTAGGGCTCTTCGCGGGCATCAACCCTTCCGTAGAATCCGGGTAGTCCTTTGATCCATCTGAATCCATCCACCCCTTCGAACTCAAGGCTCACCGGGAGGTTCAGGCCGAGTTTCACCAGGAGTTCGGCGTCGTTGGTTATCTGTATCGAGGCGTACGGGTGTTCCTTGAGCTCCTCCGCACTCTTCCCGCCGAAGAGCCTGAAGAACAGTCTGTTTCCTCTCCTCACAACGCCCACTGGGGTGACGTTTGACCTCGTGACCAGCAGAACCTCGTAGACCTGCCCCTCCCTGAAGAGCTCGAGCATGAAACCACCAAAGGGAGATAGAAAAAGGGGGATTTAAAGCTGCTGCTTCGGAAGGACGATTATGTCGTCCCTCTCGACGTAGAAGGTTACCTCCTGCAGGGGCCTGAGTCCAGCAACTTCCCTGTCGCTGATGGTTCTTGCGATTATCCTGGTGTCCCCGAAGAGGCCAACGACCTCGATGAAGAAGCCGTAGTACTCGATTAGGTCAACGGTTCCCGTGAAGGAAACTGCATTCTCGGCCGGCTTGAGCTGTATCCTCTCGGGCCTGATGACGATGACAACGTTGTCGCTCTCCTCGGTGTAGTGGAGGCCATCGAGCCTTATGCCCTCGAACTCGACGGTAACCCTGTCACCGTTCCTCTCCACGACCTTGGCCGGGATGACGTTGGTCTTGCCCATGAAGCTCGCCACGAACTCGGTCCTCGGGCTCTCGTATATCTCCTTCGGCGTTCCGACCTGCTCGACGGTTCCGACGTTCATGACTGCAATCCTGTCGCTTATCGCCATCGCCTCCTCCTGGTCGTGGGTGACGTAGATGACGGTAATGCCGAGCTCGCGCTGGATTCTCCTTATCTCCGAACGCATCTCAAGGCGGAGCTTGGCGTCGAGGTTGCTCAGCGGCTCGTCGAGGAGTAGAACCTTCGGTTCGACGACGAGGGCCCTGGCTATCGCGACACGCTGTTGCTGACCACCGGAAAGCTGGGTCGGGTAGCGGTCCTCGAAGCCCTTGAGCTTGACCAGTTCAAGCGCCCACTCCACCTTCTTCCTTATCTCCTCCTTGGAGAGCTTCTTGAGCTTTAGGCCGTAGGCAACGTTGTCGAAGACGGTCATGTGCGGCCAGAGGGCGTAGTTCTGGAAGACGAGCACCGCTCCGCGCTTGCTGGAGGGGAGGTAGGTGACCTCCTCGTCCCCGAAGTAGATGGTTCCGCTGTCCGGGAAGTCCAGGCCGGCTATGATTCTCAGAGTCGTTGACTTTCCACAGCCGCTCGGTCCGAGCAGTGTGAAGAGCTCTCCGGCTTTTATGTGAAGGTCTATCCCCTTAAGGGCAACGGTTTCTCCGAAAGTTTTAACGATGTTTTCAAGCTTGACGTCAACCATCCCAACCACCTCATGTGAGACCTATGAATGAGTACCTCTGCTTGGTTATCACGTTGGCGAGGACTATGGCTATGATCTGCACGGTCATGAGGAAGACACCGAGCGCGGCCGCTAGATTAGCGCTTCCGACGGCGCTCGTCATCAGCTCGACCATTCTGGCGGTTATCGGGTAGTACTCCGGGTTTATTGAACCGAGCGTGATGCCGACGCTGGTCTCGCTCATACAGTAGACGAAGCTCAGCATCGCGCCGCCCAGGAGGTTCAGGAGTATCAGCGGCATGAGGATTCCTGTGAGTGCCTTCCACCTTCCGGCGCCGAGGTTGAGCGCCGCCTCCTCTAGGGACACGTGCACCTGCTGGATTCCGGCGGAGATGGAACGCGCCGCGAAGGGCAGACGCCTTATGGAGTAGGCCAGCACCAGGACCATCGCCGGGTTGAAGCCGAGCAGGTTGGTGGGATCGAGGGGGGTGTCGGGGAACACCTTGGCGAAGAAGAAGAAATAGCTCATGGCTATGACGATACCGGGAACCGCTATCGGGATGGTCGAGAGGCTGTCGAGGACCGGACCGAGCTTGCTCTTCTTGAACCTGCTGGAGGCGTAGGACGCTGTAAGAGAGAGCAGGAGGATGACGATTATCGCCGCCGTCGAATACATGACGCTGTTCATGATGACCCTCTCTATGTCGGGCTGCGTGATGATGCTCTGTATGTGGGCCGTCGTGAAGCCCTGTGGCCACGTTCCGGACCAGCTCTCACTGAAGGCGAGGAGAACCACACCCACCTGCGGGAATATCGAGATGAGGAGCATCGGAATGACGACGAGGTAAATCAAAGCAGCCTGCCAGCCCTTGGGCTTGGCCACGCGCGGCTTCCACCTTCCGCCCTTGCTGAGCATCGCGTACTGGCGCAGGCTGACGTACTTCCTGATGCCGAGGAACATCAGGATGGCGATGGTGAGCATTATGAGCGCGAGGGCCGCCAGCTGTGGACTGCCAACGTTGAAACCGCTCGTGAAGGCGCTGTAAATCTGGAAGGACATGAGCTTCCTGGCGAGCGGGTTGCCCTGGAAGACTATCGGCGCGGCGAGGTCCTCGAGGCTGAAGATGCCGACGAGGGTTGCACCGGCCGCTATTCCCGGAAGGGCAAGCGGGAAGGTGACCGTTCTGAAGAGGTGGAACCTGCTGCTTCCGAGGTTCTCGGCCTGCTCCTCGAGGGTGGGGTCGATGTTTATGAAGCTCGCGTAGGCGTTGAGGTAGACGATGGGGTAGTACGTCATCGCCTGGGCCACTATGACGCCGACCAGGCCGTCGATGACGATCCTGTGCGGGAACAGGTGAAGCATGTCGTAGAACAGCCAGTTGATGAGGCCGTTGGGGAGGAACATCTTCTTGACGATGAAGACGTTGACGAACGGTGTGACTAGGAGGGGAACGAAGAGCAGAATCCTAACGATGTTCTTGCCCGGGAAGTCGTAGCGGGCCATAACGAAGGCGAATACCGTTCCGAGAATCGTCGTCAGTATCATAACGCTTATCGAGACGAGCAGGGAGTTGATGATGACTCCGAAGTCAACGCCCTGAACGTAGTATATCTGCTCTCCGTTGGGCATGGTGATGAGTCTGTAGAACTCTCCCGTTGGTTTGCTGATGTAGTAGTCCGACGTCAGGATGCTGGTGAACCAGTGGAATGAGAAGTGGCCGTTGTACTCGAAGGCCACCGCCAGCATCGTCACCACGGGGATTATCAGGAATGCCACCAGGTAGAGGAGTGGGAACATGAATGACGCTGTCACAACAGGGTCGAAGATTGGCGTTCCAAAGAGATTCTCGCTCCACTTGCTAACCTTCATCGAGCATCAACCTCCGTTGTTTTGAAGGTACCCGTCACTCTGATTGGGTCGAGGCGGACTCTATTTAAATATTTCCAAAAATTTGTTGATTCGCCGGCATCTAAACGGAGGGAAAAAAGGGAAGGAATATTCAGGGAGATATCAAATTCAACCGGTCATGCTCTGAAGGTCCTGGAGGACCTTGTCGTACTTGTTGCCGGCGGCCTGGCGCCACTCCTGGACGAGCTGGTCCTGGAAGTTTCTGTCGCTGGTTATCTTGTCGTTTATCTTCTTGGCGTAGTCCTCGGTGAAGGTCACCATCTGGCCGGTCTCTGGGTCCTTGAACTGTATCGGGGCGGTGAGCTCTTCCTTGAGCTGCTCGAACTGCTCCTTGGTTATCTTGCCGTCCTTGTAGGCCTGCACTATGGCAACCCAGGCGTCGTGGAGCTTCTGGTTCGGGTCAACGAGGGTGGCCTTGAAGTAGTACTGGAGCGCGCTGACGGTCTCAAGGGCACGCTTGTCGTCGAACGGTATTCCCTTGGCGTTGATGGCGTCCTGGTAGGCCTTCTTGAGGGCCGGCCTGACCTGACCGTAGGTCTGTCCCTCGTGCTGGCCCTTGAATATGACGTCGGCGTAGGTCTTGGTTATCTTCATGTCGAAGATGTTCGGGTTGATTGGGAGCCTGTTGACGTCGGGGCTCATCCAGACGGCCTGGCCCTCGGTGAGGACCCAGTAGATGAAGGCCTGGGCCGCCTCGGGGTGCTGGGCGTTCTTGAGGAGCGCTATCGGGTCACCGTTGATGATGCTCTCTCCCTTCGGGACTATGTACTGGCAGTCGGGGTTCTGCTGCATGGCGGTGTAGCCGTAGAAGTCGATGGTGTTTCCTGCCGCTATCTCGCCGTTTATGACGGCATCCCTGACGGCGTCACTCTGCATGTATATCTTGGAGTTGGCCGCTATGAGGGTCATGATGCGCCAGCCCTGGTCCCAGCCGAAGGCCTGGACGATGATCTGGTAAATCCTCGTGTTGGACGTGCTCCTGGTCGGGTCGGCTATGCCGTACTGCGGCGGGTTGAGGGCCCACTGCTCGCTGGCGACGTCCTCCCACTTCTCGGGAACTGGGAGGTTCCACTTCTTGAGCTGAGCCTTGTTGATAGTGAATCCGAACGATGAGAGCGCGGCGGCTATCCAGTATACGTTGTCGCCTTCCTTCCTTATCATGGGCATTCCGGCGAGCTGGGTTGGAATCTGGTTGCCTATGAGACCGAGAACCTTCTCGTCGGTTATCGGCGCGAGGTAGCCGGCCTTGTAGAGGTCGTCGAATAGGGTCGGACCTCCGCCCCAGCCGACGTCGGCGCCCTTCTCGATGTAGCTCGGCCAGAGGCTCTCGGGGACCTTGATGAACTTGAGGTCCTTGATGTTGTACTGCTTCGCGATGTCGCTCTTGAGGAACGCCTGCTTGGCCATGTACTGTATGGTGGCGTCGTGTCTGGTGACGATAACAAGGGTTATGCCGCTGCTTTCGCCACCGCCGCCACTGATGCAGCCGCTGGCCACAACACTGATGGCAAGAAGCAGGATAAGACCAAGGGAGGCCCATTTCTTCATGGTTTATCACCCAGTTATGTTCAATCAGTGGAAGTTCCTCAAACTCAATAAAAAATTAATGGTTCAAGGGGCTAAAAAAAAGAAGAAAGATTCACCTCTTCCTCCTGTAGAGGGCGAGCGGTATGAGGGCGAGTCCGACGAGAGCGGCCGGACCGCAGGTGCTGCCTCCGCCACCTCCACCCTCTTCCTTACCGAGGCTCTGCTGGAGGTCAATGGCCCAGTGGATGAAGTTGGTGACGAACTGCGGGCCGTCGAGGTCAACGCCGTGGTAGGTCGGGCTCCACATGGGCTCGTAGCCGCCGTAGGGGGTCTCACCGCTGACGATGAGGACGTTCTTCTTGTCCGGGAAGACCTCAACAGCCATGAGCGGGAACTGGCCGGTTGAACCGGCGGTGTAGGCCTGGGCGGCCGGGTCGGTGTTCTCGACTATCTGACCGTCGCCGCTGCTGGTGACGATGACGTAGACGTTCTCAATGCCTCCTCCACCTGGTATCGGCTTCCAGTTGCCGTTGTCGTCAACGTAGGCAACGACACCCGGGCCGTGGAAGAGAACCTTTCCTCCGTTCTTGAGGTCCTTGGTGAGCATGTCCTTGTTCGGGGTGTTGGCCTCGGGGTTAACGAGACCGACGACACGGTATCCAGCGCCAGCGTTGCTGGTGGCGTCCTCAACGGAGCACTGGTCAACCCTGAGGTGAACTCCAAGGGCGTCGAGAACCGAGTCGGCGTAGTCAATCCTGTCCTTACCGTCGCCGTAGTCGCTGTCGGCGGCGATCCAGAGGATCTTTCCACCCTGGTTCCACCAGTCCTCCAGGGCCTTTATCTCGTCGTTGCTGAAGGGCTGGCTGGGCTGGCCTATGATAAGGAAGTCAACGTCCTTGAGGGCATCGGCGGTTATCTTCTCGCCGACGCTCTGGATTCCGAGCTGGTCCGCGAGAGCGGGGTCACCGATGTAAACCCAGTTGACATCGGTTATGGTCTTGATCATTCCCTCGGCGAGGACATTGCCATTCTTGTCCGTCAGCACTGCCAGGCCCTTGTCGCTTTCACCATGGGAGAGGTCAACACCGATGGTGGTGGCACTGGCCATGGCAAATCCAAACACTCCAAAGAAAACAAACACCGCAAGTATTATTGCAGCCTTCCTCATGGTATCACCGGGTTATTTAAGGCTCAGGAAGTTATAAATCTTATGAATCCGAACTTTAACAGTCTCGAAAAAGTTCCGTAAAGTCCTTAAAGGCTTATACCGTTCAGGCTTCAGGTGGTGAGTATGGACATTGAGAGAAGGATAGAGCTTATCAAGAGAAAGCCCACGGAGGAGCTCCTGACGGAGGAAAACCTCAGGCACCTGCTCGAAGTTGGAGTTCCGATGCAGCATTACATCGGATTTGAGATAAGCGGTTACATTCATCTGGGAACCGGTTTGATGGCCGGAGCGAAGATAGCCGACCTTCAGAAGGCTGGAATCAAGACGAGAATCTTCCTCGCCGACTGGCACAGCTGGATAAACGACAAGCTCGGCGGGGATTTGGAGGTCATCCAGAAGGTCGCGCTGAGCTACTTCAAGGAGGGCATGAAGCAGAGCATAAAGGTCATGGGTGGCGACCCGGATAAGGTCGAGTTCGTTCTGGCCAGCGAGATACTGGAGAAAGGTGATTACTGGCAGACGGTCATAGACATCTCCAAGAACGTGACTTTGGCGAGGATGATGCGCTCCATAACCATCATGGGCCGCCAGATGGGAGAGGGCATAGACTTCGCGAAGCTCATCTACCCCGCCATGCAGGTTGCCGACATCTACTACCAGGGTGTCACGATAGCCCACGCAGGAATGGATCAGAGGAAGGCGCACGTTATAGCCATCGAAGTGGCCCAGAAGCTTAAGTACCACGCCCTCGAATGGAAGGGTGAGAAGCTCAAGCCGGTTGCTCTGCACCACCACCTCCTGCTCGGCCTCCAGGAACCGCCGGTGTGGCCCATTGAGAGCGAGGAGCAGTTCAAAGAGCTGAAGACCCAGATGAAGATGAGCAAGAGCAAGCCCTACTCGGCCGTGTTTATCCACGACACCCCGGAGGAGATACGGCAGAAGCTCAGGAAGGCCTTCTGCCCGGCGAAAGAGGTCAAGTACAACCCGGTCCTCGACTGGGCCGAGTACATAATCTTCCGTGAAGAGCCGACGGAGTTCACAATCCACCGCCCGGCCAAGTTCGGCGGCGACGTCACTTACACGACCATCGAGGAGCTCAAGAGGGATTTCGCCGAGGGTAAGCTTCACCCGCTCGACCTCAAGAACGCGGTCGCCGAATACCTCATCGAACTCCTAAAGCCGGTCAGGGACTACTTCGAGAGGAATCCTGAGCCGCTTGAGTTGATGCGGGAGATAAAGATCACCCGCTGATTTTCCTCCCTTTTAGTTGGTGGAGCCGATGCCGGGAATAGACGAGAAGGACAGAGAGATACTCCGAATCCTCCGGAAGGAGGGCAGAATAACCCTAACCGAGCTCGGGAAGAGGGTTGGCCTATCCCCTGCGAGCGTGAAGAACAGGGTTGAAAAGCTGGAGAAACTCGGGGCCATTAAGGGCTACTCCGCCATCGTTGACCCGGCTTTCCTAGATGAATACGTCCAGGCGTTCTTTGAGTTGCGCCTGGCCATAGACGACCACACGATCGACCAGATTCTGATGAAGATTGCTCGCATGGAGGAGGTTCAGAGCCTCTACCGGCGCAGCGGTGAGAGGCAGATACTCGTGAGGGCGAGCTTCCACGACACGGATGAGGTCAAGGCCTTCGCGGGAAGGCTTAAACGGTTCTTCGGCAAAAACCTTGAGCGAGTGGAGGTTACGCTCATAATAGACACCTTCAAGGAGAACTGGGTGTCTGGGGAGATTGAGAGGCGCTGATTGCTTGGCGAGGCGGTGGGAATGCTCTTCGTCGTGAGGCCAGGGAGAAAGAAGAACGAGCTTGAGGCATTCTTCATCGAGAACGAGCCCGAAAAGCTCACCGCCATGAAGAACCTGAAGGCCGACAGGATATACCGCTTCATAATGCGCGAGGGGAGGCTCTTCAAGGTTCTCGAGGGGAGTCAGTACCGCAATCCAAAGGAGATCGAGAAGCTCCTCCGCGGTGCCAGAATCGTCCTTGTGAACGCCGACGAGTGGGAGGACTACTTCAAGAGGAGGCTCCAGAACAAGAGGGTTGAACGTGCCGAGCTCTGCCGCCTCTGCCTCCTCGACGGCAGGATAACCGTCCTCACCGAGGGCAACCGCATTAAATACCACGGCGAGTACATCTGCGAGCGCTGTGCCGAGGACGAGCTGAAGAGGGAGCTCCGCTTCAGGTTCAAGAGCGTTGCCATGTTCGACCAGGCAAAAAAGCTCCTCGACAGGTTTAGAGACCTCGATAAAGTCCTGTATGCCTTTGACCCTCGCTTTGACCCGACGAGGCATCCGGAGATAACCAAGTGGGATGAACTGAAGGCCAAGCACGTGCGCGTTGAGAAAATCCACCTCGACGAGCTCCCTCTTCCCGGGAAGTTTAAATCCGTTCTCAAGGCGGAAGGCGTTAACGAGCTCCTCCCGGTCCAGAGCTTGGCGGTAAAGGGCGGCCTCCTCGAGGGCGAGAGCCTTCTCGTGGTTTCGGCAACTGCGAGCGGCAAAACCCTCATCGGCGAGCTGGCGGGAGTTCCCAAGGCCATGAAAGGTCAGAAGATGCTCTTCCTCGTCCCCCTCGTCGCGCTGGCCAACCAGAAGTACGAGGACTTCAAGCGGAGATACTCAAAGCTCGGGCTGAGGGTGGCGATAAGGGTTGGAATGAGCCGCATAAAGACCCGGGACGAGCTGGTGGTCGTTGACACGGGCATCGATGCCGACATCATAGTGGGAACCTACGAGGGTATAGACTACCTCCTCCGTGCCGGCAGGAAGATCGGCAACGTTGGAACCATAGTGATAGATGAGATACACACCCTCGACGACGAGGAGCGCGGGCCAAGGCTGGACGGACTAATTGCGAGGCTGAGGAAGCTCTATCCGAGCGCGCAGTTCATTGGCCTGAGTGCCACCGTAGGAAATTCCGGCGAACTGGCCAGAGAACTGGGGTTAAAACTGGTGCTCTACGACGAGAGACCGGTGGATTTGGAGAGGCACATAATCATAGCGAGAAACGAGTCCGAGAAGTGGCGCCACATAGCGGTTCTCTGCCGGGCGGAGGCGATGAGAAAATCCCGGCAGGGCTACAAGGGGCAGACGATAGTCTTCACCTTCTCGCGCAAGAGGACGCACGAGCTTGCGGCTTATCTCACGAGCAAAGGGCTGAAAGCCAAGCCCTACCACTCCGGTTTACCTTACAAACAGAGGAAGCTCACCGAGATGGAGTTTTTAGCCCAGAGGCTCGACGTTGTGGTCACCACAGCCGCCCTTGGGGCCGGCGTTGACTTTCCCGCTTCACAGGTCATCTTTGAGAGCCTCGCAATGGGCAACAAGTGGCTGAGCGTGAGGGAGTTCCACCAGATGCTCGGGAGAGCTGGAAGGCCGCTCTACCATGAGAAGGGCAGAGTCTACCTCATCGTTGAGCCCGGGAGGAAGTATTCCGCCCAGATGGAAAGCTCGGAGGACGAAGTTGCATTCAAACTCCTCACCGCACCGATTGAGCCTGTTCTTGTCGAGTGGAGCGACGAGCTTGAGCAGGACAACGTTTTGGCTCATTCCTGCGTCTTCAATAGGCTCGACGTCATCGAGGATGTCCAATCCAAATGCCTCGGCGCCAACCAGAGTGCGGAAAAGGTTCTCGAAAAGCTTGAGGAGTTCGGCTTCGTCCGGCTTAAGGGCTCCCTCGTCGATGTCACCCCCTACGGAAGGGCCGTGAGCATGAGCTTCCTCCTGCCCAAGGAGGCCTCCTTCATAAGGAACAACCTTGGAAAGAAGCCCGCCCAGTGGATAGCCGTCAAGCTCTTGCCCTTCGAGAACCTCTACCTGAGCGGAACGCTCCAGAGGGAGCTTGAGGGTGCAGTGAGGGGGAGGCTGAGCGCCAACGTATTCTCGCCGAGCTTTGCTTCCATCCTTGAGGAGCTCGACAAGGTCATCCCGGAGCTCAGCCCTAACGCCGCCGAGAGGCTCTTCACGCTCTACCAGGAGTTCTTCATGTGTCCCGAGGAGGACTGCACGGACTATGCCATGGAGCGCGTTAGCAACATGATAATCGAGCTGAGGAGGAACGGAAAGCACCCCACGCAAATAGCGGAGCACTTCAGGAAGGTCTACGGGTTGATAGTCTATCCTGGAGACGTCTTCACGTGGCTTGACGGCATCGTGAGGAAGCTTGAAGCGGTGGAGAGGATCGCGAGGGTCTTCCGCGTGAGAAGTGCCGAGGAGGAGGCGAAGGTTATGAAGAGGGAAATCGAGGAGGGCAGAACGATACGCAGGGACCGCGGGGAGGAGAGAAGTTACCAGAGGCCTTCAAGCCGTGGATACCACGGGAAATCGGGGAATAGGACCCAGACCCGAAAAGGGCTGGACGGTAGGAGGAAGAGGGCAGGCTGAGGCTCAGCCCCCTATCTGGAGCACCAGCTGGGCCGGGTCCCTTATGGCCGGCCCCAGGCCGAGGACGTAGACCATGAGGTACCACAGGTGTCTCTCTTCTTCATCTGGAACTAGCTTCTGGAGGCCGTAGTAGACCGCAACGAGGATGATGGTTATCCAGGGGTAGTAGAAGTACGCCCCGAAGTGCTGGACCAGGATGTTCTCCAGCCAGTGGACCTCGCGGTAGCCATAGAAGTGTATGGCGACGACCGTTGAGCCCATGTCGTAGAGGTGCGCTAAAACCGCGTAGAGGTAGAGCCTGTCGAAGGGCCTGTACTTGTATATAAGCAGTGCGGGAATCCAGGAGACGAAGGTGTGAAGGAGCGTCAGCCCGTAGGGCTCCCAGCTCTTTGCATGGGTCACGAGGAGGTAGTTGGCCCAGAGGACGAGCACGGCCCCCCAGCCGAAGGTCAGCTTCGGGTACGTCTTCAGCTTTGCGTCTATCACTATCGCAGGGAGCATTATGAAGAACGTCGTGAAGAAGATTCCGGGGGTTAGTATCAGAGGGTTCTGGGGGAGTATGCCTCCATCGACGAGGGCCCTCACCGTGGAGCCGAAGACGACCATCAGGGTGACCGCGATGAAGAGTGTCCTGTCGATTTTTATCTTGAGGGGTTTCAGTATATACCTATATGTATATATGGCTCCGAAGCCGAGCATGAACGCGTACACGAGGGTGTTTATTGGGTTGTAGCCGCTCCTGGTGAACATCGGCTCCCAGAAGTACTTGTAGATGAAACCCCAGACCTCGTTCCACAGTGATTCCAGCATCTCTTTCCCCCTGCCTGAGTCGCCCTCCCGGTTTAAAGGTCTTTTGGAGCGAAAACGGGAACTTTAATAAATCCGTGTCCAAATGATGGTTGGAGGTGAGAGGATGGCGCACGGACCCGCGATGGTCTTTGGAATAGGCGCCGCGGCGATACTCGGGTTCCTGCTGGCGCTGTTCATAGCGGCACTGTTCCTGTGGATGGCCGCGAAGCTCATCGGAATCAAAAACGCCTCTATAGGGAAGGCCATGATCGCGATACTCGGTGGCGGAATACTGGCTGCCCTGATCAGTGCTATCGTCGGGGCTATATTCCAGCCTCTCGGCCCGATACTTGGTTTCCTGGCCAACCTCTGGGTGATAAAGGCGGTCTTTGACACCGACTGGCTCAGGGCCTTCCTCGCGTGGATACTCTCGGCCGTGATAGCGGCTATAGTTATGGGAATCCTGGTACTCCTGGGGGTATTCACAATCGGCGCCCTCGCGGCGCTCTGAGTTTCTCTTTTTTGGGTAAGGTATAAATATCCCCAGCGCGCTAAGCTATGTGATGCCTATGTTTTTCAAACCGGCCGAGCTCCAATCCAGGGAGGTGAAGCCCTTCGAAGGGTTCCCCTTCGGTCTTAGCGAAGGGAGCCTAGCGGGTGTAATCTCAACCGACGAGCTGGCCGAGACGGCTTTTCTGTACCACCTCGTCGCGAACGCCCTTAAGGATGGCCCCGTCTATCATATAGGCCCTGGAACATCGTTTTCAGTCAAGGTTCTGAAGCGCCTCACCGAGGACGTTTCCAACCTGTACGCCGGCAACGTCTACTCGGTTGAGGAACTCCTCCAAGCGCTCAACGTCGTTGAGGATGGCTCCCTCGTGGTGGTCTCGCTCTTCCCGGCGCTCCTCAACCGCTCCGCCGAGGGGGTAGTCGAGGTTCGGAAGCTGGTTGACAGAAAGGGTCTCATCCTGGTTCTGGGGCACACGACCATAGAGCTCAACGAACTCGACCTTCCGGGAGAATTCAGGCGCCTCTACGACCTGCCGGAGATATTCGAGGCGCTGGCCGTTCTGAGAACCAGCTCCTACCGCGGCCATTACCGCCTCAACATGACCGTTCTCAAGGCACCCCCAGACTACGTCTCCGCCGTTGGAGACCACTCAATACCCATAGACTCCCTGATAAAGCCCCTTCTCTAGCCATATATGCTAACGTGGCCGAGTCCCAGGCCGTAGCGAACGTAGAGCGCCAGTCCAAAGAGAATCAGGATGACCACCGTGGCCGCGTAATCCCTGCCCTTCATCTCGATATCGTAGAGAAACGTCCTCTTCTTGGCGGCGCCGAGGGCGCGGCTCTCGAGGGCTATGCTCAGCTCGTGGGCGGTCTTCAGGGACGCCACGAGAAGGGGGATTAGGACTGCGCTCATCCTCTTCATCCTGAGGAGGAAATTCCCCTTCTCGACTTCCCAGCCGCGGCTCTTCTGGGCGTCCATGATGTTGCTCGTGAGTATGTAGAGCGTCGGGATGTAGCGGAGCGCTATGGAGATCGTCAGACCGAACTCGTAGGGCATGCCGAGCCTGACGAAGCCTAGGATGAGGTCGCGCTGAGGCGTCGTCATCAGTAGCATGAACGTCAGCAGGGCGAAGGTCAGCAGGCGCATCGAGAAGGAGACGCCGAAGAGAAGCCCCTGGAGCCTCGGCTTGTATATCAGGGGCCAGATTATGAGCGTTATGATGACTATGGGGATGAGGGGCTTCAGGAGGCGGAGCCCTTCCCGGATTTCAATCTTTCCGAGCGCCCTCATGGCGATGAGCGTCATGAAGAACAGCGGAATCAGGAAAATCGGGTCGTTGTAGAGCATTATCGCCGCTATTCCGGCTATGGTTCCGATTATCTTGACTCTCGGGTCGAGGCGGTGTAGGATGGAGTCCCTCTCAAAGTAGAACGGATATATCATCGCGAACCACCCGCCAGGGCGTTTATAACCTCTGAAGCACTCCTCACAAACCCTATTCCGAGCCTCTCGCTTATTCTGAGGAGCTCCGGCTTTTCAAGTCCGTAGTCGTGGAGTTCGAGCGAGAAGAACTCCTTCACGGAACCGTCGAAGACCTTCCTCCCCTCATGGAGGAGCAGAACTCTCTCGGCCAGCTCCAGAACCAGGTCCATGTCGTGGGTTATGAGCAGTATCCCGTGACCGTCCCTCCTGAGCTCGCGTATCGTCTCGACGACTCCCGCGGCGCTCCTAGCGTCCAATCCGGTCGTTGGTTCGTCGAGTATCAGGTACTTCGGCTTCATCGCCAGAACACAGGCTATCGCCAGTCTCTGCTTCTCACCGCCGCTCAGGGAGTAGGGGGTTCTCCTCTCGTAGCCGTCTAGATGAACAACCTTCAGCGCCCACCGAACGCGCTCCTCGACCTCTTCCTCGCTCAGGCCGAGGTTCTTCGGTCCGAAGGCCACCTCCTTGAAGACGTCCTCCTCGAAGAACATGTGTTCCGGGTTCTGAAAGACGTAGCCGACGATGCGCGAGAGCTCGGCGACGGTGTGCTCCCTCGTGTCCATCCCGTCAATCACGACCTCTCCCCTGGTGGGCTTCAGAAGGCCGTTCAGATGCTTCGCCAGCGTCGTCTTTCCGCTCCCGTTCTGCCCCACCAGCGCCACTATCTCCTCGCCCATCTCAAAGTCTACGCCCCTCAGGGCCTCCTTCCCATTCTCGTAGACGTGCCAAAGATTTTTAACCCGGATCATCGTGAACCTTTCAAGTTTTAAGTTTAAAAACTTTGCAAGGTGGATGGGATGAGGGGCAGGGATGTAGCATTCGCGGCGCTCTTTGCGGCCCTAACCGCCGTTGGCGCTCAAATAAGCATTCCGATAGGGCCCGTCCCGATAACGCTTCAGGTTCTGGTCGTTCTCCTGAGCGGGCTAATTCTTGGGATGAGGCTCGGCTTTCTGAGCCAGCTTGTTTACGTGGCCATGGGCGCGGTGGGACTCCCCGTCTTTGCCAACCTTCAGGGCGGGTTTGCGATGCTCTACGGGCCGACCGGGGGATACATAGTCGCCTTCCCGATAGCGGCGTTCATAGCTGGATACATGGCCGAAAAGACTGGGGGAAAAACCGGCATGATTGGAGGTTCCCTGGTGGGGATTGCCGTGATATACCTCCTCGGCTGGCTGAGGCTCAGCCTCTTCCTCGGAGGGGACTTCCACAAGGCGCTCCTCATTGGGGTGCTGCCGTTCGTTCCACTGGATATTGGTAAGGCTGCCCTGGCGGCTCTGATAGCCGACAGGGTGAAAAAAGCAACGGATTTGGGATGATGGCCTTCACCAGTCGGCCATTCCCTCTTCAAGTATTCCCACTGCCTGCTTCTGGTGAAGCGCTGCCTTTCTCAGGTCTATGAAGATGTAGATCCTCGGGAAGTTCGCAACAACCGGTCCGTACTGGCTCGCGTTGGCGTAGTAGTCAGCCGCGGTGTCGTTCTGTACGGTCGCCAGACCGAGGGTTTCGTTGTCCATTCCGCCGTCGACGGCCTCTCCGTAGAGAGTGTTGTATTTGTCGAGGTTCCTGTGGTACTGGATGTAGTAGTAGAAGTTGAAGAGCATCACGTTTATTCCCTTTTGAACCGGCGCCTCAGGGGTGGGTATCATCGATGAGTAACCGAGGTTGTTCATGATAATCTCCTTGTAGAACGCTTCCCATTCGGGTCCCTTCCTTGCGACGCTGTACTCAATGGTCAGGCCGGTAACGAAGACCTTGCCGCTTCCCAGGGTGTATATTGCGGTGCTTGGCTTGGTGTTGTCGGGGGTCCCACTGGGTGCCTGGACTGTGATTATCTCGGCGTTCGCCGGAAGACCAGTGAAGTAACCGTGGCTTGCGTAGCTGCTGATGAGCGTCGTGTTGTTGGCTATTACGTAGTCGCGGGTTGAGTAGCTCCTCTGTATCTCCGCTCCTCCCGGCAAGGGGCTTAACCAGCGGCCTCCGCTCCAGCCCCAGTTGGCGGCGTGGATTTCGAGAACCTTCCCGGCCTTCACGTACTCCTCCAGTTTGCCCATCTGCGGGTCTATCTCGTTGTAGAACTGCTGCCTCTGGTCGCTGACGATGATAATCATGTCGTAGGTGCCTATGAGGTCCTGAGCCGTTTTGTTCTGGAGCTCAGTGCTCGTCATGACGTCGTAGGGTATACTCATGTTTGTGAGGGTTTTTTCAACGCTGGGCGAGCCCCATGCGTCAGAGTTCTTTAGAATCAGTACGTTGTAACTCGTTAGGGGCTTTGCGGAAACCGACGGGGGTCCCAGCACCGCCACCAAACTGAACAGCATGAGCAGCGATAAAGCTGCGCTTAAAACTTTTTTCATACAAATCTCTCCTTTTTGGTCCGAACCGAGCAGAAGAACTTTTAGGGACTCCTACCCTTAGCCTATTGTAGGCTTTACACTATTTAAGTCTTCTTACACAATTTTGAAGGATCTCCAATCAAATTTACCCCTGCAGATTTCGGAGGGTCTCGGCCGCGAACCTAACGTCGAAGGAGTTCCTTACCCTGAAGAAGCTCAGCGTCACCTTGGGGTTCCTCTTCGCAAGCTCCTCAATGGACAGCGGTTCGTAGTCGAGGAACTCAATTATTCTGCTCAGGCTCCGGTAACCCTCGGCCAGAGCCGCGTTTATCGCGTCTTCCAGGGCGTCGGGCTCATAGACCGCATGTGTAACCTCGGCCGTCCCGTCCTTCCAGACCGGCATCAGCGCCTCCGGCTCGTTCTCGTAGAAGAGTCCGGTCATGTAGTTCACGAGGAAGGGCATTATCAGGGGCATGTTGCCCTCGGCCAGGAAGAACGGCTCCCCTGGGAGGGCTTTCAGGAGGGCCTCCATCCTGCTCCTCGCGGCAACAGGGAGGGGGTTCGAGACGTGGAGGGAATAGGTTCTGAGCTTGTCCTTCCTGACCACCGTGATTACCTCATCTATCCTCTTGCTCGCGAGGAGCCTCCCCTCCGTGAGCCTGACGACGGGTTCATCTGCAACTGGCAGGGTGTAGTTCTCCCACCGCTTTTCCGGAAACGCCAAGATGTACGCCCTCATGGGCCGAACTAGGGCGGGTCGTTTAAAAACCTTTTTTCATCCTCCTGTCATTTGTACGAATTTTTCTCCAAAAATCTTAAATCATGTCAGTTCTTTGCCATTTTGGTGGGATAAATGATACCAAGAACGATGAGCACTCAGCATCCTGACAACGTATTCATTCCCTTTTTCGCAGGCAGTCCGACGATGGGCGGTGAGGACGAGATCGTCGAGGCTTTCTACGCCTTCAGCGTCCTGGGGATAGACGAGCAGATGTGGGACTTTGAGGGCAAAGAAGTGGACGAATTCGTCGTCAAGAAGCTATTCGAGCGCTATGGCTATTTCTTCAAGCGTAAAAAGCTCGGGGAAGAACTCAGACTGACGCCGCGCGTCCCCAACCCCAGCGTCGAAAAGGCCGAGGCGAAACTCCTCCTTGAGACCCTAGAAGCCATACCCCGCTCGGCGGACTACGCGAGGTTGTTCTACGGTGAAGAGCTTCCGCCGATATTTGAGGTCATCCTCCCGATGACAACCTCTTCCCAGGAACTGAACAGGGTTTACGAGCTCTACAGGCACTACATAGCCGGAAAGCAGTACAAGCGGGTCCACGACATCAAGCTCCACGAGTGGATAGGGGAGTTCTACCCCTCAGAGATAGGCGTCATCCCGCTCTTCGAGAGCAG
Organism: Thermococcus sp. 5-4; assembly: GCF_002197185.1. Classification (NCBI taxonomy): domain Archaea; kingdom Methanobacteriati; phylum Methanobacteriota; class Thermococci; order Thermococcales; family Thermococcaceae; genus Thermococcus; species Thermococcus sp. 5-4. Next base: position 1,011,604 of record NZ_CP021848.1, on the reverse strand, counting down.
GGAGGCGATACTGGGCGCGGCGGACATCGTGCGGGAGTACCTCGGCGGGAAAGAGGTTGAATATCAGCGCGTTTTTCTCGCGAGGAGCGACCCCGCGATGAACTACGGCATCATAAGCGCGGTGCTCTACGACAAGCTGGCGCTCTTCGAACTTCAGGGACTCGAGGAGGAACTCGGAATTCCAATCTATCCGATAATCGGCGTCGGCGGTGCGCCGTTCAGGGGGCACTTCACCCCCGAGAACGTCGAGGGGGTTCTGGCAGAATACCCGAGCGTCCAGACCTTCACGATACAGAGTTCGTTCAAGTACGACAGGACGCCGAAGGACGTCATAAGGGCCGTTGAGCGGATCAGGGAATCGAAGAGGAGAAAAGCCCAGCCCGTTCCGGAGGAGGCGTTTGAAATCATCAAGAAGTACGAGGGCAGATACTCGGAGGAGCTCAGGGCGCTCGCTCCCTTCATCAGGGAGGTCGCAAAGTTCGTCCCATCGAGGAGACGAAGGAAGCTCCACATCGGTCTCTTCGGCTACTCTCGCGAGGTGAACGGCTCGGCGCTGCCGAGGGCGATAAAGTTCACGGCCTCGCTCTACTCCCTCGGAATTCCCCCGGAGCTCCTCGGCCTGAGTGCGCTTAGTGAAAAGGAGCTTGAATTCCTTGGCGACTACTACCTGGGCCTTTATCGGGACATCGAGTTCGCCTTCCGTTACTTCAACCCCGAGGCTGCCGAGAGATTCCCGTTCCTTAAACCGCTCGCGGAGATGGCGAAAGAGTACGAGCAGGACGAGAGGCACGGCGAGATAACCTCAAGGATACTAACCGGGGAGCTGAGCAGCGAGCTGATAGTTGAAGCGGCGGGGATTAGGGGGTTTTTGGGATAAAGCTGCAAAAAACGGGAAGGTTTCATTATATGCTCTGGAGCCGCAGCTCCTTGAATTCTTCCTTTATCCACTCAAAGTGTTTGTCCTTCGTGACGAGCGTTAGCTCCCGATTCATTGCAACCGCTGCGACGATGGCATCAACCGCGGGAACGGGCGTTCCTTTCCTGACCATCGCCTGCGATATCTTGATTGCGAGCAGGTAGTCTTCGAGGCTCGGTGTTATCACGGTCAGCCCCAGCTCAAGCGCCCTCGGGAACTCGACGATGTTGAGGACCGTGGTGTATCCGTTGAGGGTTTTTCCGGATTTTGCCGCGTCTATCAGGACGTTGGTGTCGTAGAGAGCCTTTTCCATTCCGCATCCCTCGTTTTCTTGAGTGCCTTCTCGTACTTTTCAACGGGCGTGCTCTCAAGCTCTTTCCTGAAGTCTTCGCCGAGAAGTGAGAGCAGTTCGTCCGAACTGAGTTCTTCGGCCTCGATTTTGGCTAAATACTCCGCTATGGCCTTTCTCGCCACCTCACTCCACTTTATTTCGGGATGCTTCTTCATTCTCCGGTAAAGGTCGGGTGGGACGGAGAGGGTTATGTTCGGCATGCCATCACCACACAGAATTATGTGAGTCCACGTATTTAAGGGTTATGAAAAGAGATGGAGGGAGAGAAATCACCCCTTCAGCCACCTCTCCATCCATCCGGCGATCAGCTCAAGTCTCTTGACCCTGTGCTTCGGCTTTCCGCCCCTGCTGAGATCGTGGTTCTCGCCGGGGAAGAGAGCGAGCTCGACGGTCTTGCCGAGGTATTTGAGCGCCGTGTAGAACTGAAGGGCCTCGGGCAGCCAGCAGCGGTAGTCCTCCATCGAGTGGATTATCAGGAGTGGAGTTTCGACGTTCGGCGCGTACCTCAGCGGGCTCTTCTCCCAGTAGCCGTCGGTGTTGCTCCAGGGGTCGCCGCCTATCTGGTCCGGCGCGAAGAAGTAGCCTATATCGGTGGTCCCGAAGAAGCTCACCCAGTTGGAGATTGAGCGTTGCGTAACGGCTGCCTTAAAGCGCTTCGTGTGGCCGACTATCCAGTTGGTCATGAAGCCGCCGTAGGAGCCGCCGGTGACGCCGAGCCTCTCCCCATCGATGAAGTCGAAGCGCTTCAGTGCTTCATCAACGACCTCCATGAGGTCCTGATAATCCCTCTCCCCGTAGTGCTCCCTTATGTCCGCGAAATCCTCACCGTAGCCGTCGCTGCCGCGCGGGTTGGAGAATATCACGACGAAGCCCTTGGCCGTCAAAACGTGGAACTCGTGCATGAATGAGTAGCCGTAAGCCGTCTTCGGCCCTCCGTGAATCTCCAGAACAGCGGGGTACTTCCTTCCGGGATCAAAGTCAACGGGCTTCATAATCCAGGCGTCAATTTCTACTCCATCGCTGGCCTTAACCTTAAAGTGCTCCGGTCTGGAGAGGGTGTACTCCTTTATCCAGCCGTTGAAGTCCGTGAGCTTTTTCTCCTTCCCATCCCTGAGAACGTAGAGCTCCGTGGGAGTGACCGCATCCTGCGCAGTGAAGGCTATGTAGTCGCCGATTGCGAAGCTCTCAACGCTTCTATCTCCTCCGATGACGCGCTCTATCTTCCCCTCAAGGTTCACGCGGAAGAGGTTCGCCCTCGGGCCGTCGGTTGCGACATAGTAAACCCAGCCATCCTTGAAAACCAGTTCTGCCCTCTGGCTTCCCCTGACGTCACAGTTCAGGGAGTTGTATGCAGCCCTGTCGAGTTCTGCGGTGAGCTTCCTCGTCTCGCCCGTCTCGGGGTTGTAGTGGTAGATGTGGGTGTTCGTCGGAATCCCGCGCTCGCGGGTGTTGGCCTTGAGGATGAACGTGTCGTCGTCGAGGGGTATGAAGTCCTGAACGCTCCACTCTCCCGGAGTTAGTCTCTTCGCCTTCCTGCCCTCAAGGACGTAGAGGTCGCTCACCATCGGCTTCCTCTCGCGGTCCTCCTGGGCCGTGAAGTAGAGCTTTCCTTCATGGAACCTGATCTGCGAGACGTCGAGGTTCTTCGGCGTTACCCGCCTCTTCCTGCCTGTCTCAAGGTCAACGAGATAGACGACGCTCCTCTTCCCGTAGACCCATCCGACGCCGTTGAACCAGAAGGGCATCTCCTTGATAACGTGGACGTCGTCCTTCGGCTTCTTCTCGACGTCTATCGGCGTAACGATCGCTATGCTCTTCCCGTCCTCTGTGAAGCGAAGGTTCTTGATTCCGTACTTGAACTTCGTCAGAAGCCTCGCCTCGCCGCCGTCGGTCGGAATAACGTACAGCTCGGCTTCCTTGCTCTCCTTATCGCGCTTTGAGGTGAAGGCTATCAGCTTTCCGTCCGGGGAGAAGCGCGGGTTCCCGTCCTTCTTTCCGGAGGTGAAGGGCTTAACCTTTCTGCCGTCGTGGAGGTAGAGCCTCGAGAAGTAGTCGTCCTTCTCAACGCTTATCTCCGTTACCTGGAAAACGAGCCTTCTCCCGAAGGCGTCGATGTTCCCAACGAGCTTGAACTTTCCGAGGTCTTTCTCGCTCAGGCCTTTCGCCATAGAAACCACCGAACTAACATCGGCCTTTTCGTATAAAAACTTAGCGTTTCGATGATTATCGAGAAGCTTTCAAAACCGCCTAACCTTTTTAAATCCCCCTTCTCCCTTTTATCCGGGAGGTGGCGGCCGTGACCGTCAAGGTCCGCTTTGACAAGGAAGTGAGAGAGTACGCGAAAGGCGAGAAGGTTAAGGACTCGGTTCTCAAGCTCACGGAGACCGCTCTGGCTCAGGCGCTTGAGAAGTTTCACAGGAGAATGATAATCATAGAGGGGGATACGGTAAAAAAGGCCGAACTGGCCGGAATCCTGGCCGGCGCATCGGCCAGAACCCTGGGGGAGATTCTCGACGACCTCCGCGAGAAACGGTTGAGGGACGAGAGCGAGGACAGAATCGAACTCCTCTACGCAACCGACGCACTCGGCGAGGACACCTTCGGAAGGAAGCGCTATGAGGCATTCAGAAAGCACTTCGACGTTCTGGCCGGTTCTACCGCCGAGGTTAAGGCGGTTACGTTCAAGCACACCCGCGACATACTGGGCAGGACCTTCGACATCCTCGTCCTGGACATGAGCTACGATTACTCGCCGAACGACCTCGGAAGGATAATCGAGACCGTCCGCGGCGGCGGGCTCATCTTCATACTCGCCCACCCGTTCGAGAAGTGGAAAAACATGTGGACGGGCTTCCACAAGAGCCTCGTCACGCCGCCCTACACGATAGACGACGTCAAGAAGCGCTTCAACAGGCGGCTCATCAGGAAGTTCACGGAGCACGACGGCATCTACATCATCACCGAGAACGGCAAGCTCAAGAAGAAGCCGAAGAGGAACAAGAGCCAGGCGAAGATTAAATCGAGGAAGGGTGTCCCGATTCCGGAGGAGACCCTTTTCCCGCGCGAGCTGTACGAGATGGCCCTCACCGAGGGACAGGTTGAGGTTCTGAAGGCCTTCGAGGAGCTGGTTGAGGAGGAGGGCATGCTCGTTCTCACCGCTGACAGGGGACGCGGAAAGAGCGTCTCTGTTGGAATCGCCGCGATAGGTCTCGCCCTGGCCCTCGGAAAGCGCACGCGCGTAGTCGTGACGGCCCCCGAGCCGGAGAACGTTCAGGCTCTGTTCCGCTTCGCCAAGCGGGCACTGGAAAGGCTCGGCTTCAAGCCCCACGTCGTCGAGGAGAGGGGCCTCATAAAGGAACTCTACGCGAGGAAGATCGGTCTGAGGTATTATCCCCCCGCTGAGGGCTACAAGAAGACGGCCGACCTGTACATCCTCGACGAGGCGGCCGGAATCCACGTGCCGATACTCCACAAGTACCTCAACAAGCCCCGCGTCGTTTACTCCTCCACCATACACGGCTACGAGGGTGCCGGAAGGGGCTTCTCCGTCAAGTTCCTGAAGAAGGCGAGGGAGAAGCGCTCTTTTAAGGAGCTTCACATGGAGGAGCCCATCCGCTACGCCGAGAACGACCCCATCGAGAAGTGGCTCTTCGACGTCCTCCTGCTCGATGCCGAGCCGGTTGAGCTCACGGAGGAGGACTACGAGCTTATAAAGAACAAGGAGGTCTACTTCGAGGAGCCCGACCTCGACGACTGGTTCGAGAAGGACAGGGAAGACCTGAGGAACTTCGTCGGCATCTACATCCTCGCCCACTACCGCAACAGGCCCAGCGACGTTGCCCTGCTCGCCGATGCTCCCCACCACAGGGCCCGCGTCCTTCGCCTCAAGAACGGCAAGATAGTGACCGCAGTCCAGATAGCGGAGGAGGGCAACATACCCAAGAAGGTCATCGAGAAGATGGCGAAGGGCTACAAGCCGCGCGGCAACATAATCCCGGACATGATGGTCAAGCACCACATGGCGAAGGAGTTCGCGAAGCTGAAGGGCTACCGCATAGTGAGGATAGCGACCCATCCGGACGCGATGGACATGGGGCTGGGCAGCAAGGCGCTGGAGCTCCTCGAAAAGGAAGCGAGGGAGAAAGGCCTTGACTGGATCGGCTCGGGCTTCGGTGCCAGCGAGGAGCTCGTCCGCTTCTGGGTCAGGAACGGCTTTGCCGTCGTCCACCTGAGCCCCGCGAGAAACCCGGTCAGCGGCGAATTCACCGCCATAGTTCTCAAGCCGATAAGCGAGAGGGCGAAGAAGCTCATCCGCAGGGCCAACGACGAGTTCAGGATAAGGCTCACGGAGTGGCTGGGCGATACCCATCGCGAGATCGAGCCCGAGATAGTCAGGTGGCTCTTTGAGACGCCGTTCGGTGAGGCGGTGGATTATCCGATTCACCTCACGGACGTCCAGAGAAAACGGCTAGATGCCTTTACTGGTAAGGTTCTGACCTACGACACCGTGGTTGACGCCGTTAAGCCCATCGTGAAGCTATACTTCCTCGACGGCTGGATGAAGCCCTACCTCGACGAGAGGCAGATAAAGCTGCTCATCTACCGCGTTCTCCAGGCCCACAGCTGGGAGGAGACGGCAAGGCTCATCGACAGAACCGAAACCTTCACCATGATAGAGGTGCGCGATATCATAAGGGGACTCTGGTACTATTACAAGAGGGTCATTTCCTGACCCTAAACTAACTTTTTATAGGATTGGCGCGTAGTTCCCTCGGTGTGTCATTGGTGTATCCATTCCAACGGTGACTCCTATGCCGGGCGGCAACTGGGAGAAGATAATTTCGATAACGAAGGATGGCATGAGGAGCATAGGAACGATGAGACGGAAGATAAGCAGGGGTAAGAGGATAGCACTTCTCATCGACGGTCCCAACATCCTCAGGAAGGAGTTCGGCGTCAAGCTGGAGGACATAGTTGAGGCCCTGGAGGGACTGGGCGACCTCAGGGTCTCCAAGGTGATACTGAACCAGTACGCCCCCCAGGGGCTCATAGAGGCGGTATCGAACCAGGGCTTTGAGGCAATCGTCGTCTCGGGCGAGACGGGTGTGAAGCTCGCCGTCGAGGCGATGAGGGAGATATACAACCCGAACATCGACGTTATCGCCCTGGCCACCAGAAACGCGGAGTTCCTGCCGGTGATTCTCAAGGCCAAGGAGCGCGGCAAGGAAACCATCGTCATCGGAATCGAGCCGGGCTTCTCGGCGGCGCTGAAGCATGCCGCCGACTACACCATAATCCTCGAGGGCGGTGAGGAGAAATGAAGGAGCGCTTTTTCAGGGTTCTGAGGCGCGGGGAGAAGGAGGTCAGGGAGGTCGGCGAGGAGACGCCCAAGCCGAAGAAGAAGAGAAGCATAGGCCTCATCATCGACGGTCCCAACATTCTCAGGAAGGAGTTCGGGATAAAGCTGGAGGACATCATAGACGCCCTCGAGCGGATTGGAAAGCTCAGGGTGGCCAAGGTAGTTCTCAACCAGTACGCCCCCCAGGGGCTCATAGAGGCCGTCGTGAACCAGGGGCTCGAGCCGATAATAGTGGCCGGCGACACCGACGTGAGGATAGCCATCGAGGCCATGGAGCTCATCTACAACTCCGACGTCGACGTGATTGCCCTGGCCACCAGGGACGCGGACTTCCTCCCGATAGTCAACGAGGCGAAGCGCAGGGGCAAGGAGACGATAGTCATAGGGGTGGAGCCGGGCTTCTCGGTCGCGCTCCAGAACGCGGCCGACTACGTCATCAAGATGGAGGGTAAAGGTATTGACGTTCACGAGGCCAAATAGCTTTTAAGCTTTCTTTCCAGCCCTATTCTGGTGGGAGAAAGTGATAGTTGAAATCATCCTCTTCGCGCTCGGCCTCATCCTGCTCATCAAGGGGAGCGACTATTTTGTCGAAGCCGCCTCGCGCGTTGCGAAGGGCTTTGGCGTCAGCGAGTTCATCATAGCGCTCGTCCTGGCGAGCATAGCCACCACCCTTCCGGAGGTCACAGTCTCCGCCATCTCGTCCTACCAGGGAAAGCCCGACATAGCCCTCGGTAACGCGATAGGAAGTGCCCTCGCGAACATCGCCCTCATTCTTGGCGTTTCCGCCCTGCTCCGTCCGCTGAAGGTCGAGAAAACTGCCTGGAAGAACGCCCTCTTCATGATAGGTGTTACTGCCTACGCCGGCCTGCTCATGTACGACGGCACGATAAGCCGGCTCGACGGCGCGAGCCTGATAATGATATACTTCGGATTCCTCTACTACCTCTACCGCAAGCACATGACCCTGGAAGAGCTCCCCGAAGGCGGACGCGGGAACCCTAGAAGGGACGCCCTCATAATGTTCGGGAGCGGCATACTCGTCGTGACCGGTGCCAAGCTCGTGGTCGACAGCGCGGTCACGATAGCTAGAGCCTTTGGAGTTCCCGAGGTCGTCATAGGCCTCACGATGGTCTCGATCGGAACTTCCCTGCCCGAGTTCACAAACTCCCTCATGGCGACCATCAAGAGGCTCCCGAACATCAGCGTGGGCAACATAATCGGCGCGAACATCCTCGACGTCCTCATGGTCATCGGCATAGCGGCCCTCATAAACCCGATCAGGGTGGACGCGACGATATACACCTTCACCCTGCCCCTGACGCTCCTCGTCATGGGAATACTCACCGCAGTTCTCCGCCTCACCGGCAGGATAGACCGGCTCACCGGCGGGGTGCTGCTGGCGATCTATTCGTACTTCATCTACGTCTACCTCACCGGCGGCGTCAACCTGCCGCAGGGCTGACCCTTTCCCTCTTCTACGCTATTTTCAGTCCACAATTCTGGGGCGCAAAGCTTTTTAATCCGTCGTATTACTCCATTATGAAAACTCAAAACCTGTTCATGGGGGTGGAAGAATGAGGAAGCTCGCCACGCTGCTGCTCACCCTCCTGCTCCTCGGTGCCATCGGGGCTTCAAAGCCCGTTAAAGCCCAGGAGGGGCTGACGGTTTACTCCTACGACAGCATAGAGTGGTGGATGAAGGAGATAGTTCCGATTTTCGAGCAGAAATACGGCGTCAAGGTGAATCTCGTCCTCATAGGCGACGCCGGTGAGGTTCTCAACAGGCTCATCCTTGAGAAGGACAACCCGCAGGCTGACGTCGTCGTGGGCATAGACAACAGCTACCTGGCCAAAGCTATTGACGCGGGAATACTGGAACCCTACAAGCCGGCCAACGCCGACGTGATTCCGGGCTGGATCGTTGAGAAGTTCGACCCGAGTTATCACCTCACGCCCTACGACTACGGCTTCATAGCCATCAACTACCGCAAGGATATGGTTCAGAACCCGCCGACCAGCCTTGAAGACCTCACCAAGCCGGAGTGGAAGGGCAAACTGATAATCGAAGACCCGCGCACCAGCTCGCCGGGAATGGCCTTCCTCCTCTGGACGATAGCGGTCTACGGCGACGACTGGCTCTACTACTGGGAGAAGCTGAAGGAGAACGACGTCCAGATAGTCGAGGGCTGGAGCGCGGCCTGGAACGCCTTCACCAAGGGTGAATACCCGCTGGTCCTCAGCTACGCCACCTCGCCGGCTGCAACCGTCTACTACGACAACAACACCAACGTCGGTGCCGTTGCCTTTAAGGAGGGCAACTACCTCCAGATAGAGGGCGCGGGAATCGTCAAGGGCGCCAAGCACCCTGAGCTGGCCAAGAAGTTCATTGAGTTCCTCATCAGCGAGGAGGCACAGGAGAAGCTCCCGCTCAACCAGTGGATGTACCCGGTAAACAAAAACGTCCAGACCCCGGAGGTCTTTAAGTACGCTGTGAAGATAGACAAGCCAGTGACCGTTGACCCCAATGAGATCGAGAACAGCTACGACCTCTGGCTCAGGCAGTGGACCCAGCTCATGATAGAGGGAAAGAGCCCGGACGAGATACTCGGGAAGACGACCACGACGACCTCTGAGGAGAACGGTGGAATCTGCGGCCCAACTCTGGTAGTTGGCCTTGCCCTGATACCGATCCTCCTCTGGAGGAGGCGGTGAGGTTTCTTTATCCCATTCCTTTCTTTTGTTATTATTTCAACAAGTCATGGCTACTCAAACTTTAACCGTATTTCAATGATGTTTTTTAGAATCCATATACATCGGTAGACGAAAAATATAGAGATTATGAACATGGTCAGCATGGTCCATACAAACAGCGTATTTTCAGAAAATTTGAACCATCCCATAACAGCTAGGAACATTAAAACCAACAGAAAAATGAATGTAGTGTAGTATATTCCAGGAATTTCCCTAAAAGGCTCAAAAGTCTTTAGTTTATTATACACCGCTGTTTCTGGAAGGGCGTATATTATTGACAATCCGACTAAGATGAATCCTGCGAATGCTCCAGATATAGATGCTACGACTGAGAACAAACTTTTATCCGGTTGGAATGAGCCTAAATACCCTCCATAACTTAAGCCAAAAATTAATAGAGAAACGGACACGCCCTTTAGTGCATCTTTTACAAAAATTCTTGGCATCATCTGTGACACCAGTTACTTGTGTTTTTCCATTTCATTTATAAATTCAATGATTTCTGGTGCTAATTCTGAATATGCCTCGATAATGGCATTATACATACTTTTGGAGTCTACACGCTTGAGATTGCCCTCAAGGCGAGCAACTTTAACGGATTTCATGAGTTTGTCGTCAAATATGTTTTTATCTTCAAGGGTGTTAGTGATAGGATTTTCTATTTTGGCTACTGCTTTTTCAACAGCTCCTCTTTCTTTTCTTAGCCTCGTCAAATCTTCTATTATCTTTTTGATTTTCATAGGATTTAGCCTACTATCTTTTCTCTTGCCATTAACTCCGACTGTGATTTCAATATATTCTGACTTACCAAAGATCTCGGTTGCATAGCCAAATAATCTCTCTAGGTCACTATTTCCCTCTTTATAGTAAGCATACTTTAGTGCAGGAACTCGGATTTTGAATAGTGTGACTCTATTGTGTTTGACTAAATCGATTAGAAATTCTAAACGGTACATTTCATCAAGAGTTATTATTCCGTGGATACCAAATAGTGCCATACTTAGGAAATACCTTAGTGCTGATGTCGAGGGACCCTCTCTCCAACTCTCAATACCAACAGCTCCATTAGAAAAAATAACGAAATGACTTGGATAATACAAGTCCTGATGTTCAGGGTTAAACTCAACTGGAGTCTCTAATCCCGTCTTTTCGTCAATAATTGTAGGAATGTCAATCTTTTTACCAATTCCGATACGGGCAGTAAATATTTTTGTGTCCAACGAAGGAATGTATGGTGTTAAATTAAACTTGTGAGGATCATCTCTAAGGAATATTAGCTTTTTAAGAGAATCAACTCCATAACTCATTAGTAGGGGCTTTTCAGGAGGTAGGTTATTACTAACAAACTCAAAAGGGTCCGATCTAAACTCCTCAATTTTCTCTCGAACTTTACTTTGATTATTGTATTTTGTTGCAATGTCCTCATTAAGATGCAGATAGTAAAAATAAATTCGCCTCTCAACTTCAGTCATTGCAATCACCTAGACTTCATTACCCACCCGTTAGATCAATCGGATTTTTTACGCCTAAGTATAAGAACATTTCGTTGCTTTGTACTAGAACTATTAGTCAATTTGCATTTATAAGATCAGAAGTGAAAGACGCGCGTTCATCTCTACCGTGATGAGGAAGTGGTCGGCGGTCTCAAGGCTGAGGGTTATAGTATCTCGGCCCTCACAAACAAGCTTCTTAAAGAGCATTTAGAGAAGGTGAGGCGCATGGAAGCGATTATTTCGAGAATGGCGGGCCCGGCGGGATTCGAACCCGCGACCTCCGGCTTAGAAGGCCGGCGCCCTATCCTGCTAGGCTACGGGCCCTCGGGCTAATGGTCTTGGGGGAGTTTTATAAAAGTTGTGGTGGGAGCAGGCTTATGGATACAGCCTGCTCGGCGTCCTCGGGAAGAGCGTGGCCCAGCGGACGTGATCGAGCTTCAGAACCCAGGCGACGAGCCTCTCTAGGCCGAGGCCGAAGCCGCTGTGCGGGACGCTGCCGTACTTCCTGAGGTCGAGGTACCACTCGTAGTCCTTCGGATCCATTCCCTCGTCGAGGATCCTCTGCACGAGCTTGTCGTAGTCGTCTTCACGCTGTGAGCCCCCTATGACCTCGCCGTATCCCTCCGGCGCGAGCATGTCCGCCGCGAGAACCTTTCTCGGGTCTTCCGGGTCCTCCTTCATGTAGAAGGCCTTGATGTGCTTCGGATAGCCGTAGACGAAGAACGGGGCCTCAAACTCCTGGGTGAGGATTCTCTCCTCGTCGGCGCCCATGTCCTCGCCCCACTCTATCTCGACGCCCTTGCTCTGGAGGATGTCTATAGCCTCGTCGTAGCTTATCCTGGGGAAGGGCGGAACGGTGTTCTTGAGGGTGGTGAAGTCCTTCCTGAAGGTCTCGATGTCGCCCTTCCTGAGCTCAAGCGTCCTCTGAACCATGTAGCTCACAAGCTCCTCCTCGACCTTCATGATGTCCCAGAGGTCCATCCAGGCTCCCTCGAGCTCCAGGTGCCAGAACTCGGTGAGGTGCCTCCTGGTCCTGCTCTTCTCCGCTCTGAAGCTCGGCGTGAGCGACCAGGCCTTCTCAAGGCCGAAGATGGCGGCCTCTAGGTAGAGCTGGGCCGACTGGCTGAGGTAAGCCGTCCTGTCGAAGTACTTGAGCTTGAAGAGCGTCGCACCACCCTCAACGGCTCCGGTGACGAGTATCGGCGGAAAGACCTCATACCAGCCGTCCTGAAGGAGCCACTCCCTGGCTGCCTGCATCATCGTCGCCTTGACCTTCATTATTGAGGCGACCTTCGGTGAGTGCAGGTGCAGGTGTCTCACATCCAGGAGGAACTCGTCGCTCGCGTCCTTGGTTATCGGGAAGAAGTCAACGTTCTGGACGATCTGAATCCTGTCCGCCTGAATCTCGACCCCAGTGGGGGCGCGGGGGTCGGCTTTGACGATACCCTCGACTATCACGCTGGACTCTATCCCGGCCTTCTTCGCCTCGGCGTAGGCCTCCTCGCTCAGCTCCTTCTTGAATATGGTCTGGACTATTCCGCTTGAGTCGCGGAGGACTATGAACACCTTCTTTCCAACTTCTCTCTTCCTGTAAACCCATCCGGCGAGTTTAACGCGCTTGCCTTCCATATCGGGCCGAACGTCGGCGCAATAAACCTTATCAATCATCGTTACCACCTCCAGAGGCTTTGAAGGGGACTTTATAACGGTAGCGATTGGGCTACCAGAAGAGCGTCAATTTATCCAAAGGGGAAATGCCCCTATTCTATGTTCCACGACTATCATCAGCGGCATGGGTGTAGGTTTGAAAACCATAATTTAAATTCTTTGTCCCCTCGATTGTCATTTCATCATGAAGTATGGAAATTCTCCCAAAATATGACGATACCCAGTGTTGGGCACCCTCGAAGAAGTTGGGAGTCATCCAATCCTTGGATAATTTTTATCCAAACTGGATAAACCTTCAACAATGGAATATCTATTGGGATAATAATTACATTTTGACAAGTTGAAAAGGGTTATTAGTTCACAAATGGTAACATTTATATAGTATCGTGCTCAACATATTTTGGTGAGAATTGGAGAGTCTTTAATTATTGCGGGGTAGTGGTGGGGGGATGTTCAAATGTTCATTGATCCCTTTGTAATCCGCTCTATCAACCGCAGCGAACTGAGGAAGCGGATACTCTTCTATCTCGATGAAATATATCCCACCCCCACCTACCTCTCTGAAATCGCACGGGTGGTCAAATCAGACCCCTCAAATGTGAAGGGTGCTCTTATCGGCCTTGGGAACCGATACAACGGCCACAGCTCTCTCGTGAGCCTCGGACTCGTGGAGGTCGTTACCGAGAAGGGCTTCAAGTACTACCGGCTCACTGAGTACGGAAAGCAGGTCGTCAAGCTCCTGAAGTCCTACCACTCATACTATTCGAGGTACACCTGAGGTGACGGCAATGAACCCACTGGCGGAGATACTCGACAGGAACCTTGAGGCGATCGTCGACTTATCCCTTGGGCATCTCCTCAGGCTCGGGTTAAAGTACGGCATATTCCGCAGGCTCGCGAGTGGAATGCCCCGTGAAGAGTTGCTGTCGGTGATTCCAGTCTCCAACAAGGCATACCTGGGAAGGCTCATAGATACCTACGTCTCCCTTGGCTTCGTGGAGGAGTCCGACGGCATCCTTAAGATGCCTGGTTTCTCCTACGAGTTCAACTTAAGCGCGGAAGACGCAGGAAAGCTCCTCTCCGACTGGGTTCAGATAGTTGAGGAGCTTTACAAGATGGCGGATTACGCCTTCATCTCCGCGGAGCATCCGAAGATACTCATGGACTTCGACAAAGGCGCCGACTTCTGGGACATGCGCCTGCTGATGGAACTCAACAGGACCTACCGGCAGCTTGCAGCGAGCCTCCTCGGACTCGAGGACGGCATGCGCATCCTCGACCTCGGCTGTGGCTCCGTCTCTCCCGTGGAACTTGGGGAAACCGTTGGCCCAAATGGGAAATACGTTGGAGTTGACTTTTCTCCGGGACTGCTGAGCATAGCCAAGGCCCGCGTCAGGAACGCCCGCATGGACTGGGTAGTGCTGAGGGAGATGGACATAAGGAAACTTGTGGTCAAGAACACCTACGATGCCGTGGTGATGAGCTTCGTCCTGGAGTACTTGGAGAACCCCGGAGCGGCCGTTAAGAGGGCAATTGGAACCCTGGAGCCCGGCGGAAAGCTCGTTATAATCGAACCCTTCAGGGACAACTACCCACGGATCGCCGCCCTGGAGTTCTTTGAGAGTCTGACCAGGGAATTCACCCGCTTCCCGAGCTCAGAAGATATCATCGCCGCCGTCGAGGAGAGTCCATACGACGTGAAGGTTGAGCCCGTCGGTAAATCCGCCCTGCTGGTGACGCGCTTGATGTAACGTTTCTTCACATTCTACCCGCTATCTTTGTTGTAGAATCTGCCATCCTGTATTTATTTCTTGAAGTAGTATTAACCTACATATGTAGGTACACTAGTTTCTACATAATTACCAACAAAAAATCGATTTATATACAAAGCTCCTAGAATATATTGCAAAATCCCTAAGGGAGGTGCCAGGAGATGAGGTTGCTGAAGAAGAAGAGGGGTGCCGTCGGTATCGGTACCCTGATAGTGTTCATAGCCATGGTTCTAGTGGCCGCAGTAGCCGCCGCCGTTCTCATCAACACCAGCGGCTACCTCCAGCAGAGGGCCGAGGCCACGGGCAGGCAGACCACCCAGGAGGTTTCAACGGGCATAAAGATCGATGCAGTGACGGGCTACGCGCCCTCTTCCAACAACATGACCTTGATGACAATACAGGTCTCCCTTAACGCCGGAAGCACCCCGATCGACCTCAACCAGACCAAGATCTACCTTGACAACGGCCAGAAGCAGGTCGTTCTCTCCTACGGAAACGCCAAGGCCACCATTAGCGGGGACATGTTCGACACAAGCTCCGATGCATGGAACAGCAGCAAGGTTGACGGAACGCACTTCGGTATTCTCATTGTCCAGGACGCTGACAGCTCCCTCAGCGGCACCATTCCGACCCTCACCACCGGAGACATAGCCCTGCTCACCATCAACCTCACCGCCGTCTTCGGCGGTGTTGAGCCGAGGACCCCAATAACCATCAGGGTCGTTCCTGAGTTCGGTGCCCCTGGCTACACCAAGGTCATCACTCCGACCGCCTACGGTCTCAGCGACACCGACAAGATAGTCGATCTCAAGTGAAGCCCCCTACCATCTTTCCTTTTTCCAAAACTTTCCTCGCGGGTGATCGGAATGTCGTTTTCGTACCTGAAGAACAAGTTCAAGAAGAAAAAGGAGGGGGAGGAGAAGGCGGAAGACAATAGGGAGATAATCAAGCTAGATGAGCTGGAGCAGGAAGCCGCGGAAGAGATGGCTCAGAAGAAAAAGGAGGAAGAGGAGCTCATAACCCAGGTCATGACGAGGATAAACGAGATCGAGAACGACATTCCCCGCATAAAGGTGAGTATAGACACCCTCAAGACCCAGATAAACGAGCTCCGCGAGGAGATAGATCGCCTGGATAAGGTGATAAAGGACGTTATGGTCCTCTATGAGATAGTTTCGCAGCAGATTAACCCGTTTAAGGATGTTGATTCCGCTAATCCCTTACTTAGCGAGATTCAGGAGTTAAGCGAGGAGATTGAGAATTTGAAAGCCGAGATAGCTCAGATAAAATCTGACTTGAGACTCCTTGTAATCGATGGTATGGACCTCGATGACCTGATATATGAAGCCATATCGGAGGGAGGGGCATGATTACCGAAACCGAAATTGAGGAGAGGCTCAAGCGCCTCAGGGGCAAGGTCCCGAACTTCCTTATCGACGACCTCAAAGACCGCCTCATGAAGAAGCGCGACATACTGACTCCGGAGCAGGTTGACAGGATAGTTGACAAGGTGCTCCGCACCTACGCCGGGCAGATCGAGAAGCTCTCCCGGCTCGACAGCCGCGTGGATGAGATCGGCAGGTACCTGGAGGAGATACGCAATCACCTCATGAACCTCTCGCAGGCGGCTCAGGCTAATCAGTCACTGTGGGGCGAGGCCCAGAATCAACCAATGGGAGGGGCCCAGGTCGTGGAGTACGGTGAACTCATGGGTGCCGGAAATAGCGGAGGTTTCGGTGAGGGGTCCCTCGCCAGTGAAACCCATGTGGAGGAAGCACCGACTCCGGAGCCTCCCGCCCAAAACCCGACGGAGGTAGAGCCCATGGAGAAGGAGTTTGAGCTTTCCAAGGGGTTTGAAATCCCCTCTGAAATTAGGGACGTCCTGATCAGTCCTCCACGCACCAAGGCAAGGCTCGAGCACATACCGAACGACATGGTCTCGACCATGATGGCACTGAAATGGCTTGGCTTCCTCATAGACAGGGTAGGCATGCAGAACCTCGAGGATGTGCTTGAGTTCTACTACCAGATCGGCTGGATTTCTGAGGACGTGCTGAATACCCTGCTCAGGTACGCCGAGGGCATAAGGCCTCACCACCGGGAGCCCGACTGGAGGCCGGACGAGAAGCTCACGATACAGGATCACCTCGTTTCGCTGCTCTTCATAGAGCGCCTTAGGGGAGTCAGGATAACCAGGGAACTGCTGGACGCCATAGAGAGGGAAATGCGGGTGATCGGCAGGGTGCTGGAAGACGTGTACGGAGTTTAGGGGATTCCCATGGGGGTCAGTGTACCAGCGGCCTTCGCTGTGCTGCTGATAGCAACGCTGGTTTCCTTCGGGATGCTCTACGTCTCGAGTGAGAACGCATACTCCATGGTGCATCAGGCGACGGAAGACTACAACCAGATGGCCATGAAGGCAAAGACATCGGAGCTTGAGCTTACCGGATACAACTACTCAACCCAGTCAAACGTTACGGTTTACGACATCACCTTCAACATAACGAACGAGGGAAGCACCCTGTCGCCGGCGAAGTGGACGTACATATACAACGGAGACCTGACAACATCGAAGGTCCTGACCTCCGGCAGGGAATACCTCCTACCCGGCGAATGGATGGAGCTGACCGTTCAAAACCTCCAGAAGGACCAAACCGTGGTCAATTCCCTCGTGATAAGCACCGAGGTTGGCTGTGGGCTGAAGATAAAATGGAAGTGGGTCGGTAACGCGACCAACGGATCCCCGCAGGTGATTAGCAGTGCCTGGTACTGCCCTGTGGAGGGGTAATAATGGCGAGTTCAGTGGTGTCGGAGCTTGTACTATTCATCGTCTCACTACTGGTAGCGGGTATGGTAGCCGGGGGTCTGTACGTGGTTACTCAGGATATTTCGGGTGGTATCCTCACGAAAGGCCAGGATGTGGCCGAGAGTCTGCGTACTAATTTTGAGATAATTAACGATCCCGAGAACATTCCCGTTTCTGGCTCTTCGTACGTCTTCTACATCCGCAACATCGGTAAAGACTCATTCTCCTTCGACCCCAACTCCGTCGTCGTCATGATAGACGGCTCGATGATACCCCCCGCGAACCTTACCTTCGACCCCTCGGGCGTGCTCGCCCCATACGAGGTTGGTAAAATCTACGTTCCCACAGCTTTCATATCATCGGGTTATCACAAGATCACGGTCGTCATCGAGACCGGGAAGAGAAAATCGCTCGTGTTCGAGGTGGGGTGATGACCATGGGGAGCCTCCTTAAGATTCAGATACCCAACGACGAGCTTCACAGGCGCCTTGGAGGGGGCATCCCGGCCGGGAGTATAGTTCTGATCGAGGGAGACAGGGGTACCGGTAAGTCCATATTCTCCCAGAGGCTCCTTTACGGGCTCCTGAGGAACGATTACACCGCCACCTACGTTTCCAGCCAGTATACCACCCCCGAGTTCATAAATCAGATGGATTCGCTGGGGTACAGCATAATCCAGGATCTGATAAAGAGGCGCCTCATGTTCGTCTCCCTCTATCCCCTGCTCGTCGGGGTCTCCGACAGGCGGAAGTTCCTCTCGAGGTTCGTTGGTGAGCCGAGGCTGTGGAAAACCGACGTCATGATAATCGACTCCCTTTCCGCCCTGCTTCCATCCGAACTCGACAGGGAGGAGATAAGGGCATTCTCGCTTCATCTGAAGAGGCTGAGCTCCCTGGGAAAGGTCACGATAATGACGGTGAACCCGGCAGACATAGACCCGGAGTTCCTCAAGATACTCGAGGAGGCATCCAGCCTGCTCATACGGCTGAGCGTGAAGACGTTCGGCGGCGACCTGAAGAACTCCGCCACCATAGTCAAGTACAACAACGCCATGGGCATCTTCCAGAAGATAATCCCGTTCAGGGTGGAGCCGAGGGTTGGATTCATAGTCGAGATAGCCGCGGTGGTGTGATATGCCGGTCAGGAGGGACGTCAGCGACAACATCGAGGTTGCAATGGCGCGGAACCCTCATCTGCGGAGGTACGTGGAGGAATTCGTCAAGAAGACCGGCAAGTTTCCGGAGTTCTACGCCCAGCTCAGCAGGGACATGAAGGACATCAAGTACCCGAACATACTCTACCCCGTCGGCGACCCGATATTCATCCACATCTACGGTGACCTGAACACCGAGAAGAGGTACATAGTCATCGAGCCGAGGATAACCCGCCCAGAGGAGGAGAGGAAGTACGAACTCCTGAAGGACAAGATACTCGAGCTGGCGCCTGAGAAGAAGATCCCTGAGGACAGCGAGGAGTTCGAGCGCTTTCTGGACGACCTGATGGACGAGGCTCTGAGCAAGATTGGAGGGGGACTGTTCAACCGCAGGCGGGTCTCGTTCACGGCCGAGGAAGTTGCTAAATTTCGCTATCTCCTCAAGAGGGACATCGTCGGAATCGGCCCCCTCGAGCCCCTCATGCGCGACCCCTACATCGAGGATATCCACATAATAGGCGCCAACTACGTCTCACTCATTCACAAGATATTCGATGCGATGGAGACCAACATAACCTTCGGCGATAACCTCCACCTGGCGGACTACTTCAAGAACCTCAGCGAGAGGATGGGGAGGCCCGTCAGCGACAAGAACCCGATCGTCGACGGAACCCTGCCTGATGGCTCGCGTATCAACATCATCTACTCGCCCGACGTCAGCATCCAGGGTCCGAGCGCAACTATCCGTAAGTTCTCGGCGACGCCGCTCAGCGTCGTCCAGCTCGTTAAGTGGAACACCTTCTCGGCAGAGGTCGCTGCCTACCTCTGGCTGGCCCTCGAGTACGGTATGAGCATCTTCGTCTGCGGTGAGACGGCGAGCGGAAAGACCACGACGCTTAATTCAATCATCCCGTTCATCAAGCCAGACGCTAAAATCTACACCGCTGAGGACACACCAGAGGTCGTCGTTCCGCACAAGAACTGGCAGAGGCTCACCACCAGGGAGCGCGGTCCAGAGGAGAGCAGAGTTACGCTCTTCGACCTCCTGAAGGCGGCCCTGCGTTCGAGGCCGAACTACATCATAGTCGGTGAGATCCGTGGAGCCGAGGGTGCCATAGCCTTCCAGGCCATGCAGACGGGCCACCCGGTTATGGCGACGTTCCACGCGGGCGACGTCAGGAAGATGATACAGCGTTTCACCGGTTCGCCGATAAACATCCCGGTCACGTTCATAGACAACCTGAACATAGCCCTCTTCCAGCAGGCGGTCTACGTCCGCGGCAGGTTCCTGAGGAGGGTTCTGAGCGTCGTTGAGATTGAGGGCTACTACGAGGAGCTGGGCGGCGTCGCGACGAGGAACGTCTTCGAGTGGGACTCGGTGACGGACAGGCACATCTTCCGTGGAATGAACAACTCGTACATCCTAGAGAGGAAAATCGCGGAGGTTGCCGGCTACGAGGACCCGAAGGAGATATACAACGAGCTCTTCCTGAGGGCGAGGATAATCAAGAGGATGGCGGAGCTTGGCATAACGGACTACTACGCAGTTCACCGTGAGATCAAGGCGTTCTACGAGAGGGGAATCGAGGGGCTGAGCTTCAGGCTGTGAGGTGGTAAGATGGCCGGGGAGAAGGCGGGAGTGCTGGCGCAGTCGGGCATCACCATGCATGAGTACTTCAGGAAGATTCTGCTGCCCAGCCTAGTGGGTGCCATGGCGCTCTTCGCCGCGGTCTCAGTTCTCAAGAGGTTCGTTGCCCTCTCCAGCGTAATAACCTTCGCCCTCTACGCGATCCCGCTTCTCCCCCTCATCTACGCCGTCGGCTATCCCTACGCCAGAATAAGCAACAAGAGGGTTCAGATAAACTCCAAGATTCCGTTCTTCGCCACGTACTTCGCGGTTCTCTCGACGAGCGATGTGAGCAGAAGCGAGCTCATCTGGAACCTGGCCACTGAGAAGATTCTGGAGCCGATAGCGAGCGACATGAAGAAGGTTTACTACCTAATAGCCAAGCTCCACAGGGGAATGCCGGAAGCTCTGAGGTTCCTGGCGAGGAGAACGCCCAGCAAGGTCTTCGCGGACTTCCTCGACAGGCTTGCCTATTCCCTCGACAGCGGTGTCGAGCTCAGGGACTACCTCCTCCAGGAGCAGAAGACGGTTATGGACGACTACGAGACCTTCTACGAGGGAACCCTCTACGACCTGGACGTCTTTAAGGAGGTGTACTCCTCCCTGATAATCTCGGTCGTCTTCATGGTGACTTTCATAATCATCGGTCCGATACTGACCGGCCAGGACATCGTCAGCCTGAGCGCCTTCATGTTCGTGCTCGTCCTTGCCACCGAGATTGGAATAATGCTCGTCATAAAGTACAGGATGCCGGAGGACAAGATATGGGCCGACTACGCCATGACCTCCGAGAGGAAGGCCAAGTTCATCAAGGCCGCGCTCGTGTCCGTCGCAGGCATCGTCGTGGCGGCGGTTCTGGTGGCGCTCGTGGTGAGGCCGAGGTTTGACCTCCCACTCCTCGTGCAGGTCGCGATAGTGCTCACCCCGCTCATGTACCTGGGTAAGGTTCTTGAGAAGGAGGAGAAGGCCATCCTCGTTAAGGACGAGAACTTTCCTGCCTTCATGAGGAGCCTCAGCTCATCGCTGGCTGCCAGCGGCGCCGCCCTTCCCCTAGTGCTCAAGTACCTCAGCGCCCACGACTTCGGAGTCCTCACCCAGGACATAAGGAACCTCTACCGCAGGGTCTCGATGAGGATAGACAACAGCAAATCCTGGCGCTACTTCACGATAGACACGGGGAGCTGGCTCATAGGCATCTTCTCCGAGATATTCAACAAGAGCATAAACCTCGGTGCTGAGCCGGACTACGTTGGAATGGTTATATCGAGGAACTTCGAGCGTCTGGTGAGGCTCAGGAGGAAGCGCGCCCAGACTGTGGCGAGCTTCAGGGGCGTTATCTACGGCATAACTGGCGCTTTCGCCTTCTCCGTTGCGGCCGCGTTTCAGGTTTCAGTTTACATGAACAAGCTCTTCTCAAACCTGACCATCCAGGGGGACTTCCTCCAGAACATAATCTTCGTTCCGTCGAAGAGCGGCCTGGAGATGACTGACTACATCCTCATGGTTATCCTGATCATCCACTGCCTCCTTTCCGCCCTTTCGATAAAGTTCGCCGATGGCGGACACATCGGGATCACGGTCTACTACTTCGTGGTTCTCGTATGGCTGGCGGCGCTCGGCCAGTACCTGGGAACCATTGTGATGGGCAAGATGATGACGTTCTCCTCGCTGACGGGGGTGGTTATAGGCTCCCTGGGGGTGATACCGTGAAGAGGTTACTCGTTTTGGTCCTGGCGTTCATGCTGCTGCCCGGCGTGGCGGCCAGCTCCTCGATAACCGGCTGGCTTCCGTTCCCGGCCAGGGTTGGGGTTGATGGGGGCGACGTTCTCGTCAGGGACATCTCCCTTAGCGACGGCTCGGTCCTCGTTTATCCCAACGGCATGGGCATGAGGGTGGTTCCGGTTGGGGGAAGTATCCTGTGGGACGGCTATTCGTTCTCCTTCCACAACGCCCTGTACTCCTCAGAGATGTCGTATCTGAACCTCTCGTACACCTTCCCCTACATCCTAGAGGGTGAGAAGCTCTTCGTTGGGGATTACGAGGTTCTGCTGAAGTCCGTGAGCGAGAAGGGCGGTACATTGGTAGTATCCAGTGGAGAGACTTCGAAGGAAATCTACTGTGCGGCCGGGAAGGAGGTCTCCTACGGGAACCTGGGGATATTCCTGACGCCGATGCCGGTTCTCTTCGACGGCTACCTGAAGAGGGACAAAAACGTATCGGTGGGAGAATGGAGCGTCGTGTTCTACAATTACACGGTCTCCTCGGAGAACGGAGGGCTGACGGAGATAGTGGACATCCGCGTAAGCGGCAAGCAGTACCTAGCGGAACCCGGTGAGACGATAGATGCCGGGGGTCTGCTAATTTCCGTCGGTGAGCTGGTGGGTTCGGACTACCTGAAGGCCACCATCCGGCTGAAGGGCGCGTACATCCGCGTGAAGGTTCACCCCTCCTTCGAGGGATGGCTCCGCGAGGGCAAGACAGAGAAGCTCGGCCCGTACCTGGTCAGGGTGGACAAAATCTTCAACGACAGCGCCTACGTCTCTATAATGAACCCCTGCGGCAGGGTCATCAGGTCGGGGTTCATAACTATCGGCAACTTCTCCTCCGGAATCTACTACGGTGGCCTTCTCCTGGGTGCAACGGCGTCCAGGAAGCGCGATGGGGCGATGGAGGTTCACGTGGTGGCGTTCATAGACGAGGAGAAGGTTCCCAAGGTGAGCGATGTTGCGCTCCTCAACGTCTCCTTCCTCGCTCCCGGAAACGCCACCCAGTTCGTTCCCTTCGAGGCGAGGATAATCATAAAGAACGAGGGGCCGAACGACCTGAAGTACGTCGAGGTGAACCTCAACCTCTCCGACGGGTTCGGGGTTCTCGGCGACTACCCGAGCTATTTTGAGGAGATTCCGAAGGGCAAGAGCGTTGAGATTCCGCTGAGGCTGCTCCCGGAGAAGGCCGGCAATCTCTCACTTGGCAACGTGGTCGTCACTGGTCACGCGCCCTACGCCCTCTCCTGCTACGGCGTTGAGGAAGTGAGCTTCAGCTCAGAGAACAGGGCCATCGACGTCGCTCCAGCGAAGATTGGCTACCGCGTGGAGGTCTCGGCCTCGAACGGCAGCGTTGGAAAGGAGATACCCCTCAACGTGACCGTGATGAACACGGGGAACGCGGAGCTTCCCTTCACACTCACCGTTGCCCTTCCGAAGGGCTTCGCCTCCATAGCCGAGAACTTCACCGCCTACGGAAAATGGCTGACGAGGACTGACACGCTCGCCCCGAACGGGAGCAGGACGTATTCCCTCACAGTCATCCCGCTGGCTCCCGGGGAGTACGAGATAAGCGTGGGTGTTGAAAGTCACGGCAAGGTGTTCTACAACTCCACGACGATCAAAGTTACCGGTGAGACCAGCAACGTCCTCGAAAACTCCTCAATCGAAATCTCCAACGAGAGCACCAATTCCACGTGCGAGCCGAAGGTCGTGACGGAGGTCATCAAGGTGCCAGTTCCGTGCAACGAAAGCAACGTGACGGCGATGAGCTCGGAGGGGGGCATGTCACTGAAGGAGAAGCTCATCTACATCGGGGGCTCCTTCGTGGGCGGCATCGTCTTCATCCTGCTCCTCGCGTGGATAGCCGCCAGGATGGAGGAGAGGTGACCCAAAGGTTTAACTGAAAGCCCAACTAACTCCACTCGGTGAGTCCATGAAGGCTCTGGTCGGAACCGTCGTTGACTGGGAGGGCTTCAGGGAGAATATCGCGGTGGTAATAGACGGATCTGTAATCAGGGACGTCGTTCCCGCCGATGGTATTCGCCAGTACGACGTCGATGAGGTCTACGGCGGTAAGGGTTTCCTGATTCTCCCGGGACTGGTCAACGCCCACACCCACGTAGCGATGGCAAAGTTCAGGGGTCTGGGCGAAGACGTGCCGATCGAAAGATGGCTGAGCGATGTTATCTGGCCCGCCGAGCTCGAATGGACGCGCGAGGAAATCCGCAGGTGGGCGCTCATCGGCATGGCCGAGGCGCTTTCAAACGGCTCAACGACGGTAAACGACCATTACTTCTTCGCCGATGAGATAGCCAAGACCGCCAGGGAACTCGGAATCAGGGCGTTTGTTGGTCAGACGGTGATGGACCTCGTTGACTTCCCGATAGCCGAGCCCGCAGAGGGGTTCCGCTTCTTCAAACGCTGGGAAGGGAGGGACGAGCTTGTAACACCCATCTTAGCTCCCCACGCAACCAACACTGTGTCCCTTGAGCTGATGCGGGAGATTGGGGAGTTCGCCCGCGAGAGAAACGCACTCGTTCACGTCCACCTCTCCCAGAGCAGGAGCGAAGTGCGGGAGGTCAAACAACGCTACGGGCTTTCTCCCGTTGAGTACCTCCAGAGGGCAGGGGTGCTGCACGAAAACCTCATAGGCGTCCATGGGATCTACCTTGACGATTCAGAGGTTTCCCTCTACTCAAAGAGCGGCGCGACACTCGTCCACTGCTCTCTGAGCATGGCGAAGCTTGAGGGAAGGATAGCGCCAATAATAGAACTCTTCGAGAACGGAACGAACATCGCCCTCGGTAACGATTCACCCAACCCTGTCGGACTGATGGACATGTTCACAGAGATGCGCTTTGCCGCGGTTCTCAACAAAGTTTGGAGGAAGAGGACCGACGTTGCATCGGCAAGGGACGTTTTTCGCTGGGCGACCCTCGGCGGCGCGATGGCTCTCAAGCTGAAGGCCGGTCTCATAAAGCCTGGCTATCTGGCGGACCTCATCCTTCTCAACGCTCGGAAACCCCAGTTCCTGCCGGGTGAGAACCCATACTCGCACATCGTCTACTCCGCCAGAGGAAGCGACGTCGAAATGGTCATGGTGAACGGAGAGGTCGTCTACAAAAACGGAATACTGCTGAAGCTGGGAAAAACGCTGGAGGAACTGTGGGAGGAGGTCATGCTTTCCTGACTATGAGCTTGACACCGTCAACTTCAACGACTTCGACGGTTTCGCCTATCTTCAGCTTTTCCTCATTCTCGCTGAGGGCTATCCACCTGTCCCCCTCAAGCTCAACTATGTAGTGTTCCCTGCCTATCTCGACGACCTTTCCACGCTTGCCCTTCAGCTCGAAGGTGTACTTGCCCTTCCCCGCATCTTGGACGTCCCTCTTTATGTACCTGCCGACGAGGATGTAGGTCACAACCGCGGAGATGAGTGCCGCGATGAAGCTTTCGTTGAAATTGACTCCAAAGCCGAGCAGGATGCCCATGACGACCATGGCGACTCCTATGGGGGTTATGAACGCGGTCACCATCATGTCAAGGGCTATCACGAGCAGTCCAAGAATCAAAAGGGAAATGGGGAGTGGATCCATCTCCATCACCGGGATAATTCACTCCATCATGTTCTTAAGCTTTTTCAGCTCGTCCTCTGAGAGGTTGGCCGATGCGCTCTCATTTCCTGGATTGTCCCCCTTGGGAGGGGTCGGCAGCGGTGTTTCCTTGACCTTTTGGAGTATCCTCAGCAGGCCGATCAGGGCCTCAGTGTCGTACGGGACTATGAGGTTGCCGTACTTGGCAAGCTCGGGCATCTTCTCGATGTACTGGAGAGTGAGGTACTTCTCGTCGGCGAGCTTGAGAGCCTCAAGGACCTTCCTTATCGCCTCGGCCTGACCTTCCGCGACGAGTATCTGCCTCTGCTTCTCACCCTCGGCCTTGAGTATCGCCGCCTGCTTCTGCCCCTCCGCCTCCTTAATGGCCGCCTCCTTCTTACCCTCGGCGAGGAGTATCATCGCCCTCTTTTCCCTTTCAGCCGTCATCTGCTTGGCCATTGCATCCTGAATGTCCTTGGGCGGGTCTATGCGCTGTATCTCAACCCTGGTTATCTTGACGCCCCAGCGGTCCGTTATCTTGTCCAGCTCCTCTCTGAGCTTGGCGTTGATTATGTCCCTTCCGCTCAGTGTTTCGTCGAGCTCCATCTCACCTATGATGGCACGGAGATTAGTCTGTGCGAGCTTGATTATGGCCATGAGGAAGTTGCTGACGTTGTAGATGACCTTTACCGGGTCGAGGATCTGGTAGTAAACCACAGCATCAACGGTAACGACCACGTTGTCCTTACAGATGACCTCCTGGGGCGGCACATCAACGACGTGCTCACGCATGTCCACGACCTTGACGCGCTCCATGAAGGGGATTATGAAGTGTATCCCCGGCTCTAAAATTCTGTTGAACTTTCCGAGTCTCTCGACGAGGCCCTTCTGGTACGGCCGTATCACCTTTACGCTCAGCAGGAGCATTATCAAAAGAAAAACACCCAGTATCACCAGTGCGGCACCAGCGAATACCGCCATTACTATCGCCTCCAGTGATTTTTCATAGAACATGAAGTTAAACTGCTTAAAAACTTTGGGGAGATACTACACGAGCAATCGCCTTTATAAACCCCGGCTCCCTTCTCGCTCCAGGTGAGAGAAATGGGAAGGCCGGTATTCCTCGGTAAGGCTTACATAAACTGGTGTGAGAAGTGCAACGTCCCGCTCATCGGCGATAGTTGTGCCGTTCACGGAAAGGAGAGTGTATTCCGTCTCAACATCACTCCCCCCGGCGATCTGAGGTTCGCCTTTGAGAAGGACATCGAGTTCATACGCTCGGTGTTTAAGGAGCACTACGGTGTCGACCTCGGCGAACTCTTTGATGGAAAGGTGATTCTCCTCAACAAGACGCCCGGGGAGGACGACTCCTACGAGATAATACTCGACGGCTACGTCTTCGGCTGGATACGTTTCGACCCGCTGGAGCTGAAGTGGAAGCCCGGCTTAAAGGTCGAAGGAGCTATAGCCCTCTGGAAGCGCTTTGGCAGGTCTATGAAAAAGTGGGTAATCGTCGATGAAGGCGCGATAGAGCCCATCCTCAGCGGCTCCAACCTCCTGCCGGTTGGTATAATCGAGGCGGAGCAAAGCATAAGGAGAAACGACGACGTAATCCTCGTCTCCGAGGGCGGCAAGGTCATCGCGACCGGCATAGCAAAGAAGGACTACGATGGACTTGCCAACAAGGAGCGCGGAACCGGAGTCAAGGTCAGGCGGCAGAAGAGCGTGAACTACCGCGAGGGGAGAAAGGCCACGATGGAAGACGTGCTGAGGGCAAACTCCATCGAGCTTGAGAGGAAGGTGATGGAAGCGAGGCGCTTCATGAGGAAGGTTGCCGCTAGGTACTCCGACCTCCCGATGGCAGTAGCCTTCTCCGGCGGGAAGGACAGCCTGGCCGTCCTTGGTCTGGCCCTGGAGGAGTTCGGCGACGAGGGCTTCACGATCTTCTTCAACAACACCGGCATAGAGTTTCCGGAAACGCTCGAATACGTCGAGGAGCTGAGGGAGGAGCTCGAACCGAAGGGCATTAGGTTCATCGTTGCCGATGCCGGCGACGCCTTCTGGCGCGCCCTTCACGTCTTCTCCCCGCCGGGCAGAGACTACCGCTGGTGCTGCAAGGTTACGAAGCTCGGCCCGATAACGATGGCTATAAAGGAAAACTACCCAAAAGGCGTTCTCATGTTCGTCGGCCAGAGGAAGTACGAGAGCATAAAGAGGTTTAAACAGCCAAGGGTATGGAAGAACCCCTGGGTGCCGAACGAGACCGGGGCATCACCAATATTCCACTGGCGCGCGCTTGAGGTCTGGCTCTACATCTTCAGCAGGAAGCTCAAGTACAACCCGCTCTACGAGGAGAGGCTCGACAGGATAGGCTGCTTCCTCTGTCCGAGCGCGTCCCTGGCGGAGATTTACACCCTGAAGGAGGAGAGGCCCGAGCTGTGGGCCAAGTGGGAAAACGAGCTCAAGCGCTGGCAAAAACGCTTCAACATGCCCGACGAGTGGATAACTTACGGCTTCTGGCGCTGGAAGAAGCTGAGTAAGGGGGAGAAGGCGATAGCGAGGGAGCTGGGCGTGGATGTTCCGGAGGAGCGTTCCTGGGAACCGGTGAGGTACACGATAGAGGAGACCAAGGAGGGCTTCGTGACCCGCTTCAACACCGTCGTGAACCTGGAGAGGATTAAGGAAGTCGCTCCAATCCTTGGAGAGGTTGAGGAAGGCGAAAACTACATAAGGGCGGGCGATATTACATTTAGACCAGACGGTGCCTACACGGACGAGTTCAACGAGGCCCTGCAGGCTTACTACCTCGTCAAGAGGGCCTACGAGTGTGTCGGCTGCGGTGTCTGCGTCGGAAAGTGTCCCGAGGAGGCGCTCAGCATAGACCCGAGGAGCAAGAAAATCGTCGTTAATTACGACCTGTGCACCCACTGCCGGGAGTGTATGGACGTATGCCCGCTGTTAAAAATCAAAAACCCCGAGGAAGGGAGCCAGCTCTAATTGGGTTATTCCTGATTCTGTCCCTCATTTTCCTCCCGCTGGTCGGTGCACAGGAGTATGACTACGAGATAAACGCCTACGCGGTCTACTTTGAGGTGATAGACCAGAACAACATCCGCGAGACCGTCGAGATAGACCTTACACCGCACACAAACCTCAGCCAGTACGTCATCTACACCGCCTATCCGGTTGAGAACGCGAGCGCCGTGCTCGACCTTGGGAACAGGGTGGAGAGGATAAACGTAACCGTGAGGGAAGTTCTTGGCGGAACCAACGCCATCTACATGACTTTCCCCACCCTTGAGGCGGGGCAGAGCGCCAGGATAGGGCTTACCTTCACGACGAGGGGCATGATAAGTGAGAACGGCGGAAACGAGCAGTTCACGTACTACATCAAATTCAGTCAGCCGGTTGGCGTCTTCCACATGCAGCTACTCGTCCCGAGGGGCTACGCGATACTCTCGCCGATAATCCCCTCGCCGGACAGGGTCGAGAGTTCAACCGACCGGCTTCTTCTGGAATGGAAGCGCAGCAACGTCCGGCCCGGAGACGAGTTCTACTTCATAGTGGGCTTTTCGGGGGAGATAACCGTTCCAAAGCCGCCCTCGCCGTGGCTCTACGTTGGCCTTTTCATAATAGGCCTCCTAATCGGCGGCGGTTCGGTTTACGGCTACATACTCTACCGGGAGAGGAAGCGCGAGGAGGAGCTCACCCACCTGAGGAGCGATGAGGAGAAGATACTCGCCATGCTGAAGGAGGGTCCGGTTCTCCAGAGTGAACTAGCCGAAAAACTCGGTGTTTCTAAGGCCAAGGTCAGCATAATCCTCCGCGAGATGGAGGAGAAGGGATTGATAACCCGCACCAAGGAAGGGAGAACCTACCGGGTTTTTCTGAAGGAGTGAGTACCTTTATAAACGCCTCCCCTCTTCTTCCCACTGGTGAGAGACATGGAGGAGTACTTCATCTGTCCAGAGTGTGGTAGCGATGACGTTGAGGTCATCAAGGAGAGGGGAAGGGAGCTCACCCTCCGCTGCAACGAGTGCGGCAACGTGTGGCACGTCACGCTTCCAAAGCTCATCAAGGTTCCGCTCATAGTGAGCAAGCACGAGAGAAGTTTCAGAACCTTCGTCGAACTGCCCGAGGGTGAAGAAATCCGGGTGGGCGACATCGTCGAAACCGAAGACGACGAGGTAAGGATAACCGGCATAGAGCTTGAGGGAGACAGGCGCGTTGAGAGGGCCGAGATAGGCGAGATCAAGACCCTCTGGGGCGAGAGCCTAACCTACCCGAAGGTCATCAAGGTCTCCATATATCTGCCGAAGGGCCTTACCCAGGCCTTCAAGGTGAAGGTGCCGAGGAACGAGGAGTTCGTCGTCGGAGAGGTTCTTGAGGTCGGCGGCTACACCTTCCGGGTTGAGAAGATAAAGACCGAGACCAAGATGCTCCACCACGGGAAGGCAAAGGCCGATAAGATAGTCGCCCTCATGGGTCACAGCATTCCCCGCGCGAGGGCGAGGAGGAGCCTTGAGATATACAGGGGCTACGACAGGGAATCCTTGTGAAAGAGCCGGTCGTGATGAGCATTTCTTTCTCCTTTCCGACCCCTTCGGGGAATGAGGAGCTTGGCCGCTGCTGACATCGAAATCCTTTTAAAGCCTCCTCCGGAATTGAGCACGCAAAACTCGATGAACGATGAGGTTTCGGAGGGATGAAAGATGGCGAAGCCAAGCTACGTCAAGTTTGAGGTTCCGGCAGAGCTTGCCGAGAAGGCCCTTGAGGCCGTCGAGCTCGCTCGCGACACCGGAAGGATAAGGAAGGGTACCAACGAGACCACCAAGGCCGTTGAGAGGGGCCAGGCCAAGCTCGTTGTCATCGCTGAGGACGTTGACCCTGAGGAGATAGTTGCCCACCTCCCGCCGCTGTGTGAGGAGAAGGAGATTCCGTACATTTACGTTCCGAGCAAGAAGGAGCTCGGTGCCGCCGCTGGTATTGAGGTTCCCTCTGCCAGCGTCGCCATCGTCGAGCCCGGCAAGGGCCGCGAGCTCGTTGAGGACATCGCTATGAAGGTTAGGGAGCTCATGAAGTGAGCTCCTTTTCCTTCCTTCACCGCAAGGAAAGGTTTAAGTTCATCCGTGCGAGGGATTTTTAGGTTAAGGGGTGTGAGAAATGAGCGACGAAGGATACCCGGCTGAGGTTATTGAGATCGTTGCCAGAACCGGCGTCACCGGTGGCGTTACTCAGGTCAAGGTTAGAGTTTTAGAGGGCCGTGACAAGGGCAGGGTCATCAGAAGGAACATCAAGGGGCCGGTTCGCGTCGGCGACATAGTCATCCTCAGGGAGACCGAGCGTGAAGCTAGGGAGATCAGGACCAGGAGGTAATCGCGATGGCCAGGTGGAACGTCTGCTCCTACTGCGGAAAGGAGTTCGAGCCGGGAACGGGCAAGATGTACGTCAGGAACGACGGCAGAGTCCTGTTCTTCTGCTCCAGCAAGTGCGAGAAGTACTACTTCATGGGCAGGAACCCGAGGAAGCTCAAGTGGACCAAGGCCTTCCAGGAGGCCCGCCTTCAGAGGGCCAAGAGAAGGAAGTAACACTATTTGTTGGCTTTTGTTTTTTACCTAATTTAAAGCCAAATCTCCAGATGATTGTTTTAGGATTTATGCTCTCTGGTGAATTTACTATAAACAGTTATGCTAATAACAATGATAGCAAACACTAATGCCATGTTTGTTGGCGATGAATTGATTGTAGTTATTCTTGAGAATATAACAAGGAGCATGCTCACTATTAAGATCTCTATTACCCTATTCTCGATATCTTTAAACGTTTTGAGTTCTGTGAATGGCAATTGTCCTCCAATTTTGCTTTGAAGATATAGGATTTTCGTGGGAAATGTTATTCTGGTAATCCCGACGGATATCATTATAAACACCATAGCGCTCAACATGTATTCAGCTATTTGAATAATATAAACATCAAACATCTCTATGTTTTGTTGTAATACTAAAGACAGCAGGATGGAAATTCCATAAACAAATGATGTCACCCCAAGTATCATGAATGATATAGAGACTAATATCGCAAATAAGGCAGAGATAGGAAAAACTGAGTATGCAACTGTTTCAATCAAACTGACACTTCTATCTTCGGTATTAGGTTCCATCGTTACTTCCTCTCTTTGGGATTAACCTCCAAATAATCTCTGTATTAATCGGACGACCCAATTAGATCCACTAGGTTTTGGAGGAGTCTCACTGGGAATATCAAATTCTGCTCTCTGATTCGGATACGGATAGGGATATGAGTCTCCCACAATAATCTCCTGCCTGGGTTTGTATGAGGTGGACCTACGTCTTAAATATGCGTCCAGTGCAGGATGAATAAGATACGTTCCCACGGGACCAAATATAGAATCTTTAACCTCTTTGGAATGCATTAAAGGCTCCCCGGATCTTTCATCGATGATAACCTGGGGGTATTTCATTTCATTTGGGGATAAAAATTCTTGAACAAACTCATGATTAATACGACTTCTAGAAACTATTCCAAGAAGCCCAACTCCATATAATGGGTAAAATAACTCCCAACAATTTAGTCCATAATTCTCGCATATATCTTCTAAATCATCCTTTGAAAGTATATTAGTAGGAATTTGAGCAAGGAGGCTCTCTAATATTGATGCTTGGAGTTGGATAAAGGGGTATACCTGATTCAAGAACTCTCTTTCTATTATCTCTGCAGCAGTACTATTTACGACTTCTCTAATTTTTTTAGGTGACTTTCTTTTTTCTGGACCTA
This sequence comes from Thermococcus sp. 5-4, assembly GCF_002197185.1. Classification (NCBI taxonomy): domain Archaea; kingdom Methanobacteriati; phylum Methanobacteriota; class Thermococci; order Thermococcales; family Thermococcaceae; genus Thermococcus; species Thermococcus sp. 5-4. The sequence continues at coordinate 979,554 of NZ_CP021848.1, read as the reverse complement.
ATTCGCTTAGTCTCCTTCCAATTGTTATTATGTCCCTTGGTCTTTTTAGAGTATGTCTATATATGTACATGAATATATCCTCCTCTACATAAGGAAGTGTTTCAATTTTACTAGTTCCAAAGAATCCCTCTATAGGATCTTTACTGTTTGGCTCGACTAAATTATCCCTGTCCTCTAGCAGAATATTTTTGATGAAGATTCTCCTTAGGTCATCTAAGTCGTACTTAATGTTAAGAGTCATCCCTTGAATTTGTTGATATGACTGGCCCCTGTAACTATCTATAACTTCTTTTCTGATCCCAACGAAGATCTTGATATGATGGTTTTGTGTTGTTATCTCCCTCACAGCAAGTATCAACCCCCCTTGAATTGCATACCAAACGCTAATAGAAAGCATCCCGAATGTTAAGTCGGTTCCTCTATCATTAGTTCCACGTATTAGATGTTCAATTAAAAACTCATCTGTCTTATCAATGAAAATCGCACACCCACTTCTAATATAAGTTGATATGAGACTTCTCATATTTGTTAACAAATCTGAGTTTATAATACCATAAAATTCCTTTTTACCTCTCAACCCAACTTTCTGTAAATAAGCACTAATAAATTCGCCGGGATTTAAAAATGCATTTTCGAATATTATTTCATAGACTACTGGATATTTTTCAATTATGTTTTTGGCATCACGTAAAAGCCCGCTGTCAGGACGGGATTTAATATGATATTTGATAATTGATGAATATATTGAAATTTTCCATAAAGTTGCCCAGACATTTATTTGAGATAAGAACTTGATATCTGATTGGCTGAATGTCCCTACACCAGTGGGATGATCTAGTTCTATATTTTCGGGGATTATTAGATAATCCCTGTGTTCTGTCTGAAATTTGTGTCGCTTTAGTTTTAATAGTAGGGTTTTTCCTGTTCCTTTTGTTCCGCTGATTAAATAGTAATCATCAGAATCTTTGAATTTTTTAACAACAGGAGTCTCGTATATATATTCCTCGATTATAGAAGTGTTAATGCGATCTGCATCATTTATCCATGGTTCATTTCTTCCCATAATGCTCCCCCCGGAGAGCATTAGCTCACATGTTATTGACATTAATTGATAAAAAAATAGTACAATATTTAATAAACCTTTTCATTCGAAAACTTTATTCTAAACAGGTTAGTTGATAATATCAATACTTCAAGTGCACATGAATCCAAAAAACCTATTAACCACCCGGCCAATTAACTTCGGTGTTGCCAATGGCTGAGAGGAAGATAGAGAGGACGCTCGTTATACTCAAGCCCGACGCAGTCGTCCGCGGACTGATGGGCGAAATAATCTCCCGCTTTGAGAAGAGGGGACTTAAAATCGTCGGGATGAAGATGATATGGATCGACCGCGAGTTAGCCGAGAAGCACTACGAGGAGCACAGGGGAAAGCCCTTCTTCGAGCCACTACTCGACTACATCACCAAGGCCCCGAGCGTTGTCATGGTGGTTGAGGGACGCTACGCCATAAGCGTCGTCAGAAAGATGTGCGGCGCCACCGACCCGAAGGACGCGGAGCCCGGAAGCATAAGGGGCGACTACGGCCTCGACATCGGAGACTCGATATACAACATAATCCACGCCTCGGACAGCCCTGAGAGCGCCGAGAGGGAGATAAACCTCTACTTCAAGCCGGAGGAGATATTCGAGTACTGTAAAGCAGCGGACTGGTTCTACCACACCCACGCGAGGGGAAAGAAGGAGTACCTCGACAGCATGAACTGCCTCGAGCGCTAGACCTTTTTCATTCTCTTCTCCACGTTTGCAAGTGTTGTGAACTCGTCCCGTCCCTTGTTCTTCTTCGCCAGCTCAGTCACTTTCTTCAGCGTCCTCTGGAGCGTTTCCTTTCCGAGCTCCCCGGCCACGAACTGATCCGTGGCCATGCGTACCTGGATTATATAGGCCAAATCAACCCCCCAGGAGAGGAGCGTTAGAAAGGCCGCGCCGGCAAGCTTGAGGTTCCAATCGCCGATGTCCGCGACCACCATTCCGGATATGAGGAACACTATCAGGCCGAGGATGAGCTGCCTGACAGCTATTCCCCTGCTCTCGACGTAGGCCGCCTCGAGTACCATCACCTTTGTCTCGTCGGGTTCAAAATCCAGAAGCCTCTCTCCGATGAAGAGCCGCTTTCCAGTCAGCAGAGCCGTGAAGCAGTCCTTTACGCAGTATACCTCCTCAACCTCAATGCCGTACTTCCTCAGGAAACCCTTCACCCAGCCGAGGTCGAGCCTTTCTGCGTTTGTCACGTTTCTTATGTATTCCTCACGGTTTTTGAGGAGCCAGACTCCGATCACCAGGTAGAGAACCGCGTAAACGCCGAGGAGCCTGGGATAGAGGCCCACGGAAACCAGGGAGAAGAACAGGGTAATCTTCCCGATGTTGTTCTCCCACGAGGCCGCCCTGTGCAGCGTCAGACCGGCGTTCCTCACGAGGAGGTAAGCGATGAGGTAGTCGAGATACACCGCGAACAGCAGGGCCAGGCCGATTTCCCTGCCGGGGGCGGTCTCACCGGCGATCATCTCCCCGCGGAGGGGATTGAGGGTCGCGAAGTAGAGCATCCAGACGGAGGCGAGTGACAGCGAGAACAGCATGCCGTAAACCGAGGTCCTGTATCTGTTTTTCCTCCAGAGCAGAAGAGCGATTCCAAACCCCACGACCGTTGAAATCAACACGATGGCAAAGCCGGCCAGCATTTTACCACCCCTCTGAGATTACCACTCCAGCTTTTAATCCTTCCGGCCGGACGAACCTTTAAAAGGCCACGCCGGAGTTAGGCTTAGAGGTGAGGGAGATGAAGAAGATTAGGCAGCCTATCATAGCGGTTCTCGGTCACGTTGACCATGGAAAAACAACCCTGCTCGACAGGATCAGGCGCACGAACGTCGCCGGCAAAGAGGCCGGCGGAATAACTCAGCACATAGGCGCTACGGAGGTGCCGATCGAGACCGTCAAGCAGCTGGCCGGTCCGCTCATCAAGCTCTGGAAGGGTGAGATAAAGCTCCCGGGACTGCTCTTCATAGACACTCCCGGTCACGAGGCCTTTACCAGCCTCCGCGCTAGGGGTGGGAGCCTGGCAGACCTCGCGGTTCTGATAGTTGACGTGAACGAGGGCTTCCAGCCGCAGACGATAGAGAGCATCGAGATACTCAGGAAGAACAGGACCCCCTTCATCGTGGCCGCCAACAAGATAGACAGGATTAAGGGCTGGAAGGTCGAGGAGGACGAGCCGTTCCTAGTCAACATCAAGAAGCAGGACCAGAGGGCCCAACAGGAGCTTGAAACCAAGCTCTGGGAACTCATCGGAAAGTTCTATGAGATGGGCTTCAACGCCAACCGCTTCGACAGGGTTCAGGACTTCACGCGCGAGCTTGCCATAATCCCGATTTCAGCCAAGTATGGTATAGGCGTTCCGGAACTTCTCGTCCTTATCGCGGGTCTCAGCCAGAAGTACCTCGAGGAGAAGCTCAAGATCGAGGTCGAGGGCCCGGCGCGCGGCACGATCCTTGAAGTGCGCGAAGAGCTCGGCCTCGGAACCACCATAGACGTCATAATCTACGACGGAACTCTGAGGAAGGACGACACGATAGTCGTTGGAGGCAAAGACAAAGCGATAGTGACGAAAATCCGCGCCCTGCTCAAGCCGAAGCCCCTCGATGAGATACGCGACCCGAGGTTCCGCTTCGACCAGGTCGACGAGGTCGCCGCCGCCGCGGGTATAAAGATAGCCGCACCCGGTCTTGAGGAAGCCTTAGCCGGCTCGCCGGTCATAGCGGCCCGCTCGGAGGAAGAGGTCGAGAGGGCCAAGGCCGAGATACTCGGCCAGATACAGAGCGTCGTCATAAGCACCGGCAAGGTGGGCGTCATAGTCAAGGCCGACACCCTCGGAAGCCTCGAGGCCCTCAGCAAGGAGCTCCAGGAGAAGAACATACCGATAAGGAAGGCCGACGTCGGGAACATCAGCAAGACCGACGTGATGGAGGCCCTGAGCGTCAAGGACGAGGAGCCCAAGTACGGCGTCGTCCTCGGCTTCAACGTCAAGGTGAACGAGGACGCTGCGGAGGTCGCCAAGGCCAAAGGGGTGCCGATATTCACCGGCAACATCATCTACAAGCTCATCGAGGACTACGAGGCCTGGGTCAAGGCGGAGGAGGAGAAAAAGAAGCGCGAGCTGCTCAGCAAGGTCACCTTCCCGGGTGTCATAAGGCTCTACCCGGACGAGCGCTACGTATTCAGGCGCAGCCACCCGGCCATAGTCGGCATCGAGGTGGTTGAGGGCAGGATAAAGCCTGGAGTGACGCTCATCAAGCAGAACGGCCAGAAGGTCGGCGTTATCAAGTCGATCAAGAACAAGAACGACTTCGTCCAGGAGGCCAAGAAGGGCGACGCCGTTGCGATAGCCATCGAGGGCGCGATGGTCGGCAGGCACATCCACCCCGGCGAGACGCTCTACGTTGACCTGAGCAAGAACGACGTCATAATCCTTGCCAAGCAGCTCAAGAACGAGCTGGACGAGACCGACATAAGGGCCCTCAAGATGACGGCGAAGGTCAAGGCCCCGCAGGACCCGTTCTGGAAGGCGGTTTGAGTCCCGTTGCCCTCTTTTCTTTCAAGTTCTTTCCAGCCATATCACCGCCTCAACGTGCGGCGTGTGAGGGAACATGTCGATTAGAATAGCGTCCTCAATCCTGTAAGCCTTACTCAGGTGGTTCTCGTAGTCGAGCCGAAACGCCTTTGGGTTGCAGGAGACGTAAATGACCCTCTCAACGCCGCTTTTTACCAGGAGCTCAGCCGCCTCCCTCAGCCCCTTCCTCGGCGGGTCAACTATGACTGTGTCGTAGTCGCCGATCGGCGTTTCCTCTGCCTGGCCGACCCTGAATACGGCATGGGCCCCGTTCAGTTCAGCGTTTCTTCTGGCTATCTCCACCGCGAAGGGGTTCAGCTCCACACCTTCGACGGCAAAGCCTCCCTTCGCCAGCCAGACGCCGAAGGTTCCAACGCCGGAGTACAGGTCGAGAACTCTCTCGCCATCGGCAAAGCCCTCGACGGCCTTGAGGAGTAACCGTAGGGCATAGCTGTTGGTCTGGAAGAATGAATTGGGGTGGATGAGGTAAGTCACATCACCGATTCTCTCGCGTATGAAAGGTTCGCCGTCCAGAAGCTCAGGCTCTCCCTTCGGGTCGTCCCTTCCGTTCGTCTTGAGGCTCCAGTAGAGGGAATCCACGAAGGAGAAGTAGTCCCTGAAGACCTCAGCAACTTCCTCCGATGGTTTCGTATGGGCTACGAGATTCACCATGACCTCGCCCGTGAACTTACCCTCCCTGACCTGGAGGTAGTGAACGTCGCCGGCTTTTCTCCTCAAGTCCCATGGCTCAAGGCCAGTCTCGCTCAAAAAAGCCCGAAGGGCGCGCAGGTATTCGGACGTCCTCTTCGAGAAAACCGGACACTCGGAAAGATTAACCACGCCGAAGGGATCCCCATATTCCTTGAGTCCTATCCCTTCGACGGTCACGATGAAGTTGCTTACGTTTCTGAAGTCCCAGATATTGGGCGAGCCTTTGATGGGGGCGCTTATTCCGGTTATCCGCTCAAAGAGTTCGGCTTTGAATCCCAACTGTTCTCCATATCTCAGACCCTGCCAGAGGCAGCCCCCGCAGGCTCCGAAGTGGGAACATCTCGGGGTCTGCCTGAGCGGTGAAGGTTCGAGGAGCTCAAAATCCGTGGCTACCCTCCTACCGAAGCGCCTCCGGGTTTTCTTCACACTCACCACGTCGCCGGGATAGACGAAGGGCACGTAAATGACCTTATTACCCCTCTCCAGCACGCCGAGGCCCTCGTCGCTCAGGGCTTTTATCTCTCCCTTCAGGGGCATGCTTGGGAGTCACCGTCAGGGTTTTTATATCCCTCGCATACTCTCGGGCGGAGGTGGAGGTGATGCCGAAGGTATTCGTCACGCGCGCGATTCCCGAGAACGGTATCGAGATGCTGAGGGAGCACTTCGAGGTTGAGGTCTGGGAGGACGAGCACGAGATTCCGAGGGAAGTCTTGCTAGAGAAGGTTCGCGACGTTGATGCCCTCGTCACCATGCTCAGCGAGCGGATTGACGCGGAAATCTTCGATGCCGCTCCTAGGCTTAGAATCGTGGCCAACTACGCCGTCGGCTACGACAACATAGACGTTGAGGAAGCGACCAGGAGGGGAATCTACGTCACAAATACCCCCGACGTTCTCACCAACGCCACCGCTGACTTCGCTTGGACTCTCCTCCTTGCCACCGCGAGGAGGCTCGTCGAGGCGGACGGATTTACCCGCTCCGGCGAGTGGAAAAGGCGCGGCGTTGCCTGGCACCCGCTCATGTTCTTAGGTTACGATGTCTACGGCAGGACGATAGGCATAGTCGGCTTCGGAAGGATTGGCCAGGCGATAGCGAGACGCGCCAAGGGCTTCGGAATGAGAATCCTCTACAACTCGCGCACGAGGAAGCCGGAAGCTGAGAAGGAGCTCGGCGCTGAGTTCAAGCCCCTCGAAGAGCTCCTGCGCGAGAGCGACTTCGTGGTCTTAGCCGTTCCACTGACCAAGGAAACCCATCACCTGATAAACGAGGAGAGACTTAAGCTGATGAAGCCCACCGCGATACTCGTCAACGTAGCTCGCGGAAAGGTCGTCGACACGGAGGCGCTCGTGAGGGCGCTCAAAGAGGGCTGGATCGCCGGGGCGGGCCTGGACGTCTTCGAGGAGGAGCCCTACTACCACGAGGAGCTCTTCAGTCTGGACAACGTGGTTCTGGCCCCGCACATAGGCAGCGCCACCCACGGCGCGAGGGAGGGCATGGCCGAACTCGTTGCGAGGAACCTGATAGCCTTCAAGAACGGCGAAGTCCCGCCGACGCTGGTCAACAGGGAGGTCTTAAAGGTCAGGAAGCCTGGGTTTGAGTGAACCATGTATAAGATGAGCTAGAGAATTGCCTTGAACCTCTTCGCGTCCTTGCACATGTCCGAGTTGTTGAAGAAGACGAAGCTTTCGGAGATGTTCCAGCCGAGAACCCTTTCCCTTATCTTTTTCAGCTCCTCGTCGCTGTAGGAATGCTTGTAGATTATCCGCTCGTTCTCGTAGCGGCCGTGAAGCCTGTAGTAGTTCACATCACCTCTGTGTAGGGGAACCCGCACGAGGGGATCGGTGACGTCTATGGCCCCGAACTCCCTCACGAAGCGTTTTACCCCCTCCTCGCTCCAGCCCCTCAGCTCGACCGCTATCTCGAAGTCCCCCCGCTCCGCCATCTCAAAGAAGCGCTCCGCGTTGGCGAAGCTCTCCTCACTCTCCCTGAAGCTCTTCGGCAGCTGGATCAGAATAAAGCGGGCCCTTAAAATTTCTGCTTCCCTCAGCGTCAAACGCCAGAAGTGGAGCACCTCGCTGTTCGGCCTTAACAGGCCGACTTCCCTTCTCGGCTTCACGTTGCTCCTGCGCCACGTCGGGCTGTTTGGCGGATGCGTCACGCCCTGAAAGGCCTTTATGGCGAAGGTGAACTCCTGCGGAGCTTCCCTCCGCCAGCGTTCGAGCGTCTTCTCCTGAAGTATCCGGTAGAATGTCTGCTGCACCTCTATAGCATTGAAATCGCGGTAGTACTTTGCGTGGCTCTCGCAGAAGCCGCAGGTTCCGACGTGAATCACTCCCACCACCACTGGTCATTTCTTCCAAAAGCCTAAATACTTTCGGGGCCAATTTCCAGCCATGAAGCCATCCGGGAGAATCCTCCTCGTCACAGGAAAACTCGCGGAACCCCTCGTGAGGAAGTACGGAGAAGGCTGCGACGTCTTCGTTACTCCGGTCAGCGTTGCCGCCTTCCTTACTCCAGAGATGATAGTCCGCTACCTGAAAAAGGCCGGCATAAAGAGTGAGGATTACAACCTGATTCTGATTCCCGGCCTCGTTCGGGGTTCAGCTCAGCTCATCGAGGACGAAATCGGAATCCCCACCTTCAAGGGGCCGAGGAACGCGATGGACATCCCCCAGACGCTTAAAGCCCTGAGTGAAGGCTTCAGGCTCAGCAAGGAACTCCCCGCCGACGAGCTCTTCTCCTTCGATGCCCTCAAAAGGGTCGAGGACATCAGAAATAAGACCAAAAACCGGCGCTACATCGAGAAGGCCCTCAAAAAGCCGTGGAACGTCCTCATCGGCAACCTTCCCGCGGGAAGGGACTTCCCGGCGAGGATTCTGGGGGAAGTGGTGGATGCCCCGAAGCTTGGGATTGAAAAGACCATCGAGAAGGCCCTCTACTACCTCCGCGAGGGGGCCGATATAATCGACATCGGGATGGTCGCGGGTGAGACGAATCCCGATTTCATCGAGCTGATTCCCGAAATCCGAGAGAGGCTCAGTGAAGAGGGCTTCGAAGTCCCGATAAGCTTTGATTCCCTCAACACGGCAGAAATTGAGAGGGCCCTCGACTGTGCAGACCTCTTCCTGAGCGTCGACGAGGGCAACCTTGAGGGGCTCGTGACGGAAAAACCCGTCGTTTTAATTCCGACCAACCAGAAGAGGGGCTTTTTCCCGGTCAAGCCGCTGGAGAGGGTCGAGTTCCTTGAAAACCTCAGGGGGAGAGCCCTTGATTTGGGTTATAGGACGGTAATTCCCGACCTAATCCTCGAGCATGTCCCTCATCTAGCGCGCTCCCTTACTGCCTTCCAGCTCTACCGCGAGAGGAATCCGAACGACGTTCTTTTGGCCGGCGTTGGCAACGTGGTCGAGCTTTACGACGCGGACAGCGTCGGGATGAACGCGTTACTCGCTGGAATCGCTAAGGAGCTTTCAATAAACCTCCTCCTCACGACCGAGACGAGCGCCAAGGCGAGAGGTTCGGTGAGGGAGCTGAGAAGGGCGGTGGACATGAACCTCTTTGAGATGCCAAAGGATTTGGGCTTCGGCATGCTTCTCTTAAAAGAGAAGAGGGCCGCGGACTGGCGGTTTGAGCCTGCCGGGAAGATTGTCGAGGCGGAGGAGAGGTCCGTTGAGCTCGAACCGGTCTACTTCCGGGTCTGGGTTGAGGGAGGCAAAATCTGGGTCAATGCCCACCGGGGGACCGAAGCGGTTCTAACAATCGTTGGCGACGAACCGAACGCGATAATCGACACTATCCTTGAACGCTTTGAGATAAGCCCGAGACACGCCTTCTACCTCGGCAGGGAGCTTGAGAGGGCTAAAACGGCGCTGAAGCTGAGGAGGAGCTACGTCCAGGAGGTTGAACTCTTCCCGGATTTTTACCTGAAAGATTGAAAGAGGCGCTAGCGTCTCCTAATTGCGGCGAGAATTACTATGAGAGCCATTATGCCGGGCCCGCAGGTTTTTCCTGAGCTGCTGCTGGCGGTGGACGATGTCTTCTCTGGACTCGAAGTTTCGATTGGGGACTGGGTCTCGGTTTCCGTAGGGGTGAACTCGTAGGAGACCCCAACCTGGCTGATGTACATGTGGGATTTCAGTGGGCTGTCGTCCCATCCCCCGATGAGGAGCTGGAAATGGGTAGCGTCTCCAAACTCCCCTGTTGAGGCATTTTTGATCAGCTCCCCTGATTCCCAGAACTCTACGTGGTCCTTGTATAGAACGATTTTGAAGGATTTGTACTCCCTGGGAATCCTCCGGGCCTCACTGAGCGCTCCGCCGGGTAAATCGTAGGCTATCTTGTCCGAGGGCCAGCTTATGTAGCGCATCCCCAGGTACTTTCCGGAGTCAAGGTCATAGACCCGGAACCACATCTCGGCCGTTCCCGGGTCCGTGAACTTCCACATGCCGGAGAACGTTATGGAATCCCAGTTCTCGATCGTTATCACCCTGCTTCTGAGGAAGGCGTGCTCCTTGTGATAGTCTTTGAGCCTGAGGCCGTAGGTCTCGAAAGCCGCCGCACCGTCCTCCTCGCTGAACCTGTTACCGTTTCCCGCGATATCGAGGGTCCATTTTCCCTCTATGCTTCCCGAACTGAAGTCGTCGTAGAATGCCACCTTCCCCGAAGGGTTTCCTGCAGTCAGTCCCGAAAATGCCAGAAGGCCTGAAAGAAACAGGAAAAGGAGCAAAAACGGACCTCTTCTCACTTTCACCGCCTCCTGTATGCGTAAACCCCAATCAGCGCCAGGATCGCGAGCGCCGCGAGTAGGTAGTAGGCAGCGTTTCCTCCTTCTGGTGCCGGTGTTGACGTCGTTTCGGTTGAGCTTTCGGTGTGGACCGGTGTTTCCGTGGGTGTCTCATGCTCTTCCGCCTTGACCTTCTCGGCCACCGCAAAGACGGAGAGGGATGGGACACTGACTTTGTAGTACGCGTACCTGAGGTCTTCGTACTCAAACACAGGCTCGTACTCGACCCAGCCGTTCTCGAGGTGGAGCAGGAGCAGGGAATCCTTACTAACGTTGTTCGCCCTGAGCCATTCCTTCGAGACCCTGAAGCGGAGCGTTGCGTTGGTTATGCTCCAGTTCTCCGGATGGGTGACGTTGAAGATGGAGTATGTGACGTAGTCGTAGCCCTTCGGTGCCTCAACATCTCCGGGCTTCTGGTAAACCGCCACCATGCCGCTCACCCTCACCTTTGGAAGGAAGTATAACCTGTAGAGGTCCGTCTTCGTCGAGACCCGCACCCATTTACCGGGTTCGCCAGATACTATGTCTCCATCGGCTCTGTTCTCCGTTATAGGCTTCTCCATCAGTTCCACCGTGAAGCTCTTCTCCTCCGTCACGTTCCCGTAGAGGCAGGTCACAGTGAGGGTGTAGTTTCCTGCCTTCAGTCCCCGGGTCGGTACGAAATCCCCGCTTCCGGTGAAGTTTCCGAGCTTCCAGCTCAGGGAACACGGCTTTGACGTCTCGATACTAATCCTTCCGCCGGTATAGAGCTTCTCGGGTGTGACGGTTACCTCCGGTGGTTCTAAGCTTCCATTCTCGGGAATGGCTATCAAGATGCTTCCGTTTTCGTTGCCCTCAGAGACCTTGACGCTCCCTCCAACGGCGGTTTCCACTTTGGATGGGTCTATCCCAAAGGCCGGCGTCAGCTCGACCGAGCCTCTGTAGGTACCCCTCCTCTCGATGGTCGCGTTGGTGAAGAGTTTTCCAGCCTCCATCGTGATGTGTATCCCCTCGTCCTCTGGTAGGGCGACGAGCTCTCCCCTGGCAGTCAGGATTATTGCATTGTCCCTGACTTCTACATCGAGGGAATCAACCTTAGTGAAGTATGGGCTCACGAAAGCCCTGGCGAAGGCTTCGTTCCTGAAGAGCGCGAAGACCATGGATGCGTTCCGTGGGTCGGGTCTCAGTTCCATTCTGACCTCGCCGAGCATTGCCCCTTTTCTGGTTCCGGTTATCCCAACGCTCATGCCTTCAAGGGTTCCATTGAAGAGTGGCCCAATTCTCGTCAGGGGCGTTGGAACCACGTATTTTGCCCTATAAACGTCCGGCTCGCCGAAGGTGAGGCTCACGTTGCCCCAGCCGTCAAGGCTTCCTCCCTCGCCGCCGAGGAGTATCGCGGTGTCGAACTTTTGGGCCTCAACCGTATAGTTCGCCGGCGGGTCAAGCACCTGTATGCTCATTGGAAGCGGCTGAGTTAGGGTGGCGTAGATGTTGTAGAAGGCCCACTCCCCCAGGGTTATGAACGTGTCTACCGCCGCTGCTATTGTGCCCTTTGCGTCCTTCAGGGCCTTTTTCTGCTCCTTCGGTGAGAGGGACTGGAACGACTTCTTCTTTTTGAGCTCCTCGACTATCAGTTCCTGCGCTATCTCCTTGGCAGCCTTCTTCGAGTTCTCGCTGATTTCCTCGGTCATCTCCTCCTCCGGCGATGGCGGATTGGCGGCGTCTTGGGCTTCCTTGTAGATGTCGTTCAGGGTGTCGCTGTCCACTATCTCAAGCACAGTTTCAAGGAGCAGCATTTGAAGGTCCTCATCACCTATTATCGCAGTCCCGTACTTCTTCACGATCTCGACTTCCTCCGGCAGGGGGAGGCTCTCGAAATCGGCAACGTCCTCATAGAAAGCCCTGTCCATGCCGTAGTTCTGCTCCAGTCTTGCCATCGTGTCGAGATTTATCACCGCCGCGTAGGTCGCGTCGTCGGCCTCGATGAGGGCGTTGGTTTCGGGTGAGTTCTGGGCCATCCACGTGAAGTTCTTGTCCTCATCGGGGAAGTCTATGTTCTCGACGATGTTGGTTATCTTGAGCATGCTCTTGGCTATGGCCGCCACTATGGTCCTCACCGGAACGTCGATGTCGTACACGCCGAGCGCCCCTTCCACGCCTATCGCTATCAGGTCTATCTCGTTGAAGAGGAGCGAGTACTCGACCCCCACGGTAACGCGGTAGTGGGGTATGACCGTTCCGGGTTCCTTGCTGTGGTCCGCTATGGCTTTGAACTCGAAACCCGGCGGGATGACGTGGTACCAAACGTAGCCTTCCGGCTCCATGTCGTAGTCGCCCTCGGCGTAGTAGCTGTAGTAAACGTTCTCGTTCGTGTTCTTGAGCTTTAGATAGGTCTTGTCCCCGTTCACGCCTATGACGTCAACCTGAACGGGACCGACGTTCTCTGTGAAGGGCACGAAGCTCTTGTCGAGGGCCTTCACGGGTGTTTCCACGTAGTTTATCGGTATCGTCACGTAGTAGCCGGGCAGGGGCTGTCCGTTGATGGTCTCGTAGTATAGCACGTTAACCGTGCTCATGTAGTCGCCTGAGAAGTTCACCGGTGGGATGTACTTCGGCGGATTGTCCCACCACCAGGGCATCCAGGCCCCATAAACATACCTAACCTGACCAGGCTTGACGAGCCTCGTCAGGTTCTTCGCCCAGACGTCCGCCATGAACGTTTTGTCGGCACCATGGAGGAGCATGACGGAGTTCCTCTTGAGGAGCTTGTTGTGTAGGTTAGGGTCGCGCTCCGGGATGTAGTCCCTTACGTTGAGATACCACAGGTAAATTTCTCTATCGCCGATGTTCTGAATCTCAAGGTCGAAATGGTGGCTCTCTGCCGCTTCGAGGTTTTTATCCCCGTCGCCGTCATAGGTGTAGGTGTTCAGGTCGTACTTCTTGACGTGGCACTTGCCGGTCTGCTGACACCACTGCCTCGTATAAACGTAGGCTTTGTATTCGTTTATTTTGAAGACGGGCCCGAGGTCGAACTCTATCGTGGCGTTTCTCTCATCCCTTAGAACACCATCGAGGTCGTAGAGCCGTATCTTAATTGGAATCTTCCCGTCGCTCGGAAGTTCGTCCGGGAGGGGGTCCCATGTCAGGGTTATCGGATCGAAATCCGTTATCGGAATGAGGGCGTTGAAGTAGCCTTCCATGTTCCCTGGAACCGCCACTAGGAGGCTCACCTTTCCGGTGTGCCTCTCGATGTACTCGGGTAGAACGAGCTCAATCTTTGCGACGCCTGTAAGTCCCCCGGTGTTCTTTAGGAGAACGCTCACGTTCGCGAAGCGCTCGTCGTATGGAATGGCCGTTCCAAAGACATCTGGATCTCTTCTATAAACGTAAACGGCCGTCGGATGACTGATTGAGTAGGACACTATCTTTATGTCCACGTTTCTGAAGTACACCTTCCTGACGGCGCTGATGCTCGTCCCCTCGGCGTTCTTGGCGGTGAACTTCAGATAGCCTGTCCCCGTGAGGTTCTTCCCGACGGTGTCGAGCGTTATGTAGCCGTAGTACTCCCTGGAATTTGGAGAGCTCTCGTTGAGAAGCTCCTCTGTACCGTTGTATATGAGGGTGTAGTTCACGGCTATTATGGAACTCCGAGAGGTCGCTCCCCCGGCGAGGCTTATAACGCCCTTAACGTTGCCGTTTTCCATCGGGTACACGTCCAGCGAGACGCCGAGAAGGCTGGAGCCCCAGTCTGGACCCGTGCTAACTGTGCTTCCCGGCGAAACCGCCCCGTTCTCGTCGAGGATGTCGTAGTTCGTCTCCACTTCGCCGCTCGCGGTGTACATCGTCCCGCCCGTGAAGTTTTCAACGAGCCGCGGCTCGTGGCCTCCCCAGTCGGTGTTGTTGATGGTGATTGCTCTGGCGCCCGTGGTTAGGTGGATGCCCTTCCGGTTCACGAGTGAGTTGTTCTCCAGCGTGAGAACCGCGTTCCCACCCATGAGAACCCCGAGTCCGTTGTTCTGGACGAGGCTGTTGGTTAAGCCCACGGCACCGCCACTTCCCTGGAGTATTGAAATCCCCACGTTTCCTCCTGTTATCGTGTCGTGGTCTATTAGGGTGCTCTCTCCCCCCGATGCCCAGATGTCGATTCCGACGTCGTTGTCGAAGAGCAGGTCGTTGTAAATGGTTCCGTTAACGCTCAGGAGCTCCATGCCCTTGGTGTTGTGCATAACGTAGCTGTCCCTTACGTCAACACCTGCCCTATATGCCCAGAGTCCCACCTCGTTTCCGGTTATCGTACTGGAGATTACCTCAACGCTCCCGCTGGAGCCCATTGGATGGAGATGAAGTCCATACTCGAAGCCGCTTATCGTGCTCTCGTTGATGATGACATCGAAGGGGTTCTCCGACCAGACTCCGTAGCCGGTTCCGTTCCCGGTTACCTCACTCTTCTCTATCTCCATGCGCCCGCTGGCCTTGACGCTCCCGTGGATTCTGGAGCCGCTTATCCGTACCCTTGAGTAGAACGAGGACGTTATGTTGCCGTTTATCTCGTCGTTGGCTATGACGAGCCTCGCCGCACTGCCGTAAACGGGTGCATTTACAACGCTGTCCCTCAGGCCAGCGACTCCGCTTACCGTGTGGAGGGTGCTCTTGAAGGCACCGAGCTGGAGGTAAGGATAGCGGTTCGGGCTCCTGACGTGAACTGCTATGACGTTCTCCCCGGTTCTCAGGTAGCCTGCCACGTCAACGACGTCCATCAGCGGGTGGGCGCTTATCCTCCCCCCGCCCCAGCCCTGGACGAAGGAAAGCTGCGCCTCGTGGTTCAGCTCGTCAACGACCTTCTTCCCGTTAACGTATATCTCAACGCCGCTTATCGCGTAGTAGTTCAGCCACGCCTGGACCGGCAGTTTTTCAAAGTTCACGACCTTCTTCAGGTAGAGGTCCGTGAACTCCCCCACCTCGGTTCCATCGGTGAAGCCTGAGCGGTACTCGTCGGCCGAGAAGGGGGCGTTTCCGGCACTCATCCCAGTAGTCCCCATTGTGTAAACCCAGTTATCGGCAGGCTGGGTGGTCGAGTAGAACCACTCGGCGTTTTCACCTACGGCAGTTCCCCGGACCTCTGTGCTCCAATGGCTCCAAGACATCCCGGTGCTGAAGGAGACCCTCCCACCGTCTATGAGGCAGCCTTTAATCAGGGCATCGGTCGAGAGGGTTCCGAAGGTCGAGCCTTCGAGCCTTGAGTTCAGGATTACGATGTGAGACTGACCGGTGTTGCTCCTCAGACCCTCAATGACCATGTTCCTGAGAACGCTCGCGTCCCCGTCGAGGTCGTTCGTGGCCGGTATCCCGTCAACGTCTTCCACGCGGAGAGTTCCTTCAGGCCTGACTTCTATCTTGCCCCCCTCAACCGTGTAGCTCCTCAGCCTGAGTTCACCGTTCACGTGGGCGTAGAGGTTGCCGGCCCTTCCGCTCTCGAAGGTGCTCATCTTTCCTTCGCTGACGTAGACCATCAGGTACACGGGGTACGGGGATACGTCGCCGGTGAGGTTAACGTCGTGAAGCTCGATTCCACCGACGTTCTGGGCGTGGAACGCGTACTCGCTGCCGGTGATGTTGGTGTTGTAGATGTAAATCCAGTTGTTGCCCAGGTCGAGCTCGAAGTTCCTGTCCCCGTTGGACTCTATCAGCGAATCCATGAAGCTCAGGCGAACGTTCTTCGCACAAACGCCTTTTCCATTGTTTCTCAGGGTCACGTTCTTCAGTTCCTCGGTGGCGTATCCATAGCTGGGGGCCTCAAGATAGAGTCCACATTCCCGGTTGTTCTCGATTAGGAGGGTCTCCATCGTCCAGTGCCAGTCAGAGGCGACCCCGAGGAACTTTATTCCGAAGTCGTTGTTCCGGAAGGTGCTGTTGACTACCCTCAGCGAGCCGGGGGAGTTCCATGCGGGCCTGAGGTACGTGAGCCCTATCCCGCTGTGGAAGACGCTGTTCTCAACGTTCAAGCTTCCGCTCACGGTCATTTCACCGCTCACGTGGCTCAGCATCACCGTGACGTTCGAGAGACTGAAGTTGAATCCCCCATCCAAGACCGAGCGAGTGAACTCGGCGTTGCCCGTGAAGGTTCCTCCTTCGAATCCGCTTAGCCTTGAGTCGGATACCTCTATGTTCCCGTTCTCGCCGGAGAGGTTGAGGGAAGTACCCCGGATGAGCGAGCCCTGGAGAACCTTCAGCGTTCCGTTTACTTCCAAGCCCCCACCGAGGACGTTAATCTGGCAGTTCCTCAGCTCAAGGGAACCCCTACTGGTTATCAAGAGACTCCCGTTGATGGTATAGCTCCTCCCGGAGCAGAACTGGGTGTTGTTCACCAGCCAGTCGCCCTGAACCGGCGGGCCGGAGATTCTCACTTTAAAGGCCTCAACGGTCGCAGCCCCGCAGGTGTCAACGGCCTTCACCCGTATCACGTTGTTTGCGTACGGCTGGAGGTACGGCGATATGTCCATGTCCTCGCTGTAATCCATGTATTCACCGCCGTTGATTGAGACGTAGATTCCCTTCAGGTTTCCGTTCTTGTCTTTGGCCTCCGCGTGGAGGATAACCTCTTCGCCGGGTCTGGCCTCATCATCAACCTTCACGGCGAGCTCCGGCCTCTCGTTGCCTGAACATACGGAGAACTCCGTCTCTGCCCTCAGCTCTTTCCCGCAGGAATCCGTGGCGGTGATAACCAGACTCAAAAGCTCCCCGCGGGGCCCTTCTTCCATAAGCTCCTTCATGAAGGGGCTCAAGTCCAGCAGAAAGTTTCCGTTCAGGCTGAGGTGGTCGTCCACCCAGGAGTAGCTCACGTTCGGCGTAAAGGTTTCCGTGTGCTTGATGTTTTCTATGGTGAGTGTGTAGTTGCTCGGCGGGGCGTTGGTTCTCATCGTGAAGTTGATGGGGACGAGCAGGTTCATCACGTTGCCCCTCGGCGATGTCAGCTCAATGGTGCAGTTCTCGAAGCAGGGCCAGAGAACCCTGATGTGCCTCATGGGCAGGTCCTTGAAGTGGCCGTAGCTATCATAGACAACCGCATAGAACCAGTGCTCCCCGTTCAGGTGCCCGCCGAAGGTTTTCTCGCAGGTGTAAACGAGCTTTGAATGAACGTTCCCCCTCTCATCGATCTCGTTGACCCAGCGGTAGGTAACCGAGGCGCTGTAGCTCTTTCCGTCCCAGACCACCCTGCAGGCGCTTATTTTATCCTGCGAAGAAACTTTAACGGTTATCTCATTCGTGTCCGGGGAAAGCTCAGCTCCATCGGCAGGTGTTGGAGACATGTATCCCGCGTTCAGGCTCGGATATGGTATTGTCACGCTCTTCCACGTAGCTTCTCCCCTGTTTCCGTACCTGTCAACCGGGACAACGGAGATGTTATAGGTCTGTCCTGAGGTTAGGAGGGCGGTGTATCCTCCCATCGAGCCCGGCTCCCCCGTGAAGTTCCCAACCAGCGTCTCGTTTATCCACAGCTCGGTGTGGTTGAAGTCTTCATCGTTCGGGTTCAGCCAGCCTATTTCCGCGCCACCGACAAAGGGATAGACCCCTAAGTAAGTTATCTTTTCCGGAGGAGTCGTGTCCCTGACTGTCAGGTAGAAGTATTTGTCGTAGTCGTAGTTGTCGAGGCCATCTGCGACGGTGACGAAGTAGATAACATAGCCCTCTTCCGTGGTGTTGAAGGGTATGAAGAACGGAGTTCCGTTTTCCCAGTTGCCCTCATCGAGCCTGTACCAGCCGACCTGGGGCGTGTTCGCGTCCGGGTTGAAGTCCACGGTGTACCAGCCTGGATGTGAGTCCGTCGCGTTGATCCAGACCCCGGCGTTTGAGAGCCTCTCCGCGATAGTGTATATCTGATCCCCAGCCTCTGCAATAACGGTCAGATTCGCCAGGGTAACTTCAACATCCGGCGGGGTTATATCCGTCTCCATGATTCTTTGCTCACTGACCCCAGTTACTCCCCCTTCGTCCGTCCCATATGCCCTGAACGTATGTGGGCCATCTTTGGTTATGGCCAAGCTCAACTCCCAGTGGGTTCCCGAGCCGCTCATGGTATGGTTAACGCCATCGAGCTCAAGGACGGCCGAGGTGAGATTCTCGCTGGAGTTTATCGCGAAGGAAACCCACCAGAAGCCGAGTAAAGAACCGTTCTCCGGCGTCGGCGGGACGAACCAGATTTCGGGGGGCTCGTTCGCAGGTGGATTCACCCGCACCAGCCACCAGTGCCTCACAGCGCCGTTCCCGTTCTCGGCCCTCACGCTGACGTTCCAGAGGCCGATGATGAGGCTGGAGTTAATGTATGTCGAGCCGTTCCCCTCTTCCTCCAGAACAGCTGTCCCGTTGACGGCCCACGTGACGTTCGCCACCTGGTTGAGCGCTACGGAGAATGCCGCCGTTTCGTTTTCCCCGAGGGTGATTTCCTCCACTTCAGGCGAGAATGAAACTATCCTCAACGGTTCGGTGACCCTGAAGCAGAGCTCCGGCGTCTCGTTCTCGTTCCCGAAGGTGTCGTTCGCCCTGATGTACCAGCAGAAAACCTTCCCGGCGAAGTTTTCGTCGGTGCTTATCGTCCCGTTGCTCCAGCCGTCGGCGATTTGGAGCGGTACCTCGCTCCATACGAAGGCTCCATCAACGAAGGTCGCGTTCGTGGTCAAGACGGCCCCGTCGAGATGGACATCGCTCCACCTCGCGAAGACCTCAACGTCGTCGCCAGCGCTCACTTCCTCCTTACTCTGGCCGTACTCGATGAACTCTGGGGCCGTCGCGTCTATCTCCACCGTTCTCCCTTCCGTGGCGTTGTTCATTCCTTCGGCCGAGCCGTAAACGCGGAAGGTGTAGGTTCCGTCCGCGAGGTTTTCCTTGATAACCCACCAGCTCCTTCCCGAACCGCTCATGCTCTCGTTGACGCCGTTCCACGCTAGGGTGGCGTTGTCAAGATCGAGCGAGGAGCTGACGTTGATGATAATCTTCCTCACGTTGAGCATCGCCCCGTTCTCTGGAGTTGGTTCCACGAAGCTCACGGTGAGACCCGGCCGCGGGTAGACGTACCACGCCCAGAACTGGCTCGCCGAGCCGTTTGAGTTCTCAACGATGGCCCTGACGCTGTGCTCTCCCTCTCCCACATCAGAGTTCGTGTAGGTGGATGCTCCAACGTTCTCCTCCGTCTTCACGACGCTCCCGTCGAGGTACCAGGTGACGTTTACGGTCTGGTCCGCGGTTACC
The DNA here is from genome assembly GCF_002197185.1 of Thermococcus sp. 5-4. Lineage (NCBI taxonomy): Archaea > Methanobacteriati > Methanobacteriota > Thermococci > Thermococcales > Thermococcaceae > Thermococcus > Thermococcus sp. 5-4. Next base: position 960,172 of record NZ_CP021848.1, on the reverse strand, counting down.
GAGAACTCGACGGTATCGCCGACGTAGCTCTCGACTGGGCTCTCCGGTGAGTACGAGACTATTTCCGGCGGGGAGTAAACTATGAAACAGTGAACAGGGGTGGTGTTCTCGTGATCCAGGGCATCGTATCCAGTAATCTTCCAGCAGTAGAGCCCTGGCTCGTCGAGGGTTATAGAGAAATTGCTCCAGCCTTCCGTTCCTTCAAAGACCACTTCATCAAAGATCTCCCAGGGACCGGTCATGTTCGTGTAAAGAACAGCCCCCCGAAGATGGGGGTCGCTCCAGAAGGCATGAACGTGAACCTCTCCGCCCGGCGGAAGGCCTTCCACATCCTGGCCGACGTTTGAATACTCAGGGGCTCTCGTGTCAACCTCGAAGCTCCTCTCCTCGCTCGTCCCGTTGTTCTCGGCCAGGTCCTGGCCGTAAACCCTAAATGTGTGAACACCATCCGCAACGTTCATCGGGTAGTACCAGTCCCTTCCCGAGCCGAGCATCGTGTGGTTTGCCCCGTCGAACTCCAGGGTCGCCAGGGCGAGGTTCTCGTTCGATGTGACGTTTATCACCACGCTGGATTCACCGATCAGGGAGCCGTCCTTTGGCGTCGGCTCAACGAAGGTAAGAACTGGTGGGATGATGTCGTTCTCCTCCTGGGCGAGTGGCGCGAAGATGCCCAACCCCGTCAGGTTGGCCTCGACGAGGTTCTTGTTCGTGTCCAAATGGTGCCCGCTCGTTCCCTCGAGCGTCCAGCCCTCGCTGAAGTGCCATATCTGGAGGCTGTCCTCTCTAAGGCTCCCAAGGGACGAATCGTCGTAATAGAGGCCCAGATGGAGCCAGCTGTCCACGTCTATCTCGAGGTACTCCCCAACGTCGCCGTAGCCCTCCGGCGGTGCCGGCCGGTTCTCCGGAGAAACGCCCCTCACGAGACAGTTTCCTGGACAGACTATCTCGGTCTGGATTCCGTTTATCAGGTCACCGCTCAGCGACCCTCTGAACTCCCCGATGACTGTTATTGCCCAGGCGTTCGTCTCGGAGAGGTTGGTCGTCAGTTCGTTGTTGTCTACAAATGAATCTCCCGCGAGGTACAGGTAGAGCGCGTAGCCGGGGTTCTCGTCCACCCCATCTATCGAGATAGTGTTATCATAAACCCACGCCGAGGTGTAGAAGACCTCTATCCCGTCGGCGCTATCTCCCCTAACCGTGAGGGTGTTGTCGTGGACGTCGCTGGCTTCACTCTCTTCCTCGTAGACGTAAATTCCGACACCCTGGAAGCCCGAAACGCTCACGTCGTTGTTACTAACAACGTTGTTCCCGCCGTAGCTGAGATAGATTCCGTAGCGCTCACTGTCCTCGGTTTCGGTTATCGTCACCGTGTTGTCCTCAATCGTACAGTTCTCGACGCCATCCACCCAGACTCCAATGTTCGAGACCGACGAGGCTATGACGAATCCCCTCAGCGTGACGTTATCGGAGCTCACGTAGAAGACTGGCTTCCTTCCGTTCGCCCACTCGGAGCCATCACCGGTAACGCGGGCGCTCTCGCTCGTTTCCACGGTGAGGGGTTTGTCTATCTCCACACTCTCCGGGTACGTTCCGGAGAGGACTACGACCGTTCCACCTTCGACCGCGTTCTTTATTCCGTCCTGGAGCGGCGTCTCGCTGGGGTTGAGGCTCCCGCCCTCGTACCACCAGCCGCTCTCGTTTACATAAACCGTTTCTGCAGGGGTGAGCGTCGTTGCGGTGTCGTTCACCCACGTGGTGTTGATGTTCCCGGAGTAGTCCCTCGTGAGGATTCCAACCGTATGCGTCTCGCCGGGTGAGAGCTCGTCGAGCCACCACTCACCCTCGTCCGTCTCGCCCTCGAATTTTCCGTCCACGTAGACCAGCGCCGTTTCGAAGTCCTCATCCTCCGGGTTGTCCCACGTCCAGTGGATGTAGTCCGCCCCAACTTCGTGGGCCAGGTTTCTAACGGTCCCCGGCGGCGTCTCGTCTTTCTCGCTCGCGTTCACGTAGAAGTTCACCTGGGCCATCCCGGTCTCGTCGCCGGCGAGGGCGTACACCACGAGGAGGTTCTCTCCATCCTGGCCGGTTATCGTGGTGTTCGGCTCGAACGTGATGTTCTTCCCGCCGTTGAGGGAGTAGCGCCACTCGTCAACCGGCTTGTTGGCAGTGACGTTCAGGTCTATCGTTGTGGTGTTATATATCTTCTCCTCCGGCGAGAGGATGGTTACCTGAAGCTCCTCACCCACCTGCTCCTCCGTGTAGCTGACGGCAGCGTTGTCGAAGTCCATATGCGACTCGAGGGAGGAGGCGTCCCATCCCCCCATAACGAACTGGAACCTCGTGGTTCCCGCCATGCTGGTGGTGTAGATGGTCTTCACGAGAACTCCGCTTTCCCAGAACTCAAAGCGGTCCTTGTAGATCACAATCTTGAACGGAACGTAACTGGTTGGAATTTCACGATATTCCGTCTGAGACGTGCCATCGTACCTGTACGATATTTTTGGGCCCTGCCAGCTTATGTAGTGCACTCCAACGTATTTTCCGGTGTCCAGATCAACGACGTGGACGAGCATCTCTGCCGTGTACGGGTCGAGGAACTCCCACTCGGCCTCGAAACTCACGGAACTCCAGTTGCTGACGTCAATTTCCCGGCTCTTCAATAGTGCGTGTCCGGAGTCCCATCCGCCGTGGCCGTAGGTAACCACCTGAATCTCCCCGTTGGCTTCAGTAACGCTGTTCCCGTCGCCCACCACATCGGTGCTCCACTTCGTCGCATCGAGGCTGTTGTCGTTGAAGTTGTCTTGAAAAACGTACGTTCCCTGGGCCTGGACAACGTGGGAAACACCGACGAAGCCCACGTTTAGGTATGAACTGATTAAAAGGTAGACAAGGAAGAGTGTGCTTTTTTTCATACCTGGCACCTCCAACGCAAGAAGAGCCGGGCTGCGTTGAGCTTGGGCCAAGTGATTAAAACAACGGTGTTATTTGAGCCTGCAGTCCGAGGCTCTCCTTACATCATGGTATCATAGGCCTAACTACGCTTCCAAAGTATAATAAGCTTTTGGTAAATCTCCAAAATGTTAAAAAAGCTACAATAGGCGTTTTCTCCCCAGCACTGGCCAGTAATGTGTATTTTGTCCCAATTACGTTTCATCAAAGATCTGCATCCTCGGTTTTCTGAAGGCGGCATCAAGCTCCGCCCTTCTCCTGCTGACCTTTTCGAGGAGGTTCCTCACCCTCTCGTCATCGGGATACTTCCTCATCAGGCTCACGAGGATGCCCTCGGCGAAGCCGAGGAGGGAGACCTCTATGAACTCCTTCCCCTTCTTGCTCTCAAGCCCCTCGTTGAGCGCCACGAATGAGTCTATCCTCCCGACAAGGCTTGTTTCTCCGAGTTTCTCGCACAGCTCCCTCAGTTCTCCAATCTCAGGAACGTCCACATCAACACCCCCTAGAGCTTCAAACCGAAGAACCTCACGGCGTTTCTTTCGGTTACCCTCTCGACTTCCTCGAACTCCAAGCCCTTAAGTTTTGCCACCTCTTCAATGGCAACACGGACGTTGCATGGAGTGTTCCTCTGCCCCTTTACCGGGCTCATATAGGGCGCGTCCGTCTCCACCAGCATATCCTCAACCCCAAGTGCCTCCGCCGCGGCCTTCACCTCTGGGATGAACACTATCCCCGTGTTTATTCCGACGGTGTGTCCGTTATCGGCTATTTCCCTCGCCAGCTCAACGCTTCCAGAGAACGAGTGGAAGTACGCCTTAACTCCAACTCTCTGGACGAGTTCGAAGGCCTCCCTTTCGGCCTCTCTAGCGTGGATGACGACGGGGAGGTTGAGTTCAACGGCGAGCCCCAGGAAATGCAGGAAAATTTTCCTCTGGTTCTCCCTCTGAGTTTCGTTTTCCGCGTAGTGGTAGTCCAGCCCTATCTCGCCTATCGCCACTATCTCGTCCCTGTGGGCCAGGATGAACTCCTCAACCTTCTTCACCTTCTCCCAGTTGCCCCTCCTCGCTTCGTTGGGGTGGTATCCGAGTGTGGGGAAGATGAATCCGAAGTAGGGTTTTAACATTTCCCAGCTCTTCCAGACGTGGGCTTTGCGGTACTCCGTTATGGAGTCCACAACGGCCTTCAGCTCCTCTCTGCACTCTTCTATCATACGCGGTGCGTCCTTTTTGTAAAACTCGAAATGGGCGTGGGCGTCAAGCATGTTTCTCGCTTCATGGATGGATAGAAAAGCTTTTCCGTTGTTTGGGTGATTATTCACCGGAGGTCAAAGTATCATGGAAAACGAGGAGGGTTCCACAATCAGTATGGACGAGATAGTGGAGGCGCTTAGGGATAAGTCTCCGAAGGAGCTTTTGAGCTACGCCATCTTCAACGAGGAAGAGGAGGCGAAGTACTACGCCAAACTCGCCGAAAAGGCCAAGAGGGCCAGCATCAAGGCGCTGTTCATCAAGATGAGCGAGGACAGTAAGGGCCATCACGACTGGCTGTACGGGCTCTTCAAGAAGATGTACCCCGACGAGGAGCCGGTGAAGGTTGAGGCTCCCCCCGTTGAGGTGGCCCCGTTCTATCCTGAGTTTGAGAGCGTCGAGGACTACATCTCGGCCCTCAAGTACTGCATGGAAAGCGAGCTGTTCGCCAAGAAGACCTACGAGCTTCTGGCCAGGGTTGCCAAGGACGAAGATACGAGGGCATTCGCGCTCAACCTGGCCGCGATGGAGGAGGATCACTACAATTCAATCAGAAAGATGTACGAGCTCATACTCTCCCTTGAGGAGAAGGAGATAACCCCCGAAAAGCTTGAGCCCGGGGGATACCTCTTCACCGATGAACTGAAGGCAAAGTACTTCCTCATAGACCTTCTGGAAAGCGGCGTTGAGCTGTCGGTGGCCATACGGGAAAAGCCCGAGAAGTTCCTCGAAATGCTGGACAGTACTAAGGTCAGCGTGGTGTGGATAACCAGAACCGAGGTCGAGGGTTCAATACGCCCCGACGAGATACCCCTGCTCAAGAAGAGGTTCTGCGGATTTCTGGGCAAGACGTCCGAAGGTGACAAAAAGGGCGCGGTTTTCCTTCAGAACCTCAGCTACTTCGCGCTTGAGCTCGGCTTCAAGAGCATGATGGACGTCGTGCTTTACCTGAAGGACTGCGCACTCCTCTACGACGGCTACATCCTGGCCACGGCAGTTAAGGACGCGTTCAGCCCCCGCGAGTGGGCGCTCCTCACCTCGGAGCTCAGAGAGGTCTCCTGATCAGAGCTTTCTGGTCTCCCATATTACCTTCCCATCTTTTCTAACGACCTTCAGGATACGGTGGTACGGTATCTGGGCGTCCCCGACGAAGAAGTAGCCGTGACCGAGCTCTATCATCTCGACGGGGATTTTCTTGACATCACCGTAGGCACCGCGGTGCTCTATGATGACGTAGTAATCGCCCTCGTCCTCCCGGGGGTCGTACTTGAGCTTCGCCAGAACCTCCTTCACGGAACCCTTCCGCATCAGAGCCACCCCAGGATTTCGTCGATGTTTCCTCTCCAGTCCTTTATGACCCAGCCGTGCCCCGGAAGGCCGAAGTCAACGTCGTAATCCCTGAGCCTTTCGAGGCTCTCTTGGAGCTTCCATCCGTTTCCGGTCGGCAAATCCGTCCTGCCAACCGTGCCGTTGAAGACCGTATCCCCGGTGAACATGATCCGGGTCTCACCATCGTCGAGGTAGAGGCACGAACTCCCCGCCGTGTGGCCGGGCGTGTGGATCAGCTCAAGCTCCAGGGAGCCGACTTTGAGCGCATCGCCTTCTCTCATGTGGAGGTCAACCCTCTGCGGTTCGAACCTCCGTCCGTAAGAATATGCCAGAATCACGTAGTCGTCCCCCTTCTCCAGCGTTTTTGCCGTGGTTTCGTGGGCGGCGAAGAGAACCGCCATGCCCTTCCCCTTCAGCCAGTCCGCCAGGGCCATGTTCCCGCCCACGTGGTCAAAGTGCTCGTGGGTGTTGAATATCGTGACCCTCTCAACACCGTTGAGGAGGCCTTCCCTCTCCCAGATCTCGGCGTAGACGTGCCAGTTAACGCCGGTGCCGGTGTCCACTACGAGGGCCTCCCTCCCGTCCCTCACAAGGTAGACGTTCGAGTCCCAGCCTATGCCCCTCAGCATCATGGTGTGGGGAGGAATCTCGACGGGCACCAGCTCCCTCGGGAACTCCTCGATGGAGCTTATCCTCACGCTTTCACCTCCAAAAGGGGCTCGAGGGGGGACCGCCTCCTCATACGGGGAGCAAACCCCGTCGGGAGGGGTTAAACTCTTCATCGCCCTATCTGTTTACGCGGGGATGTTTATAAACTCAACCGCAGAGGTTGAATTAGGTGACCCAAATGAAAACCGAGCGCGCGAAGGAGATACTCCTTCAGCTTTTGAAGATACCCTCCCCATCGGGAGAGGAAGACAGGATAATGCTCCACATCATGGAGTTCCTCCACAAGCTGAACTACGACGTTCACATCGAGAGCGACGGCCAGATAATAGACCTGGTCGTTAACCCCGATGCCGAGCTCTTCTACGAGGTTCACATCGACACGATACCGATTCGCGCGGAGCCCTTCGTGAGGGGCAACATCGTCTACGGAACCGGCGCGAGCGACATCAAGGGCGGCGCCGCTGCCATACTCCTCATGCTCGAGAACCTCCGCAAGGAGGGGAAAGAACTTAACGCTGGCATAGTTTTCGTTAGCGACGAGGAGCACGGCGGAAGAGGAAGCGCACTCTTCATGGAGAGGTACAAACCAAAGATGGCCGTCGTTTTAGAGCCGACCGACCTGGAAGTCCACATTGCCCATGCCGGCAACATCGAGGCCTACTTTGAAGTTGACGGCAAAGAAGCCCACGGTGCCTGTCCAGAGAGCGGCATCAACGCCATAGAGGAGACCTACAAGATGCTCGAGGAGATGAAGAAGCTCGAGCCCTTCAAGGTCAAGGGCAAGTACTTCGACCCACACATCGGCATCCAGGAGCTCGTCTGCGAGAACCCCGTCTACCTCATCCCCGCCCTCTGCCGCGGCCGGCTTGAGGCGAGGCTCCTGCCCGATCAGGAAGTCGAGGACATACTCGACCTGCTCGACCCCATATTCGACGAGTACACGCTAAAGTACGAGTACACCGAGATATGGGACGGCTACGAGCTTGAGCCGGATGAGGAGATCGTCCAGCTTGCCAAAAAGGCCATGGAAGTCACGGACATAGACGAGTTCGGCGGAATGAGAAGCTGGACAGACGCCATAAACTTCATGTACAACGGTACCAGAACCATAGTCTTCGGGCCCGGCAACCTCGACATATCGCACACCAAGAACGAGCACATCGACGTCAGGGACGTCGTTACGGCGAGCGAGTTTTTGAAAGCCCTGAACGAGATTTACGGGAAAGGCGGATGAGTCTTTCTTTTTCCCTTTTGACCCAACCTTTTTAAGCAAGACCCCCCACCAGTTACTGGTGGGGGGTATGCTGTTCAACCCTAAACCCAAGATGAGAAGGGAGGAGCTATATGACCGCGAGGAGGAACTTTCTCTGATTGAAAACTCGATAGAGAAGGGCCTCTCACTCATAGTGCTCCTCGGAATCAGGCGTCTCGGCAAGAGCTCCCTTCTGAACGTTACACTAAACGAGCTCCCTTATAGAAGCGTTAAGATTGATGCAAGAAAGGTTTACTCCGAGTTCGGAAGCGTTCCAAAAGAAGCCATCGGGAAGCTCATACTTCAGGGCTACCTCAAGGGCTCCACGAAGGAACGTGCCAAAGAGACCTTAAAATCCCTCAAAGGGGTTCGTATTGGGGGACTGGGGATAGAACTGAGCGTTGACAGGAGCGTGAGTCTTCACGAGGTTCTTGAGCGCATAGACTCCATCGGAGAGCGCTTCATAATAGCCATCGATGAGGCCCAGTACCTGAGGTTCTCAAATTCAAGGTACCCGGAGCTAATAGCTTGGGCTATGGACGAACTTCAAAACGTGAGCTTCATCCTGACGGGCTCGGAGATAGGTCTGCTGGAGGATTTTTTGGGCCTCCATGATCCAGAATCAGCCCTCTTTGGAAGAGCCCACAGGGAGATAAGACTGAAAAGGTTTGAGAGAAAGCAGAGCAGAGATTTCCTCATGAGGGGTTTTGAAGAGGTTGGAATGAACGTTCCGGAAGACGAAATCGGGGAGGCAATTGGTGAGCTCGACGGAATAGTCGGCTGGCTGACCCTCTACGGCTACAACCGCTACCTCGGCATGTCCCACAGGGAAGCGCTGAACAGACTCAAAGAGGACGCGAGAAGGCTAATCCTTGCGGAATTCTCTGCCCTGGAAAAGCTCTCCCACCGCTATGAGCTGGCAATGCGGGCGGTGGCCAACGGAAAACACCGCTGGAAGGAGATAAAGGAGACCGTTGAACTCCTTGAAGGGAAGAGAATAGACGACAAGAACTTTTCCAACGTCCTCAACAACCTCGTCCGCTACGGCTATCTGGAAAAGACCATCGAGGGCTACTTCATCCCCGACCCGCTGGTGGAGCATGCCTTTAGGTAAGGGGTCACCAGTTACTGGTTGAGGCTATTCCTCGTGTTCCTTCTCCTCCTTCTTATCCACCCAGAAGCGCCTCGTTCTTATGAACTGCCGCTCCCTCTCCATGAGGGCGACGAGCAGGGCGTCTCCCCTGTACTGGGCCAAAATCCTCGCCGCCGTGTCTGGACCGGTGCCGTAGCTGGCCAAAGCCAAGACCGCCTCGAACCCGTAGGAATCCACGAGGTCAGCGGCCTTCAGCAGCTTCCTGTAGGTTCTCTCCTCCTTCCGCTCCAGCGGCTTCCCGTGACGAACCTTCTCTAGGACAGGGAAAAACTCCTCTGCATCTATCGGGTGGGCAACGGCTAACATCTTCGAGCCACAGCGCGGGCACTGCCTCAGCTTTATATTCTGGAGCCTCACAACCTTCGTCTTCGAGTGCCAGCCGCAGTTGGTGCAGACCAAGACGACCTCGTGGTCGAGCAGTCTCTTCCTGAACAGCTCCAGTATTTCGTCCCTCTCCAGGACGCCGGAGAGCAGGAACTCGCCGCCGACGGTCATGTTGAGCCTGGCCAGCGTTGACGGCTCCCTCCTAAGCTCGGCCTTCACCCTCATCGTGCCCCTCTTGAGCATCTCAAGGACCAGCTCACCCTTCCTCACGTCCACCTTGTCGTGGTACAGCTCGCTCAGGGTTTCCCTCTCCACCACGGTGCCCTCGAAGAGCCTCTCGATTCTCCTTATCCTGGCGTCCCTTCTTAAAGCCCCGAACCGCTTCGCCACGTTCAGCATCCTCCACCGGTAGGCGTGGGAATCCCTCATAGCGCGGGAAACTATGAACTCCAGGCTCTCCGGTTCCTGGTAGAGATAGCCCTTTACCTCCTCCGGGTTCAGCTGGAACGGCGTTTTGAATACTATCGCGTGGGCCTGTGAGCGGACGGAAAAAACCCTTCCGTAGCGCAGAATCAGGAACGAGTGAACCAGCCGTCCGAGGGCCTCGTTGGCCCGGTTCCCGAAATCGGCGTGTATGGCGAGCGCCTTGGGCGTACTCTCGACGACGATATCGTGGTCTGTTGAGAAGGGTTCGTCTTTGATTTCATCGAAGGCCCTCCTCAGCTCCTCCTCGCTGAACTCGACCCCCTCCAAAAGCCCCTTTGCCTTCTCGAAGTCAAAAGCCAGCTCCCTCTTTAGCCTGCCGACGTCGAGGGCAACGCTGAACGGAACGGGAATCATCTCGCCCTCCCAGCTCGGTATCGCGCTCTCAAGGCTCTTGCTCTCGCGAACCTTCAAAAGCCTCGCCTCGTCGTCTATCTTGAGCACTATCCAGCTCCGTCCGTTCATTACGAAGTCCATGCCTTCCTCCAAATCCATGACGAAGCTCTCGTCGAGCCTTCCTATGACGTGTCCGCTTCCGGCGTCGAAGACCCTCCACGAAACCTCATCGGGAATCGTCGAGAGGTTCTCGTAGTAGTACTGGAATGCCCCTCTCCTAAGGTAGAGCAGGCCGCTCTCCTCGTCGTAGCCTATCAGCCTGGCATCCTCCAAAACGCGAAGAACGTCGAGATAGTCCTCCCAGCTCAAATCCCGGTAAACGTAGGCCCTTTTCGCTATCTCGTAGGGCCTCTCGCGGGGCAGTCTTTTGTACTCGATGAGCAGGCCGACGACGAAATGGGCTAAAACGTCTACCCCTCCCATCGGCTCGACCGCCTCAAAGCGGCCTTTGAGGGCGTGCTTCGCTATAACGAGGCTCTGAAGGTAATCCTCGACGTTGGAGGTTATGACGTAGCCCTCGCTCACCTCGCCTATCCTGTGCTTCGCCCTTCCAACGCGCTGGACGAGCCTGTTCACCTGCCTCGGGCTCATGTACTGGATCACAACATCAACGTCGCCTATGTCTATGCCCAGCTCCATCGAGGAGGTACATATCAGGGCCTTGATTTTGCCCTCCTTCAGCGCCCTCTCCGCCTTAACGCGCGCCTCCCTCGAAAGAGAGCCGTGGTGAACCTCGACCGGCTTTCCCCATGCCTTGAGGCGGTGCGCCAAAATCTCCGCGAACTGGCGCGTGTTGGTGAATATGAGGGCCTTTCCGTGCTCCTCAACGATCTCCCAGAGGAGCCTCAGCCTCGCCGCTATCTCGGGTGAGAGGCTCAGCTTCCTGGCGAGTTCCATGTCCCTCTCGCCGGGCTTCGGATAGAGGACGTGGAAGCGGTAGTTCTTCCTCCAGCTCGGCTTCACTATAACGTCGGCCTTCAGCCACTCCCTCACCTCATCCTCGTTGCCCACCGTCGCCGTCATGCCTATTCTTCTGAAGTCCGCTATCTCGGCCAGGCGCTCAAGGCCGAGGAGGAGCTGCGCACCGCGCTTGTTGTCCACCAGCTCCGCTATCTCATCGACGATGACGAACCTCACGTTCTCAAGGTGCTTTCTAAGAGACTTGACCGTCAGAATCACCCCGAGGGTCTCAGGGGTTATGATGAGCATCTGCGGAGGATTCTTCGTCTGCTTCGCCTTTCTGTAGGCCGAGGTGTCGCCGTGTCTGACCTCAACGGTTATTCCGAGCTTCTGGCCCCACCATTCGAGTCTCTCGAGCAGATCCCTGTTGAGGGCCTTGAGCGGAGCTATATAGAGCGCTGAGATTGGTTTGAGCCCCTCCTCAAGGATTTCGTTTAAGACGGGCAGAACGGCCGCTTCGGTTTTCCCCGAGCCGGTGGGGGCGATGATCAGAACGCTCCTCCCCGAACTAACCTCACGGAATGCCCCCATCTGAACCTCGTTGAGCCTTCCGAAGCGCTCCCTGATGGCCTTTCTCAGGAGGGGATGCATGATGAAAAATGAGCGGGGTGGTTTATAAGCCCAACCACCGTTAGATTTATAAACGATATATCGTTCGATACATCGGTGATAGAAGATGGAGGTCACGAGGAAGGACGGAACCTACGACATGGCCTACGCCAAGCGGGCAATGCTGGTGGTAGTTATCCTCCCACTGCTCGTCATGTACACCGAGGCGATGCTCACTCCAGCACTGCCGACGATACAGAAGGAGTTTGGAATAAACCCCAACGACGTCAGCTGGGTGCTGACCATCTACCTCCTCGTCGGAACGGTAAGTGCCGCCATACTCGGCAAGCTCGGCGACATGTACGGTAAGAAGAGGATGTTTTTGGTCGCCCTGGGCTTTTACACGCTCGGAGTTATCCTCAACGGCTTCGCGCCGAGCTTTCAGTGGCTCCTCGTGTCGCGCGGAATTCAGGGCCTTGGGATGGCTATATTCCCGTTAGCGTTCAGCCTCGTTCGTGAGGAATTCCCGCCTGAGATGGTGCCGCAGGTTCAGGGCATGATAAGCGCCATGTTTGGAGTTGGTATGGTTATCGCGCTTCCCCTTGGAGCTTACGTAACCCAGAACTTCGGATGGCGCTGGACGTACCACTCGGCGGCACCTTTTGCGGTTCTGATGTTCATCCTCGCATGGAGGGTTCTTCGCGAGAGCCGCTACGTGAACCCCGGAAAGCTCGACTGGCCCGGGGCGCTCTTCCTGGTCTGGGCCGTCGTGCCGGCCTTGGTCGCAGTGACTAGGGCACCCAACGTCGGCTGGAGGGCGGAGCAGACGCTCGTGCTCTTCGGGGTATCCATCGTTGGAGTCATCGCGCTCTACCTCTGGGAGAAGAGAGCGGACAACCCGCTGATCCCGCTCGATATAATATCCTCCAGAAACCCCGCCATAGTGAACCTCGGCATAATGTTCGCGGCCTTCGGAATATCCATGATGAGCCAGGCGAACACCTACATCTTCCAGATGAAGCCGCCCTACGGCTTTGGCAAGACGATACTCGAAAGTGGCCTGCTCATGACCCCGATGGCCGGCGTCATGCTGGTGGTGGCCCCCCTGGCCGGCAAACTGATGCCCAGGATAGGTGCGAAGCCCTTGGCCATAACAGGTGCCCTAACGGCGAGCGCCGGCCTGGCCCTGCTCTCCCAGTACGCCACCCAGCTCTCCCTCGCCCAGTTTGTGGCCCTCATAGCGGTCGTCGGAGCCGGGATAACCCTCATGAACGTCTCATTCATCAACGTGCTGGTGTTCTCGGTTCCGCCGAGGGTCATGGGAGTCGCCACCGGAGCGAACAGCCTGTTCAGAAACTTCGGCTCGACCTGGGGACCGGCCATAGCGGGAACAGTCATGAGCACCTACTACATACTCGTGCACATCCCACAGATTCCAGTGCCCATCAAGATACCGACGGAGAAGGCCTACGAAGTGCTCTTTGGAACTTCAGCGCTCGTCTACCTCTTCCTCGCCCTGCTCAGCCTGGCCATCGTGGAGGTCATGAAGGGTGGAAAGATACACGAGGTCGAGAACGAGGGAGAAAAGGAAATAACCGTCGGCTGATTTCTTTTTTATCCCCTTTTATTCTCCCCGGTATGCCCTCAGATACAGCTCCCTTATTTCCTCGGGCTTCGGTTCGACGGGATTGAAAGCCACAAGCCCGTCGCGGTAGGCTTTTTCGGCCATCTCTTCGACCCTCTCGACGAAGGTCTCCTCGTCGACCAGCTCCCTCAGCCCTGGAACACCAAGCATCTCGTTGAGCTCCCTCACGACCTCAATAAGGTCCTTCGCCGTCTGGAAGCCCAGCTCCCTCGCTATCTCAGCGTAGCGCTTCCTCGCGTAGTCGCTCCTCTCGGCGTTGAACTCCATCACGTAGGGCAGGAATATCGCGTTGAGGAGTCCATGCGGGCCAATCCACGCCGCCTTGTGGCTCATCGCGTGGCAGAGGCCTAGACGCGCGTTGAGGAAAGCTATCCCCGCCATCGTCGCCGCGTAGTGAACCCTCCCCCGAGCATCCTCATCTCCTCTAACCGACAGCGGAAGCCACCGGTAAACGGTCTTTATGGCCTTAATCGCCATGGCGTCGCTGAAGGGGTTGGCGACCTTGGTTGTGTATGCCTCTATTCCGTGAACGAGGACGTCAAGGCCAGAGTTCCGGGCCACCTCGGCGGGCATTGTCCTCGGCAGTCGGGGGTCGAGGATGGCCACGTCGGGCGCTATCTCAGGCGTAACGATGTTGTATTTGACACCGCCCTTCTTCAGCACGCTCGCCCCCGAAACTTCGCTTCCCGCTCCGCTCGTCGAGGGTATCGCTATTAACCTCGTCCTCAGCTTAGGAACCGGCTTCGGCTTCGAAAACCTGTCTATGAATGCTATCTCCTCGAAGTTCAGCTCGGGGGCATCGTAGAAGACCTTCAACGCCTTGGTCGTGTCGATGACGCTGCCCCCTCCCATGGCCACGAGAAGGTCGGGCTCGAACTCCCTCACCTTGGGCAGGAACTCCTCTATGACCTCGACGCTCGGCTCCGCCGGAAGATCCGCTATCGAGAAGACCTCCGCACCGGCCTCCTTCACGTAGTCCTCGGCCTCGCTCAGGAAGCCGTGCCTCTTCATTGAGCGGGAAGCCAAGATAAGAACGCGTTCGTGCCCTCTTACTTCCTTGGACAGCCTTCCAAGGGAGCCCTCTCCCTCGATGAGTCTCGTCTTCAGCCAGAACATCTCCACCACCGGAGAAGATTGGGTGGGTGGGCTTTTAACGTTCTCGGCCGGATTAACTTCAAGTTCGAAACCTTTCGGTAGAGAAATTCTTTAATCCTTGCCTTTTTAGCCTATATTCGATGCTCGTGAGAGGCAAGGTTATCGGTGAGAACCTTACCGCACCCTTTGAGATTCTAAAGACAGGGGACGGTATCTCCCTCAGGGTCAAACTTCCGGGCGAACCCTTCGAGTACTCGACGGACTGCTCCTATCTGGAACCCCTTGAGCTCCTCGGCCTCCTCCTGCCGGCCATAGAAGAGGAAATCGGAGAGATAAAGGGAGTTTTCGTTGAAGAAGTGGTCGAGGAAAAGAAAGGAAAGGCTCACTCCATTTTGAACAGTCTCTTCAGATTCCTCTCGAAGGGCGGGTAAACGACGCCCCTGTCGGTTATTATGCCGGTTAGATACTTGTGCGGGGTAACATCGAACGCTGGATTGTAAACGTCCACATCAGGGGCGATCCTGCATCCGCCGCAGGTGAGGACTTCCTCCGGCTTCCTCTCCTCTATGGGTATCTCCTTTCCGCTCTTCAGGCTCATGTCTATCGTCGAGAGCGGCGCGACGGTGAAGAACGGTATCCCGTGCTCCTTGGCGAGGACAGCCAGGGTATAGGTGCCTATCTTGTTGGCGAAGTCGCCGTTGGCCACTATCCTGTCGGCACCAACGATTATCGCGTCAACCTTCCCCTGCTGCATCACAAAGCCTGCCATGTTGTCGGTTATCAGTTTCAGCGGAATGCCGTCGTAGTGGTACTCCCAGGCGCTTAAGCGGGCGCCCTGGAGAACGGGCCTCGTCTCGTCCACCCAGAGGAGCTTGAGGTTGCCATCGCGGTGCATCACCCTCAGAACCGCCCCAACGGTTCCGAGCTGAACTGTCGCCAAGCTTCCCGCGTTGCAGTGGGTGAGAACGTTTCCCTCCGGCAGGGCTTCGGCTCCGTAGTGTCCCATCCTGAGGTTAGCCTCGACGTCTTCGTCCGCTATCCTCTGCGCCTCAGCGACGATGAGCCTTTTTATTTCCTCCAGTGGGCTCTCACGGTTCTCCTCAACCAGCTTCTTAATCCTGTTGAGTGCCCAGAAGAGGTTTACAGCTGTGGGCCTCGTGTTCTTCAGCCTGTCGTATGCGCTGTAAAAGCCGTCCATGAACTCGTCCTTGGTTTTTGCCGTCGTCGTGTCAGCATAGAGGGCCAGGCCGAACGCGGCGGCGGCACCTATCGCCGGAGCACCGCGGACCTTCATTGTCACTATCGCCTCGGCCACCCCATCAACGGTCGTCAGCTCTATCGTCTTGAACTCCCCGGGCAGGAGTCTCTGGTCGATCATGATGACCTTTCCGGTTTCATAGGTCACGCTTCTCGGAAGCCTCGTGAGTTCCTCCGGTCTGTATCTTATCTCCATAACCACCACCCCAAAGGGTTTAAGGAAGGAACTTAAATCTCCTTCGGTGGTTGAAATGACGCTGAGAATATTTGTTACCGGTCCGGCGGGAGTCGGGAAGACAACGCTCGTGGAGAGGGTTGCTAAAGAAGCCGACCGCTGGGGCTACCTCGTCGGAGGAATGATCACGAGAGAAGTGCGGAGGGGAGGAAAGCGCGTGGGATTCAGGATCACGGCCCTCGACAACGGGGAGGAGGGAACCCTGGCCAGCGTTAGGGGCACCTCGCACCTCCCGGGCGTTCCCTTTGGGAAGTACATTGTCCACGTCGATGAGATAAACCGCGTCGGCGTTTCAGCGATAAAACGCGCTCTCGTTGAGGCTGACCTGATAGTCATAGACGAAATCGGTCCGATGGAGTACAAGAGCGACGAGTTCATCCGCGTAGTTGGCGAGGTTCTGAAGTCGGAAAAGCCCCTCCTGGCCGTTGTGCACAGAAGGATGGTCGATAAGTTCCGTCCCCTTGGGAAACTCTACACGCTGAGCGTCGAGAACAGAAACAGAGCCTTCGCTGAGGTAATGGACGAAGTTATGAAAGAACTGAAGGGAGTCAGAGATTGAGGCTGTCCTTGCAGCTCTCACATATCCACTTCTCGCCGCCCTCGATGTAGACCTTGTATAGTGGGCCGTACTGTCCGCAGAGCTCGCAGATGCCGTAGACCTCGGTCTCTTCACTTACCTCCTCCGCCTCACTGCTGTACGTGTTGAGCGCAGCGAGAAGGTCTGCGGCGGTGACGAAGCCTATTGGCCTTCCGAGCCGGGTAACGAGGAGCCTCCTAATGCCCTTGTCCATCATCTTGTCGATCGCGTCCTGGACCTCGTAGTCGTCCTCGATGGTTATCGGATTCTCCGTCATGACCTCCTTGACCTTGACGGTCTTGGGGTCCCTTCCCTTCGCGACGACCTTGTCCAGTATATCGCGGTCGGTTATTATTCCAACGATCTCGTCGTCTTTAACCACGACGGCACTCCCTACCTTGTTCTTCGAGAGAATCTTGGCGACCCTGTGGACGGTGTCGTCCGGCTTGACGATGACTGCCTTCCTCTTAACTACTTGTCCCACGGCTATCCTAGGTGCCATTTTATCACCTCGCCAACCGGGGGTTGGGGGAGAAACTTAAAAAGCTTTCTTCAAGCACGGCGCCTCAGGAAATACGAGACGAGGAGAAACGTTAAGATGAACGCCGCAACGGCGAGAATTATCGGAAGGTTCGAACTTCCCGTGGCTGGAGCCGTGGGCGACGTTACGGATGTTGTTGTCTGAAGTACCGCTCCGGTACTCGTGTTAGTCGCCATAGGCACCAGGGCCTTCTCCGGCGTCGACATCGCCGTGACGTTGTTGGCCTCGTAGGCAACGCTTGGCCCGGCACCGCCCATTGGAGTCAACAGGCTATGGGATACCGCATACACCCCCGCCGAGATCAACCCGGCTATGCCGAGGCTGATAACGTGAAGCCGCTCAAAGCCGAGCACTGCCTTCTTCTTGACCTTGGCGACGCTCTTCCTCGGGACGAGGAGAATGGGCCTGTTGGAGGCTCGGTAGAGCTTAACCTCCTGGAGCCTCTTCCCGTACTTCTTCCCGGCCACCTCGATGAGGCCGACCTTGAGCATCTTGTCTATGTGGTACGAGACGGTAGAAATTGGAAGGTCAAGCTCGCGCGATATCTCACTTATCGAGAGCGCCCGATCTTCCACGAGATGAAGGATGGCTATCGCTTTTTCGTTCATCAGAATCTGAGCAAGCTCCTTCGCCCTCTCATCGTGGATGTCTATGGTCTCATAGTCCAAGCGGCGCCACCTGGGAAGAATAGGGCACGGACGTATTAAAGCTTTTCACAGCTTCAAGCTGGCTTGAAGTCATCAGAAGGGCACGAGAGTAAAAGGAAAGGAAGCTCAAATTCACGGCTTCTCGAGGATAATCTCAATGGTCGAGGTGTTGGCGGTCCTGCCGTCGGCAGTCGGGAGCTCCTCGGTGCCGATCTTGATCTCCTTGACCCTGACCTCTGGGAGGAACCTGTTCCTGACGATCTCGGCGACGTCGACAGCCCTGCTGATGGCCCTACCGCGAGCCTTGACGCTGACCTCCTTAGCGCCCTCGTTGAACTGGGTTATCACGGCGAGGACGTAGTTCATAACCGGCTTCTTTCCGATGTAGACGACATGCTCCTCTGCCATCTTTGGCACCTCCGGAATTTTGTCGTTAACCAGTCGTGGGATTTTGGTTAAATACTTTTCGGTATTTTCTCAGCTTTATTGGACAATCCTGTGGCTTTAATGGATTAATCGAATGTTCATCCATGCTCCTGCAAATTCGTGTCAAGCGAAAGGTTTTAAGGCCTAAAAATTGCCATAGATTTGGTGATAATATGGCCGTTCACCCGATTGATTACCGCTACGGGAGCGAGGAAATGAGGCGTATCTGGGATGAAGAGAATAAACTCCAAAAACTTCTCGATGTTGAGGCCGCTCTGGCCAGGGCACACGCAAAGCTCGGCAACATCCCCGAGGAGAGCGCCCGTGTTATCTCTGAGCGGGCCAACACGGAGTGGGTGAAACTCGAGCGCGTCAAGGAGATAGAAGCTGAGATACACCACGATATAATGGCCGTCGTTAAGGCTCTGAGCGAGGTCTGCGGCGAGCACGGCAAGTACGTTCATCTCGGCGCTACCTCCAATGATATAATAGACACTGCCAACGCCCTCCTCATAAAGGAGAGCCTGGAGATTGTGAAGAGCGACCTCAGGGAGATACGCTCGATTCTCAAGAACCTCGCCAGAGAGCACAAGTACACCGTCTGCATAGGAAGGACCCACGGCCAGCACGCGGTTCCAACGACCTACGGTATGAAGTTCGCGATATGGCTCGACGAGATACAGAGGCACTTGGACAGAGTAGAAGAGCTGAAAGAAAGGGTTTTAATCGGCCAGATGAGCGGCGCCGTTGGGACGATGGCAAGCTTCGGGGACAAGGGGCTCGAGATACAGCGCTTGGTTATGGAGGATCTCGGGCTAAAACCTGCCAGGATAAGCAACCAGATAATCCAGCGCGACGTCTATGCGGAGCTTATGGCGGTTCTCGCTCTCATCGCCTCGACCCTTGACAAGATTGCACTGGAGATAAGGAACCTTCAGAGGACGGAGATACTTGAGATCAGCGAGCCCTTTGGGAAGAGGCAGGTGGGCTCTTCGACCATGCCCCACAAGAGGAACCCCATCAGGAGCGAGAAGGTAAGCGGTCTGGCGAGGGTCTTGTACTCGAACGTCTTCCCGGCCCTGCTCAACAACCCCCTCTGGCACGAAAGGGACCTCACAAACTCCTCTGTTGAGAGGGTCATCCTTCCCGAGAGCTTTGTTCTGCTTGATGAGATGCTCAAGAGCATGAAGAAGGTACTCTCGGGACTGGAGTTCTTCCCCGAGAACATCAAGAGGAACCTGTACATGACGCACAACCTCATCATGGCCGAGCCGCTGATGCTGAAGCTAACTGAGAAGGGCATGGGGAGGCAGGAGGCGCATGAACTCGTCAGAGGGCTAGCCATGGAGGCGTTTAGGGAAAACAGAGATCTGATCGAGGTTGCCAAGGAAAACGAAGATGTGAGAAAGTTCTTAACTGAGGACGATTTTGAGAGCCTGAAGCCGGAGAACTACGTAGGAATTGCACCTCAGATAGTCGACAATGTAATCGCGTGGATAGAGGAGAAAGAGCGAAAAGAAGGGCTTTAATCCCTTTTTCTCTGATTTAATGCCACAACCATCTTTTTTGGATTTTTGGTCTGATGATGTCAAATGACTCTCAAATTTTTTGATAAGTTTCTACTTTTTAGTTTAGTTGTAATTTTAGGATTTTAATTTATAATCTTTTGTCTATGATATTAAAATCATTCTTCTTTTTAATTTTTTGTTTTAAAATTACTATTTAAAAAATTAAATCTTAACGATTTTTGACTATAATTAGGCGTAAAATCTGACTAAATGTGCGGTATTGTTCATGGCAATTCCGAGGCTGGCGGGACAAAGGGGAGACCTGTTATAGCATCACTTGTTGTTGGCTCCTTATCCCTGCCTGCTTCGGTGGTTCTGGAGCTGGATGGTCCAAGGATACCTTCTCGAGGAGTACATCATGTCAATGTTCTCAGATTCTCAAAAGTTAACTTCTAAGATCGGGCTTTCATGGGGCAAAATTCAGTTACAATTAAAGGTGGTATGAATTTGGAGCACGAGGTCTCTGTGATGGAGGTGTATTCTGTGGCATTGAGCAGCTCAAAAAGTCGATGATCGCTTTGGAAGCGTTGTTGAATTTGGGATCCTTGACTGCTACTCCTCCTAATGCCCTGGAAACGCACATTACTCGGGCTGATATGCATGTCGAACGGCAATATTCGGGCGTATTGGCTCCGATCACTGGGAACGCGCGAAATCTCAATCGATGTACGACTCCATTGTATGAACAACATTGTGCCTTAGTTTTGGATATAATGTACCTTATATCTAAAATTTACGTACATTAACATACATTATCAAGCGCGTGCAAGCTTCGATTTACAGGTGATGCCTCGCTGTATAATAGCGTTTTCTGTTAGACCTCGTGTGATATTTAACTCGCTTATACATGATAACGCCGCGTTTGCTCCAATCTCGTACTTCCGTACCTGCTCAAACAAAAGATCCGTTAGATGCTTCGTTGCGGGCGTGTTAAGGGTCTTAAAGAAGGTGTACCACTCCTGATGAAGTAAATAATTGCCTTAAACGAATGAACGGCTAAGAGAAAATACAGCTGCAATGACGTAGCAGCAGGAAAATTCTAGGAGCCTAGTGGGGAATGATGCCCCTCGCAGACCGTCTCTCCGAGCTTGTTTAATAACCGCAATAACGCTCGAGGCTGACGAGGAAATAGCCACCTCTTGCAGGTGTTTATGCCTAACTGCAGCAGAACTTCCTCGTGCTTATTATAGACTTCCCGTTCGTTTTTAATGAATTCATTGCACTTGTCATGCTCAACTATGTCCATTTTATTAATCCTTCCGAATAGATATCGTAAATTTTTTGGATTTTTTACTATAATAAGTTTATTTCCAAACCTTTTGTTTAACGTTATTTATTAGTACATTTATTCCTATGCTTTTTGGACTTTCGATTTTAGTAATATCAATGAAACATTTAAACTTCTAATGTTGACCTTTTATTAAAGTAAAAATTCACTGGAAACTTTGAGAGATAAATGATGCCATAAATTAGGTTAACCTAAAACTCCAAATCGGTAGGAGAACAGCCGGATTGGCAAATATTCGGCAATAAGAAGTGTTTTTAAGGAGATAACCGACTATAACTCTTCTTCGCTAGGAGTTTTTGGGACCTCGTTTCCCTGGGGTAAAATTATGAGTTCCCTTCCCTCCACCAGCATCTGGGCAACTTTTTTCCGGGCCGAGCTCAGGGCCCTCCACACGGTGCCGCGGGAGACCCCCATTCTCTTTCCAGCTTCTTCCTGCGTCAGCCCTTCGTGATCCACCAGCCTGAGAGCTTCGAATTCTTCGTATGTCATGAAAATTGGGGGCTTGGGCTGGCCCATAGGGGGTAATGCGGGATAGAAATGCCTAACCTCCGGAACGAATCCTATCATCCTCAGCTTCCTTCTCCTCCCCCTTCCGTGGCCCCAGCCGGGTCCCATTCCCATCGGCATGGCTATCAAAGACCTTTGAGCTTTGGGGTTTATAGGCTTTCCCCCGCCCAGTAAGGGTTATAACTCCCTCCCGCGAACCCCTTGGTGGTGAGAGATATGGGATTCCACGTGACCGAGAGGAAGATAGGATGGCACAAGGACTTTGACAGCTCACATTTTCTTGCCCTGCCCTACGAAAGCAAGTGCCTCAGAATACACGGGCACACTTACAACGTGGACGTCGAGATATGGGGTGACCTCAATGAGAATGGTATGATATTCGACTTCAACCACCTCAGCAGGCTTATCAAGCTCCTCGACCACAGGATCATCGTGAGCGAGAGCTGGGTTGTGGAGAGGAAAGGGAATAGTATCGTTATTGAAAAGAATGGAAAACGCCTGGAGCTACCACAGAATGAGGCGGTAATCCTCGACAAACC
Source organism: Thermococcus sp. 5-4 (assembly GCF_002197185.1). Lineage (NCBI taxonomy): Archaea > Methanobacteriati > Methanobacteriota > Thermococci > Thermococcales > Thermococcaceae > Thermococcus > Thermococcus sp. 5-4. Next base: position 938,536 of record NZ_CP021848.1, on the reverse strand, counting down.
GAACGTTACCGCCGAGTATATAGCGGAGTGGTTCGCGGAGAGGATAGCAGAGAAAGCAGGAGACAACGTAAAGAAGATTCGTGTGAAAATCTGGGAGGATCCGCGGAGCTACGCGGAGGTAACCCTTGAGAGATGACTCTTAACGTCCTTTTTGCCTTTCTCTCTATTTTGAAACCGGGGTAGAAAGGAAACCCGTAAATAGAAAGACGTCAATTTTTCTTCGAGGCGATTTTTATGAAGTGGGTGACCCGTGAACACGTCCATGTTGACCGCGTGGCGTGCCCCTGGCTTATAAAGCGTTTTATCGACCCTGATGCGGAGTTTATCTTCGTGCCCCGCGATACAGACCCTGCGACCATCACCGAGGGAATACCCTTTGATTTTAAGGGAGTTGAGCTTGGTCATCACGACGGGAAATGCTCCTTCGACGCTTTCGTTGAGAAGTACAACATAACCGACCCCGCCGTTCTGAAGATTGCCGAGATAGTTCGGGAGGCCGACACTCACGTCGAGAACCCCCAGCCTCTGGCGGTTGCCCTCGATATACTCGCGAGGGGGTACAGGATGATATGCAAGGATGACTATGAAACCCTCGAGAAGGAGTTCTACCTCTATGATGCCATGTACGCCTACTTTAAGAAGCAGATTGAGGAAGGAAAGGCCTAACAGCCCTTCCCCCTTTTTTCAGGAAGAGCCTCATCGATTCCACAGTTCTTGTAGACCCTTGCAAGCATTTCTCTAGCCTTCTTTTTAAGCTCGCTGAAATACTCCTCCTCGAAGGTTTCTTCCGCTTCGATCGTTAGTAGGTAGGCGGTTTTCATGTATGCTGGACCCAGCTCGCAGTCGGATTTTTTCGCAATTTTCTCCGCTATATCCACGAGGTAGCCGACGAACGAATGTAGGAGCCGCCTGTAATCGTTCTCGAAGCCGTTTTCGTTGAGCCAGCCTTTAAGGGTTAGAAAGACCTTAAACGCCGGCACCTCGACCTTTTCGTCCCCGTAGCGGCGGTGCCTGATGAGAAGGTACTGGAATATTGAGATGAGGAACTTTCCAACGTCGGCCTTCGTTCCGCCGTTTTCCTCAACGAACTCCTCGAATTCCCTTAAACCGGTTTTTCCGCTCTTGAGGAAGGCCATCAGCACCGCCGCGTAGGGTGTTGAGTATTGGGAGAAGTCAACCTCATCGAATTCCGGAATCTCTGGGAAGATGCGCATTATCGCCCCTTTGATGTCCATTCCTTTCACCCAAAACCGTTAAATCCGGGGAGGCTTATTAGCTTTGAGGTGAGTACCGTGAGGTTCTCGAGGGGCAGGAATTTCCTGTTCAGGATTCCCGAGGGGGAGGAGCTCCTGAAGTTCATAAACGAATTTGCAAAGAAGAACAACGTCTTGATTGGGACGGTCAGCGCCATCGGGAGTTTGAAGAACCCGAAGATAGGTTACTTCGATGAGGATGCAGGGGAGTACAAGGTCATCGAGCTGACCGGTACTTATGAGCTGGTATCCCTCGCGGGCAACATAAGTGTCAAGGACGGTGAGCCGTTCGCCCACATCCACGTTGCACTGGGCGACTCGGATGGCATGCTCTACGGCGGACATCTCGTTGAGGGAGAAGTCTTCGTGGCGGAGGTTTTCATGCAGGAACTCCTCGGCGAGCTGCTTGAAAGAAAGCCGCAGGAGAATGGATTGGCGCTGTGGGACGAGACTAGCCTTTAGGCTCTCTAACTCTTTTCGGCGAAGAATTTCTTCCACAGCAGCGCGTAGTGCCAGATTACCATGGCGAAAATTCCGGTGAATTCGGCGATGGCAACGCCATTGAAGGTCTTAAACGCCCATCTCGCGAGGAGCACCTCTGCGATGAAGAGCAGAACGGTGAAGGCTCCGAATTTTCCCTGGCCTTCGAGCCAGAGGCCGGCTCCGGCTATCAGATATCCAACGCTCCCGGCCAGAAAGAACCCCCAGCTGACGTGGTAGTGCGGTTCAGTTCCTTCCGGAAAGACCGCTATTCCCGCCAGGAATGCCAGCCCAAGGATAAAAACTCCGATCCCAAGCTTGGAGATAGGATTCGCAATCTCCCTGAAAAGACCCACCGCGTAATAGATGGCAAGAATCGCGGATATGAACAGCGGGACGTTCATCACCCAGTTGTACGGAAGGCCGACCTTTCCCAGGTCGCTTATCGCGTTGTCCGTGAGCCGCCACCAGGAGCGGTTTATGATGATTGCCGCACCTATCCCACCGAGGGCGATTGGGGGAGAAAGGATGCCAGCCCACAGCTGGCTCTTTTTCATTCACGGTCACCCTTCGTAGAAGATCCTGTAGTGCTGAACGTACTTCTCCTTTTCCAGCAGGAAGTCGTCGTCCTCCGAGTAGTACTTAGCTATCTCCGGGTTTTCGCCGGCAAACTTCTTGATCGATTCCATCGAATCCCATATCGTGACGAGAAGGAAGTGGGCAACGTCTCCTTCGTCTTTCCTTGTGAAGTAGAGTTTTAAAAGTCCATCAACGGAACCGTAGTCAGGAACAGCCCTCTCGATGAGGAACTTTTCGTATTCGTCCGCCTTTTCGATCGGCACCCTTCCGTGCCAGAGCCTCATAACTGCCACTAAAATCACCTCGGCATTATTCTCGGCGGCATCCTATAAAAACCTCCCGCGGTATTACTGGGTAAACGCCCATCTGGCGCTCTTCACAAGACTCACGACCGCGATAACGCTCGCAAAGGCCCAGAGAGTCATGATAACCGCAACCCCAAGCTCTGGCAGCACGAACGTTTTGATTGAGGTAAATATTGTCGCGGAGATTACGAAAACCCCTGCAAGTTCGGTGAGTCTTCTAAGCTCGGGCCTACATTCCGTGATTTCAACCTCTCCATGCTCTCGGGACTTCTTCAGGGCGCGGTACAGCAGGAAAAACGTGAGGGCGTAGAGAAGCCAGATTGGAATCTGGGCAGAGAAGCCGGGGAGTGCTTCTCTCCTGAGTAGGGAGCCGAAGATTATGTAGTACGCAATGAGCGCCAGAATCAGAGGCTTGAGCTCCCTCCTGTTGGGTAGGAGCTCCATCATGTCATGGTTCCTGCCGTTGAAACGCTCCAGCCAGAGATATATCATGAGAATTAGAAACGCCGAGGAGGAGAACGTCGATAGAAATGAGTGGAGGGGAGACGGAGCATTCGAGGATTCGACTATGCCAAGAAGCAGGACAGTGAGGTAGGGGTGTTTGAGAACGAAACCCGGGAGCACCCTTCTTCCCGAAGTCAGGAGCTCCGCGACTCCAACTGGGATTATGAACGACATGAACGGGTGCCAGAAGAGCACCACGACGAGAACCTCGAAGATTCCGACGCCGCCGATCTTGAGGAAGGAGTCCCACTCCGGATTCCACACTACTTTGGTTATGTACGCCTCGTAGAGGCCGAAGAGTATTCCTGCGAGGTAGAGGGTCTCGAACCGGGGCTTCCCAAAGCGGTAGACGATCCCCGCGAGAACCAATGTGTGGAGGCCGTAGAGCGGGAGAAGGGAGATTATTCCCCAGGGTGTGAAGTATGGGTAGAGGTATGAAGCCACCGTCACCTCAGCAAAGAAGACTGACAGCGAGGCGAGGAGAAACCAAAAAAAGTACCCCTGCATTCCCCGCTCGCCCGTTGTGTGTTTCATATGGGTGTTTATCGGGCGCATGGTCTACGAACTACGCTTACAGATAGTTTTTCAGGATGAAAACTGCAAACCCCAGGGCCAATACTGCGAGTATTATGACTACGGCGGTTTCTATGGCCGAGTACTTCCGGAGTTCTCCCCTCTCGCGTTGGAACCTTTCGGTTCTTTCGCGGGCAAGGGGGTCGGACCTCTTGATGGTGACTTGGTCTGGGAACGGACCGCGCATAGACTCACCGTTGTTTTCTCCACTCTAGAATATTTTAACATTTCGTCGGCCGTATGTTAGAACTTTAACTTTTGATGGGAGTGTGCTCACGAAAAATGTTGGAAGAAGGGACTCAAGTTCACCAACCGCCGCCTCTGCCGCGGCCGCCGCCCATTCCACGGCCCATACCTCTGCCTCTTCCCATGCCGCGTCCCATACCTCTTCCCATTCCTCCGCCGGCTCCACCGCCTTCGGGGCCGAAAACGGCCTGGGTGAGCTCGCCCCTCAGGAAGGCTTCGACCGCTTCTCTGACGGTCATCGTGGCTGGAGCCGAGACCATCCTTATGCCGGCAGCCTGAAGAACGCCCGATGAGTTGGGTCCGAACTGGCCGGCTATCACAACGTCTGCCCCCTGGTCTATGCAGAACTGCGCCGCGGTAACTCCCGCTCCCCTCGGCTGGCTGTAGCCGGGATTCTGGACCACTTGGACGTTGGTTATTCCGCCATTTTCGACGTCAACTATCGTGAAAGTGGGGGTTCTTCCAAACGCCTGGTTCACCCTGTCGTCGAGTCCTCCGTTTATGGTTGACACGATAATCCTCATTCACACCACCTCCGGAAGAATTAGGAAAACCGAACTTAAAAAAGTTTGCATACGCTCAAAATGGCCTTCCCCATCCCCAGAAACGGGGCCTCAGGAACGACCTGAGGATCAGGAGTATCGCCAGGCCCAGAGCGTATGGAAACGCCACAACGAAGAGCTTGAACAGGAAATACAGGATCCCTACGAGGAAGAGCAGATCGATTAGGCCGTACGCTCCGCCGAATGGATAAAATCCGTACCCTGACCTTCCGTATCCCCTTCCCATTCCCCTTGGCATTCTCCTTCCTCCGATACGTTATCAGACTCATGTCCATAATGTAAAAAGAGAGGGTTCACCACCAGCCGTAGAGCCAGCGGAGGGCCCTCCTGCTGGGCTGGCCGGTCCAGGGGCAGTAGCCGAGCCTTGCTCCCCAGCCCCTTCCTCCTCTGCCCCATCCACGGCCGAAGCCTCTGCCCCTTCCCCAGCCGCCACCGCGGCCCCAGCCTCTGCCGGGACCAAAGCCGTAGCCGTAGGTCGGGTAGGCAGGATAAGCGGGTGTAGCTGGGTACGGGCCGTAGGCGGGGGCCGGCGTTGTCGGAACTGCTGGAGCCGCAGGCACTGGGGCGGTAGGCTGTCCAGCGCTTCCAGTGGTGACGGCCTTTATGGCCTCCTCAACCGGGGTTCCCGGTGCAACCTGGTAGAGCCTTATTCCTGCGGCCTGTATGGCCCCAAGGGCGTTAGGGCCGACCTGCGGTGCTATCACCGCTTCAACGCCCTCGTTGATGAGGGTCTGGACGGCCATTGGCCCGGCTCCACCGCCGGCCATGGCGGCACCGTTCTGGATGACCCTGCTGTTGGTGACGTTGCCGTTTTCGTCAACGTCCGCTATGAGGAACGCGGGGGCCCTGGCAAAGACCGGGGCAACGGTGTCCTCCAGTCCCCCTCCGTTGGTGGGTACAGCAATCTTCATCTCAACCACCTCACTTTCGTTCTATTATTTTGTGCATATGCACAGCATTTAAAGTTTTCGGTTACCCTAATCCTCCTGAGTCCTGCAATTCGCACAATGTTCATATATTGGCTTGTGTAGAGACTTGACGGTGACCTATGAGGATAGCCACTGTTGAGGGATTCCCTCTTGATGTGCCGGAGAATGCGTGGTGGAGCTTCTACAATAGCCCCTATCCAGCCCACAGGCTCGGGACTGCCGTTGATGTGTATTTTCCCGACGAGGCGCTCTTTCCCTTTGAAGAGGGCAGGGTGGTGGCCGTCAGGAGGGTCAAGACGCCGGGCTACGTGCCTGTGCGGGAGGATTACCTCACAATCGTGAAGGTTGGGGAGTTCTGTCTCAAGGTGCTCCACGTGAAACCCGCTGTGGGGGAGGGTGAACGTTTGGTTCTTGGTGATCCTGTAGGGGGGATGGTGGTCTCGGGCTTCTTCAGTCCTTGGAGCGACAGGCACGCACACTTTGAGCTTAGGCCGTGCCACGACGCCTACCGGGCTCGCGGGGCGTTTCTAATGAGTCCCATTCTCCTTGAGCTGGTGCCCTCTTTGAGGGAGGATGAGCTTGAGGTCGTGGAATGCATGGAAAACTATTGCTGGGCACGACCATTGAAAACCGAAGGACGCTCCCTCACACCTCTAACATCCGGGGGCTTTTCCATCGAGGGTGGTCTTCCGCACTACCGCTACGGGGCGCTCTTTGGTGAGGTAGACAACGTAAAGCTCTTTGGCCTGGAGCTTTCGGTTGGGGAGAGATTATCAAACGGCGTCTCGATTTTTGACGCGAACTTTAGGGTGCTGGCCAATGGAAAGGAAATAAGAGGGGTTGGGGTTTACTGCAACAATTCCCTCTTCAAGCTCGTGGGCAGGTTTGAGGAGGGTGAAGCAGTGAAGCTGACCTTTGTGCGGCCGTGAGGTTTTAGCGTTGGCTTTGGGAATTGGTTCGGCCGTTAGTCGTATTTCTTTCTTGTTTCTTCATCACAGATGACGTACTTCAGTTTTTCCTCCCACTCGGGCGAGTCCCACGTGCCTAAAGCTTTGTGGGTCGTGTAGTATTTCTGCGGAATGGGGTGGGTTCCAAGGACGACCTTGAGGCAGTATTTCTCCTCGATGAACCGCTTGAAGTAGTCTATCCAGGGACAGGGAGGATAGCCCACCAGAAAGCCCGTTGCGAGGTGGATCACCTCAGCATCGTTCTTTTTCATTTCTGCTGGGGCGTATTCAATGTTCCCTCCAGGGCAGCCTCCGCAGGTGGTGTATCCGACAACCTCGACTTCTTGGTCCTTGTATATGCTGAAGGCTCCCTCGCGTTCCCTCAGCGCCCTGAAGCATTTACCGCCCGCGCAGGTGCGGTAGCGGTCGCAAATTATAATTCCAATTTTTACCATTTTCGGCATCTCCCTAAATGTTCAGACAGATATCTTAACAAAAAAGTTGGCTTAAAGCTTTTGTACGATGTCCTTTGTTCAACCGTGAATCAAGAGGATAACGGTGCTACTCCTTCACGAATCTGCCGTCGTCTCTGGCCTCGGGGAGCTTGTGAACGTTTTGCTCCAGCCAGCCCGTCCTCTCGACGGTTCTGATGTCAAACTCCGGCACGTACGGCTTTATGTCGAGCAGTGGCGTTCCGTCAACGATGTCAACGTCTTCGATGTGGAGCACGTTCCCTTCGACGCCGATGAGTCTCACTATCGAGATGCCTATCGGGTTCGGTCTGGCCGGTGCACGGGTGGCGAAGACTCCGTGCTCCTCATCGTCCATGTACGGCCTGACGAGGAGCTTTCCTGGCTCCGCAAGGTGGAAGTGGTAGATTAGTATGATGTGCGAAAACCCTTCGATGTCCTTCAGTCCTGGCGAGTATTCCGGAAAGACCTCAACGGTCCCTTTAACTCCTCTGGCTGCAGAGGGCTGTATTGGAACGCCCTTCGGCCCCTTGAATGGGCTGTGGATGACTCCGATGAAGCGGTAGGTTACTTCCCTCACTTTCTTCCCCATGTGTGTTTGGCGGGAGAAGTTTAAAACCCTTCCAGCGATACGTTGCATTGAGGGTATAAACAAGGGGGAATGGTATGCGCCTTCTCGTCCTTAACGACAACGCCCCTTCGAAGGGCTTCCTCAACGACTGGGGCTGGAGCCTTCTCGTTGAGGGAAGAACCCGCTTCCTCTTCGATGCCGACACGAGGGGAGGAATACTGCTCCACAACGCTGAAGTTCTCGGCGTTTCCTTAAGGGGCCTTGACTTTGCCGTTCTCAGCCACTGGCACTACGACCACTACGGGGGCCTCTCCCTCGTCGGTGAGTTGAATCCGGGGATTCCCCTCTACGCCCCACCGGGAAACAGAATGAGGGGAATGCATTGGGGATTTCGGGTTAGGAAGGTCACGAAGGCCGGTGAGATCGAAGCCGGAGTTTGGAGTTCGGGACCATTAAATGGGTTCGAGCAAGCGGTTGGGGTGGAAACGCCCTCTGGCCTCGTCGTCATCGTTGGCTGTTCTCATCCGGGCGTTGACAGGCTTACTAGGGTTGTCCTTGATGTCTCCGGGTATGAGAAAGCCCATCTCGTAATCGGAGGCTTTCACGGTCCTTCGGCCAGGACTCTTGATAGACTGGCGAAGCTGACCGAGCTAATAGCCCCCGCCCACTGCTCCGGGGAGGAGGCGAAGGCGTACGTGCGGAAGAAATATCCCGAGAAGTTCGTGGAAGTAAGAACGGGGAGTGTCATCGAGCTTTAAACCCCGAGGATTCCCACAGCCGCCTGAAGAACTCCGTCTTTCTGCCCTTCTCAGTTACGAAACGGAGAACCCTCAGCTCTTCGAGGGTCTCACCGTCAATGCTTACCTTTCTGCCCGCTTCATTTACATCCCTGCTTTCAGCGAGGGCCTTTACGACCGTCCACCCGTTCGATATGAGTCTGTCGAAGTATCGCTTGAGCCACTTCTCGTCAATCGAACGGACGAAGAGCTCCCCCTCTCTGGAGAGGCGGTAGTAGGTGTGGTGCTTGTGAACCTCGAAGGCCTTCTTGAAGCGTGCTTTGCTTCGTTTTACCGCGCTCCCTGGGTCGCGTTCTATCAGGCCAATTTCAAGGAGGTCGTCGATTGCATCCGTTATGAGTTCAAGCGGAAGGCCGCTAATCTTCCCTATCATCTTCGCGTAATCAACGCCCGCTTTTTTCAGGTGGATTAGGACGTAGAGGTGAACCGGGAGGAGCTCAAATCCTCGGTAGGAACCTGCCCGTTCTTTTCGTGTATTCTCGCCATTCATCGCCGAACCTCTCCTCCAGAGCGTTCTCTTCTTCCCCTATAAATTTCACCAATGCGAGCCAGTAGAAGAGTGGTAGACCCAGCATAAAGCCTCCGATGGCGAGCGAGAAGCCTGGCACTATAAGAAAGCCCCAGATTGAGTAGATGGGGTGTCTGACTCTGGAGTAGCATCCCGTTGTGAGCAGCTCGCCCCTTCGGTAGGCCTTCGAAATCTGCCGGTAGCAGAGAAGCCAGAAGACTATGCCGGCTGTGAGAAGGGCAAATCCCAAGGCCGGAAATCTGGGAAAAGAGAAGTTGAGCCTCGAATTTAAGTAGAATGCCAAAACCGCGTAGGGAGCCGTGAAAAGGGAAACCTTGGGAACTATCCCAAGGAACTCCATCGCTCACTCCTCTATCGGGGGCTTTTCGGCCTTTTTCGCCTGGACCTGGCTGTAGAGATCGTCGAAGTTCTCAACGACGCGCTGGAGGGCGAGGTTTAAGTCCCTCGTTCTCGTGAAGAAGGCCACCTTGTTGGTCTTGTCGCGGATTCTCAGGAAGTTCGGCCCCATTCTGAAGGCCGCCAGGACGTCAACGTCGAGGAGCTGGCTCACGACGGCCTTGAACTTCCTTGGATCGCCGTGGCTTTCGTCTTCTTCCTCGAAGTCTTTGGCTTTGTTGTGTCTTTTTTCGAGGAGCTTAACGCTCCCGTCCTCGCAGACCTCGTATATCGCGAAGAACTCCGAGTCCCCGTAGTGGGCATCTATGAGCGTCTCATCGTTCTCCATTCCAAACGCGACCTTCAGGCACCTCATGAGCATCACCGTTTTGAGCGTATGCACAAAGCTTAAAAGCTTTTAGGTTAGCCTAATTCTGGAGGTGAGAGCTTGCAGATAGCGGTGAGTGGTGGAAAAGGTGGCACCGGAAAGTCCACGGTCGCGATTAACCTAGCGATAGCGCTCAGGGAGCGCTACGACCTTGTCTTGGCGGATCTTGACGTTGAAGCTCCCAACGACCACCTGCTCCTCGGCGTGGAGCTGGCCAATGAGGAGCCGGTTGAACTGTTCATGCCGCGCTTCGACTATCAGAAGTGCACCCGTTGCAGGAAGTGTGCGGAGGTCTGTGAGGAGCACGCGATAATAACCATGCGCGATGGGACGCCCTTCCTGATGCCGAACCTCTGCTCCGGCTGCGCCGCCTGTGAGATAGTCTGCCCGGTTCCGGGGGCGATTCTGCCGGGCAAGAAGCTGATGGGGCACACTTATCTTACTGAAACTCCCTACGGCTTCCCGCTTGTCACGGGAAGGCTCCTTGAGGGTGAGGAGAGGGCGATGCCGATAGTTTCCAGGGCTAAGAAGCGCGCCCAGGGGCTTGAGAAGGAGCTTTTGATGGTTGATACCGCCGCGGGAACGAGCAACACCGTCTCGAAGGCCCTTGAGGACTCGAGGCTCATCATAGCCGTCACCGAGCCAACTCCCCTCGGAATTCACGACGGCGAGTTGATTCTCAGGCTGGCGAAGCTGATGGACATTCCCGCGATGGTCGTTGTGAACCGCTCGGACCTCGGCGACGTGGCCAAGGTGCGCGAGATTGCCGAAAAGTACGGTGCGGAGGTAATCGCGGAGATTCCGTACAGCGAGAACATCATAAGGAGCTACGTTGAGGGGAAGCCCATAGTCCTGACGGATTATCCCGAGGCGGGGCTCTTCAGGGAGATTGCTTCCAGGGTCGTTGAGTTCCTCGGAGGTGGTGAGTGATGCAGCTGGTCATAGCGAGCGGCAAGGGAGGCGTTGGAAAGAGCACGGTTACTGCCTCGCTCCTCTACCTGCTGAAGGACGAGTACCGGTTCGTTGCTGTTGATGCTGACGCTGACGCGCCGAACCTCGACCTGCTCCTCGGCGTGGAGCACTGGGAGGAGGAGAGGGAGCTGGTAGGGGCGAAGGTGGCGAGGATAAACACGGAGAGCTGCATAAGGTGCGGCATCTGCCAGGAGCGCTGCCCCTACGACTGCATCAAGGTTATTGATGGGGACTACGTTGTCAGCGAGCTGACCTGTGAGGGCTGCAACGTCTGCGGTCTCGTTTGTCCGGTTCCAGGGACGATAAGCCTTGACGAGGTTCGCTCTGGAGTCGTCAGGAAGACGACCACCCGCTACGGTTTCCCGCTGATTTCGGCCCAGCTCGACGTTGGCAGGCCCAACAGCGGAAAGCTCGTCACAGAGGAGAAGGAGTGGGCGAAGAAGCTCATGGGCGAGCTTGGCCTGAAGCACATGGTGGTTGACAGCGCCGCCGGAATCGGCTGTCAGGTTATAGCGAGCATAGGTGGAGCGGATCTGACGATACTCGTGGCGGAGCCTACGCCTGCTTCCCTCAGCGACGTGCAGAGGGCCTACAAGGTTGTCCAGCACTTCAGACAGCCGGCTTACCTCATCATCAACAAGGCAGACTTCAACCCCGGTTTTACTGCCCTTAGGGAGTGGGCCGAAGCCGAGGGAATCCCGATACTCGGCGAGATACCCTACGACAGGGCCATTCCGAAGAGCATGAGCATGCTCAAGCCCTTTGTCGAGGCCTTCCCCGACTCGAAGGCTGCCGATGCGATGAGGGAGATAGCGGAGCGGATAAAAGAGGAAATCCTGAAATGATTACTACGGATTTCCGAGGGGGAGGTTCACCCCTTCCCCGTTCACCACCACTGCAATCCTCATGGAGATGGGGAGGTTTTCTTCGTCTTTCACCGTTTCGTTGAGGATTATCACGAAGGAACCATAGGCCCCTTTTGCCCAGATTCCAATCGAGTTTTTGTCGTCGATTACCGCAGGTATGAACGTCTCCGTTCCGTCTCCCTTACAGGAGCCTATCTCTGCCCCGTTCTCGGTGTAGTGCCAGCACCTCCAGGCTATCTCGCCGGTAGTCTCGGCGATGCTGAGGTTCTTTGGATAGAAGAATGAGATGCCCTCAACTCTTTCAACAGTCTCGGGATTCGACAGATAATACAGGAACACAACTCCTTTTCCGTCGATCTCCGTGTATATCATGCCGTAGAGGATGTCAAACTCTTTAGTGTTGGGGGGTTATCTCTCTGATCGGAGGGACAACCAGGTAGCGTTCTTCCATATGCCAACCAGAGGAGGCGCTGACGGTCTTGGAACAGCTGGCGAAGGAGTAGGCATACCTCTGATAGACCCTCTCCGCCTTTCCGTCGTCGATCAGTTTTTTCACGAGGGCAATGGGATAATTCGGATCGAGCGAGGCGTTGAATGACTTCATCAGAACAGTCCCGAGGCTTTCAGGGCCGCTCACTTCCTTGGCCAATTCTTTAACGTACGCTGGATTCACGAAGGGGCATACCGTGTACGAGATGTGATTTGGTGGTTGGGTGCTTTCACCATGATTCTGGATGTCTGAGAATGATAAGACGAGTCCGGCTGCAATAACAAGGATCATTCCAACAACCAGTAGCTTCCCGAAGCTCATGTCAATCACATAATTTCGTCTTGCACACGGTAAATAACTTTTTCGCCTGCTTGGTAATCCGGACCCAAACCTTAAAAGCCCCGTTGCATAGTCCCTTCGGTGGTGTAAAATGGCCGAGACCAATGAGATGGAGAGGCTCGCTTACGAGTACCAGCTCCTTCAGGCGCAGGCTCAGCTCCTGGCCCAAAACCTTGAACTGCTCACCCTTGGGAGGAACGAGTTTCAGGCTGTGAAGGAGACACTGGAGGAACTCAAGAAGGTCGAGGAGGAGAAGCCGGAGATACTGGTGCCGATCGGGGCCGGTTCCTTCCTGAAGGCGCACATAGACGACAAGAAGAACGCGATAGTCAGCGTCGGCGCCGGCTACGCCATCGAGAAGAACCTCGACGAGGCAATAACTTATCTGGACGCGCGCATAAAGGAGTACGATGAGGCGATAGCCAAGACCCAGGAGGCGCTCAGAAAGCTGGAGGGACAGCTGGGAGAGCTCGCCCAGAAGGCGCAGGAGCTCCAGCAGAGGCAGGCCATGGGTTTCAGCGTGAAGAAGTGACGGCGATTCCTTCTTCCTCCTTTTCGGGGCGGAAAGCGAAGCCGAGGGGATAAGATTTTAAACTTTTCTCGCGAATGAATTGTTTAATATGAGGCGGCTGAGAATAACCCTCCTCTCACTTGCGCTCTTGCTGCTGGTGTTGACCGTTGGGTTAGCCGTTCCCAGCATCAATGTCAACGTCCAGGAACTCGGTGCTGGAAGCCAGAGGGTTGTGAGTCCCACAGGGGAGGGAGGGTTTTACGTTACAACGTATTTATTTGGCCTCGTGGTGTACGATGTCCATGTGATATTCCCCATCAAACTTGAAGCGGGCACAGTAGTCAACGTTTCCCTCTACAGTTCGAATGGCCGTCTTTTGGGCTCCAAGGGTGTCAGGCTCACGGGCGACCAGCCCGCCAACACGCCGCTCGTCTTTGATTTTTCCTCGGATCTCATATGGAGCAGTAGTGTCGATCTTAGCAAGACCACCGTAAACATTGTTGATGGCTATTACAGCGAGGCCGGTACCGGAAGCATCGAGGTGATAACGCAGAAGATCGGGGTCGGTAAACCGGAGGATTATCCTGAATACGTGAATCCCATCAATATCACGTATTCCGGCTCGACGACGCTCACAGACTGGCCCGTGAAGGTCGTTCTCTCCGGCAGTGATGTTGTATGGAGCGTTCTGGATAGCAATCCCAAGAGCCTCTACTTCATGGATCCGGATGGAAACCTGCTCAACTACTGGATAGAGATACTCGATACCACCAACGACTACGCAGTCGTTTGGGTGAACATCCCCAGGATTCCTCCCGGAGGCACCGTGGTCTGGATGTACTATGGTAACGGTGATTACTCCTCCTACAACGACGGGGGCAGGGTTTTCCCGTTCTTTGACGACTTTGAGGGCTACGGCAGCATAACGGACGGTGGGTGGGAGTGGTACAATCCCAACAATCCGGGTGTGCGGATGGGTTCCGATAATTTTGAATACGGCGGCTCCCAGTCTGCGGAGAAGTACCAGTATTTTGACAGGCAGGATGGGGTTCTGAAGGCTCTGGGCTTCACGGTGGACAGGGCCTCCCAGAGTGTTGTCCTTGAATACTGGGACAAGAGGGTGAACGTCACGAGGGGGTCGCTGGATAGGGTTGGGCTGGTGGACGCATCGGGCAACGGATTCGGGGCCGTTCTCGATGTTCCGGGCGATGATATCCGCATAGACACCAGGACCAGCTATCTTGGGACAACCCACGCTAGGGTGAACAACGTGGGTCTCAGCACCGGAACTTGGTATCTGGTGCACCTTGAAATCCTGAGCAATGGAACCGTTAGGCTGCTCGTCTACGATGAGTCGGGATACCTTACGGACAGCCCCCTGGGGAGCACTGAATACGATGATGATGCGAACTTTCTGTTCAATCGCGTGTACATCAAGGGAGGGAGCACCTACCGTGTGGATGCCCTCAGGGTAAGGCCGTACGCCCCGAATGAACCCCAGGCTCAGGTGGATGAGTGGTACTATCATCTCGTGTTTCATCCGCGGCCGTGATCTCTAGGCGGGACTGATTCTCGTTACCACGTTTCCGTGATCCCGCGGGAGTAAGGTTTTAATCCCTACTCGTCCTAGTATGCAGTGATGAAATCCAGAATGCGAATGCTGGCGGTCTCGGTTATCGGCGTCATGCTCTTCGCGGCCATAGGGTTAGCGGTGCCCAGTATCAACGTCAACGTTCAGGGGGTTGGTGGCGGACTGGGTGGCATCTTCAGTCCAGTCGCCAGCGGTTCCGTGTGTATACCCTACGCCATATACGTGCTCACGTTTCCTTTTCCGCAGATTGTACCCCTCAACGTGACCTGGGTCTATCCTGGAAACTTCACCGATGACCTTTACGCCGGCACCAACCTCTCCGTTTCTGTTTACTACTCCTCCGCGCAGATTTCCTCCGGGGGGATAACGCTCAACAGCACCCTCGCGGCGGGCGGATGGACGTCCGTTGAGATATCACCTCCGATAACCGCCTCACAGGTCCTTGGGGGAGAGTTCCATGTGGTTGTTCAGACTCCGGAATACGTGCAGTCCTCATCGGGGCTTATTTCCGTTTTGACCCAGGAGCTGGGCGTAGGACTCCCGAACGGTAACTACAACGATTATGCTTTCTTGGTCAGCACGTCCCCTCTGGCGTTCCTGCTGGTTAGGTGTTACGACGTGACGTTTACACCGCCCGTATTCTCCGGAAGCGGCGTGGCGGTCGTTGCTCCGCTCATCGCGGAGAACGTTCTCTGGGTAGAGAGTTCCATCCCCGTTGGGCATCGGGGGGTTAGAGTTATCCGGCCAGAAAGATGTCACCGTTTGAGGGGCCTGTACGTTCTCTTGATGAATTCACCGTACGTTAAGGAGATCCTTCCGAAGATACTGGAAGAATTGGAAAATGGAAGCTTTAGCTCTCCGTTTGGGACGAATACCACTCCACCGTTTTCTTCAGCCCTTCCTCCAGGCTCCACTCCGGTTCGAAGCCAAGCCCCTTGATCTCGCTTATATCCGCTAGACTGTGCCTTATGTCCCCGGGCCTGGGCCTGTCGAAGAGCACCGAACTGTTGGCGCCGGTTATCTCGATTACCTTCATCGCCAGCTCTAGGATGGTCGTTTGTTTTCCTGTTGCGACGTTGAAAACCTTTCCGCTGCTCCTACGGCTCTCTGCGGCCAGTATGTTCGCCCTAACGACATCCTTCACGTAGATGAAGTCCCTTGTCTGCTTGCCGTCCCCGTAGATGACGAGCGGCTCGTTCTTCAGGGCGCGGTTGATGAATATACTTATGACCCCCGCGTACTGGTTGGCGTTCTGTCTCGGGCCGAAGACGTTGAAGTAGCGCAGCGCGACGGTTGGAACTCCGTAGAGCTCATTGAATACCCGCAGATACTCTTCGGCGGTCGCCTTGGTCACGCCGTACGGTGAGAGCGGTCTCGGCCTCTCGGTCTCCCTCAGGGGCAGGTTTGGGTTGTCTCCGTAGACCGCCGCGGAGGATGCAAAAATCAGCTTTCCCTGTCCTTCCAGAAGGGCTTTCAGAATGTTGAGCGTGCCGATGACGTTGACCTCCTCGGTGAAAATCGGGTCCCTGACGCTCTCGACGACGCTGACTTGAGCAGCTTCGTGGAAAACGTAATCTGCGTGACTTATCAGCTCGGCTATTGATTCGTAGTCCCTTATATCCACCCTCACGAGCTTCGCTCCCGGTGGAACGTTCTCCTCCTTTCCGGTGTAGAGGTTGTCTATTATAACCACATCGTTGTCCTTGACAAGCTCCCAGGCGATGTGGGAGCCTATGAATCCCGCCCCTCCGGTGACGACTATCAGTTTGTTCCTCATCGCTACCCCCACAGGTAGTGTTTGCCACGGGTTTTAACCTTTTGCCGGCCCGCGGTCCAATCTTTTAACAAATTTATGTTAAATTCGAAACCGTTATAAGCCCCCTATTGACTTAAACCTGGGTAAGGAGCCATGCCGAGCTACATCGTTGTTGGTGGTCAGTGGGGAGACGAGGGCAAGGGCTCTGTTATCGCCTACCTTGCCCTGAAGGACGAGCCTGAAATCATAGCTCGCGGTGGAGTTGGAACGAACGCGGGCCACAGCGTTTTTATCAACGGTAAGAAGTACGCGGTCAGGCAGCTTCCGACGGCGTTCATTCAGAGAAAGGCCAGGCTTCTCGTGGGTGCGGGCGTTCTCGTTGACCCGGGAGTGTTCTTCCACGAGCTTGAGCACCTCAAGGACTTCAACGTCGCCGAGAGGGTTGGCATCGACTACCGCTGTTCCATAATTGAGGAGGAGCACAAGAAGCTCGATAGGAGCAACAGCCACCTCCACGACAAGATAGGAACCACCGGAAGCGGTTGCGGGCCGGCGAACGCCGACAGGGTTATGAGACGGGCGAGACTGGCGAGGGATATTCCCGAGCTTGAGCCCTACCTGACGGATGTCGCCGCGGAAGTGAACGACGCCCTGGACGAAGGGAAGCTCGTACTCGTCGAGGGGACGCAGGGCTTCGGCCTGAGCCTCTATTATGGAACCTACCCCTACGTGACCTCGAAGGACACGACCGCTTCTGCCATAGCGAGCGACGTTGGAATAGGCCCGACGAGGGTTGATGACGTCATAGTCGTCTTCAAGAGCTTCCCGACGAGGGTCGGGGCTGGACCGTTCCCGACGGAGATGAGCCAGGAGGAGGCTGAGAAGCTGGGTCTCGTTGAGTACGGGACCGTCACGGGGAGGCGGAGGAGGGTCGGCTGGTTCGACTTCGAGTTCGCCCGCTACTCCGCGAGGCTCAACGGCGCGACGATGATAGCCCTTACGATGCTGGACAAGTATGACAAGGATGCCTTCGGCGTCACGGACTACGACAAACTGCCGAGGAAGGCCAGGGAGTTCGTTGAGGAAATAGAGGAACGCGTCGGCGTTCCAGTTGGGCTCATCAAGACGGGTCCCGAGCTTGAGCACATAATAGACAGAAGAGACGTGGTATAAATTCTTCAAAACTCCCAGTTTTCTTCTTCCTCCAGCCTGACCTCGATGGGATACTCGAGTATTTTCCTAGCCCTGGGTTTCGGTGACCGCAGCTTTACCAGAAACTGCCCGTGTCCCATGACTGCACCCGTGCGACCGAGGGTTCTGAGGATATTGTCCACGTCGAGGTTGCCGTAGGGACAGAATATGACGGTGCTCTCTTCCGGGAGGAGGGGGTATTCAAACCCCTGCATCGAAGAATCGGCTATCCTGACGTTGACTTCGGGGCTTTCGGGGGCGCTCATGGTCATTTCAAATCTGCCCCTTCCTCCTGGTGGCGTGTAGAACCTGCCGATCAGCCTCCCGCCGCGTCCTTCAATCTCCACGTCAACGTGCCCCTCCGTAAGGGCGGCCGTGAGGAGCCTTTTACCGCTGACCACTCCCCTGCTGGTCATGAAGAGTATCACGGTCCTCTCGTAAGGTCCGCTGAGCACCCTTACCGCCGGAAAGCTGGCGAATCCTCTGCCGACTACGGCTGAGAGCTTGAATTCCTCAGGGGGAAATTCTATGGAGGAGGACCTCTCTCTTTTCAGAATCTGGAAATTCCTCGCCGAACGCCTTTTTTCCGGATGGCTGAGAAGGGTTACCCTGCCGTACTCGAACTCAAGCTCGAGGGGGAACGTTAGGCGGTTTCCTTCGGGGGTGCAGTTCCTTGCAAGCGTGGTGGCCTTCCTGGGTCCCTCTTTCATCTTTTTCAGGCAGAACAGCATGAGGCCTATCACGATCAGGGCGAAGATTAGGTACATGGAGATGCCTATGAACGCCTCCCTGGAGGCGCCACCACTCACGAGGGTCAGAAGGATGAGGATAATGACTGAAACGAAGAGAACCAGAAAGGCCGTGATCAGCTGAGTGAGGAATCTGGTCTCATAGACCTCCATCACCACAATCCTCATCGCCATCATCTTCATTCGCTTTGGCGGAATGTTCCACAAGCCAATTCACTATCACCTCGTGGAGTTCATCCGCCCACTCCGGGTCCTCGAATATCTCGTGGTAGGCCCCTTCGAACTCCTTAATCGCCTTGTCCTCAACTGTAAGCGCTTCCAGGAGCCTTCTTGAGCCCTCTGGGGGTGTTATCACGTCCCCCGTACCGACTATGAGAAGCGTTGGAACCTCTATCCTTCCAGCCTCTTTGTGTGCCAGCTCCATGTTCTCGAAGATGCTCCTTCCGAGCTTTGCGGAAATCCTGTCGTGGACGAGTGGGTCTTCGACGTAGCGCTTCACGGCCTCGGGGTTCCGGGATAGCAGTTCGGGCTTCAGTCCGTTGGAGAGCGTTACGCTTGGGGCGATCTTTCCAAGGAACTTCGCAAGGGTCACCATAAAATCCGGCGTTTCCGGGCTCTTGGCGAGGGCGGGTGAGGACGCTATCACTCCCCTTATTCTATCGGATCTGGTTTCGGCGTAGCGGATTACGGTCAGGCCGCCGAGGCTGTGGCCGAAGAGGAAGGGTTTTTCGCCGATTTCATCTATAATGCCGTCTATTATCGCCATCGCCTCTTCAACGCTTGTATGCCCCCTCCTGCCCGGGCTCTTTCCGTGGCCGGGCCAGTCGAAGGTGTAGACGGCAAAGCCGGCATCGTTGAGTTCTCTTATTAATCTCTCGTACCTTCCGCTGTGTTCCCCTAGGCCGTGGACGAGAACCACCCAGCCGAGCCTCGGTTCGCCGAAGCTGACTTTATAGACATCCATAACATCCACCGCCCTAGAAAATGAATGGAAGGGGCATTTAACGTTTTCCCCGGGGGTAAAAAAGGTTCATGAGGAGAACGGGCTCTCCTTGAGCCTCTCGTTGACGAAGCGCACTATCCTTCTGATGTCGTCCTCGATAGTGTCCGGTTCGGGCTTCATTAGGACGTAGAAGACGTTGGTGCTCGGGGTGAGGGAGACGTGCTTTATGTTCTCCGGCTTTGACATGCTCTCAACCAGGTACTGGAGCATCTCGATGTCGCGTCTCTTCTCGTATAGAGCCTCGTACTTCTTGCCCGCGATTTCGATGATTTCCTTCTTTAGGAGTTCTTCGTCCTCTATCGTGGGCCTCATGCGGTAGTAGCCCTTCTGGATGAGGTGGGCTTCGTGCTTTATATCGTTGAACGGCCTCACGACAACGTAGAGCTTGTCGTGCCTGCTGGTGATGAGGGCTATCGGGAAGTAGAGAATGCTCTGCCTGGGGAGAAGCGTAAGGGTGTACTCGAACTTCCTGATGTTCTCCCTGTTCACCTTGTAGTAGGCGCGGAAGCCGATGTAGCCGCCGAGCCAGACGTATTCCTTATCCTCGGGCTTGACGACGTCCTCTATGGAGCGGAGGTAGTGCTGCATTATCCTGAGGTTGAGCTGTCTGCCCTTGAAGAACTGGAGCGATGAAATGGCCGCGAGAACCATCACCGCAAGGATAAATCCGGACGTTATCTCCATGATTAGACCTCCTCAATCGGATAGTATCGTTGCAACGTCATGTCATCAACTATCTCAAAGTATCCCAGCTTATCCTCTAAAACCTTTACCATGTCTCGGATTATCTTCGCTTGGAGGGGCCAGTTGACGGCCATGGAAAATGGGGTCGAGGGGGTGCTCCTGGCGAAGGCGACGTATATCGTCGTCATCTCCTCCTCAACGACCACCTTGGTCACGAGGCCCTCGCTGACTATGTCCATCTCGGTGAATGGATTCTTCACGTTCCTGAGCAGCTCAAGTACCTCCTCAGCCCTCAATAATCAGACCTCCGAGCATCTCCAGCCATTCCATGCCCCTCGGTTCCTCGGCGAACATGGGTATCTTGATGACCTCTATGCCCTTGAACTTCTTTCCTATCTCCGCGAGGACCTTCTCCTGGGCTTCGAGCTTGACCTTCAGCTCGGGAATGTCCTCCTTCAGCGTTATGACCTTGTTGACGACTATCAGGTTGAACGGTACCTTGAACTTCTTCAGGCTCTCGTGTGCCCTCTCGGTCTCGTATAGCGGGAGCATTTCGGGGTTCATAACCGCTATGACGCTCGTCTTCTCCGGGTCGGTGAGGACCTTCTCGACGAACTCGACTTCCTTCCTGTACGCCTTGAGCTCCTTCATGACCGCGTCTTCCTCCTCGTCCTTTGGCAGTGTGAATTCCTCGCCGTCAACGACGAACTTCTGCTCCCCCTGTATCTTCGCTATGGCGCGCCTCCTGTCGAGTATCTTGCGCCTTATCTCGATCAGCTTGTCGGCCCAGATGAGCGAAATCCTGGGCAGGGCCAGGACGCGGAGTGTGAGTCCCGTCGGCGGCGTGTCGAAGACTATGACGTCCCATTCATCTCCCTCGGCCAGTATTTCCCTCACTGCCTCCAGTGTCGCGTACTCCTCTATGCCCGGCGAGAAGCTGAGCACCTCGAAGTACTTCTCGAGGTTTATGACGGTCAGGTAGCGGTACATGTGCTTCAGGTTCTTCTCGAGGTGCTTGAGGTAGTCCCTGATGAGCTTCTCCATGTCCAGCTCGCTGGCGTAGAGGTTATCGGAGAGCTTCTTCGGCTTGTCATTGAGCTTGACCATGAAGACGTCACCGAGGTTGTGTGCCGGGTCGAGTGAGACTATGAGCGTCTTGTAGCCTTTCTTTGACAGTGCCACGGCCAGGGCGGCGCTCGTGGTGGTTTTTCCAACCCCGCCTTTACCTATGACGAACACGGTTCTGAAGCCTTTCTTCGGAAGGAGGAACTCCCTCATGCTCTCACCTCAGTCTATATCGAACATGCCTGCCACTTCGGCGAAGACGTCGTCCAGGTCAACGGCCCTCTGGTGCATCACCTTGATCTCCCTCACCATGTGGGGCATGAGCCGTATGACCAGCGTCGTCGGTGGGGAGGGTATCCCAACGAAGGCCCCCATCAGCACGAGGGCGAAGACGTTCTCAAGCTCCCTCAGCTCGAACTCGATGTACTCAGTGGACTGGTGCTTGAACGACTCCATGAATCCCCTGAGAAAATGCTTCACGGGTTCCAATGTTTTCACCTCCAAAAGCGAAAGGAAAGAAGGAAAGGGTTCAAGCAGCTGCGTACTCCGCTGCCGGCCTCTTCCAGGCTGCGTACCAGTCGAAGACCAGGAGCAGGTTGAGGAGCAGGCCGACGACGGTGATGAGGCTGACCCAGAACCCTGGCCTGATGACGACTAGGAACCAGACCAGCGCGGCCGTGACGGTGATCCACAGGAACAGTGCCGGAATGACGACAGCCCACTTCCAGGCTCCTGCCGGTCTCTGAACCTTGGCAACCCACAGCGAGGCCGTCATCATTGCGATGCTTGCGAGCATCTGGTTCATGCCGCTGAAGGCCGGCCAGATGATGAGCCAGCTGCCGCCCCAGGCCATGTAGATACCGAAGGCGACGAGGATTATTGAGGCTATCCACTTGTTCTTGAGCATCTCTGGTCCGTGGACCATCTCCATGATCTCCTGCCAGGCGAACCTTCCGAGCCTCGTCGCGGTGTCGAGGGTCGTCAGGGCGAAGGCAGAGACCCAGAGGCTGGCGAAGACCGCTCCCGTCTTGAACGGTATTCCGAAGGCGTCCTGTAGACCGTAGGCGTAGCTCTTGGCGAAGATTCCGACCTTTATTCCGTGCTTGACGACCTGGATGGCGTACTGCTGTCCCCAGTTGTTGTAGTCAACGGGGATGTTCATGCTCTGGAAGACCTGGAGACCGTAGATGGCTATCGAGGCTATGACGATGGTTGAAAGGAAGCCCTCGGTGAACATGCCGCCGTAGCCGACCATCAGGCCGTGGAGCTCGTTGTCGAGCTGCTTGCTCGTCGTTCCTGAACCGACGATGGAGTGGAATCCGCTCAGCGCTCCACAGGCGATAACCAACGGTATCGTTGGCCAGAACGGTGACGGCTGCCCGCCGACGACGTTGGCCGACCAGGTGGTGAAGGCTGGAGCCGTGAAGGTTCCGCCGCCCTTGACGCCGACGACTATGAAGGCCAGGCCACCGAGTATGAGGCCGAACCAGAGGATGTAGGCGTTGAGGTAGTCCCTGGGCTGGAGCAGTATCCACACCGGAAGCGATGAGGCGACTATGATGTAGAGTCCGAGGACTATGTACCAGGTCTGCTTGCTTGCCTCAATCGGGAACTTGAATCCGAGCCACACTGCGATGACGAGGAGCACCAGGCCGATTATTGTTCCGAGCTTGAAGTCTATCTGCACCTTGTAGAGCAGCCATCCGAGTATCACGGCGACACCGAGGAAGAGCAGCGATGCCGTTGCCGCCTCCGGGGTTCCGACGAATATTCCGCCGATGACTGCCGCGAATGCCGCGATGACGAGCACGAGCGCGAACCAGACGTAGAGCTCGAAGGCCATGCTCGTCCTCCTGCTCATGAGCTTTCCTGCTATCCACTGGACGGACTTACCATCGTAGCGAACCGATGACATCAGTGCGAGATAGTCGTGGACGGCACCAATGAAGACGTTGCCGAACCAGACCCACATGAGTCCCGGCAGCCATCCCCATGCCATTGCCACGGCTGGACCTACTATCGGCCCTGCACCGGCTATTGAAGCGAAGTGGTGTCCGTAGAGAACCATCGGGTGCGCTGGAACGTAGTCAACGCCGTCGTAGAGCTTGTGGGCGGGTGTTGGTCTGTTGGGGTCGGCCCTGACGACCTTGCTCTGAAGGCTTCTACCGTAGGTCATATACAGTCCAACGTATATCGCCGCTGCTATCAGGATTATTACAGCGGAGTTCATAGTTGCACCCCCGTGCGGGTTTTCGGCCTAATGTAGATTTGTGTCCATATAAATGCTTTTCGGCAAAAGGCTGAAATTTTTTCGTTTTTAAACTGAACGTTTAAAACTCCGTTGCGCTCCAGCGAGAAGACTTTTTGTGCAGGGAGTTGAAAGAAAGAAGGGTGGAGAAGGTCTTTTCACTCCAGCTCCATCAGTGTTTGTCCGGTGTCGACGGTGTCGCCTTCTTTTACGAGGATTTTCTTCACTACGCCATCCTTTGGTGCTGGAATCTCATTCTCCATTTTCATTGCTTCGAGGATTAAGAGTCCTTGGCCGGTTTTGACTTCATCGCCTTCCTTGACGAGGATTCTTAGAATCTTGCCCGGCATTGGGGCGGTGACTGCACCCTCCCCGGCTGGGGCGGGAGTTGGCGTCGCTGGAGCAACCGGAGCTGGGGCGGCAACAGGTGCGGGCGCAGGCGAAGGAACAGCAGCTGTTTTTGGAGGGCTGGGCGGGACCGAAGTCCCGGCTATCTGGGGCAGGTACCTGAGGGCGCTCAGGTCGACGCCCTCAACGCCGACCTCGAATTCGACGCCGTTAACGTAGAGCTTGAACCTCTGAACCGCCGGCGGTATCTCGGGCTTTCTCCTGCCCTCCTTCCTTGCCCTGAAGAACTCCAGCGCCACCTGCGGGAAGAGGCAGTAGGTCAGAACGTCCTCCTCCTTCTCCAGGTAGCCCAGTTCCTCGAGCTCCTTTCTGCATTTCTCCAGCGCGGGTTCGAGCAGCTCCCCGGGTCTTACGGTTATGGGCTCCTCATCCCCAAGGACCTTTGCCCGCAACTCGGGGTTTATCTCCCCCGGCGGCCTTCCGTAGAGTCCCTTGATGTAGTTCTTGACCTCCTCTGTTATCCTCTCGTATCTTCCAAAGAGGACGTTGAGAACCGCCTGCGTTCCGACTATCTGGCTGGTGGGCGTCACCAGCGGCGGCCATCCAAGGTCCTCCCTGACGCGCGGAATCTCCTCCAGAACCTCCTGGAGCCGGTCGAGGGCCTTCATTTCCTTCAGCTGGCTTATGAGGTTGGAGTACATCCCGCCCGGAACCTGGTACTTCAGAACGTAGGGGTTCACCATGAGGGCCTCCTTGTGCAGCATCCCCGAGTACTTCTCATCGAGGAGCCGCTTGAGGTAGCGTGAGACCTCGTGGATGAGCTCCCTGTCGAGGTGGCTCCCGACGGCCTCAGGTAGGGCGTGCCAGATGGTCTGTATTCCCGGCTGGGCGGTTCCGAAGGCGAGCGGGCTTATGGCAGTGTCTATGTAGTCCGCCCCAGCCTCGACGGCCTTGAGGTACGTTGCGACGGCCATTCCGGTTGTGGAGTGAGTGTGAACGTTGACTGGGACGCCGTAGCGCTCCTTTATCTCGCTCACCAGCTCGTAGGCCTTCCAGGGTGTCAGCAGGGCCGCCATGTCTTTGATCGTGATGACATCAACGTCCAGCGCGAGCAGCTCTTCCACTTTCTTCATGTAGTACTCGAGCGTGAACACTTTGCCCGTCGTGTAGGCTATCGCACCCTGAACCTCCGCCCCGACTTCCTTCGCCTTCCTTATCGCCACCTCCATGTTCCTGACGTCGTTGAGGGCGTCGAAGACGCGGAAGATGTCTATTCCGTTCCTGTGAGCCAGCTCGACGAAGCTTTCAACCACGTCGTCGGGGTAGTGGCGGTAGCCGACAACGTTCTGCCCGCGCAGGAGCATCTGGAGTTTGGTTTTGGTGATGTTCTCCCTCAGGAGCCTCAGTCTCTCCCAGGGGTCCTCGCGGAGGTAGCGGATGCAGACGTCGAACGTTGCTCCTCCCCAGACCTCCATCGAGTAGAAGCCGATTCTATCCATCTTCTCAGCTATTGCCAGCATGTCGTCCGTCGTGAGTCGCGTCGCTATGAGGGACTGGTGAGCGTCGCGGAAGGTCGTGTCAATTATCTCAACGCGCGTCATTCTCTCACCTCCATTTCGGGGCTAATTCATGACATTTAAAAGCCTAACGACGTTCTGTGGGCAAGAATTCGACAATCGTCTATGGAAGGGGTAAAGGGAGAAAAACGCAGGGTCAGAGAAGCCCCTCCGCCTTTGCCGCCTCCTCCGGCTCCTCATTGCGGTGTATGACCCTTATGAGGGCCTTTATGAGGGGCTCCGGGTTCTCGCGCTGGAAGATGTTCCTCCCCACGACGGCTCCGGCTCCGCCAGCCTCAACGACATCGTAGACCACCTCCAGGAAGTCAACAGGGTTTTCGGCCTTTGCCCCGCCGCTCAGGAGAACCGGAACGCCGGCGGCGGCATCAACGACCTTGGCGAAGGTCTCCCTCGAGCCGGTCCAGTAGGTCTTTATCATGTCCGCGCCGCTCTCGACCGCGGCCCTGGCACCGTACATGACGACGCGGTAGTCCTCCTTTTTCCCGTACTTCTCGTTTATGTACGGCCCGCGCGGGTAGGCGAACTGTACAACCGGGAAGCCAAGGTCGTGGGCGTAGCTCGCTATTTCAGCGAACTGGCGCATCATAACGTCTTCCTGCGGGCTGCCCCAGTAGACGGTCGCGGCTATGGCATCGGCGCCGAGCTTTATTGCGTCCTCGACGTAGCCGAGCTGGCTCTGGAGGAGCTGGTCGTCCTTCGGGCGGAGGTTCGTCTTGCTGGTGAGCTTTATCATCAAACCCCTGTCGGGCTTCACGTCGTTCCCGGCTATTCTCGCTAGACCGGGGAGCATCATAACGCCGTCAATTCCGGCCCTCATAACTTTCCTCATGATTATCCTAGGGTTGACGTGCTCCCAGTACTCCTCAAAGTCCGTCGGCCCGTGTTCGAAGCCGTGATCCATGGCGAAGATGAGCGCCCGTCCGTCCCTTCGGAAAAACCTTCCGAGGCGCCTCTTAATGCCAACGTTCTGGTATGCGTCCATACTAATCACCGGGAGTGATATATGATTTGGAGGATTTAAGGTTTTCCTTGACGGAAAGGTGTTTAAGGCTGAGGTCGAGTTTTTGGTGGTGGTTCGATGGATGAGGGCATGGAAGCCACGATAGGCACCAAAGTCATCAAGCTTGATGAGACGGATTCCACGAACGAGTACGCGAAGGGGATAGCCCCGGAGGTTCCGGAGGGCACGGTCGTCATCGCGAAGAGGCAAACTGCTGGGAAAGGTAGAAAGGGCCGCTTCTGGGCTTCCCCGGAGGGCGGCCTCTGGATGAGCGTCATTCTGAAGCCCCAGAAGGTGGACCCCAGACTTGTCTTCGTCGGAGCCTTGGCCGTCGCGGATACGCTCTCTGATTTTGGCCTCGCCCCGGGGATAAAGTGGCCGAACGACGTCTGGGTTGCGGGCAAGAAAATAGCCGGCATTCTGACGGAGGGGAAGGCGGGCGAGTACACGGTTCTGGGAATCGGGCTGAACGTTAACAACCCCATTCCCCCGGAGCTTCGGAGGGATGCGATTTCCATGATGGAACTGATCGGAACCCCGTTGCCCCTGGATAGGGTTCTTGAGAGGCTGCTGTTCCATCTAAACGCCTGGTACAGAATTTTCAAGGAATGTCCGGATATAATGATGGCCAAAGTTCGCGAGAGGACCTTCATCCTCGGGAGAACCGTGAGGATTGTTGAGGATGATAATGTCCTAATAGGTCGTGCAGTGGACGTTTTAGATGATGGATCTCTCCTGCTCGACATTGACGGACAGTTAAGGAGAATTTTATACGGAGATGTTTCGTTAAGAATTCCCTGATTTTTCTGACGTTTTGACACATATTTGCCCGGAAAGTTAATATACTTACAGCCTGTAGCCTTATACTGCTGTCGTTCGAAATCCGGAGGAGGTGCTCCAAATGGGGCTCCTGAGGAAGTATCTGGACTACCCTGTTCTGTGGAAGATACTGTGGGGTTTAATTCTCGGTGCAGTTTTTGGTTTGATAATGGGCTATCTAGGCTACGCAGAGTTCGTCAAGACCTACATCAAGCCACTGGGTGACCTCTTTGTCCGCCTGTTGAAGATGTTAGTGATGCCGATAGTTCTGGCATCGCTTGTCGTCGGTGCCGCCAGTATCAGTCCAGCAAGGCTCGGAAGGGTCGGTGTGAAGATAGTGGTCTATTACCTCCTCACGTCAGCCTTCGCAGTGTTCTTCGGCCTGCTGATGGGCAACCTCTTCAGGGTCGGAACGGGCATAAGCCTGGGAACCGGCGAAGGAAAGGCAATCGAGGCGCAGCCGCCCTCCCTCGTAAAGACCCTCCTCAACATAGTGCCCACGAACCCCTTCGCCTCCCTGTCCAACGGTGACGTTCTGCCGGTGATATTCTTCGCCATAATCCTGGGCATAGCCCTGACGTACCTCATAAACAAGGAGGACGAGAGGCTCAAGAATGCGGGAACGACGCTCCTCAGGGCCTTTGATGGCCTGGCCGAGGCAATGTACATCATAGTCGCCGGTGTCATGCAGTACGCGCCGATAGGTGTCTTCGCCCTCATAGCCTACGTCATGGCCTCCCAGGGACTCAAGGTCGTCGGTCCGCTCGCCAAGGTCGTTGTCGCGGTTTACATCGGCCTCGCGGTGCAGATACTGCTGGTGTACTTCGTCCTGCTCAAGATATTCGGCATCGACCCGGTCAAGTTCCTCAAGAAGGCCAAGGACGCCATGCTCACGGCATTCGTTACGAGGAGTTCCAGCGGAACCCTGCCGGTTACGATGCGCGTCGCCGAGGAGGCAATGGGCATTGACAGGGGAATATTCTCCTTCACCCTTCCGCTGGGGGCAACGATAAACATGGATGGAACGGCACTCTACCAGGGTGTCACGGTCCTCTTCGTTGCCAACGCCATCGGCCATCCGCTAACGCCGAGCCAGCAGCTCATCGTTGTTCTAACCGCCGTTCTGGCCTCGATTGGAACCGCCGGTGTTCCTGGAGCCGGAGCGATAATGCTAGCCATGGTCCTCCAGAGCGTTGGCCTCGACCTCACCGCGGGAAGCCCGGTTGCCCTGGCATACGCCATGATACTGGGCATTGACGCCATCCTCGACATGGGTAGGACGATGGTCAACGTCACCGGCGATCTGACGGGAACGACCATAGTGGCCAAGACGGAGGGAGAGATAGACTTCTCCAAGTGGGAGCAGTAATTTTTGATTCTTTCTGCTCTTTTCTTGCCTTTTGCCAGGTTTTTCTTTCCCTACTTCTGGGATAAAGTTAAATACTCCGATGCGGCGCTAGTTACCAGTACAGATGGAATGGAGGTAGTGTGTAATGAAGAGATTGCTTGCGGTGCTTTTCGCCGCGATTCTCCTGACACCTCTCATCGGCCCGAGCCTGGGCCTTGCGGAGGATTTTCAACCGAAAACGTACAAGCAGAACTTCGTTTTTACAATAGTGGTTATGCCCAACGGGAACGCCAACATAACCATGAAGACCGTCTGGCTTGAACCGAAGGACGAGATTCAGAAGCAGATAGAGCAGATTCTCAACGAGACCCAGAACGGCAACATGACCCTCGAGGAGGCCATAGCGAAGTTCGAGGAGGAGCAGCTCCAGCGTTACATCCAGAGCCTGAGCCAGTCCGGCATGAACCTCACCAACGAGAGCATAAAATCCTACGGCATCGAGGAGGGCAACAACATAACCCTCGTCTTCAACGCCATAGCCCTCAACTTCTCCAAGTACTACTCCTATGGCGACTACTGGGAGGTTCACCTCGACCCGACCCGGGGCTACGCGACGATAAACGTCCCCGACACGGGCCTCCCGTTCGCGGTCGACATAAACAACACTTTCATCATAAAGCTCCCCGAGAACGCAACCCTGATTGCGTACCCGAAGGCCTTCGCCCAGCAGTACAACACGAGCAAGTTCTTCGTAACCTCGCAGGTCGAGGGTGACACCGTGATAGTGAAGTCGTACATTTACCTCGAGCCCTTCCTGCCCCCTGATGGCTACAACGCGCTCTTCGGCAGCTACAAGGACTACTACATCCGCTACAAGGCGCCCTACAAGGGTGAAGAGCACTACCAGAGCAGCGTCATGAACGAGTACGTCACCCTGGACATATACAACAACGGGAGCGTCAGGCTCCACATGAGGGACGAGTACGTGGAGCCCAAGTCGGAGGTCGAGGCCAGAAAGGCCGAGATAATCTCCTACGGCGTCGAGAACGTTACGGAGTACATCCTCAGAACCTACTCGATAGCGCTCGGCTACAGGGGCGCCATCGTTGACGACGGCAAGGTCAAGATACTCGGTCTCAACGAGACCGACTCGCCGCTGATAATAGACGCCGAGTACATGCTCAGAAACTTCACGACCTTCGAGAACGGCTCCTACGTCTATCAGTTCGACCCGACGCTCGGTCTCAGCAACGGGCTCACCGACAGGCTGGAGTACGAGGTTAACCACACGCTCTACCTCACGATAAACCTCCCCGACGGTGGGAAGTTCCTCGAGGTGCCGAACAACATAAGCGAGGAGCTCAACGGCAACCGGCTGGTAATGACCGTCGTGAAGGAGGGCAACAGCCTGAAGATAACCTCCCACGTCTTCCTCCGCTACGGTGCCACGGCAGAGGACGTCACCAAGATGCTCTCCAACCACACGACGGCGACGATAAGGTACACGATTCCGGGCGAGAAGAGCGGGGGTCTGACCGGAACCCAGCAGATGGCGGCTGTGGTAATCGCGGTTCTCCTCATAGCCTTCGCTGTGTTCTTCTGGAAGAGGCGCTGAGTCTTTCCTCTTTTTCGATATTCATTTAAATGTCAAAGCCCAACACTTCTGAGGTGGTAAAGGTGACGCGCAAGCTCTACTACGAGGATGCATACCTTAGGGAGGCGAAGGCTAGGGTTCTTGAAGTCAAGGAGAACGCCCTTCTCCTCGACCAGACGGTATTCTACCCTACCGGTGGGGGCCAGCCCCACGACAAAGGCTGGATAAACGGCGTTGAGGTTCTGGACGTCTACAAGGACGAGGAAGGAAACGTCTGGCACGTGGTAGCCGAGCCAGAGAAGTTCAAGCCCGGCGATGAGGTCGAGCTTAAACTCGACTGGGATTACCGCTACAAGCTCATGAGGATCCACAGCGCGATGCACCTCCTGGAGCACGTGCTGAACGAGGTTCTCCCCGGCGAGTGGGAGCTCTACGGCAGCGGCATGAGCGTCCAGAAGGGCCGCTACGACATAACCTACCCTGAGAACGTGAACCAGTGGAAGGAGCAAATAGTCGAGCTCTTCAACAGGCTCGTCGACGAAGGCGGCGAGATGAAGATATGGTGGGAAGGGGAAACCAGATACACCCAGATAAGGAACTTCGAGGTAATTCCATGCGGCGGAACCCATGTGAGGGACATAAAGGAGATAGGCCACCTGAAGAAGTTCAAGCGCTCCAGCCTCGGAAAAGGAAAGCAGAGGCTTGAGATTTGGCTGGAGGACTGAGGATCAAACGCAGTCTTCTATCTTGGTCTCCATTTCTTTTCCGTACTCGGCAACGTTCGGGGATTTTATGACTCTAATGACGATGGCGTTCTCCTCGAACCTGACGCTGAAGACCCTGCTGGCGTGCTCCCTGAACTCTTTGAGGGTTCTCTCGCTGAAAAGCTCCGTGTTGATGAAGTAGACCGTCGTCCTTCCCTCGTCGCCAAGGTACGGCCTGATCATGTAGCCGAACAGGGACTCCAGGTCTCTTCGGTCCTCTTCGTGCATCGCCAGAACCTTGTCGAAGCCGAGCACGATCCTGATGGTGTAGTCCGCGTTCACCTTCCTCAGGGCTTCCTCGTAGTGCTTCTTCCTTATCGGGAACTCCTTGCTGAGGTCAACCCTGCCGAGGACTTTTCCGGTCTTGAGCAGTCCACCTATTTTTATGACGTTGGCGGTGTCTATGAGTTCGGTGTCAACACCGGCCAGCTTGAGTTGCGTCCTGAAGACGTGGAGCTGGTCCAGTTCGTCCACTATTATAACGGGAACCCCGTTCTCCCGCAGGCATCCCAGGAATAGGTGGAAGAGTATATGAACAGGTTCCCCTGAGGTGTATTCGATTAGAACGTCCTCTCCCGGCTTTATACTCCTGAAGTATTCAACCAGCGGCTCATCACCAGCGCTCGTCATGGCCATCCCCGTTTTAAAAGAAGGATGGTTCAATGTAAAAAGGTTTTGTTGAGTTGCCAGCTGGGGGATTGCTCTGTTCTTTCTCTACTTCTCAAACACGTAGAAGTACCTCTCCAGGCTCTTGTGCACGCGCTGGTAGTACTTTCCTACCAGTTTGAAGCCTACCCTTTCAGCCTCCGCCTCCCCATCAAAGCTCGCCGGAAAGGCTATCGTCAGCCTGCCGCCATCATTAAGAACCCCGTAGATGCTCTCCAGCACCTTCTCGTACAGCTCGTCCCTCTTTCTTCCCGCGAGCGTCGCTGAGGTTCCGTAGGGCGGGTCTGTGGCCACGGCCTCGAACTTCTTCCCCGGAAACAGCTCCTCCAGCTTTGTCGCATCGCCGAGCTTGAGCTCGTAGTCCCTTATCCCGTAGTGCCTGAGGTTCATCTCGGCCCCCTCAACCATCTCCGGCCGTATGTCCACCCCGTAGACCTTCAGGCCGAGAAGGCCCGCCTCCATGAGGATTCCGCCGGCGCCCATCATGGGGTCCAGGATTTCCCGGGTGGCCTTCGTAAGGTTCACGAGCGCGCGTGAAACCCTCGGGTGGAGAGAAATCGGCCTGAAAAACGGCCTGTGGTGGGCTTTTCTGCTCTCGAAGTCCTTGGGGTCGAAGAATCTGAGTCGTATCCCGGCGTAGAGCTTCTCGCCGCAGTAAACCCGGACGAGCGTGTCCGGCTTCGAGAGGTTCACCCTGAAACCCTTGGCGTGAATAACCGCGCCGAGCTTCCTGGGGAGGTCGAGAACATCGTGTCTGCAGTTGGCCATGGTCTCGGTGTCGACCTTAAAGGTCCCTTTAATCGGCCAGTCCACATCTTTGGCCTTCTGGAGGAGCTCCTCTATGGAGTTCGCCTCCACTAGCAGCATCCCGTACTCGTGGGCTAGGCCGAGGCGGTTTAAGTATGGGAACGCCCCCTCATCGGCGTCTATCTTGAGGAAGAGGTAATCCTGGCCGGCTATCCTTCCACCGGCCAGCTCCAGCATGGCCTTTGCCTCATCCCTCGCCATCTCAGGCAGGTTTCCAAGTATCTCGAGGTAGAGCATGGTTGGAGCTTTTCGGGGAGGTTTTTAAGTTTGTTCCCCGGTCAGCAGTTCCACCAGGAACTCGTTAACGTCCCCCACGTCTCGCCCCACCATGACGAAGTTGAACTCCTTTCCGTATCTCCTCCGGTAATTCTCGATGAAAATGCCGTCGTTGATTGTATCGCCGACATAGATTCCAGGTTCGCCCCTTACGAGCTCCCATAACGCCCTGGGGTCCGGCTTGAGGTAGGCCTCCCTCGTGACGGCGTTTTCGAATTTGAACCCGATTATCCTCTCCGCGAGCTCCATCTCGAGGACGCTCCTCCCGGTAACGACCCCAATCTTGAAGCGCTCGGACGCTTCCTCCAGCAGTTTTCTCCTGACGATGGGCGTCTCCCTTTTCCACAGCCCCGGGAAGTCAAAGAGCCTCTCCGGATACTCCCTTCCCAGGTAGAACGTGTTGAAGACCTTCTCTATGCTCCCCCCGTAGACCTGAAAGCCAAACTTCTCGCGAACCCACTCTATGGTTTCCCCCTCCGGAAACTCCTCGATGAGGCCGTCAACGTTTCCTGCGAGGGCGAAGAGTATCAGCGCCTCGCTGACCTTGAAATCATCGCCGAAGGAGCCCTTTCTCCTGAGCTCCCTGACCCACTCGGGCTTTATCTCCCTCTCGATTCCAAAGAGCCTGAGGAAGTACTCCGCGGTGAGCTTCGTGGCGGTGTCGTAGCTCTCCCGCACGTCTATGAGCACGCCGTCAACGTCGAATACTATCCACATCCCTTTACCTCCAAGAATTCTCTGAGGGCCTCTATCAGCTCCCTGTTCTCCCACTTCCTCCCCACGGTCACCCTGATGTGACCATCGAGCCTTCCCGATAGCTTTCTTACGACTATGCCCTTCTCCAATAGGAACTCGTAGGCGTTCAGCCGCATCAGGAGGAAGTTCGCGTCGCTCGGATAGGTGAACTCCCGGAAGGCCTTCCTTATCCGTTCCCTCTCCTCGATTATCTTCGCCACGCGCCTCTCCACAAGCTCGTGATGCCTGAGCACGACCTTCACCGCCGCCATCGTCATGACTCCAACGCTGAACGGTGACTTCACCCGGTAGAGAGCATCCACGATCTCCTCATTCGCCAGGAGGTAGCCCGTTCTGACACCTGCCAGGCTGAACGCCTTGGAAAAAGTCCTCAGCACGATGAGGTTGGGGTAATCCTCTATGAGCCTCCAGAGGCTCTTCCCCGCGAATTCGGCGTAGGCCTCGTCGAGAACGACGGGTCTTCCGGTTTCCAGGACTTTGATTATTTCCGCCTCTGGCTGAAGGTTGCCGGTCGGGTTGTTTGGCGAGGCTATGAAAATCACCCTCGCGTTTTTGGACCTCTCCGCTATGGCGTCGCCGTCTATCGTGAAATCCTCCAGGAGGGGCACTTCAACCACTGGAATTCCGTTCAGCTTCGCGTAGAAGTTGTACATGCCAAAGGAAGGTGGCGTCGTGACTACCTGCTCCCCCTCGAAGAGCCAGACCAGGTAGCTTATCAGCTCGTCCCCTCCGTTTCCAACGGCAACGTTCTCCGGGGACAGGCCGTAGAAGTCGGCTATGGCCTCCCTGACCGGCATCGAAGTTATGTGCGGATAGCGGTTGAAGCTCAGGTCCTTGAGCTCCTCAAAGATTTCCTCCTTCACCCACCCGGGCAGATCGTAGGGATTCTCGTTCTTATCGAGCCATATCCGATAGTTCCCCTCCACAACTTTATACGGCTGGAACGACTTCACAAACTCCCTAATCATCCCCTCCGCCTCCTCAGCTCGGCCATAACTTCGCCGAGGGTAACGTCATTGTAAACCAACAAAACGAGCAGGTGGTAGAGCATGTCGGCCGTTTCGTAGATTAAACCCTCTCTAGTTTCAGCAACGAGAACTTCTATTGCTTCCTCGCCAAACTTCTTGTATATCCTTTCCCGGCCTTCACGGAACAGCCTTGAGGTGTACGAGCCCTCGACGGGCTTCTTCTTCCTCGTCCTTATCAGCTCCTCAAGCTCCCGAAGGATGGTCAGCGAGTAGTCCATCGGCAGAACCCTCTCCGGCTCGCCCAGCTTCCTGTAGAAACAGGAGTAGTTCCCCGTGTGGCAGGCTGGGCCCTTCTGCTCGACGATGAAGAGCAGCGCGTCGCTGTCGCAGTCTATCCTAACCTCCCTCACCCTCTGAACGTTCCCGCTCACCTCTCCCTTCATCCTCACCCTTCTCCCGGAGCGGGAGTAGTAGTGGGCGTAGCCGGTTTGGAGGGTCCGCTTCAGGGCTTCCCTGTCAATGTAGGCGAGCGTCAGCACCTCACCCTTCGTGTCCTGGACGATAACGGGAACGATTCCGCCGTTCTTTTCCCAGTCAACCTTCTCGATGAGTTCCTCCATGCTATCACCTCAGTAGTCCAGCCTGACGGGGATTCCTCTCTCGGCCAGGAATCCCTTCAGCTCGCCGACGGTGTATTCGCCATAGTGGAAGATTGAAGCCGCCAGCGCTGCCTCCGCTCCGGCTTTGAAGGCCTCGTAGAAGTGTTCCGGCTCCCCCGCTCCCCCCGAGGCTATGACCGGTATATCCACAGCCTCCGCAATGGTCCTCGTCAAAGGTATGTCGAAACCCTCCTTCGTTCCATCGGTGTCCATGCTCGTGAGCAGTATCTCGCCGGCGCCGAGTTCTTCCACCCTTTTCGCCCACTCAACGGCATCAATCCCCCTCGCCTTCCTTCCCCCGTGGGTGTAGACCTCCCAGAAGGAGCCGTTCCACTTGGCGTCTATCGCCACGACGAGGTTGGCCGTTCCCACGAGCTCAGCTATCTCCCTCACCAGCTCCGGCCTCTCAACGGCGGCGGTGTTGATGAAAACCTTGTCGGCACCGCGCTTGATTATCTCTCTCGCCTCCTCAACGGTCCTCACCCCTCCCCCGACCGTGAAGGGGACGTATATCTCCCCGGCTATTCTCTCGACGAGCTCCAGCAGGATCCCCCGCTTTTCATAGGATGCCGTTATGTCGAGGAAGACTATCTCGTCTATCCCCTCCAGCTCGTACCTCTTGGCGAGCTCGATCGGGTCGCCCGCATCGCGAATGTTCCTGAACCTAATCCCCTTGACGACGCGGCCCGCTTTGATGTCCAGCGCCGCTATTATCCTTTTGGCAAGCATTTCGCCACCTCCAGCAGTTCCTCAAGGGCCACGTGGCCTTCATACAGGGCCTTCCCGACTATGGCCCCAGAAAAGCCCGCTTTCGAGAGCTTTCTAAGGTCGGCAGCACTCGAAACTCCCCCCGCGTAGATGAACTCCTCGCTTCCCCAGAAGTGCTCTATCTCATCTATACCCGTAAGCGTGCCGTCCCTCTCAACGGATGTGTAAACGAACCTGTCCACGTAGTTCCTCAGCAATTTGTAGGCCTCTTTGACTTCCATCCCGCTCTCAAGCCAGCCTCTCAGGGCCACCCTCCCATCCTTCGCGTCGAGGCTCGCTGTTATGCCCTCGAACTCGGAGGTAACCTTTTCAAGAAACTCCAAGTCAAAGGCCTTGGTTCCGATTATCACGTTTTCCACACCGATTTCGTAGGCCCTCGCAACGGCCCCGTAGGTTCTGAAGCCGCCCCCAAGCTGGATCCTGAGGCCGGTCTCCTCGATGATCCTCGCGACCACGCCGAGGTTCCTTGGGAAACCCTCGAAGGCACCGTCGAGGTCAACGATGTGGATTTTGTCAACCAGCTCTGCAAAACGCTCCGCTATCTTCACCGGATCGCCGTAGACCTTAACGCTGTCCCTCCTGCCCTTGTAGAGCCTTACAGCCTTCCCGCCCATGAGGTCAATGGCAGGATAAACCTCCATTTCAGAGCCCCCTGAAGTTTCTCATAACGGCCAGCCCGTTCCTCCCGCTCTTCTCAGGGTGGAACTGCACAGCGTAGACGTTCTCCCTGCAGACCGCTGATGTGAAGACTATCTTCCACCCCTTTGATTCGTAGTCGGTAACGCCAGCGACAACATCCTCTTCCGGAACTGCGTAGTAGGAGTGGACGAAGTAGAAGTACGCCCCATCCTTGATTCCCTCGAAGAGTTTGCAGTCTCCCCTCTTCCAAAGCTGGTTCCAGCCGATGTGCGGGGTTCTGACGCCCTGGAACCTGACCACCTCTCCCCTGAAAACCCCAAGGCCGGGCTTTCCGGGGCTCTCCTCGCTTCCATCAAAGAGGAGCTGAAGACCGAGGCATATCCCGAGGAAGGGCTTTCCGTCGTTTATCGCGTCGAGTATGATCCCCCTCAGCGGTTCGAGCCTCTCCATGACCGCCCCGAAGTTGCCGACGCCGGGAAGGACGAGCTTCTCTGCTTTTTCAATCTCGTAGGGGTCGCTCGTGACGACTCCTCCCAAAGCTTTCCTCACGTTGGCGAGGTTTCCTATTCCGAGGTCGACTATCGCTATCACCATCACACCTCCAGCAGGCCCTTCGTGCTCTCCAGCTTCTCGCTCTCCCCGATGGCCTTGCCGAGGGCCACGCCGAGCCCCTTGAAGACCGCCTCAATAACGTGGTGCGCGTTAGCCCCGCTCAGCGTTTTCACGTGGATCGTTGCCTTCAGCGAACGCGCCAGCCCCCAGAGGAACTCCCTCACTAAGGCCTTCTCGAAGCTTTCTTCACCCTCCTCAAAGGAGAGCTCAACGCTCGCGTAGGGCCTTCCTGAAATATCAACCACCACCAGCACGAGCGCATCGTCCATCGGCATCACCGCGTTCCCGAAGCGGGCGAACTTCTCCGGGAGCTTGGAGCGCAGCTCCTCGCCGAGGGTTATCCCGACGTCCTCCCACAGGTGGTGTCTGAGGTCGTAGCTGGCCCTAACCTTCGCCTCCCGGCCCATGTAGAAAAAGAGGGCCGTGAGGAGGTGGTCGAGGACTTTGTCGCCAGTCGATATCCCTCCGGCCGCGTCGAGCTCCACGGTTACGTCCGTCTCCCTCGTTTTCCTGTTCATTTCCTCACCTCCATGCTCCTCCTGTGGAAGGCCATCCCCTCTATCTCGGCCAGCCTCAGTCCAAGCTCCCTCTCGGCGAGGAACTCCTCCCTGCTCACCTGGGCGATGCTTATCGGCTTGAGGAAGTCCCTAACCGTCAGAACACCGCTGAATCTCGCCGCTCCCCCCGTCGGCAGGACGTGGTTGACGCCGAGGAAGTAATCTGCTGCCGGAACGGGCGTGTACGGGCCGAGATAGATTGCACCGGCGTTCTCGATCAGGTCAACGAGCTCCATCGGCCGGGCGGTGATTATCTCGAGGTGCTCCGGCGCGATCTCGTTGGCCTTCTCGGCGCAGTCCTCAAGACTTTCGCATAGTATGGCCTCTATTCCCTCGCGCGAGCAGTATTCGGCAAGTTCCTTTGAAGTGGTCAAAAGCCATGCCCTGCTGTCCTCCCCATGCTCAAGCTGGCTGAGGAGGTCCGCTAAGACGTATTCCTTCTCCGCCGTCTCGTCCGCTATCACCGCTATCTCCGACGGCCCGGCGAGGCTGTCTATCCCAACGACGCCGAAGACCTGCCTTTTGGCCTCATTGACGAACTTGTTTCCGGGGCCGAATATCTTGTCCACCTTCTTCATGCCGACGCCGTACGCCATCGCCCCTATGGCCTGAACGCCGCCCAGCTTGTAGACCTCATCGATGCCGAGTAGCTTGGCCACGTAGAGCACGTAGGGGTTCACCTTACCGTCTTTCGGCGGAATCGCTACTGCTATCTCCTTAACTCCCGCTATCTTCGCCGGCACCGCCACCATCATCAGCGTTGATGGCAGAGGCTTCCCGCCGGGGACGTAGATTCCTATCCTCCTTATCGGGCGGTATATCAGCCCGTATAGGGAGCCTTTTTTGAGGAACAGCCTCTCCTTCTCCATCTGCCTCTCGTGGTACTCCCACAGGCGCTCGATAGTGCGGAGGATTATCTCGCGGTCTCTCTCGGGAATCGCTTCCAGCGCCTCGTTGAACTCCTCATCAGTTACACGAAAAGGACCATCATACCCATCGAACTTGAGGGAATACTCCCTGACGGCCTCGATTCCCCTCTCCCTGATGTCCCTCAGCATTCCGGCAACGTAGCCCTCAAGGTCAAAACCCATCCCTAATCACCTCCTTTATCGCAAAGACGAGACCGTTTATCTCCTCGAACTTCGTTTTCTGGGCTATCCTGTTCACGAGGAGCAGGGCAGAGACGTCCATCACCTTCTCCACCTCGACCAGACCGTTGGCGCGGAGTGTGTTCCCGGTCTCTACGATATCCACTATCGCGTCGGCTATCCCTATCTTCGGCGCCAGCTCGATGCTCCCGTGGAGCTTCAGGATTTCCACCTCAACGTCAAGCCCCTCAAAGAAGCGCCTCGTTATCCTCGGGTACTTGGTCGCTATCCTGTAGCCGTCCATATCCTCGGGCTCGACAGTGTCCTCAGCGGGCATGGCCAGGCTCAGCCGGCACTTTCCGAATGGAAGCTCAAGGGGTATGAGAACGTCGCTCCCGCGCTCCTCAACCACATCGCTCCCGGAGATTCCGACGTCGATTCCGTACTCGACGTAAACCGGAACGTCGAACGCCCTCGCCAGAAGGACCTCGTAGTTACCCACACTCTCGATGAGCCTCCGCTCGGCCGGAACCCTCAGCTCGATTCCAGCCTTTTTCAGGACTTCCAGAGAACCCTGGAGAAGCCGCCCCTTGGGGAGAACGAACCTTACTGGAGAGCCGTTGGAACGCTTCATTCACTCCACCTCCACAGGGATGCCCATCCTCACGAGCCTCTTGGCCTCAGCAAAGACCTCCCCCGGTTTCCCGCTCAGCTTCTTCCGGTTCCTGTCTCCTTTTTTCTTGAAGAGCTTCGAGAGTGCCCCCATATCGAAGGCAAAGCCGAAGGCCGCTTTCCCCTTGAACGTGTACTCCCCGCCACCGCCGAGGGGCTTCCCGAGTTCCGGCGAGTAAACCTCGAAGAGTACGTCGCGGTAGTAGGGCAGCGGCCTGACGGTGCCGAAGTCAATGAACAACCTCTCGTCGTTGACGGCCTCGACTATTCTGTCCAGCTTCCGGTAGCCGCTCTCCTTCCCCCAGAAGTTGAAGAGCTCCCAGAGCTCCTCCTTCTTCTCCCCGCTTATCGGGAGGCGCTCGATTATCTCAAAATTCCTCCTCACGAGTGCCCTGTAGACCTCCCCTCTGAACTCTGCTATTTCTTCAGTGGCCTCCTCCCAGACCCTCAGACTTCCGACGTCTACGTAGAACTCATCTATCCCAAGGGCTTCGAGAGCGGTTACGGCGGTTAGGATGACCTCGGCGGCCATCTTAGTAACGTCCCCACCGATGTATTCCACCCCTGCCTGCCACTGCCCCCTGACGCCCCCGTCAAGAACCTCGCTGATGTAGTAGAGCTTGAGCCTCCCGGGGGGCTCCTTGATGTTCTCCAGTATCTGAGACGTTATGTCGGGTTTTATAACGTAGAATCCGTTGTTGTAGGCGAATCTTGTACCCTTCCTCAGATTCTCGCTGTATTCCTCAATGGCGGGCAGGAAAATCTCGCGGTAGCCCCACAGTTCGAAGGTTCTCCGCAGGTACCTGCCAACCTCTGACAGCTTCTCTGACTCCACTAGCAATCCCTTCCTCATGCTAACCCCTCCAGATTCGCTCTCAAAACAGCCCTCACCGGGGTCTCAACAAAGGCATCAGAACAGACGATGATGACAGTAACCCACCGGAAGGGGCACTACATCGGTGCTCGACAGGACAATCTTTCGAATTTCTTTCGGATTCTCTGCGCTCATTCTTGCCACCTCCACCGATGCCCGCTTCTGGTTGAACGTTTAAAACGTTATTCGAAGATTTTCTGTCTAAATTCATTATAATTGCCTTTTAGTTGACGTATGTTCAAGCAACATGACTGGATATGGCTGATATATGCCGAAATGATAACGTTGACCTTCCGCAACGTTAATATCCCCTTCCACCGATGTTCTATCGGGTGATTCTTTATGGAGATAACTGACAAGGAAGTTTTTGAGATTGCCATAAACGCAGAGATTAGGGCCAAGGAGGCCTATGAGAAGCTGGCCTCGCTCGTCAAGAGTGACATCATACGCGACGAACTCATCTTCCTGGCCGGCGAGGAGGACAAGCACCGCGAGATAATATCGAAGATGGCCGAGAAGTTCGAGGGCGAAAGAACGGAGGCGAAGACGATAGACATAGACTTCATGGGCGAGTTCAAGGTCATCGCCGAGAAGATGGGAGAGGTTATCAAGAAGCCAGACGTCAACATAGACGAGATCTACGAGGTATCCATGCAGGCAGAGCTCGTCAGCGAGAAGCTTTACAAGGAGCTCGCCGGCTACGCGGCGACCGACACTACGAGGCTGATCCTAGAGATGCTCGCCGACATGGAAAGGAACCACTACAACATCCTCCGCAAGCAGTACGAATACATAACCCGCTATCCCGACATATACAAAGAGGAGTTCTACGACCAGCTGATGAAGGACATAAACTTCAACTTCTGACCTCTTTCCATTTCAGGACCACGAACTCCTTATAGTCCATCACCTTGACGAAGCCCTTTCTCATATAATATGAATAAGCCTCAAGCTTGGGGAAGGTTATCACGTAGGGCACCTTGCCGAGTTCACGAAGCCTCTCAATCGCAAACTCCAGCAGCCGGGAGCCGTAGCCTCTGCCCTTGTACGAGGGGTCGACCATGAAGAACTCGATGAGTCCCGTCTCCTCGTCGTTGATTTCATCCGGCACCCACCAGACGTCCTTGCCTTCAAGGTTGTAAACCAGCGCCACGGTGCCGATTATTCTCCCGTCACTATCGCGCAGGACGTAGAGCTCGTCGAACTCCTTCCCCAGGCGGAACTCGAGGAACGGCTCATAGACCTCTCTGAATCCATCGAAGTCATCCGTGCTCGGCTTGTTCTCCACCCACTCCAGCGCGGGATACGCTCCGTTCGTGCCCTGGTAAACCCTGAAAACGAAGCGAACCAGCTCATCCTTCAGTGAGAGCGGCTCCCCGACCCTTTCAATACTCATCTCTGTCCACCAAAGGTTATTAGGGCCCGAAACCTAAAACGTTTTGGTGATAGCATGAACGAACTCCAGGCTTTGGCCCTGGCCCTCGAAGTCGAGAAGGCTGAGTTGAAGTTCTATATAAGGCTGGCGAAAAAGGCCGGCGACGAACGGGCTAGGAGAATGTTTCTGTTTCTGGCAAACGAAGAGGCAGACCACTGGGAGCTGTTCGAGGAAAAGTTCGTCGAGAAGCTCATAGAGAAATGCGAACTCCCCGCGGTCGACAGGGCTGCCCTTGAGAGCCTCCTGGTGGAGGCCGACGAAAGGAAGCTGAGCGAGGTGGACGCCGTAAGGATAGGAATGGAGCAGGAAAGGAAGACCTGGGAGTTCTACGAAAGGGCCGCGAAGGAGGCCGAACACGAGGACGTCAGGCGCGTGTTTGAGGAGCTGGCAAAGGTTGAGAAGGGCCACTACGAGCTCCTGAAGGCCCAGTACGATTCGGTGATGAAGACCGGCATCTGGATGGACTACCAGGACTTCAGCCTCGAGGTGGACTGAATCCTACTCTCCATTGCAGGGGCGTAAACTTCAGAGTCCCATAATATCGGGCAGAACTTCGGGTGCTTCCAATAATTGAACATCATGCCTTTTACGAAGCTCCCTGCGCAGCCAGTACGAGTGCTCCGCTCCAACCAAGACCAGCATTTTGCCATCCTTCCTCCCTTCATTTGCCTTGAGGATCTGTTCCAGGAAATGCTGGTTCCATTTTTCCCATGCTATGCTCTCTTTATCACCGAATAACGAGTTCTGGTATTTGCGCTTGATCTCAAAATGGCGGTCCGTCTCGTAAGAGTTAACGTCAAGAACTGAACTCCACCACTGGAAAAGCACCTCGTACAAAGCCTCCACGTAGAGCTTGAAATGCTCCAGAGCCTCCGGATTGTTTTTCTGGAGGTTCTCCATTGATTCCCTCGCTATCTGTAGCAGTTCAGAGTACTTCGGCTCGGGTGGTTCGAGTGGGATGACTTCACACTTCAGTTTGTCAATCAGGGGATAAACGCTTTTCTGGTACTCCTGCTTTATCTTCTGTGGCACCCTGCCTTCAACGTCGGAAGGCCTCAGTTCAACGGCAAGAACGTCCGGTGAAAAACTCAAAATTATATGTGCCAGGTCTTCATAGGTGTAGTAATCCACGTGGCCGTGGAACTGGTGCAAGGTGGAGAGAACTAGAACTTTCATAATATCACATCCTTTATAATGTTAGAGAAACGGTACTATAAAAGATTTTGCCAGAGAACTATCTCTACCCGCTTCTAAGAAATGGAAAGATGACTAATGCGGCCTTTGTATCTGTCTTCATTCCACCAAAACGTTAACGAGCTTAACGTTCCGACCTGTTTTCTCCCGTATCCTTTCGATTATCTCGGGGTCGTTGAAGTCGATAACCTTGCCGCCGCTTATCAGGTTGATGTGCGGCTCCGTGTTGAGCTCCACCCTTGTTTCCCCGTCCAGGGAGAAGAGTTCGAGCAGGCCGAGCTCTCTCAGCGTCAGGACGTTGGAGTAAAGCGTGGAAAAGCTCATGGTCGGAAACTCCGCCTTGATTTCACCGAGGATATCCTTGAGAGAGGGATGTTCGTCCCCGATTCTATCGAGTATCTCCACCAGTTTGAGTCTCTGGGGCGTGAGCTTGTATCCGCTCTCCTTGAGCCGTTCGATGGCTTTTTCCTTCCACATGGTTTAACCTACACGGTCAGGCTTATAAGTCTTTCTAATTAGAAGTTACTTCTAAATAGAAAGCTTTATTAAGTAGGAACGCCAACAGTCTATGGTGAAAACTATGTCTGAACACAACCGAAGACTTGTTGAGAAAGCCGGAATAGACGTGGAAAAACTCCTGGACATGCTCCTTAGGGCCGCGGCCGCGGAGTTTACGACCTATTACTACTACACGGTTCTGAGGAACCACGCGGCAGGTATGGAAGGCGAAACGATAAAGGAGATAGTCGAGGACGCCCGCCTCGAAGACAGGAACCACTTCGAGGCCCTCGTTCCGAGGATATACGAGCTTGGTGGTGAGCTCCCGAGGGACATCGTTGACTTCTCCAAGATGGCCTGGTGCCGCGACGCATACCTGCCAGAGGAACCGACCGTTGAGAACATCCTCAAGGTTCTCCTGGAAGCGGAGCGCTGTGCGGTCGGTGTTTACACCGAGATATGCAAGTACACCTTCGGAAAGGACCCGAGGACCTACGACT
Source organism: Thermococcus sp. 5-4 (assembly GCF_002197185.1). Lineage (NCBI taxonomy): Archaea > Methanobacteriati > Methanobacteriota > Thermococci > Thermococcales > Thermococcaceae > Thermococcus > Thermococcus sp. 5-4. The sequence continues at coordinate 895,143 of NZ_CP021848.1, read as the reverse complement.
TAGCCTTAGCCATACTCCACGAGGAGATCGAGCACGAGGCCTGGTTCGAGGAGCTCCTCACGGGCAAGCCGAGCGGTCACTTCAGGAGAACCAAGCCCGGAGAGAGCCCCTTCGTTTCGAAATTCCTGAGGTGAAAAGGGTTATTAACGTCGGGACGTATTATGCCGTGGTGATACCATGCTAGCCGAAAAACCCTACCTTCTTGGGAGGGAGAAGCCCCTCTCAAAGAAGGAAATAGCCCAGGCCCTGCGCTGGGCCATCGAAGCCGAGCTCGATGCCATAAGCTTCTACGAGCAGCTGGCCGAGCTTATTGAGGATGAAAGGATAAAGCACATATTCTACGACGTTGCCAACGAGGAAAAGGAGCACGTCGGAGAGTTTTTGGCGGCCCTCCTCGAAGTTGACCCCGAGCTCCTCAGGTACATGAGGGAGGGCTTCGACGAGGTTGAGGAAGAGACCGGCATAAAGGTCGAACTGTGACCTTTTCCTTCCCCTTTTCCATTCCTTTCCTTCGATTCTCGTGCACTAGGCAGTGGGTTAATGTACCGTTGCGCTCAATGAAAAACGTTATTAAGGTTCGATGTTCATATAGTTCTGGTGATGTGCATGGTTGAACCCCTTGTTAAGAGGGCGTACGAAACTGAAAAGAAGGCCGCCGCGAGCTATACCGATGGTCTCGCCCTCGTGAGAGGCCAGGGACTCAGGTACACGAAGGTCGAGGAAGTCGTTGGAAGGATAGCCGTTGACACGATAATCCACAAACACCTGATGAAGGCCATCCTCGATGCCCAGAAGGAGCTGGAGAAGCTCGCCGGGGAGGGCCCTGTATCCGAGGTCAAGGATGTCGAGCTCGCACCGGAGCAGAAGGCCCTGGTTAAGCGCTTCGCTGAGATGCACCTTGACATCGAGAAGGACATGATCGAGACCTACCAGAAAATGGCCGAGAAGATGACACATCCGCTGTTCAAGGGCCTTGCGGAGGCGCTTGTTGAGAACGAGAAGGAGCACCACAGGATTCTGGCGGAGCTCATAGCGAAATATAAGGAGTGAGCCCATTATTGGAGTGTCCTGATTAATAGGGTCCACTCCTCTTTTTTCCAGACATCTTTCTCCGTGACGATGATCAGCGTGCCATTGAACAAGACTGCCATGTCCCTGAGTGCTGAGAGCATCTTCAGAACGCCCTTAAAATCATTGTACAGCCTTAGAAATTCTGGGGCTTCGACTATTACAATTCCCTGCTTCTCCACGGTCTTCATCTCATGGAAATACTGAGAGACGAGTTGGGTTATTTTGTAGAGAGACGTTGGGGGGATGGTGTTATGTCCTTCGATGGTCCTTATCCAGTAGGTTATCCATCCATTCTTTGGCTCGATACTCCTTAGAAATGCGAGTACGGGGAATCCCTCGAGCCGGGGACTAATCTCTCGGAGATCCTTGGATGATAATATTCGTACCCCCGCTGGGATGTCAACATTCGATAAGCTGTCCTCTGACCGGATCTTTTCCACAGCTAAGAACCGTTTGCTGTATATAACCTCATAGTATGCGTAGGCTGTTAGAAGAGCCAGAGAAGCTGCCAAGTACACGACTACATCGTCCGAAATAAAGCCGTTGAAATAGGCCAATGGATACATCATGCTTGCTATCCCTGACAGAAGAATAGCCATACCAAAAAGTTTGGCCTTTCCATGATAGTATCTAGAGAGAAACTCTATGAGAACCCCGCCCCCAATTAAGAGCAGAACTCCGGAGACTACATAGGTGCTGGCGCAGCTCTGAGTTGTCAGTGCTTCAAGGACGCCGTATGCGGAGGGGATTATGGGAAGGGTCACGTGCATAGCAAGGGGAGATTTCCTTCCAGTTTCCTCTTCCACTAGGAATAGTATACCCAGGAGTGTGAAGGATGTGGATATGCCAATTAAAACTGACTCCATGTGTATTCCATGAAAGCTCGGAACCCCTGCAGGTAGTGTGGCGCTTGTCATCCATCCGAGGGAAAGAAGAAGGGCGGATTTTCGTTGGCTCTTAATGAACGCTCTCAGGAATACGAGGGTCATGCCGAGTTTAATAGAAACTATGAAGAGTTCGAGGTTCACTGTCATTTGAATCCCTCGCTTTTTACTGCCATTGTGTGGCGTGTTTATAAGCTTTCCGTCCGGAGTATTTCATTCTATCCATGTAGTGGAAACACGAAGGCATTCAAAAATCAAGACAAAGAAGAGGAGTACTCAAGGTCCAACGTGCATCATCTGGCTGTACATCTCCCAGTCGAGGAGGAGTTCGTACTCGGCCCTCAGGGTGTAGTAGTGGCCCTTCTCCATGTCGCTGAGGTAGCGCATGAGCCTCTTCCTGTCCTCGCTGTCAACCATTTTCTCGATCTCCTCGTAGAAGTGGGCGGCGATTTCCTCCGCTCTCATGGCCCAGCGTATGAGGTCCACGATGTCCTGAACGCCCTGAAGTTCGCGGGCAACGGGCTTGAGCTCCGGCCCTATGTGCTCCGCGGGATATACGACCTCCTTTCCGGGGAACATTGACGTGTACATCTTCCTGAGCAGAGCCTCGTGCTTGCCCTCCTCGCCGGCGAGCCACTCTATCTTTTCCTTCAGAGTTTCAATCTCTATCCTATCGGCAAGGCTTTCGTAGAACTTCCTCGCCCCTATCTCGGCCTTTATGGCCATGCCAAGAAGCTCCTCAAGGGAGAAGTCCTTGACCCTCTCGATGGAGAGTCCCTCATCAAGTTCAGGTGGAACCATAAATCATCCCTCCGCTAGCAACAGTCCAATCTCATTGTAAACCTTTATCTTATTAAACCCTTCCTGCCTCAGAACGGAGACTATGTCTTTCAAAATCTTGCTTTGAACGTTCACGGCGAGCATCTGACAGGCGTGGCACTCCGGCGTTGAGCGGGCCATCAGGAGAAAAACCTCAACGTTCCCTTCCTTTACAGTCAAGCCGTAGAGAAGACCCTCCTCCACGATGTTCAGCTCTGTTTCGGGGTCCTTTACTCTCTCCAGGATTCTGACGACCTCGGAGACTTCCGGAGGGAGGTCCTCCCTGGGGCGTCGTTTTGGCGTTTTTTGAGGTTTGAGAAAGTTAAAGAGGCCCAAATCTCAGACCCTCTCGGTGCTGATGTCCTCTATGGTGTAGCCCTTCTTGTTCTCGAAAACTCCAACGGGGTTGTTCTTGAGGTCGTAGACGTAAACGTTCTGGAACTTCACGAGGGCGAAGCGCTCGATTATGTCCCCGATTATCTTTGAATAGGCTATGGCACTCGCACCGGTTATGTTGTACTCCGCGTGACTCTCGAAGTTGAGCCAGACCTTGAGCGTGTCCTCCCCGACCTCCAGGCCCGCAACGACGCCAGAGTCTAGGATGTCCCCTCCTGTGACTGGGTCGGTTATGTTCGCCAGCTCCTCAAGCACAGCCCTGTAGTGCTCCGGCCACTCCCTGCCCGGCATGTAAACCTTCATTTTTCTCACCAAGTGGCCTTTCTCATGTCCGGTTATAAGCCTTCCTGGCCACTTCTGGGTAGAGGAAGGTAGTCCGGGGAGACCGAGAGGTACATTGATATTAGCACCATCACCCACACGACGACTGAGATAAAGTACGGGACAACGATGAGCGCCTTGAGCACTCCCGAGGTGTCGTCCAGCAGGTAGCGTGTCCACGAGAACAGCACCATCATCCAGGAGGCCACCACCAGGAGCCGCCTTCTGTTTCCCTCTGTCACTATTATCTGGGAGTTCATCAGAAGCAGAACCGCCAGAAACGGCCCCACGTACGCTATGTCAACAGCCACCGTGGAGTAATGCCCCGCCCCCAGAAGGCTGAGCAGCAGAACCGCACTCTGGAGGAGCAGCCTCACGCTCACACCCTGGAACCCCATGTCGTAGAGGGCGTAGCCTATCATGGCGGGACCAACGAGAATCAGCGTGAGCATGGTCTGGCTCATGTTCCGTCCGTTTAGCACACTAAGGGAGAAACCCAGCGACGTGAGTAGCCCTCCGATAAGCAGTAGGGCGGACGATGTCCGCGATTCACCAGTAACGCGCTCTATCTTCCTGCGTACCATCCATGTAAGGACAATGCCAACGAGAATCAGAGCACCACTAATGCTCATTATTAAATCGTACCAAAGTTCCCTCATTTTTCCGGCATCCAACCATTGATACATCTAAAGTCATCTTCAACCTAGATAAACCTTCCGGATGTTACTCAGGCGGGATATCAAAAAAGAGGGGGTTGGGGCAGAAAAATCACTCAAGCGTGACCTCGTTCTCCCAGAGGCCGTGGATGTTGCAGTAGCTCAGGGCGTAGAGCTTGCCCTTCTTGCTCGTCTTGAAGAAGAACACCGCCCTCGGCTCGGTCAGCGGGTCGCCGTGGTTGGTGAAGGCAACCCTGCCGACGAGGATCGGGAAGTTCTCTCCCTCTGGGTGGAAGTAGAGCTCTATCCAGGCGATGTGATGCTCCGGTGTGTTCGGGTGCGGTATCTCCTTGCCGACGCTGACCTCGACCTTGACGAGGTCGCCCTCCTTCTCGTACTCTATAACGGGGACGTGCTTCTCCCCCTTCCAGTCTCCACTCTTTATGGTTCTGCTAAGCATCTCAACCACCTCACTCTATTTTTTCAAACATGTCCTTGGGCGCACCGCAGAGCGGGCAGACCCAGTCCTCGGGGAGGTCTTCAAACTTGGTTCCCGGGGCTATTCCGGCGTCCTCGTCACCCTCATCCTCATCGTAGATGTAGCCACAGACTATACACTTCCATTTGGCCATTTCTTTCACCACCCTAATGTTATTAGCCCGCCCTTATAAGGTTTGCGCCTCAAACTTGAGAAACGGAAAAGCGAAAGGTTCACTCAAAGACCACGAACTTGTCCCTGGGGGCACCGCATACTGGACAGTATTCGGGCGCCTCGTCAACGGCGGTGTATCCGCAGACCGGGCAGATGTAGACCTTCTTTACATCAATATCCGTTCCGCTCTCGGCCTTTTCCTTGGCCTCGGCGTACAGCTCGGCGTGTATCTTCTCCGCTTCCAGGGCGTAGTGGGTGGTCCTCACGGCGTCCTTCTCCCCCTGGAACTCGGCGGTGTTCTTGAAGACCGGGTACATCTCCTCGACCTCGTAGGTCTCGCCGTCTATGCCTGTCTGCAGGTTCTCTGGGGTCTTCCCGAGGTGTCCTAGCGCGATGAAGTGGTTCTTCGCGTGAATGAACTCCGCGTGGGCGATAGCCCTGAAAAGCTTGGCTATGTTCGGGAAACCCTCCTTCTCGGCCTGTTCGGCAAAAATCAGGTACTTCATGTGGGCCATGCTCTCGCCGGCGAAGGCATCCTCCAGAAACTTCCGGGTCATTTTTCTTTCCACTACCATCCGTTACCCTCCAGATATCTTCTATAATACCTCGGGGCGGGAGTATATAACGATTTTCCAAACCAAAGGTTTGAGGAAACCTGCACTTCAGTCAATAGGCAGTCCCTCTTTAATGGCTTTTTCGAGCCTGAACGCTTTCTTCGCGTTACCTAGGACAACGGCCCCGACGGGCCTTCCCTCCTCATGGAAGACCTTCGTATCCTCACTAAGCCAGCTCCCGGAACCCTTCGTTTTTCCGATAACCGCCACGCTGAAGTCGGCGAACTTGAAGAAGGCCGACCTGAAGGAGAAGTCGTAGCGATCCTCAACACCCCTCAGGAGGTTGGAGAGAACCTTCGCCTGCCCCACTGCGACCTTTGCCGTTCCCCCAACGACGCCGCCGTGCTCGGCGCAGTCGCCTATCGCGTAGACATCCCGCGCGGAGGTTCTGAAGCGGTCGTCTATGAGTATCCCCCTGCCGGCGTGGATGCCACTTCTCATGGCCAGCTCTTTGTTTGGCACTATCCCGAAGGCGCAGACCTTCAGCCTGCCCCTGATGTAGCCTTTGTCGGTTTTCAGACCCTCCTCGTCAGCCCCAAGGGCGTTCGTGTCCAGATGGAACTCAACGCCCGCCCCTTCGAGCCTCTCCATTATAATCCCGCTCAGCTCCTCGTCAAGGCCGAGAATGGTTCTCCCTCTGTGGACCAGCCGGACCCTATGGCCGGCCATGGCCAGGTCCCCGGCCAGTTCGAGGGCTATGAAGCCCCCGCCGGGGATGGTTATCTCGCCTTCCTCCTCAAGGCGCCCCTTTATCAGCTTCGCGTCGTTGAGGGTTCTGAGCGTTAGAACGTGCTCCCTTCCAGGAATCGAGGGCTCTCTGGCCCTTGCTCCGGTCGCTATGACGAGGGCATCGTAGGACACCTCTCCATCGCTCGTCACGAGAACCCTTCGCAGTCTGTCAATGAGCTTTGCCTCAGTTCCCAGGAGGAGATTTATTCCTTTCTCCTCGTACCATTGCCGGGAATAGGGGAAGAGCTTCTCCTCGGGGATAAAGCCCGCTATGTAGTGGCTCAGCATGGGCTTGGAGTAATGGGGGATGCTTTCCTTTTCCACGAGTGTTACGTCAAACTCCCCGGCCAGGCGCCTGGCCAGCTCGACCCCGCCGGGTCCGTTCCCAACGATAACGACTTTCACAATTCCAGACCTCACGGCCTAGTGTGTGGTGTAAGGTAGAGCTCCAGCTGGTTCACCACGTAGTCAACGGGGGCGTTTATATATTCGGGCTCTCCCTGGGTGATCTCTTCGAGGTACTCCACGTGACTCTTTATTGCGGCATAGTGCGCCTTTTCCTGGGCTGCCAGAAACTTGAATATGCCCCTCTGTTCGGGGAACATATCCGCGAGGTGCGAATAGATTCTTTCGGCGTTTCTCTCGTTTTCTAGGGCTATCCTTGTAGCCTCTATGAGATTCCCGACGGTGTCTATCTTCACAGTCGTTTCCGCGAAGGGTATGTCTTGGGGAACGGGATAGTCCGTGTCCCCGAAGAGCCCCTCGTACAACTTGAGGAGTATTCTCTTGTGGCTCTCTTCCGCCTTGGCTAAATCTCCAAAGAACTCGCCGAGTAGAGATCCACTCTTTGAAGCCAAGTGTTCGTAAAGTTCCCTCGCATCGTCTTCCGAGGCCAGGGCATACCCCAGTATCTCCTTGGGGGAGAGTCTGGCAAGTTTGTCAAGAATATCTTCCATCTGCATCACCATTTTTCATGTTTCACATTGAAGTATTTAAACCCCTATGGGTGGAAAAAAAGGAAAGCCCCTCACGAGATCCACGTCACAAGTTTTCTTACGCCCTCCCGGAGACGCTCCTCGTCCTCCGGCCTCGGCATACCGCGGCTCTCGACGGTGTCAACGTGGTCGAACTTGCTGCGCGTTATCAAGGTCTCAATCTTCTTGCCGGCAACTCCCGCCCAGCCGAAGGCTCCGACGATGAGAACGGGCTTCTCGTAGTTGGCCTTGTCCACTATCTCGTAGAGGGCGTACCTTATGCGCGGGTGTATCTCGGCCTCGTAGGTCGAGGCGCCGATGATTATCGCCTCGCTGTCCGGGACCTCACCCAGTATGTCGCTCACCGCAGGGGCCTCCTTGTCCGTGAACCGGTAAACGACCGGGTTCAGTCCGTTCTTCCTCAGCTCGTCGAGGACTATCTCCATTCTCCTCTCAACGAAGCCATACATGGAGTCGTAGAGCACCAGAACCTTGCCCTTCGTGACCTTTCCAGCCCCGACTGCCTCGTAATGCTCGAATATCCTGGCCGGGTTCTTCCTCCATATGAGCCCGTGGCCTGGAAGTATCATCCTGGCCTCTCCCACTATGCCAAGCCCCTTGAGCTTCTTGATGTTCTGGACGATGTACTTGTGGTAGTGGCCTATGACGGTCACTATGTACTTCGTCACGTGAGGCAGGTAGCGCTGAACGACCTCCTCGTCGCTGTCGTCTATCCTTTCCGGAATCCCGTAGCCTCCCCCGGCGTCGCAGCTAAATATGAGCCTGTCCTCAACCACGTAGGTTATCATAGTGTCCGGCCAGTGGAGCCAGGGAACGGTTATGAAGCGGAACGTCTTGCCCCCTATGCTCATCTCCTCGCCGTCTTTGATCGTGTGAAAGTTCTCAACGACTTTCTCACCGTAGAAGCCCTCCAGGAAGCGCTTCGCGAAGCTCGTGCCTATGAGCTTGGCATTGTATCCGTTGGCCTCAAGAAAGGCCGGCAGGGCCCCGGTGTGGTCGGGCTCGGTGTGGTGGATTACGACGTGGGTTATTTCTTTTGGGTCAACCAGCTTTCCAAGGGCCTCCATGAAGAGGTCTGTGTATTCCCGCTTGCTCAGGTCGAAGAGAACAGTCGCACCATCGAGCTTCATCAGGTAAGCGTTGTAGGTTATCCCCTCGGGGATGTCCCAAGTGGCCTCGAAGTACCTTATCCTGTCATCGTCGACCCGGATTATGTACAGCTCCGGATCGTCGAGAATCTTCTCAACTTTCACATCGGGCATTTCTATCACCGAACCTATTTGGTGCGGAGGGATAAAAAGCCTTTCTTGACCAAAAAGTTAAGGACAGAACTGGGTAGGTTAAAATTTGAAAGGGTCAGGCGAAGGTGACGCTCCTGTCCTTCAGGGAGCGGTTGAGCAGGTCGGCGTGCTCCAGCGTGACCTGGTACTCCGCGAGCTTTTCGAGCTCTATCTCCTCGCCGTTGAGGGTTATCCTGTTGACGTAGACCTTGCCCTCGTCGAAGCCGACGGTGTAGACGAAGAGGTCCTTCTTGCCCAGGTACTCCCTTACCTTCTCGTCTTTGAGGGCCTCACCGAGCCCTCCGGCCGCGAAAATCCTGACGTGGACGACGAACGCCCCCGGAACGTCCTTCTCGGCGAACTGTCTGAGAGTCTCTACGAATATCTCCTTGGTCTCCTCGATGGGCGTCTCACCGCCGAACTGAAGGACCGTAACCTGTGGAGCGAAGGCCTTGACGCGCTCGGCGAGCTCGCTTTCCTTGCCCTTCTCGGCGAGGAAGTGGTAGGTGACGCCGCCGCTGAGGGTCAGAAAGGTTGCCTCGGTCGCGGTCGCGATGCTGGAGCATATCACGTTCCTGCTGGCAACGACGGCGACCTTGTTGAGGCCGAGATCTGCCAAAGCCTTACCAACCAGCCTTCCGGTTAAGGCCCTAAGATAGATCTCCTCCTCGAAGGTCGTCTTGGCCATACCGTCACCTCCCTACCCATTTCTGTGGGTTTATTATCGGTTTTGTGTAATGAAGTCCGGAAATAAAACCTTTTTGGTTTTCCTAACAATATTCTATGCACCTAACACTTCGGGAATAAAACCTGGCTTGAAAAATCCGGTTCAAAGGATAAACTTAAAAGGTTTGAGTTTCAAATATGAATGGTGATGCGAATGCTGAGTGAAAAAATGTTGAAGGCCCTCAACGAGCAGGTGACGAAGGAAATCTTCTCCGCCTACTTCTACCTTGGGATAGCGGCCTACTTCAAGGAGAACGGCTTCGATGGTTTTGCAACCTGGATGGAGGCCCAGGCCGAGGAAGAGCTGGGTCATGCGATGAGGATATACGATTACATATTCGACCGCGGCGGGAAAGTGGAGCTCGGAAAGATAGAGAAGCCCAAACAGGAGTTCGAAAGCCCGCTGAAGGCCTTTGAGGCGGTTTACCTCCACGAGGTCGGCGTTACCGAGTCGATATACAAGCTCGTGGACATAGCCGAGGAGGAGAAGGACCGCGCCACCTACCAGTTCCTCCAGTGGTTCGTCGAGGAGCAGGTGGAGGAGGAGGCCACCGCCAAGGCCATAGTGGACAAGCTGAAGATAATCGGCGACAACCCTCAGGGACTCTTCATGCTCGACAGGGAGCTCGGCCAGAGAGCGCCGAAGCTCAGGGCGCTTCTTCTACAGGCCGGTCAGTGATTCCCTCCCTTTTATGTTTCTTTCGTCTTCTGGCAAAATATGAAAAGGGCGCTCACGCCCTCAGGAGTTCGAAAATCTCCTCCAGGTCGGGCACTTCCCTTATCGGGTAGACCTTGAAGAAGAGAACCTTTCCGTCTTCGTCTATGAGGACGTTTGCCCTCTCTGAAAAGCCCTCCTTTTCGCGGAACAGGCCGTAGAGCTTCGAAACCGCTCCATGCGGCCAGAAATCGCTCAGAATCCTGAGCTTCTTGAGGCCGATGTGATCGGCCCAGGCCTTCTTGCTCGGCACAGCGTCGACGCTTATCCCGACGGGGACGACGTTCAGCCCCTCAAAGCGTTCGTGGTTTTCCTCAATGGCCTTCATCTGCTTCTCGCATATCCCCGTCCAAGCAAGCGGGTGGAAGGACAGCAGAACCTTCTTTCCCCTGAAATCGCTCAGTCTGAAATCCTCTCCGCTCTGGTCCTTCAGAACGAAATCCGGGGCGTATTCTCCAATCTCCATAAGGACACACCTCCAGTGCTCTCAAATTGGAAAAAATGAAAGGTTCCCTTAGAGCCTCTTACTCTCAAAGAACTTCTCAACTAGGTCGAGCTTCGGTTCGCGCTTCCACAGGGGCCTTTTATCGGTTCTGTAGGCCGGAACGCTCTCCTCAAATGTCGGCCTCTCGTTGACGTAGAAGATTCCCAGCGGGAGCGGGTCGGTTTCTATCGCGCGCCTGAAGGCCTCCTCCCTCTCGAGGGGGCCATCCTCCATCCAGTAGGTGTGCTCCCTGTACCAGGCGTAGGTGTTCACCCTGTTGAAGCTGACGCACGGGTGGAGGACGTCGACTATGGCCAGGCCCTTGTGCCGGATCGCCTTCTTGATTATCTCGACGCTCTCCCTGAAGTAGCCCATGAAGGTTCTGGCCACGAAGGAGGCGTTCATGGCTATGGCCAAAGCAACTGGGTTGAAGGGCTCCTCAAAGACTCCCCACGGCTGGGTCGGGGTTTTCATTCCAACCATCGTGGTCGGTGACGCCTGTCCCTTCGTGAGGCCGTATATCTGGTTGTCGTGGATGAGAACCGTTATGTCCGGGTTCCTCCTTATCGCGTGGAGCAGGTGGTTGCCGCCTTCAGCATACATGTCGCCGTCTCCGCCCTCGGCTATGACCGTCAGTTCCGGGTTTGCCGCCTTAACGCCCGTCGCTATGGGTATCGCCCTGCCGTGGAGCGTGTGGTAGCCGTTGGCGTTGATATAGTGGGGCATCTTTGCGGCCTGACCGATACCGCTGATTATCGCCACCTCGCTTGGCCTCAGTCCGAGTTCTGCCAAAGCTGAGATGAGTACCTCCCTTATGCCGAAGTTGCCGCAGCCGGGACACCAGGCGACATCCTCGCTTCCCGGCCTTCTGGGTTCAAAGGCCTCCCTGCCGGTGGGCAGATTCATTCTATCACCCCCTTCAGGGCATCAAAAACCTCTTCCACCGAGAACGGCCTCCCGTCGTACTTCAGAACCCTGTGGTGAACCTCAACGTCCAGCTCCTTTCTCAGAAGGTCGGCAAACTGGCCGGTGATGTTGTTCTCGACGATGATTACCGTTTTGCCCTCGAAGAACCGCTTTGTCTCCGGGTTGAGCGGGTAGACCCAGCTGAAGTGGAGCAGGGCCACATCGTCTCTCCCGAGCTTCTCTATGGCCTCCTCAACGACATGAAGCGTTGAGCCCCACGAAACCACGAGGTATCTGGCTTTTTCACTTCCGAAGAGCCTCGGCAGGGGCGCGTTCTTTCTTATCGTTTCGAGCTTTAGTTTGGCCCTTTTCTCCTGCATCTTTCTCGTAAGCTCGGCGTCTTCCGTTATGTCCCCCCACTCGTCGTGTTCGTTGCCGTTGGCCACCACAACCTCCTCACCGTAGCCCGGAACCGCTCTGGGCGATATCCCGTCTTCCGTAAGCTCGTATCTCCTGTAGCCGGGCCTTGCCTCGACGATGTGCCTCTCGAACCTCACCTTCCCCAGCTCGGGCTTCGGCAGGTTGTAGTAAGTGTCCACGAAGTACTGGTCGGTGAGTATTATGACCGGAACCTGATACCTGTCCGCCAGGTTGAAGGCCTCGGCGCTGAGGTGGAAAGCTTCCTCCATACTGCCGGGCGCGAGGATTATCCTCGGAAAGTCGCCGTGGGCGGCGTAGAGGACGAGGTTTAGGTCGCCCTGCATAGTTCTCGTCGGCAGGCCCGTTGCAGGGCCGGGCCTCTGGGCGAGGTGTATCACTATCGGGTTCTCCGCCATTCCCGCCAGGCTCAGCGCCTCGCTCATCAGCGCGAAACCGCCGCCCGAGGTGCTCACCATGGCCCTGGCCCCGGCGAACCACGCTCCGAGAGCCATGTTTATCGCCGAAATCTCGTCCTCGACCTGCTCGACGATTATCCCGAACTCCTCTGCGTGCTGTGCCGCGAAGGTCGAAACGCCCGTTGAAGGACTCATCGGGTAGAAGCTGAGGAAGTTCATGCCTCCGGCTAAAGCACCTATTCCTACCGCTTCGGTCCCGCTGAGGAGGATTTCTCCCTTAACTTTCTCGTCCCTCTCAATCTCGACCCTTATCGTCCCTTCCTCGCAGAGCCTAACCCCCAGCTCGTAACCTTTCCTCGCCGCCTCGATGTTCTTGTTCACGACGTTCTCTCCTTTGCTCCCGAAGCGCTTCCTTATGTACTCCTCGATGGCGTTAAAGTCGCCATGGAAGAGGCCGACTATCAGGCCTGCCGCGGTCGTGTTGAGGTAGAGCTGGCTCCCCGTTTCGAGGGCCATCTTGGTTAGCGGCACCTCGACGAGGTTCATTCTGTCAAGAAAGCTCTCCTCGACGTTCTCCCTCTCTCCGAGGACGACGGTAGTGTCTGAAATCCTGTCCGCGACCCAGCTCAGAACGCCCTGCTTGAAGGGGACGAGGATATCTATTCTCTTCACGAAGGCCCTGACGCGCCTTGAGGAGACCCTTATCTCGGTGGTGTTTATCCCGCCCCTCACGCGGGACATATACTCCTTGTTGGCATAGACGTGATAGCCCGAGCGCTTTAGCGCGTACGTCAGAATCCCTTCAACGGTCTGGATTCCCTGCCCGGCCGCTCCGCCGAGAACTATGGAAACCTCACCACGGAACTCGGCCATGCGGCACCACTCCCGGGATCGCCCTTTCGGCTGGCTCCACGTTCACCAGCCTCTCCAGAAGTTCGAGCACAAAACGAAAACCCTTTCGGGCAGATTTTGGGACAATTTTGTCCACTTATAATCACCGATAGGTAGTAGTGTGCAAAACTATATAAATGTTTTCGCCCAAGCTGGGTTGGAGATAAGGAATGGCAGGTAACGATTCCGAACCTGAGGTGGCGGTCTTCGCCGGTGGCTGCTTCTGGTGCCTCGAGGAGGCCTTCGAGAGACTGCCGGGGGTGATTGGGGCAATAGCTGGCTACACCGGCGGCTGGGTCGAGAACCCGACCTACGAGCTTGTCTCGACTGGAGAGACCGGCCACCGCGAGGCTGTCAAGGTCATCTACGACCCCTCAAAGATTTCCTACGAGAGGCTTTTGGAGGTCTTCTGGAAAAACATAGACCCGACCGACCCGTACGGCCAGTTCGCCGACAGGGGCGAGCAGTACAGGACGGCGATTTTCTACCTGAACGACGAGCAGAAAACCCTTGCTGAGGAGTCCAGGAGGAGGCTTGAGCTTTCGCGAATCTTCGATGAACCTATAGCGACGGAGATACTGCCGGCCAAGGAGTTCTATCCGGCGGAGAAGTATCACCAGGGCTACTACCTCAGCTTCCCCGAACATTACAGGCGCTACAAGACATACTCCGGGAGGCTCGGCTTCATAAAGGCCGTCTGGGAGGAGAACAGACACTTCCGCCTGTTCCCGGAGAGGGAGCGCTACTGGCTCGGCTGGAGAAAGCCGGCCGATTCAGAGCTTAGGAAACTGCTGACGCCTCTCCAGTACGCGGTCACACAGCTCGGAGCAACCGAGCCGCCCTTCCGGAACGAGTACTGGGACAATCACGAGGAGGGCATCTACGTCGATATAGTGTCCGGTGAGCCGCTCTTCAGCTCCCTCGACAAGTTCGACTCAGGAACGGGATGGCCGAGCTTCACCAAGCCCCTTGAGGAGTGGGCGATAGTTGAAGCCGAGGAGTGCGAGGGCTTCCTCTGCGGGAGGGAGGTTAGAAGCCGCTTCGCCGGTTCTCACCTCGGCCACGTCTTTGAGGAGCCAACGGGGACTGGAAAGCGGTACTGCATAAACTCGGCCTCGCTGAGGTTCATACCCGGGGAAGAACTGAGAAGGCACGGCTACATAGCCTACGAGGGACTTTTCAAATAAAAAAGAGGGGCTCAGAGCTCCTCAATGACTCCCCTGACGACCTCAAGGGGCTCCTTGATGATCTCCAGCACGTCGTCGGTGGTGTTTATGGCGACGTAGGTCTCGCCGTCCTTCCGATAGAAGAGCACCGGGCACGGGGCGAAGGAGCCTATCTCGTAGTCCTCCTTGGTCATCTCGTAGAATATCTTGGGGTTGCAGACCCAGAGAATTCTGTAAGGCTCCATATCGACGCCGACCTTGGACTTGACGACGTCGCTCGGGGTAAACTCAAGAACAACCTTGTAGCCCTTCTCCTCCAACTTTGCCTTAAACTTCTCCTCGGCCTCCTTGAGGCCCAGGCTGAGTTTCCTCCTGTACCTGTACATCAAACCACCTCCTCAGAGCTGTGAGAGCGATTCAAAGAGGGAACTCCAGAGTTTGAGCGGTGTGAGCTCGGTCAGCATCAGCAGGCCGAGCAGGATTAGAATCACTCCGAGGGCTTGCTCCCACCTTGCCTTGCCATTTCCGCTCAGGGAGAGCCTTCCGGAGAGGAACTTCCTGTTAACCCACTCACCGAGGTCTTTCGATGCCGTCAGCAGGTAAACGGTGAGGCCCATTCCGAGGCCGTAGGTCCCCATGACGATGACCCCGCTCAGCGTATCTCCGCTCAGAGCAGCTGTTATCACCGCGAAGCCGACGTAGGGGGCAATGCACCCTAGCCATGTTGCACCCAACGCCGAACCGAGGGCGAAGTCGTAGGCTATGCCCCTCTTTGGGGCTACCCTGTCCGTGGCCGAGAAGCTCAGCAGCCTTTCCATCCTCGTGCTTACCCTCTCGCTCACGAAGCTCGCGCCGATGACCACGAAGCCGACCCCGCCGATGAGGTAGAGCGCCCCCTGTATCTGGGAGGCGTAGCCGCCGAGGCTGCCGACGAGGGCACCGAGCAGGGCAAATGAAGCCACCATTCCGGCTATTATCGCCTCAACCTTCCTCCTCGCGAAGGTCAGGGAGAGTGTTCCGACTATGACCGGCAACACACAGGGCGAGAAGACGCTGACGATCCCGGCGGAGAATATCGGCAGGAGCACGGCCAGGCTGAGGTTGCTCCTTCCGTCGGAGGTTCCCGAAACGTCCTCCGTCGGGGACTTCTGTTCACTGGGCTGGGTGGCGGTTTGGGGTTCCTCCGTGGCCTTTTCTAGGAAGTAAGCCAGCCCATCGGGGTTCAGAGCTCCTACGGCCACTCCCTTCAGAACCATAGTCCTGTTAACGGCCTTGAAAACGACCATGGTTGGCGTTCCCGGGACACCGACGCTTATCTCTTCTCCGGGAGTTTTGGGCCTGTAGTAACCGGCGTTCTCCGGCTGGATGACTATCACCGGGCTGTAAACTTTATACCGGAGCGTCGTTATCGAGCGGCCTTTGTAAACGTCCACTGAAACGAGCACAAACCCGTTGAGTGCCTCTTCGGCGGTGACCGTTGGGAAGACGCTCGTTTTCATGTAGTTGCATGCCGGACAGCTCTCGGAGTGGTAGAAGACGAAGAAGTACCTCCCCTCGTTCGAGGAGACCAGCTCCCGGAGTTCCTTATCGGTCGTGACGTCGTGAAACTCAAGGTTGCCGTATTTTGTTGTGCCTGCACTCACGAGGCCGGCGAAGAGTAGCAGTACCATTGCACCGAAAAGTGCTCTTCGCACCCTGTTCACCTGAAAAAAGTACCAGCGGGGCTTAAAAAACTTTTTCTGAAGCTTTTTTCACTGGACGGAACTGTCTCCTGGCTTTTTCCAAGGCTGCCCGAAGGAGTTGTGGCTTACCTTCTCCCACTCGAAAACCTCATCTCCGTGGGGAGGCTTTTTCTCCGCGGGATAGCCGACGCCTATTATGCAGAGAACGCGGTAGTTCGACGGTATTCCGAGCAGTCCCCTCACGTAGTCCTCGGCGGGTTTGCCTTCATCGTGAATCCTGTTCCTTATCTGCACCCAGAAGGAGCTCAGTCCGAGGTCGAACGCGGCCAGCTGGATGTGCTCGGCCGCTATGCTCGCGTCCTCAACCCAGACGTCGCTCCGGCTTTCGTCTGCGGTCACGACTATCGCCAGGGGTGCCGTTGCCAGACCTGAGGCGCCGAGCTTGGCCTTTGAGAGGGCCTTGAGTTTCTCCCGGTCATCGACGACTATGAAGTGCCAGGGCCTCCTGTTGAATGAACTCGGTGATAGGAAAGCCGCCTCGAGGAGCCTCTCCACGAGTTCACGCGGAACGGGTTTCTTCTGAAATCTTCTGATGCTACGCCTCTTTCTCAGGAGGTCAAAAAGCTCCATGCCATCACCTGTAGAGTTTTCATGGGGGCGTTTAATACAGTTTCCCAGCTTTGGTATTTCCCAGAACTGTCCAGAACTTTTGGTTTTCAAAAGCCTTTTTTGAGGGCTTTAGAAGTTCCCAATGGTGAGGGTATGGGGCTCGGGATTGACTTTTCGAGGCACTTTCCGATCATAGGAATCGATGGGCAGAGGAAGCTGGGCGAGAGCACCGTTGTGGTAGTTGGGGCGGGTGCACTGGGAAGCTGGGAGGTTTACTTCCTGCACAAGCTCGGCGTTGGAAGGATAATCGTTATCGACAGGGACTTTGTGGACGAGAGTGACCTTCCCAGGGCGATATATGCCAGAGAGGACGTCGGAAAGCCGAAGGTCGAGGTTCTGAAGGAGCGGTTTGGAGTCATCGGGCACTTCGAAGACCTGAACCCCGGAACGGTGAGCCTTCTCGACGAGGCGGACCTCATAATCGACGGAACGGACAACATCTACACGAGGCAGGTTGTGAACGACTACGCGATAAAGACCGGAAAGCCCTGGATTTACGTGGGTGTTCTGGCAACCTACGGCAACATAATGCCGATAATCCCCGGTAAAACCGCCTGCTTCCGCTGCCTGATGCCCAGGCTCCCGGAGAGACCCCTGCCGACCTGTGCGATAGCGGGAATAATGAGCTACGTTCCGAGCTTCGCGGCATCGCTGGCCGTTGCCCTGGCGGCAAAGATTCTGCTCGGTGAGGAGGTCGAGAGTGAGCTGTTCTTCTTCGACCTCAAAAACATGGACTTCGAGAGGATTAAGATACCGAGAAGCGAGGACTGCCCCGCCTGTGTGAGGAATGAACTCACGTTCCTTGAAAAGAAGATAAAGATCGAGCGCATGTGCGACGGTTCCATATGGATAACGCCCCCGGAGCCCATGACCATAAACCTCGATGAGTTCGCGGAGAGACTCGAGAGGCTGGGCATCGAGTATCTGAAGACAAGCCAGTTTATTCAGTTCGAGG
This sequence comes from Thermococcus sp. 5-4, assembly GCF_002197185.1. Classification (NCBI taxonomy): domain Archaea; kingdom Methanobacteriati; phylum Methanobacteriota; class Thermococci; order Thermococcales; family Thermococcaceae; genus Thermococcus; species Thermococcus sp. 5-4. The sequence goes on along the minus strand of NZ_CP021848.1, from coordinate 877,696 downwards.
ACGGTTGCACCGAGATATTGGTGTTCAGAACTGGTAGGATGGCAATCCGCGGTGCTAAGGACGAGAAAGAAGCCAAAAGCTTCTTCGCCCGCTACCTCGGGGGTTGACGTCCCTTTACATGAATCTTTTTACCCATATTTGTGGAGAAAGGTTTTAAAGATGTGCCTTTCTACCCAGAAATGAGTAAAGAAAGGTGGTGATGCTTATGCTTAAGGCGGAAAATCTTCACGTTACGGTTGCGGACAGGGAAATTCTCCGGGGACTTAACCTGGAGATAGGAGATGGAGAGCTTCACATCGTCATGGGACCAAACGGGAGCGGAAAGTCCACGCTGGCTTTAACGATAGCCGGACATCCAAGGTACAGCGTTACCGAGGGAAGGATACTGTTTGGAGGAGAGGACATAACCAGTGCAAAGCCCGAGGAGAGGGCCAGGAAGGGCATCTTCCTCAGCTTCCAGCACCCGGTTGAGGTCGAGGGCGTCAAGGTTATCAACTTCCTCCAGAGGACGCTGAAGAACCTACGGGGGATAGACGAGGTTGAGGCCTATGACAGGATTTTCCAGGCGGTGGAGGAGCTCGGTTTTGACAGTTCAATCCTCTCCAGGGAGCTCAACGTCGGCTTCTCCGGCGGTGAGAGGAAGAAGCTTGAGATGCTTCAAGCTTATCTCGTGAAGCCCAAGCTGCTCATTCTGGACGAACCGGACAGCGGTGTGGACGTTGATTCCCTCAAGGTCATCGCGGGGGTTATAGCCAAGCTGCACAGCGAGGGGACGGCGATACTTCTCATCACCCACTACGGAAGAATCTTAGAGTATTTGAACCCCCAGAGGGTGCACGTGCTGAAGGACGGAAAGCTGGTGGTTTCCGGCGGAATGGAGCTTGTAAAGCTCATAGAGGAAAAGGGTTTCGCGGCGGTGGGTGATAATGGCACAGCAGTCAAGGCTTGAAGAGATACTCAAGGCGGGCTCCCTTGAGGAGATCCTCGGTACCGCCGTCCCGTACCCCAAGGAGATAGAGCTCAAGGGGGAACTCACGAGGGACATGGTCGAGGAGCTCTCGAGGATAAAGAACGAGCCGGAGTGGATGCTCAGGCACCGCCTCAAGGCCCTTGAGCTGTTCCACAAGCTCCCGATGCCAAAATGGGTCGTCGGTGTTGAGGAGCTAGACCTTGAGAGCCTCACCCTGTATTCCAAGCCGGAGATAGGCAATGAGGTTAAAGACTGGGACGACCTGCCCGAGAACATCAGGAGAACCTTCGAGCGCCTGAACATCCCGGAGATAGAGAAGAAGTTCCTCTCCGGCCTGACGGCAGTCTTCGACAGCGAGAGCGTCTACTCCAACCTCAAGGCCGAGTTCGAGAAGATGGGAATCATAATGCTTCCCATGGAGGAGGCGGTTCAGAAGTACCCCGACCTTATGAAGAAGTACTTCGGCAGGGTCTTTCCGGCGAGAGAGCACAAGTTTTCCGCCTTACACCACGCCCTCTGGAGCGGTGGAGTCTTCGTTTACGTGCCGAAAGGCGTCAGAATCCCCTTCCCGGTCGAGGCGTTCTTCGTCATAGGCTCGGCCTTAGAGGGACAGTTCGAGCACACGCTTCTTGTCGCCGACGAGGGAAGCTACATCCACTTCATAGAGGGCTGCAGCGCGCCGATGTACAAGGGCTTCTCCTTCCACGACGGCATGGTCGAGATATACGCCCACAAAAACGCCACCGTCAAGTTCACCACTATACAGGACTGGAGCAGGAACGTCATCAACTTCAACAACAAGCGCGCCATCATAGAGGAGAACGCCTACGTCGAGTGGATAGAGGGCAGCATCGGCAGTCAGATAACCTACACCTATCCGTCGAGCGTCCTGAAGGGCGAGGGAGCTAGAACCGCTCAGTACGTCGTCTCGCTGAGCAACGGCCCCTTCATGAAGGACACCGGGGCAAAAACCTGGCATCTGGCTCCAAACACCAGCTCGAAGATAGTCTCCAAGAGCATAAGCGCCAACGGCGGAATAAACATCTACCGCGGGCTGGTGAGGATTCTCAAGGGTGCTAGGAACTCCACTGCCACGGTCTCGTGTGACTCGTTAATCCTCGACGAGGAGAGCAAGGCCTACACCTATCCGCACAACCAGAGCGACGAGCCGAGCGCGAGCATAATCCACGAGGCGACGACCGGAAAACTCGGCGAGGACAAGCTCTTCTACATGAACCAGAGGGGCATAAGCGAGGAGGAGGCGAAGAGCCTCATAGTTCTTGGCTTCATCAACGAAATCCTCGAAGGCCTGCCATTCGAGTACGTGGAGGTCCTCAAGAAGGTCATAGAGCTGGAGTTCAGCGAGGTTGGGGGTGTTGGCTGATGCGCTCTAACGAGCTCTCTAAAGAGCGTCCTAAAGGACTCTCTAAAGAGCACCTCACGTTTCCTTCAATCACCCGCGAGGCCCTTGAGAGGCTCACCTACCAGAAGTACGGCGACAGCCCGACGATTAAGAGCTACACCAAGTGGAAGCTCTTCGAGGAGAACTCCCCGCTCAGGCTTCCAACCGAGGCGGAAGCCGGGGACGTTCCGATAAAGGGGCACGTCGTTTTATCGGGAAGCGGGGCGGAGTTCAACCTTCCGGCGGGGGTTGAGCTGAGCGAGGGAACGCTGGGCCTTTCCCAGCCCGAAGAGTCGAGAATCCTCGGCTTCCACTTCTACGCCTTCGGGAAAGCGTACAGGCTGAGGATTACCGGGGATCTGGTGGAGCCCTTGGTTATAGTCTCCCACCTCTCAAGCAAAGCCTTCATCAGCCACCACATCAGCATCGAGGCCGAGAACGTTAAAGCTCCAATAATAATCTACGACATGGCCGAGGATGGGACGAAGTCCCTCGTGGTCGAGCTTAAGGCCAGGAACTCCGAGCTTGAGGTTCTGACCGTTGGAAGGCACAAGGGCCTTTCGCACTACCTCCTCAGGGCGAGCCTCGGGGAGGGGGCTAAGGTCAGGGCCTTTACCGCCATAAGCGCCGGGGAGATGAGCCACCACCGCGAGGACTACTCCCTTGAGGGTAAAGGGAGCGAGCTGATACTCAGGGGCATGCCGATAGCCATCGGAAGGACCGTGGACTACCTCACCAACGTCCTCCAGTACGGAGAAAAAACGGTGAGCGAGACGAGGGTTCACGGGTTCTCCTACGAGAACGGCTGGACGGTCCACAGGGGAGTTGCCAAGGTCTTTGAGAGCGCCAGGAACTCGTCGAGCGGCGTCGTGTCACAGATAACCATAATGGACGAGGGTTCACTCGGCGTCAGCGTGCCGATGCTTGAGGTAGACACCGGCGAAATCGAGTCGGCCTTCCACTCCTCGGCGGTGAGGCAGTTCGATGAGGACGCCCTCTTCTACCTCCGGTCGAGGGGGCTCGACAGTGACGAGGCGATGAGCCTCTTCGTCCACGGCATAGGGGAAGCTCTCAGCAGTCACCTCGAAAGGCTCCGCGGCAAGGCCAGGGGAAACGTCGGAGAGCTCATAGAGGGGCTGCTCTGAGGTTCCTTTTTCGGAACCTTTATTTTTCCTAACGTCTAACCGCCATCATGATGAAATACCTCAAGTACTCCGGAATAGCCGGCGGGATAGTGTACTGGCTCTTCGTTGCCTGGAGCATAAGCCGAAACCCGTGGTTCTCGTTCTTTGAAAACGCCCTCAGCGACCTCGGGGCCGGTGGGGCAACGTCTCCGTGGATATACAACTACGGCCTGATTATCACCGCGGTGTTTGTGTTCGCCTTCTCGCTCTGCCTGATCCTCGCTGCAGGGAACAAGCTCGGGACGGTGGGTGGGGCATACGTCAGCATCTCCGCGATATTCCTTGCACTCATCGGTGTTTTTCCCGGCGGAACGAGGCCGCACGGATTCGTCTCGACGTACTTCTTCGTCCAGTTCTTTCTGGGAGCGCTGGTCTACGGCGCGGGTTCAGAGGATAGAGTTATCCGCTACGGTTCTGGGATTCTCTTCGCTCTGGCGGTGCTGGGAACCTTCATAAGCTGGCCGTCGGTGGCGCTGATAGAGACCTACGAGATAGCGCTGATAATGGCCTTCACCGTCATCGTCTCGGTTAGGATGCGGGATTGCGCACCAGGGCTTGGCCAGTGATTCGATGGGAAAAGAAAAGCCTCATATATCCCGAGGTTCAACATTTAATGATGAGCCGTATGCTGAATCACCGGAGGAGCGTTCTGGTCATTGTGGTGGGCCTTCTTCTGCTGATTGGAGTTGCTGGATACATATCTTTTCTCAAGAGTCACCGGCCGTATCCCGGCGATGTGAGGGGCTCCATCCTCGTCGACGGGCTGGAGCGGACGTACATAGTCCATTTTCCCCCGAATTTTTCAGAGGACGAGCATCTGCCCCTTCTGATAGCCCTCCATGGGGGCGGTGGAACCGGCTTTGACATGGAGCGCCTTACAAGGGGAGGCCTTAATATCCTGGCCGACAGGGAGCGCTTTGTCGTGGTCTACCCGGACGGCATAGAGAGGCACTGGAACGACGGCCGGAACCTATCGCGCTATCGCGCGCAGAGGGAGAACATAAACGACGTTGCGTTTATATCGGCGCTCATCGACCTGTTCGTGACGAAATACGGCGTGAACGGGAGCAGGATTTACGTTACCGGGATGTCGAACGGCGGGCTGATGACCTACAGGCTCGCCTGCGAGATTCCCGAAAGGCTGGCGGCGGTGGCGGTCGTCGGCGTCTCCATGTCCGAGAACCTCTACAACGACTGCCCCTCCGATAGCCCCCTCCCTATTCTGATGATACTTGGAACTGACGACCCCCTAGTCCCCTGGAACGGCGGTGAGCTCCACTTCGGGCCGGTTAAGCTTGGGCGGGTCGTTTCCATCGAGAAAACCGTTGGGTACTGGGCGGTCAGAAACGGCTGCACTGTAATGCACGAGAGGGAATACCTTCCGGACATCGACCCCGAAGATGGAACGCGCGTCTGGGTCGAGAGGTACTCGAACTGCACCGATGAGGCTGAGGTCGTCCTCTACGGTATCGAGGGCGGAGGGCACACGTGGCCGGGCGGCTACCAGTACCTCCCCCAGAGCATCATCGGGAGGACGAGCAGGGACATGGACGCCAACGAAATCATCTGGGAGTTCCTCAGTGCCCACCGGAGGAACGGCTGAGCTCCCAAAAAGTTATACGGCCTTTTTCCACACCCAGTATGTAAGCAGGTGTTCATTGAGGAGGTCTCGCCATGTCCCCCGTGCCGCCACCGATAAGAGGAAGATCCGACCGCTGGAGGGAGCTCACCCCGGAGCTTGCCGAGAGGGCGATAGAGACCGTGAAAAACGCCCTTCCCTTCTTTACGGCTGGAACGCCGATCGTCCATCACGCGCCCCACGGCGTTCACGTTGATGTTCCCGTGATGTACCTGAGCTTTGCCGTGGACAGGATTCACTACAACCCTGAGACGAAAACCCCTGCTCCAAAGGGCCTGCCGCCGGAGTCTATGGTGGCCGAAGTCAACCCGGAGGAGGTTAGGGAGCAAGTTCAGGCGCTATTGAGCGAACTCAGCGTTCTCAGTGGAGCCGAGTTCAGGGGGCCGGAGGATTGCTGGGTTGTGCCGGTGGCGTGGAAAAGCTTTATAATCCTGCACGTCCGCGTCTCGGCTGATGGCAAGGAGCTCATCCCGGATTACGGCCTTACAGAGGAGGTTAGGAGACACGGCGTTTGAGAGGCTGAAGGGCTTCGTAAGACGTGAGTGGTTCCTCACGGTACTCCTTGTGCTTTACCTAGTCCTGGTTCTCAACGACCCCTCCCTCCCAGGTAGAACGCCCGACCTGGTGGACTGGAGGAGCCTGGCCCTGATAACGTCGCTCATACTCGTCTCAAAGGGTCTTGAGCTGTCGGGAATCTTCACCCGCCTTTCCATTGGGCTCATATCGCTCTCCGGCGGCTCCGAGCGAAAACTGATGCTTCTCCTGATCCCCATCATAGCCCTCTCCTCAGCGGTGATAATGAACGACACCGCGATGCTCGTCTTCATACCCCTGGTCGTCATCACCGCTCGGCTCGCCGGGATAAACACTGCCCGCGCCGTCACGCTCTCGGCAATAGCGGCGAACGTCGGCTCGGCGCTGACTCCGATCGGAAACCCCCAGAATATCATAATCTGGAACACGTACGGCCTTTCCTTTCTGGGGTTCGTGGGGGCGATGCTGCTCCCCGTGACCCTGTGGCTCGTCCTCATCGTCCTCTTCACGCTCACGATACGGGAAAGGCCAATATCCATCGAGAGGCTACCCCCAGTGGCGATTAAAACGAGGCTCTTTGCCGCATCGCTCTTCCTTCTGATCGGGGACATACTCCTCGCCGAAACCGGAAGGCCGCTGTGGACCCTTCCGCTGACCCTGCTGGTTCTGCTCATCCTCGGCAGGGAAGCTTTGCTGGGCTTCGACTGGGCGTTGGTTTTGACCTTTGCCTTCATCTTCGTAGACTTCGGCGAGGTTGCCCGCCTGATTTCCGGCTCTTCCTGGCTTCCCTCTGGGGGACTGGTTCTCCTCCTCGCCTCGGCAGGTCTGAGCCAGCTCATCAGCAACGTTCCTGCGACGGTGGTCTTCATAGGCTCGCGGCCGGAGTGGCTTCCCCTCGCCCTCGGCGTGAACCTGGGTGGAACGGGGATAATAATCGGCTCCCTCGCGAACCTCATAGCCCTCCGCATCTCTGGAATCGGCATTAGGGACTTCCACAGGTTTTCGATTCCGTACTTTCTGATGGCCTTGGTGGTTTCGATTCTGATATTCCTGCTCTGATCTTTCAGAGGTCTCGAAATGGGAAGGTTTATAAGAACATTTGCACAACTGCTCAAATGTAGAGGTGAAGAAAATGACCGAGGTCTGCAAGGTGTACGAAGAGCATCTGGACAAAATCCTGGAGGCCCAGGCGAAGCTGCCCAGGGAGGAGAGCATACTCGAGGCGGCGGACTTTTTCGATGCCCTAGGGAACCCCACCAGGCTTAAAATCCTGCTCGCGCTCATGGAGGCCGGGGAACTCTGCACCTGTGACCTCTCGGCGATAACCAAGCTTTCCGTCTCGGCCATCTCACATCAGCTCCGCATCCTCAAGGACAGGAAGATAGTCGCATACCGCAAGGACGGCAAGAACGTTTTCTACCGCCTAGACGACGAGCACATCAGGAAACTCCTGAGGACTGCCCTCGAACACCTCTCGGAGGTAAAGTGATGCCGCAGAAGCTCGTCCTTGAGGGACTCGACTGCGCAAGCTGTGCATACGAGATAGAGGAGGCCCTCAAGAAGGAAGGCTTCGAGTTCGCGCTCGTGAACTTCACAACGAAGGAGCTGGTTATAGAGGGCGACGTCGAGAAGGCCAAGGAGATAGTGAAGAGGGTCGAGCCGGACGTTGAGGTTCTCGAAAAGGATGGGCATGACCACGCCCACGACCACAGTGAGACTGACTGGGGAACGGTTTACTCCATAGGCCTCTCGCTGGTTCTCTTTGCCGTTGGAATTGTGATGCGCTACCACTACGGCATTGATGACTGGGTGGTCTTCGGCATCTTCCTCGCGAGCTATCTGATGGCAGGCTGGCGTGTGCTGAGGAGTGCGGTGATCAACTCCCTCCACGGCAACGTCTTCGACGAGAACTTCCTCATAGCGGTCGCCACGCTGGGAGCCTTCGCCATTCGGGAATACCCGGAGGCAGTTGCCGTCATGCTGTTCTACGTCGTCGGCGAGTTCTTCCAGGACCTGGCGGTGAACCGGTCGCGGCGCTCCATAAAGGCACTGCTTGCGCTCAAGGCCGAGTATGCGAACCTGCTTAGGGACGGCGAGGTAGTTCAGGTGAAGCCGGAGGAGCTGAAGGCCGGCGACGTGATCCTCGTGAAGCCCGGCGAGAAGGTTCCCGTTGATGGTGTCGTCGCAGAGGGTGAATCCACCGTAGATACGTCCGCACTGACCGGCGAGAGCGTTCCAAGGGCCGTGCGGGAAGGAGAGGAAATCCTCTCGGGCATGGTCAACCTCTCCGGTCTCCTCAAGGTTCGCGTGACCAGAGAGCTTAGCGAGTCCACCATATCCAAAATCCTTGAGCTGGTGGAGAACGCAAGTGCCAGAAAGGCCAAGACCGAGAAGTTCATAACTCGCTTTGCCCACTACTACACGCCCGCCGTTGTGGGAATAGCCGCCCTAATAGCGACCGTTCCCCCGCTGATAACCGGAGACCCCTTCACCCCCTGGATTTACAGGGCTTTGGTCATACTCGTGATTTCGTGCCCCTGTGCCCTGGTCCTCTCCATACCCCTCGGCTACTTCGGCGGCATCGGAAGGGCGGCCAGAGAGGGAATACTCGTCAAAGGCTCCAACTACCTCGACACCCTCAAGGAAGCTAGCATCGTGGCCTTCGATAAGACCGGCACGCTGACAAAGGGCGTCTTCAAGGTCACAAAGGTTGAAACGAGGAACGGATTCGGGGAGGAAGAAATCGTCAGGTTCGCAGCTTTGGCAGAGGCTCACTCGAACCACCCGATAGCGAAGGCCATACGCGAGGCTTATGGGGGAGAAATCAACGAGGCCGAGATAGTCGAGTACGAGGAGATAGCCGGCCACGGCGTCAGGGCTAGGATAGACGGCGTCGAGGTCATGGTCGGAAACGACAGACTCCTCCACAGGTTCGAGGTCGAGCACGACACCTGCCACGTTAGGGGAACCGTCGCCCACGTGGTCATCAACGGGAAATACGCGGGCTACATAATAATCTCTGACGAGATAAAGGACGACGCACCCCTGGCGGTGAAGGAGCTCAAGCGCCTCGGGGTCAAGAAGGTCGTGATGGTGACCGGCGACAGCAGGGACGTTGCCGAGGAGATAGCGGAGTGGCTTGGCCTCGACGGCTTCTACGCTGAGCTCTTGCCGGAGGATAAGGTGCGGGTCATAGAGGAGCTTGAAGCGGAAGCCGAGGGAAGGGTTGTCTTCGTCGGCGACGGCATAAACGACGCACCGGTGCTTGCGAGGGCCGATGTGGGCGTTGCGATGGGTGCCCTTGGAAGCGACGCGGCAATAGAAACGGCCGACGTCGTCATAATGGACGACAAGCCCTCCAAGCTGCCCACGGGAATCAGGATAGCGAGGAAGACCCAGAGGATAGTGTGGCAGAACATAATCTTCGCCCTCGGTGTTAAGCTCGCCTTCATAAGCCTTGGAATCCTTGGGGAGGCGACCATGTGGGAGGCGGTCTTTGCCGATGTGGGCGTCGCCCTGATAGCGGTCTTCAACGCGATGAGGGTTTTGAGGTGAGGCTCCCTTTGTTTCCCCCTTTCAGCTCCTTCGCCATTCTATAGAACTCATAAGTCTTCCCTTCAAGCCCTACGGAGTGCTCCCTCTCAACGGAGTAGCCGAGTTTTTTGTATATGGCTATCGCCCTCTCGTTGCCCCTCTCAACGTCGAGGACTATTCTCTCTGCCCCGCTCTCCTTGGCGAGTCGCTCTGCTTCGAGCATAAGGGCCTTTCCGATGCCCTTCCCACGGAATTCTGGGTAAACTGCAACGTTGCTGACGTAGTAGTCTCCCCTTTCCAGTCTACCCGAACCTGATGTGGAACTTATGAACCCGGGAAGCTTCCTCAGAAAGTCGAAGCCGAGGCTCTTCATCATCAACCAGCCCGTTCTCTTCTCTTCCTTCTCCTTGGCCTCCCAGTTGTAGCTCAGGAGCATTCCTGCTATCTGTCCCCCGTAAATCGCAAAGACGACGTGCTCGTGGCTGAAAAGGTTTTGCTTTTCGAGAAAGAGCCTTCTGAAAAGCTCGGAGAACCTCGGTCCGAGCAGGGCCGGGAAGTACTCAGGCGCGGAAATTTCCATGAGTCTCGCGAAGTGCTCGGCCTCGGTTTTCTTCCCCTCTCCGGCCCTGAGAACTATCTCCATCATGGTTACTTTTATGAGGATGTCCATATAACCCTTTTTGGGAGCGGTGTGCTTATGATGGCCAAAACGGAGGTGCTCCGAAGGTTCCTCTCCACGCTTTCCCTCGGCTACATACTCTTCTTCTACTCGGAAACGATGTTCTGGGCGAGGTGGAGGCAGGAGGATACTCCCTTGGGGCTCGTAACGACATGGCTCGTCTACTCGGTTCTGGCCTTCTTCGTGCTCCTTATGGCGAACCGCTTCAGAGCCGGGGACGTTTACTCAGTTTTCCTCGTGGGGGCGGTCTTTGGCTGGCTCGTTGAGGGCGTCGTTGTTCAGACCGTTTACACGGATTTTCCCTTCGGCATCGTCTGGACGCCGCTGGCCTGGCACGCCCTCATCTCGGTTCTTGCCGGAGTCTATCTGGCGGGGAAGGCTCTGGGTGAGTGGAGCACTGCCAAGTCCGCCATGTTCTTTGCTTCTCTCGGGGCTTTCTGGGGATTCTGGGCTTCCTACTGGAAGCTCGAGGATGGCTACGCAGTGAGCCCCGAGAATTTTGCAATCTATGCGTTTCTCTCGACCCTCCTTTTGGTGGTTGCATACGCAGTCCTCCATGCCTCATCTCCCGGAAACTTTGAACCCAGGAGATTGGAAATCGGTCTCTTTACTGCCGTTCTGCTGTTTTTTGCCGCCTTTACTGTTCTGGCGGTTCCGTTTTCAATCCTTGCTCTCCCTCCGCTCATAGGGATTGCCCTCCACGCTCTGCGGCGGCTTGGAGGGGAGAACTTCTTCTCCGGCTATGGGAGAATAAAAGGGAGCAGATATTTCATGCCCCTCCTGATGCCGGTATTTGCCCTCCTGGTTTACACCCCTCTGAGGAACCTGTGGTTTGATGTCAACGTTCCGGTGGCGCTGGTCACCTCTGGAACTTCCATCGTTCTGTTTTTGAAGGCTCTTTATAAGGCTCTAAGAGGGATATCTTTTAATTTGGAAATCTGATGGTCTCTAATTTTCCATTTTGTTCATGATAACCCTATTAACGCTTCAAATTAAAAATAGGTTGACAAAAGAAAGGGTGATTGATTATGAACGACGAAGTCAATGATATGGAGAGAATGCGCGGTAAAATGGCTGACATGGAGAGAAAAGGGGGCTGCAAGGGTCACCACGGCAGGATGAAGGAAAAAGATGGTTACATGCACGTTAAAGAATCCGGAATGGGGTTTGACGAGACCGTTGAGAGAATCAGGGAAGGCCTGAATGAGGAGGGCTTTGGCGTCATCAGCGAGGTCAGGGTTGACCGGCTCTTCAAGGAAAAGCTCGGTGTTGATATGGAGCCGTACGTGATACTTGGCGCCTGCAACCCGAGGTTCTCAAGCCAGCTCATAGGCATCGACATCAACAGCGGCTCGTTCCTTCCATGCAACATGCTGGTCTACGTAAAAGACGGAAAGACCCACGTGGGACTTTTGCTTCCAACTAAAGCCATGAGCGTAACCAAGAACGACGAGCTGTTAAAGGTCACTGGTGAAGTTGAGAAGATTCTGTTGAATGTCATTGAGAAAATTTGAGGCATTTCTTTTTTGATAAATGACCTTATTGGGATTGAAATTTATAACGGTCCAGGGGTGATTCATGTGAAAAAAGATAATGAGAACAAAGCCGAACCTCGAATGACCCATTCCCATCCAGGGAAAGGTCCCACTCCCACCGGTGATCACGGGGAACACGGGGTGAACGGGCATCATGAACCCAGCCACAAAGATGGGGAGCACGGCCACGAACACGGAGGGGGTTCCCATGCAAAGCACCACGAGATGATGATGGAGGACTTCAAGAAGCGCTTTGTAGTCTCCGTGATACTAACGGTTCCGATTCTGATTCTGTCCCCGCTGATACAGAACTTCTTCGGCTTCGAGCTGACCTTCCCGGGAGACCGCTACGTTCTCTTTGGACTTTCCGCGGTGGTGTACTTCTACGGCGGCTGGCCGTTCCTGAAGGGCATGAGGGACGAACTGAAGAAGAAGTTACCCGGAATGATGACGCTGATAGCGCTGGCGATTACGGTTGCCTTCTTCTACAGCGCCGCGGTAACCTTCGGCCTGTCCGGAAAAACCTTCTACTGGGAACTGGCCACGCTTATTGACATCATGCTTATCGGACATTACATAGAGATGCGCTCCGTCCTCGGAGCTTCAAGGGCACTTGAGGAGCTCATAAAGCTCATGCCCACCGAGGCGCACCTCGTAACGCCTGAAGGAGTGAAGGATGTCCCTGTCAGTGAGCTGAAGAAGGGTGACGTGGTTCTGGTCAAGCCCGGCGAGAAGATACCCTCCGACGGCATCGTTGTCGAGGGGGAAACGAGCGTCAACGAGGCGATGCTCACCGGCGAATCGAAGCCCGTCTACAGAAAGCCCGGAGACGGCGTCATAGGCGGGTCCATAAACCTCGAGGGCGCGATAAAGGTCCGGATAGAGAAGACCGGAAAGGACACCTACCTGATGCAGGTCGTTGAGCTCGTCAGGCAGGCGCAGGAGACGAGGTCAAAAACGCAGGATCTGGCGAACAGGGCGGCTTTCTACCTCACGCTCATAGCCATAACAGCTGGAACGGTAACGCTTGGAGCGTGGCTCTACCTCGGCAAGCCCTTCGTCTTTGCCCTTGAGAGGATGGTTACTGTGATGGTCATAACCTGTCCCCACGCCCTCGGCCTGGCCGTTCCGCTGGTCGTTTCGGTCTCGACCTCGCTGTCGGCGAAGAAGGGAATCCTCATCAGGAACAGGGAGGCCTTTGAGAGGGCGAAGGATGTGAAGGTGGTCGTCTTCGATAAGACCGGAACGCTGACCGAAGGCAAGTTTGAAGTGACCGACGTAATAGCGCTGGACGAGCTCGGCGAGGAGGAGATCCTGAAGTACGCTGCTGCCCTCGAGTCCCACTCAAGCCACCCGATAGCCCAGGGAATAGTCGAGAAGGCCAAGGAGCTCGGCCTTGATCCCTACGAAGTCAGTGAGTCTAAGGTTCTTCCGGGCAAGGGTGTCCAGGGAGTCATCAACGGTAAAGAAGTCCTCGTTGTGAGCCCCGGCTTCCTGAAGGAAAACGGCCTGTGGAAAGAGGACGAGCGCGTCAATAAGGTCCTGGAGCAGGGCAAGACCGTTGTATTTTTGGTCATCGATGAAAAGCTCGTTGGTGCCCTGGCGCTGGCGGATAAGATAAGGCCCGAATCGAGGGAGGCCGTTGAAAAGCTCCACGAGATGGGCATAAAGGCCTACATGCTCACCGGCGACAACGCCAAGGTTGCAAAGTGGGTGGCTGAGGAGCTCGGCCTCGACGGCTTCTTCGCCGAAGTCCTGCCTCATCAGAAGTCAGAAAAGATAGTTGAACTCCAGAAGCAGGGATTGGTCGTTGCGATGGTCGGCGACGGCATAAACGACGCTCCAGCCTTGATCCAGGCAGATGTCGGGATAGCCATTGGAGCGGGAACCGACGTGGCGATAGAGAGCGCCGACATAATCCTCGTCAAGAACGACCCGAGGGACGTCATAACCGGGGTACACCTCGCCAAGGCAACCTACCGGAAGATGGTGCAGAACCTTGCCTGGGCGACGGGATACAACACCTTTGCGATTCCCCTGGCGGCAGGTGTGCTATACAGCTACGGAATCCTTCTCAGCCCCGCCCTCGGTGCCCTGCTGATGAGCATGAGCACGGTAATAGTGGCAATAAACGCGAGGTTCCTGAAGGTTTGAGGCCCTTTTCACTTTATTTTTTGCGAAAATTTTTGTTCGTTTCTTTTCATTTTGCCAATCATAAGCCCTATAGTCTTTACCACTGAGTAGTATTCGAGGAGATCAAAATGATGCTTGAAAACGTTAATCCGGACTTTCTGGTTCACATGGGAGAAGGAGAATGGGGGTGGCACGACATGATGGGATTCGGCTGGTTTGGCTGGTTCGGGGCGATATTCATGCTCCTGTTCTGGATTCTGATAATCGTTGGAGTGGTCTGGTTCATCAAATGGCTGGTGGAGCAGGGCTCGGGTGGAAGCACCGGGGCCTCAAAGAGCCGTGCCCTTGAGATACTCGATGAGAAGTACGCGCGGGGTGAAATAGACGACGAGGAGTACGAGAGGAGAAGGAGAAAGCTGCTTGGTGAGTAGGCATTTGTATTATCCCTTTTTCCGCGGGAATACGCTTTCTTCATTTTGAAAATTTGGAGGGGACGGGTTTCCAGAATGCCAACAATAAGCCCTATATCTCGCCGGACAAATGCATACATGAAGACAAAACCTGAGAGGTGATTGGAAATGGAGTGGAAGTCCCTGTTTATCGGACTCCTCATCGGAGCGCTCATAGCCCTTCCGCTTGGAATGGCTCACACTGGAGGATTTGAGATGGCCGAGAGAACCGGCCCGCGATGGGGCTTTGGCCCCGGAATGATGGGCTACGGTCACGCCGTGGACGGAGACATGTACGCGGAGATGGAGGAGCACATGGCGGACGGCAACTTCACCGGGGCTCACGAGGAGATGGAGTCAGCCATGGAGGGCTACATGGCCAGGTACATGGGCGCAGGCTGGGAGGAGAGACACGAGTACTGCGAGGGAGTCATGGGAGTTTGAGGAGAACGAATGAGTCTTCAGCTTCCCTCTTCCCCTTTTAGTTCCTCTTTTAGCTTGAACTTCTCGATGTTTTCCCGCGTTTTCTTAAACTCCCTCAAGCATGTCGGACAGCAGAAGAAGTAGACCCTGTTGTGGTACTTGTACACTATCGGCTCGTCCACAATCTCCTTGCCGCAGTAGTCGCATTTGAAGGGGACCTTTACCTTCGGCGGGTTCGCCCGCTCAAAGCTCTCCAGGATTGGCATTATCTCGATGACCTCAAAGCCGGCCCCCTCGATGACCCTTTTCAGTTCCCCCATGCTCTCGATGGCGATTTTTATGAGGTACTTTCTGCTCGTGAAGCGGTTTATCTCGATTATCTCCTGGAATTCTTCCATCCTCTCGGGCTCGTCCGTTTTGACGATGAGCGCAACGATGTTGTGGCCCCTTATCAGCTGGGGGTTGAGCTTGATGGTGTATCCCTGTATGATCCCCTCTTTCTCAAGCTTTTCAAGCCTAGATTTAACGGTCGGCCTGCTAACGCCGAGCCTCTCGGCAAGCTCCGAGACACTCAACCTGGAGTTGTCCATTAGGAGGTAGATGAGCTTCAGGTCGAGGGCATCGAGTTTCATCTTTATACCTCCATTACAACTTCATGCTTTCAACCTATAAAAATTGTGTTCCGATTTTCATCATACTGCCGTCTCGCGACTCTCGAGAATCAACATTCCCGTTTAATAGTGCTGGTTGGCGTCTCGTCTTTTCCTTGCCTAGAGACCAAATGACACAAGATTTATATCTCAGTTCTCCTTACATTCCATAGTGGTATGTATGGAAGCGAAAACTGCCGCTGCCGTTGTGGTGGCATTGCTTGTTGTCTCGACGGTAGCGGTTCATTCGGCCTTTGCAGGGGCCAGGCCCGCTTGGGTGACCGTTCAGTTTGAGAATTCTCGAAATGCGTACATCTTCATTAAAGTCCTCTATCCGGATGGCCTTCACGAGCTCTATTCTGGGAAGGTTAGATGGGGCGTGATTACCCTGAACCTGGCTTCGGTGAAGAGAGCCTGGAACGGGCACTACAGCCGAACGGGTATCCTCGCGGAACCACTGATTTTGATAACCCTGGTAAAGGATGGAAAGGCCTCGTTTCACGCGATTTCGTTGAACTGGGATGAGCTACCTGAAAAGGTTGTGATCACGCCGAAGTATCGAGTGACCGGAGTTAAAACAGGCTCCGAAGGGGCGTATCAGTCCTTGGAACGGTCAGTTCAGCATAACCTTTCAGTTGCACTGGCCGGGGTCATAAGCTCCGGAGACAGCTATGGAATCATCCACATGATAAAACAGCCGATTCCAGTTGGCTTTTCGTTGTATCTCCTTAGTGAGAATAACTGGGAGCGTTTGGGCTATCTGTATCTAACGAGCGATAGGGGAGACTCCGTTGAGGTGCCATTCACCCCAAACACCACCGCCATTATAGGAACCCGCCTCACCTATCGGTATGAACGGTGGAAAATAATCGCTGGCGGGTTTTCTTTCCGCGAGGAGTACCTCTATGTCATGGGCTTTGATTTAAAGTTCCGGCATGGGTTGGGGGACGTTTCTGAGGGAACCGCGGTTCTTCCCGTTGAAGAGTGGCGGCTTGCAAATCGATCGGTTGTGGGGTCGTATACCTCTCCGTATTATAGTATTGAAGCCAGTCCAGAAAAGTTCGGTATACCCCTCGGAGATTTCTTAGAGGTCCTCCGTGAGGAAGGTGTGGCATCCACCAACTCAATCGAAACGACAAAGGGCAAGGACATCACAATGGAGGTGAATGCCTCCTGGAAGGGAGAGCCTGCTTTCTCTCTCGGGATAATTGCTTACGGTGAGGTGGGGAAGGAATACTCAATCTTCGCAGGATATGGCAGAAAACCCGGCTCTGGTTGGATTCCCTTATTGGCCTTTTGTCTTGCGGAGGGCGCGGATGATTGTGAATAGAGTTTAAACGTTTCCACAATCTATAACTACTTCTGGCTCCTATCATTTGGCAGGTGAAAGCATGCCCGTCATAGAGGTTGAGAACGTTAGGAAGTACTACGGCGAAGTCAGGGGCGTTGATGGGCTGAGCTTCTCAGTCGAGAGGGGCGAAATCTACGGCTTCCTTGGGCCGAACGGTGCCGGCAAGACGACAACCGTTAAAATCCTGGTGAAAATCCTGAAGGACTACGAAGGGACCGTAAAAATCCTTGGAAAAGATCTCCGCAAGTGGGGGAAAGAGTATTACAACAAAATCGGTGTCTCCTTTGAGTTTCCGGCCGTTTATTCAAAGCTCACCGCCCTGGAAAACCTTGAGTTCTTCGCGAGCTTTTACAGAAAGCACCTCGATCCGCTGGAGGTTCTCAAACTGGTGGGGCTTGAAGATAAGGATAAGCTAGTCTCCGGCTTCTCCAAGGGAATGAAGAAGAAGCTCGATCTGGCGAGGGCTTTACTCCCCGACCCAGAAATCCTCTTCCTTGACGAGCCCATCGAAGGCCTCGATCCGGCGAGCGCGAGGAGGATAAAGGACCTGCTCCTTGAGATGCGTGAAAGCGGAAAGACCGTCTTCTTAACCACCCACAATATGTACGTCGCCGACGAGCTCTGCGACAGGGTTGCCTTCATCGTGGACGGGAAGATAGCCCTCGTTGGAAATCCGGGCGAGCTGAAGGTTAGAATGGGGAAACGCCTGATCAAGATCGACTATGTGGCCAGCGGCGATGTGAGGACCGCTGAGTTCCCGCTCGAAGGAATAGGCCAGAACGAGGAGTTCCTTGACATCCTAAGAAACTACGAGGTCGTGAGAATAAACACCGAGGAACCAACACTGGAGGAGATATTCCTCAAGGTGACCGGGAGGAGGCTCGTATGATAGGCGAGCTGGTGAAGCTCGACTTAAAGGTCGGAACTCGGGGCTACGTCTACCCGATATACCTGTTGGTGGCTTTAGCCTACGGGCTCATGGTCATGGCGTTTCCCGAGGGGTATCATTCAGTGGTGGTTCCAATTTTCCTCCTCTTGGAACCGGGTCTAGTTGGCTTCACCTTCGTCGGCACAGTCATCTTCGCGGAGAAGAAGGACGGGACGATAGGCGCCTTGGCCGTCACTCCCCTTGACTGGAGGAGCTACATCCTCGCCAAAACGCTCCCCATGGCGCTGGTTTCCCTCCTCGCGGGGGCACTTATATTCGTCCTCGGCACCCGCTCCCTTGACGGGCTGCCCTACGTTTTGGCGGGCACACTCCTGGTTTCGGCCGTCTACACTCTCCTCGGAATCGCGATTTCGGCCAAATACCGCGACTTGGATGATTACTTCGTCCCCCTCCTAGGAGTTATGGTGGTTTCCCTCCTCCCCTTCGCCCACTACCATGGCTATCTGACGAGCGGGATATGGAAGGTTCTCTACGTCATCCCAAGCTATCCAGCGCTCTACTTCTTCAGTGCCCCATTCGAAGAAATATCAACAAATACCCTGCTGTGGTCAGCGTTGGCCCTGATAATCTGGAGTGGCGTGGCATACAACCTCGCTAAAATCCGTTTTTACAGGTACGCGGTGGAGGGGTTGAGATGAGCTTTGTGCGAAAATTCGCCGCCATCTACAGGACCGACCTCAAGCTGCTCCGCAGGGACCCGATGCTCCTCTACAGCGTGGGAATGACCCTGGTGCTCCTCTTCGTCGTCCGCTACTTCAAGGACCGCATGGGGGAGCTTTACTACGGGATAGCCCTCTTCGTCCTGATATTCATTCCCATGATATTCGGCATGATCCCGGGCTTCATGATGGCTGACGAGAAGGAGGAGAAAACTATACAGGCTTTGCAGGTTATACCAATCTCCAGCGAGGCGTTTCTGGTTTACCGGCTCACGTGGGCTTCGTTAGTGACAATGCTCTTCACGGTAATAGCGCCGGGCATCCTTGGACTGGAGATTCCCCAAAAGGGAGTTCTGGCGCTGATCCTTCTCTTCCTGCTGGAGGTCTGGATTTATGGATTGCTCATTACCGTCTTCGCCGAATCAAGAATGCAGGCACTTACGGCATCCAAGGTCATCGGCTGGCTCCTGATCCTGCCGGTTGCAATAAAACTCGTCGTCCTGTGGAGGGACCTCTCAACGGACTGGAGCAAGCTGACGGCCTTCCTGCCGACGTACTGGACGTACAGGGTCTTCGAGGGTATAGCCCTGGGCGACTACAGTGACTTCCCGACGGCGGTGTTCGTGCATCTGGCTTGGCTCATCCCGCTGGTGGTGCTCTTCAGAAGAAGGGTGATTTAGCCCTTTTTACTTTTGAGAACATGAAAAGAATAGCTAAGAAGGAAAAGAGGCTCACTCGAGCTTCTTGTGGCAGAACCACCAGTCGTAGCACTCGATCTCTCCGCGGGCCTTGGCCTCCTCGCGCTCCTTGATGGCGTCGACGGTTCCGGCCGGCGGGACGATGGCGCGATCGCCGATGAGCTCGTTGTTGGGCCACTTGTGCGGCAGGGCAACGCCCTTCTCGGTGCTGGTCTTGAGGGCCTTGACGAGCCTGAGTATCTCGTCCCAGTCCCTGCCGACCTCGGCCGGGTAGTAGACTATCGCGCGAATGACGCCCTTGTCGTCGACGATGAAGACCGCCCTGGCGGTTATCGTGGCACCACTCGGGATCATGCCGAGGGTCTCGGCGAGGTCACCGCGGTCGTCGGCGATGACCGGGAAGGTTATCTCCTCACCGAGGTTCTCCTTTATCCACTCCATCCACTTCAGGTGGCTGAAGACCTGGTCAACGCTCAGCCCGATAGGCTCAACGCCGAGCTTCCTGAACTCCTCGGCGCGCTTCTGCATCGCGTAGAATTCGGTCGTACAAACCGGGGTGAAGTCCGCAGGGTGGCTGAAGAGAACGAACCACTTGCCCTTCTCAGTGAAGTAGTCGGGCAGCTTTATCCTGCCGTGGGTGGTGTTGACCTCAACCTCTGGGAACTTTTCTCCTATCACTACCATCTTCCATCACCTCATTTTTCTATGTTTTCTTCACTATAAACCTCACTGGTTCGGATATATAAACCTTTCGGTTCGTCTAACGGTATTAACTTTGTCGAATATCCAAGAATTTTAAGAGGTTTAAGGATAGGCGTGCAAAGAATGCCCATCATTGGTTGTCACAGTGAGAGATTGAAGGGGAAGGCATTGTCGAAAAGCTTGAAGAAAAAGCCCATTTTTGCCTCAAACTTTCTTAACTTCGACCCATGTTGAATGGTATGCAGAACCGTTCCCGTACTTTTCGACGGTTTCATCCCCCGTCAGAAAGTTTGCATTCCAGCCAAGGAGTCTAACCCAGAATGCCTTGTAAAGCATTACAACCCCCCGCGGAACGTTCTCCGTGAGCCTGGCCTCCGTTCTGATGCTCCCGTTGTCGTTAAAGACCTCGACGGTATCGCCGTTCGTAATTCCCCTATACAAAGCATCGGCAGGGTTGATGTAGAGGTTCGGGTCGATCATCCCATGTGTGTTATGGTACTGGCTCGTTATCGTCATCCGGTAAGTTGGGGTGAGGAGCCGGAGTGGATACTTCCCCTCGAACTTTCTGTACTCGGGAAACGGGCCTAGGCCTCTTCCAACAGCCCGCTGGGAGTAGAACTCGATCTTTCCGCTCGGCGTCTCCCACGTTCTCGGCTTTTCCGGGGCTTTGATAAATCCTCTGGCCTTTAACTCTTCCCAGCTCAGTCCGTTGAGTTCGAGAACCTTCTTTACGACATCCTCGTCGCTCTCGTAGAGGTAGGGATCGTCAATCCCAAGTGCCCTCGCGAGGAGTCGCGTAACCTCGCTGTTGCTCTTTCCGTGAAGCCTCGCGACCGGCTCGTTTAGAGCTATGTAACGGTGGTAATAGCTGTCTGCTATGTCAAGGCGCTCGAAAAAGGTGTTCGCCGGAAGGACAACGTCAGAGTACAGGGCCGTGTCGGTGAGGAAGATATCATGCGTGACCATGAAAACGTCGCTCTCCCTCAAAGCCTTCCTCAGCCGGTTTTGACTCGGCAGGCTAGCGAGGGGGTTGGAGTTGTAGACGTAGAGGAACTTTATCTCGCCCCGTTCGATGTATTCGGCAAGCTTTATCTGGGGAATTCTCTTAGCCGGTTTGGTTCGCAGAAAGGCCCCCTCGGCGTAGCTTTTGTCTATGGACTTCATATCGTAGATGAAGCCGAAGCGGTGACCTATCAGGGCCGGAAGGATGGCTATTGCCCTCACGGCCTCGCCGCCCGCCAGGGAGCGCTGAAGGCCGTAGCCTATATGGATTACTCCCCTCTTCTCGGCGAACTCCCTCGCGAACTCCTCAATCGTCTCGCGCTTCACTCCGGTCTCGCGCTCCACGAGGTCGAAGTCCAGTTTAATTACATAATTCTTGAATTCTTCAAAACCATAAACGTTCTCGCGGACGAAAGCTTCCTCGTGGAGTTCTTCCTCGATTATAACCTTCGCAACTCCAAGGGCAAAGAGAACGTCGGTGTCGGGCCTTATCTGGAAGAACCTGTCGGAGCGCTTGGCCGTTTCGGTTCTGACGACGTCAACCGTCCAGATTTCAAGACCGTGTTTCCTCGCCAGCATGAACCCGTGTAGGTTCGTCCAGAAGGCGTTTATTCCCCAGTAAACTATCAGCCTCTGGTTTTTGAGTTCCTCAGGCTCCATTCCAACTGCCGTCCCGTAGACGTCCCTCAGAGCCTCCTGACCGGCCCTGTCGCAGATGCCATGGTCGAGCATCGATGTGTTCAGGTAGTGAAAGAGCCTCAGCGGAAAGGCGTAGTTCACAACGCCCCTGTCACCGGCATATTGATAGACCAGGACGCTTTCGCTTCCGTGTTCTTCAATCGTCTTCCTCAGCTTCTTGGCAACGAGTTCAATGGCTTCCTCCCAGTTTGTCTCAATGAAGCTCCCGCTTCCCCTCTCGCCCGTCCTAACGAGTGGCCTTTTGAGCCTGTCCTCAGCGTGGAACCATTTCGGAAGAAGCGCGCCCTTCGGGCAGAGAAAGCCGGCCGTTACGGGGTGCTCCGGATTGCCGCGAACGCTTAGTTTCCCGTTTTTAAGCTCGCTCACCATCGCGCATGTGTCGTAGCAGTCGCGGGTGCAGACTGAGAAAGGCATGGGCATCACGGGGCGATCCTTATCCTCTCGGCCGCGTCCCTCTCGACGAGAACCTTCCCGAGGCTCCGGGGGATGACGACGAGGTCGCCCTCCCTGAACGGCCCGTATTCCCTCAGCTCGGGGTCGAGTATCTTCGGCAGGTCAACCTTGATTATGTAGGCCTCCCGCGGAACCCTCTTTTTTGGGGCCTCCCTCTCTGGAACCTCCTCACTCACCTCGACGGTCTCCTCGGGAACCTCGACTGGAATCTCCTCACGCTCTATAAAAGCCCTGAGTATTGTGAAAATCCGCCTCTCCTCTGAGGTCAGGCCGTAGGGGACGCCCTCAACGGCGAGGTCAACGATTTTATGGAGCCTGATTTTGATTATCTCACGCATGAGCTTCTCCGCTATGCCCAGCTGGGCGAGGTAAAGCCTCTCCTCGACATCCTCGCCCCTCTCACGGGAGCTCTCTGCACTGAGTTTTAGGGCCTTGATGAGGCTGTCGAACTCCTCGTAGAATTCTTCATCTAGTTCCGTCAGTTCCGGCGAGGAAAGCTCCGCCTCAAGCAGTTCCCTGAGCTTGACGATGTCCACGCTCCCACCAACCTAGGAAATTGAGAGAAAAAGAAATCAGTCCTCGACGCGCGGAGCGAGGAGGAATATCAGCTTGCCCTCGTCCCTTATCGGGTACTCCATCTGGAGGGGCATCTCGTTGCCGAAGCGGATTATAACCTCGTCGGCCTTCCCGATGCCCTTTATCATGTCCGCGAGGTAGCTGATTCCGTAGGCGCTCTTGGTCTCCTCCTCAACCTCGAGGTCGAGAAGTCCCTCATCCTCAAGGGTGAGCTTTATCTCGACCTCGTTCGTTTCGCCCTCGGCGCGCATTATAAACTCGTTCTCGCTGGCTATGAACTTGAGGGCGTCGCTGACGAGGGAAGCATCTTTAACGGCCTCCTTGAGGACCTCGCCGAGGACGACGACCTTGGCAGTGAACGGGAGCTCCGGAAGGTCGAGCTCGAGCTCCTCCACCTCGATGAGCGGGAGCTTGAAGGTTCTCTTGGCGGTGCCCTCGAAGATGACCTCAAGGAAGTTCTCGTCCCCCTTCCTGAGGATGAGCGTGTCCTTGTTCTTGCCACGCTTGAGTATCTTCTTGAAGTGGTCCATGTTGATTCCGATGGTTTCCTCTTCCTCCACCTCGTACTTGGAGAAGATGCTCTCCGGGAGGTTGAGGTCTATGAGAACGACCCTGCTCGGGTCCATGGCACGCATCCCAATTCCTTCCTCGGTTATCTTGAAGGCGGCCTCGTCTATGAGGTTGCTTGCGGTGGCTATAAGATCGGCGAAATCCTTGGCACCATCAAAAACTATCTCGAACGGCATCTTTACCCCTCCTTTAATATATCGAGCATCAGCCTAACCCTTTCTTTGCCGCGGAATAAATAAGCTTTTCCGTTGTCGGTGTCGGGTATCCTCCTGTAGGCTTCCTCAAGCTCCTTCAGGGCCTTCTCCGCGAGCTTTCTGAGGGTTTCACGTTCCAGTTCGTTCACTCGTACGACCTCCAGACGTGGCCGCACTTGGTGCACTTGTAGAATATCGTGCTCGGCTCATCACCGGCCCTCGTCTGGAGCTCCCACCAGTATGCGGTGTCGTTGCCGCACTTTGGGCAGGTGATCTTCGTCGTCGGCAGGGTCTTGACGTCCTGCTCAACGACGATGATTCCCTCGTCCGGCTTGTGTTCGACCTTCTGTTTTATGACGGTCTTCTCCCTGTCCTTCTGCTCGTCGAAGGGCTCCTCATAACCACATGAGCGGCAGACCCAGACCTTCCGTTTCCTGTCCGGAAGCATGAGGTTACCGCACTTTGGACAGAACTTCATCTTTCTCACCCCTTTAGCCGAGGGTTCGGTATGTGGGAGGAGAATAAAAAGTTTTGCCAGGTGGTGCCCATAAATTGGACGGAATTAGAAGCTCAGAACCTAATTTACTCAGGGGTAAATTACCCGGGAGTAAACTATATGCGGATGTGGTTGTGAGACGGCTGGTAAAAGCTTGTCGTGGGAGAGGGCTGTCATAGTCACCACTTCCACTCTCTGTTATCTCCGGTCATTTTCAACCTCGAACTCCACGCTCGCGTTCCTGCAGCCGAGGGGCAGGCCGCAAATTCTCTTTACGAGCCTGTATCTCCCTGGAGGAAGGTCCGGATAGGAACGGGGTTCTCCGGGGGATTCGTTTTCCGGCAGGTATTTCAGGGCAACACTCTGCTTCCAAGAATGGAATGGGGGCAGGTCGTAGAGTATGTCGAAAAAGAAAAATGGAGTCCTTACTCCAACCCAGCTCCCGTTCTCCCACCGGTAGATGATGTAGCCCTGGCCGAAGTAGATGGGCGCTAAACCGACGTTCCTTATCGTCAGTTCCGGCTCTTCGCCGGCTGAATACGTGCGCTTATCGAGGCTTATCATGAAGTGCGGCCCGGTGAGGCCCCAGAGGATGAGAACCAGGAGGCTTATTCCCGCTCCAACCTTCCACCTCATCCGACCACCTCAAACTCGGCCGAGAGCCTTATCTCGTCACTCCTGGCCCCGCAGCGCCCCCTGTCAATGATGACGGTTTTCTCTATCCGGTACTTCCCTGGAGGGATGGGCTCGAGGGTTCCAAAGGCACTCTTTCCCTTCACAAGGATAGCCAGCGGTATCCTCTGAGTCCAGTTGCCGCCGGGCGGTATCGTGTAACCGATCATCGTGAACGTGAAGCCCGGAGAGATTTCCTCCCACTTATCATCCTCGAGCCGGTAGAGCCGGTAAAAGGCGCCGACTAGGAGCGTCTCGCTCCCGGTGTTGATTATCGTGAGGGTGAGATTATTCCCAACGCCGTATGTGGTTCTGTCGAGAACCATGATGGCAATGCCAGTCTGGGAGATCTCATCATCTTCAGTGGGGGTGCTCTTCCTTACATTTTCAGCGTAGAGGATGCCGGAGATGATGAGAATGACTAGGATCAAAGCAACAACTGCGGCTGTGCGCCCCATGCTTCACACCGGATTAAATTCATCGACTCAGGCTTTAACCCTTCCCAACGCTTCAAAAGGGGTTGAAATGAAGAAAAGAAATCACTCCCTGAGCGGGAGTCCGTAGTCGAAGGAGTAGTAGACCTTCTGGAAGTTCTGCCTGAAGTAGAAAACGTCGCGCTCGACCTTCTTCGGGTCCTCCTTGTCTATGAGGACGCGCCTGATGAAGTGGGCGATCTCCTTCATGTCGTCCTCGAGCATGCCGACGCGGGTCATCTCCTGGACGCCTATGCGCAGGCCGCTGGGCTCGTTGACCTTCTCAAGCGGGTCCCAGGGCAGGAGGTTCTTGTTGAGGATTATACCTGCCTCCTCGAGGAGTGGAGCCGCCCAACCGCCGGCGGCAGGGTGCAGGTCGCTGACGTCGACGATGACCTGGTGGCTCTCGGTGTAGCCCTTGTCCTCGCCGATGACCTTGAAGCCCTCCTCGGCCATAGCCTCGGCCAGGGCCTTGGCGTTCTTGACGATCTGGGCCGCGTACTTCTCACCGTACTCAAGCATCTCCGCGGCGGTGACCACCTTTCCTGCCATGTGGTGGAGGTGGTGGTTGCTCAGAACACCCGGGAAGATGGCCCACTGGAGCCTGGCTATCTCCTCGGTCTCTCCGAACCTCTTGTAGATTATGACACCACCCTGGGGTCCGGGGAATGTCTTGTGGGTCGAGGCGGTGATTATGTCGGCTCCCTCGCGGAGCGGGTCCTGGAACTGCTTTCCGGCGATGAGGCCGAGAACGTGGGCGGCGTCGTACATGACGTAGGCGCCGACCTCCTTGGCGACCGGGGCGAGCTCCTTGACCGGGTGCGGGAACGGGAAGAGCGAGCCGCCGAAGACGACTATCTTGGGCTCGAGCTCGCGGATGAGCTGGGCAGCCTTGTCAACGTCGATGTTGAACTCCTCGTTGTCGAAGGGCCAGGTGTGGACGTCAAGGCCGCGCATTCCGGCGGCACCGAAGGGCATGTGGCTTATGTGGCCGCCGTGGCTGGTGTGGAGAACGATGGCCTTGTCACCGGCGTTGGTGAGTCCGAAGAAAGCGGCCTGGTTGGCGTTGGTTCCGGAAATCGGTCTGAGGTCAGCAAAATCGCTCCCGAAGAGCTTGGTGAACAGCTCGACACCGATGAGCTCAACCTCGTCAACATACTTGCAGCCCTGGTAGTAGCGCTGCCTCGGCCAGCCCTCGGCGTACTTGTGCATGAATCCGCTAGCAACGGCGCGGGTGACGCTTGGGGAAGTTATGTTCTCACTTGCGATGAGGTTTATGGTGTGGCTCCTCCACTTTTCGTGCTCCTCAACAAAATTCAGAACCCTGTCGCGATAGTCTTTGTATCCATCAGCCATGGGAAACACCTCGATGGGGATTTGAACGCGGGGAATATAAACCTTACCGAGGGAGGGAAAAATCGAAGGGTCAGCGGCGGAGCTTCGCCGCTAGCCACATCAGGATTGGGAGCACTATGAAGGCCAGCATGTCTCCAGTGTCGCCCGCGAACGCCAGCACATCGGCGAAGTTCCTGACGCCCGCGAAGTATAGAACCGCCGGTGGAATCACCGTGAGCGCCCAGGCAACCTTCCTGTCAAGCCTCACGAACTCCTCGCTGTTGCTCTGCTGTGCAAGCGCGATGCCTATGTAGCTAGTCGTTATCGCTAGGAGCGGGATGAGGTTGCCGACGATTCTGCCGAGGTGGCCGTAGAGCAGTTCGAGTCCCTGCGTTGCTATCTCCGGTGTCTCCGTTCCGAAGACGAGCAAGAACGCCGCCATGAAGACCGCATAGATGACCGTCGGGATGAGGAAGGCGAGAACGATGACCTTCTTGGTCTCCTCGTAGCTTCCGAGCCCCTTGTAGACGTCGGGGATTATGGTGTGGCAGCCGAGGGCGAAGATGGCGACGCCGGTTATGCTCAGTATTCCGCCCAGCTCCGTGTAGAGGCCGTTGCTGAGTTCCGCGTGAGGAACGAGCATCAGGGTGACGCCGATGAAGAGGGCCAGCATGACGTAGCTCATTATCAGTTCGGTCTTTCCGCTCGCCTCAAGCCCGCGGTAGACGACGAAGGAAGCCAGTACCCAGAATATCGCCGCTCCCAATGTATCGCTGACGCCGAAGAGGCTCGCGAAGACGCTTCCCATTCCGGCTATGTACGCCAGGAGCGCCCCAAAGCTCATTATGAATATGCTCAGATACATCAGCCACCCGCCTGCCCTTCCGAGTACTCTGTTGGCCATGGTGCTCATCTGCGCCCCGCCCATCTCCGCGGAGAACTTCAGCACTATGAACGCCGTCGCGAGCATGAGGAGCATGACCCCGAAGAGAACCGCCATTGCCGGAACCAGGCCAACTTTGCTAGCCGCGTACGGCAGGCCCAGCACCCCGGCGCCGATCTGGGTTCCCACCAGTATTGCCAGCGCCTCGTTTTTCGAGATGTGAGCCTTCTCCACCCTTATGGTGCTCGTCCTTATCGCCGCGACGCCCTTCCGCTTCCTCATGAGTTGAATCAACGCGGCCTTCCTTCTGAGCTTCTTCCTCCTCGCGAGTGCCACCCTCTCGGCGTAATAACGCCCGTGTGAAGTGGTGACCTTTCTCCTCGGTGTTCCATCGGTCACTGGCATTCTCTCACCCCCTGTTTCCGCAGATGTGTTCATGGATACAATTTAAACCCTCCCACGGAAACATGAAGCCCGTTTCAAAGATTCTTCGGTGGGAAGCCCGGGAACCTCTCAACCTCGGGCAGGATTTTTAAGGATGGCCGAGTAGGTGTGAACATGATAGAGGAGGCAGCCAAACTGCTGGCCCGCTCAAGGTTTGCGATTGCTTTTACGGGTGCTGGAATAAGCGCCGAGAGCGGCGTTCCTACGTTCAGGGGCTTCAACGGGCTGTGGAAGAAGCACCGACCCGAGGAGCTTGCGACGCCCGAAGCCTTTCGGAGGGACCCCCGCCTCGTCTGGGAGTTCTACAAGTGGCGCATGGACCTGATACGGAAGGCCAAGCCAAACAGGGCGCATTACGCGCTGGCGGAGCTTGAGGAGATGGGTATTCTGAAGGCCGTCATCACCCAGAACGTTGACGACCTCCACCGGGAGGCTGGAACGAGGAACCTCATCGAGCTTCACGGCAACATCTTCAGGGTCAGGTGCACCTCCTGCGGTTACGGTGAGTACCTCAAGGAGAGCGGAAGGCTGGAGGAGTTTCTCCGGGAGAAGGACCTTCCCAGGTGCCCGGACTGTGGCTCCCTCCTGCGGCCCGACGTCGTGTGGTTTGGAGAGCCGCTCCCGAGGAGTGCCCTCGACGAGGCTTTCCGGCTCGCGGAGAGGGCCGACCTCGTTCTGGTCATAGGCACCAGTGGCGTCGTCTATCCGGCCGCGTACGTTCCGCAGATAGTCAAAGAAACCGGCGGAAAGGTTATCGAAATCAACCCGGAGGAGAGCGGGATAACGCCCATAGCCGACGTTTTCCTGCGCTGTCCTGCAGGAGAGGCCATGGAGAAGCTGATGACAAGGGTTAAGGGGCTGATAGGATGAGCGGAAAGGTTCTGCTGGTGGGATTCCTGCCCGATGAAGTCGAGAGACTGCGGGAGGTACTTTCGGTTCCGGTTTTTGAGGTTCCTGAGTACTGCAAGGACTGGGCCGTGAGCGAGGTGGTTGATAAGGTGGAGGAGCTGAGCGGCTCGAGCTACTGGCACCTCAGGAAGTTCGTGATAATGCACGACGTTGGCAACGAGACGCTGAAGGAGGTAATCCACTCCGTCAAGTCCCTCAACCTGGGCAGGGTTATCTTCGCCACGACCACCGAGACCTCGCTGACCTGGAAGCTCGAGGACCTGCTCAACGAGCTGATGGCCGAGGACGAGTACTTCAAGGCCGCGCGCTGGGCTCGTGAGGAGGCGGAAAAGAGGAAGGGCCTTTTCCTCGACATCGGGAAGGGTTAAATATCTTGAACGAGTAGACTGCGGTGGGTGAAGGAATGATAAAGGTCGTGTTCTTTGACCTGGACGATACGCTCGTGGACACGAGCAGGCTGGCCGAGATGGCGAGAAAGAACGCGATAGAGAACATGATACGGCACGGTCTTCCCGTTGACTTTGATACCGCCTACCACGAGCTCCTTGAGCTGATAAACGAGTACGGGAGCAACTTCGGTAGGCACTTCGACTACCTGCTTAGGCGCCTCGACCTGCCCAGCAACCCCAAATGGATAGCCGCCGGCGTCATAGCGTACCACAACACGAAGTTCGCCTACCTGAAGAGCGTCCGCGGCGTCAGACGGCTCCTGCTTGAGCTGAAGAAGTCCGGCTATAAGCTTGGCATAATAACCGACGGCGACCCGATAAAGCAGTGGGAGAAGATAATCCGCCTCGAGCTGGACGACTACTTCGACGGCGTCTTCATCTCCGACTACCTCGGCGTCAAGAAGCCCCACCCGAAGATATTCCAGAAAGCCCTGAGGAAGATGGGCGTCGAACCTGGGGAGGCGCTGATGGTGGGCGACAGGCTGTACTCCGACATCTACGGTGCTAAGCAGGTTGGCATGAAGACCGCCTGGTTCAAATACGGCAAGTACGCCAACAGAGAACTCGAATACCTCGAGTACGCTGACTTTACAGTGAGCTCTCTGGAGGAGATTCTGGATATAGTCAGGGGGTTGAACCTTGAGGAGAGGGAAGAGCGTCCAGATAAGGAAGTTCATGCTGATTGACTCCTCATACAAGTCGAAGATTCTCAGGGGCGACAAGGTCACCACGATACGCTACGGCGACTACGAGGCCAAGCCGGGGAGCGAGGTTTACCTCGTCATAACGCCGAGCGACACGGCTATAGCGAAGGTCAGGATAACCCGCGTTGAGAAGAAGAAGGTAAGGGAACTCACCAACGAGGATGCAAAACTCGACGGCTTCTCCGACGTCAGAGAGCTTCTCAGAGAGCTGAATAAAATCTACGGCGAGCTCTACGGTGATGACGAGGTCACGATAATCGGCTTCGAGGTTCTCAAAAGATTCGACGACGGGATTCCGCTCAAGTGGCTCAAGGGGCTGAACTACCGCGAGCCGACGGAGATAGCGCGCCTTTACCTAGAGAACCAGGAAAAACTGAACCTCAACCGCGAGACGGACTTCATAATGCGCCGCATCTACAACGAGGGCCTCGGAAGGGCCGTGAGAACCTTCGGGCCAAAGAAGGTTCAGGGAGCTCTTCTCAAGATCTACCACGCCCTCTACGCGGCGGGGGTAATCTGAGTCCGGGAGAGAAAAGCTTTTTTACGGCTTCGTCTTTCTTTAAACGCCATGGAGAGGGTTAAGTTCGACGCCAAATTTACCGCACTCACGGCCGGAGTTTTCATCATTCTGGTTCTCCAGGCGACTGGTTTAATCTACGGAATAAACGAATGGGTTAATTCGCAGCTTCCCCTCATGGATACGCCCCTGATGAACCTCTTCACGCGGTTTGGTGGCGACATATTTCTCGCGCTGTTTGGGGCATTTGCCGTAATCGCCGACTGGAGGGAGAAGGGCAGGGTCTCCCGGAACACGCTGCTTTTCATTCTCGCCGTCGCGATCGGTCTCGTTGCCGTTGGGGCACTCAAGCTCATCTTTGCAGAACCTAGGCCGAGGCCGGGCTACGGAACCTACGCATTCCCCTCGGGCCACACCTTCCGTGCTGCGGTGATAGCGGCCTACGGCTCCGACAGATGGAAAAAGTATGCCCCAGCCTTCTGGGCGTACGCCGTCGGAATAGCCCTCACGAGGCTCCTCCTCCACGTTCACTGGTTCGGCGACGTGCTCTTCAGCCTGCTCTTCGCCCCCTGGCTCTACTTACTGCTCAAATCACTCCTCGGAGGGAAGTCCGAATGAACGGCTTCCTTGAGGTGTTCCTCCTCTCGCTGATTCCAACCTTTGAGGGGCGCTATGCGATAGTTTACGGCATAGGCATGGGCTACCCCATGTGGGAGACGCTTTTGGCCGCTTCCCTCGGCGTTCTGCTCCTCTCGCTGGTCCTTCCGGCGGCCCTTCCATACATAGACAGGATGATGCTCTGGCTTGAGGGAACCTTCCTGAGGAAGATAGCCCACCTCTACCTCTACTACGTCGAACGGGTAAGGAAAAAGGCTCACCCCTACGTGGAGAAGTGGGGCTTCATCGGGCTGACGATATTCGTGGCGATACCGCTCCCCGGGACGGGCGTCTGGACCGGAGCTTTAGCGGCCTATCTCCTCGCCATAGAGAAGAGGCAGACGGTCCCGGCGCTGGTCCTCGGCGGGCTTTTGAGCATGGCGATAACGTTGCTGCCGGCTCTGGGACTGTTTGGATAAAAAGGAGAAGCTCAGGTAAGGCTCTTTCCCATCGTTTCTTCTCCCAGCGCCAGGACGTCCAGCGCGCCGATTATCGCCACCACCGCAATCACAAGTACCGCCAAGGCGCTCCCGCTCAGCTCCATTATCCTGCCGGCCAAGATCGGCGCGATTCCCCCGCCTATCCTCGCCATCGCTCCTGCCCAGCCGGTTCCGGTGCCCCTGACGGCCGTCGGGTAGAGTTCCGGCGTGTAGGCGTATATCGCTCCCCAGGCACCGAGGTTGAAGAAGCTGAAGGCTATGGCACTTGCGATTATCGCTGTATCGTTTCCTGAGTTGGCAGCGAAATAGAAGCCGACTCCGGCTATTCCCGAGAGCAGGAGGTAGTAGGAGAGGGTCTTCTTCCGGCCGATTCTCTCAAGCAGATAGGCGGCGCTCCAGTAGCCGGGCAGCTGGGCGATGGCAGTGATGATGAAGTACTGGAAGCTCTTGAAGACGGTGATTCCGAGGGTCGAGGCTAAGAACTTCGGAAGCCAGATGAAGAAGCCGTAGTAGGCGAAGGCTATGCTGAACCAGGCTATCGTGAGCATAAGTGTAACCCTTCCGTACTTTCTCCAGAGATCCATTACCGAGGTTTTCTTCGTCTCCTTCGGAACCTCAAGCCTGACGCTCACACCGAGGGCTTTCCTGATGATCTCCTCGGCCTCCTTAACGTGCCCCCTGATGAGCAGGTAGCGGGGCGATTCGGGGAGGGTGAGGAGCAGCGGAAGGATGAGTATTATCGCGCCGCCGAAGAGCAGTATGCTCCTCCAGTCGGCCTTCACGAGGATGGCAACCACTCCTATGATTATCGTTCCTATCGCCCAGAAGCTCTCGAGGATTGAAATCATCGCACCCCTTATCGAGCGGGGCATGAACTCGGCGAAGTAGGAGCTTGCAACCGGTAGCGAGCCGCCGAGGCCGAGGCCGACGATGAAGCGCAGGGCTATGAGGGCGTCCAGGCTACCCGCGAAGGAGCTGACTATCGAGCCGATGGAGAATGTTGCAACCGCGAGGGTGAGGGTTCTCTTCCGCCCAATCCTGTCGGCGAGATAGCCGAAGAGCCACGCGCCGAAGAGCATACCGAAGAGCGCCGCCGAGCCGAGGGATCCGAGCTTTGTGAGGCTGCCCTGGAAGGCGGGGTCGTTCTTGAGCAGGGCTATGACAAATCCTGCCGAGATGGTGTTCACGGCTATGAACGCCCATACGGTTCCAAGGATGGCTAAAAGCGTGTAGTGGAACTTATTCAACCGGGAGTTTTCGATGGCCTCCACCTTTCACCACCCGATTTCATTTGCATGAAGAAGTTTTTAAGCGTTTTCTCGGTCGTTCCGTCTTGTTACGCATATTTGGGCAATTCTCCGGGGATTCTGGAGAGTAACGTGACTTCACGTTCTTTGATAGTGGTCCTCCCAGTCTTTTCGTCACTCAACGACCTTAGCTCCTGAGGGAGCCCTGAGCGCTCAGAGCCCCTCCATACGCTTCAGCACAATGACCTTTGCCTCGTCTATCACCAGCATCCAGACCAGCGCGTAGGCCCATATCAGCCCCGCGAGCTTCCAGCCTATCGGGGTCACGAAGATGCCGTAAACCACGACCAGTGTGGCGAGTATCTTGGTTATTATCGCCGACCAGAGGAGGAGCGAGCTTGGATAGGGCTTCTCCCACAGGTGTCCCCTTGCCCTCGTGACGAATATCGTCAGATGCCCAGCGACCGCGAGCTTGAGGAATATGAAGGACTGGATTTCAGGTCTGCTGAGGAGCAGCACCCTGTCGGCGATGTAGAACAGTATGAACGAGCTGACGACTCCGACGAAGCCAAGGAGCGTTGAGAGGATTAGAACCTTGTACATGTTCCATTTAACGGGCTTTTGCGGCGTAACGACGTTGTCGTAGGCTATCGCCAGGATGGGGGCGTCGTTGAAGAGCGCCAGGAGCACTATCATCACCGCGGTTATCGGATAGAAGTTGAAGACAAGTATCGCGAAGGTTATGAAGAAGAGCACCCTGATGGTCTCCGTAATCCTGTATATGACGTAGCTCTCCATCCTCTGGAAGATTCGCCGTGCCTCCTGTATGGCGTGGGCGATGACGGACAGTCCGGGCTGGAGGAGGACGACGTCCGCCGCTGCTCTTGCCGCGTCGGTCGCACCGGAAACCGCTATGCCGCAGTTCGCCTTCTTCAGTGCGGGGGCATCGTTGACGCCGTCCCCGGTCATCGCAACCAGATGGCCCCTCCGCTGGAGCGCGTCAACTATGTGGAACTTGTGCTCCGGGAAAACCTCGGAAAAGCCGTCCGCCCCCTCCACGAGCTTCTCGACTTCCGAGTCCCTCTTCGCCTTCAGCAGCTCGCTCATGGACACTATCCTCGTTCCGAGCCCGAGTATCTTCGCTATGTGCCGCGCTATCGCTATGTGGTCTCCCGTCACCATCTTGACGTTTACCCCAAGCCGCCGTATCTGTTTAATGGCCTTCGGGGCGTCGTCCCTTGGAGGGTCGAAGAGAGGAATTATTCCGACGAACTCCCACCTGCCGTTTCTGGTTCTGGCCACGCCGAGGGCGCGGTAGCCGTCCTGGGCCAGCTCGTCCACGGTCTCCGTCGCCTTCCTCCGAACTTCCTCCGGGACGTCACAGAGGTCGAGTATGACCTGGGGCGCTCCCTTCGCCACCTTGAAGTTCTCGTCGTTGGTTATCTCAGCCTCCGTGCGCTTTATCACCGGGTCGAAGGGGGTGAAGTGCACCTGCCTGAACCTCTTCAGAAGCTCCCCCAGATTGAACCTCTCTACAGCCCTCAGAATCGCGAGGTCTATGGGGTCGTTGTCCTCCTCCCTGCTCGCGAGTACGGCGTAGAGAACGACGTCCCTTTTGGTGTAGCCGTTGAAGGGCACCGGATCGCCAACCGTGAGCTCGTTTTTCGTCAGCGTCCCGGTCTTGTCGGAGCAGAGGACGTCAACACCCGCCAGCTCCTCTATCGATACGAGCTTGGTGACGATGGCCTGCTTCTTGGCGAGGTTCAGCGCGCCTATGGCCATCGTTATGCTGAGAACTGCGGGCATCGCCGCCGGAATTGCGGCCACGGTCAGCACGAGGCTGAAGCGCAGCGCCTCAAGGAGGCTCTCGTGCCTGTGTATTGCGACCAGAAAGACTATCGAGACGAGTATTAGGGAGATTACTATCAGGTAGTCGCCTACCTTGATCACCATCTTCTGGAACGAGCTCACCGTTTCGGCGCTCTCGACCAGCTGGACGGTCTTTCCGAAGTAGGTGTTGAGGCCCGTTCCGATTACCACCGCCGTCATCTCACCCTTCTTCACGAGCGAGCCCGAGAACGCTATGTCGCCCACCTTCTTCGTAACCGGCAGCGATTCGCCGGTCAGGGCGGATTCATCGACCGTCAGGTAGTCCCCCTCTATGAGCTTAACGTCCGCGGGTATTATGTCGCCCATCCTGAGCCTTATTACGTCGCCGGGGACGAGCTCCCTCGCCGGTATGACGCTCCACTTCCCGTCCCTAAGAACGCGCGCCTTCAGCGCCATCTTCTGTTTGAGGAACTCTATAACGTTCTCCGCCTTGTGCTCCTCCCAGAACCCAACGAGGCCGTTGAGTGCGAGCAGCGTGACGATTATCCAGAAATCCGCCCAGTGCTTGACTACTGCCGAGAGCACAGCGGCGATCTCAATCATCCAGGGAATCGGCCCCCAGAAGTAGGAGAGAAACTTGATGATGGGATTGACCTTCTTTTCGGGGATTTCGTTGGGTCCGTATTTCTCGAGCCGCTTCTTTGCCTCCTCGGAGGAAAGACCCTTTATGGAGGTTCCAAGGGCTTTTAAAACGTCATCGACACTCATATGTTTGTAATCTTTCTCTACAGGCATTTTCACCCCCAGAATGAGTCGGGCGGAATTTTTTATACAACTTTTGTTACAAAAGTCTAAGTGTCATGCAACTAAGAAAAGAAATTGGAGGGGCAATCACTTCGTCGCCCTCGTTATGCCAACATCCTCCACGAGAACGTAGGGCGTTGAAACCGGCGTGCTGACCTCCCACCAGTGGATGTGGTAGCTCTCCTTTCCAAGGGCCTTGATTCCCTCGAGGATCCTCTGGAAGTTGTCGCTGACGCGGATGTTCCTTATCGGCCTCAGCTCGCCGTTCTCGACGAGGAACATCCCATCCCTCGGGATGGTCGAGAAGTCGCCGGCGACGTAGTTCTGGAAGCGGGTGTACCAGACGTTGGTGATGTAGATTCCCCTCTTGACCTCGCTGAACAGCTCCTCCCTGGAGTAGTCGCCCGGCTCAAGGACGATGTTCCAGGCGTGGGGCATTATGAGGCCAGCGTTGGCCGTCGTCTCGGTTCCGTACTTCTTCGCCATGCTCGTGTTGAGCAGGAACGTCTTGAAGGTTCCGTTCTCGATTATCGTTGTTTCCCTCGTGGGCACTCCCTCGTCGTCGAACTTCCTCGTTCCGTAGCCGTTGGGCATGTTGCCGACGTCCTTTATAGTGACGATGTCGTTGGCAACCTTCTGGCCGAGCTTGTTCACCAAGAAGCTGAAACCGGCCTCTGCCGCGTAAGCCGATGTCATGAAGCTCATGTAGCTCAGCAGGTTCGCAAACGCTAACGGGTCGAAGATTACGTCGAACTTCCCCTCCGGCCCCTGCTCCGGGTTCTGGGCGAGCTTTGCTATCTCTCCGGCCTTCCTCCCGGCGCTTTCGGGGTCGAACTTCTTGAGAACCCTCACGGAGTTCGTTCCGTGGCCGCTCTCAAGGTCTCCGATGAAGGCTCTGACGCTTATCTCTATCCCGGTGCCCTCGTCGAAGGCCTCAACGCCGTTACTCGTGGTCAGGTAAAGCTTGTTGTGGTCGGTGTAGAGGACACCCGCTACCCTCTTCGCCCCCTCCTCAAGGGCGGCGTTGATGGCCCTCTCCACGTACTCGTTCGGCTCGTCGAGTTCGACTATGGCCTTGTCGAAGGTCTCCGGGATGTCCTTATACTGGAACGGCCCCTCAGCTATTCCGTAGTAGTCCTCCTTCGGCGCCATGCCCTTCATGTTGCTCAGGAGGGTTTTCAGAGTCCTCTCGATGTTCTCTTCGCTCAGCTCGGTGATGCTCGTTCCGGCGACGCGCTTCTCAAGCTCGACGAACAGCTCCACCTTCCTCTCGTGCCAGTTCTTGGCAACGGTTATCTCGTTGTTGGCGAAACGAACCTGGCGCCTGTCCATCTCGTAGCCCAGAACGACGACGTCGCCAAATCCAAGCTCCTTGGCCTTCTTCAGGATGAACTCGTTAACGTCGAACATCTCCACCACCTCACGGCCTCCTCAGCGGTATATCCCTGAGCCTCGCGTGCGCTCCACCCATCCAGACGGGGACGCCCTGTCCGGGTTCGCCCTTCCCGCAGGTTCCCGGGTAGTACTCGACATCTTTGCCCACGGCATCGACGCTGCTCCACAACGCTCTGGTGGTTATCTCAAGGATAGGCCTCCTGACCGGGTGCTTTATCTCGCCGTTCTCGATGAGGTAGGCCTCCCTGCCGATGTACCTCTGCTGATAGCGCCTGTCGTCGATGTTCCATTCGTTGAACGAGACCATGTAAACACCGAGCTTGATGTCCTCAATCAGCTCCTCGAATGAGTAATCCCCGGGTGCTAGGTAGGTGTTGGCCATCCTGACTATCGGCTCGCGGTTGTAGTTTATCGCTCTCGCGGCCGCGTTGGAGCGCTGGCCAAGCTTATAGGCGTACTCCCTATTCGTGAGGAACTCGGTGATTATTCCTTCCCTGATGAGGTAGCGCGGCCTCGCTTTGACGCCCTCGTCGTCGTAGAGGTAGAAGCCCCAGCTGTTCGGCAGGGTCGGGTCCTCTATGACGGTGACGGCTTCACTTCCAATCCTCTCACCGAGCATATCCGGCTTGACGAAGCTCTCTCCGGCCTGAGCGGCTTCCCTTCCGAAGATCCTGTCGGCCTCGTATGGGTGGCCGACGCTCTCGTGGACGGCTATGCCCGCCACCTCGGGACTTATGACAAGGTCAACCCTGCCCTCAGGCGGCTTCTGGCCTTCGTAAATCAGCTTCTTGAGGGCCTGGACATCCTTCACCGCCCAGTTCCACGGCTCGTCCTTCTCGATGAGCTCCAATCCGCCGGAGAACGCCCTCTGGACGAAGGGAGCCTGCTCCATCTGGCCGTTCTCGAAGACAACGAGGTTGTACATCACCGAGACTCTCGGTATGACGCTCTCGATGAATGCCCCATCGCTGTTGGCTATTATCTTGTGCCACACCTGATCGGAGTAGCCGAGGTAGCGCATGGGCACGTTTACCCCGGTTGCCTTTACCTCCTCCTCGACCTTCCTGAGGAGCTCCATCTTCTCCTCCGGGGAGACGTCCCTGAAGTCCTTGCGCATCCTGACCTCGTAATAAACCTCGTGGAAGTCCTCATCGCTGAACCTTATGGGCTCGTTTCTCACCTTGGAGGCCGCTCTGGCCAGCTTGACGGCCTTCTTGACGGCCTCGCTCACGCTCTCCTTCGTGAGGACGTTGGTGCTTGCGAAGCCCATTCCTCCATCGACCAGAACCCTTACGCCCATTCCCCTATCGGCGAGTATCTCAAGGCCTTCGGGATTGCCGTTCTTCATAGCCAGAGAAGTGCCGTTCTTCTCCTCAAAGCGAGCCTCGGCATAGCTTGCCCCCAGTTCGAGGGCCTTCTCAACCGCGAACTCTACGAGTTCATGCATGCACATCACCTCGGTTTACTGCATAGAATAGTGCGTCCGGAAGTATAAAAGTCTTTCCGTTAAGATGGCGGTCGAAAAGAGGGCACCTAAACTTTTAGACAAGTTGAAATCAACGGACAAGAGGCTCAAAATTAAACTCTATTGGAAGAAGAGGAGAACCGGAGCCCCCAGAAATTTCAAAACTTCTCCTCGCATTCACACGGCTTCTTTCCGCAGTAGGGGCAGACGCCGGGATATTTCTTCTTCGCCGCTTCCTCAATATCGATATCGAGTAGGTTGGCCAAGCTGGCGAGCCACGCTAAAACGTCGGCGAACTCCTCCTCCATGGCCTCGCGGTCGTTCTTCCTTATCGCCTCGCTCAGCTCACCGACTTCCTCTACGAACCAGAGGAAGGTTCTCTCCACTCCCCTCTTCGAGTCCTTGTGGAAGTAGATCTCCCTAATCATCTCCTGAAACTCACGTATCTCCATGTTCTCACCTGAGGGGAGGGGAAGAAAAGGGCTTAAAAATCACTCGCTAGCTACCTCGATGAGCTTCCTCATGTGGATCTCAACGGTGTCAAAGACCTCGGCCTCAACGTCCCCCTGCTTCACTATCAGCGGGAGCTCGGTGCAACCGAGGATGACGCCTTCGATTCCTTCTTTCTCTATGTAGCGGTTGATGAGGTCGATCACCCAGTCCCTGCTGGCGAAGTTCTCGAACATAAGCTCCTCTGTGATAATTCTGTTCAGCTCGTCCATCTCCTCCTCGTTCGGCGTGATGACATCGAAACCGGCCTCGCGGAGGGCGTTCTTGTAGAAGTCGGCGGTCATGGTTGTCTTCGTCCCGAGGAGGAGAACCCTCTTGACGCCTCTCCTCTTTATCTCCTCGATGAGCGCATCGATTATGCTCACCATCGGGACGCTCACGGCTTCCTGAACGTCCGGGAAGACGATGTGCGGCGTGTTGGCCGAGAGCGATATTATCTCCGCTCCAGCATTCTCAAGGGCCTTGGCGGCCTTTATGAGTATCTCCTTCCTCCCCTCCCAGCCGTTCGGGTTGTGGATGAACTCCTTGAAGTTTATCGAGTAGATTATCAGCTCGGGAAAGACGTAGGGCTCGAACTTTTCGCGGCTTATCTCCAGGTATTTCTTGTAGTAATAACACGTCGCCTCGGGGCTTGTTCCGCCTATTATTCCTATCTTCCTCATGAGAATCACCAAGAAACGGGACATCCCAAGGTTTATGAGCCTTTTGGAGCATTAGAAGAAAATTTCTTCAAACGTATAGGAAAGCCTGGTTATCACACCCAGCTCGTCACTCCACGCGCAAAGTGGGGTGCCGTTGTAGGTTCCCTCCAGTATCAGTGGGTCGTACGGTACCGTACCGAGAAGGGGGACCTCCAGTTCCTCAGAGACGAACTTTTCAAGGGCCTCCAGGTTCTTTTCTGGTATGAGTGGCTTGTTGAGAATCACCCAGAAGTCCTCGATTCCCAGGTGGAGGAACTTCCTGATCGCCGAGTCCACCCAGTCGTTTAGGTTCCTCAGGGGCACTGTGCTGGGGTCTATGACGAGCACCTGATAATCGAGCTCCGGGATGAGTGGATGGGCGTCTATCGGAAGGCCCGAGGGAAAATCTATGAGAACGGCGCCGTATGCAGGTTTGAAGTACTCGATAAGAGTCGTTAGGTTTTTGAAGGATAGTCTATGCCGTATTGGGGCGTTGGGGTCACCCAGGAGGAGATGCAGGTTCTTTATCTCCATGTACGGATACGTTAACCACTCCAGGTCCATCCTTGGGTTCTCTAGGTAGGCGTGAATCGTGTATTTGGGAGCAACCCCGAACTGGAACGCCAAGTTGGGAAAGTACAGGTCGGCGTCGACGAGAAGAGTTCTGATGCCTCTCATGGCTAGGCAGGCCCCTATGTTCGCAGTTAGGGCGGTCTTACCGCTGCCTTCAAAACCGGTTATTCCTATGACCACCATCCCTGCTCACTTTGTAACGGCTTCTGACAATAATAAAACTGGGCGGCAAGGTTCAAAAATCTTTTCTTGAAAGTTAAAAAGAGGGAAAGGGCATCACTTGGGCATCTCCCTGACGTGAACATCGAGCTGCGGGAACGGTATCTCTATGCCTTCCTTCGTGTAGAGCTCGTAGATGCCCTTCGTTAGGTCTCCCTTGACTGCCCAGTAGTCCTCGGTCTTGGCCCAAGCGCGGAGCTGTAAGTTGATGGAGGAATCCGCGAGTGCGGTTATGACCACGCTTGGCTCGGGGTCGTCGAGAACCTGCGAGTGGTTCTTCATTAGGTCCATGGCTAGCTTTATGGCCCTGTCGAGGTCCGTGCCGTAGGCGACGCCTATGTCAACGTCAACCCTCCTTGTCGGCATCCTCGTGTAGTTTACGATTATGCTACCCCAGACGAGCTTGTTGGGTATCGTTATTACCCTGTTGTCGGGGGTTTTGAGCTCGGTGCTCATAAGTCCGATGCCGCTGACGCTTCCTGTCTGACCTGAGACCTCAACGACTTCCCCGAGGTCTATCGGCCTGAGGGCGGCGATCCAGACGCCCGCGGCGAGGTTGGTGAGCGTATCCTGCAGGCCGAAGCCCAAGATCAAGCCTATGACGGCCGATAGGCCGAGGATGAGCGGGGACACGGAGATACCGACTGCCCCCAACGCCACTATTATGATGACGACGTATAGCAGTACCGCCAGGAACCTCCCCAGGAACTCAACGACCAGAGGGGGGAGCTTCGTCTTCCTCATGCTCTTCTTGAAGAGCGAGACCAGAATCTTTGCCACGATGTAGCCCACTATCAGGATTATCAGTGCCGATACCAGTTGGAACGGCGTAACCCCTATGTAGGGCAGGGGCTCATCGAAGGCTACCATACTATCACCTCGAATGGTTTTAGAAGAATTGGTTAAGAAGGTAAAAAAGGTTTTTCCCTCATAGGCCGAGAATCGAAACTATTTCGTCCCAGAGCCTTTCGGCGAGTTCTCTTTTACTCATCCTCGGAATCTTTCGTACCGACTTCTCCGTCACGAGCAGAACCTCGTT
The DNA here is from genome assembly GCF_002197185.1 of Thermococcus sp. 5-4. NCBI lineage: Archaea > Methanobacteriati > Methanobacteriota > Thermococci > Thermococcales > Thermococcaceae > Thermococcus > Thermococcus sp. 5-4. The sequence goes on along the minus strand of NZ_CP021848.1, from coordinate 836,970 downwards.
CTCCTCACTACCGAAGGCCTTCAGCGTGTTTGCCACGACGAGGTCACTTCCGGCTCTCTCAATCTGCTTTCTCGCCGCTTCGATGAGCTCCTCCTCGCTGAGGCCAGTTTCGGCTTTGAAACCGACGAGAAACGTATCGGGCTGAAGTTCCTTAACCTTGTCTATTATCTTTGGCGTAGGTTCGAGCTCAAGCGTTAAGGCTTTTCCGCTCTTTATCTTTACGCTGGCCTTCTCCCTGACGCGGAAGTCGCTTACGGCGGCGGCGAGGATAACGACGTCGTATTTCTTGGCCTTTAACTCGTTCTCTATCGCCTGGAGCATCTCCTCGACGGTCTCGACCTCAACCTGGTTCTCGACGAAGCTGGGAACGCTCCCCTTCGCCCTGATGAGCGTGACCTCCGCCCCCCGGAGTTCCGCTTCCTCCGCTATGGCGACGCCCATCCTGCCGCTGCTCGCGTTGGTTATGTACCGTATCGGGTCTATGTACTCCCTCGTTGCGCCGGCAGTGACGAGAACGCGCTTTCCTTCGAGGGTCTTTGGATGGAGCTTTTTAATGACGCGGTACACTATCTCGTCTATCGAGGCGACCTTCGCCTTGCCCTCCTCGAATCTCGGGCCTATGAACTCGACGCCGAGCCTCTTGAGCTTCTCGATGTTCTCGACAACGATGGGGTGCTCGTACATGCTGGAGTGCATCGCGGGGGCTATCATAATCGGTGTGTGGGCGAAAGCGGTGGTTACGACTGTTGTCACGGGTGTGTCGTCTATACCGCAGGCGATTTTCCCTATCGTGTTTGCAGTTGCCGGGCAGACGAGGATCAGGTCGGCCTTGTTCTCGTGCTCTCCAGCTAATTCGACGTGCTCTATGAAGCCGGTGATTTCCGTCACGACGGGATTTCCGGTGGCGAACTCCATCGCGTAGGGATGGATTATCTTTTGAGCGTTCTCGCTCATGACGGCGTGGACTTCCGCGCCGTGTCGAATAAGCTCCCTGGCAAGTTTTACACACTCAACCGCGGCTATGCTGCCGGGGATTGCAAGAACGATTTTCTTCCCGAGAAGCTTCCGGCTCTTGGTGGCGTGAATAAGCTTAACGTGGTGAAGCATGATGACACCTCCAGAAGGGGTTGCACTAACTCATATATAATACTTAGGAGGGACTCAGAGTTCCCTCACGGCGTCGTCCTCGAACTTGCTAACCTCTTCCTTGGTGCCCACCCACACGACGATGGTCGGCTCGACGGTTATCATGCCGTCCTTTATCATGGGCTTTATCTCGCCTATGGCGTTCTCGATCTTGTAGCCCCTGTCAATGACCTCAACCACGATGGGCAGGTCCGTTGAGAGCCTCATGACGTCGGCGGAGTGAACGCGGCTCTTCTTTCCAAAGCCGTAGATGCCGCGGTACACCGTTGCCCCGGCGATGCCCATCTCGCGGAGCTTCTCCACTATCGCCTTGTAGAGGGGCTTTCCATCAAAGCGGTCGTTCTCGCCTATGTAGATGCGAAGGCGAAGCGTGTTCCAGTGTTCGACTTCAACCACAAGATCACCTCCTTGCAAGGACGAACCCGAGGAATATTAGGCCTATCGTGATTATAACGTTTGCCGAGACGTTCAGGGCAGCCACGAGGTACTCCCTCTCGCGCAGGAGCGAAAAAGTCTCGTAGGAGAACGTTGAGAACGTGCTCAACGCCCCGCAGAAGCCAGTCCCGAAGAAGAGCCTCCACTCGGTCGAGACCCCGATGCCCCAGAAGAGCAGGCCGTAGAGGTAGCCGAGGATAAGGCTGGCTATGCTGTTCACGAGGAGCGTTCCAACCGGGAAGTCCCTGTAAACCGGCAGTATTCCCGAGATGTAGAACCTCGCCAGCGCACCGAGGGCGCCGCCGAGCATTATCGCGGTTACTATTCTGAAGTTCATCTTCCCACCCCTGGATTCGCGACCTTCTGCCTTCCTCCCAGCATGCATCCAGCGATCCCTACTTAAGATTTTGGGAGTCTTCCATTGAGGGATTTCCTGGGATGACGGCAATACCCTTAAATAATTCCCCGCCGCCCTATGTGATGTGGCTACTATGCCTGGTGTCCCGAGCTTTGAGTTTGGAATAGAGACAATAGCCCTCGCCTCGCTGATGGTTCTCCTCTCGGGCATACTGGCGATGCTCATCAGCAGGAAGACGAAGTTCCCTTACACACCTCTCCTCGTTCTCCTCGGTGTTCTCGTGGGCCCCGTCCTGACTCTGATCCTTCCCCAGACCGCCAGGATGCTCTTCTACTACGTCCGCGCCTTTGGGCTCTTCCTGGTTCTCTTCGCGGCGGGATTCAGCCTCAGACTCGCCGTTCTCAAGGAGCACAAGCTCGTCATAACACTGCTCGACACGATTGGCCTTCTGGGAACTGCCATCTTAGCCGGCTGGTTCTTCTCGTGGGCTTTTGACGTCCCATTCCCTGTTGGCTTCCTCTTCGGGGCGGTGGTTTCTGGCACCGACCCCGCGACGCTGATACCGCTCTTCCAAGAGCACGAGGTCCCGGAGGATGTCGAGACGATAATCATCACCGAGGCCATATTCAACGGTCCCCTCGCGATAATACTCACGATGGTGGCCCTGTTCCTCATAATTCCGGAGATTCCCGGCTACGCACCGGTCGAACCGGTCTTGGAGGGTGCCGGCCTCTACGTTGCGGCTATCATCTACTTCCTCTACCAGATATTTGTCTCGGCCATCATAGGGGCGGTTATAGCCTACATAGCGTACCAGGCCATAGTGCGGCTTGGCCTCTACAGAAGCCCTTACACGCAGATACTCGGCCTGGCGATGGCCTTCGGGGGCTACGTTGTTGGAGAGTTCGTCGGTGCCTCGGGATTCCTCGTTGTCACCATAATCGGCCTCATCCTCGGAAACCACCGCGATTTCTTCAAGAGGGAAAGCAGTAAGGTGGACGATGCGGTGGAGAGAAACATGGAGTTCAACGACGTCCTCTCGACATTCTCGGTTATATTCATCTTCGTGCTCCTCGGCGCGAGCCTTGACCTCACGGACCTGCAGTGGGGGACGATAGCTACATCGCTCTTGGTGGCGCTGTTCGTGATATTCGTCGCCAGACCGCTGGCTTCCCTCGTTGTCCTGCCATTCACTGGCTTCAAGCGGTTCCTCTTCATCTCCCTTGAGGGGCCGAAGGGTGCCGTTGCCGCGAGCATGGCGATACTGCCGGTCGTCCTCGGCAGGGCCTACAACAGTCCCGAGATGATCGCGTGGGGAGAGCTGATACTGAGCGCAGGCCTTATGACGGTTCTGCTCTCGATGCTGCTGGAGTCGGCGTGGGTTTCGCTCCTCAGGGAGAGGCTCCTGGATTAGTCCGCCCCGAAGTTCAGGTAGTAGTGTATCTTCTCCTCAACTTCACCGTAGTCCCTTTTTGGAAGTCCCAGTCGCTCCCGGAGCCTCTTGTTCTCGGCTATCATCGCCGAAAGCTGTATCGCAAGGTTCTGGTTGTCCAGGGCGATGTAGTAGGAGCGGAACTTCAGGGGAGACCATTTGCCTTCCAGCTCGTAGAGTTCCTTTTCAAGTCGGGATATCTCCTCATTGAGTCTTTCGAACGTTTCCTCGTTGGCGTTGGGGTCGTCTTCGAGGTAGCCGTGAAGGAGGATTATCCTGATTGCCTCCTCCACCCGGAAGTCGTAGCGTTCGCAGAGTTCCTTGATTCTCTCCATAGTTTCGTCCGGAATCTTGAACGTTACCCTCCGCCAGCCCCTCTTTGGTCTCACTGTAAGCTTCATCTCCTCCTGGCCTCCAGCTCCGCCCTAAGCCTCTTGTTTTCCTCGCTGAGCTCTTTTCGAAACGCCATCAGGAACTCCTTGTCGCGCTTTGCGGTCTCCTCGAACTCGGTTAGTTCGATGTAGTTCGTTCTCATCTCGACGAGCCTCTTCTCGACCCTCTCTCTCTGCTCGATGAGAAGACGTAGCTTTAGGACCCTCAAAGTCCTCTCAAGCCCCTCCAGATCCCGGAACCTCACCTCTATCTCGCGTTTGTTCTTCCTTATCCTTCCCAGCTCGTCGTTCGTGACCTCTATCTCCACGGAAAGCCCCTCCGGCTTTTTCTGCCCCGGGTTTTCCTCACCGTTACCCCCGTTTCGAGGCCCTTCAGGGCTTCTATCGCCAGGAGCAGTGACGATATTTCATCCTTCGTTGGCTTCTCCTCGGCACGGTAGTCGAACTTGTCGATGAACGACCCGAGCCGCTCCCTGAGAACCCGCAGCTTTTCCAGCTGAACGGTCTCGAGCCTCTCCGCGGCATCCGGATTCGTCCGCCGAAGGATCGACAGCAGCATCCCGTAGTGTCTCCTGCAGAGCACCGATTCCGAGTCCTCGTACACCGGAAGGAGCTCCCCGATTCTCTCCGCAAGCGCCTCCACTGTGTTGGTCTCCTTCTCTTCCATCAACTGGCAGAGGAAGCATTCTCCCTCCTCGGGAATCCGACCCCTTTCCAGCGATGATACGTAGGACGAGAGCATGTGCTCGTAGATAATCGCCACTCCAAGCGGCCCTAGGAGGGGGTCGGAGTAGGCCTCCCTGAGGGTCTTCCATGCGTGGTAGGTGCAGAGACCCAGGCTCTCCTTGAACTTCTCTCGCACCCCTGGGTCGTTCACGTGCTCGTAGAGGATCGTCTCTATCTCTGACTCCTCGTATTTGCGGAGTATCCTGCAGACGGGACAGCCCTCTCCCATTGCATCCCGGAGGTACATGCCTATCAGGTCCATTCACACCACTCAGAGGAAGCGCTCCATGAAATCCAGCACGGCCAGGGCCCTGTACGTGTTCTGGAAGTTCGAGATGCCCAGCTCCAGAGAGCGCCTGAAGCCGCCGTTGGGATTCTGCAGCTGGCGTATGAACCAGACGTGCCTCCTCGGACAGCTGGGGGCCTCGCCCTGAAGTTCCAGCCCCCTGGCCGCGTAGAAGGTCGGCTCAAGGTACGGGGGAAGGCTGTAGGGAACCTCGGTGAAGCCGCCCCAGTCGCCGCAGAGCTCGCAGTTCCTAAAGTGAGGACTCCTGGGTGGCCTGTAGCCCAGGGTGCGGAGCGTGTAGAGTGCCTGGTAGGTCATCGTCGTCGTGGGGCCCTTGACGCCGTAACCGTTGCCGTTTCTGAACTTCATAACGAAGGCCCTCATCGCTTCCTTTTCGTCGGTGCTGAACTCATAGCCTATGGCTTTGAACGCCTTAACGACCCAGTAGGTTGCCTCCAGCGGCGTCGCCGTTCCGAACTCCTCGCTCCCGCCTAGGCCGACGGCGAATTTGCCTTCCAGCGGACTGTACTTGGTAAAAACGATGTCAAGGTGCTCCATAGCAACGTCCTCTGCTCCCAATATTGCCAAGCCTTCGAAGGCCATCGCTATCGCCACCACCGCGGTCTGGGGCTGTATTGCTTTCTCCAGGAATTCGATGGTCTTTTCCCTCTCCGGAATCTCGAGCCCGAGGAGGTCGTAAATCTTGACCGCGTAGTACGTATCGTTGACGTTGGTATCGTTGAGGACGCTGACGAAGCAGTAGCCACCGTCCTCGTGGCGTCTCTCCTCTATGTACCTGATGAGCGAATCAGCGTTAATGAATCGTCCAATTTCATAAAGCTTCGAGCCCATTCTACCGCCTCCTTAAGGTTTTGACGGAGAACAGGCGTCATCAGCCCTCGACGGGCGGTTCGGCTCGAAGCCCGGGCGGACGCCATCGCCCGAAAGACCATCTGAAAGGCGTTTAAAAACGTTTGTGGTGCAATTACCTAATAACCTAAAAATTTAATAAGCATAAAACGGCCTTTCATTTGTGATGAAATCATGGAATTCATAGCCTTCACATACGTCGGGAACTTCGTGAAGGAGGAAGTCATAAGGGAGGTCGTGTTCAACGTATTTGACGAGGCCAATCATTTCTTCGAGGAGAGCGACATCCCCCTGCGGTTTCTGTACATCGGGAAGCTCAAGCTTGAGCCTGGGTACCTGATAAGCCTGAACACCCCCGAAGGCAAGGTCAGGGTTTATCCCCTCGAGGCTCTGGTCGACGTCCTCCACGCCAAGCTTCTCAACGAGATAGAGGAGCGGCCAGACATCAAGATGAACAAGATATTCGCCCTGACGACCTTCCCGCTAGTCTCTCGCAATCCCTACTTCGATTTCTTCGAAAAGTTTCTTGGGATACACGAAACGCGGATCGGCCTCAGGATTATGGTGCTCTCGATGAGGCCATTTGAACCCCCCGAACTCTCAGAACTCCTGAAGAAGCCCGGGGAGAATGGAGATAGAGAGCTTCTGAGGTCCAAGCTTGAGCTCTTCAAGAACCGCCTCCTCAAGGGGGTTCTCCATGAGGTCGGCCACAGCTTTGGCCTCGACCACTGCACCAACAACTGCGTCATGAACTCGCCATCGAGCATGGAGGAATGGGACTCCAGGATGCTCGGCTACTGTGATTCCTGCTTCATCAGCCTCAAGAGGGCCGTTGAATGGTCCGACCTCAACCTCAGGGATTGAGCGATGAGGCAAACGTTTTAGGGGTTTAAACGTACAGCATCGTGATGTGGCGCAGGAGATTTTACAGGTACGGACCCGAGGGCGCGAGGGAGGCCTTACCCCGCTACTTCTCGATCCTCGATGGGGAGGCCGAGCCTGTATTTTTCAATGCGAGAAAGGTTGCGGTGAGCTTTAGTGAGGATGCCCCTCTCGACGAGCTCTGGAACGAGCACGCCGATGGCATGGGCAGGCTGAGGGACAACGACCTCACCGAGGCCCCGGGGAAGAGCCTTCTCGACCTCAAGGCGCTCATCGCCAACAGGATTCTGGAATCGTGCACCCTCTGCGAGATAAAGTGCCGCGTTGACAGGAGGAAGAGCATCGGTTACTGCCGCGTTCGAGAGAGTCTCGTTGCGAGCGACTTCCTCCACTACGGGGAGGAACCTGAGCTGGTGCCGTCCTACACCGTCTTCTTCTCCGGCTGCAACTTCCGGTGCGTTTTCTGCCAGAACTGGGACATCAGCCAGTATCGCGTTGGGGTGGAGCACGTTCCCGAGTTCATGGCACTGAAAATTAGGGAGGCGTTCAAACGGGGCGCCAGGAACGTTAACTTCGTCGGCGGCGAGCCGACGCCCAACCTGCCATTCATTCTGGAAACCCTGAGGCACGTGACCGTTCCGGTTCCCGTCGTCTGGAACTCCAACATGTACATGAGCGAGGAGGCCATGAGGCTTCTCGATGGCGTGGTTGACGTTTATCTCGCCGATTTTAAGTGGGGAAACGACGTCTGCGCCAGGAAGTACTCGAGGGTTCCGAGGTACTGGGAGGTTGTGACGAGGAATTTCCTCCTCGCTAGGAAGCACCTTGGGGCGGAGTTCCTCATACGGCATCTGGTCGTTCCGGGACACCTCGAATGCTGCACGGGACCTGTGCTCAAATGGATATCCAATAACCTCGGGCGTGACGTGCGCCTCAACGTGATGTTTCAGTACCGGTCGGAATACAGGGCGGATGAGCATCCTGAGATCAACAGAGGGCTTAACGAGGATGAAATGCAGAAAGCCGCCGAGATGGTTGAGAAGTTCGGCTTCAGAAACGCCCTAGTGGGCTAACCCCCTGCCCTAGCGAGTCTGAGGGTCTCCATGAAGCGCTCCACTTCTTCCTCGGTTCCCTCAACAGTCACGTTCCATCGGGGCATACCGTGGAATGGCTCTGCGTCTTTTACCGTGATGGAAACCCCCGCTCCGGATTTTTTGAGTATCTCCTCCAGCTCGTGAGGTGGTATCGCGGTCGTTATCTGCAGTCTCATGGTGGTCATGCTCGACGCGGAGGGTTTTATCGTTTCCGGAACCGTAAAGTTTATAAAGAATCTCACATATGTAATATTACAATTGCACATGGAGAGGTGAAGTGACATGAAGAAGTTGCTGGCTGGATTTATGGCTTTGGCCGTCTTCGGCCTCGTGTTTGGGGCCGTTGCGGCCTATCAGGGCACTCCGGGACCGAACCCGGAAGTTGAGAGAAGCACGGCTATGGCCTACGCCAAGGGCATGGGACACGGAAACAGCCACATGATGGCCGGAGAGGGGACTCCCTACATGGGCCTCGGTGTGAAGTCGGCCAACCTAACCGAGGTGAGCGTTGACCCTGCCGAGGTAACCGACTATCTTGCCCAGGTCTCGGTTGAGGAGTTCACGAACAACCGCGGCATAACCGTCCAGAAACTCGTCTACGATGGCGATCACGTCGGGAAGGTCGTTGGCGATTACGACCTCACCCAGCTGAGCGTTTACGCCGCCTACGAAACCTCCAACGGCGTTAAGGTTTTCCTAGCCTACGACGGGGACATAGTGGGCTTCGTTTTCATGAGGTGAGCCCACTGCCTCCTTCACTTTTTTGATTTTTAGACCAGAAAGTCCTGTTCTACGAACCGTTCACCAGCTTTCTCGCTTCCTCGAGAACCTTCGCCGCGTGGCCCTTTGCCCGGACGTTGAGTTTCTTCCAGACGATTTCGCCGTTCGGGTCGAATATGAACGTGCTCCTTATCACTCCCTCGTACGCTTTCCCGTAGCGCTTCTTCTTACCCCAGGCTCCGAGGGCCTTTATCAGCTTCACCTCTGGGTCGCTGAGTAGCCTGACTTTCAGCCCGTGCTTCTCCTTGAATTTCATGTGGCTCTTCACGGAGTCCTTTGAGACGCCTACAACCTGAAAGCCGAGCCGTTCAAATTCGGAGAGAAGCTCTGTGAACTCCTTTGCCTCGGTGGTGCAGCCTGGTGTGTTGTCCTTGGGGTAGACGTAGAGAACGGTCCATTTGCCACCCAGAACTTCGCGGAGTGAAACTTTCTTCCCCTCTTCATCAAAAACCATGACTTCCAGTGGGTTCATTCCATCACCCTCCCCAATTAGGGTATCCGAATTCATAAACGTTTTGCGTGGGATAAGATTATTTAGGAATGGATTGAATTGTTCCATTAGGTGGGAACATGAAGCTTCCGTCTCACAAAACTAAGATAGTTGCCACGATAGGCCCCGCCTCGATGAACAGGAAGACCATCGAGGCCATGATTAGGGCCGGGTTGAGCGTCGCGAGGATAAACTTCGCCCACGGTGACCTTGAGCAGCATGCTAAGACTATCGAGACCGTGAGGGAAGCCTCTGAGAGGCTCAACCGTCCGGTGGCGATCCTCGGAGACCTCCCTGGGGTCAAAATCCGAGTTGGGGAGATACTCAACGGTTCAGTAACGCTGAGACGATGGCAGACGGTGGTTCTGACGACGAGGGACGTCGTTGGAACCGAGGGCGAGATACCCGTGGAGTTCAAGGAGTTTCCAAAAATGGTGTCCAAGGGGGACGTCATATACCTGAGCGACGGATTCATAGCGTTGCGCGTTGAGGACGTTCGCGGTCCGGACGTCATCTGCAAGGTTCTCGTGGGAGGGACCCTCTTCTCCTACAAGGGCATCAACGTGCCGAAGGCGAGGATGGCGATAGATGCCGTGACCGACAGGGATCTGGAGTTCATCGAATTCGCGATTGAACATGGCATTGACGCCGTAGGTATAAGCTTCGTCGGCTCGGCCTACGATGTTCTCAAGGTCCGGAGGTTCGTGGAGGAGCGGAAGGGGAGTCTCTTCATAATCGCGAAGATAGAAAGGCCGGACGCCGTGAAGAACTTCGACGACATACTCTGCGCCGCCGATGGAATAATGATAGCCAGGGGCGACCTCGGTGTTGAAATGCCCATCGAGAAGCTCCCCGTCCTTCAGAAGAAGCTCATACACAAGGCCAACGTTGCCGGGAAACCCGTGATAACCGCCACGCAGATGCTGGAGAGCATGACCGAAGAGAAGTTGCCCACCAGGGCGGAGGTCACGGACGTGGCGAATGCTATCTTAGACGGCACCGACGCGGTTATGCTCTCTGAAGAAACGGCCGTTGGGAAGTATCCCGTCGATGCGGTTAGAATGATGGCGAGGATAGCCAAGACGATAGAGGCGTACAGGGACTCCCAGTGGTCTGCGCGTATCATCGAATGGAAGATGACCCGCTGGAGCGAGAAGGGCCCGAAGAAGGGCACGATAAAGGACACGATAGCCAGGAGCATCATAGAGGCGCTTAACTCGATGGACATCAAGTACATACTCACCCCAACGAGAACTGGAGAGACGGCAAGGCTCATATCGCGCTTCAAGCCGAAGCAGTGGGTTCTAGCATTCGCCACCGACGAGCACGTTGCCAGGAGTCTGATGTTCTCGTACGGTGTCTACCCCTTCGTCGTCACCGAGACCAGCGAGGAGGAGATACTGCGTCTCATACGGGGGCTGGGACTGGTCAAAGAGAACGACCCGGTTCTCCTGACCAAGGGGACGCCGATAGGAAAGACGGTCGGCACGAACACCATCCGGATATTCACGGTTTGATGTTTTTTTATCCCCTTTAATGCCGTCCGGGGTTCTGAAGCGGCGGGAGGGGCGACGCCTTTGCCCCTGCCATCACTGTCTGTATGGGTTCTCCGTCACTGACGAATCTTTCAATGAATCCACCAAGGTTTTCCTCTGGAACCAGCAGCCTGATTCTGAGGTAGTTCCCCCACTCGTTGTAAATAACCTGAATCTCTGACATCGCATAACCCAGGATTTCCCGGAGAGTATCGCTGTGCTCGGCATTCAGCTTGCCGTAGACGTTTATCTCAAATACGTGCGCCCCCTTGGTGTCTCTCCCGAGGTACCAGAGGATCTCCCCCAAAACAATCCCAACCTTCCTCATCCTGACCACCGGGATGCCCTCTTGATGGCTATTTAATCCCATATGTTTCAATATTCTGGAAATCTTGTTTCACAGTCCCGTATCTCGGGGGTGTCGCTTAACAGAAATAGTTATGAAATCTCCAATTTATAAGATTTTCCTACAGTTATTTGGAGAAACTGCATCGCCGCCCTTGGGACTGTGAATCTTATAAACATCGATTCCTACTCACAGGCATGAGGACGTTCATAGTCAAGGCCAACAAGGCACACACCGCCCCGGATTTCAAGCTCAAGGACCTCCCGGGCACAAGCGGCAGAATAGACCTTCTGTGCAGGTTCCTAAACTCCGCTTTTCTCCTGTCCCACGGCTTCAGAAAAAACGTCAGGGTATGGCTGAGCCTCTACGGCCCGCCAAACCCGCCGAAGGCGATAAGGTTCGAGGGCCAGGAGATGAGGCCCAGGACTCTCAACCCCGATGAGCTCAGCACCGCCAAGCTTATAATCCGCGCCCTTAAGGCCGCCGAAGGCTTGAAGGGACCGAGCAAAGAGATCGAAGTTCTGCCGGGCATCTACGTGAGCAACATGACCTTTGAGGATATCGTTAGGAGAGCCCTCAAGGGCTCCACCCTCTACTACCTCCACGAGGAGGGGAGACCGATAACCGACGTGAGTTTCCCCCAGAACGTGGCCTTCGTTCTCGGCGACCATGAAGGGTTAAGAAAAGAAGACGAGGCCTTTCTAGCAGGAATAGCGCAAAAAATAAGCGTTGGGAGGAAGAGCTACCTTGCATCCCACGTGGTCGCCTACGTGAACATATTCCTTGACTCTCTCACTCCTCCGCCCTGAGCTTCAGCGAGGTGTGCTCCTGCTTGAGCTCCTCCAGCTTCTCCAGTATCTTTTCGCTGGTCTCCCTGAGCTGCAGTGCCAGCTCCTCGAGCTCCTTTATCTGCTCCTCGAGGGCCTTCTCGCGCTCCTCGATTTCCTCCATGGCCATCGCGAGCTTTTCTTCCTCGCTCTTTCTGTAAACCTCGATGTTCAGTTCCTCGTAGTCCCATTTGATGGTTCCATCTTCAATCCTGAACGGTACTGTTATCCTGACGACGTCGCTCTTCTCAACGCCGAGCTCTTGGAGCTTCTCGAAGATTTTCTGGTTCAGCTCTCCCGCCGCCCTGACGACCTCTCTTGGATCGACTTTCTTCCGCGTCAGTGCGAAGAGAACGCGTCTCACCTTGTAGGCGTAGCCAGAGGCACGAACGAATCCCGTACTCAGCCTCATGGCCACCACCGTAAGTGTTTTATCCTTTGGGAAATAAATAACTAACGGTGAGAAAAATGAACATCCTCATATTCGGCCCTCCGGGAAGCGGCAAGTCCACCCACTCAAGGACCATAACCGAGCGCTACGGCCTGACGTACGTCTCCTCCGGCGATATGATACGTGCCGAGATAGAGCGCGGAAGCTCCCTCGGCAGGGAGCTGCAGAAGTACCTTGCGCGCGGGGAGCTTATACCGGACACCGTCGTAAACACGCTGATAATCTCTCGGCTGAGGCGCGACAGGAGGAACTTTATCATAGATGGATATCCAAGAACCGCGGAGCAGGTTCTGGCCCTGGAGAACTACCTCTACGACCACGGCATGAGCATAGACGTCGCCATAGAGATATCCATATCCAAGGAGGAAAGCGTCGAGAGAATATCCGGAAGGAGGATATGCTCGAAGTGCGGTGCCGTATATCACCTGAGGTACAGGCCCCCAAAAATTCCCGGAAAATGCGACATCTGCGGTGGAAAACTGGTGCAGAGGGAGGACGACCGGCCGGAGATAGTTGGAAGGCGCTACGACCTCTACGTGCGGAACATGGAGCCGATCATCAAGTTCTACAAAAAGCAGGGCGTGTACGTTAGAATAGACGGGCACGGTGGAATAAACGAGGTCTGGGAGAGGATAAGACCCCTCCTGGACTACATCAGGAACCGGGAGTCTCCTTCCCCAGGAGGCTCATCAGCTCCCTGACCTCATCGCTTTCTGCCAGCTCTTCAGCTTCCTTCTCGATCTCGACCTTTCTCTTTAGGATCGACGCGAGGGTTTTATCCTCCGGGTCGAGTATCTTGACCTCAACGGGGATGACCCTCTTTGTCAGGGTTTTGAGGTAGGTCCTCGTCTTGTGCCTCAGCTTCTTTTCCAGCCCCCTCTTCTCCTCGGGGGGAACGGGGTGTTCCATCTTGAGGACTATCGTGAGGATGTGGGGCTCCTCAATGGGCACCGTCACCGCGAGGGCCGAGAACCGCACGTTCCACTCACGCAGGGTTATCATGAGGCCCTTTCCGAGGCGTTCTAGAACGTCCCTCATCTCATCCGGGCCGTTGACTACGAGCTTGGCCGCCCTCTCCGGGTGTTCCTCCTTGGGGTGTTCGTCCACTACCTTGAAGCCAGATATCGCGAACCTGACCCCGTAGACCTTCCCGAAGGTTTCCGTGGCGTCGGAGGCAAGTTTCTCAAGGAGGCCGTAGACGAAGGGATCCACCTCCATGGAGAGGAACCTCTGGAGCCCCCGGACCTTCAGGAAGAATATGAGGTTCAGAATCCTATCCTCCGGCTGGACGAAGACGGTGAGCTCCTCCAGCGATGCCCCAAAGGCCTCAACTGCCTCCCTAATCCTTCCCGCGAACAGTTTGTCAATGATTGGGTAGTATTCCGGTGGATTGACGGTCAGCAATTCCAACACTCCGTTACTAAATACGACGAAATCACTTTAAGGGTTTTCCATACAGAGATACTTGGTGGTTCCATGCGGATTAAATTCTACGCCACGTTTAGAGAGCTGGTCGGGAGGAAGGAGGTGGAGGTTCACGGTGTAAAAACCGTGCGCGAGCTCATTGAGTATCTCTCGGAACACTACAGCCCTGAGATTAAAAAACAGCTCATTGAAACGGAGCGCGTTAACGAGGACAAGCCCGTTGATGGAATGATACTCGTCAACGGTCACAACGTTCTTCACCTGAACGGGCTCGACACCGAACTTAAAGAAGATGACGAGGTTCACATATTTCCGCCGGCGGGGGGAGGATGATGGCGGTTGCCGAGCTGTGCCTGTTCCCACTGGGGACGGAAACGCCGAGCGTGGGAAAGTACCTGGAGCCCGTGCTGGAGGTCATCAGGGCGAGCGGTCTCAAGTACAAGCTCTGCCCGATGGGTACTGTCGTTGAAGGCTCGGTGGAGGAAATCCTTGACCTTGTGAAGGCCTGCCATGAGGCCATCTTCAAGGCGGGGGCCGAGAGGGTCGTCATAAGCCTGAGGATAGACGACAGGATTGATAAGCCCCTGACGATAGAGGGCAAGATGAGGGTGTGAGATGGCAGAGTACTTCGACAGGATAGCGGACAGGTACGACGAATGGTACCGGACGAAGACGGGCAGCTACGTTGACAGAATCGAGAAATGGCTCGTTTTCTCAATGCTGCGGTCAAAGTCCGGAAAGGCGCTCGATCTCGGCTGTGGGACGGGCAACTACACCCTTGAGCTGAAGAAGAGGGGCTTCGACGTGGTTGGGCTGGACGCCAGCGAGGGCATGCTAGAGGTGGCGCGGAAGAAAGGTCTGGAATGTATAAAAGGAGACGCCTACAGCCTGCCGTTTCCAGAGGGGAGCTTTGATTTGGTTTTGAGCGTCACGATGTTCGAGTTCCTCCATGAGCCTGAGAAAGTAGTGGCCGAGATAAACCGCGTCCTGAAGCCCGGCGGCGAGGTTCTCATAGCCACGATGAACGGACGGAGCGCGTGGTTCCTCTTCAAAAGGCTGAAGAGCCTGTTCGTGGAGACCGCTTACAGATACGCCCGCTTTTACACTCCTGCCGAGCTTGAGGGCCTGCTCAGGGACGCGGGATTCGCTGAGGTGGAGAGCGCTGGGGTGATATACTTCCCGTCGTTCTGGCCCTTCCTCGGCCTGGCCGAGGGGGTTGACAGGAAGTTTCACAGACGTTGCAAGGGCTTGGCCGCCTTCATAGCTGTCCGGGGAGTGAAGCCTTGAGACGGATAAGGCTGATAACCCGTGAGGAGGCATGGAAACGGGCCGAGAGGATAAAACGGGAATACGAGGCTATGCACAGCATTGAATTCGAACTTGAGTCGGCGTTTATCCCCCTGGATGACGTCGTACCGACCCAGGCGGCACTGAGCGAGGTCAAGCTCCTGGTGGTTCTCCAGGAGATAAAGCACGGCTACGACGCGCCGATCATAGTCATACCTCACGGGGACAAGTACTACCTCTTAGATGGCCATCATAGGGCCTTTGCCCTGAAGAAGTTGGGATTTGAGAGCGTTGAGGCGATTATAATCCGACCCAGGGGCAGCTTTGTGCCGGGCGTTATCAAAACGACGGAAAAAGAGGGGCTAAAACGGCTCGAAGATGTGAAAATAGTGAGGGATTAACCCTCCCACACCACGTACTCCTTCTTCGTGATGAAGATTGGCTCCACCCTCTTCCTGACCACGACGACTTTGTCCTCACCGTACTTCTGGTAGAGCTTCTGGATGTAGCCCTCAAAGACGCCGTCGGGCATTGATGCCTGGGCAGGTATCTCATTGTCCCCCGCGGTGACGCTTATTCCGCTCTTGACCGGCACGTAGGTTATGATGTCCTGATGGGGTTCGAGGTAGAACTTCTCCTGGTAGATGTCCTTGCCGTTGGGTGCGACGTAGTAGACGATGCTCGCCCTGAGGTACAGGTCAACCGTGCGCTCCTCCCTGAACGCGGCGGTGAGTTTAAGCTCTCCGCTCTGTCCTTCACCGAGAACGTAGCTCGGGTTGACCTCCTTTCCATTGACGTAAACCGGCCCGTCGAGGACTCCGACCGGACCGTCCTGAACCAGAACGAAGCGGTACTTGGTAGCGTTGGGTATCGTCAGGTTTACTTCGAGCGGGGTTTCATTGAGGTGGTCCATGTTGATGTTCTCTGCCAATACCTCCCTCTTCACGAGCACGCTGCCGTTGTAGGCCTCGAAGATAAGAGTGGCGTCCTTGACGTCCCTTCCGAAGGCAGATATCCAGAGCCGCAGCTTCTGATCCCCGAGCGGGAGCTTTCCACCACCGAGCGTGCTGTAGAAGGCCTTCCACGTACCGTTCTCGAATTTGTCGATCCTATAAACCGCGAAGGGCCTGAACTCGTAGGTCGAAACGCCACCGTCCCTGTGAACGGGCTTGAAGTTGGCGAAGAGCATCTGGGCGTCCCACGGTTCGAAGGAGAAGGGTATCTGGAACGCCAGCCTCACGAAGTTGCTGAAGGCTATCTTCTGGTACGCCAGAAGTCCGTAGCCCTGGAAGACGTAGAGGACGTAGGGTATGTCCCCCCTTCCCTGTATGACCCTTCCCTTGGTGAGGTCTATGGTGAAAACCGGCTGGTAGGAGTACTTTCCAGTGTTGATGTACACCACGGTCTTTCCGCTCTCGTTGACGTACTGTATGTACTGAATTGGAATAACTTGGAACATCGGATTCTTCCTGTATTCGCCGTAGGTTATCGCACCGCCGAGGTAGCTTATGGCGTTGAACTTGTAGATGTCCTGCTGCCAGACGATGAGGTAGTTCAGCTCCCAGGCTTCGAAATCTTGCTCGCTCTCGTTTCCGTAGTGGGAGAAGAAGTCTGCAACGATGTAACGCCTGTCGTAGGCGTGACCACCGTCCGTGGCGGAGCGTCTGTAGCTGAGTAGGCTGGACTCAATCCAGTAGCCGTAGTCCCACCAGCTCGTGGCGCTGTCGAGGGGGTTGCTGTTCTCCTTGAGCCAGGTGAGGGAGTTGACCCAGTCTGCCGGAACTGAGCCCTGGCTCTTCGCGGTGTTGGTGGCTATGCTGTTCATGTACTGGGCTCCGATGACGGGTAACGGCAGGAATAGGAGCATCAGAAGAACGGCGTAGAGTGCCTTGGTGGTCATGCTCTCCTTCATCTCTTCGACGAAGAGGAAGATCTCCCCTATGGCAACGCCGGCCAGCAGGAGTATGGCTCCCGAGGCCTGGAACACGAAACGAACCGCCAGGAGAAGCAGATAGAGAGAGCCGATGTAGTAAGTGACGAGGAATACCTCCTTGTGGCCGGTCAGGTCGTTCTTGGCGAGTTTCCTAACGAACCTCGCGGCGACTATGATGAACCCCACGGCGGAGAGGATGAATATTATTGCGTCCTTGGTTTTGACACTGTAGTATGCCTTTATGGTGTTCCAGTCCGTCTTTGCGAGCTCTGCAACCGTCTGGTAGAGGGGGTTTGACTGTGTGGCGCTTCCAAGGAACTTGAGGAGATCCTTACCAAAGTAACCGTAGACCGCCAGTATTCCAAGAACCGCGATAACCGCGACGGTGCCGAACCTGTGCTTCTTGTCCGAATAGTTTAGTCCTGCCCGTTCTCCGTAGAGCATTATTGCAACTAAGACGCTGAGGGCTACGAATGCCTCAATGGCGAAGATCAGGAACCACTTTATGCCAATGAATCCTGTATAGGACAAGCCCAGTCCAAGTAGTAGGGAAACGCCGTAGAGTGGGAAAAAGTCCTTGACGAATCCTTTTAGGGCATCAATCTTTCCGAAGATGAAGAACACAACCGAGGTAACGCCCGCAAAGAGCAGTAGTATTCCAATACCGAAAGTGCTTCCGGTCCACGCGGCCATGTACAGGACGCTCATCAGAAGGAACAGGCTCCCTGAGAGGATTTTCCTCCAGTTCCACTCCTTCTCGTCGAGGTACACCATGAGAAGGAACACAGCGTAGAGGAAGAACATCATGAACGGTCCTTCACCACGGTTGTTGCCGGAGTAGGTCTTGCTGAAGTTGGCGTAGGAGAACATCATGAACGCTGCCGTCCAGAGGCCGGCCCAGTTGGAGTGGAGCTTCCTTCCGAGGAGATACGCCGCTATGATGGTCATCGCTCCGACGAATGGCGGCCAGAGCTTGAACGCTCCCAGCGTATCGTAGCCGAAGACCGAGACGATTTTATAGAATACCGCTTGGATTGTGTAGAGGCCCAAATAGCCACCCGCCTTTATTCCCGTTGGAGGATCCGCGTAGGCGAAGTACTTGGGAATCCATTCGTGAATGGCTATCCTGTACATCTCGTAGTGGAAGAAGGTGTCCGGGTCAAGGAAGGTCTTGTAGTTGGAAGTGATGTTCCTTATCCTGAAGCCAACGTAGGCCAGTATGAGGACTATCAGGGGGATTCCATAGGCCTTGAACTTCTGATAGTACTCAGGGAGGGAGGTTTTCTCTCTCTTCTTCTTTCGTTTTTCCTTAACTTTCGTTTTTACCATCCAAACCACCTCATTCAACGGTGACTGACTTGGCCAGATTCCTCGGCTTGTCGGGGTCGTTACCCCTCAAGACCGCCAGGTGATACGCGAGTATCTGAAGGGGAACAACGTAAACTATTGGAGTGAGGAGTTCGTCCATCCGGGGCATCTCAAGGAAAACGTCCGAGACTCTCATCAGCTCGGCCCGATCCCCAACGCTTATTATGTATGCCCCCCTCGCTTTGGACTCCTCGATGTTTGAGACGACCTTGTCGAAGGTCCTTCCGCTCGGGGCTATGGCCACCACGGGAACGCCGTCCTCGAGGAGTGCCAGAGGCCCATGTTTCAGTTCGCCGGCGCTCAGACCTTCCGCGTGGATGTAACTTATCTCCTTGAGCTTGAGTGCCCCCTCAAGGGCCGTTGGAACGCTTATGCCCCTGCCGATGTAGAAGAAGTCCCTCTTGTTTTTAAGCCCCTCGGCCAGCTCTCTCAGCGATGTCTCATGCTTAAGAACGCTCTCCACGAGTTCAGGAACGGCTTTGAGTCCCATCTCCAGTTCCTCAAGGTATCCCTGATCGGCGGTTCCAAGAACCCTCGCCAGTTCGAGGGCGAGCATCGTGAGAACCGTCAGCTGGGTCGTGTAGGTTTTGGTGGCGGCGACGCCTATCTCGGGCCCGGCGTGGGTGTAGAGTGTGAAGTCGGCTATTCTGGTCGCCATGCTCCCCACAACGTTGACTATCGCGAGAACCTTCGCTCCCTTCCTCTTGGCCAGCTTCATGGCTGCGAGGGTATCGGCGGTTTCCCCGCTCTGTGTTATCGCTATGACGAGGGTGTTTTCATCTATAACATCCTCAAGCTCGTAGCGGAACTCGCTCGCGTCCTCAACTATGGGAACCTTCCTAGCGAGCCTCTGGAAGAGGTACTTGCCGACCAGGCCCGCGTGGTATGAGGTTCCCATCGCCACGATGAATATCCTGTCGTACTTGGCTATCTCTTCCGCCACCGAGTGAATTATCTCTGCATTTCCATGGAGGGCGTCCCTTATGGCCTTTGGCTGTTCGTGTATCTCTTTGAGCATGAAGTGGGGATAGCCAGCCTTTTCTGCCATCTCGAGGCTCCACTCTATCTTGTGGACGGACTTTTCAATCCTCTCCCCTGTGTCGAGGTTCTTGACGGTCCACGAATCCTTTGTGAGGACGGCGTATTCCCTGTCGTCTAGAAACACGACACGGTTCGTGTACTCAAGGAAGGCCGGGACGTCGCTGGCGGCGAAGTTCTCCCCCTCCCCGATTCCAAGGACGAGGGGACTCTCGTTTCTCACGAAGTACAGCCTGTCCGGTTCTTCGGTGTATATTATGCCGAGCGCGAGTGAGCCTTTAAGCCTGAGGAGTGCCCTTCTCATTGCCTCCTCAAAGCTCCCCCCTGATTTGAGTTCCTCCTCGATGAGATGGGCTATAACCTCGGTGTCAGTATCGCTATCGAAGCGATGACCCCGTTTGAGGAGCTCCTCACGGAGCTCACGGTAGTTCTCGATTATACCGTTGTGGACAAGGGCAATCTTGCCGGTGCAGTCGGTCTGAGGGTGGGCGTTGATATCGTTCGGAATCCCGTGGGTGGCCCAGCGGGTGTGTCCGATTCCCCTCTTGCCGGGCATTTCGAGAAAGCCGAGCTTCTCAGCGAGTTCGTCAATCCTTCCGGCACCCTTCTTTATGTAAAGCCTCCCACCCTCCTCCGTGACTATTCCGGCCGAATCATACCCGCGATATTCGAGCCTCTTCAGGCCTTTAACTATAACCTCGCAGGCCTGCCTGTCTCCGATGTAGCCGATTATACCGCACATTACCTTCCACCCGCCTCGCTTACTCTTTCCCTAAATAAATGCCGGAAGTTAAAAGCGTTTCTCAACGGTGGTTTTCTGGTGGGTTCATATGGCCTTTGGTTCAACCCTCGATGGGAGGAAAAGCCTTTATACCCTGCGGTCTATCCAATCTGGGTGTGCCGATGAACAGGAAGCTCGACGAGTTCCTTGAGGCGGTCTCACCGAAGACCACAGCGGACACGGAGGACGGCGGAGGGAGGAGAAAGAAGAAACGCCTGAAATCAACCAGTCTGGAGTCTTTTCTCCCTGAGGAGCACGTGAATTACTTCAAGCGGCTCCGCATAGGGTCAAAGAAGATAAGGAACGCCAAAATAGAAGAGCTATAGCCCCTCAGCTATTATCGCCTTCTTTCCGAACTGGAAGACGAAGGCTCTTCTATCGCCCTTCAGGTTTGCCTCTATCCTTCTTCTGACCTTCCAGTACTCTCCCTCCGGCACGCTTATCCTGAGGGTTGCCCTTCCAAAGCCCTCCTTCCTGAGAAAGTCGTTTATCCTGACCGGATGGAAAGGTAGGACGCCCACCACGGCGTACGTCCTCTTGAGGTATGGGCTCTTGATTTCCTCCTCTCCGGTTGCTAAAACGCGCCTTTTCTCGCGGAGGAGCATCTTGATATCTGCGTTTAAGGCATGGAACAGCTCGTTTATTAAATCGGCATAGTCAACGCTCTGGGGGATCTCGTAGAGGTACTGGCCGGGCTTTTCTGCCCACTCGACTACCTTCTCCAGATGGGGGTCACTCTCAAGCCTTGCCCCCGCCGGCAGGATGACGGCGCTCCTCTCGACCCTCGCCAAGGGCTCGGTGTAAAAGGTCAGTCTGTTGAGTGCGCCGAAGAGGTCTATGTATTCGAACTCTCCCCTCCAGGGAACCCTCTCGCGCCTCATCTGGGGCGGCAGGTCGAAGATGAACGCGTCCGTTTTAGATTTGTAGGCTTCATACACCTCCAGGGGGCTTGGCAGGAGGTCTTCCAATCTCCTTTCGGGCATCTCCGGTGGTCTCGCCGGATCCGAGAATATTACCTCAGCGTCTATCCTCTCGACAGTATCCCTGCTGAGTGAGTCGGCGTTTATGAACTCGATGTTGTGGACGCCATAGCGTTCGGCGTTCCTCCGTGCGAACTCGACTTTTAGGGGGTCGATGTCAATTCCATAGGCCCTCTCGACCTTCATCGCGTAGAATATCAACTGAATACCGATTCCGCAGGAGACGTCTGCTATGCTCTTGATTCCAAGCTCCCCCAAGCGTTCGGCACGGTATCTGGCCACTACCTCGTGGGTGGCGTAGCGGAGGCCTTCCAGATCCATCCAGAGGTCATTCCTGGAGAACTTGTCCTTTGCCCTTATTCTGGCCCTCGCTATCTCGGCTATGAGCTCCCACTCCTCACCGAGCTTGGCGCGGAGCTTCCTCTCGTCAAGTCCCCTGCGTATCATGTCCACCGCGAGTTGAACCTGCTCCTCAGTTATCATCATGTTCGAACCTTGGGGAGAGGCTTAAAAACGTTGCCGCGCTAATCTACCCGGTGGTAAAATGGACTGGAAGAGGGTCCTCTTCATTGCGATTTCGGCCGTTATACTGATCGGTTCATTCTGGTATCTCTACGATTTCGCCTCCCGGTCCGACCTCAGGGATTACATCGGGGACGAGGTCTGGTACGTTCCCGCGAGTAGGAACGTTCTCCACAGGCTTGGCGTTAATCTTCACTACGTGAACGAAACGACGAACTCGGCTGGAATAAACGTCATCTTCTCAAACACGAGCGTTCGGATAAAATACCAGTACGACGTCGAGAAGATAGCCCTCCGATACAATGCAACCTACGAGATGGAGTACCTCAAGTTTCCGGGCGTTTACTTAGAGATACCCGTGGACAACGTGGAAGACTTTCTCAATGCCCTGTCCGCAGAAATACCGGCGGATGCCTACTACGTAGTCCCCGGCTACAGGTATCCCGACAAGGAGAACATCCAGAACTACCTCAACACCGAGCACCCCTTCTTAGGGAAGGACCTCATAATGCTCGGTATGCTCGCCGAGGACAAGCCAATAGACTGGCGCCTGCCCGGAATAATTGCCTTCGTTCTGATAGGCGTCCTGGTTGTTCTCGCAACGTACAGGATAAGCGGCAGCTACCTCGCGGCGCTTATAGCTCTCATCTTTGCCGTCGCAGACCCAACCCTCGAAGCCACCGCCGTAACTGCCATGCTGGACATCCACGTGGCACTCTTCGTGGCGCTGTTCACGACGCTGCTGGTCTACGAGCGGAGGAAGTCTTCCGCCTTTGCAGTAGGTCTCGCTGCTGCCGCCAAGCTTAGTGGAGCGTTCGGTTACCCCGTGCTCCTCATCAGAGCTTTTAAGGGCGAACGGAAGCTGACGAGTTTTCTGCTTACCATAGCAATCCTTCCTGCACTGGGATTCCTCATCCCCAACCTGGTGGCTATAAGGGCGGTGGGCTTCGAGGATTGGGTGGACGACATACTGGGCAGCTTCCGCTGGCACCTCTCGAACAAGGGCGGCCATCCCGCGGCTTCGCCGGTTTGGGAGTGGTTCATAAACAAGAAGGCCTTTCCCTTCCACTACAACCCCAACATATTTGCCCAGACAGACCCGTTCCTGCTCCTCAGTATGGTTCTGTTCATCCTCGCCCTCCCATGGCTGTACCGGAGAAAGGGGAAGCTTCTGATACCGTACGGTGTGTTCTGGAGCACGGTTGGGTTCTTCATCCTCCAGTACCTCCTCGGGGGAACGACCCAGTTCAGCTTCTACGCGACCGTTCTCGTCCCGCCGGCGGCTATCGTCATGGGAGTTGCGTTGAAGGAGCTCCTGCGCTGGGAGGCCTTCACCGATTCCCTCTGGTTGTACCTCGAGTGGCTGCTCGAGATAAAGGACAGAATAAGACTGAGGCTGGGGAGGTAGCTATCTCAAAAACTCGTCCAGGCTGACCTGACCTTTCTTCTTTGGTTTTTTGGCCTCTATCTCTGCCTTCAGCTTCTCCTCTATCTTCCTCAGCGTCTTCCAGCTCCGCCTGACTATCGGCGGAAACTCGCCGTGCCCCTTGTAATACTCCTCGAGGAACTTCCTTGTCCTAGGGTCGCTGGGATAGCCGCTCCCGATCTCGCCGTACTCCTCCTTCAGCTTTTCTATCGCCCTGTCGCGGGTCACCTTCGCCAGAATTGAGGCCGCGGAGACCGGCACGAATTTATCGTCGGCCTTGTGCTCCGCCACTATCTCGGCCTCGAAGTTCAGCTTTGCCTTTATCTCCTCGCCGAAGCGGGCCTCCTTCACGTCGGCGGCGTCAACGTATATCACGTCGGGCTTCACCTTGAGCGAGTTGAGGGCCTTAACGAAGTTTTCCACCTCGAACTCATTTAAGGTTCCCTCGCGGGAGTCTATCTCCTCTGGCGGGAGCTCCAGAATCACGTAGTCGTCCAGAAGCGCGATTATTTCGTCGAAGAGCTTCTCTCGTCTCTTAGGCGTCAGTTTTTTTGAATCCTTGACTCCCATCTCTTCGAGCCTGGGAACGTTTTTTTCATCCACCACAACGGCCGCTATCGCCATGGGACCTATCACCGGCCCTCTTCCAGCCTCGTCGATTCCAGCGAGCTTTCTGCCCAAGGTTTCACCTCCTGAAGAGAAGGACGCCGTAGATGACTCCGAGCATTATCGTTGCCAGACCGCTCGGTGGTATGTCCGTGAAGTACGCGAGGATTACGGAGGATAGCTGTATCCCCAGGGTCAGGAAGAGGCTGACGCCTATGACCTTCCGGAGGTCGCTCCTCACCATGAGGGCTATCGCTCCCGGAAGGACGGCGACCACCTGGAGCGTTATCAAGCCAACGGTCTGGACTATCAGCGCTCCGATCGCGCCGACGAGGACGTAGAGGATCATCAGGTACGCACGGGCGTTGCCGCCGTAGCTCTCCAGCCCATCGGGGTCGAAGCTCAGGTAGAGGAAGTCGCGGTAGAGAAAGAGCATGACGAAGAAGAGAAGCGCTCCCCCGAACACGAGGACGGTGAGGTCGTTGAGGGTTATCAGAAATATCTCACCGGTGAGGTACGATACTATGCTCTCGCTGAGCGGGAAATAGGGCTTTCCGGCCATGACCTTGTACAGGACGCCGAATCCCAGAACGGTGAGTCCCGCCACAAAGCTTGCCACTATTCCAACGGCGGAATCCGGGGAGAAGCCGAGCTTCTCGAGGTGGGCTATAATGAGTACCACTGCGACCGTAACGACTAGGGCGACGAGCATCACCAGGGAGAGGTTGTCGAGCAGGAGGCCGAATATCATCCCCAGAACCGCACCGAGGAGGAGGGCGTGGAAAATGGCATGAGTCAGGAACGCCAGTCCCTTGGTGTTGATGAGCGGACTGAGCATTCCGAGGAGGACGCTGACCATGACGCTGGCCAGGAGGGCCCGTATTAGGTACTCCGGAATCATCTGCCGCCACCCCCGTGTCCGTGGAGGTGGGTGTCGCCGGTTATGCAGAACAGCTTGCCCTCAACCGGCACGACCCTCGCCAGGGGGCCGTAGACTGACTTGATCACGCTGTCCCTGAGGACCTCATCGGGTTTGCCGAAGGCGATCAGGCGCTTGTTGAGGAGCATCACCTTGTCCCCGACCTCGAGCAGGGGGTTTATGTCGTGGGTGGTTATCACCATGGTTATGCCCCGCTCCCTTTTTATCTTGCCGAGAACAGCCGCCACCTCGGCTCTGGCACTGGGGTCGAGGGCGGACAGTGGCTCGTCCAGGATGAGAATCTCCGGGTCGCTGATGAGCGCCCGGGCGAGCAGAACGCGCTGCTTCTGGCCACCACTGAGCTCGCGGAAGAGCCTGCCGGATAAACCTGCGAGACCAACGAAGTTGAGGACCTCCTCGGCTTTCTCGAGGATTTCGGGGGCTATCTTGAAGTGAACGAAGCCCCTCCTGTAGACGCCGCCCATGGCGACGACCTCGAGGGCGGTTAGCGGGACCCTCTCGTTCAGGTTGTGGCTCTGGGGGACGTAGCCTATAAGCTCCCTAGCCTCGCATGGCGGTCTGTCAAAAACCCTGAGCTCCCCGGAGTACTCCCTGTGGAAGCAGGCTATCGTCTTGATGAGGGTCGTCTTTCCAGCTCCATTAGGGCCGAGCAGGAGTAGAGTCTCACCCGGCTCTACCTCGAACGTGACACCTTCCACCGCTGGTACTCCATCGTAGGTTATGGTGAGGTTCTCGGCGGTTATCGCTGCCATGGGCATCTCCGAACTTCAATTTAAGCGGTGCGTTTTTAAACTTTCATGTGCCCATAGTGGACAGAGATGGGTAGCCACCTGAGTGGCAGTGCAAAAATTTTAAAAGCACAGACCTGTACTCTCATTAGAAAATTTTTGCAAGGCTCAGGTTTATAAGGGCCGGAGCCTACTCGCTGGAGGTGATTATCATGGCGTACCACAGAGGTGGAAGAAGTGGAAAGAAAAAGAACCGTCAGGTTCAGGGTGACGAGGTCATTAGGGTTCCCCTTCCAAAGAACGGGCAGCTCTTCGGAGTGATAGAACAGGCCCTCGGCTCGGGATGGATGGACGTCCGCTGCGAGGACGGCAAGCTCAGGAGATGCAGAATCCCGGGCAAGCTGAAGAGGCGCATGTGGATGCGCGTTGGCGATGTGGTCATCGTTCAGCCCTGGCCGGTTCAGACCGACGAGAGGGGCGACATTGTCTACCGCTATACTAGAACTCAGGTTGACTGGCTCCTCAGGAAGGGCAAGATAAGCCAGGACTTCCTCACCGGCGGAGATATGCTCTTCTGAGCGTAATCCCGAGTGATAGCGATGCGCGAGGAGTTCATCGAGCGAGAGATCGAGGACATGCTCGGCCTCAGGGAGAGGCGCGAGAAGGACAGTGAACTCTACAAGATAGCCAACGAGGTCTTTGACCGGACGACGAAGGAAACCCTCGCCTATCTGCACCGGAGGGGTAAAATAGAGGTCCTGTACGGTGTAATAAGCACGGGAAAGGAGGCCAACGTCTTCGCCGGCGTGGACGCCGAGGGAAAGAGGGTGGCCGTTAAGATATACCGCACATACACCACTGAATTTCGCAGGATATGGGAGTACCTTGCCGCCGATCCTAGAATCGGCTACCTTCCCAAGGATATGCGCAAGCTCGTCTTCGTGTGGACGAGAAGGGAGTTCAAGAACCTCCAGCGGGCGATTAAGTACGCGGTTCGGGTCCCCGAGCCGGTAATCTTCCGAAACAACGTCCTGGTGATGGAGTTCGTGGGCGATGAAACGCCCGCCCCGAGGCTCAAGGACGTGGAGCGCGAACTTGAGCTCAGCGATTTCGAGGAGCTCTACGACTTCACGATGCGGGTTATCGAGAGGCTCTGGAAGCGCGGCGACATGGTTCACGGCGACCTCAGCGAGTACAACATACTGCTCCACGACGGGCCGGTGGTTATAGACTGGTCTCAGGCGACCGTGAAGAGAAACCGTATGAGCCTGGAGCTGCTCAAGCGTGACCTGCGCAACGTCATCAATTACTTCGGTAGGAAAGGCGTCGATGTTGATGATTTCGATGATAAGTTCCGTGAGTTGGTTGGGGTTTAGAGGGTGAGATTATGGACGAGTTCGAGAGGCTCCTTAAGAAGTACGAGCGCCTTGACAAGGACGGTCGGCCGCTGAGGGAGGAGCACGAGGAGGAGATAACCTACGCGGCCGAGGGTGAGCAGGAGGAGTTCGTGAGGATTCCCAAGGACAGGGTGGCGGTCGTCATAGGAAAGAAGGGGCAGACCAAGAGGGAAATCGAGAGGAGAACCAAGACCAAGATAGAGATAGACAGCGAAACTGGGGAGGTCTTCATCGCCGCCACGAAGGAGACCGACGATCCGCTTGCCGTTTGGAAGGCGAGGGACGTTGTCATGGCAATCGGAAGGGGTTTCTCGCCCGAGAGGGCCTTCCGGCTCTTCAACGAGGGCGAGGTCCTTGAGGTCGTCAACCTCACCGACGTTGTCATCGGCAACGACAAGAACGCCCTTCCGCGCGTTAGGGGAAGGATAATAGGCAGGAAGGGTAGAACCCGCGAGATAATCGAGGAGATGAGCGGAGCAGACGTGAGCGTCTACGGTAAGACCGTCGCGATAATCGGCAACCCGATTCAGGTTGAGGTTGCCAAGACAGCCATAGAGAAGCTCGCCAAGGGCTCCCCGCACGGTGTTGTCTACAAGTACCTTGAGCGCAGGAAGAAGGACCTCGAGCTGGAGAGCATGAGCTATTACGAGGCCCTTGGCGAAGAAGTTGAGAAGAACGAGGAGGAATGAAGATGGCCGAAGCAAGTCAGCTGTTTAAGGAATTCAAGATTCAGAGCGTCAGCGAGTTCTTCAGACGAAACGCGGCCATGCTTGGCTACACGGGCAAGATACGCTCCCTCACCACAGTCGTTCACGAAGCAGTTACGAACTCCCTAGATGCCTGCGAGGAGGCTGGGATAGCGCCGTACATCCGCGTCGAGATAGAGGAGCTCGGAAGGGAGCACTACAAGGTAATCGTCGAGGACAACGGTCCGGGAATACCCGAGAAGTACATAACCCACGTTTTCGGTAAGATGCTCGCCGGTACCAAGGCCCATAGGAACATACAGAGTCGCGGTCAGCAGGGTATCGGTATAAGCGGTGCCGTCATGTTCGCCCAGATAACCAGCGGAAAGGCAACGCGCGTCATCACCTCCACCGGCGGCGATAAAACCATCGAGGCCTGGGTTAAGATAGACGTTGACAAGAACGAGGGTAAAATCGTCAAGAAGGAGAAGCACCCCAATCCCAAGGGCTGGCGCGGGACGAGGATAGAGCTTGAGGTGAAAAACGTCCGTTACATACGCTCAAAGCAGGGTGTCTACTGGTACCTAAAGCTCACCGCCATAGCGAACCCGCACGCCCACATCGAGCTCATAGAGCCGGACGGGAAGCTCATAGTCTTCCCGAGGTCGAGCGAAGAGGTGCCAAAGCCGCCGGTCGAGATGAAGCCCCACCCGAGGGGAGTTCTCACCGACGACGTTTACAGGATGGCCAAGAAGACCCGGAGGAACACGGTGAAGCGCTTCCTCGTCGGCGAGTTCTCGAGGATAAGCGACAAGAAGATAGACGAGCTGGTAGAGTACATCGCGGCGCTGAGGCTGATAAAGACAGAGGAGGACAAGAACGTCCAGGAGCAGCTCTACGAGAGACTCATGAAGGGAGAGGTTAAGGCCGTCCTCCGCTCCTTCAGGGGATACACCAAGGTGGTCAAGCAGGTTGCAAAGCTCATGGAGAAGCCGCCCGAGAAGCTCACCTGGCACGAGGCGGAGGAGATAGTCGAAGCCTTCAAGTACATGAAGTTCTTAGCCCCTCCGACCCACGGCCTCAGGCCAATCGGTGAGGAGAACATCGAGAAGGGCCTCAGGGGAATCCTCAAGCCGGAATTCGTGACGGCCGTGACAAGACCGCCGAAGGTCTACTCCGGTGGTATTCCCTTCCAGGTTGAGGTCGGCCTCGCCTACGGCGGTGAGATTCCCGCAGGCTTTGAGCTTCTCCGCTACGCCAACAGAGTTCCACTCCTCTTCGACGCCGGTTCCTGTGTGACGACCCTCGCTGCGCGCTCCATAGACTGGAAGCGCTACAAGGTTGACGACCTCGACCGCGCGCCGGTGGTGCTCATGATAAACGTCATCAGCGTCCACGTGCCCTACACCGGCACCGGAAAGCAGAGCATCGCCAATGTTGAGGAGATTCAGAACGAGATAAGGCTGGCCATAATGGACGCCGCCAGGAGGCTTCAGACCTACCTGAGCGGCAAGCACAGGAAGCTCTATCAGGTTAAGAGGAAGAAGACCTTCGAGAAGTACGTACCGGAGATAGCGAAGGCCCTGAGCGTTCTGACCGGAGAGGAGGAGGACGCGGTCAAGACCTACTTCCTGACCTTCATAGAGAGCCACTTCAAGGCCAAAGAGAGTGAGCTTAGCGAGGTGAGCGAGAATGCCTAAATCCAAGGGAGTTAAAAGGGAGAAGCCCAGGGAGCGCTTTTCCTACGACCCGACCAGGGTGCTCACCAAGCTTGAGGAGTACGGAAAGCGCGTCCTCGAGGACATAAAGAGCGGAAAGAACCCCTACTTCGACATCCCCATGCGCGGGCTCAACAACGTCTACTTCGATGAAAAGAGGCGCGTCATCAGGATGGGCGACAAGCTCTCAAGGCGCTACTTCCTCAACGTGGCTCATGCCAGAAAGTTCATGCAGACTCTCCTCATCATGGCCTACGTGAAGCGCCTGGTGAGCGAGGGCAAGCACGCGAGCCTTCGTGAAGCCTACTACGCCAACAAGCACACCATCCCTGGAACGAAGGAGAACACCTTCGAGGACCAGCGCGAGAGCGACCCGATCATCGAAGACCTCGAGAGAATGCTCGGCGTTTTGCGTGAGGAGATGCACCTCACAGCCGACAGGCGCGGCTACATCTACGGCGACATAGTCATACGCGACGGCGAGGACGAGTTCAACACGAGCAAGCTCGGTATGGGTGGCTGGGCAGTTCCAGGAACGGTTGAGCACCTGCACTTCGTGGAGGTCAACGTTGACTACGCTCTGGTCGTCGAGACCGCCGCTATGGCCGACAGGCTGATTGAGGAAAAATTCCCGAAGAAGGAGAAGGCCCTCATCATAGCGACGCAGGGTCAGGCGTCCCGTGGCGTAAGGAGGCTCATCCACAGGCTCCACTACGAGGAGGGGCTGCCGATAATAGTCTTCACGGATGGCGACCCCTACGGTTGGTACATATACTCCACCATAAAGCAGGGTTCCATCAACCTCGCCTACCTCAGCGACAAGCTGGCGACGCCGGAGGCGAAGTTCGTGGGAATGACCATGGACGACATAAAGCGCTACGGTCTCGAGAACGTCACTGAAAAGCTCAAGGGAATCCCGCCCAACAAGAAGGGCGGCCCAACCGGCGACTACAAGAGAATCCTGGAGGAGATGGAGTATCCCTGGTTCCAGAACAAGGAGTGGCAGAGGCAGCTCAAGATGGCCGTTAAGATGGGAGTCAGGATAGAGCAGCAGGCCCTCGCCAACAAGAGCCTTGAGTTCGTGGCCAAGAGATACCTTCCGGAAAAGATAAACAGCGGTGATCTGCTGCCATGACGACCACCGAGGAACTGGTGGCCCAGGTAAACAAGATACTGGACGACATTGGGATAGATATGGACGGGTTATTCGAGACTTTCGACATCCCGTCCATCTCCCATCGCCTCAGGGAGAACCTCTCCCTCCTACAGGAACTTGAAGAGGACCTCTCGAGGCGCGTGGGTGAAACGACCCCCGCGGTGCGGGGTATGGGCAAGCGCGACCGCGACCCCCACATTCAGTGGATTTACAAGAAGAAGCGCAACAGGGTTCTCGCCCTCGAAAGGCTCCGCGCGGCGATAACCGCCCACAAGATGGCCCTTGCCCTCATCTCCGCCAACTACACCTTCTTCCTTGGAAAGAAGCCGGTAACCCTCAAGGAGCTCACGAGGGAGAACGTCGAGGACGTTGAGGCCGTTCCGAGGAACGTTCAGATAGGCAGGGTTGAGGTGCTGCCGTACATGGCCTACTCCGGCGACGTTCTGAGGCTCCTTGCCAGGGAAAACATAGCCGTCAGGGAGTCGTTCAAGTTCATAAAGGGCAAGCTCCGCGAGAAAGGAACCGTAAGAACTCGCGGCCTGCGCATAGAGGTCGAGTACTGGGAGAACAACCGCCTGAAGAAGTCCAGGCTGGACCTCCCCGCGGACTCGGACATAGAGGGCGAGCTGAGAAAGCGCTACGGAAGGCGCTTCCGCTGGCGCGTGCTGAGCTTTGTCAAGACCAAGGGAGTGCTCATAAACAACCACTACACCGTTGATAACCTCTCTCTTGCATACTCCGTTCTCGACCCTGAGAAGGGTGCCGAAAAACTCGGCCTCGACCTCTTCCGCTACTACTTCCTCACCTCCGAGAACGAGAGGGAGGGGCTCGGTCTCTACCCAGACATAAAGCTCTGCATAGACTGCCACTACTCGATATTCGACCTTCCCTTCCGAAACGAGCCGGGCTTCAGAACCGGCCACGGGAGTATGCTCATCATAAGGAAGTGCGAGATGGAGAGCGCCCTCGTGGGGAAGAGGAAGGACATAACCAACGTTCCCAACTACCTGCTCGGCGCGGTTCTCCTCTACGGGATGAGTGAGTACAGCGAGGATAAAGTCGCCGAGCTCCTCGGCGTTCCGAGGGACGAGCTTGAGGAGGCCATCCGGAAGTTCGTGATTTCCGGTCTCCACAAGACCCTTTTCGCCGACACGAAGAAGTTTGAGAAGTTCATGCCTAAGAGCGATAAGGCCAAGCAGTTTTTGGCCCTCCTTCAGGGGTGAGTTTATGAGGGTGGAGGTTAAGGCGCGGAACAATTCCGAGCTCATAAGGAAGCTCAGCGAGGTTCTGAACGACGAGGTTACGGAGGTCTACATAAACCTCCGCCCGACGAAGGAGATACTCGTGAGAATCCTTGAGCGCGCCCCCAACGTCAGGCGCATAAGCTGTCCCCCAAGCCTCTACCCGAAGGTCTCCAAAAAGGCCATCAACGCCCTCGCCCAGATGGGCATAGAACTCGTTCCCGAGGGTTACCCCCGCGGAAGGCCGCGGAAATACGATGAGAGCACCATACGGGAGGTTCAGAACCTCCTGATGAACGGCGTTCCCCCCAAGGAGATAAGCGCCAGGATGGGCATCCCGCTTCGGACTGTTTACTACATGATCGAGCAGCTGGGTGTCCGGTCATGGAGAGAATAAAGAGCCTGTACCTGGCTCTCTTCGCTTCTTTCCTCATCGTCTCCATGCTCTTGGGCAGGACGGCCGTCCATGGCGGGACGACGGTCTTCAACTTCGAGTGGGTGTTCTTCTTCGCGAACCTCTTCCTCTTCGCGGCCGCGGGCTACGTTCTGAAGATGCTCCTCGAGGGAAAGTTCGAGAGGGGAATGCGAAGGACCAAGAGGGGCAACGTTCTTGCCGGCGCGATAACGCTCCTGGCGATTTTCGTCGCCCTCAAACTGCTCTTCGAGAAGAAACCGGAGAGCCTCGTGAACGGGGGCAAGGTGGGGGAAACCCTCTCCGGGGTTTGGTACAACGTCACCTCAGGCGACTTCGTCGTCACCCTCCGCGAGCTCCCAGGGATATTCTATTTCATCCCCTTCATCGTCTTCGTCCTGTTCCTCCTCACGGTAAAGAGGCGGAAGAGAGTTGTTACGCCCTTTGAGGTCAGGTTCGAGCCGGAGATGACCTACGACTCCATAGAGGGCACCCCCGCGGAGAGGGTCATAAAGATGTACAAGAACGTTGTCGCAGGCCTCGTGATGAAGGGCTATCCATATCAGAAGAGCTGGACCCACTGGGAGCACGAGGCGAAGCTGCGGGAGATATTTCCCGACCTGGAAGACCTCGACGTCCTCACGAGGATATTCGAGAAGGCCAAGTACGCGGAGAGGCTCAGAGAGGATGACGTTAAACTCGCACGGGAGAGCTACGAGAGGCTTATGACGTTTCTGAGGTAGGTTTAAAAAGCGGTCGAATTAGAAGCCCCTAAACACAAGATGAAAGGTGATGCTCATGCTCGTTGAGACCCAGGAAGAGACCCCTGAGATAAGGGAGCGCCTTCACCGCGTTGGAATCACCAACCTGCGTACCGTGGCGAGAATAAACTGGAAGGGGAGGGTGTACACCTTCCTGCCCGTCTTCGAGATAACCATCGACGTCCCCGAGGAGAAGAAGGGAATACACATGAGCAGGCTCGTGGAGAGCATAACCGAGGCCATGAGCGAGGCGGTCGAGGAGGAGGTCATGCAAGCCCACACCTCCCTTGAGGAGCTCGGCAGGTGTGTTATACGCCGCCTTGAGGGCAAGCATCCGCACAGGCGTGCCGAGGTCTGGATAAAGACCCACCTCATAATACCTCGCCAGACCCCCGCGAGCGGAAAGACAACCTACGAGCCCTACGACGTCGAAGTGGGCGTGATAAAAAACGAGGACGGCTCCTTTGGAAAGGTTCTCCGCGTCAAGGTGATAGGCAACACTGCCTGCCCGCACGCAATGGCGAACAACGATGGGAAGACCCACATCCAGAGGGCGATAGGTGAGCTTGAGGTAAGGACGGCCTTCGACGAGGAGATAGCCCTTGAGGACATGATAGACGTCGTCGAGAGCTCCTTTAGCCACCCGACTTACACGCTGCTCAAGACCATAGACGAGAACGCCGTCGTCCAGGGGATGCATCGCAACCCGAAGTTCGTTGAGGATGTGGCGCGCGAGATATTCGCCAAGGCCAAGGAGCGCTTTAACGGCAAAATCCACGTGCGCGTAATCAGCAACGAGAGCATCCACAAGCACGACGTCATAGCGGAGACGTGGAGCTGATTTTCCACAACTTTTTGGTGGCGGAAATGAAGCTCGTCCACGACCCCATACACGGCCACATCGAGCTCGATGACTTCGCCCTCAGGCTCGTGGACACGCCCGAGTTTCAGAGGCTCAGGAGGATAACCCAGCTCGGCTTAGCTTTTCTCGCATATCCCTCCGCCAGGCACACACGCTTCGAGCACTCCCTCGGAACTTTCTATCTGGCGAAGAGAATAGCTGGATACAACCCTGAAATTGAGGAGGGTGCGGTTTACGCGGCTCTGCTTCACGACCTCGGCCACTACCCGTTCAGCCACACGCTTGAGGTTCTCTACCAAAGGCACGAGGAGAACACGAAGTGGTTCATAAAGCACGGCGAAATCGGGGACGTTATACGGGAGCGCTACTCCCTCGGAGAGTTCCTCAGACGTCTCAAACACCCCCTCGTGAGCGGCGACATAGACGCGGACAGGATGGATTACCTCGTGCGCGATGCGTACTATACGGGCGCCGCCTACGGTCTCGTTGACCTTGACAGGCTCGTGAGGAACCTACACTACGATGGTGAGAGGTTGATAATCGGGGAGAAGGGTGTAATGGCCGCACAGAGCCTCCTCCTCGCGAGGAGCATGATGTATCCCACCGTTTACCAGCACCACGTTTCGAAGATAGCCAGCTCGATGCTCGTAAAGGCGGTTGAGCTAGAGGGAATTCCGCTCGAGGAGATTCGCCTCATGGACGAGGTCGATCTGATCGCCCGACTTAGGGGGAGCGAGAATGGCGAAGTTCGCGAACTCATTGCGGCCATAGACGACAGGAGGCTCTACAAGCGTGTTCTATACAGCGGCGATGACCCGGGCGAGAAGGTCGTCTTCGAACTCAAGAATGAGCTGGAGGGCGAGTTTGGCCATCTGGTTACGGTTGATTACCCTCCGAAGCCCAAGTTCGAGGAGAAGAACGCCTTCGTGGCTGTGGGCGATGGTCTCAAACGGCTGAGTGATGTCTCTCCGCTGGTTCGCTCCCTCGTCGAGCTGAAGGACACCCACTGGCGCTGG
This sequence comes from Thermococcus sp. 5-4, assembly GCF_002197185.1. Classification (NCBI taxonomy): domain Archaea; kingdom Methanobacteriati; phylum Methanobacteriota; class Thermococci; order Thermococcales; family Thermococcaceae; genus Thermococcus; species Thermococcus sp. 5-4. Next base: position 802,637 of record NZ_CP021848.1, on the reverse strand, counting down.
GGAATCTACGCGAGGGCGGACGTGAAGGAGGCAGTCTGTTCTTTTGTTTCCGGGCTCATTGGATGAGGGAAAGTGTTTTTACCGGGGAGCCACATACGGGTATCATAAGCCTCCCGGGTGAGATGCGGTGGTAATGTACTACCTCACGGGAAAGATACGGAAGAAAGAAAGGATCGAAAAAAAGAAAGGGTGGTTTGGCAAAGAGATCGTGGAAATCCCCGTATATGATGCAGAGATAACCAGCAAAAAGGACACGCTCTACGGAGAGGTAAAAGAATTCGCCGAAGTTCTAAAAGAGCGGGGGATAAATCCTGATCGGAAGGCTCTCGAAGAGGTATTTGACCATACACACACCTACGGAATAGCCATAACCAAGAAGGGTGGGGGGCTTAGTACCGCATACGCGCCATCAAGAGAGGATGCCATAAAATACTCGATCCTGTTCCAACTACTCGGACTACCACTAGCGCACGAGATGGAAGAAGACAAAGCATATCAGGTGGCCAGAAAGAACAGGAAAATTGTGAACGTAATAATAGGAGATGAAAAGACTGAGAAAAAATGGGTATGGCACCCCGAACTTGAAAAAACCTGGGAAGATTCGAGAGTACTGCCCCCCTTCGACGAGCTGAAAAAAGCAGCGCCGACGATTGCGCTCATACTTAGAACGGAATATGAGCACCTTCCAGAGAGCAAAAGAAAGAAAATGGAACACTTTGTAAAGGCCGCGATCGCACTCACAGAGAGGCTAGCAGAGATAAAGGCAAGGGGTGAGAAAGCGACCAAGCATATAAAAGCAGGGGACGTGCCTGAATTCGAGGAGTTCGTGAACGCGCTGAAAGCAGTCGCTCCAGCGGAGATGATATCCAGGAAGAAAACTACAAAGTCCCACTCTACCGGTCGTTCTGCTACGAGGAAGAGTGGCAGAAAAAGTGAAAACAAGAAGACAGCCGTCGAAGCAAGGGAGCTCCTCGGAATGCTGAAGGGCCTTAGATACGCTGCTTACTCTGAAGAGGCCGTGAAGGGGGCCCTGGGAGAACTGGAGGCCAAGGTGAAGGCACTGCTCTCAAATCCGGGGGAAAATCTCGAGCTACTCGGGCTCTACCTGACCCTCGAGAGGTTCCTCAAGGACGGGGACTTTGAACATGCCGAGAAGTTTCTCAAAGCCATTGCCAGATGACTTTCATCTTCCGCCAAAACCCTTAAGTAGTTTGAACGTATCCTCGAGCCGCCGCTTCTCAACCGGGAAAAGCTTTATAACCGCACCTTTTAAGTGAGTGGTGAACAAGCTCATCAGGTTAGAAGGTGGTGTAAATGGGAAGAAGGGAAGAGATGGTTGCGAAGATCAAAGAGCTCATGACCCAGCCCGAGAGGATCAGGAACATGGGTATTGCCGCTCATATTGACCACGGTAAGACGACGCTGAGCGACAATCTGCTCGCCGGCGCTGGAATGATTAGCGAGGAGCTCGCCGGAAAGCAGCTCGTCCTCGATTTCGACGAGCAGGAGCAGGCGAGAGGTATCACCATCAACGCGGCCAACGTTTCGATGGTTCACAACTACGAGGGTCAGGACTACCTCATCAACCTCATCGACACCCCGGGTCACGTCGACTTCGGTGGTGACGTTACGAGAGCCATGCGTGCCATCGACGGTGCAATCATCGTCGTTGACGCCGTTGAGGGAGTCATGCCCCAGACCGAGACCGTTCTCAGGCAGGCCCTGAGGGAGTACGTCAAGCCGGTTCTCTTCATCAACAAGGTTGACAGGCTCATCAAGGAGCTCAAGCTCGGCCCGAACGAGATACTCCAGAGGTTCGCCAAGATAATCACCGACGTCAACAGGCTCATCAAGAAGTACGCCCCGGACGAGTTTAAGAGCCAGTGGATGGTCAAGGTTGAGGACGGTAGCGTCGCCTTCGGTTCAGCTTACTACAACTGGGCCCTCAGCGTTCCGTACATGAAGAAGACCGGCGTTTCCTTCAAGGACATCGTCGAGCTCACCAACAGCGGAGACCTCAAGACCCTCAGGCAGAAGGCCCCGCTCCACGTCGTCGTTCTCGATATGGTCGTCAAGCACCTGCCGAACCCGCTCGAGGCCCAGAAGTACAGGATCCCGCACCTCTGGAGGGGCGACGTCGAGAGCGAGATAGGTCAGGCCATGATGCGCTGCGACCCGAAGGGTAAGATGGTCATGGTCGTTACCAAGATCATCCTCGACAAGCACGCCGGTGAGGTTTCAACCGGCCGTGTCTGGAGCGGTACCGTGAAGACCGGTCAGGAGGTCTACCTCATCAACGCCAAGAGGAAGGCCAGGATCCAGCAGGTCGGTATCTACATGGGTCCCGAGAGGGTCAACATGGAGGCCGTTCCGGCCGGTAACATAGTCGCCGTCACCGGACTGCGCGATGCAATGGCCGGTGAGACCGTCTCCCAGGAGCAGATCGAGCCGTTCGAGGCCCTCCACTACACCAGCGAGCCGGTCGTTACCGTTGCCATTGAGGCCAAGAACGTTAAGGACCTTCCGAAGCTCATCGAGGCTCTCCGCCAGCTCGCCAAGGAGGACCCGACGCTCCACGTCAAGATCGACGAGGAGACCGGCCAGCACCTCCTCAGCGGTATGGGTGAGCTCCACCTCGAGGTCAAGCTCGTTAAGCTCAAGGAGGACTGGAAGCTCGACGTCGACGTCTCCCCGCCGATCGTCGTCTACCGCGAGAGCGTCAGCAAGATGAGCCCGATAGTCGAAGGAAAGAGCCCGAACAAGCACAACAGGTTCTACATCACCGTCGAGCCGCTTCCGGACGAGATATACCAGGCCATCCGTGAGGGCCTCATCCCCGAGGGCAGGCCCAAGAACCCGAAGGAGGTCGCCAAGAAGCTCGCCGAGCTCGGCATGGACTACGAGGTCGCCAAGGGCATCGTCGACATCTACCAGGGCAACCTGTTCCTCGACAACACCAAGGGTATCCAGTACCTCAACGAGGTCATGGACCTCCTCGTTGACGGATTCCACCAGGCCATGGACGAGGGCCCGCTCGCCAGGGAGCCCGTCATGAAGGTCATGGTTCGCCTGCACGACGCCAAGATTCACGAGGACAACGTCCACCGCGGTCCGGCCCAGATCTACCCGGCCATCAGGGGCGCCATCCAGTGCGCCATGATGAAGGCCCAGCCGATCCTCTACGAGCCGTACCAGAAGGTCATCATCAACGTGCCCTACGAGTACATGGGTGCCGTCAGCAGGGAGATCAACCAGAGGCGCGGCCAGCTCATCGACATGCGCCAGGAGGGCGAGGTTATGATCATCATCGCCGAGGCGCCAGTCGCGGAGATGTTCGGATTCGCCGGAGCCATCCGTGGTGCCACCAGCGGAAGGGCCCTCTGGAGCACCGAGCACGCGGGCTTCAAGCGCGTTCCGGGAGAGCTCGCTGTGAACATCATCAGGCAGATCAGGCAGAGGAAGGGCCTCGACCCGAACCCGCCGAAGGAGCAGGACGTCTGCCCGCAGCAGTGAGGGCTTTCCGCCCTCCGAGCTTTTCTATTCTAGCTTTATCCTTTCACCCGTTCATTCTCGCCGGAGAAAGGCTTTGTAAGTTGACACGAGGCACTGGCGCTGTGGTCTCTGAGGGGCGGATATTGACCATGAAAGCTGAACCTGCGAGTTTGCCCTGAAAATTGACAGATTCCTGCCAACTCCAATTAGTTAACTTTTTAAACCCGCTTCGTAACTTAGGGACGGAACTCATGAGGCCTCCCCGAGAAAAGGCGGGTTTCCCGCCCGAGGGGGCCGAGGTTCGAAAGATTTAAAAAGCCATCCTAGTCAACGAGACTAGACCAAAATATGGAGGTGTATGAAAATGGCTAAGGAGAAGCCGCACGTTAACATCGTCTTTATAGGCCACGTCGACCACGGAAAGAGCACCACCATCGGAAGGCTGCTCTTCGACACTGCCAACATACCGGAGAACATCATCAAGAAGTTCGAGGAGATGGGTGAGAAGGGTAAGTCCTTCAAGTTCGCTTGGGTCATGGACAGGCTCAAGGAGGAGCGCGAGAGGGGTATCACCATTGACGTCGCCCACACCAAGTTCGAGACCCCGCACAAGTACATCACCATCATCGACGCTCCGGGCCACAGAGACTTCGTTAAGAACATGATCACCGGTGCCAGCCAGGCCGACGCTGCCGTTCTCGTCGTCGCCGCCACCGACGGTGTCATGCCGCAGACCAAGGAGCACGCCTTCCTTGCCAGGACCCTTGGTATCGGCCACATCATCGTCGCCATCAACAAGATGGACATGGTCAACTACGACGAGAAGAAGTTCAAGCAGGTCGCTGAGCAGGTCAAGAAGCTCCTCATGATGCTCGGTTACAAGGACTTCCCGATCATCCCGATCAGCGCTTGGGAGGGCGACAACGTCGTTAAGAAGAGCGAGAACATGCCCTGGTACAACGGCCCGACCCTCATCGACGCCCTCGACCAGATACCCGAGCCGCCGAAGCCCACCGACAAGCCGCTCCGCATCCCGATCCAGGACGTCTACTCCATCAAGGGTGTCGGTACCGTCCCGGTCGGCCGTGTCGAGACCGGTGTCCTCCGCGTCGGCGACGTCGTCATCTTCGAGCCGGCCAGCACAATCTTCCACAAGCCGATCCAGGGTGAGGTCAAGAGCATCGAGATGCACCACGAGGCCATGCAGGAGGCCCTTCCGGGTGACAACATCGGATTCAACGTCCGTGGCGTTGGTAAGAACGACATAAAGCGCGGTGACGTTGCCGGACACACCACCAACCCGCCGACCGTTGTCAGGCCGAAGGACACCTTCAAGGCCCAGATCATCGTCCTCAACCACCCGACCGCCATTACCGTCGGTTACACCCCGGTCCTCCACGCGCACACCCTCCAGGTCGCCGTCAGGTTCGAGCAGCTCCTGGCTAAGCTCGACCCGAGGACCGGTAACATCGTCGAGGAGAACCCGCAGTTCATCAAGACCGGTGACTCGGCCATCGTCGTCCTCAGGCCGACCAAGCCGATGGTCATCGAGCCGGTCAAGGAGATACCGCAGATGGGCAGGTTCGCCATCCGTGACATGGGCCAGACCGTCGCTGCCGGTATGGTTATCTCCATTCAGAAGGCCGAGTGAAGGCCTTCTCTGACCTTTCCTTTACTTCCTTGAACTCTTAGGAGGGACTGAAATGCAGAAGGCAAGGATTAAGCTCGCAAGCACCAACATTAAGGCCCTCAACGAGGTCACCGACCAGATCAAGCAGATAGCCGAGAGGACCGGCGTCAGGATGAGCGGACCCATACCGCTTCCGACCAAGAGGATAAGGATCACCACCAGGAAGAGCCCGGACGGCGAGGGCACCGCAACCTTTGACAAGTTTGAGCTCCGCGTTCACAAGAGGCTCGTCGACATCGAGGCCGACGAAAGGGCCATGCGCCAGATCATGCGCATTCGCGTCCCTGAGGACGTTACCATCGAGATCGAGCTCATCTCATGATTCTCCTCCTTTTTACGCCGGGGTAGCCTAGCCTGGGAAGGCGCGGGCCTGGAGAGTCCGTGGGCGTTAGCCCGCCAGGGTTCAAATCCCTGCCCCGGCGCCATACAACCCTTTCTAACGAAAGCGTTGACGGAAAGAGTGCGTGCAATTCTAAAAACGCTTGTTTTCTACGTGGTTTACCCTCCAATTGCCAATCTAATAGCGTTTCATTCACTCAAGGCGTCCTCCGGGCGCCAGGATGAAAGTGAAACCTGTTCAATAGCCCGTTTTAAAGTTAAACCCTCATCACAGGCGAATTTCAGAGTGCATGCTCTGATTCCTGCCAACTTTATGGAAAGATACTCTTGGGTCAAGCTTTGTTAACCCCGAAGTGGGGCTACGCCCCACAACCCCGTTTTTTCTCTAAAAACCTGGGAAACTACGTTTCCCCACCTTCCTTATTCCTTAATCCTCCGGGGGGCTAACGTCCCCACGCCCCCTTATATTCTGGTGTTAGAGTGCACGCTGACATTTCTCAGCTGTTCATGGAAAAGAACGCCTCTTTTGGTCAATTGTGCATAAACAGAAAAGTGAGAGGAGGGCTTCAAATACCAGCCCCGATGTCCTCGGCGATGTCCGGGAGGTCGAGGGCGATGAGCTTGACCTTGGTCGGGATTCCGTCCCTGCTCCAGCCCCTCGCCTGGTAGTACTCGTCGAGCATCCTGTCGAGCTCCCAAGGCGGAACGTGGAGGCCCTTGCTGACTCCCTCCGGGATCGGCTCCCACATGATTCTGTACGGGAGCGTGTCGTCCTTCCTGCTGAAGCCCTCGCGGACGTTGAAGGCCCTGGCGATGTTCATTATCCTCTCGCCGATGACCATCAGTTCGGCCTCGCCGATGTTCATGCCGGTGACGGCCTCGACGAGCGGCGGGAAGCCCTCGAGGAAGTACATGTGCCTCGAGAACTTACAGACGCCTGTGGCGTCGTAGACCGCCATGAGGTTCTCGTGGAAGGCGATCTCGAATCCCTTGTTCTCGCCCTTGGTCCTGTCGACGCCGTCGAACTTCCACCACCTGCCGACCAGCTCGGTTCCGTAGGCGCCGCTGGTCAGGTGGTCCGCGCCGCGGACGTTGACGGCAAATGCAAGGGCCATTCCCTTTATGCCGCGGACATCATACGCTGGAGGCTCCATGCCCTTGACGTGCATGGCGAACTTCTCGCTGCCCTTGCCGAGCCTCTCGCTGGCTCTCTTGACACCATCTGCGAGGAGCTTTCCGAGGTTGCCCTCGCGGTAGGCCATCTTTTTGAGGGCCTCGACGGCAGCTTCTCCGTTGCCGAAGGTGAGCTCGAGGCCGTCGGCGTCTTCCTTGCTGAGGAGGCCCCTCTCGTAGGCCTCCATGGCCCAGGCGATGGTGACACCGGCCGAGATGGTGTCGAGACCGAGCTCGTCGGCGAGGTAGTTGAGGTAAGCCACCGTCTCGAAGTCGTCGAGCTCGAGAACACCGCCGAATGAGTAGAGGGTCTCGTACTCGGGACCGTCGGTCAGGAAGGTGCCCCAGCGCTCGCTCTCGACCTTGATGTACTGGCTGCACGGCTTGTTACAGAGCGGGCACGGCTTCCTTCCAACGCGGTACTTCGGCGCCCAGAAGTACGGATCGATTCCGATGTGCTCCCTTCCCTCCTCCTTGGCCTTCTCGTAGGCCTTCTTGAAGAAGCCCATCTGCCAGTTCCTGACCGGGAAGGTTCCGCGCTCGCGGTTCATCCAGTCGAGGAACTCACCGCTTCCGTAGTCCATGTCAGCCTTGGTGGCCGGGTGGTCCTTAAAGACCATGGCCCACTCCTTGATGAGCTCGCGGAGCTTTTCCGGCTCGGCGATCGGTATCTTCTTGGTTCCCTTGACGAGGATTCCCTTGAGCTTCTTGCTTCCGAGGACGGCTCCGGGACCGCCCCTACCTGCCTGCCTGTCGTCGGTCTCTATCGTAGCTATCCTGCTGAGGTTCTCACCGGCCGGGCCGATGAAAGCAGTGGAGAATCCAGGGTACTCCTCCTTCGCCTTCTTCCTGGCCTCGCCGGTGGTGAGGCCCCAGTAGCCCTCGGCTGGGACTATCTTAGCATCGTCGTTCTCGATTATAACCATAACGGGCTCTTCGCTCTGGCCCTCGATTATCAGAACATCGTAGCCGGCCTTCTTGAGCTCCTCACCCATCTTGGCACCGGCCATCGAGCGGCCGTAACCTCCGGTGAGCGGGCTCTTGAAGTTGAACGCCGTCTTCGAACCGGTTCCGATTCCCGTGGCAACGAACAGGCCGGGGGTGATTATCATCTTGTTCTCCGGTCCGAGGGGGTCCGCCCCGGCTGGAACCTCATCGTAGAGAAGCCTGGTACCGAAGCCAACGCCGCCGAGGTACTTCCGTGGGAACTCCTCCGGCAGGGGCTCCACCTTGACCTCGTGGGTCGTCAGGTTGACCCTCAGAATCTTGCCCCAGTAACCACCTTTCGCCTCCATATCAGAATCACCTCGAAAGATTTTCGGGTTGGAGGATATAAGGCCTTCGCAAAAGGAAGCGTTTCACTAGTCATCTTAAGTTAAGTTCATCTGTTAACTGAAGGCGGCCTGAGTGCCCAAAGGTTTATGTGGTGGCGCGAAAACCTTCATCGGTGAACTGAATGGATGACCGGCTCAAGTCCTGCAGGAACTGCCGCTGGTTCGGTGCTATAGACTCCTACTTCCCGACGCAGGGGATATGCAGGAGGCACATGAAGACCGTCCACATGAACTTCGTATGCGACGACTGGGAACCCCTGTGGGGTGGAGAAGAATAGCTCATTTCTTGAAAACCCTCACGTCAACGACGACGTGCCAGACGCCAGGGGCGTAGCGCTTGATTACCAGTTCGTTGAGCTTCTCGGCCTCGTAGCCGTGCTCCCTTGCGATTCTCTGGAACGTCCTGAAGGGCTCCCTCGGCATCAGCCTCTCGGGCACGGTGTTGTGGTAGTGGATTACCGCCTCGTCCTTCGCTATGCTCAGCGCCTTTGGTATGAACTCGTGGGTCGTTACGACGTAGCCCATCAGAACGCGGTCGGCTATGTTCTCTCCCGGAAAATCCCGGTTGTCGATGTTGTAGGCCGTCATCCTGTCTTGAACCCGGTTCAGCTCGATGTTCTCAACGAGGAACCTGAACGTGTAAGGACTCTTCTCTATGGCTATCACCCGGGCCATTCCGTGGATGGCCATGGGGAGGCTGAGGTGCCCGATTCCCGCGAACATGTCCACGACCAGCTCGCCTGGTTTGGCGATCTTCGCCATCCTTACGCGCTCCTTGACGTTGGCCGGCGAGAACATTATCCTTGCCACGTCCAGCTTGTACCTTATCCCGTTCTCGACGTGAACCGTCACCGTGTCGCTTCCGTAGAGAACCTCGTAGTTCGTCTCCCTGAACTCGCCGCCTATGCGGCCCTTCCTCAGGACTGTCTTGACGCCGAGGACTTCCGCGTAGACCTCGGCTATTCTGCCCTTGTAGGGTTCGAGTTCGGGCCTGAGAGGCAGAATCAGAACGTCGCCTATCCGAACCCAGTGCTTCGGGAGCATTTCAACTAGCTCCCCGGGGAGCTCCTTCGAGAGTATCTCCCTGATGCGCGGCTTTATCAGTTGCGTCTTCCTCATCGGCCTTACTCAGCCCGGAAACTTTAAAAAGCCTTCTCCCGTCATTTCGGCAAAAAGCGAGGAGAAAGCCTTAAAAACCTGGAGAACGAATTTAAAGCGAGAAATCCTCCGGAGGTCGATGAGGAGTATGGATGATGAGCCCTCAAGTAGTTGGTTTTCCCGTCTGTTTAAGTCACGTGAAAAACCCGCCCTTCTTGAGCAGAAACTGAGTCGGGAGGCGTACGAGGACTACAGGCAGCTTTTAATGAAGGCCCGTCCAGAGGTGAACGGTTCGAAGCTCACCCTCAGGCTCTCGAACGGAACCGTCGAGCTTGAGGACGGAGTCCTGCGCGTCAGGGCAAAGAACAGGAAAGCCGCGGAGAAAATACTCCGCAACCTGCACCACTACGAGCAGCCGCCGAGCCTCTGGCCCGCGTACGGCCTCAGCTACTCGCTCAAGAGGAAGAAGGGCACCATACTCTGATTTTATTCCCCTTTTAATTCCGGTCTTCTTTCCCCAAAGATTTAAATGGTGGGTTAGACTTAACTCTCCAAGCGGATGACGACCCTTGCCCAGTCTGATGGGTGATGACGTCGGTATTAGCTGACGCAGGGGCGGCGAGGTTCGCGGGCCGATGACCCGCCCCGTCTCTGGAGGGAAAACTATGAGCAACAACGGTCACGATGAAGGTGATGAACTCATAGAGTTTTACGCCAGCGAGGCTCTAACCTGTCCCAGGAGGATATACTTCCGGCTCAAGGGTTATCCCGAGAGGTGGCCGGAGTTCGTTAAGGTGAGGCTTAACCAGGGAATAAACACCCACAATGTCCTCGGCGAGATTCTGCAGAAACGTTTCGGCTTTGAGCTTGAGAAGCGCATGATCCTGCGCTCCTCCCGCTTGGGCTTCGAGATACACGGGAGGGTGGATGCCATAAGGGATTTCCCCATCGAAATCAAGGGGAAGACGAGCCTTCCGCGGAACCCCTACGACTACCACCTTGCCCAACTCAACGTGTACCTTCGCTGGGCCGAGGCGGAGTACGGCTATCTCTACTACATCAAGCTCCACGAGGAGCCGATGAAGGTCATCAACAAGATAGACTTCTCCCGTTTTCCCATCGTCAGGGGGCCGAACTTCAGGGCCTTCGAGGTTCCCTACGACGGCAAGCTCTTCCGGGAGACGCTGAGGCACTTCTACTCCGTTAAGCGTGCGTACGAGAAAGGAAAGCCCCCGAAGGGCTGGAACGACTTCACCTGCAGGTTCTGCCCCTACCGGTACCTCTGCTACCCCGATGGGGACGAGTAGCTCAGTCCCCCCTAAGCTTCCATTTCAGCCCCTTGTCAACCGTTGCCTCGATCCTCCCCTCGTTGTACAGCGTCGCTATGAAGGCCCTCAGCGGGACGAGGTTGAGGGCGAGTTTTTGGGGTGTCACCTCGACCCCATAATGCCCCATGATTTTGAAGGCCAGCTCGTCGATGCTCATTGGGTTTTTGAGGAGTTCTATGATGAGGTTCTCCATCTCTTCGACGCGGTTGAGATTGAAGTCGAGCAGTTCGAGCGCCTCCTCATCCTTCACGGCCTTTCCGTGGGAGGGTATGAGCAGGAAGCCCTTCTCTGCATAATTCTGCAATTCTTTAATTGAAGCTTTAAATAGTTCTGGATCGACCAGGTAGGGCAGTCCAACCGCTTCTATTACCCTCTCCCCGAAGAAAGCATCCCCTGCGTAGAGGATGCCGTTCTCCTCGTCCAGAAAGCCCGTCATTCCCGGCGAATGGCCGTTCAACTTGACCGCCTTCAGGCCGAAGGGTTCGTCACTCCACTCGAAGACGGCGTGAACTTTAACCTCCTCCGGGAACTGGAAGACGAGGAACCCCTCCGGTGCCTTCGAGCCGAAGGTGAGAAGCTCCCTGTTGAGCGGGCTCTCGGCAACCGAGAACTCGAACCGGTGCATGAAGAGGGGCGCGTCTATCCTGGGCGCCACCGCGATGTGGTCCGCGTGACCGTGCGTTGCGAGCTGGGCTTTTATCTCGAGCCCAAGCTTTCTGACCTCTCTCCTGAGGTCTTTGTGCCTCCCGCTCCCGTGACCGGGGTCAACGATGACAGCGCCCCCTTCGACCACCCTGATGAGGGTTGAGGGGCTTCCGGGGTAGAGGTAGGCCGAATCGCCTAGTTTCCTTAGTGCCATGATACCACCGTAGGGATTAGGTGGGGGAGAATAAAAGGGCATCGGCGTCAACACAAGGAAAAAGAAGGGGAGAAATCAGACGTGCCTCGGGTAGAGGGTCTTCTTGCCCTCGTCCTTGGCCCTCTTGACGGCCTTCTCGATGAGAGCCTTGATCTCGGCCTCAAGGGCCTCGTAGAACTCTGGGTTAACCCTCATCTCGGGCTCTATGGCCTTGACGGCCTCCTTAACCTTGGACTTAACTATCAGCTCAGCCATTTCCACACACCTCCATCTCAGGCACCGCCCTCAGGCGATTGCCATTTATTTTACCCCTCCGGGGTTTATAACCCTTCCTACGGTTCCTGGGGCGATGTGCGTCCTACCCCTAATCCAGTGGTGTCCATTCCGGAGTCTCGGCAAAAGGTTAAATCCACCTAGAGCTTAGATGTTAACGGTGGTGTTATGGGAAAGGGAAGGCTCGTCCTGATTGACGGCGAGCATTACCCCGATGTCACCGCTTGGGCGGTGAGAAAGCTGGGTGATGTCTGCTGTGCCGTTTTTCTCGGCGGGAGTGAGAAGATTGGGGACGTTGGCGAGATAGAGCGGAAGCTCGGCGTTGTTGTGTACCGCGGTAGCGATTACCTTTCATCCCTCAGAAGGGCCCTCGAGGAGAACGAGATAACCGAGGTTGTTGATTTGAGCGATGAACCGGTGTTAGATTACGAGGACAGGTTCAGGATAGCCTCGCTCTGCATGCTCTACGGCGTCCCTTACAGGGGGGCAGATTTTTACTTCACACCGCGCCGGCTCAAGAGGACGCGGAAGCCCAGTGTGGCGGTCATCGGGACTGGAAAGAGGGTCGGAAAGACCGCCGTGAGCGGATTCATAGCGAGAACCCTCAAGGAGATAGCGAGGCCGGTGATAGTGACGATGGGACGTGGAGGTCCGGCCGAACCGGAGCTGATAGAGGGAGACAAGTTCGAGATAACCCCGGAGTTTCTCCTCAGGCTCGCCGAAAGCGGGAAGCACGCCGCATCGGATCACTTCGAGGACGCCCTAACTTCGCGCGTGACGACCATAGGCTGCCGCCGCTGCGGGGGAGGCATGGCGGGATTTTCGTTCTTCGACGTGATAGACGAGGGGATAAGGCTGGCAGAGAGCCTTCCCAACGACCTCATAATTCTCGAGGGCAGCGGGGCGACATTCCCGGCCTACCGCGCCGACGGTTACATCCTGATAACCAGCGCGAAGCAGAAACTGGACTTCATAAAGGGCTACTTCGGCCCCTTCAGGGTGAGCCTCGCGGACATAGTCGTCGTCACCATGGCAGACTCCGTGAGCGAGGGGCGCCTCAGGGCGCTGAAAGAGGCTGTGAGGTCGGTAAATCCTGACGCGGACGTTCATTTCACGACCCTGCGCTCGAGGCCCCTGGGGGACGTTTCGGGGAAGAGGCTCGGCCTCGTCATGACATCCGGCGATGCCCTCCCAAGGGCAGGAGAATGGCTTGAAAAGCTGGGAGCGGAGATAGTATGCGCCTCGGCCAACCTTTCCAAGAGGGGTCCGCTCATGAGGGACCTAGAAGCCTTCAGTGGGATAGATGCGGTTGCGGTTGAGCTCAAAGCTGCCGCCGTTGACGTCGTTACGAGATGGGCGTTGGAGCGGGGGATAGAGGTCATCTATCTGGACAACGAGCCGGTCAACGTGGACGGCAAGGACCTGCGGGAGGCTGTTCTAAGGCTGGGACGTTCGATTCTGGAGGGAGGGGGATGATAATCGTCACCGACCCCGAGAGAAAGATACGCCTGCCCTTTTCAAGGGGCATCCTAACGCGCTCCATAACCCTCGCCGGCGTTGAGGTGGGTATAGCCTACATCATCGCGACGGAGGTTCAGAAGGAGCTCAACGAGGAGAGGCGCAAGCTGGTAACCACGGAGGAGATAAGGGCGCTGACGTACAGAAAGCTCATCGAGCACGGACTGGGTGAGGCCGCGAAGCGCTATCTCTTCTGGCGCCAGCTCCGGAGGCTTAAGATTCCCATAACCATACTCCTCGGTGGCGCGACCGGCGTCGGAAAGTCGACGATAGCCACCGAGCTGGCCTTCCGCCTCGGTATAAGGAGCGTCATAGGCACAGACACGATAAGGGAGGTCATGAGGAAGATAATCGCGCCGGAGCTCCTTCCGGACATACACACCTCGTCGTTCATGGCCTGGAAGGCGGTGCCGCAGGGCAGGGGGGAGGAGTCCCCCCTCATAAAGGGCTTCAAAAACCAGGTTGAGCATGTATCTGTTGGCATCGCGGCCGTTCTCGACAGGGCCTACAAGGAGGGATTCAACGCGATAATCGAGGGCATTCATCTCGTCCCCGGCTATGTAGAGCTCAAGGAGAACAGCTTCATGTACGTGATAACGGTCAGCGGGAGGAAGGACCTGGAGGCGAGGTTCTACGAGAGGGCGCGATACAGCAAGAGGCCGGCCGACTACTACCTGGAGCACCTCGACGCGATAATTGAGATACAAGAGTTCATCGTTGAGAGGGCAAAGGAATACGGAATCCCCGTTATAAACAACGTCGAGCTTGAGAAAACGGTCAACGCGATAATGGAAGACATAATGGAGAGGCTCATGGAGAGGATGGAAGCGAAGGTGAGGGACTGAACGGTGCCTTTATCTTCCATATCCCAACGAGCCTTCCGGAGCCCCACGTTGCCTGGACCTCGAAGACGACCACCATGTCCCGGTAGACGTCTATCACGTTGAATGTGTTCCCGTACGGATTTCTGTGGAGTTCCCAGCTTATGGAGCCCGCGTTGACGATGGGCGTTTTCTCGACTTTGATTCCGAAGGAGTTGCCGCCGTGGCCGGTCAGAACGAGGTTCGCTTCCCGTCTGGTGATGACGCGGAGAACGTCGCCCGCATCCTCCAGGAAGCCGACCTCCCTGCTTCTGGGTATGGGGACTATGTTGTGGTGCATTACGACGACGGTGAAGCTCTCCCGGTACTCTTCGAGGCGCACGGCGAGTTTTCTCTGACCTATCCTCCCCACGACGCCTATGGGCGTCTCGTACTGGGCGCTTATGACCGGGATGAATGTGAAGCCCTCCAGTTCCTTTATCTCCGGCTCGCCGAAGTACTCCAGGAACAGGTCGTAGCCCAGGTAGGTTATGTCGTTATGGCCCGGGACGACCAGCTTTTCCGCCTTTATCCTCTCATAGAACTCGTAGGCCCTCTCGTAGTAGCGCTCTATCCCCATATCGACGACGTCACCGCAGTGGAGCACTATGTCCGGCTTGAGCTTCTCGTTTATGGTCCTGAGGGCGTTCTCCAGAACCTTGCGCCTGAAGTACATCCTGTCCGAGACGTTGCTCTCGCTCATCTGAACTATCCTGAGGAGCCTTTTACCCCTCGGGACGAAGAGCTTTGGCTTCACCGGCCGGTGCTCCTTGATTATCTGCTCCCCGGTAACGCGCTTTATCCTCACCTCTATCCTTCCATCATCGTGGAGGGTTATGACGTTGTAGCTGTTGACGTCGCCCTTACGGGTTTTTCTGCACGAGGTGCAGCCTGCGTTGTCCACCACCATGTCCTCGATGCGGTAGACGTTGGGAACGTGCTTGTGGCCGCAGGTGTAGAGGTTGACCTCATGCCTGAGGAGAAGGTCGAGAACGTCTCCGGCGTTAAAGAGCACGTTCCTTTCCCGTCCCGTGTCCGGGAGTGGCACGAGGTGGTGGTGGGCGGCAACTATCTTGAATTTCCTGTCAGAGTACTCCTCAAGCTTTTTCTTTAGCCATCTGAACTTGTGGCCGCCAACGCGGCCATCGCTTAAGTCCGGAATCGTGGAGTCCACCCATATCACGACGCCGTCGTCGAACTCAAAGACGCCGTTCAGCGGCCCGATAAATCGCTCAAAGAGCGTATAGCCGACGTTTCTGACGTCGTGGTTGCCCGGAATAACAACCAGAGGCTTCTGGATTTTCCTGAGTTCGTAGGCGGCCCTCTCGTACTCCTCGCGCAGTCCCTGGTTGGTCACGTCGCCCGTATGGATGACGAAGTCGAAGTCTCCCCTGTTTATTTCGTTGACTATGAGGTCGTAGGCGTATCCCTTGTAGGCGCTCTCGCCCGTTATGTGGGTGTCGCTTATGTGGGCTATCCTTATCATGGCCATCACTCAGCCGCTATGGCTGTCTCAAGTCTTCTCCTGCTGGCGGTGAGGAGGTCGCTCAGGCTGAATATCCCGACTATCTCACCCTCCTCCTCGATGAGCATGTGCTTGATGCCCTTCTTCGCCATCAGGTCCAGGACTTCCCTGAGGGGGGTGTTCGAGTCAACCGTTATCAGCTCCCCGCTCATGATCTCCCTCACGGGTGTTGTGTTCGGGAGTCCCGGAATGACGACGCGCCTTATTACGTCGCTCTTCGTGAAGAAGCCGACGACCTTGCCCTTCTCAACGACGACTAGAGAACCGATGTCGAACTCCACCATAACCTCGCAGGCCCGCTTTATGCTATCGTCCGGCTCAACGCCGATGAGCTTTCTCGTCATGTAAACCTTAATCGGAGCGTTCGTGTCCATCCCACCACCCAAAATAAAAATGGGGAGACATCGTATATAACGTTTCACAGGTGGACGGTCTCGACTTCAAAGGCATCCTCGTGGATGCGCACGCAGAACGCGGTTTCGTTCGGTGCCACCTCGTATTCCGCGGGATGGTAGAGCTCCAGGGTTGATGAGACGACCGCGAAGAGTTTCTCCCTCTGCAGAACAAGGAGCTTGCCGTAGTCGTAGTTCAGCGGGTTCTCCATGTATTCATCGCTCATCCTCGCAGTGATGAAGGCCATGAAGTCCCCGGTCGAGCGGTGGAAGAGGGTCACCGTGTTGAAGAGGGACTTCGTAGTCTCCTCGATGGTTCTGTAGTGGACGAGCAGGTTGCTGAGGCTCGGGTTCTGAAGCTTTCTGCACAGGTAGGTTGCGAAGGCGTAGGTGTCGGAGGCGTTCTCCAGCTCCTTCTCGTCTAGGTCTGCCAGCTCTATGATTCTGGACTTGTCGAGGTCGCCGTTGTGGAGGAGCCAGAAGGTGAAGCCGTGCCTTGAGGAGAACGCGAAGGGCTGGACGTTGAAGAGGCTCTTGACGCCCTGGGATGCCGCCCTGGCGTGCACCATGAGTGTTACGAAGCCCTCCAGCTCACCCCTAAGGGACTTCACCGCCTCGGTGTCTTCAAACACGGGTTTCATTGACCTGTAGTGCCTCACGCTTCCGTCCTTGAGCAGCACGTAGCCCCAGCCGTCGCGATGCTGTTTTCCCCTTCCGCGCTTTTCCTTGTAAGGATCGTTTTCGGACGCCTTGACCAGTGCATCCAGGAGGGGGGCGACGTCCCTGCCATCCCCAGCCGCGAAGAGTATCCGACACATGTTTTCCACCGGGCGATACTACTCGACCAACCCCAAAAGCTTTTAGGTTGCCCGGAGCAGAACCTACGTGCTGGGGGGTATGTGCATGGATGAACTCAGGGAAGCGGTGGTCAACGTTCTCAGGAAGGTGCGCGCTCACAGGGGCCTCTACACCAAGAACGAGGAGGCTGTGAAGCAGCATCTCATCGGCGAAATATTTCGGGCCCTCGGCTGGGACTGGAACAACCCGGAGGAGGTCCGACCGGAGGCCAGGACCGAAGATGGAAGGGCGGACTACGCCCTCATGCTGGACGGAAAGGTCTTCGCCTACGTCGAGGCAAAGAACATGGGCGTGAACATCCTAAAAAAGGACGAGCCACTGCGCCAGCTGGCGCGGTACTGCTTCAACTCCGGCGTGAGGTATGGGATTCTTACGAACGGCACCGTCTGGATAGCGGTTAAGGCCTTTGAAGAAGGCTCCCGCCTCTGGGACAGGGTTTTAATAGCCGCCAACATCGAGGAGGAGCCCCTTGAGAGGGTTGTTCTCAAGCTCTCCATCCTCTCCAAGTCTAGGATAAGGGACGTCGAGAGGCTTGCCTCCCTGCTTAAGGCACTTGAGCTGAGCTTCGAGGGGCTGAAGAGGGAGGGATATTCCGAAAAAACTCTCGTCGAGTATCTGACTTCCCGCGAGGGCTCCACGACGCTACCCGTTGCCGAGCTCCGTGGAGACGAAACCCCCAAGGCAGCTTACGTCTACGACAGCGGCTGGAAGCTCCTGCCTTTACCCGAGAAGAGCATCAAGGGCGTCCTCCTCGCGGTTCTGCTGTACATGGAGAAGACATCTTCGGGCTATCAGAGGGAGGAGATAAGAAAGGCCTATGAGCACCTCAGAACGGTTCAGCTGGACCCCAAAACGGCTCTTGAGATACTCCGGAAGCTTGAGGAAGAGGAAAGGCTGAGAATAGCAGTGGAGCTTTAGACGACCTTCCAGAGCTCGTCGCTTTCAGGCCTCCCCAAGGGCCTCTCACTTCCGTTCTCAACGATTACCTTCACGCCCGGGTCTTCCACGAACTCGCCTATGACTGAGGCGTTTATGCCCTTCCTTCTCAGGGCTTCAACGACCGCATCAACCCGCTCCTTGGGTGCGGCTATCATCAGCGTCCCGGAGCTTATTAGTGCCAGCGGGTCTAGATTGTAGAAGCCGCATATCTTCAGTGTCTCTTCCCTTATGGGGATTCTCTCCCGATAAACGCGGAAGCCCAAGCCTGCCGCATCCGCCATCTCGTGGAGGCCGTTGGCTATGCCCCCCTCCGTTGGGTCGTGCATGGCATGGACGCCAACTTCGTTGGCAGTAAGGGCATCCTCCACGACGCTTATCATCCCGATGAAAGACATGGCTTTTTCCACGAAATCCCTTCCGAAGGCCCTCTCCAGTTCCTCCTCTCTCTCGCTGGCTATTATTGACGTCCCCTCGAGGCCGGCCCACTTGGTGACGATAATGGCATCCCCAGGCCTGGCTCCGTTGGAAGTTACGAGCTTCTCCCGCTCAACCTCACCGAGCATCGTCCCGACGACTATGGGCTTCTCCAGCCCAGGGGTCACCTCGGTGTGGCCGCCGACTATGGCGACCCCGAGCTTTGATGCGCTCTCGTGGAGCTCGCGCATTATCTCGATGAGAAGACTCTCATCGGCGCTCTCCGGGAGAAGTATGCTCACCAGAAACCACTTCGGCCTTGCGCCAAAGGTTGCAACGTCGTTGGCGTTGACGTGAACCGCATAGAAACCTATCCCCTTTTCGGCCCCGGTTATCGGGTCTGTCGATGCCACGAGAACGGAAGAACCAAAATCGATTGCAGCGGCGTCTATGCCGAGGTCAGCCCCGATTATAACCCTCTCTCCCCTAGCCCCGAGGTGGTTAAAGACCAGCTCCCTGAGCTTCTCCGGGGGGATTTTACCTGGAGGCAGCATTTCAGACTTCCTCAAGCTTCTTCTTGACTTCCTCGGTGTGCCTCTTGGTCTCCTCCAGTGTGTTCCTCAGCTGGGCGAGCTCAAGCTTGAGCTCCCCTAGGGTCTTGTTCATCTGGTAGAAGGCGAAGACCATTATCGCTATCAGTATGAGCCCGAGGACTATGCTTATCCACCCGCTCGGGGTCGATGCGTAGGGCATCATCACACCTCCTTAAGGTTCTTTATGGTCTCATTATCAACGACGAACTTAAAGGGCTTTGCCCGGTAGTACTTCTTTGCCCTGGGGTCGTTGGGCTCCAGGCGGAGCTCGCTCTCGACGAGGTTGGCCTTCTCGAGCTTCTTGAGGTGGAGGTAGAGCAACTGGCGGGAAATGCCTAGGGCCTTGGCCAGCTCGTAGACGTACCACTCCTTTTCGCAGAGCATTTTGAGTATCCTCACCCTCACGGGGGAACTCAGGGCCTCTGCAACCACTGTTATCTCCTGTATGCTCTCGACCATCTCACATCACTCTTGAGCTTCCATAGGGCAGCAGGCTCTTACATAAGTTGGTGGGGAGAAATAAAAAGCTTTCGAATCAGCGCCTCAGGAAGGCGTAAAACGGGCCCCCAAGGAGCGAGAAGGACGGTAGAAGGGCAACGCGGGTGAAAGATTGTAAAGCAGCGATAAAAAGGAAAATCCAAAAGCGGGTTCACGGCCTTGCGTGGCCGCCGTGCACTGGGAGTACCATATGCTCCCTGAACTTGCCCCTCCCGTTGGCGTATAGCTCAAGCAACTCGCGCCGTATCTGCTCCATGAGGGAGTCGATGGCATCGTAGTCCTTGTTTTTGATGGCTACTTTCAATTGTCCCACAAGTTCCCTCAGCTCCGTGACGTTGATTCCAGCCCGCTCCATGGCATTGAGCTGTATCTCAACGCGGTGAACGAATATCTCTGCCCTCATGGCCGGTTCAAAACGCACTTTGACCTCCCACTCGTCGGAGGCCACCCGTATCACGAACTCCGCGTGGGCCTTGGCCGCTATCGCCTGACCGTAGGCCCTTCCATACTTGCCCATGTCGTAGGCGTCCCTGGCGTTCTCCAGCTCCCTCTCCGCGAGGGCCAGCATCCTGGTTACGAGCATCTCCTCCTGCGGGTCCAGGGTCACGTTCTGGAGCATCTCTCTCGCGGTCGCTATCCTTTCCTCGCTCGCGTTGATGGCCTCGAGTGCCATCTCAGGGGTCACGTTCACCTCGATCTCCGTGATGTTGGCGTGGGTTCTCATCCTCTCCCTGACCCTCTCGGCAACGTGCATCATCACGTGGCTGTGGATTATCGTGATGTTCTTGGGCATTATCTGGAACTTCGCCATTATCCTGATGGGGTCTGTGGTATCGTTGGCGAATATTATGACGCCGTGAACCTTGACGGCCCTTCTGAGAGCCTCCTTTATCGCTCCGGTGTCGTTGCCAGGAACAACTATCACGCTGTTTTCAAACTTTATCCTGAGCTTGACTGTTGCGTTCCCGATGACCGCCACGTTGGTCTCGTACCTGTTCTGGCCGCCCCAGCGTTCGACGGTGATGTTGAGATCCTGGAGGTCACTGACGTACTGTTCCACCACGGCATCAGGACCACCGATTATTATCACCTCGTCCGGGGCGTAGCTCATGATCTCCGCCGTAACGTTCGGGTCGTAGGCACCCCACTCTGTGGTTACCACGATGGCCCCGGTAACGTTCGCCAGGTACTCGGCCAGGGCGCAGTCTGCTTCGTTGTCGCTTACCAGAATCACGGTCACGGGTGTATCCGCGGCGGCAGCCCTACCGAAGGACAGCGTGGTCGCTACAAGCATCAAACCAAAGAGCAATGCAATGCCTTTTTTCCACATCATACCGCTTCACCTCGATGTTCTCTATGAAATAAGACATATTTAAGCTTTTTTCACGAAATCGTCCGTTTAGATTCACGTTCGTTTATTGAAGCGGTCCCTTCTCTCTTTTTTCGATTTTTATCGTTAAACAACGTTACCCACCGTTTATTTGCGTTTAATCGGACATTTAAAAGAAGGTTAGAAAAAACCGGGGGATTTCTCCGGAGTGCAAAGTCAGTAAAGGCACGTATCCCCTTTAAACCTCCTCTAGCATCTTCTCCACGTCGTCGGTTGCTTTCATGAGTTCAACTGCCGATGCGTTTATGCCCCTTACCTCTGCGAGCATCCCGCTCAGTGTTTTGTTGAGGCGGTACGTTGAAAGCGCTACCACCGTCAGGAGGACGAGCCACAGTGCGATGCTTACGTACTCAACGTAGCCGGGTGTCTCTGCATAGACGTATTGAGGAAAGTACGGCCCCATCAGCTTTCCTCCCCGCCGGTTGTGTTGGATGTTGAGTCGGTCTCACCCGACTTCGCTCCAAGGAGCTTTTCAATGGCTGCCGCGAGTTCCTCCTTGAAGACCTCTCTGTCCAGGCCGTTCTTGACCTCTATGGTCTCGAGGAGTTCGCTGGGTTCCGCCTCGATGCCGTAATCCTCCTTCAGCGCCTTCGCCAGCTCTTCTGCGGAGACGCCGTAGATTTCCGCCAGCCTTTGGAGTGTGTAGGTCTTCATCATCGAGCCGGTTATCTCAACGTAGGTGTAGGTAGCGTTGGTGTCGGCGGCTACGTAAACCTCGTAATCCGTCCCCCTATCGGACTCTTCCTCTATGAAGTATGCCTTGTAGGCCTGGAACCCACCGATGACCAGGCCCATGGTGAGCAGAAAAGCCACCGCAGGCTTCCATCTGTTCTGTTTGAAACCCACTTTAAGCATGGTCAACATGCTTCTGAAGCCTATCACGAGGTGCACCGCTATGAGACCTATCATGGCGAAGCCCATGTACGTGTGTACGTTCGTCCAGGCGTCCTTGTCCAGGCCAAGGAACGTCCATCCTATGGTGTCAGCTATCCTCCCCGAGGGCGCCAGGTAAAGGGCTATCCCCGAGACGGCGAGTATTACGAACACTACAGTGAGAACCAGGTCGATCGTCCCCCTAAGCCACGCCGGAGCCGTCCATCTTGCCATCACCGGCACCTCCCGCGACATTTTATCTCTTGGAGCCTTCCAGCGATTGCGTCGAACCTAATCATACTATCACCCACATATGTATGTTCTAACTTACATATGCTAGTCAGGTTTAAAAAGATTTCGGATATGCTATACGCCAGGCAGAATGGGAAAAGCAATAAGAAGGGCTAGAAAAACGCAAAAGAGGATGTAGAGGGATGTCTATGCCGAGACGTAGTAGTACTCGCCCCTCTCCTTCTGCTCCCTGTCCTTCACGGAGCCTTCCTTATTGGCCCTCGGTCTTCCGGTCTCTGGGTCTCTCCTGAAGGTTATGCCGACCGAGGCCAGGAAGCGGTTCATGCCTTCCCTCATTCCCATGGGCCGAAGCGCCCTTCCGCTCTTTCCGGGCTCGCCCTCGAAGACTATGAGCCTGTCGCTGAGATAGTCGACCATCATGACGTCGTGCTCGACTATCAGGGCAGTCTTCTCGTTCTTTGCCATGAGTGAGCGTATGGCCTTTGAGACGGCCAACCTCTGCTCGACGTCGAGGTGTGCGGAAGGCTCGTCGAGGAGGTACAGGTCAGCGTCGCGGATCAGGCAGGCGGTTATCGCAACCCTCTGGAGTTCTCCACCGCTCAGCTCGTTCACCTTCTTGTCGTAGAGGTCCGGGATGCCGAGCGGGTTCAGGAGTTCGGTCTTGTAGAAGCTGTTCATCAGCTTTCCTGCGTTTATCTTGCTCAGTAGATCGAAGACCGTCCCCTCGTAGTCCACCTTGATATACTGCGGCTTGTAGCTTACGGTGAGCGTCCAGTCAACCTCACCCTCGGTTGGTTTCTCAACACCGGCGAGCATCTTGACGAAGGTGGTCTTACCTATTCCGTTGGGACCCACTATGCCAACCACTTCGCCGACGTAGAGCGTTCCGCCCTCCGCCTCGAGCCTGAAGGCTCCGTAGTCCTTCACCAGCCTCGGGTACTCGACCAGTATCTCGCCCTCCTGGCTCTTCCTCTCGCTTTTCTTGGTGAAGCTGACCTCATACGGCCTGAAGCGAACGTTCTCGTCGCGGAGATAGCCGCGCAGGAACTCGTTTATGCCGTTGCGCGTTGACTTCGGCTGGGAGAATATACCGTACGCTCCAGGCTTGCCGTAGACGACATGGATTATGTCGCTCATGTAGTCGAGAATCGCCAGGTCGTGCTCGACCGTCAGAACGGCCTTTCCGGAGTCGGCAAGCTTGCGGATGATCTTGGCCACCCTGAGGCGCTGCCTTATGTCGAGGTAGCTCGAGGGCTCGTCGAAGAAGTAGAAGTGAGCCTCCCTGAGCATGGCCGCGGCTATAGCCACGCGCTGGAGCTCACCGCCGGACAGCTGCTTTATCTCCCTGTCGAGGATGTTCTCGAGTTCAAGCTCCTTGACAACCTCATCGAACTTGCCCGCCTCGTCGGCCTTCTTCAGCAGGTCCCTAACTTTGCCCTTGACGGCCTTGGGTATCAGGTCAACGTACTGCGGCTTGACGACGGGCCTTATCTCGCCCTTCTTCAGCCTCTCGAAGTAGTTCTGGAGCTCGTTGCCGCGGAATGCCCTGATAACGTTGTCCCAGTCCTCGTTGTCGCCGCAGAGGTTTGGAACGATTTGCCCGGACAGGGCCTTAACGGCCGTCGTCTTACCCGTTCCGTTCGGTCCGAGAATACCGACTACCATGCCGTCCTTGACCACCGGGAGCCTGTAGAGGACGAAGGCGTTTATCCCATAGCGGTGCACACAGCCTTCCTCGAGCTCCTCTGGAAGGTTCACTATGGTTATCGCGTTGAACGGGCACTTGTGGACACAGATTCCGCAGCCGGTACAGCTTGCCTCCTGAATCACCGGGCGGTAGTTCTCCTCGTCTATGATTATCGCCTCTCCGCCCATTCGATTGACCGGGCAGACGCGCTCGCACAGGAAGTTGCCGCACTTGTCCGGATTGCACCTGTCGTAATCGATGACCGCTATCCTCATCACTCACCACCGGGTTAGGCTGAGGGAGAGGGTTTTAAAGGGTTGCGGGATGGTGACCCTCCTGTCGTTCGCTCCATCTTGTTCAGTGGGCAGGAGTTTCATAGTGGAGACATGCCCGCTACTTTTTTAGCCGTTCTTTCCAATTTATCTCCATGTCCCTCTTCGAGACGCTCAAGCCTCTCAAGTCCGAGATAGCGAGGGTGCATGTTTTTCCGCCTAAGGAAGGCGAGTTCGGGGATTTTCGGTTCAACAACCCCGAGGTAAACGCCCTCCTCGAAGAGCTCGGCTTCACCCTATACCGTCATCAGGTCGAGGCCCTCGGGAGGCTCTACTCTGGAAAAAACGTCGTCGTGACGACGCCGACGGCGAGCGGCAAGAGTGAGATCTTCAGGCTGGCCATCTTCGACTCCTACCTCTCCAACCCCCGCGCGACCTACCTGCTCATATACCCCACGAGGGCCCTCATAAACAACCAGCTCGAGAAGTTCTCACTTCAGAACCTCGTCTTCTACCGCCTCACCGGAAAGCACGTGAGCGCGAGGATCCTGACCGGAGACGTCCCCTGGGAGGAGAGGCGGCAACTCCTTCGCGAGAAGCCAAGGGTTATCTTTACGACCCCAGACATGCTCCACTACAACATTCTGCGCCGCTGGCGGGACTACGAGTGGCTCCTCAGGAACCTCCGCTACCTGGTCGTTGATGAGCTTCACGTTTACAGGGGTGTCTTCGGCAGCAACTTTGCGTATCTCTTCCGCCGCCTCGACTTCAGGCTGAGGCGCCTTGGGGCGAAGCCCCAGATCATAGCGCTCTCGGCAACGCTCAGGAACCCGAAGGAGTTTGCGGAGAAGCTCTTCAGGAGGAGATTCGAGGCGATAGGCCACGCCACCAACCCCTTTCCGAGGAGGTATCTCGTCATCTTCGAGCCGAGGAACCTCGACGAGAGGCAGCTCCTCCGGGCGGCCGTTGAGAGGCTCGCCGGGGAGAAGGTTAAGACGCTGGTCTTCTTCGACAGCAGAAGGGGAACCGAAAAGCTCCTCCGCTTCCTCCTCAGCTCTCCGATCTTTCACAGAACGAGCACCTACAAGGGGACTCTACCCAAGAACGTCCGCTGGGAGATAGAGCGGGACTTCAAGGATGGCAAACTGCTCGTTCTCCTAACGACCAACGCCCTCGAGCTCGGCATAGACATCGGCGACCTCGATGCCGTCATCAACTACGGCATCCCTCCGGACGGCCTTTTCTCCCTCATTCAGCGCTTCGGCAGGGCCGGAAGGAAGGCCGACAGAGAAGCTTTGAACGCCATAGTCCTCAGAAAGAACGGCCTCGACTACTATTACAGGGAACACTTCGACGAGCTCGTTGAGAGGCTGGAGAGGGGTATAATCGAATACATGCCGGTCAACCTGGAGAACGAGCGCATAGCCGAGAAGCACCTCCACTACCTCCTCACGGAGCTGGGGATAGTCGACTGGGACGAGCTTGAGGAGTTCGAGAGGAAGATGGCCGAGAGGCTCGTCATCAAGAGGAAGGCAGACCTGAAGAAAAATCCGCTCACTGGAAGGCTTGAAGTCCGCCTGAGGAAGCCGGCCTTCAGCTACTCGTCACTGAGAACGGCGAGCGATGAGACGTTCTTCCTCGTTAAGGACGAGCCCTGGATAAGGGGCAAGCTGATGGAGAAGTCCTCGCTCAGGGAGTTGCTCAACTTCATCAACTGGCTCAGGCTCAAGGGTTACATCATCGAGGAGGTCGATGCCGGCGAGTACCACCGCTCTCTCCTCCCGGGAATGGCCTACTTCTCACGGGGAGAGCTCTACATGGCCGGAGACAGGCTCTCCCTTGGAAAGTTCCACTTCGTCTTCGCGAGGGGACTTAACCGCTTCTGGGACGTGGAAACCTTTGTGGCCAAGAGGGAGGAGGTCGAGATACTTGAGAGCAGGGACGAGAAAACCTACAGGGGAGTTGAGATACACCTCGGTCGGCTGAGGGTCAGGCACGTCTACACTGGATTCGCCGTCAAAGGGGCCGACACAGGGAACTACGTCGGTGAGCTGGTCAGACTGAAGGAGGACGGCATCCTGCGCGGCGAGATACAGTCCCCGATGACAGGCGAGAGGATCGAGGCCGGGGAGGACTTCTCGATCCTCAACTGGGAGAAGTTTGCGAAGGTGGAGTTCGAGGAACCCTACATCAGGGAGTTTGAGACCGATGGAATATGGCTCGTCTTTCCGGACTCGATAAGGGAAGTCACGAGCGAGGAGTTCAGGGAGTTCTTCAATGTGGCCACCGAGAAGGGCTTTGAAGACCCTGCCTTTACCCTCTACAGCAACCTCGACAGGAGGAAGCTCTTCCCGCTCTACCTCGGGACGACAACCCACGTCATAAGGAAAGCCATCGGTGACGCCCTTCAGAGGCTCGGAATCAGCGATGAAGAGCTGGCCTTTGCGATAAAGAAGATGATCGACAGCAAGGACGGAATCGGCTCGGCGCTTCACGCGATAGAGCACAACATGATAAAAATCGCCCCCATCTTCACCTACGTGGATTCGAGGGAGCTAGGCGGCTACAGCTACGCGAGCTTTCCGGGCTTACCCCACGCTGGAAGGTCGGTCGTGTTCATCTACGACGGCAACGAAGGGGGAGCGGGCCTCGCACCGATAATCTACGAAAACGTCGAGATGCTGATGGAGAAAAGCCTTGAGCACCTTCGTTCCTGCCCCTGCCAGGACGGCTGTCCCGTTTGCACGCTCTCCCCGAAGTGCGGTACCTTCAACGAGTTCCTAGACAAATGGGCCGCGATAAGGGTCTGGGAAAGGGTTCTGGAAGGGTCCTCCTCCGATGGCAGGGGTGACTGAGTTGGATTTTTACATGGTATGTAATTTACATGGGGTGTAAAAACTCAGAGGTTCCCCTCAAATGAACTCATGAAGAGCCTCCTCAGCCGGATCTTTCCCCTCGTCCTCTCAGTCAAGAGCTCCATCAGATTCTCCGCTTCTCCTTTCCTCGTTTCGACGGTGAACGTCACCAGCTCGCCGTAGTCCTCTCCAACGACTTTTCCTCCGGAATTCTCAACGGTCTCCCTGACGAGATGAAACAGGCCATATGGGAAGGTGACCTGGAAGCGCTCCGTCTCGTAGACTTCAACGATGCCTGCGTTCTCGATGGCCAAGCTGGCGGCATCGCTGTAGGCTTTGACCAGACCGCCGTAGCCGAGCTTTATGCCGCCGAAGTAGCGGGTAACAACGACGACAACGTTGCTCAACCCTTTGTTCTGGATAACCTTGAGGACGGGCTTTCCCGCACTGCCCTTCGGCTCGCCGTCGTCATCGTAGCGAACCGCGAAGCTCTTTCCGTCGTTGATGAGGTAGGCGGAAACGTTGTGCGTCGCGTCGCTGTGGTGGGCCTTGATTTTTGCGATGAACTCCTTGGCCTCTTCCTCCGTCTTTACCGGCGAGGCGTAACCTATGAAGACTGACTTCTTGACCACGAGCTCGGCAGTGCCGACTCCCCTCAGCGTTCTGTGGTCCATAGCTCACCCTCTGAGCGTCGCTATGAGCTTTCTCTCGTCGAGGAGCATGGCTATGGCATCCTTAACGTCCCTCACAACCACATCGCTGGCGAGGAGGGCGTCGGTTGTCGCTCCCTCAGGTCCTATCACGCAGAAAGCTAACTCCGCGCCTTCCAGCATGGCCACGTCGTTGTTCCCGTTGCCAACGGCTATGTAGGGTTCATAACCCTTCGCGATTTCCGCCTTCTCGGCACCGCTCGAAACCCTTTCTATCCTCACGGGAAGTTCCCTGAACTCTTCCTCCAGCGTTCCAAAGGTGTCCGCGCTCAGAACGACGACCGTGTACTTGTCCGCGAGCCTTTCGAGGAGATGCTTTACCTCCTCCCCGACTTTTCCGCTTTCTCCAAGTGTGCCGTTGAGGTCGAAAAGGATGGTCTGAGCTCTTATTTCCCCGTAGTTTGGTATTCGCATGTTCTCACCACCCCTTATTCGAGTGTAAGGTTTTTAAGGGTTGGAGTCGAAGGCGATAGTGTGTTTAAGAGTGGAGAATTAAAGGTTTGACTACTCGGGGGTAAAAGTTATGAACCTGCTCCAGCGTCGCCTTCAGGACCCGGAGGTGCTCGTACGGCTTAACGCGTTCTTTCTCAGCTACTTTGGATGGATAGCCTTCGGGGTACTGTACGGGGTTATCGGCCGCTGGAGCGTTGACGTGACCTCTGAGTTTCTGAGGCTCCCCCTTACGTCCAGAGAATTTGTTGTTGGCCTCGTTGAGTTCACAAAGGCCGTTCCCCCGCTGTACTCCCTCTTTACGGTTGTCTATTACCTGGGGTTCTCAGGCTCAATAGCCATCATAGTCTTCTACCTGCTCATCTACAAGAAAGACCTCAAGGCCTCGGACGAGCTGTTCATCCGCTATCTGATGGCCTACGCCGTGGCGGGTGCGATATATCTCGTCTTCCACATCTACGCGCCCCACATAGTCTACAATCTACCTGGATACAACTCGTCGAACACGCTCCTAACGAGGCAGGAGTTCGTCCTTCCGTCCCTCCACAACACCATCATAACGATAAACATCGTGACCCTCTGGAGATACAGAAAAGAGCTCGGCGGCAAGCTTCTTATACTGGTGAACACCCTCATACCCTTTGCCACGGTCTTCCTGGGCCACCACTGGGTCTACGACGTTTTGACAGGCATAGCACTCGGTGCCCTCATAGCCAAAGTCACTGACGGGAGAACGACCCGGATTCCGGAGACCATTTACAACTTGGAGATCGCCTCCCTGCGGAAGGTAACGGTGGTGAACTTCCTCCTCGCGGTCCTCGTCCTTATAGTCGCCGCCAACCCCGACAGGTGGCTGGAGATTATAAACGGGCTCCTTCCAGGCCCCTGAGAAAAACTTATAAACTTCCCGTTAACCTTAACATCGGGTGCCGGGGTAGCCTAGCTCGGCAGGGCGGCGGACTCGTAATCCGCAGGTCGCGGGTTCAAATCCCGCTCCCGGCTCCACAATTGTCCTTCTCTTTTGAAAAGCCAACCTTCTTTAGAAAGCCTCATTAGAACATCGTCTTCCATTGCAGCTCACCACAGAACCAGCCCGCCCTTCACGCGGAGGGAGATTGAGACGGGGCCGCCGTTTGAGTCGGGGATTATCACAAGGTACATCGGGCCATTCTTGGGAAACCGCCAGATTTTGTCGACCCTGGTGGCGCCGTCGACCTTGAACAGGCACAGCGCTCCATCGCCGGATTTCAGGATTCTGAAGCCCACTTCGTCCGTGATGCATATCGTCACCGGTTCGTTGGACTTCATGGAGAACTGTATCACGCTCCATTCGTAGCCGTCCAGCTTGTATGCGTAGTACCCTCCCGTGGGTATCACGACGTTCTCCTGGAACTTGTACGAGACTCCCCACAGGGTGGCGGCTAGGAGGATAGCTCCAACGATTAGAATCGTGAATCCGAACGCCTCTATCCTCTTAATCGTGAGGGGCCCCATAGTTATTGCCGCCACCCAAATCCCCCATTATAATCTTGTTAACGCTCTATTTAAACCTTGTGACTTTAAGTTTTAGTTTTATTCTTTTTTGTTACGTATGTCCCCACAATCTGGAAGCTGCCCACCATCTTGGACAAAATCCAAGATATGGAGGGACCTTACTCGGGCTTTCCTCGACCGTAGGAGTTTGTAGAAGTCTCCACAATTTTCCGAGGATTTTTTAAGATGAAGCGCTGAGAAGGAAGTATGAGGCAGGAAACCCTCGGCGCGCTCTTCGCAATCGTTGGAATGTTTATTTATGGCCTTGAGCCGGTTGTGATAAAGTCCAACCCATCCAATCCCATAAGCTTTGCCGCCTTTTCAGCGCTCGTGGCATCTCTCCTTCTGTGGGTCAAACTCATCGTTTCCGGGGAACTGGAAGAAATCCGGAGGAATCCAGGGGATCTAAAGAGGGCCTTCCTCGTGGGTCTTTTCGGCACGGCCCTTGCATACCTTGCGTATTCCTTCGGG
Organism: Thermococcus sp. 5-4; assembly: GCF_002197185.1. Classification (NCBI taxonomy): domain Archaea; kingdom Methanobacteriati; phylum Methanobacteriota; class Thermococci; order Thermococcales; family Thermococcaceae; genus Thermococcus; species Thermococcus sp. 5-4. The sequence goes on along the minus strand of NZ_CP021848.1, from coordinate 772,961 downwards.
GCGCGAATGAGCACGGCGATAAACGCTGCACTGATAACGCGGAGCGAGGTGCTCTTCTCGTTCTTCCTCTCGTGGCTCTTCCTCGGCGAGAGAATAACGCGGAGGCTGGTTGGCTATTCCACCGCCATACTGGTCGGATTGATCGTCGTCATACTCCAGGGGCGCTCGATGGAGCTACACCTCGGCGATTTCCTTCTCCTCCTAGTTCCGCTCTTCTGGCAGTTGGGCCATGTGATAGCCAAGAGACTGCCATACAGTCCGCCCACGATAGCGGCTCTGAGGAACACCTTCGGATTTCTCCTACTCTTTCCACTCGCCATCGCCACCGGCCTGGAGTTCTCCCGCTTTGTTATTGCAGAGGGCCTGGTGATAGCCGTCGGTCAGCTGGTCTGGTACCGCTCGATAAAGCTCATCAACCTCTCCAAGGCCACCGCCATCATAACGCCAGCGCCGGCCGTTGCAATCGGACTGGGCATCCTGCTGGGTGAGAGCTTTACGATTTACCATGCGGTTGGCTTTCTCCTCATAACCCTGGGAACCCTGGGCGCGGTGAGGGTGGAAAGCGAGCTCAGAACCTGAACAGCGCCCTGACGAAGCGAAAAACGTCCTTCGGGCCGAATCGTCCCTCCCGGGAGGGATCGTATATCATGCTCACGGGTACCTCCTTTATCCTCGCTCCCCTCTTGGCGGCCTTTATCAGCATCTCTGTTTCGACCTCGTAGCGGTCGCTCTCTATCTCCGGGAGGAACTCCCGGCTGAACGCCCGAAAGCCGCTCTGGGTATCGTAGACGTACTGCCGCAGCTTGAGGCGGATGAGGCGCGTCGTTATTATGTTGCTGAGCCTTCTGTGGAGAGGTCTCTTTCCGGCTTCCTCGACCTTCCTCGCTCCTATCACCAGATCCGCCTCGCCGGCGACTATAAGCTCCACGAGGTTCCTTATCTCCTCGGGCCTGTGCTGGCCGTCGGCGTCCATGAAGACCACGACGTCTCCACTGGAGTGCTTGATTCCCTCCCGCATCGCACAGCCCTTGCCACAGTTCTTCTCAAGTCGGATGGCCTTTATCCTGCCGTCCTTCTTGGAAAACGCCTTGGCCACCTCGTACGTCCCGTCGCTTGAGCCGTCGTCCACAACGACGACCTCATCAACGAAGTCCGGAATCCCCTCAAGAACCTCTGGGAGTCTCGTCTCCTCGTTGTAAGCAGGTATGATGACGGTGATCCTTCTGCCCTTCAGCATCTAGTCATCCTCTCCGAGCCTTTCGAGGGCTCTCTGGGCTTTTCTCCGGAAGTCGTCCTTATCGAGGAACTCCCAGTAGTGTTCCCTCGCCGGAAACTCGCCGCTCTTTACCTCCTCGCGGTAGTTCTCAAGGGCAAGTCGTATCATGCCGCCGATGTCGGCGTATTTCTTGACGAAGGGGGGCGTATTTTCGTAGATTCCCAGGAGGTCGTGCCAGACGAGAACCTGTCCGTCAACGTAGGGGCCGGCACCGATTCCGATGGTGGGGATCGAGACCTCTTCGGTTACGAGCTTCGCAACGTCCGCCAGCGTGAACTCTAGAACTACGGCGAAGGCACCGGCCTTCTCAAGTGCCCTAGCATCGCGGAGGATTTCCTCGATTTCATCATCCGTTTCGCCCATCAGCCGGTAGCCGCCGAGGCGGAGATAGCGCTGTGGCGTAAGCCCCGTGTGCCCCATCACCGGAATTCCCATGCGAACCAGCTTCCTCACAAGCTTTCGGTGGTCGTAGCCGCCCTCGATCTTCACCGCGTCCGCCCCGGCCTGTATGAGCCTAACCGCGTTTCTGACGCCATCCTCGGTGTCCACCTCATAGCTACCGAAGGGCATGTCCGCCAGGACGAGCGCCCTCTTAACGGCCCTTGCGACCGCTTTGGTGTGGAACACCATCTGCTCCATCGTGACATTCAGCGTGTTTTCCTCGCCGTAGACAACCATTCCCAGGGAATCGCCGATGAAGATTATGTCCATTCCCGCCTTATCGGCTATGAGCGCCGAGGGGTAATCGTAAGCAGTTATCATGGCTATCTTTTCCTTCCCCTTCATCTCGATTATTTTCCGAGGCGTTATCTCCCTCATTTTCCCACCCGTAGGCTAATAAACCTCCGTCCCTATAAGCCTTCTGGGGGTGAAGGGCATGAGGAAGTGGGAGCACTACGAGCACACGGCTGATGTTGGAATCAGGGGCTACGGTGAGAGCCTTGAGGAAGCCTTCGAGGCCGTCGCGCTGGCGCTCTTTGACGTGATGGTTGACGTGAGGAAGGTGGAGAGCAAAGAATGCCGCGAGATTGAGGTTGAGGGCGAAGACCTGATGGCGCTCCTCTACAACTTCCTTGAGGAGCTTCTCGTGCTCCACGACATGGAGGGACTGGTCTTTGGAGACGTTGACGTCGAGATAGAGAGAACCGGGGAAGGCTACCGACTTAGGGCGAAGGCCTGCGGTGAGGTTCTCGACTACGAGAAGCACGAGCCAAAGGAAGAGGTAAAGGCGATAACCTACCACGAGATGAAGATAGAGCAATTGCCGGACGGGAGATGGATGGCGCAGCTGGTGCCGGACATCTGAGGTGGTTCCATGAGCGCGAGGGACAGGATTAGGGAGACCAACCCCGCCTTTTACGAGCGCTACTCGATGCTCGAAGATACCGACGAGTTCTGGGAGTTCATAATCCGACCCCTGAGGCAGAGCATAAGGGTGAACACCCTCAAGGCGCCGCTCGAAGTGGTGGTTGAGAGGCTCAGAGAAGAGTTTGAACTCCAGCCAATCCCCTGGGTTCGCGAGGGCTTCTTCATCAACGTTGACAACCTCGCGAAGGTCCCGGAGCACAGTCTTGGCCTGATCTTCGGCCAGGAAGCGAGCTCTATGATACCTCCGGTCGTCCTCGACCCGAAGCCCGGCGAGCTGGTTCTCGACATGGCGGCAGCCCCTGGCTCAAAAACCGGGCAAATGGCCCAGTACATGAAGAACGAAGGATGCATAATAGCAAACGACCCGAAGCTCAGCAGGGCCAACGTCCTCATAGCGAACCTCAACAGGATGGGCGTCTTAAACACCCGTGTAACTACGAAGGACGGGGCTTACTTCGGCCGTTTTGAGAATACCTTTGACAGAATTCTCCTCGACGCCCCGTGCTCTTCCGTGGGGATGATACGGAAGAAGTGGAAGTTCCTGGAGAGCTGGCGCCTGAGGGGTGTCATCAAGTACATGAACATCCAGAAGATGCTCATCCTGGCCGCCTATCGGGCGCTCAAGCCGGGTGGAACTCTAGTTTATTCGACCTGCACGATAGACCCCCTGGAGAACGAGGAGGTCGTTGATTACCTCCTGAGGAAGACCGCCGCGAGGCTTGAGCCGATAGATCTGCCGGTGAAGACCAGCGAGCCGGTCCTTGAGTGGGAGGGACGAACCTACTCGGAGGAGCTGAAGAAGGCCCTCCGCATACACCCCAACGACAACGACACCGAGGCCTTCTTCATCGCGAAGATAGTCAAGCCGGAGGGAGGGGCATGAGCGAAAACCCGAGGGAGAAGATAGGAAGAACTAGCGACACCGAACTCGTCAAAAGGCTTCTCATTGAGAACTACGGATATGCACCGGAGCTCGTATATGAGATACGCGGGAGGTATCACAAGGTCTACGCATGGAAGCCCTGCTCCTTCGAAATCAGAGGGCCCGACAGGAACGGGGTGTACTTCGGGAGAATAGAGAGTGATGGGATAAGGTTGAGTATCGAAGGCTCATTCCTCGTTGGGCCGAAAGCCACGAAGAACGTCGTCGAGCTGGACGACGAGAGGGCGAGGCGGTATTTATCCGGCGAGAGCGTTGAGATCGACGATAAGGACCTTCACGGATGGGTGATAGTTAAATGGCGCTCATACTACCTCGGCTCGGCCAAGGCCAAGGAGGGCAGGCTCATAAACTACGTGCCGAAGGAGAGAAGGCTGAAGCTCGAAGACCCCGCGAAAGCTTAAAATAATGTTAGGGTAATCTAAAACGGAGGTGGGAGGATGGTGCCGCTGAAGAGGATAGATAAAATACGTTGGGAGATACCGAAGTACGACAAGAGAATGCGCGTTCCGGGCAGAGTTTACGCTGACGACCAGCTGATAGAGAAGATGAGGGGAGACAGAACCCTTGAGCAGGCCGCCAACGTTGCGATGCTCCCCGGCATCTACAAGTACTCCATCGTCATGCCCGACGGCCATCAGGGCTACGGCTTCCCGATCGGTGGTGTTGCGGCCTTTGACGTGAAAGAGGGCGTCATAAGCCCCGGAGGAGTGGGTTACGACATCAACTGCGGTGTCAGGCTCATAAGGACGAACCTCACCGAGAAGGAAGTGAGACCGAAGATAAAGGAGCTCGTTGACACTCTCTTCAGGAACGTGCCCTCCGGACTGGGAAGCAAAGGAAGGGTAAGGCTCCACTGGACGCAGCTTGACGATGTCCTCGCTGATGGTGCCAAGTGGGCCGTCGATAACGGCTACGGCTGGAAGGAGGATCTCGAGCATCTTGAGGAGGGCGGAAGGATGGAGGGCGCGAATCCAGGAGCAGTTAGCCAGAAAGCAAAGCAGAGGGGAGCGCCGCAGCTCGGTTCCCTTGGCTCCGGAAACCACTTCCTTGAGGTCCAGGTGGTTGATAAGATCTTCGACGAAAAGATAGCTAAAGCGTATGGCCTCTTTGAGGGGCAGGTCGTTGTCATGGTTCACACCGGAAGCAGGGGTCTCGGCCACCAGGTGGCGAGCGACTACCTCAGGATAATGGAGAAGGCCAACAGGAAGTACGGTGTGCCCTGGCCTGACCGTGAGCTCGTCAGCGTTCCATTCCAGACAGAGGAAGGACAGAGGTACTTCAGCGCGATGAAGGCCGCTGCGAATTTCGCGTGGGCCAACAGGCAGATGATAACCCACTGGGTCAGGGAGTCCTTTGAAGAGGTCTTCAAGAGGAAGGCCGAAGACATGGAAATGAGCATCGTTTACGATGTGGCGCACAACATAGCCAAGGTCGAGGAGCACGAGGTCGACGGAAGGAAGGTCAAGGTCGTGGTTCACAGGAAGGGAGCAACGAGAGCATTCCCTGCCAGACACCCCGACGTGCCGAGGGCCTACCGTGACGTTGGTCAGCCGGTTCTGATTCCAGGCTCGATGGGAACGGCAAGCTACGTCCTTGCCGGGGCAGAGGGTTCCATGAGGGAGACCTTCGGTTCAACGTGCCACGGAGCCGGAAGGCTGATGAGCAGGCACGCCGCAACCAGGCAGTACCGCGGCGACAGGCTGAGGAACGAGCTCCTTCAGAGGGGAATCTACGTCCGCGCGGCTTCGCTGAGGGTCGTTGCAGAGGAGGCCCCGGGGGCCTACAAGAGTGTCGACAACGTTGTGAACGTCGTCCACCAGGCGGGCATAGCGAACCTCGTGGCGAGAATGCGCCCGATGGGAGTTGCCAAGGGTTGATTCCGGTTTTCCTTTCCCTCTTCTCCAGAAAGAAAAAGAAATGGGCTAACTGATGTCGCTGGTCATGAACCTAACGTAGGCTATCGCGAAGGGCAGGAAGAGCATCACGAGGAGCATGGCCAGGTTGTTGAAGCCGTAGGTAAAAGAATCTCCCAGCGGGATGTAGTAGTTAAGGAACCTGTCCCCGCCGAAGATGTACTGGACGAGCTGGACGTAGTGGTGTGCCGGGTTGAGGAAGTGCAGCCTTGCCATCCATGTGTTTACCGTTTCCTGCCAGACGTCATGGGCACCGGTTCCCCACGGCGGTTCTGGGCCGGCAAGCCTTGGGGCGGCTATGCCGACCACTATGCCGTAGAAGACAGTGAGGAAGATGGCCAGACCGACGGCGGCAAGCATCGATGTCTCCGGTTTCTTGAAGAGGGTTGAGAAGAGCACACCGATTGAGAGGAACGTCAGAGTATAGAGTATCGTGGCGATGATCGCCAGAAAACCCCTGAAAAGTGAATCCCCGTCCAGCGGAATGCCCAGTATCAGCATCACGGCCACTATGGCGACGTAGACAACGAGGTTTGTGAGGATTATCAGCAGCCCCATGCCGAGGAACTTGCCGTTGATGACCTCGTCACGGTAAACCGGATGCCCTAGGAGGACCTTGGCAGTTCCCGTTTCGACCTCCCTGTTTATCGCATCCGCACCCAGAGCCGCACCCAGAACAGCGCCTATGATTGTGATTATCATCATGTTTATCATGAAGAGTGCTGCAAGCGGCGTCATGTAGACCTCGCTGACCGACCCCCAGAGGAAAAGCTCGTTGCTTTCCACCCTCGGCGTCCCCATGCGGATAAGGTAGTCCTTGATACCGTAAACTGCGAGGGCAAAGATGAGAAGGTAGATGCCCATGATGACGATGAACCTCTTGCTCTTCACCGAGGTGTAGAGTTCCTTGAGCGCTATGTTCCAGGCCGGGTTCATCTCCTTCCGACCCTCCTCATCAGCCATATCACGACCCCGAAGACTGCCACGAGGAGCAGAATTCCGAGATAGGCACTGCTGGAGCTCTGTGTTACCCTGACGGTTATCACGGTCTCCGCTTTGGCCTGGTCGCCCGTGGCGGTTACGGTTATGGTGTACGTTCCGGCTGGGGCTGATTTCGGAACCTTGACCCGGAGTTCAACGGTGGTGGGCCCGGGATACACCTGGACGTTGCCTCCCTCTATAACCCCGAGCCGTGGGATGGTGTCCGGAACGACCTCGACGTCCCATCCAGCTGGGGCCTGAACCGAGAATTTAACGTTGGTAACAGTTCCAGCGGCGTCCACCCATATGTTGGTGGCAGTTGAGCCTCCGGCTTTCACTGTGAGGCTCGGATAGTCCGCATTTAGGGTTAAACTTGCGGGATTCTCGACCCTGACGGTTAGTGTTTTTTCAACCTTTGTTCTCTCCCCTTTAATGATGACCCTGGCCTTTATCTCCCCAGAAACAACGTTGAAGGGTGCTATAACCACGAGGTAAGCGCTTGTGCTCTCTCCGGGACCGGCTTTCACCGTTCCCACCGGAGTGGCGCCGCTGGGGTCCTGGCTGATCACGTAGCTCCATCCGGGCTCAAGTCCCTCCAAGGTTATCCTGTATTCGTCCTCGTTGGAGCCTAAGTTGGTTATTCTCACCTCGGTGCTGGCACTTCCGCCCGCTTGAACGGTGAGGGCGTCACTCTGGAGCTCGGCCTCGAAGTAGTACGGTGCCCTGCTCAGGGTTACCCGGAGGCTCTTCTCCTCGCCATCTCCCAGCTCGATGGTCTCTTCCTTGGGAATCGCCCCGGGAGCGCCGGCGGTGAGTTTGTACTTGCCCGCTGGAAGCTCCAAGGTTGCAGCACCGGTTGGAGAGGTTGTGACGTTCTTCCCTCCTACGCTCACCCATCCCCTCACGGGATTTCCGCTCTCGTCGGTCAGAATCACGGTCAGTTTCGCCGGCTGTCCGAGGTAGGTTTTGTATATATGAATCGTCAGGCCGTACTCCCTTCCGTTTACGGTGAAGCTCAACCTGTGGTCTCCGAGGGTGGCGTTCCTGGGAACCTCGATGACAAGACTACCTGTTAAAGTTCCCGAGACGGTAAAGCTCCTGAGCCTGTACCCTCCGGCGGTCAGATACATGTTCCAACCGGCCGGGAGGTCCTTGGGTTCGAAATCCACGGTTCCGCTTCCACTGAACGTTACGGGAATCGTGAGAACCTGGCCGGCCTCAACATCGAGTGCAAGGTATGGGATGGAGACCTCAACTCCCGTGGCCTCTATCTCGATGCTTCCGGGGAAGTCCCCCACCGCGAACCTGACCGTTCCGCTTCCCGTTGCCTTGATGTGAAGGGTAACCGTGACCGAGCCCATCGGTGGGAGCGTTATCTCCTCGACCTCGACGCCTCCGTACAGGAAGCTTGCCTTCCAGCCCTCGGGCATTGAGATAACCTTAAGGCTCAGGCTCATCTCGGTGTTGGAGGAGCTCGTTATCGTTATCGGGATATCAACCGGCCCGGAGACCCTTATCTTTCCGTAGGGGTAGAAGACCATATAATTCAGGCTGACGGTTTCGGAGACCGGGCTTGCAGCGTACACCCTTATCTCCTTCCCGTCGTACTCAAGGGCTATCAGATCAACTACCGCGCTTCCGTTAACCTCCAGCGTTCTCGCAACGCCATTGACCGAGACGTCAACGGTCTTATTACCAACGGCCGTTACCTCGACGACGTTGCCGTTAAAGATGGCCTTCGCACCGACCTCCGGCTTGATGGAGGTGATGAAATTCGGCTTTACGGACACGACCACGAAACCGCCCTGTGAGGTGTAGCTTCCGAAGAGGATTTTGAGGCCGTCCCTCTCTATCTCCGTTCCAAAGGCGAATGGCTTCAGCTCCAGGATCCGGCTTCCGTTCCTCAGCATCAGATAGTAGCTTCCATCGGCGGCCTGGACAACGGTTATCGTATAGTTGCCCACCGCAAGGGTCTGTCCCGTGGTGATTCTGCCCTCAAACACCGTCACGTAAGGTTGAGCTGCAACGAGCGACGACAGAATAACCAGTGAAAGGAGAAGCCCCAAAAGCTTCCTCATTCCTCATCCCTCCCGTAAACGGTTTTGAGGAAAACGTCTTCAAGGCTGGGCTCTTCGATATCGAGCCTCAGGATCGTGAGTCCCTTCTCGGAGAGGCCCTTTGACAGCTCCTCCCTGATGTCTGTACGGGCGAATATTATGGCCTGATTCGGCCTGACCAGCTCGATCCTCGTTATCTCCGGGTGCTCAATAGCCGGCAGGGGCTCCTTGGTCTCCACCTTTATCTCGTAGCCCTCAAGCTCCATGAACTGTCTCTTTATCTCGCCTATGGTTCCTACTGCCTTGAGGTTTCCCCTCACGATGATTCCAACCCTGTCGCTGAGCTCTTCGACCTCGCTGAGTATGTGTGACGAGAAAAAGACCGTCCTTCCCTCGGATCGGGCTTCCCTTATCAGCCTCTTGACGAGGTGAGCCCCCTCTGGGTCGAGACCGCTCGTCGGCTCGTCGAGGATTAGCAGCTCGGGGTCGTTTATGAAGGTCTGGGCTATCAGGAGTCTCTGTTTCATTCCCTTGGAGAATGTCTTCGCCTTCCGGTAGCGAACCTCCCAAAGGCCGACCATCTTCAGGAGCTCGGTTATCCGCCTCTCCTTCTCAGCGTTCGACATCCTGTAAAAGTTGGCGAAGAACTCGAGGTTTTTCCATGCTGTCAGCTCGCCGTATATCGTGGCATTTTCCGGAAGGTATCCAAGCCGTTCCTTTATCCGAATCGGCTCCTTTGTCACGTCCATTCCGAGAAGCTCCACCCTTCCTTCGTCAGGTATGACCAGATTGAGCATGCTGAGGATGGTGGTGGTTTTACCCGCGCCGTTTGGACCCAGAAAACCAAAGATCTCCCCCTCGTTGACCTCCAGAGTGAGGGAATCAACCGCCCTCAGGCTCCCGTACGATTTGGTGAGGTTCTCGATGAGTATGGCGGGTGATGGCATGAACTACCACCTCTAGCGATAGTAAGGAGGACATAACTTAAAAGGATTACGGGCAGGGTTTTAAAAGGGGAGCGACTTATATAGCCGGGGGAGGCACATGAAGGAGCTCACGCACGTTGATGAAAGGGGCGTTAAGATGGTCGAGGTTGGGCACAAGAGGGAGGTTTTCAGAAGGGCCGTGGCAAAGGGCAGGATAAGGCTCAGGCCGGAAACGATAGAGCTTATCAAGGCTGGAAAGACGAAGAAGGGCAACGTTATAGCCACGGCCCAGATAGCGGGAATCCTTGCGGTAAAGAAGACGCCGGAGCTGATTCCACTCTGCCACCCGATACCGCTCACGGGAGTTGACATCTCATTCGAGTTCGGCGAGGACTACATAGAGGCCACCTGCGAAGTTCGTGCCACCTACAAGACGGGAGTTGAAATGGAGGCCCTAACAGGTGTTACGGTTGCCCTGCTGACGATATGGGACATGGTCAAGGCCGTTGAGAAGGACGAGAACGGCCAGTACCCGTTCACGAGGATCGAGGGCATTCACGTGGTAGAGAAGGTGAAGGAGGCCTACTCTTCACAGTAGCCGATCAGGGCGTATTCGAGTAGTTTCGCTAAATCGTTCAGTATGAAACCAAAGAATACCAGGAAGAGGCTTCCGCCGGAATTGTCTCTGAAGGCCCTGTTTATTACCCCGAGAAATACGGCCCCCCATATCACAAGGGGAGGCAGCTCTGTGAGAAGCCTCTCCCTCATGGAGGTTCTGGACACGATGAAACGCTTTAGCCCGTTCTCATCTCGAGCCATGAACCTCTTTGGGGTCGGCCATTCCTCCTCGAAAACCCATGATGTGTGTCTGGCAAGAAACATTTTTCCGCCTTTAAATTTTAGCAGATAAACATACTCCCCGTAGCTCGAGGCTAGGAAGGATTCCACATGAAGCTCCGGATCGATATCAGACGAAAATTCGACAACATATGCTCCCTTTCTCTTGAAGTGGGGTAGGATATCCTTGGGCGTGGATTTTGTGAATTCCAGCACTCTGATACGATAGGTCGGTCTGAGAATTCTCTTGACTATCATCCGTCTCACCTGAGGGCATTGTTTAGATGTTACTCCATGAGCTTATAAAACTTGCCGTTTCTGGGCTTCAGGTAACTTTTTTAGCCCTTTGGACATTCCTTCAACGATGGCGCTCAAGCTGAACCCCGAGGCTAAAGCGATATACCGCTCAATCCACGAGGAGATAAAGAGACGGTTAGTCCTTCCAGGGAGTTCGACATTTCTCGAGGGGTTTGAACCTACCTCCGAAGAGAAGGAGATTCTCCGCAGGCAGGACTATTTCCGGAAAAACCTTCCCAAAATCCGGCCCGAGCTGAGGGAGCAGATAGCCAAAGTCAAGCCGATAAAGTTCCGCCGCGATTACCTCCACGACAGGATTCTCATAGTTGACGAAAGTGAGCTTGAGAGAGCCGAGGGTCTGGGACTCTGCGAGGTCTCGACAAGTTTGGAAGAGGGCGAGGGCTACCCCCTGGTACTTAGCACCGTCGGCTACGGGATTGACGTCGAGCTAACGCCGTCCCAGATAGCCCCGGAACTCTACATTATGCCCCTCTGGGAGAACCGGGAAACGCTTGAGGCCCTAACTAAAATCGGCGAGCTAACCGGCGAGGGCAGCGTCGCCTTGGAGATACTCCGTGGGCTGAACGAACTTGGGGAGGTCATGGAAAAGCGGAAGCTCCTCGACGGTCTTGAGGAGCTGGTTGCGGAGAAAGAGCGCGAGCTTAACGGGAAAATAGCTGAGAAGCTTGAGAAGTTCAGCCTGACGCTGAGCGGGAAAGAGTTGCTCGACTTCCTCGGGGAGCTCAAGGCCGGGAACTACGAGGCCATATTCAAGCACTTCGGCGAGGTCGAGGGTGAAATCCTTGATCTGATAAACGCGGCCGAGAACGAGCTGAGCGAAAAGCTTGGCATCACCGTCGAGCTCTTCTCCCGGGAGGAGCTGTACCCGGTGACCGTGCCCCCGGAGAGGATAGAGATGCTCCGCGAGGAGCTCGAAAGGGAGCTCAAGGTCGAACTGTACCTCAGGAGCAGGGAAGTGCTTGAGAGAATCATGCCCCTTCTTCCCAAGCTCAAGGAAGAACTCGGCCGCGTCCACGAGCTTGATTTCCTGCTGGCTGTGAGGGACTTCACTGAGGGCTTTTCCTTCCCCGAGCTCTGGAAGGGCGGAATAGCGTTCGTCAACGGGCGGCACCTCTTCATAGAAAATCCCCAGCCGGTCAGCTATGCTATCGGAAAAACGCCCGATGGGTTCCCAGTCCCAGGCGCTGACGATATACGCGACGAGAGGGTGGTCATCCTCACCGGGGCCAACAGTGGTGGAAAGACCAGCCTCTTAGAGCTGATGACACAGATAACCGTTCTCACCCACATGGGATTCCCGGTTCCGGCGGAGAAGGCCTGGGTCGAGCCCCTCGATGAGCTGTTCTTCTTCAGGCGGAAGAGGAGCGCCTACGATGCTGGTGCCTTTGAGACGGCCCTGCGCTCCTTTGTTAGAGCCCTTCGCGGAGAGGGCAGAAAGCTCATCCTCATAGACGAGTTCGAGGCCATAACCGAGCCCGGCGCGGCTGTCAAGATAATCGGCGAACTTTTGAAGATAGCTCATGAGAAGGGCTTCTACGTTGTCATAGTGTCACACCTGGGAGAGGATCTCAGAAAGGGGCTTCCCTTCGCGAGGGTAGACGGGATAGAGGCCAAAGGCCTGGATGAGAAGCTCAACCTCATCGTCGACCGGCAGCCCGTCTTCGGAAAGCTCGGAAGGAGCACGCCGGAGCTCATCGTTGAAAGCCTTGCTAGAAAGAAACGTGGGAAGGAGCGGGAAATTTTCGAGAGGGTTCTGAGGGCATTCAGGTAGGAGTGAGCTTTGCACTTTGTCCCTACCCCACCCAGCTCCGCTCTCTGTACCTTCCCCTGCTCTCGATTTCTTCTATCTTCGCCTTGAGTTCCTCGGCCTTCTCCTCGCCCCTGACCTCGGCGTAGCCTTCTAAAACGGCCTCAAAGCCCCTCTCGAACCAGGTGTAGTGGGTGCTCTCCATGGCGCGCTTGAGGAGGTGCAGATCAACGCCCCTCGCCTCCAATGTGGGATCAAAGTCAGCTAAACCGAAGTCTATCAGGTAAACCTTTCCGTCCCTGAGTATCATGTTGCTGGTGGTCAGGTCACCGTGCACTATGCCCGCCTCATGGAGCCTTCCAATCTGTCTCCCAATCTCGCGGCAGAGGGGAAGCCTCCCCTCCATCGGCAGCCTCTCCAGAAGCTCCTTCAGGCGCTCGCCGTCTATGAACTCCATGGCTATCTTCATCTCCCTCATATCGACCTCGTAGACGTAGGGGCAGTTCACACCGAACTCCTTCGCCCTGTGGAGAACCCTCGCCTCCCTAACCGTTCTCTCCCTTCTCAGCCGCTCGTCGATCTCCCTTATGCGGTAGCGCTTTGGAATTCTGTGTTTGATGATTATTCTCTCGCCCGGGAGGAGCTCTGCACCAAAATACTCTCCGAACTCCGCCAGGTATATCTTCGCCTCCGCGCCCTGCTTTATCAGCTCCATGAAATCACCCCTGCTTAAGTGCGAACTCCTCAATCAGCCTTGAGTAGTCCCGAACGGTGACCCTTATCTCAACGACGTTCTCCATTTTGATGACCAGAACCCCCGCGTCATCCCGTACAACTAAAACGGCCTTATCAACGTTTCCATCGTCGAGAATTCTGCGGGCGTATTGGAGCTTTTCGGCATTAGAGTCTAGCATATCATCTAGAATTGATGCGGCGTTGTCAACGTCCACACTCACGACGCCGTAGTTCTCTATGACGTCAAGAATGCTCAGGGCTTTCTCTGGGGTCAGCTGGTATATCATGGGTTCCATCGCTCCCACCAGCGGTGCCTTGGTCCTCAAGGTTTTAGCCCTTTCCCCCAGTTCTGACCTTGGTTTCTGTCATTTATTCAAATATATTGGTATTTTTTGAAATTTTTGACCCAAAAATTTATATGCAACGCTGACGAAGCGTTTCTGCAAAAAGGAATCTGATAGGAGGAATGTCAAATGGCACAGCTTAGCGGACAGCCGGTTGTTATTCTGCCTGAGGGGACCCAGAGGTACGTTGGAAGGGATGCCCAGAGGCTCAACATTCTGGCTGCTAGGATTATTGCTGAAACCGTCAGGACCACCCTCGGTCCAAAGGGTATGGATAAAATGCTCGTCGACAGCCTTGGTGACGTCGTTGTCACCAACGATGGAGCCACGATTCTCGACAGGATAGACCTCCAGCACCCGGCTGCGAAGATGATGGTTGAGGTTGCTAAGACTCAGGACAAGGAGGCTGGCGATGGTACCACCACCGCCGTTGTTATCGCTGGCGAACTCCTCAGGAAGGCCGAGGAGCTCCTCGACCAGAACATCCACCCGAGCATCATCGTCAAGGGCTACACCATGGCCGCTGAGAAGGCCCAGGAGATACTTCAGGAGATCGCCATCGAGGTTACCCCGGACGACGAGGAGACCCTCATGAAGATAGCCATGACCTCAATCACCGGCAAGAACGCCGAGAGCCACAAGGAGCTCTTTGCGAAACTCGCCGTTGACGCCGTCAGGCAGGTCGCCGAGAAGAAGGATGGAAAGTACGTCGTGGATATCGACAACATCAAGATAGAGAAGAAGGCCGGTGAGAGCGTCGAGGAGAGCGAGCTCATCCGCGGTGTTGTTATCGACAAGGAGCGCGTCCACCCGAGGATGCCGACCAGGATTGAGGGCGCTAAGATCGCGCTCATCAACGAGGCCCTCGAGGTCAAGAAGACCGAGACCGATGCCAAGATAAACATCACCAGCCCGGACCAGCTCTTCCAGTTCATCGAGCAGGAGGAGAAGATGCTCAAGGAGATGGTCGACCAGATCGCCGCCACCGGTGCGAACGTTCTCTTCGTCCAGAAGGGTATTGACGACCTCGCCCAGCACTACCTCGCCAAGTACGGCATCCTCGCCGTGAGGAGAGTTAAGAAGAGTGACATGGAGAAGCTCGCCAAGGCCACTGGAGCTAAGGTCGTTACCAACGTTAAGGACCTCACCCCGGAGGACCTCGGTCACGCAGACCTCGTTGAGGAGCGCAAGATTGCCGGCGAGAGCATGATCTTCGTCGAGGGCTGCAAGAACCCGAAGGCCGTGACCATACTCATCCGCGGTGGCACCGAGCACGTCATCGACGAGGTTGAGAGGGCCCTTGAGGACGCCATCAAGGTCGTCAAGGACGTCATGGAGGACGGCTACGTTCTTCCGGCCGGAGGTGCCGGCGAGATAGAGCTCAGCATCAAGCTCGACGAGTACGCCAAGCAGGTCGGCGGCAAGGAGGCTCTGGCCATCGAGAACTTCGCCGACGCTCTCAAGATAATCCCGAAGACCCTCGCTGAGAACGCCGGTCTCGACACCGTCGAGATGCTCGTCAAGGTCATCAGCGAGCACAAGAACAAGGGCAGGGCCATAGGCATCGACGTCTTCGAGGGCGAGCCGGCCGACATGCTCGCCAAGGGTATCATCGAGCCGCTCCGCGTCAAGAAGCAGGCCATCAAGAGCGCCAGCGAGGCCGCCATAATGATCCTCAGGATCGACGACGTCATCGCCGCCAAGATAAGCAAGCCCGAGGGCGGTCAGGGCGGCGGAATGCCCGGTATGGGCGGAATGGGCGGCATGGACATGGGCATGTGATGCCCTCTATTCTCTTTCCTTATACTCAACCTTGTACCAAAAGGTTTTATTTGTAGATTCGCCTCTCCTTATGGGAGTGAGAGTTCGCTGGAGGTGAGATCATGGGGCTTGGTCTGTGGCTCAGAACGGGTCTGCTGATGGCCGTACTGACCGGGTTACTGATGGCCATCGGCTACGTCTTTGGAGGCCCCAGCGTGGCTTTCCTGATGTTCCTGTTCTCGATGGTCTTCAACTTCATAACCTACTGGTACAGCGATAAAATCGTCCTGAGCTGGTACCGTGCAAGGATGGTGGATGAGTTCGAGGCTCCGGAACTCCACGCGATAGTTCGAAAGCTCGCCGAGAACGCAGGCCTGCCGATGCCGAGGGTGGCCATAATCCCCAGCGAGACACCCAACGCGTTCGCCACGGGGAGAGACCCGAAGCACGCGGTTGTTGCAGTCACAACCGGCCTGCTCAGAATCCTCGACAGGGACGAGCTCGAGGGAGTGATAGGCCATGAGCTTACTCATATAAAAAATAGAGACATGCTCATCGGAACCTTCGCGGCGGCCCTGGCCGGTGCCATCGTCCAGCTTGCCTACTGGGCCCGGTGGATAGCCATCTTCGGCGGTTTCGGAAGGGATGAAGACGATGCCGGGAACGTGCTTGTGGCCATACTGATAGCGGTTTTGGCTCCAATAGCGGCGATGCTTATCCAGGCCGCCGTGAGCCGCTCGAGGGAGTTTTTAGCGGATGAAGGCGGGGCGAAGATAAGCGGCAAACCCTGGGCGCTCGCGAGTGCGCTGATGAAGATAGAGCGCGCCGTCAGCTACCGTCCGATGAGGGAAGGAAACCCGGCAACGGCACACATGTTTATAGTGAACCCGTTCAAGGGAACCAGCTTGGCGAGCCTGTTCTCAACCCACCCCCCCACCGAAGCGAGGGTCGAGAGGCTCAGGAAGATAGCGGAAGAGATGGGCTACGCCCCAACCTTCTGACTTCCCATTTCTGCCCATCTTTTGAAGTGAACGAAAGGTTTGTAAAGGCGGTTTGAAAGGTAAACCAAAGAGGTGATGGATGTGAAACTCTGGCTGTTCCTCAGGACAACGTTCATGATAGCCCTCCTAACCGGCCTCCTGATGGCCATGGGGTACCTCCTCGGCGGCGCCAGATGGATGACCTACATGTTCTGGTTCGCCGTCATAATGAGCTTTTTGGCCTTCTGGTACAGCGACCAGCTTGTAATCAAGATGATGAAGGCGAGAATAGTGAGCAGGGAGGAGGCACCGGAGCTCTACGAGATAGTTGAGAAGCTCAGCAAAAGGGCCGGCCTCCCGATGCCGAAGATAGCGATAATCGACGACCCAACGCCGAACGCATTCGCCACGGGCAGAAACGCCAAGCACGCCCTTGTCACGGTCACGACTGGGATACTGGAGCTCCTCGATAGGGACGAGCTCGAGGGGGTTCTCGGCCACGAGCTAACCCATGTGAAGAACCACGACATCCTCGTGGGGACGATAGCCGGCGCTTTGGCCGGAGCGGTGGTTTACATAGCGTACATAACCAAGTACCTGGCATTCTTCAAGGTCATCTTCGGTGGCCTCAGCCTCGACCGCTTCATCTACGCCCTCCTCATCGCCATAACCGCCCCGATAGCGGCCATAATAATCCGCTCGGCGATAAGCAGACGGAGGGAGTTCGCGGCCGACGAGGGCGGCGCCAGGCTCAGCGGGAAGCCTTGGGCCCTCGCGAGCGCTCTCCTCAAGCTCGACGAAGCGGTTAAAAAGCTTCAAAAAGAAGCTGAGGCCAAGAAGAAAAAGCCCCTCGGCAACCCTGGGCTGGCCCATCTCTTCATAGTGAACCACTTCGAGGGCGACAGGGTTTCCCAGCTCTTCGCAACCCACCCGCCGACCAAGGAGCGCATAGCCCACCTGCGCGAGATAGCGAAGGACATGGGTGTCGAGTTTCCCTACTGAGCCTTTTCCGTTCTTACACCTTTTCTGACTACATAATTATCGAATTGTATAATTCTTCAATTCGGGAATCGACAAGCATTTAAACGTTAGTGCACATTTCTTAACGGTGATGAACGTGAAAGCAGTCAAGGCGAGTCTTCTCTACGACGGTCTGGGGAACGTTCTGAAGAACGTCTACGTCGTTTTTGATAAAAACATTGTGGGTGTAACGAAGGAGAAGCCAAAGGAAGTCGAGGTGATAGCGGAGGGCGTTGTAACGCCGGCCTTCATAGACGGTCACAGTCACATAGGAATGGACCGCTACGGCGAGCCCTATCAGGAGGGAGAGGCCAACGAGCAGATGGACGCGGTTCTTCCCCTGGTGGATGCCCTCTACTCCATCTACATGGACGACAAGGCCTTCCAGCACTCAATAGAGTTCGGTGTGCTGTATTCATCGGTTCTGCCGGGAAGTGGGAACATAATCGGTGGGAAGGCTGTCTTCATCAAGAACTACGGGCGCGACATAGAGGATGCCTTCATCCAGTACGCGGGCGTTAAAGCGGCCTTCGGATACAACCCGCGCTCGACGAAGGAGTGGAAAGGGACGAGGCCTAGCACGAGGATGGGAGCGATAGGAATTCTCCTCAACTGGCTGATTAAGACGCAGAAGACGATAGCCCTGCTGGAGAAGGGCAAGAAGGAGCCGGAAGAGGTTGAGCCCACCGTTGAGGCCCTGATTCCTGTCCTGAAGGGAGAAGTTCCGCTCCGCGTTCACGTCCACAAGGAGGATGACATCGCGGCCCTGCTGATGATAAAGCGGAAGTTTGGGCTCAAGATAACCATCGAGCACGCTGGCGACGTCCACAGCAGGGAGACCTTCGAGAAGATTAAGGCCGAGGGAGTCCCGGTCGTCTACGGCCCCTTCGATGCCCATCCCTACAAGGTTGAGCTCAAGCATGAGGACTGGAAGAACGCGAAGTATTTACTTGAGGTCAAACCTCTCTTCGGCCTTATGAGCGACCACCCGGTAACCCTTCAAGCGAATCTTTACCTCCAGCTCAGGCACTTCATAAGGCTCGGCATGAGCAAGGAAGAGGCGATAAAGATCATAACCCACAACAACGCGAAAATCCTCGGCGTTGACGACAGGCTCGGAAGCATTGAGAAGGGCAAGTGGGCCTCGCTGGTTGTCTGGAACGGTGATCCGTTCCACATGAAGAACTACCCGACGCACGTCTTTGCGGAGGGAGAGCTTATTCACGAGTGGGAGGTTTAAGGTTTCCTCTTTTTGCTTTATTCGCTGGCAGGTAAGAGAGAAGTACCCTTCTGAGTATAAAGCGCTAGGAGTTTACCCTCTGCAACCCTTGGAGAGTCTCCAAGTATATCTGATATTCTTTGTCTACCTCAAATTCAATGGTTTCAAATTTGATTGATAAGTACTTCTTTTTGGCCCATCTTATTCTACTAAATGCTTTTATTTTTCTGAGTTGGGATTCTAGACTCAAAAGCTCTGCATCAGATGTCGCATATTTGGCTTTAGTCTTTATTTCTAAAGCCTCTTTGAGTTGTCTTTGTAACACTCTTTTAACCGCCGCTGCACCTCCTTGAATAGCCATCTTTACTAATATAAATAACACTCCTACTATCTCCATAACGTAGATTATGATTTCGGAAGGATTCATTTGGACAACAGTTGAATAAGTGATTTGAAACCATTTAATGAAACCTACAATTGTCATAAATAACCCTCCACACCATAAACACTGTAGCATTCTTAGTTTAAATCGAGATGGGGATTTCTTAGTATCTTGGCTCTTTGATTGCGTTGTATAAATCGGGGTAGCGAGAAGATACTCAAATTGTTCTGAGAGATAGTATACAATTACCCCAATATACAAATACAGAAATAATAAAGCTAAGAGAATCCGTTTGTCTTGGTGTGTGAGACTGAATTGGACAAAGACAATAGGAACTGAAAGAAGGTAAATCTTCGAAAGCTCTTTACTGGCATATACCCATTTTAAGTTATTCAAATCGTTGATGTCAAATTTGTATTTATCTCTCTGAGAGCTTAAATGGGTTAAGCGCTTAAAAAGGGCATGTAGGAGTAATGTCATTAAAACGAGATAATACAGGAATAATGCGCTCATTATGTTTGTAAACGCCTCTAAAATGTCAACAAAAGACAACAACAGTGGGAATATTGGGGCAGCTATCGATATTACTGTTACAAGTCTAGAAACAATATCTGAATCATCGATTGATATTATGTTCGATACAATTTCTAAGTTCAGTTTTTCAATTTCCTTTATCAAATCATTTCTCCTAGATTCAAGCAAATCTATATAACCCAGCGGCTCGTCCCACTTGCCCACAGCATCATCCCCTATTCTTTTCCAAAAATAAGTATAAATCCTTTGCGTTAGGAAATAAATTCTAACTAAAACAATAAAGCAATAACAATCTCTTAGCGAGGAATCACACATCCCCGCTGTTATAAGCAGTTCGAGAAGAACAAGAAAATACCAAAAATCCCTCAGCTCACCCTAAACTCAAACCCCCTCGCGAAGGTGTACGCTTCTCTAAGCTCTGGCCTCTCCTTGAGGAAGTGGAGGATGTACTGGCCGCAGTTCGAGCCGATGAGGTTCTCCCTCGTATCGCCGACGGAGATAATGACGTCGTAGCCGAGCCTTCTCAGGTCGTCCACGAACTTCCTGTGCTTCATAGGAAGGCCAGTCTCAAGGTCCACGTCGTTGGTGAGCCTGTTCTTGAGAACGCTCACCGTCGGGTTGAGCGGCGTTATCTTGATGAGGAAGTATTCCTTCGGGAAGTACTCGGCTATAACGCTTGCATCGGCCTCGTTCTCCCTCGCCAAAGCGAAGTTGAGCGTAATCTTCTTGCCACCCTCGTCGTAGAATGCCTCTCCATACTCCGCGATTCTCTCGAAGTCCCACTTCCTGACCGGGATTATCTCGTCCCTCTGCTTCGGGTTCGTGGAGTGTACCGAGAACTGGAGCTGGAAGTTGGTTGGAAACATTTCCTTCTTCAGCTCCAGCAGGGCCTCGAAGAACTTGTCCGTCCCTATCGGGGCTATCGTCGAGAGCGACGGGTGGAAGTTGTCGTAGCGCTCTCCTAAAATACGCATCGCCTCGATGACGGTCATGTTGAAGCTCGGCTCGCCCATGCGCGCGAACTGCACCTTAAACTTCCTAGTCTTTGGCTTCCCGTTCCAGCGCCTGCTTATAGGATACTCAATCTGCTCCATCAGCTCATCAACGTCGAGCCTGCCCTTGTAGAAGAAGCCCGCGTCGCACATCTTACAGCCGACCGGACAGCCGTTGAGCGATGAGACGATGAGCACCCACTTTTCCTGCGGATTGTAGGTCGGGATTGATTCGACGAACTCCACTATGTTGCCCTTCGAGGTCTTTCCAATGTAAACGACGGCAACGTTCGGGTCGCCAACCTCACTCAGTATCTCCATACCTCTCCCTCCTCCATATCGTCATCGCCGTTTTGATTCCATCAGCTATCGCCAGGGCCGTTTGCCGGTAAATCCCGTTCTTAACGTCCCCGACCAGGAAAAGGTTATCGTCCTCGATGCCCTCCACCAGTTCGATGTTCGGAACCCTGCCGATGGCACCGAGCACCAGGTCGACCTCAAAGTCCCCAGCGCTGGTTTCGGCTAAAAGCTTTCCCCTCCCGTTTATAGGCTTTATTTCCCGAACCTGTCCCATCAGCGTCCTGATGTTTGAACGCCTCTTCACGAGTTCCTGGAGGTACGGCAAAGCCTTCGGCTCGCTCCTCATGAGGATTATCACCTCATCGCTAACCTCGCTCATGGTCAGAGCGTAGTCGAAGGCCACGTCGCCGCCTCCGATGATGAGAACCCTTTCATAGTGCCTCCTCGGAACTTCAGCGACGTGGTAGATTATCCCCTTGAAGGGAAGCTTTCTCGGTCTCGTCCCCGTCGCGACCACGAGGTATTTGAAGCCGTAAGTTCCATTGTCCGTTTCGACCTCAAAGGGCTCGCCGGTCTTTCTCACGGCCTTGACTTCCTCGTAGACGATTTTCAGGTCGTACTTTTTTACGTACTCCTCGAGGATTTCGACGACCCTCTCGCCTTTGATGCCGTCGGGAAAGAACATGGTGTTCTCCACGGAGTAGGCGTTCCGTATCAGCCCCCCGATCCGGTCGCACTCGAAAATTACACTCTCAATGCCGTAGCGCTTGAGCTGGACTGCCGTCGCTATACCGCCGATTCCAGCCCCGATTATCCCGACGAGAGCCATTCCAACACCTCCGAGAGGAGCGGCGTAACCGTGAAGCCGTGGGAGAGGTTTCTAAGAGTTGCCTCGTGGAAAAGTCCGTTTTGAGTGAGCGTCCCATCGACCGGGAAGACCACGTTGAATCCCCTCACGAATGCCTCCCGAGCGGTCGTCTCACAGCAGAGGTGCGTCATGACGCCGGTGACGATTACGGTCTCAACGCCGAGCCTCCTGAGTCTCTTCTCAAGGTCCGTCCCGTGGAACGCGTCATAGGTCCTCTTCTCGACCACTGTTCTCGCGAAGGGCTGAAACTCGTCGAGAAGCCCGCTCAACGGGTCATCCTTTGGCATATCTCCACCCCACCACCGGGTCATTATGTCGTTTTGGTGGAAGTGGCGGGTGAATATTATAGGGACGCCAAGTTTTTCAGCCTCCCGATAAAAATCCATGAGCCTGGGAACGAAGCGGGACGCTGAAGGCAGGAACGCCCTGCTCTCGGGCGTGAGGAAGTACCTCTGAAGGTCTATCGCCAGAACGGCAGCCCTCTTGAAGGGCCGTATCTTCTCCCACTTTCTCTGCCTGAAGTACCGTTCCCTCATCTCCAAGATAAAGTCCTCGGTGAAGTAGTCTTCCTTCATGGGCGTAGGAAGGGGGAGAAGGCTTAAAGATTTATCCCCCTCGTCATCGCGCCGTCTATGACCACCGTCGAGCCGAGCATGTACTCTGCCTCATCGCTCAGGAGAAAAGCCACCAGCGAACCTAACTCGTCCCATCTGCCGGTTCTGTGGAGGGGTGTTCTGCCCAGCACTTCCCGCTCCCAGGTCTCCTCAAAGGGCTCTTCCTTCGACTCAGCAACGGCCTTGAGGTTCTCTCTCGCACCTGGTGTGTCGAAGCTTCCGAGCAGAACGCTGTAGGCCCTTATTCCGTGCTTCCCGTATGTTCTCGAAACGCTCTTCGCCAGCTGAACCAGTCCAGCCCTCGTGACGTCCGCCAGAACCAGCGGCGGCATTGGCTCCTTTATCGAGACGGAGTTGAGGTAAACTAGAACGCCCCTCTTTCCGCTTTCGATCCACTTCCTGATGAGGAGTGCCGTTAGATAACCTGGAGCGATCGAGTGAAGCTTCGCCGCCTCCAGCCAGTCCGCATAGTCAGCTTCATGGACTAAACATGGCTCGCAGGAGACGTTGGGGGCATTCCAGACGAGGGCGTCAACACCGTCTAGGGCATCCCAGGCCTTTGATACCAGATTTTCCAGATCTTCCTTTTCCCCGACGTCTGCAATCACGCCGTAGACCTCTCCGTATTCCGAGAGCTCATCCAGGGCTTTCTTCAGGTTTTCCTCGTTTCGCGAGCTTATAACAACCCTCGCGTTCCTCTTCAACAGTTCCCTCGCAACGTTGAACCCTATGCCGCGAGATGATGCCGTGACGATGACGCCGAGGCCGTTCAGGTCTATCTCCACCGGCATGGGGTAAAGTTGGACGAGGGGAATAAAACGCTTTCCCAAAACTTTATACGTCCACCTTCGAACCCGAAACCATGACCGAGCCGAAGGATATAGTCCTCAAGGAGAGCGAAGAGGTTGAGGGGCTGCCTATAGAGGGGCCCTGGCCCGACGATGTTTCCAGTCTTGAGGAGGTTTTGGACTATTACGAGCGCATAGGCTTTCAAGCGACGCACCTCGGAAAGGCGATAGAAATCTGGCGTAAGGTCGAGGAGAAGCGCGCTAAGGGGGAAGAAGTCCGCGTTTTCCTCGGCTACACCTCCAACATAATTTCCTCCGGTCTGCGCGAGCTGGTTGCGTGGCTCGTGAAGGAGGGTAAAGTGGACGTCATAGTGACGACCGCCGGCGGAATCGAGGAGGACTTCATAAAGGCACTCAAACCCTTTGTCCTCGGCGACTGGCAGGTAAATGACGCCCTGATGCGCGAGAAGGGCATCAACAGAATCGGCAACATCTTCGTGCCCAACGACCGCTACATTGAATTTGAGAAGTACATGATTCCCTTCTTCGAGCGGGTTCTTGAG
Source organism: Thermococcus sp. 5-4 (assembly GCF_002197185.1). Classification (NCBI taxonomy): domain Archaea; kingdom Methanobacteriati; phylum Methanobacteriota; class Thermococci; order Thermococcales; family Thermococcaceae; genus Thermococcus; species Thermococcus sp. 5-4. Next base: position 749,495 of record NZ_CP021848.1, on the reverse strand, counting down.
ATGGAGAAGGAGCGCGGAAAGCCGCTGACGGCGAGCGAGTTCATCTACGAGATGGGCCGCTACATGGACGAGAAGCTCGGAAAGGAGAAGGAGCGCTCGGTTATCTACTGGGCCTATAAGAGGAACGTCCCGATTTTCTGTCCTGCCATAACCGACGGCTCGATAGGCGACATGCTCTACTTCTTCAAGGAGGAGCGCGGTGACAGGGAGCTGGTAATAGACATCGCCAACGACATCGTGAAGCTCAACAACTTAGCGGTTACCGCCAAGGAGACCGCCTCGATAATTCTCGGCGGCTCCCTGCCGAAGCACGCGATAATCAACGCCAACCTCTTCCGCGGCGGAACCGACTACGCGATTTACGTGACGACGGCAATTCCGTGGGACGGTTCACTGAGCGGTGCACCGCCGAGCGAGGGCGTAAGCTGGGGCAAGATACGGGCGAAAGCCGACTACGTCGAGATATGGGCAGATGCTACGCTCGTCTTCCCGCTGTTGGTGTGGAAGGTGATGAAGGGATAGTTTGCACCGTCACTGCAAGCTCTTTTTTAAATCTCTTTGCAGTGGAAGTGCAAAACCTTTATAAATATCTTTGCACTATAACTGCACATGCTTGAGGTACAGAATCCATGGTGGTTCGGCGAACCGGACAGGGACTGGGAGCTCTTTGGAAAGCTCACCTACAGGGTCAGGCCGAAGTGGCTCGACGAGCTCTCATTGGAGCCTTTTTCGCTCAACTTCGTCGTCGGCCCGAGAAGGGTTGGGAAAACCATCGGAATAAAGCTTCTCATTAAAGAGCTCCTCAAAAAAGTTGAAACCCCTCACGCAGTATTTTACTTCAGCTGTGACGTGCTTGAGGACTACAAAGAGCTCTTAGAGGTTTTAAATGACTATTTGGGGATGAAAAGACGGAAGAAAATCAGGAGAGCGTTTATATTCCTCGATGAGGTGAGCTTGGTTGAGAACTGGTGGCGTGCCCTGAAGTTCCTCATAGACAGAGGTGAGCTGAGGGACGATATCGTTACCGTAACGGGCTCGATTTCCCTGGCGATAGGCCGGCACTTTGAGACCTTCGGCGGAAGACGGGGGAAGGGAAAAACAATCGAGGTCATGCCGCTGAGCTTCCACGAATACTACAGCCTTTTCTACGACGAGTTCTTCCCCTCGAAGGGGGAGGAAGTCTTCGAGAACTACCTTGAGACGGGCGGGTACCTCGCCTACTTGAACGGTACTTTGAAGGTTGAGGAGCTCGTGGGCTTCTTGAAGGCGGACCTGAAAGCTTTAGACCGCTCGACCGACCTCGCGAGGGACGTTATGGGGGCCATACTTGATAAAGCTCCATCTCCAACTTCCTTCAACGCGATAGCGAAGGTCGTCGGGGTTTCGCCCCACACCGCGAGGGATTACATCGGGCTCTTCGAGGCGTTCCACGTCCTCCTGCAGGTTCTCTACCTCGGCGGAGACGGGAAGGTCTACCCAAGGAAGGAGCGGAAGCTGATCCTCCGTGACCCACTCATCGTGAGGGCCATGGCGCTCTGGACGAGGAGGGAGGTCGATAAGGCCGTTCTCTATGAATGGCTCGTTCAGGAGCACCTGTATCGGAAGTTCGGGGAGGTGTTCTACTACCGCAACTCCTACGAGGTTGATGCGATAGCGGGAAACCTAAAGGTCGAGGTGAAGTCTGGGGAGCGGAGGGGAAGGTATCCGAGGGACGTTAAAGTCCTGAAGGGCTCGGAGGTTCCGGGATTCCTTTACAATCTCACTTAGCGAATTCTCTTATCCCCTTCACGTCACTCCGCTGAACCAGCCTCAGGAGCTTGGCCGTGTAGGCTATCTCAAGCGCGTTCTCCTCAAGGTTTTCGAGGAGTTCGTCAAGCCGATTGAGTAGGTCTCCCTCCGCTCGCTTCATCGCCTCGCCTGAGAACCCCGCGTATTCGAGGGCCTTTGCTATTGCGAGGAGCTCAGAAGACGGTCGCTGGGGCTTCTTAGCAGGGGCTGGATTTTCTGAGTTTTGGGATTCAAAAGCCCTTGGGTCAATCCCCTTCTTCTTGAGGAATTCGTACCATAGATCACCATATACCTCCTCTGGTTTCACGACATTTGGGAATACTTTCTTTAGTTCGATTATGTGATCTCCTATTGTTTCGAGCACCTTTTCCCGTGGTACTCGGAGGAGCCCGTCAAACACCCCAGTCAGCTGAACTGCCGGCGGTTGATCGTACAGGTTTTTGTAGTGATTAACGGCTATCCAGTACGGATCTGCTCGGTTGTCGAATATGTTGTGCGCAAGTTTGTCCGAAATCTCAACAGCATTCTCAACAGCCCTTCTAATTTTCTCCTTGTCTATAATCTTTCCCCTCATTTTGTACGCCGTGTAAATAGCGTCGGTCATTTCCTCGATAACTTTTTCCCTATGCTTCTGTAGGAACTCCCTGAACTTCGGAACCTTCACACCTATGCCAAGCATCACGTCAGATACTTTCTCCAATGGTTTTATTTCGTCCGTGCCGTATACTTCCCCAATTCTTCGCCTATTTCCACAAGTATGTTGTGAAACTTTTGTTCCACATGATCTGTGTGGGCGCCGCCCTCACCATCCCTTGCAATTCCTGTCAATAAGCCTATAAGGAAGTCATATCCCACCTCTGTTGGTGTTTCCTTCTCGGAAATGAACCGATGATCCCCTGCGGGAGTCCAGTGTGTGTTGGGTGGAGGTCCGGTAAGCCAGCAGCCATCTGTGCGATTTTGGCAAAGACTGTCGTGTTTTCTCCCGTAGGTGTCGTGTATACATCTACCTGCTCCCTTCTCTTTACTGTTCTGAATCTTCTTTTTTCTTCGATCTCTACTATTCCGGTTCTCTTCCGCGTGAGCACCATCTGGCACACCCCTCAAACTTCACTTTTGAAAGAGATAAGCCTTTCGAAGTCCTACAAGTCAAAGGTGAAACATCTCTCCGTCCACCTCAATGGGAACTTGACCTTTATTGGCCTGAATAATAATCACGGTTATGATAATCAGAATTATCATTTCAAAATTCCCAACGCTTCCAGAATCTTCTCCTCGCCACCCGGCAGAACCAGCGGCCTCGACAGGTGCTTCCTCGCGTCTGGCGGCACTTCGTAGATTTTCCTCTCCAGCTCGCGCGGGACTTCAACGGGAATGAGCTTCTTCGGCATCTTATGGCCACAGCGCTTGCACTTGAGGTAATCTCCCTTGCTCTTCATCGTCCCGCCGCACTTCGGGCACTTCGGTTTCTGGTACTCGATCCTCGGAACGAGCTTCACCGGATAGAACTTCTCAAGGTTGAGGGTTAAGACGCCCTCGTGCTCTTTCACTCCACCGGCGGCGATTATCTCGTCTCCAGGGAGGAGCTTCCTCACGTAGTTCCGGAACTTCTTGGTCGGCTCGAAGGCAGCAACGCGAATCCTTCCCGTTTCATCCTCAAGCTCGAAGAAAACGTGCCTCCCGCGCTCCCAGTAGGGGCCTGCAACCCTACCCCTGACTATAGCACTGTCGTAGAGCTTCAGCTCACCGATTTTCTTTGGGGTAAGGTGGTCGTCGGTGTTCTGGTTCGTCTTGTAGAGCTGGTGGAAGGCAACAGGCTCGCCAAACTCCACCCGCTCGAAGGTCTGGAGAACCTTTCCTCTGTCAATTCCCCTGATGCCAACCAGAACGGGATCCTTGCCGTGGGGTGTTATGAGGACGCTCCTCTTGTAAGGGTCAACGTTGTCGTAGGTGAAGGGATAGCTCCAGCTATCGGCCAGAAATACACTCTCCCCGTCCACTCTCCTCGGCGTTCCCCAGTTGTCGGGCTCTCTGTAAGCTAACAGCTCGTAGGTGAACCTCTCCAGCGGGTAAGCAACAGCCGCGAGCGCGCCGATTATGCCCCTCCCGACCTTGAACTTGAAGTACTCTGCCCCAACTTCCCTCGCGACTCTTTCAGCCTCCTCGATCGTAACGTGCTCCCTTAAAGCCCTCAACGAGAACTCGCTGAGCTCTTCTGGAATATCCCCTTCGAAGAAGACAACGCCGGGGTTGGTGTTCTCGTGAGTGAAGTCGGAAAGCTGGTTTACGTAGAAAAGGACGGTGTCTTTGATTTCGGGGATAACTTTCTCATCGACTTCAAAGGTCATCGCCACTGCCCCATTGCCGCGGGTCTTGTACGGGATATTTGGGTTGAGCCTGATCAAGCGGGGAAGGTCTATGGGCTCCGCTAGGCGGGAAAACTCGCGGTACAGGAGGGCACCGAGGTAGGTGGTGCACATGCCGTTGGGTGAGTCGGTGTCGTCGATTCCGATGTGGAGCCTCATCGTTGAGAGAAAAGGGAGGGGGTTTAAAAATCAACCGGGAGATAATAAGCACACCCAGTCCTCTAGAGTTTAGTTTTATTGGTGCTGGTTCCTACAAAATCAACTCTTTTCTAATTAGATCTACTAGAAATTTTATCAAAAAATAAATCCCCGCATTTACCCCAATAAACATGAGTAGAATTAAGAATGTTTGAGATGATGAATGAGGAGGATAGTGAAGAATTGAAGGTAGGATACGGCGTATATACAGGACATCTAGAAGCAGTCCAAAAATCAAAGGAATTACAGCTATAGCTATGATGGGTGCTATTCTTGAGAGTCGATTTGTAAGATGCCTACTGCTAGAGATACCCCATGTTGCATGCGAACGTGAAGAATTTGGTTTTTTGGTAGGTGAAGTCCTTCTATAATAGTTCCGTGTGATATGGCCTTTGGACTCAATATAATCCGGGAGTGATGACCATTCTATTAGGTGTACTTTGCTTCTTTTTGCAAGTTCTCGGGCTTGTCGAGTAAATCCTGCAGTAGAAATTATCCATGCATCTTTGCATCTATAATATTTCTTACCACCAAGGACTTCTTGAACTGCATGGACACCTACTGGTCTACTCGTGTATTTTACCTGTATAGCCATCTTCTTTCCATCCTTCCTTGCAATTATGTCTGCACCAAAATCCCTGCTCTTTGGAGTGAGTTCTACCTCATATCCATAGCTCTCAAGCTCCCGGGCCACTACCTCCTCAAAGGAGTATCCTTGATGAGGGTCAGGCATAGACACCCCTTTAGTTATTGTTTTATAATTCATAAGTACTATTCCCTAAACTTCTCGTACATTAGCACGTCAACGAAGCCCTCCCCTGGCACGTACTGGTGCTTCCTCCAGCGGCCGGCGAGTTTGAAGCCGTTCTTCTCCAGCACCCGGATGGAGGCGATGTTGGTTTCGAAGACGTGGGCGTAGACCTTCCGCAGGTTGAGCCAGTCGAAGGCATATTCAAGGGCGAGCTTTACGGCCTCGCTCGCGTAGCCGTGGCCCCAGTACTCCTTGGCCAGGAAATAACCCAGTTCGGCGCGTCCGTTGTGGTAGTCTATCCTGTGCAGGCCTATGAGGCCAACGAGGGAGCGCGAGGAGTTTTCTATGATTGCAAAAACCTTTTCGTGCTTCTTCTCCCGCCTCAGAGCCTCGTACCACTCCAGCTCGTCCTCGTAGAAGAATATCTCCTCCGAGAATGAGAGGTAGCGCCTGACGTCGCGGTCGTTGTACCAAACCCAGGCGTGCTTCAGGTCCTCCCGGATGAGCACGCCCAGGGAAACCAGATTGCCCTTAACGATTATCGGCCTCATGCGAACACCTTAACTTTATTAAGCCCTACGCGTATTTAAAAATGATGGACAGGGAGAGGCTCATAAGAACCGTCGAGGCGATACTCAGGGGCACGGGGTACAAGACGGCACGGATGGACTTCAAGGGCTCGTGCTTCGACATAGTGGCGAGCAGGTTACTCCTCCTGCTCTTCGTCAAGGTGGCTACCAACATAGACACCGTCACCGAGGAGCAGGCCGAGGATCTCAAGCGGCTCTCCAAGTTCTTTAAGGCCTCACCCCTGATAGTGGGGCTGAAGACGAAGAACGCCGAGCTTGAGGAGGGCGTCGTTTACGAGAGGTTTGGAATCTACGCCCTCCGGCCGGAGACCCTCTACGACGTCCTCGTCGAGAACGAGTTGCCGGCGATATTCGCCGAACGCGGTGGCTTCTACGTAAGGATAAACGGCGGGCTTCTGAAGCGGCTGAGGGAGAAGTACGGCTACTCCGTGAACGAGCTGGCGCAGCTCTTGGGAGTCTCACGCAAGAGCCTGATAAACTACGAGCGCGGGGAGCAGGCGGTGTCTCTCGAGGTTGCGATAAGGCTTGAGGAACTGTTCGACGAACCCCTCGCAGAGCCGATTGACATACTCCACTCAACGGTCGAGGCCAACCTCAACGTGACCCCGGAGAGTCCTCTCGAGAGGGAGATTTTTGAGCGCCTCAAGGGGCTGGGCCTCGGAGTCGTGAAGGTCAAGAAGGCACCCTTCAACGCGGTGTCCAAGGAGGACGAGTTCAACATCCTCACGGGGATAGACGAGACGAAGACCCGTTCAACGGTGAAGCGGGCAGAAATGGTAACGGAGGTCAGCAAGATAATCAACAGCGATGGAGTTTTCATCCTGGAAAAGACCAGAACCGAGGTTGTCGGTGAGGTCCCGCTGATACCGAAGGAAAGCCTCGAGGAAGTCAGAGACGCCGACGAACTCATAGAGATGATAGAGGAGCTCAAGAAGGAGATAAAGAAGCAGCTCTTCAGCTGAAGATGACTTTTCTCCAGACCTCCCTTACCTTCGGGACGTATTCCTTCGGTGCCGCTATGAGGACTGCCCAGCGCGGCGTCTGGCGTCTCTTGAGGGCGTTGGCGAGCGGCGTCACCTTCGTCAACGGTTGAAGCTCCCCGTTGCCCAGGAGGACGTTTATCTCAGTCGCCTTGAGCCTCGGCTCGCTGAGCATGAGGTCTGCTATGCTGAACTCAAGGATGACCTCGCCCTCCCTCGCGCCGACCATGTCCGCGAGGGTTCTCTCTATCTCCTGCCTCCGCTTCACGTTCCGGTATGCCGTCAGCAGTTCTCTCTTCTCCTCACTCGTCAGCTCGTCCGCGCTTGCAAGAACCGCGGCCTTGTAAAGCTCGCGGTACTTTATGCGCCTCACCATCTCGGCCGGGAAACCCTCAAGGTCCTCCAGCTCGACCAGAACCCTGCAGTCGGTCATGCGCCAGAAATCCCAGAGGTAACCCTCCTCCAGGGCGAACTCCAAAGCTCTAGTCAGCATGCCCTCGGCTATCTTGACCGTGTGGTGGAAGTAGACGCGCGAGTACATCAGCGAGCGGGCCACCATCATGCCCTCGACGGCCTCTATACCCTTCTCGTCAACGACGAGTTCCCCATCATGGATCTTAAGAACCTTCAGCAGCCTCTCAAGGTCTATTATACCGTGGGCGACGCCGGTGTAGTGGGCGTCCCTCACGAGGTAGTCGAGCTGGTCAACGTCAACGTCGCCGTGCAGCATGTGGCCGAGGTAATGGGTCTCGTGCTTCCCGCGTATGAGGTCGGCAACGTCCTTGGGCGTGAAGTCGTAATCGTAGCCCTCAATTATCTCCGGGATCCTTCCTCCATTCTCGCTCTCCGTTATGTTCACCTTTCCCAGCACCATATCCTGGCCGAGGTGCATGTGGTCGTGCTCCTTGACGTAGTGCTTGTATATGCTCTCGAAGGTGTGGCTGAAGGGCCCGTGGCCGATGTCGTGGAGGAGCGCTCCCACCTGCAGGAGCATGCTCTCGTTCTCATCCAGGCCGACCTCCTGCGAGAGCCTCTTGGCGAGGTGCCACGCGCCGAGGGAGTGCTCGAACCTGCTGTGATTGGCACCGGGATAGACGAGGTAGGCCAAACCGAGCTGTCTTATGTTCCTGAGCCTCTGAAACTCGGGGGTCTTGACGAGGTCAAGGATAATGCCGGTGAGCTTCATGCTGCCGTGAATGCCATCGTGAATAATCTTTCCATCCATCGACACCACCGCTGGAAGTTTGAGAAGAGCCTTATATAAATTTTCGGCATTGTGACAAAATTGGAAGGAAAAGGACGGCAGAATCAGAGGTCCTTGCCGACGATGTATATCCTCTTGGTCTTTCCGAGCCTCTTCGGAAGGTCGGCCCTGAGCTTCTCAAGGGGAACCGCCTCGATGACCAGCTCTGCCTGCTTGGACTCCTCCACCTCGTAGCGGACCGGATTGTTCGCCTCGTAGATGAGCTCCCTGACCTCGTCCTCTATTCCTGCCGGCTTTTCTCCGCTGTAGGCGACGCGGAGTATGGCCTTCGGCTTGGGGTTCTCGGGTGAGAGCGGGTGGTAGATTATCACGAAGTCAAGGAGGTCCGGATGGTCGTAGACTATCTCCATCACCTGGTCGATGTGGAGCTTAGCTCCCGCGAGCGTTACGACGTCCTTGATGCGGATTATATTCCTGACCTCGCCATCTTCAATCCTCGCGAGGTCGCCGATGTCGTAGTTGAAGAGGGGCAGACCTGTAAGCTCGCCCTCCCTCATGACCTTGGTTATATAGATGCGCTTGTAGTCGTCGTAGCCGTCGCCGTTGTCCTTGAGAACGACTATGGACTCCTCGAAGTTGAACTTCGTTGCCTTCTTCCTCGTGATGACGCGGTATCCGGTTATGGCATCCTCAGTCGAGCCGAAGTTGTCTATTATCACAGCGTTTTCAAACAGCTCAAGGGTTGCCCTCGCGAGCTCTGGGGTCAGGGTTTCTCCTCCGACCACTATCGTCTGAATGTCCTTCTTTATGGACTCGGGGAGAACGAGGCCGAGGTTGTAGGCAGTTGCCGTCAGGCAGAAGAGAGCGGTGGGTTTTATGTAGTTCAGCTCCTTGAGGAGCATCTCTTTATCGAGCAGATACTGGATCGGTATCTGGTAGTATGCGGACTTCGCGTTGAGCGCCTCAAAGCTTCCGAAGGCGAACATGCCCGATGAAGATGGCAGTGGTGGGAAGAACGAGGCAATCCTGTCTCCTTTGTCCATGTACTCCCTGATCCACGGTTCCACCTGTCGAGCCGTTCTGAAACGGTCGTCCCGGGTGTACGCAATCCGTTTGGGTTTTCCGGTCGTGCCGCTCGTCCTCATCACGGTGTAAAATATCCTTGCCTCCTGGATGTAGTCGGGCCATACCTTATCGGTGGCATAGAGGTCGTGGGGGGTTATCGTTACGGTATCGACGAGATTGGCGAGGTCCTCAAGGGATAGCCCATCGGGGTCAACGCCTGAGAACTTCTCCTGCCAGAATCGTGTCGTCTCCAGGGCTTTTCCAAGGGTGTACCTGAAGTCATTAACCCCCTCTCTATCAACCCTTCCAACAATCAAAGTCATGTACACTCACCGGAACAATACATCGCGCTAATGGTATATAATTGTTGGGGTTTGCCCAACCAAATATGGATGGATTCCAACAAGAAAGGTTTTTATACAGTTCCCGTTAAATTACCTCCATGAACTATCGGGGAATATTGGATAACCTCTATAAGGATCCGCTGAAAATCGATGACCCCAATATAAAGGAGTATCTCAGAGAGGTTTTTGAGTTTCATTTTCAAACCACCCCTTACTGGAGAAGAGTCTCCGCAGAGCTTCGGCCGGATTTGGATTCAATATTTCAAGGAACTCTTGAGGAGATTTTTGAGAATATTTTTAATTCCGGGCTCACCGTGGAGGAGGAATACCTCAGGCACAACTGGGTTGAATTCGTCCCCGATGGGTACACGGGGAGGATCAGGTTCTATCAATCTTCCGGAACCACAAGGGAGCGGGCCATCGGCCATTGGGATAGGGAGTACCTTTTCGCTGTTCACAGGTATCTGAAAACATCTCTCGACGAGATTTATGCCCTTAACAAGACTTACGACGAGAACCACCGTATGAGGACCATTGCCCACGGCCCCTACGGATGGTTTCAGGAGGAGATAAGCGAGCTGGTGTGGAGCTACGGCGGTTTGCTCTACTTCATAGGTATGGAAACCGATGGGCTGAAAAAAGTCTACGAAACCCAGGGATTGTCCGCGGTCTTGAAGATACTGGACCCGCTGGTCAGGTACACGAACCGCATCATGGAGCGTGACTCCATAAACACCGTACGCTCGGCGCCTCCGCTGATGGCTCTCTTTGAACCGTACAGCGAGGACATCGAGACTGCGATAATCAGCGGTGTGGGCGTGAACCACGAATTCTTCGAGGCACTCGGTGCGAAATTCGAGGGCGCAAAGCTTATACCCCTCTACGGCTATTATCTCATTGGCGATCTGATGGGCATACACAAGGGCAGGGAGTTCTGGTACTATCCCAACTACCCGTTCACGATAATCTTCCCGATGAGCAAGGAGGATGACGGGTACAGGATAGTGAAGCGCTACGAGCGTGGAAGGGTGGCCATGCTGATAGCCAGACCCGAAGTCCTGGTTGTTAAATTTGAGGATGAAACGGCGCTCAGAACCCCCCCGTATGGGCCGTTCAAATGGGACGGGTTCGGAGACCCCGAAAGGGAAGTGGGGTGAGATGTATTGGATGGCATTCATGCGTTGGTGCTTGCCGAGGCCGTGATGGTCCTGATAGCGGACCTCGTGGCCGCGGGATGGATATTCCGTATATACCTCCGTAATCGGAGAAGATCAGCCCTGGCCTTCTCGTTGGCCTGGATATTCGATTTCTTGGCTATTCTCTCCACGACCGTTACAAACCCCACCATTCAGATGATCGGTATTCTGCTGCTGCCAGCGTTCTCCGGTCTCATATTCTACGGTGCTGTGAAGTTCCTCGAGGAGGAGTCCATCGCCGTCAGGTACAGGACCCTAGCCGTACTGGCGGTAATGCCCGTGGCGTTTATGATATACATGGTTGGAGTGTATATCTACACCGGAGACGCCGTGTGGACCATAACGAGCGCCGCCACCCTTGGAATAACGGGCGTGTTCGTCATAGCGGGAGGGCTCCTGCTGAAGGAGACCGAGGAGATTTACAAGAGCGCCGTTAAATACCTCTACATCAGCATAATCCTCTTTGGGCTGCACCTGATTCCCGCCGCGCTCTTTGGAATCGAAGAGTGGTACAAGGCCGTTGGTTTCACGCTATCCACGATACTGATAGTGAGCATGGTAGTGGCCATGGTGAAGCTCACATCCTCGGAGTCATTCACGCCGCAGAAGGGAAGGGTCACGGCACCCGTCGACCTGAAGCCGGGGGTCATTATAGTCAATGGAAAAGAATATCAGAAGCTCAAGGAGAAGCTCAAGGACAGGCCGGTTCTGGCCTTCGTCAGGGACGTTACCCAGGTTCCCGACGGATGGCAGTACTACTTCGTCACGACGATACCCTTCCAGGGGAGGTTCAAGAACACCATAAACCCGACAAACCTCGCCAGAATGACCGAGCTGTCGTACAAGTATCTGGAGGAGTTCGCCAGGATGGGCGACCACGGAATAATAGTCATCGACTGCCTCGAGTACCTCACCGTCTACAACTCCTGGGAGAGCCTCATGAAGTTCCTGTCGAAGCTCAGGGACTTTGTGATAATAAACAGGGGCACTTTGATTCTGGTCATCGAGAAGGAGAGCCTCGAGAGCAGGCTCTACGCCCAGCTCAGGAAGCTCATGGAGTGAGACAGCTTTATATACCTCTTCTTTTCAACTTTAAAATGCCCCTGCGCGAGGACCCCGGGGAGAATGAACCGGGGGGCGATGCGGGGGCTACAGCTCGGCCTCAGCGAGGTCCCCGCGGGAGGGCCTTCCGCGTTACGGAGCACGATGGCCGCGGGAAACCCAGGCCGAGCACAGTCCAGGCCCGCCTGGGTTAACCCGCCTGAGTTCGCCGTTAGGCACCGATGGGGGCGGGTGTTACGGGCGGGCCATAGACGATTCACCGAAACATTTTCGACGATGCCCTTTGGTGTGTTGAAAAAGTTTATTAAGTGCTAGATGAAAGAGTCACACGGAGGAGACCATGAGGATTGCAGGCAGAAACAAGTGGGAGATTCTTCTGAAGTATTATCCCCCCTGGCAGGGATACCCACCCAAGAAGAGAAGAGAGAGGAAAACGACGGAAGTCATTGAGGTATTTGAGATGCTGGGCGACCCCCGGAAGCTCCGGGACATACCCGAGGACGTCCGCGCCATTCTAAAGTTCATCAGGCTCGAGTCTTTTCTCCAGGAGGCTTAGTTAGTAGAGTACGACCTCGACGGTCTCTCCCTCGAGGTACCCCTCACTGTCCTCTGGGATTTCTATGTACCCGTTGCTCTCCACGAGCGAGCTTATTATCCCGCTGCCCTTCTTCTTGATAGGTCTGGCTTCCCCGTTCTCGTACCACACCTTCACGAACTCGTGCCTTCCGAGCTGGCTCGAAACGCGCTCGGTGAGCCTTGCCAGAATCCTGACCTCATAGTTCCTGGCCCCCACCAGCTTCGCAAGGGCGTGCTTGACGTAGAGGTGGAACTGGGCGAAGACGGCTACCGGATAACCGCTCATGATGAAGACCCTCTCGCCGTAGCCTACTGGCCTTCCGGGCTTTATCGTCGTGCCGTGGAAGAGCAGTTTGACGAAGCGGTGGGCGAAGTCCTTATCTCCGAAGGCGGAGCCGCCCGTGACGAGGACGAGGTCGCACTCTCCCCTTGCCCGTTCTATTGCGGACCTAATAGCTCCCTCATCGTCCGGGACGACGCCGTAGAAAACCGGCTCGCCGAAGTACTGCCGAACCAGTCCCGTGAGCATGACCGAGTTGCTCTCCATAATCTTCCCGGCCTTCAGCGCGCCTTCATCGAACTCCTCGATGAGCTCGTCGCCCGTGATTATTATCCCGACGCGGGGCTTCCTCTTGACCTTCACGCTCCTGAAGCCGATGCTCTTGAGGAGCGCCAGGTCCTGGGGCCTTAAAACCTGCCCCTTTCGGAGGACAACCCCTCCCTTCCTCACGTCCTCGCCGGCGAAGGCCACGTTCTGGCCCGGGGCAACTGGCCGGAGAACCCTTATGACGTCCCCATCACGTTCTGCCATCTCCTGCATCAGAACTGCGTTGGCCCCCTCCGGCATCTTTGAGCCCGTCATCAGCTTCACCGCCGTGCCGGGCTCAACCCTCGCCCCGCTCTCCTCCCCGGCGACTATCTCGTCCACGACCCTGAGTTCAACCGGGCTGTACTCCCTCGCCGGGAACGTGTCCTCCGCCCGGAGGGCATAGCCGTCGACGGCCGAGCGGTCGAAGGGCGGGCTGTCTATGGGGGAAACGACGTCTTCAGCCAGAATCCGTCCGAGGGCCTCTGAGAGGGGAACCTCCTCGACGTCTCCAATCTCGCTGACGTCATTCAACACCGTCTCAAGGGCCTCTCTATACGGGGTCAGCCGTTTGAACTCCCTCACGTCACTCCCTCCCGTGCTTGAGTACGTGGCCGGCCTCTTTGAGGATGATTTTGATTCCCGTCCTTGCCGCGCCGAGACTGCCGGGCAGGCAGAAGACGGCCATTGCCCTGCCGGAGCTCCTGATTATTCCCGCGGTTGCCCTAGTCATGACCGCGGCGGTGCCTATCTCCTCGTAGCTGAGGAGTCTGAAAACCTCGCCGAAGCCAGTCAGTTCCTTATCGAGAAGGGGCCTGATGCTCTCTATCGTCACGTCCCTGCTGGCTATCCCCGTTCCGCCGGAGGTTACCAGGACCTCTGCCCCCGCTCTGAAGGCCTCGACAACGGCACCGATTATCGCCATCTTCTCGTCGGGAACGACCGCGTAGTAAACCCTCTCATGTCCAGCCCTCTCCAACTCCCCGATGAGAAACTTCCCGCTCTTATCCTCTTTCTCGCCTCTGCTCGCGGTGTCGCTAACCGTTATGACCGCGAACTTAAACTTCTTTGGAGCCTTTCTTTTGTGTTCCTCTGCCCCCATATTACCACCCGATTAAGCTCGTTCCCGAACTTAATAACCTTTCAGCAAACGGAAACGTTTAACGGCGCAAGCGTTATATCCCCCGGAGCGGACGGTCATTCATGATGTTCGATCACTTCATCAAGCGCTTCGACGGGCCGCTGCTGGCACTGAGCAACGCCCCGCACAGAGGAGGTCTGACGAAAGCAAACGGTTTCTTCTTCATGATGGTGCACAAGGATTACGCCGGGGACTACAAGGCCGACTGTCGCGCCTTTGAGCTGGAACACGGACTGAAGAACTTCGTGGGCTTCATGACTGCCGCGGAAGTGGGTAAGGTTCTCTCGATTGCAAGGAGCGGAAGCGTTACCGCCTACGTCACGGCCGGGATAACGAACCCCGTCGTGGCCGGTGATGTGCCACCTCCCTGGACACCGGGGACGATAAACATCGCCCTCGTGGTTGATGAGGGTCTGACCGTCGGGGCCATGGCGAACGCCATCATGACGGCTACCGAGGCAAAGACGTACACCCTCCTCAGGCTCGGCTACAATGCCACAGGGACGACGAGCGATGGAATAGGTGTTTTTGCTCCTGAAGGAGAGGTAGAATGGGCGGGGACGGCAACGGAGCTTGGAGTGAGCATAGGGATGGCCGTAAGGAATGCCCTCGAGGAGAGCATTGGAAAATGGGAGAGAACGAGATGAGCTATTCTCCCGCCGCCTGAAGTGCCATCAGCTGACCGTACAGCTCCTCCACTTTGGCCGAGACGTCCTTAGGGGAGAATCCGGCTTTAACGGCGAGCCAGGTTGCTCCCCCCGCCCCAACTCCTTCCTTTACGTAGCCCCTCTCGTAGTCCCTCAGCCCCCTGAACTCGCTCTTCGAGAAGTCCAGGTCCGCGGCGTAGGTGATTACCCCGATTTCTCTTGCCGTCTTGAGGAACGTGGCGCTTTTGTCGTTTACGACCCATTTGGTCGTTGCTATCATGAACCTCTCCGTGTCCTCGCCGAGGGCCCTCAGGAGGGCGGCCACCGCCAGCATCTGGGTTCCTCCCGCCAAAACGACGTTCTTTCTGAATCCCAGGGAGATTCCGACCACAGCGGCAATCATTGGGTCGCCGAACTGTCTGAGGGCTTCAAGCGGCCTCTCCGCTAGGTCTCCTGCCTCAATCCCGGCCCGCCAAAAGCCCTCCGCAATGACCCTCTCCTTGAGGTCGGTCGGATTGCTGGGAGCTGCGGAGGAAGTTCGCGCGTCATAGCCAAGGGCCCGTAAGACCGCCTGGGCCGTGGTGGTCCCTCCGGGTGTGGATTCGCCGATAACAATCTCTTCAAAGTCGGTTTTATTGAGCTCTTCGCCGAAGAGCTTGGCGAGGCGAACGATTTCTCCGAACTCCGGAAGGGCGGGTTCCTTTCTGAGATCCCTGCCAACGTGCCCGCTGACGTGGACATGGGGTACCAGCGGGGCCAGATACGTGCCGGCGCGCACCACCATCATGGGGAAGCCGGTCAGTTCCCTGGCTGCCTTGGTTATGATCGCCGGCGTTGGATGCCCCTCCGGGGTGACGGGTATCGCGTCAATAATCCTCGGCCTCTCGTAAAAGAGGTATTCCGCATCCGCCGGAGGGGTGAGCTTTGTCAGTTCGGGCGTTGCTCCCGCAACGCTTATTCCTGGAACTGTGCTTATCTCCGTGTTCCCCAGAACCACAAGCATGAGGCTCTTCATGACATCACCGCTGGAGTTTTTATCCAACAGGTTTATATGTCCTTTGGGTCACCAGCGTCCTTCCCACTCCTCGTACTGCCACGGCTCCTCCAGTTCCTTTGGCTCCTTTCTGCGTTTTCCTTTTATCCATCCCACAACCGCCATGATGATTGTTAAGGGCACTATGACGACCAACAGCGCCGCGGAGAACACCAGAATGCCCAGTATGACCAGGACGACGATTATCATAATCGCTAGGAACGCCAGAATGCCGACTATTGACGCCCCTATCCCAGGGCCGTCTCCACCAGTTTCCATGCTATCACCGTTGGAACTACCCCTCCTTCCTTAAAGTTCTTTTCGTTTCATGGGGCGTAGAATCCGTGCCATTCTCTCGGCCAGCTCAAGCTCCTCCCGCGTGTTCACGTTCAAAGCCAAGAGCGGATTGCTCAGCTCGAAGAAGCGTTCCCCCTCCGTCCCAATGGCGTTCAGGCCAACTATCGCGTATCCCCGATACACCACGGGATTCAAGTCACGCGGGATTTCTTCGATGGGCAGGACACCCGTCAGGCTCTCTCTTCCATCGAAGGCCCCTGAAATCTGGGCTATGTCGGCCGCCTTCACGAAGGGCAGGTCTGCGGAGACGCTCACAAAAGGGCCCAGCTTCCCCAATAGCCAGCGAATGTCTTCAACGTATCCCTTTCCGGGCGTTTCGATGAAGGGAATTCCCTCGCGCAGGCAGAGCTTTTTCGTTCTGGGGGTATTCCTTGAGAGGGCTACCACGACATCGTCCACGACCTCTGCCTGCCCGTGAACCCGGAGAAGCATCGGTTTTCCGCCCACCCTGAGGACGGGCTTCTCAATACCCATCCGCCTGGAACGGCCTCCTGCCATAATGACTATCATCGGCTCACCTCACCAAGGCCAGTGTGAGGAGCGTCCCTGCCCGTGTGATCTCTGCGATTGCCCCTATGCAGTCGCCGTTAAGCCCGCCGAAGTTTCTCAGCGATAGACTGATTACGTAGGCCCCGGCAAGTAGCCCGAGGAGAGACGCGAGCGAGCGCGGTTCGATGAAAACCATAGGCAGGAGCAGGAGAACGTAGAGAATCGCTCCAATAACCAACTGCCCTTTGTTTATTCCTCCCATGAAGTACGCACCAAGACCATCCCCCAGTGGCTTCCTTGTCGCCAGAGCGAGGAGCATAGAGAACTTGGAGTTCAGCTCCGCCAAAAAGAGCGCATAGGCCGGGACGAGTGAGAGCGAGTAAACCTGAAGAAGCAGAACCATAACGACCGCAAAAACTCCGGCTATACCGATGTTGACGTCCTTCATAGCCTTTACCTTCCTCCCCCTATCGCCCTTGACCATCATCCCGTCCGCCCAGTCCGCCAAGCCATCAAGATGAAGGAGCCCTATCGTGAAGTAGAGCGCAAGAACCGCTAAAACGTTCCCGAGGGGAAAGTTAAGGTAGAGAACCGCGGTTGGAAGGGCCGAGCTGAGGAGGGCAACCAGTGGGAGTGCCCAGAGCTCTCCTTGGGCCTTCTCGAAGTCTCCCCTAACCGGCAGGCGGGTGAAGAAGGGAAGGAGGTTTTTCATGGCCTCTCCACCGTCCCCTGAAAGAGCCTCGTCATGCAGCCGGATATGAAACCGCCGACCGCGTCGTCCAGGAAGGGCGGAAGCTCCGCGAGGATTCCGGGCTTTCTCGTGTCGTAGTAGAAGAAGTTGAACAGCCCCATCTTGCCGCCGATGTATTCAGCGATGTTTATTCCAATCAGCTCATCGGCAACCAGATTGACCGGGTCTCCTTCGACCTCAAAGTTCTCTTCGAGAAGCAGAGCCGCCATCAGGAGCGCCCCAACGTTGATGTCCTCAAGATAGTAAAGCATCAGCTCGCGCAGCTTTTCCCTAACCTTTTCCCGCTCCTCGCCTATGTAGAGCTTCAACGCGGCTTCCAGCATAGCGTCGAGGGTTATTCCTCTGGATTCGAGCCTCTTGAGGAGTTCTTTCTCTTTCATTTTCCCACCAGCCCAAGTCTCGGCCGGTAGCATCTCCCTCCACCTGAGAGACGCAACCTCTTCACGCTTTTCCTTCCGCCTTCAGGGTCTCGAACTCTTCCCGAAGTCTTGCGACGGTATCCCCGTCCACGTACGGTATCAGGGCCCCGCAGTCGAGACAGAGCCACACTCTGCCGTACACAGCCTTGTTAAGTATTCCGGTGACTTTGCTCTTCCATGGAGGGATCCAGAAATACGTCGAGTATCCGTAGCGCTCAACTTTACTCGGCACCATCGTGCCCCCGCAGAGGGGACACTTCCTCGTCTCAACCATACAAACCACCAAACCTATAAACTCGGTGGTCCTTTTATCCATTATGCTCCTGCGCTTCGAGAACCTCAAAAAGGTCGGCGAGGTCTACATAAATCCGGGCAACCTGAGGACAATCCCGTTAGCCCTCCGCGACTGGAGGGACTTTCTAAGCCTGGATGAGACGACCTACGGAGTCTATGCAAGAACGATATACAACCCCAGCGAGCGCTTCCTCGTTGTGAACGAGAGGGACGAAAAAACCGTCCGAGATCTCGAAGGTCTCTACCGCGAGCTTCTCAAAGACTCCCTGAGGTTCTGCCGCGAGGAGTACCACCACTATCAGCTCCAGGTGGGTGAGTTTGAGGGATTGCCCTTCGCCAACGGCTGGGCTGGCTCAGGGATTGTTCTCGTCGGGGAGGCGCCGGGAAGAAAGGGCTGCGGAAAGACGGGGATATGCTTCTACCGCGACGCCTCGGGTATGCTCCTTCGGAAGACCCTATTTAGCCTGGGCATCAATCCGGACTTTGTCTACATGACCAACGTCGTGAAGTGCAACCCGCCTGGAAACAGGCTGAGGGGCTTCGGTGAGGGCGAGCTTGAGCTACTCGAGAGGGAGCTTGAGGTGGTGAAGCCGAGGGCCATCTTCGCCATCGGCAGGACGGCCGAGAAGGCCCTGAAACGGCTCGGCTTTGAGTTTACCTACCTGAGACACCCGGCCTGGTACGTGCGCAGAGGCATAAGGGAACCAAACGGGGATATACTGGAAGAGTACTCGGCCATAAAGGAGGCCTTCGGGGAATGGACGTTCTGACCGTCTTCCTCCTCGCCCTGCTCTGGGATGTACTCTTGGGTGAACCACCGGCACTAGTCCACCCCGTCGTGTGGTTTGGAAAAATGGCCGGCCATCTCGACGAGAGATGGGCGAGAAAAGGTCCTCTCCCAGATTTCCTCGCGGGAACTCTAACGGCCCTGTTCGTGGCTGCCTTCGCTCTAATCCTCTCGCTATTGCCCTCCTACCTTCCGTTTCCCCTGAACTACGCTTTAGCGGTTTATCTCCTAAAGAGTTCCTTCGCTGTTAGAAGCCTCTATGAGCACGTGGCGAGAACGATAACTGAAGATGTCGAGGAGAAGAGAAAAGCGGTCTCAATGATAGTCAGCAGGGACACCGAGAACCTCGATAAGGCGCATCTAAACTCCGCCTCTATAGAGAGCCTCGCCGAGAACCTCAACGACTCAGTGATTGCGCCGCTCTTTTACTTTCTCCTCTTCGGCATCCCGGGCGCGTTGCTCTACCGCGCGGTGAACACTTTAGATGCCATGCTCGGCTACCGGAACGAGCGCTACGAGTTCTTTGGCAAGTTTTCCGCCAGACTGGACGACGTCCTCAACTTCATCCCGGCCCGTTTGACTGTCCTCCTCTACCTCCCGCTCGGAAGGGGGAAGGTTCTCAGCCATTACCGCCTTGCGAGGTTCAAGCTAAACTCGGATAAGCCGATAGCTGCCATGAGCGCCGTCCTTGGCGTTTGGCTGGAGAAGCCCGGTGTTTACCGTTTTCCAGGAAGAGAGCCAAGTAACGGGGAGATAAAGCGGGCCTTGAGAATTTACTGGCTCGTCGTTGCTGAATGGACGGTGGTTGTTTTGTTGCTCCTGCTGACGGGGGTGGTTCCATGCTTGAGCCTGTGAAGTTCTCAACATATCACGGCGGTGCGAGGGAGGAAGGTCTGCTAGACTTCTCTGCATCGCTCAACCCCTATCCGCCAGAATGGCTCGATGAGACCTTCGAGCGCGCGAAAGAGCTCAGCAACCGCTATCCGTACTACGAGAGGCTTGAGGAGGAACTCGCCGAGCTGGTCGGTGAATCGCTGACGGTAACGGCTGGCATCACCGAGGCGCTCTATCTAATCGGAATCCTCGCGCTGAGGGGACGAAAGGTTGTAATCGCTCGCCACACCTACGGCGAGTACGAGAGGGTTGCCAGAATCTTTGGCGCGAGGGTAATCAACGGGCCGAACAATCCGGAGAAGCTGGCCGAACTCGTCGAGAGGAACTCCTTGGTATTCTTCTGCAATCCAAACAACCCGGACGGGAGGTTCTACAGTGTCGAGGAGCTTAAGCCTCTCCTCGACGCCGTTGAAGACCGAAAGGCGCTCCTCGTCCTCGACGAGGCCTTTATGGACTTCGTTAGGAACCCGGAAAGCCCCAAAGGGGAGAACATCGTGAAGCTGAGAACATTCACGAAGAGCTATGGCCTGCCAGGGATAAGGGTCGGCTACGTCCTTGGCTTTGAAGATGCTTTCAAAAGCGTTAAAATGCCCTGGAGCATAGGCTCACTCGGCTACGCTTTCCTGGAGTTCCTCATCAAGGACGGCTTCGAGCATCTGAGAAAGACGATGCCCCTCATCTGGCGCGAGAAGGAGAGGATTGAGCGGGAGCTGGACGTTAGGAGCGACGCCAACTTCTTCATCAAGCATGTTGATGATGCAGGAGAGTTTGTCAAAGCGATGAAAAAACGCGGAATCCTCGTGAGGGACTGCACGAGCTTTGGTCTGCCTGAATACGTCCGCTTCTCCGTGAGAAAACCCGAGGAGAACAGCATCCTGATCGAGGCCTTCCGGGAGCTGGGAGAAGGGTTTTAAATCTGAAGTCTACTTCATTTTTGGTGATACCATGCATGAGCTCTACACGGCCCTGGCTGAGTACTACGATGCAATTTATAGGAGAAGGGCCGAGCGGGTTTCCCGTGAGATAGACTTCGTGGAGGAGCTCTTTCAGAATGAAGCCGAGCGAGAAGTAAGGAAAATCTTAGACCTCGCCTGCGGAACCGGGATTCCAACGCTCGAACTGGCGAGGAGGGGGTACTGGGTTACGGGCCTCGACCTCCACGAGGAGATGCTTGCCGTTGCGAGAAGAAAGGCCGAAAGGGAAGGACTGAAAATAGAATTCATTCGAGGAAACGCGCTTGAAATTGATTTTGAAGAAGAGTTCGACGCCGTGACGATGTTCTTCTCATCCATTATGTACTTCGATGATTCTGCAATTCGGGAATTATTTAATTCTGTAAAGCGAGCATTGAAACCGGGCGGAATTTTCATCGCCGACTTTCCGTGCTGGTACCACGGCGGAGGGGACGGCCCGATAGTGTGGGACGAGCGGAAGGGCGATGAGCGGTTAATCATAACCGACTGGCGCGATGTGGAGCCGGCGACACAAAAACTCCACTTCAAGAGGCTCGTGCAGATAGTGAAGCCCGACGGGAGCGTTAGGGCCTTCATGGTGGACGACGAACTGAACATTTACACCGTAAGAGAGATGAGGCTCTTGGCAGAGCGGCACTTCAGGCGGATCAAAATCTACGGGGACCTCCACGAGCTGAGGCCCAACGACCGGAGGTACTGGTTGGTGGCGGTGAAGTAACCCCAAACTTTTTAAACCTCGGGCTCATTTCTATACCCTGGTGGTGCCTATCGTCCACCGTAACGCTGATTTCAACCTTTGAATCCCATGCGTTCCGCGCTTCTTGGTTAGCCCTTACTCCGGCACCACCGGCGTTGCTAAGATTTTTAAGCCGCCTTTCTGAGGGTAACCCATCTTCAAAAAACCGAAAAGGTGATGCCCATGCTTCCTAAGACCTACGACCCGAACGAGATTGAACCGAAGTGGCAGAAGTTCTGGTTGGATGAGAAAATCTACAAGTACGAGCTCGACGAGAAGAGGCCGAGCTACGCGATAGACACTCCGCCCCCGTTCACGAGCGGAACGCTCCACCTCGGTCACGTGCTCAGCCACACCTGGATCGACATCATAGCGCGCTACAAGAGAATGACCGGTTACAACGTGCTCTTCCCGCAGGGCTTCGACAACCACGGTCTGCCGACCGAGCTCAAGGTGGAGAAGGAGTTCGGAATAAGCAAAGACCAGCCCGAGCTCTTCCTCAAGAAGTGCGTTGAGTGGACCTGGCAGGCCATCGAGGCCATGCGCAATCAGTTCATCAGGATAGGCTACTCAGCCGACTGGGATTTGGAGTACCACACGATGGACGACTGGTACAAAGCTGCCGTGCAGAAGTCCCTCCTTGAGTTCTACGAGAAGGGCATGCTCTACCGCGACAAGCACCCGGTCTACTGGTGTCCGCGCTGCAGAACGAGCCTCGCTAAAGCCGAGGTTGGCTACGTTGAAGAGGACGGCTTCCTCTACTACATCAAGCTCCCGCTGGCAGATGGAAGCGGCTACGTCCCCATAGCCACCACGAGGCCCGAGCTGATGCCGGCCTGTGTTGCCGTCTTCGTCCACCCGGAGGACGAGCGCTACAAGGACGTTGTGGGTAAGAAGGTTAAGCTCCCGATATTCGAGAGGGAAGTGCCAGTTATAGCCGATGAGGACGTTGACCCAGAATTCGGAACCGGCGCGGTCTACAACTGTACCTACGGTGACGAACAGGACGTCGTCTGGCAGAAGCGCTACAACCTGCCGGTTATTATCGCAATCAACGAGGACGGCACGATGAACGAGAACGCCGGGCCATACAAGGGACTGACGACCGATGAGGCTAGGAAGGCGATAGCAGATGACCTCGAAAAGATGGGCCTGCTCTACGACAGGAAGAAGGTTCACCACCGCGTGCTGAGGCACACCGAGAGGAGCTCCTGTATGGCACCCATCGAGCTGCTCCCCAAGACCCAGTGGTTCATCAAGGTGAAGGACTTCACGGACGAGATAGTGAAGGTGGCTAAGGAGATAAACTGGTACCCCGAGGATATGTTCCTCCGCCTGAAGGACTGGGCCGACTCAATGGACTGGGACTGGGTTATCAGCAGGCAGCGCGTGTTTGGAACGACGCTCCCGTTCTGGGTCTGCAAGAACGGTCATGTGGTTCCTGCTAAGGAGGAAGACCTGCCGGTCGACCCGCGCTTCGACAAGCCGCCCGTGGAGAAGTGCCCGGTCTGCGGTGCCGAGCTCGAGCCCGTAACGGACGTCCTCGACTGCTGGATAGACTCCAGCATAACCCCGCTCATCATAACCCGGTGGCACGAGGCCATCAAGGGCGACGAAGAGGCCAAGCGCTGGTTCGAGCACAACTTCCCGACCGCGCTCAGGCCGCAGGGAACCGACATCATAAGGACGTGGGCATTCTACACGATATTCAGAACTTATGTCCTCACCGGCGAGAAGCCCTGGGACGACGTCCTCATCAACGGAATGGTGGCCGGACCGGACGGCAGGAAGATGAGCAAGAGCTACGGCAACGTCGTTGCCCCGGACGAGGTTATTCCGAAGTACGGCGCCGATGCGCTCCGCCTCTGGACGGCTCTGGCACCGCCCGGAGAGGACCATCCGTTCAAGTGGGAGACCGTCGAATACAACTACCGCTTCCTCCAAAAGGTCTGGAACATCTACCGCTTCGCCGAGAGGCACCTGAGCGATTTCGACCCGAGCAGCGCTCCGGAGGAGCTTGAGCCGATCGACAGGTGGATACTCTCAAGGCTGCACCGCGTTATCAAGTTCGCCACCGAGGAGATGGAGCGCTACCGCTTCAACCTGCTCACCAGGGAACTGATGACCTTCGTCTGGCACGAGGTGGCAGATGACTACATCGAGATGATCAAGTACCGCCTCTACGGCGACGACGAAGAGAGCAAGCTAAAGGCGAAAGCGGCGCTCTACGAGCTGCTCTACAACATCATGCTCCTCCTCGCTCCGTTAGCTCCGCACATAACCGAGGAACTCTACCAGGAGATGTTCAAGGCCCACATCGGTTCCAAGAGCGTGCACCTCCTTGAGTGGCCGAAGTACGACGAAGGCAGAATAAGCGAGGAAGTCGAGAAGCTCGGCGAGCTAGCCCGCGAGATAGTCGGTGCCATGAGGCGCTACAAGAACAGCCACGGCCTTGCCCTCAACGCTAAGCTCAAGCACGTGGCCATCTACGCCACCGATTCCTACGAGGCCCTGAAGGTCATCGAGAAGGACATCGCGGGAACAATGAACATCGAGAGGCTGGAGATAATCCAGGGTGAGCCTGAACTCGAAGAGCGCATCACCGAGATAAAGCCCAACTTCAGAACGGTCGGGCCGAGATACGGAAAGCTCGTGCCGAAGATTACCGCCTACCTCAAGGAGAACGCCGAGGAAGTTGCAAGGACCCTCAAGGAGGCCGGAAAGGTCGAGTTTGAAGTGGAAGGTCAGAAGATCGAGTTGGCCAAGGATGACATAGTGCTCAGGAAGGCGGTGTTCAGCGAGGGCGAAGAGGTCGAGACTGCCGTCGTTGGGGACGCCGTTGTGGTGTTCTTCTGAGTCCTCTCTTTTCTCCTATTGTTCCCCAAATGGAATTGAAAAAGAGATTTAACAGTTGTAGCACAACATCGCCGCTTTTTTGAGCAATATTACCCTGTAAGCCTTGCCATTGATTATCCTCGCGTTGGAAATCTTGTTGAGGTGGTGTATCCTCTTCCTCTCAAGGGCTATCAGGTCAAGCTCCCTCAGCACCTTCACGAAGTCCTCCCAGCGGATTTTTAGCCATTTAGAGTACTCATTGAACAGCTCCTTCTCAACCACCCTGTAGGTCTTGCCGTTCACTTTGTATCTGATCGCGCGCTTGGGGAGCTCCTTCCTCAGGCGCCAGCGGGCGTGTAGCGGCTCCTGGAACTCGTAAACCGCTTCATCCATGGACTTCCCTTCCACCATCATCTTGAGGATTATGCCGAGGATGCGGTTTATCCTGTCGGGGACGCCCACAACGTCGCCTTTGAGAACGATCTTCCTCCTGCGGACCCTTATTCCAGCCTTCTCAAGCTCCTCGCCTATTTTGGGGGTGGTCTTCTTCTTGTTCCCACCGGTGTCCACGATGCCGCCGATTATAAAGGCCCCAACGCCAAAATCCTCCTCGCTCAGAACCTCCTCCGCCCAGGGGTCAAGGAGAACAACCTCGTCGATGTCGTTCTCCCTCAAAAATTCCGCCGTCGGCCCGGCGTAGGTCGTTATTCTCTCAATGGGCCCGTTGAACATTCTCTCAAACTCATCGCTAGCCCACGTTACGGCAAGTTCTCTCCCGGTGAAGTAGTCCCTCAGCAGGCCGTAGCTCTGGCTCACCTGCAGGCAGACCTTGCCCTTCTCCTTCTGGGTGTGCTTGTCCCAGTGGTATAGATCGATTATAAAGTAGGGCCACTTTGGGAGCTTTGAGCGGAGCTCTTCGGGCGTCAGAACCGGCTCGAACTTCTCCTTCATGCACAGCGGGGCGTAGGCGTAGTAAGAGCCCTCGACGCGGTTGCCGTTCAGGTCCCATGCCACTGCGGTTTTCTCAGGAACGCGGAATATTGCCCCTTTGCCGTTGATTATCTCCACTGCCACGTCTTGGAGCTTGTTCTTTGCCTTCCTGAACCTCTTAGAGAGCACCCCGAAGCTCTCGATCCCCTTCTCCCCCAGTGCTTCCCTGAAAACATCGGCGAGCGTCTTCATGGTCATCGGTTGAGGGTCGGGACGGGAGTTAAAAGGTTTTCGCGGAGGACGGAGGAAAAATTAAATACCCGAAAGTGTACATGAGACTGCCACTGCGTAGCTTATTGGGGGCAAACTCATGAACAGAGGGCTGCTTTATGCTATATTCTCTGTCCTTTTGACCATGGTTTTTGTGGGTAGTCTGAAGTCTATTCCGGGCCCCCCGTACGGAGGCGATCTGTATTTCCACAACGGCATCGCCGAGGCGATATTTCATGGCACTTCCGTCTTTAGGGACCCAACGAATTATGAAGGCTACGCTTTTTACCCTTGGCTCTACCATTCTATCGTTGCACTCTTCGGGCATGTTGCTGGAGGTGTAATGCCCGTAACAGTCTATGTAATGCCTGTTTTCATACTTCTGCTGTCTATGATCACAGTGTACTTCCTCGTAGGCGAGCTGACAACAGAAAGCGTGGCGATGCTGGCTCCTCTCCTCCCCCTCGCGCTTCATTTTCCAGATCCCCATCCCCATACCCTCATGCTGATGGTATTTATCTCCCTCTTCTATTTCGCGCTTGTTCGTTATTTAAAGGCCCCATCAACCAGAAACGGGATCTTTCTGGGCATCTCCTGGGCCCTCGCGGGCCTAACTCATGTTCTAGGAACTTTCGGGATTGGGGCAGTGATTCTTTCGAACGTGGCTTGGGACGTTGGTCGGAACAGAGAGCTATCGGCAATAAAGAGATGGATTACACCGTTCCTTGTTGCCATCCCACTGTTGCTCCTCTACTGGGGCCCACTTCTATTTGTTTACCATGCTCGGACCCCAAATCCATATCAGAGCTTAGTCTGGGCCCATTATACAATCGTCAGCTTCACGGCTGATATGGTAACATTTTTTGTCTCTTATTCCTGGAGGGGGATGCTTTCCCTTCTCGCCCTTGCTGGCCTGTATGTCGTTGTAAAAACCAGACCGTATCCCGCGTTTAGAATCGTTGTATCATCGCTCCTGGGTATGTACGCAGCGGGAATCGTGTTCATACTGCTCGGAAACCCCCTGATTGCAAAGAAACTGAGCCTGTATTTCTTCACGCTGGATGTTATACTGGTCTCCCTAGGGATCACATACCTCATCTCTAAATTCCCCCAAAGGAAGTCACTGGCCGTAGTGACTGCTATACTCCTGGTGTTCTCTGGGGCCACTGTGGTGGAGTTTGCGTCCAGCCTATGGGTCCAGATCGGTTTCCACGAATTTCCCTTCGAAAGCCTTCAAGCGTGGCTTCTTGAGAACACGGACGTTAACGATGTCATCCTCAGCAACTACGAGGCCTCTTTCATGCTGTTCTCAATATCGGGCAGAAAAACCGTACTATTTAGAAGAACTCACGCGTCGCCCTTTGTTGACTACGATAAGAGAAGCGCCGATATAATGGTGGCACTGTTGGGGAACAACAGCACAAAGGCGCTTCAAATTCTGGAAAAATACCATGTAAAGTATATCTACGTGGATAAAACCACTTCGAGTGATCCCCTCTGGGTCCCGGTTTCCTACAAGGACTACCTTGAGGGCAATGGTGTCCCCTGCCACGTCGAGTGGGTGAGATACGACCCTGCTGATCCCAGTAGTGTAAAGATTGAAGCATGCGTTGCACAGTTTAACATCTCCCGGTTGACCCCGTACCTCCGAGAGACGTTTAAGAAAGGAAACTCCGTACTTTTCAGGATATGTTATCCTGATGAATGTGGAGAATCCTGAACTATTAGATTTCTGTAGTAGAATTCTGGTGCCCCGGCCGGGATTTGAACCCGGGGCGCGGGCTCGAAAGGCCCGCATGTTTGACCGGGCTACACCACCGGGGCCCGATACTAGGGAAGGGCGAGCGTTTAAAAATCTTTCGTCGGGGCAATTCTTTTTAACCCCACAGTCCATCTTCCCCCGATGCTCGCCGTCAAAGTCCCCAAGCGAGAGGCCGAAAAAACCCGTAGGAAACTAATCGAGCTCGGCGTCCTGGCCAAAGGATACGCCGTCAAACGGGAGGGCGAGTTTGTACTCTTTCCGATCACAGAGCCAGTGGATGGCTTCGAGCTCGTCGAAGCAGACTTCGAGAGGCTTGAGAGAAGGCCCCACAGCTATCGTGAGGTCGTCGAGGTTCCCGAGGATGTTAGACCACTCCTCCCGAGCTCCTTCGACATAATCGGCGACATAGCGATAATCGAGCTCCCCGAGGAGCTGATGCCCTACGGAGAAGCAATCGGAGAGGCCATTCTCAGGGTTCACCGGCACATAAAGGCCGTCTTCGCCAAGGGGAGCAAGGTTTCCGGGGAATACCGCGTGAGGGAGCTGGTTCACCTTGCCGGCGAAAGGAGGACTGAAACCCTCCACCGTGAGAACGGGATAAGGTTAAAGCTTGACGTTGCTAAGGTTTACTTCTCCCCTCGCCTAGCCACGGAGCGGATGAGAGTTTTCAAGAAGACCCAGCCAGGCGAGGTTGTCTTCGACATGTTCGCCGGCGTCGGGCCGTACGCGGTGCTTCTGGCTAAGAAGGCAAAGCTGGTCTTCGCCTGCGACGTCAATCCCTGGGCGATTCGTTACCTTGAGGAGAACATCGGGCTGAACAAGGTCGACAACATTGTCCCTATCCTTGGGGACGTGCGAAAGGTGGCGGGCAAAGTGAAGGCCGACAGGGTGATAATGAACCTCCCCAAGTTCGCCGACCGCTTTCTTAAGGAGGCCATGCTGAGCCTCAGGGACGGTGGCGTGGTCCATTACTACGGCTTCGGTCCGGAGGAGAACCTGTTCTCCGAGCACGAAGCGAAGATAAAGGCGGCCTCAAAAGAGCTCGGTTTCAAAGTTGAGTTCCTGGAGGAAAGGAAAGTCCGCCCCTACGCGCCGAGGCAGTTCAACATCGCGATTGACTTCCGGGTTCTAAAGTAGTGTTTCGTGGGGAGAACAGGCTTTAAAAAGAAGTTGTTTCCCCGATAAAACACCCAAAAGGTTAGAAAAAGGAAAATCACTTCCCCGCTATCTTCACGTTCTCGAACTTCACGAAGGGCGTTATGATGGTCGTCATGAAGGGCATTACGATTTGCTCCTTCGAAACTTCACTCGCCTGTTTTAGCAGTTCGTAGACGTTGCCCGCAACGAGGAAGACGCTCGCTCCCTTGACCTCTCCGTCCTCGATGAGGAACGCCGGGTTTGCAGTTACCGCGAAGTTTCCGTTGTCCGGGTTGCTCGAGTGTGTACCCTGGAAGCCGTCGACGAAGTAGCCGTGCTCGATCTCGGATATCATGTCCTCCAGCGAGCGCTTTCCGTTCTCGATAACCATGCTGTGGAATCCGATGTTTATGCCGCCACTTCTGAGGTCGCGCTTCCCGTTTCCGGTGCTCTCGGTGCCGTAGACTTTGGCCCAGTAGTTGTCCCAGACGAAGCCCCTGAAGGTTCCGTTCTCAATGAGGACGTTCTTT
The DNA here is from genome assembly GCF_002197185.1 of Thermococcus sp. 5-4. Taxonomy (NCBI): domain Archaea; kingdom Methanobacteriati; phylum Methanobacteriota; class Thermococci; order Thermococcales; family Thermococcaceae; genus Thermococcus; species Thermococcus sp. 5-4. Next base: position 720,806 of record NZ_CP021848.1, on the reverse strand, counting down.
CTCGTTGGAACTCCCTCTCCGTCGGCTATAACCGGCTCGATGGCCAACTCGTGGAACGGGTCGTCGTATATCGTGAGCACGTCGCTGGATATCTTCTCCCCGACCTTTCCTGCAAGAGGCGTCGTCTCCTTGACCAAGCGCTCACCACTGAATGCCGGGAAGAGCGCATAGCTGAGGAGCCCCGCTATCGCCCATGGGCCAAGTATTATCGGAACCTCCTCGTTTTTGCTTGCCTTGACGTCGTACGCCCACTTGACCTTCTGAACCGCTCTCTCGACGACCCCGTCAACGTCCAGTTTGAGATCCCTTCTGGCATCGAAGTCGAAGATTCCGGGGGTAACGGTGCCCTCCTTCCTTCCCACCAGCTCGAGGAAGAAAAATGCAGCACCGCCTTCCTGGAAGACGTCTATTCCGTGGGAGTTGACGATGTGGCGCTCCTCCCACGAAACGCCGCCCTCTCCTCCTGCCACGATGACGTTCTCATCCTTCTCGCGGGCGAGCTTTATGCCGCGGACGAGCATCTCAACGAGCTGATCCGGGGAGGCCTCCTTCAGCTCGTAATTGGGCTTCGGCTTCTCCCTGTATTTGCCCGGCTCGGGCAGGGAGACCCACTTCTCGTCCCTGCTGTTCAGCTTTGCCATCTTTGCGGCCTGCTCTATGGCCTCCCTTATCCTGGCGGGTTCATCGCTGTCTATTATGGCCAGCCCGAGGCGCTTGTCCTTTATTCCGCGTAGTATCGTAACCGCCCCGCTCCTCGTGGATGCCATCGAAATCTCGTTGAGCTCGACGTTGGCGCTCACATCCTTGGAGCGGTAAACTGCGATCTCAAGCTCGTCGAAAAACTTCTCGCCGTATCTTATGAGTTCCTCCATCTTCACCACCTCACCCGATGAGGATTCCTCCGTCAAAGCGCATGTGCGGTCCACCGGAGCTGACAAAGGCAGTCTGTCCCTTTCCGCAGAAGCCGACCTCAAGGCCGAAGTCCTTGCCGACCGCGCTTATCTTCTTCAGCGCCTCGATGGCAACTCCTGTGATTGAAGTGTCCCTTATCGACTCGGCGATTTCACCGTTCCTGATGACGTAGCCCTCCTGAACGCCGACCTGGAAGGCGCTGTTGAGCTGGGCCTGGCCGCCACGGAAGTCAACGACGTAGTAGCCGAATTTGATGTCCTCGATGAGCTCCTCGAAGCTGTGGTCTCCGGGCTCGAAAATAGTGTTTCTCATCCTGATTATCGGCGGGTAGCGGTAGCTTTCAGCTCTGGCATGGCCGTTCGGCTCCATGCCCCACTTGTGGGCGTACTCGCGGTTGAGCATTATCTCCTTGAGAATGCCGTTCTCGATGATGCGTATGTCCCTCACCGGAACACCCTCGTCGTCGTACTTGTCGTTTCCAAAGCCGCCCTCGACGTAGCGCTCGCTCATGGTAACGTACTCCGGGGCTATCTGCTTGCCGATGAGGTCTTTGAAGGGCGAGTTTATGGTTAAGTCAGCCTCCGCGAGATGGCCCAAAGCTTCGTGGGCGATTATGCCGACGACTATCGGGCCTGCAACGATGGGGAACTCGCCGCGCTTCGGGGCAACGCCCTTGAGCTGGCTGTGCATTTTTCTCAGCAGTCTCTTGGTGACCTTCTCGTTTGGTTCGTGCTCGGTCATGAGCTCCCAGCCGTAGTCCACGGCACCTATGCTGTCCCTGGCCATGGCCAGTTTTCCGTCGGCCTTTCCGGTGACGTAGGTCCCCTGGTAGAGATAGTTGTAGTCCCACTCTATGCGCGTTCCCTCATTGGTGAGGAGGATTTTTTGCCCACCACCGTCCTCGTAGCGAACCTGGACGCTCTTAACGGCCTCGTCTTCCTTGAGGAGCCTCTCCAGCTCCCTGAGGTGTGCGACCTTCTCCTCTATGTCGACCTCCCTCGGTTTGACCCTCATCCTGCTCTTCACGAAGTCCTCAACGGGTTTTATCTCGGCCAGCTCTATCTTCTCCCTCTTGGTCTTGGCGGCTGCCTTCGCCAGCTTGTAGGCGCCCTCGATGGCCTTCTCGAGGTTGTTGAGATCACTCGTTGAAGAGAATCCCCAGGCGCCATCAGCCAGGACCCTTATCGCAACGCCCTGGTGGAGCTTTCCAGTGAAGCTGGTAAAAACGCCGTCCTTGAGGGCAAGTGTTGTTTTCTTCAGATCCTCATAGCGAAGCTCTACGTAGTCCGCTTTCAGGTTCTCCTCCGCCCATCGGAGGGCCTTTTCCAGTTTCTCCATAGCCATCACCGCCTGTAGTTGTCCATCAGTGTCTGGGTTTCGGAACTATAAAAGTCTTTTGAACATTTCGATGGAAGTCGAAAGGGTAAAGCTTTTCAACTTTGGGTACCATCTATCCGGGGGATGGGGCATGAAGGCCGAAATCAAAAACCTCATAGACAGGGGCACCTACCGGAAGCTTCCGCTCTTCGAAGGCGAACTGCCCGAAGGCTCGTACGTCCAGATAGTGGAGGTCAAGCCCGGACAGACCGTCGGGAAGCACTATCATCTCCACCAGTACGAGCTGTTCTACATAATGGACGGAGAGGCAAGGCTCGGCATCGGTGAGAGCGAGTATACCGCGAAGCCCGGCGACGTATTCCTCGTCAAGCCCAAAACCGTCCATTGGGTGGTCAACGAGCGTGATGAGCCCTTCAGGCTCTTCGTGGTGAAGCTGAACTACCGCGGGGATGACTCCGTATGGCTGGAGGAGTGAGGGAGAGAACCATCGGCATCCTCGGCGGCATGGGGCCCCTGGCGACCGCCGACCTCTTCAGAAGGATAGTCGAAAAGACCCCTGCGAAGAGGGACCAGGACCATCCCAGGATAATCATCTACAACGACCCCAAAATTCCGGACAGAACGGCGTTCATCCTGGGGAACGGGGAAGACCCGAGACCTGCCCTTATAGAGGGAGCGAGAAAGCTCGAGAGCTGGGGGGCGGACTTCATAATAATGCCCTGCAACACCGCGCACTTCTTCGCCGAGACCATCCAGAAGGCGATAACGATTCCGCTCGTTAGCATGATCGAGGCGACGGCTGATGAGATAGAGCGCCTTGGCCTGCGCAGGGTCGGCCTCCTCGCAACAGACGGCACCATAAAGGGGCTCGTCTACCACCGCGCGCTCCTCGGCAGGGGCGTCGGGATAGCCGTCCCAGGAAAGAACGACCAGGAGCTCGTCATGAGGGGAATCTACGGGGGAGTCAAGGCGGGGAACATCGAGCTGGGAAGGAGGCTCCTCCTCGAGGTTGCCAGGAGACTCGAACGCAGGGTGGATGGAATAATAGCCGGCTGCACAGAGGTCAGCGTTGCCCTTAAGGCGGAGGACCTGAAGGTTCCGCTGATCGACCCCCTCGACGTGATAGCCGAAAGGGCCGTGAGGCTCGCCCTCGGCCTTGAGGAGCTCTAAATCCACCCCTTCTCCCGGAAGTAGAGCAGCATCCCAATCGCTATCGTCAGCATCACCAGGAGGACCGCCGGGTAGCCGTAGTGCCAGTAGAGCTCGGGCATGTAACGGAAGTTCATTCCGTAGAGGCCGGTTATAAAGGTCAGCGGGATGAATATCGTTGAGACGACCGTTAGTATGCGGATTATGTCGTTGGTCTTCATCGAGATTGTTGAGTAGTAGAGCTCGACGAGGCTGTTGGCGAGTTCCCTCTGCCCCTCAAGTATCTCCAGCACCTCGAGGACGTGGTCGTGGAGCTCCCCCATGTAGCTCTGGGTCTCCTCGGTGAAGAACCTCTCGCCCTCAAGCTCAAGCTTCCTGAACGCCTCCAGCAGGGGAAATATCGTGCGGCGCATGAAGAGTATCTCCCTCCTGAGGCCGTGTATTCTGTGGAGAACCCCCTTCTCGCCCTTCGAGAGTATCTGTGCCTCGAGGGATTCCATCTTCGAGCTGATCCTCTCTATTATTGGAACGTAGTTTTCGACTATCGCTTCGAGAAGGGCGAAGAGCAGGTAATCCGCGCCGCGCTCCCTGAAGAGGCCCTCCCCCTCACGGATGCTCTCCCTGATGGGGTCAAAGACGTCCCCGGGTATCTCCTGCACCGTCACCACGAGGTTGTCCTTGAGCAGGAGGCCTATCCTTTCCCTCTTCAGCCCACCGTCTATCTCGTAGACCTGGTGCAGAATGAGGAACAGATAATCCGGAAACACAAAGACCCTGGCGTGTGTACTCGCCCTTCGCAGGACCTTCATGGGCCTATCGTGGATGTTGAGGGCCTCCATTATCTCGGTAACGGCCTCGACGGTGTCCACGTTTGCCCAGACGACGTCATAGCCCTCGATTTCGAGGACTTCTCTCATGCTCGAGACCTTCCTGCTGAGGAAATCGTCCCTCGAATAGGCAATAACGGTTATCCTGGGCTTCTCCTCGGCTTCCTCTGCCATGCTATCACCTCAGAATTCCACGACCAGTCCGGAGTGCAGCTTGTGAAAGCGCTCGCCGTAGGCCTCCTGGAATGCCGCCTCGGCCCTCAGCCCGGTGCAGTGTCCTGTGTAAACCTCCTCGACTCCGAGTTCCTTGAACTCCTTCACAGTTCTTTCGATGCGTTCGTCGCCCGCGTCTATGAGGTGGAACCCGCCTATAACCGCGCGGACGCGCCTCTCCCCGGTCATCCGTATCGCATGCTTTACTATGCTCACTATGCCCGCGTGGCTGCAGCCGCTCACGATAACCAGACCCTCAGACGTTTTAGCCACGACGCTCATGTCGTCCATAATGCTGTCCTCCATTACCTGGCCGTCCTTCAGCGTGTAGACCCCTATATGCCCCTGTTCGAAGTCCTCGCGGTTGCGGATCTCCCCCGTGGAGTACAGGCCCTCAACTATTTCGAGAGGCTTCGGGGCGAGGTATAGGTCGGCGAGTTCCTCAACCTCCTCTCTCCTGAAGGGAATCCCAACGTCCCTGAGGTAGGGCTTCATAACGAAGTGCCTTCTGAAGATGCTCGGATGCGCTATAACCGGAACCCGCCTTCCGATGGCCTTTAGGATGCCTAAGAGTCCACCCGTGTGGTCGTAGTGGCAGTGGCTCAGAAAGATGTAATCGATGTGTGAACTCGGATCGAGGCCGAGGAGCCTCATGTTGTGGAGTATCGGCTCGGCGCTCTGGCCGGTGTCGAAGAGGATTCCCTTTCCGGCCTTCTCTATCAGGAAGCTTACGCCGTGCTGGGCCAGAAAAGGGCTTTCGTAGCCAGAATAGTCCTCGACAAGGACGTATATTCGCATGGGTTTCACCGGAAGAATTAGGAAAAAGGTGAAGTTATAGTTTTCGGCCGAAACCCCTTAAAACCCTCCCGCGAAGTTAGGGCGGTGGTGAGTATGGAGATAGGTGTCGTTGGAAAGCCAAACGTTGGAAAGTCGACCTTTTTCTCGGCCGCTACGCTCGTTGACGTTCAGATCGCCAATTATCCGTTCACGACGATAGACGCGAACGTTGGGGTCACCTACGCGATAGCCGAGCACCCCTGCAAAGAGCTCGGCTGTCAGCCAAACCCCCAGAACTACGAATACCGGGACGGAAAGGCGCTAATCCCTATAAAGATGATTGACGTTGCGGGTCTCGTGCCCGGGGCGCACGAGGGGCGCGGTCTGGGCAACAAGTTCCTCGATGACCTGAGGACGGCCTCGGCCTTAATCCACGTCGTTGATGCCACCGGAAAGACCGACGAGGAGGGACAGCCCACCGACCACCACGATCCGGTCGGGGACATAGAGTTCCTCGAGAGGGAGATAGACTACTGGATATACGGCATCCTCAGGAAGAACTGGGAGAAGTTCGCGAAGAGGATAAAGCTCCAGCACCTCAAGCTCGCCCAGGCAATAGCCGACCAGCTGACTGGAATAGGTGTTACCGAGGAAGATGCGTTTGAAGCCATCCACAAGCTCGGCCTCGACAACGACCCGACGAAGTGGAGCGATGAAGACCTCTTCTCCTTCGTCCGCGAGCTGAGGAAGATAAACAAGCCGATTATTATAGCGGCCAACAAGGCCGATGCCGCCGCCGATGCCCAGATAGAGCGTTTAATAAAGAAAGGCAAGAGCAGGGGATACATAGTCGTTCCGACGAGTGCAGCCGCCGAGCTGACGCTGAGGAAGGCCGCCAAGGCGGGCTTCATCGACTACGTCCCTGGTTCGAGTGACTTCAAAATCCTCAAACCGATGAGTTCCAAGCAGGAGAAGGCGCTCCAGCTGATAAAGGAGAAGGTCCTCGACCGCTTCGGCTCCACGGGAGTCCAGGAGGTAATAAACAGGGCGACCTTTGAACTGCTCAACCTCGTGCCCGTTTATCCGGTTGAGGACGAGCACAAGCTCACCGACCAGTTCGGCAACGTTCTGCCCCACGTTCACCTCCTCCCCAAGGGTTCAACGCCCCGCGACCTGGCCTACAAGGTGCACACAGACTTGGGAAGGACCTTCCTCTATGCAGTCAACGCGAGAACCCACAGGCGCGTTGGAGAGGACTACGAGCTAGGCTTCAACGACATAATCAAGATAGTCGCGACGGCTCGCTGAGCTATTTCTCCGCTTTTTTCTCCATTTCCCTGATGAGCTCCTGGTAGAGCCTCGGCTCCACGTCCTTTTCGCTCAGGCCAAGTTTTCTGGCGGTGTCCCATATCTTCCGCTTCGCTTCATCGATATCGTCGGAGATGACCTCGATGTCCAGAAAACCGCCGAGCCCCTCGACCTCGCTCAGCTCGAAGGTAACCTCCCCCAGGCGGTAGACCAGGCGCCGCTTCTTGACCCAGACGTCCTCCTTGAAGCCAAGGCGCCTCAGAATCTCCAACGTGGTCTCGAAGTCACCCACCTCGACCTCAATCTCGTCGAACTCCTCGTTCCTGCCAGGGTCGGCTATGCGCTTGTACGTCAGAAAAGAACGGTTTAGGTTGCTTATCCTCCTCACCCGGAGGAGTTCGGGTAGGGGAACGGAGAGGTAAACATCCTCCTGTATCTCCTCCCTGATGAACGTCGCTCCGAGGGATTCTATCGCTCTTCTGGCGGAGTTGAAGTCAACGCGGAACTTGACCTCTACCTCCATTCAAACCCCCACTAGGAAGCCCACCAGGCCGTCGCCTTTGCTGAATTCATCGAGGGTGAAGACCTCGACCCTCTTGAGCGTTGGGAGAACCCTGATGGTCTCATCAACGAAGCGGTTGAGCTTTTCGGGCGTGTCTTCCCCGATGAGTGCAACGACCCCGTCCTTTCCGCTCCTGGCAACGGCAAGAACGTTGGGGAGCAGGGAAAGCGTCTTCATGATGTGGCGGATGTATCTCTCGAGGAAGTCTTCGATTATCGGGGTCTCGGCCTGGATGTAGACTATCGCAAGGCTCTTCGGCTGGAGGTTTTCGCCGAGAACTATGGTGTACTTATCAATTATGTTTCGCTCTTGGAGCTTTTTTATCCTGAAATGGATTGTAGATTCGGGGCGGTTGAGCCTATCGGCGATTTCCGATATTGTTAACCTTGCATCCTCCTTCAGGATGCGGAGGATAGCCCTATCAAGGTCATCGAGCTGGACCATGTTAACTCCTCCATCGAGGGTATATCTCGTTCTCAATCCCAAGAAGGTCTAAGATTTTTCCAATTATAAAGTTTACCATATCGTCCAAAGTTTTGGGCTTTGTGTAAAATCCTGGGGAAGCTGGCATAATTATCCCCCCAGCTTGTGTAACCCTTACCATGTTTTGGAGATGTATCAAGTTCAGAGGAGTCTCTCTGACGACCAGGATGAGTTTTCTGCGCTCTTTCAGCGCCACGTCGGCCGTTCTGGCTATCAGGTTATCGGCGTAGCCGTTGGCTATCGCAGCGAGGGTCTTCATGGAGCAGGGGACTATGACCATGGCGTCGAACGGATTTGAACCAGATGCTATTGGGGCGAAGAGGTCATCCTCCATGTAGTCGGGCTTGAACTCGACCCTGGTCTCGTGCCTCATAACCGCGAGGCCGGTTCTGGAGGCTATGGTGACGACCTCGTGACCCAGCTCCCGCAGGACATCAACCAACCGCAGGCCGTAGATTGAACCGCTCGCGCCGGTGATTGCGACGACTATCCTCATCTCCCACACCAAAAAGGCTTCGTCGGGTTATGTTTTAACGTTTTCTAAGGACGGTAGGTTTTTATACCCGCTGGAGTTACTCTATCAACGGTTGGTGAGAGTATGGGGAAGAAAGTTCCCGATGTTCTGATAAAGGGTGCGGTGGACGTCGTTGAGGCCCTCGACGGAAAGGCCCTCGTTATTCTGGAGGATATTGAGCCCGAGAGGGTCCCCGATGTGGACGTCACCGTTGTGATCGTTAGTTCTTCCTTTGATGTGGAGAGTGATAGGGTAAAGAGGGTCTCGATCCCGCAGAACCTCGACATCAACAACGTTCTCAACCTCATCTCCGCCTTCCTCCTGGAGCACGACATACTCAGGGAGGGCGACTCCTTCGTCTACGTCACCCGAGAGCTCATTGGAATCAAGACGGTCAAAAAGAGCATCTCTGCGATGAGGGGATTTTTTGCCCAGAATCAGAACGTCCTGCAGAGGCTCCTTGAGATAACGATAGAGCTGAGCATCGAGGGCAGGGAAGGTGTTCCCGTTGGAACCATCTTCGTCATAGGCGACACGAGGCGAGTTCTCAGGCACTCCCACCAGCTCATACCCAATCCGTTCAAGGGTCACAAGGTAAACGTCCTCGACAGGAACAGCAAGGAGATAATAAAGGAGTTCGCCCAGCTCGACGGGGCCTTTATAGTCAGGGACAACGGCAGAATAGCCGCGGCCGGGAGGTACCTCGAAGTCGAGCCAAAGGTGATAGACCTAATGCTCCCACCGGGCCTCGGGAGCAGGCACATAGCCGCCGCCGGCATAACCCGACTAACAAAGGCGATAGCGATAACACTCTCTGAGAGCGGCACGATAAGGATATTCAAAAACGGCCTCATGCTCCTGGAGTACAACCCGAGGATACGGTACTGATTCTTTGGTATCATGCTGGTTTTATTCGTCTCAATATGAATCCACAGAAGAATTAAGAGGCAAAAATCAAAGGGGACTCACTCCCATTCCCCCATATCGAAGGGATACTTCGTCTTCAGCACCGCTATCGTCATCAGCCCTGCGCCGATGTACTCCATTATGATGTCCCTGATCTTGTTGTTTATCGGCTCGTCCACGTGGGGCAATATCGTGAGCGAGGCGGCGAGCTCTATGAACTCCCACAGGACGCCTATGATGAGGAGAGCCCCCATCGAGTACTTGACGATTGTCTTCGCGCTCCAGCCCTTGTTGTTGAGCTTGGAGTATTCGAGAGCCACCTTGGCGAATATCGTCCACATCATCAGGCCACCGAGGGAGTGACCGATGATGTCGCCGTTCTCGTAGACGTTGTAGAGGTCAACGTTGAGTATCGGGACGTTTAGGAGCGTCACGTGGAAGAGGAAGAACACCGCGACTATTATCATGACGCCGTTGTCGTATATTGGGCTTATCCACGGCCATACCTTTTTGCTCGGATTGGGATAGAACTTCCTGACCGAGAGGGCAAACAGAAGGACCACCAGCGCGAATATCGACGTTCTGAACTGGGTCGGACTGTCGTGCACCACTGAATTGACGAAATCCAAGAACACGACGAATATGGCCAGCGCCAGTGCAACGTCTTCCCGGCAGCTGAGCTTTCTCTTCTCGTAGAACTCGGACATACCTCTTCACCTTCGGTTAACTAAGGGGTTCGAGGATAAAAACCTATTGCCCGAAGCTCGGGAAAAAGGGTATGAAAAGAGAACTCAGAAGAGCCACTGGTTCTCTATGCACTCGTCGCACGGCGGCTTCTCGCCGGCTATGGCCTTGAACTTGGTGTAGATACACTCGGGCAGGCCGAGCGGGCAGCGGTCCGGGGTGACCCCTGGCCTCACCTTGGTCGGGTCGAGCTTTATCTTGATGTATGCCTCGTACTCCTCGACCTTCTTCCACGGGAGAACCTTGGCCCCGTAGATGACCAGGTTGTCGTAAATCTTAGCGTAGTCTCCGACGACTGCGTTCTCCTTGAGGATGACGTTCTTTCCGACGACGACTCCCTCGCCGAGGATGCTGTCCTTTATCTCGGAGCGCTCCTTGACGATGTCGTTGCCTATGAGGATGGCGCGCTTGAAGTAGGCCTTGTCCTCTACTATGGTGTTCGGCCCGATGTATGTGTAGGCCTTTATCTTGACCCCGTGTCCTATCTTGGCACCCTCGTCGATGTACGCCGGACCCTGTATCTCGACATCCTCAGGAACCTCCGCACCCTCAGCGATGGTGTAGTAGCCGTTCTGCTTGGTTATCTCGTCCATGGCGAGCTGGTGCGCGTAGAACAGGTCGTCGGGCGTTCCAAGGTCAATCCAGTAGTACTCACGGGGTATCTTGTGCGCGTACACGGCCTCCTGACCCACGAACCTGGGAAGAACCTCCCTCTCGAAGTAGACCTCCTTGCCCTTGGGTATGGCCTCCAGAACCTTCTTGTTCACCATGTATATTCCGGCATCGACGAGGTTGGTCTTGGGCCTTTTCGGCTTCTCCTCGAAGTGCACGATCTTTCCGTCCTCGTCCATCTCAACGACGCCGTATTTTTCCGGGTCGTAGACTTTGGTGACGGCCACCGTTATGAGGCCATCGTTTCTCTTGTGAGCCTCTATGAGCTCGCCGAAGTCAAAGTTCGTGAAGACGTCGCCGTATATGACCAGAAAGTCCTCGTCCACGTAATCCTCAACGTTCTTGAGGGCCCCTCCTGTCTCCAGGGGCATCGGGTCGTTGACGAACCTTATGCCCTTCGGGTAGTCGCTCATCTTCTCGTCGATGAACTCCCTTATCTCGCCGCGCATGTAGTGAACGGACAGGATTATCTCGTCGATCTCCGGTATCTTCTCCAGGCTCTCCAGGAGGTACTGGAGGTTGGGCTTTCCGAGAACTGGCACCATTGGTTTCGGTCTGGTCGATGAGAGTGGCCTTAACCTGGTACCAAAACCACCAGCAAGAATAACAGCTTTCATGGTATCACCGTTTAACATTCCGGTGGGAAACTTATATATTTTACGGCCATTAAATATGCCCAACGATGAACCGGAAGGAGGACGCGCTCATTTCTGTGCATCAATCCTAAATTCGGTCACCGTGTACACCTTTCCCTTGAACCTGAAGCACGAGCCCGGACAGACGCTTTTCAGCGGGCAGGTTTCGCAGGCAGAGCTGCCGAGCTCCACCCGTTCAACGTACCCCATGCTCTCCAGAATGCTGAGGGCTCCCTCGACCTCCTCCCGGGGGATCGAAAGCTCCCGCGCTATCTCATCAACGCCCTTCCCTTCCTTTATGAGTTCCAGTACCTTCTCCAGCATCCTTACACCTCAGTATCCCAGGGCGGTCCCTATGTTCCAGACGAGTATCCCCACGATGCTCGCAAGGCCTATCATGTAGACGACCGTGAAGAGTGCCCATTTCCAGTTGCTCTCTGCCCTTATTGCCCCTATCGTGGCGATGCATGGGACGTACAGCGTCGTGACGAGGGCGAGCACGAAGGCCTGAAGCGGGGTCATGGCGTTCACTATTTCATCCACGCTGCCGTAGATTATGCCGTAGGTGGAGATGACGTTCTCCTTGGCGATGATTCCAAAGAGCAGGCTCACCGCGGCCTTCCAGTCGAGTCCCATGAGGCGCATGTAGGGCTCGAAAAAGGCCCCCAGCCTCTCGGCGTAGCTCTGCCCGGTTCCTATCTCGACCGGGTAGGTGCTGAGGTACCAGATGACCACCGAACCCAGCAGGATTATGGTTCCGGCCTTCTTGACGAACTCCTTGCTCCGCTCCCACGAATGGAGCGTTACGGTCTTCCACGATGGTATGAGATACTCCGGCAGCTCTATTATGAATGGACTCTCCTCTCCCCTGATCACGAAGCGGCTGATGACCCAGGCCATGAGCAGTGCCAGCAGTATGGCCGTCGCGTATATGCTCACCGCGACCAGCGCCTGGTTCCCCACGAAGAAAGCTCCCGCAAGGAAGCTTATGACGCTCAGCCTGGCGCTGCACGGTATGAGCGGGTTGACCAGCATCGTTATCAGCCTGTCCCTCTCCTCGTCCAGGGTTCTAGTTGCCATAACCGCCGGAACGTTGCAGCCGAAGGCGAGGACTAGGGGAATGAAGCTCTTCCCAGGGAGGCCGAACTTCCTCATGATGCGCTCCATGACGACCGCGGCCCTCGCCATGTACCCCACGTCCTCGAGGATCGACATGGCGAGGAACAGCAGGAAGACCAGCGGGAAGAAGCTCAGGACAGAGCCGACACCTGCGATGACACCGTCAACGAGGAGACCGCGGAGCGTTTCGTTGGCGATGTGGGGCCCCAGCCACTCGCCAAAGGAAGAAAATGCCTCATCCAACAGGCCCTGCAGGGGCAGTCCAAGGGCGAAGACAAACTTAAACAGGACGTAGAACACGCCGAAGAGGGCGAGAAGGCCGTAAACCGGGTGCGTGAGGAACCTGTCCAGCTGGTCGCTGAAGGTCTCGCCCTGCTCGTGGGAGTACCTCACGAAGCGGTGCATGAGGCCGTCTATGAACTCGTACTTCTGGCTGGCTATGATTAGGTCCATCGCCCTCTTGTAGCGCTCCTCCACCTCGGCTATGTGCCCCATGATTTCGTCGAGCTTCTCCTTTCCAAGGTGCCTGAGAACGAGCTTTATCACGCCATCGTCCCTCTGGAGGAGCTTCACCGCGAGCCAGCGGAGGTTGTATTCCTCGGCGAGCTTGGTGTGCTCGAGGGCCTCGATTATGTGCCCTATCTCCCTCTCGACCGCGGGGTCGTAGGTGGGGACGGTGGGATTGGTCTCAATCTCTCCGTTCGCCATCCTGTGTATTTTATCCTTGAGCTCATCCAGGCCGACCCCTTCCTTGGCGTTCAGCGGGACAACGGGAACTCCCAAGAGCTCCTCCATCTTCCTGGCGTTTATCTCGATGCCTCGCTTCTCGGCGAGGTCCGTCTTGTTGAGCGCTATTATAACGTTCTTCAGGCCCATCTCGAGTATCTCCATCGTCAGGAAGAGGTTCCTCATGAGGGCGGTTGCGTCAACGACGTTCACAACTACATCGGCGCTCCCCTTGAGAAGGAAATCCCTGGCGACCAGCTCGTCAACTGAGTGCGCCGTCAGGGAGTATATTCCGGGGAGATCAACCACGAGAAACTTCTGGCCCTTGTATTCGAGGATTCCTTCCTTCTTCTCAACGGTCACGCCAGGCCAGTTGCCAACGTGCTGGCGCATTCCCGTGAGGGAGTTGAAGATCGTGGTCTTTCCAACGTTGGGGTTCCCTGCCAGAGCCACTACCTTCATCATGGTGGGCACCTCACAGCCTTCTTACCATGACCTTGCTGGCCATTCCCCTACCTATGGCGAACCGCACACCGCCGACGGAGATTATTATAGGGCCCAGTGGATGCGACTCCAGAACCTGAACCGTCGCCCCGGGGGTCAGCCCCATCGAAACGAGCTTCTGTCTGGCGTTGGGACCGCCCAGGATGTTGACCACAACCCCCCTCTCACCGGGCCTCATGCTGTTTAAAGGTACAATCATGAGCATCACCGTTAGGCTCTCCTAATTCGATATTCCAATCTCTCGATAACCTTAAAAAGCTTTGGTGAGCCTAACAAAACTCAGGGGTTCGAGATCAGAAATGGGTGGGTTCTGAGACGTTAAACGCACGGCGTCGGTCACGGAAAGTCGTGTTAAAACTTTGGAAAGGTATTTAAGGGATTGGGGAGAATACAACTGATTGAAGTTCGGAGGTGCATCGATTATGGAAGAGATTCCACCTGAAGAACCCAAGAAGACTTCCTTGGGTATGGATGAGAACGTCGAGGGATTGCTGGCATACGTGCTTGGATGGCTTACTGGGATAATATTCCTGTTGCTCGAGAAGGAGAGCGACTTCGTCCGTTTCCACGCTATGCAGTCAACGATAACGTTCCTGGGACTAACGATACTCAGCTTTATCCTCGGGTTCATACCAGTGATCGGGGCCGTCCTTGGAGGCCTGCTCTGGATCGTCGGCCTGATATTCTGGATACTCGGAATGGTCAAGGCCTACCAGGGCGAACGCTACAAGTTCCCGGTCTTTGGAAACCTGGCTGAGCAGTGGGTCGGTAAGGTCAACATCTGAGGCTCATATTTTTAAGCCTCCCCAATTATTTTTTTCTATGATAACCGAGGCGGTCAGGGAAGTCAGGGAATTCTCAAGACGGGCCGGTATTGACAAGAAACGGATTCTCGTCCTCTTTTCGGGCGGGAAGGATTCAAGCTTAACCCTGTACCTCCTGAGGAAGGCGGGCCTCAACGTATCGGCGCTGACGTTCTTCCACAGGTGGAGCTGGAAGGAGCCGCTGAGGTGGGCCATGGGGTTCACCAGGGAGCTTGGAGTGGAGCACTACCTCGTGGACATCACGGACGGTCTCCTCAGGGAGGTCGCCGGGAGGAAAGGGCCTGTATGCATCAACTGCAAGAAGGTCATGCTCTGGAACGCCAAGTGGTTTGCCCTCAACAACGGCTTTGATGTGCTGGCCAAGGGCGACAACGCCAACGACAAGATAATCGGCGCCCTCCTCGACCAGTGTGAGGGTGACATTAGGCTCTGCGGACTTCCGAAGATGGGGATTCCATTCTTCCGCCCGCTCATAAAGTACACCGCGGAAGAGGTCGAGGCGCTCGCCGAAGAGGCTGGAATAAGGCCGTACCGCATGTACGAGCACTCGCGGAGGAGGCAGTGGCGTGAGGGCTGTCCCCTCCAGTACATTGACAGGGAGGAGATAGTAACGCCCGCACTGATGGATTTGGCCTACCGGGTCAACGTTGAGGTGAGCAGGCTAGCGAGAAAGAGGAGGGTTCGCATGAGCGTTCGCGTGCCGAGTTTCGAGGTCATGTGCTGGGGCTGCGACGGGGAAATCCTCCGAGAGGTGAGGGAGATTATCTCGAAGTTTGGAGGGGATGAAGGTGAAGCTTCCACTCGGAAAACTTAGAAACGATGTCCTGAGGGACGTTGTGTTCCCCAACCTGGGAGTGGAGGACATGAGGGTGGTGTACGGACCCAGGGAGGGGTTTGACTCGGCGGTTCTCGAATACGACTGCGACCACTACCTGGTGGTTGCCACCGACCCCACCCTCGGCGTCCCTGAGGAGACATTCGGGTTCTTCTCGTACCACTTCGCGGCCAGCGACGTGGCCGTTTTCGGGGCGAGGCCGCGGTGGCTGGTAGTTGACATCCTCCTTCCACAGGGGAGCGAGAGGGCTTTTGTTGAGAAGGCGATGCGTGACTTGAACGCCGAATGCAGGAAGTACGGGAGCTCGATAATCGGGGGACACAGCGGTGTTTACCCAACAATAACCGAGCCGACTTCAACGACCACCGCCATGGGACTGGTGAAGAGGGACGAACTGAAACTTCCGCTGGCGAAACCGGGCGACAGGATAGTGGTCACGGGCAAGGTTGGCCTTGAGTTCGCCGTTTCCGCTGCATATTTCCGCGAGAAGGAACTGAGAAAGCTCCTGAGCTTCAGGGAGATAGCCAGACTCAAGAGGTCCTTCAGGTTTGAAACCGTCGTTCCGGATGCCCTCACGGCGAAGCCTTCCGTGAGGGGCATGCACGATGCCACCGAGGGTGGTTTAACCGCTCTCCACGAAATAGCCGACAACTCTGGGGTCGGATTCAGGGTCTACCCCGAGAGACTTCAGCTCGACCCTATGGTGAGGAAGGTTCTCGATTTCTACGGCCTCGATCCATGGAGCATCTCCTCAACCGGCACGCTGATAGCGATAGTTCCCCCGGAGAACGTCGGTTCCTTAATTACCGAATTCAACAAAAATGGAATTATTGCGTTCGAGCTGGGCGAGTTCACCGCAGATAAAAAGCGTCTCTTAATCGAAAACGGGGAAGAGAAGGAGTTCCCAACGTTTAAGAGCGACCCCTACGTGGAGCTTTACGGGGATGGGTTCACTTCACCCTGAACCTCAGCAGCGCCGCCAGACCGCCCAGAGCCTTCAGCTTGTCGCCTCCCTCGTGCTCGGAGCTGACCACAACGACCTCGCCCCTCGAATAGCGAACCGCGTCCATGAGCTCCTCTATCTTATCCCTGTGCTCGCCCTTCAGGAGCTCGTCGAGAACCAAGAGCGTCTCAACAGCTCCATAATTCACGGCCTCTTCGACCTCTTTAAGACCGTAAGCGGCCAGACCGTTGTTCCTCGCCACGTTCTCAAGCACCTTCTCGACGAGCTGGACTTCCTTGGCCACGCGATTCTCGTGGTAGACCTTGTCAACCGTTCCGCGCCGTATGACCTCGTAGATGCCCGTCCTCCCGGTCACGCTCGTGTCCTCGATTACCACCTTCTTTGCCAGCTCGGGGTAGTTCTCGCGCAGGAACTTGTAGAATTCCTCCTTGACGAAGCCCGGGCCTGCAACTATAGCTCTCTCTATACTCTCGCGGTTGATTATCTCATCCATGCTCTTCGCCACGTCGTGGAAGAACTTCTTCTCCTCGCTCTCGCGGTTGGTGTTGTAGCGCTTCCCGCCGAGGTTGTAGCGTATCCCCTTGAGTATCTCGACGCCGTACTCCCTGATTATCGCCATGTCCGCCTCGCCGTCGTCTATAACGACTATCATGACCCTTGCCCTCTTGGAAGCCTCAACGGCCTCCTTGAGGCGCTCGATGTGGTGCTCCTTCCAGCGGGGCTTCTGGATCGTGACCACCGTCCCCTCCTCGATGGCTATCGTGTGGTACTTGCCTAGGGGAACGTCGTCCCTGCTGGCGTACACTATCGGGCCGGTAACGCGGACCTGGTTGGCGAACTTGTGGAAGTTTATCTTCTCGGCCTTGACTCCGAGGAAGACCGGAATTACCTCGACCTTCTCAGCCCTCAGCGAGTCCGAGCGCTGGGCCTGCTTTCTGAGGGTTTTCGCGTAAACGGTGTCGCCGGGGTCTATGATGTGGTAGAGGTGCCAGAGGTCATCTAGCGTCTCGGCCTTGACCTTTATCTTGCCCTCCTTGACGTCCTGGTGGATTATCTGCACCTTCTCACCCCTTCCGGAGTACGGGCGACGGTTTAAAAACCTGCCACATCACATGAAGCCCTTCATCATCCTCAGGGTGTCGGGATGGTACTTAATCTCAATGTGCTTCATCCCGAAAGCGTTCATGAGAAGGGAGTTTGCCTTCGCCCCCATTAGCATGACCTCATTCCCACGGTATTTTATAATGGCCGTCTTGCCCTGGGAGGCCAGGTCTTCGGCGTAGAGCTTCATCTCATTCATCATCTTCATCTTTTCCTTCATGCCGCCCTTTCCGGATCCCATTATGGGTGAGAGGGCATCCATCAGCTTTTTCATTTTCTTTGGATCGTGAATGTCGATTATAATCTCGTCCCGAGTTAGTATGAAAGAGTCGTCTCCCACGGCTATCGTGACTGAGCCGCAGCAGATAGCGTTCTGAAAGCCGAGGGCTATTCTAAAGAGGGAATGGAGGTCCATACCCACCGCGCTCACTCCTCTTGGATGGGCTTAATCCTGAATCTAACCTCGCCATCCATCCTAAAGTCTTTGAAGCTCATCCGCACCTCGTTCTCGCGCAGAATCTGGATGATAACCTCAATAAGCCCCATTCCTGTCTTGGAACTGGGTATTGCCGCCAGATCCAAGCCGACGGTCTCGACCTTCTTCATGTCCCCTTCTATGTCGCCGACCACCATGATACCACCCCGGGTAGGTTTTCCAAAGTTTTCCTAAGAAAAACTACGCGGAGGTGCTTTTAAAAGTTACTGAGTGTTAGAAAAAGATTGGAAGGACTCAGATGAGCTCCCTCTCGGTCTTGGTGAGTCTCAGTGCACCGTCCTCCGTTATGAGCACGGTGTCCTCTATCCTGACGCCGCCGAACTTGGGAAGGTATATCCCGGGCTCGATTGTGATGACCATTCCCGGCTTGAGAACCGTCTCGTCCTGCTGGCTCACGCCCGGCCACTCGTGAATCTCCAGACCGACGCCGTGTCCCGTGGAGTGTATGAAGTAGTCGCCGTAGCCGTACTCCTTGATGACGTCCCTGACGATGGTGTCCAGCTCTTTGGCGGTCATTCCAGGCCGCGCCGCCTCGACTCCCTTCTTTTGGGCCTCGAGGACCGCCTCGTAGATGTCCCTCTGCTTCTCGTTGGGGGAACCGACGACTATCGTTCTGGTCATGTCGGAGTGGTAGTGTCTGTAAAGCGCTCCCTCGTCAATGACGACCAGGTCCCCCTTCTCTATCCTCTTGTCGCTCGCTACCCCATGAGGCAGTGCGGCGCGCCAGCCACTGGCTATTATCGTGTCGAAGGCGGGCTTTTCCGCCCCGTTCATCTTCATGACGTACTCCATCCGGGCTGCTATCTCCCTCTCGCGCTTGCCCTCGCTTATCTCCTCCAGGGCCGCCATCATCGCCATGTCCGCTATCTCGCAGGCGGCCTTTATGACCTCGATTTCCTCGGGGGTCTTAACTATCCTGAGCTCTTTGATGACGTCGTCAACCACAACGAAGTCCTCGACGCCGAGCTTTTCCCGGTAGGCCTGAACGGATGAATAGCTTATCCTGCCCTCTATTCCAAGGCGCCTGAGGCCGAATTCCTTGAGCTTCTCGTAGAGTTCGCCTCCTCTCTTGAACTTGTCAACCGGAACGCGGGAGGTTTCACGCGCCTCCTCGTACTCCAGCTCGGGAACAAGGAAGATGGCATCGTCCGGGGTTACAAGCAACGAACCCCCGAGGACGGGCGAACTTCCCGTGAAGTAAAAGAGGTTCGGCTTTGATGTGATTAGAACCCCATCGAGTTCCTTTTCGGCTATGAAATCTTTGAGCTTTTCAATCCTCATTCGACAACCACCCGTTCCCTGTAATCCCGCCGAGAATAAAACCCTTTCGGGCAACCCACTGGTCGAGCCGGAAAAAGTTATAACCCCGTCGGTGATACATTATGGCATGGTGACGTACCTCTTCGACTTCGATGGAACCCTCGTTGACAGCACCGAGGCCGTTGAGAAGGCCCTCCGCATAGCCATCGAGAAGACCGTGCCGGCGGTTATAGAGAGTGACCTCTACGACGACTACTACAAGGCCCTGTTCCTCTTCATCAAGGGGAAGCTGACTTACCAGTACCTGGGGGTCATACACGAGCTGGTGGCGCAGGGAACGATACACGAGTACTACAAGCTCATGCCGCGATACATCAAGGACTTTCCCCACGCGAGGAGGGTTATCCGACAGCTCAGGGCGCGGGGGAGGCGCGTAATAAGCTTCTCCGGCGAGCACACCTATCCAGGCGGAAAGGTCATCTTCATGAAGAAGACGAACTGGTACGATGAGTTTGATGAGGTGATAACCTTCAGGGGCACGAAGGACATGCTCAAGAAGTTCCAGACCCTGAGGGAGTTCTATCCGGATGAGCCCTTCGTCTGGGTGGACGACAGCCCGAGCAGGTTCACGTACATACTGGACGAAAACACGCTCCTCGTTCAGAAGGCCTCCCCCTACAAGAGCGACGTTGCACTGCTCTTCGAGAGGCAGAACTTCCTGAAGATAAGGAGCATTAGGGAAGTGCTGGAGATAGACGACGGGCTCTCCGCCTTCGCCGAAGGGGATAAAGCTTAAAAACACCGCCGGGCGAACCCTCTCTGGTGGAGGTGGGGACGATGGCCAGGGGAAAGGCTCTCGTCCTTGCCTACGCCGGGACCAAGGAGCACCAGGACAACCACCACATGATTCTAAAGCCCCTCGGCATCGACGACAGGAGCGCTGCTTCGATGCTCATAGGCAGGAGGGTCGTCTGGAGGACGCCGACCGGCAGGAAAATGTACGGTAAAATCCTCAGGACCCACGGCAACAGGGGCGAGGTTAAGGCCTACTTCAAGCCAGGCCTGCCGGGACAGGCGGTCGGTGACTACGTCGAGATTCTCTGAGCGCAACCCTTTAAACCTCCCAACCTTTTCTTTCTCCGGTGAGAGGATGGAGTTCGTTGAGGTGCGCGAGGGTCTTGCAAGAATCCTTGTCCCGAAGGCGGAGAGGATATACGACGCTCCCGTCTTCTACAACCCGGTCATGGCATTAAATCGGGATATAAGCGTCCTGGCCGTGGGAGTGCTCAAACCGCGGACCGTTCTCGATGCCCTCTCTGCCACTGGAATCCGAGGCATCCGCTACGCCCTCGAAACCCCCGTCGAGGAGGTCTGGCTCAACGACATAAACGAAGAGGCCTTCAACCTGATTCTGAGAAACGTCCGGCTGAATCTCGGCGTCGATGGGGAAAGGATAGGCGAGAAGAGGCTCTCATTCGAGGGAGAAAAGAAGGTTATAGCCAACCTCGACGACGCCAACAGGATCATGGCCGAGAAGTTCCGCTACTTCGACTTCCTCGACCTTGACCCCTTCGGCTCCCCGGTGGAGTTCCTCGACACCGCCCTGAGGAGCGTCAGGAGAAGGGGAGTTTTAGCAGTCACCGCCACTGACACTGGCGTCCTCTGCGGCGCCTACCGGCACGCCTGCCGCAGGAAATACCTGGCGGAGCCGATAAGGGGCGAGCTCTGCCACGAGGCAGGCTTGAGGATTCTCATCGGAACCGTTGTCAGGTACGCAGCCAAATACGACCTCGGCGTCGAGGTTCTCCTTGCCTACTACCGCGACCACTATTTCAGGGCCTTTTTGAGGCTCAAGAGCGGCGCGAGGAAGGCCGACGGGAGCATTGAACGGCTCGGCTACCTGTGGCAGGATGAAAACGGCAAGTTCGGGTACGAGAACTCCTTCCTGCCCAAAAGACCGGCCGCATACGGCCCCCTCTGGCTCGGTCCGCTGAAGAACCAGGAGTTCGCTGACGAGGTGCTGAAGCTGGCCAATGAGTACTCCCTCGCCCACAAGAAGACGCTTCCGTTCCTCGAAACCATCTCCGAGGAGCTCGACGTTCCCTTCCACTACGACACCCACGCTCTAGCTAGAAGGAACAACCTCCAGGTCGGGAAGCTCGTGGAGATAATCGAGATTCTCCGTGGGAAAGGCTACTCCGCAACGAGAACACATTTCTCCCCAATGGCCGTTAAGACGGACGCGCCCTTCGAGGAGGTGCTGGAGGCGCTGAGGAGCCTTCAATGACCGACATCCATTTAACCTAGGCCGCCGTTCTTTCCAGGGGGTGAGGGAATGGACGAGATGCTGGAACTAGCGAGGGGATTTTATAAGGACGAGTACGCCGATTCGGTTCTCTACGCCCAGCTGGCCAAGATAGAGAAGGACGAGGAGATAAGGAAGGAATTTCTGAGACTCTCGAATATCGAGTCAAAGCATGCCAAGTTCTGGCACGACTTCATAAAGCGGCACGAGGGAGAGGTCCCAAAGCCTTCGGTTAAGAGGCTCACGATCTTCAGCGTCAAGCTCCTCAGGAGACTCCTTGGGCCGGGCTCGGTCGCTTCACTCCTTGAGATGGGCGAGAACAGTGCGATACAAAAGTACTTCAAGTACCTCACAACCTACGCGGACAGGTTCAGCGAGGATGAGCTGAGGGAGATAAAGGACGTCATCCTGGACGAGCTGGAGCACGAGAAGTTCTTCTACGAGAGCAAAGAGCGCTTCCACGTCGAGAACACCCGCGACCTCGTTCTGGGCATGAACGACGGGCTGGTTGAAATCCTCGGTGCCGTCACGGGTCTTTCCGCTGTGTATCCGAGCAACCCGCAGCTCGTTGGAATAAGCGGCCTCATAGTCGGCGTAGCCGGTGCGCTCTCGATGGCTATAGGCACCTTCGTCTCGGTCCGCTCCCAGAGGCAGATTAAGGAATCCATCCGCGACAGGATGGAGGTCCTCTTCAGGGTTTCGCCGGAAAGGGCAGCCGAAGAGCTCGTGGAGAAGCTCGTCGAGGGAGGAATGCCCGAGGAGGTTGCGAGAGAGGTCGCAAAGGAACTCGCAGACAACAGCGATGCGATAATGCAGCTCCTCCTTCCGGAGGCGGAGGAGAACGAGATAAGGGCAGCACTCTACACGGGTCTCTCGTACCTCGTTGGCGTTGCATTTCCGGTCACGCCGTACTTCCTCGCCTCCAGCTCGCTGACGGCCCTTCCCTTCTCGATACTGCTGGCTGGCTCGGCCCTGGCGATAGTGGCGACCCTGATATCGCTCCTCTCCGGAATCTCGATCAGAAAGAAGGTCGCGGAGATGGTGGCAACCGGCCTGGGTGCGGCATTCCTGAGCTATCTCTTCGGTCGTCTCATGGAGGCTCTCTTCAACGTCTCGGCGCTTTGATCCGTTTTTACACCTTCACGTATTTCCATTTTCCTCTCTTGAACGCCCACCAGAAGAAGGCCGCCGTGGTGAACGTTTCGAGGCTCATCGCTATCCACGCGGCTACGACGCCCAGTCCCTCAAAGTGTATTGGGCCGATTGTAAAGCCGAAGCCGAGAAGGTAAGCCGGAACTATGCGGAAGAGGAGCTTGCTAGTGGCGGTGATGTACATCGGAGTCTTGGTGTCTCCCGCCCCCCTCAGTGCACCGCCGAGGACGAAGAGCCAGCCGAGGGGAATCTCGCTTATGCCCACGATTATCAGGTAGATGCTGGCGAGGTGAAGAACCTCACCGTAGTTCGGGTCGCTTGGGTTTATGAAGGGCATGACGAGGTAGCGCGGGAAGACTATCAGGATGACCGCCATGACGCTCATGAAGAGGCCCACCATCTTCAGAGCCTCGTAGACGGTGCGTTCCGCCTTCTCAGGGTTCCCCTCCCCGAGCCCCTGGCCAACCAGGGCGGAGGTTGCGACGTTGAAGCCGAAGGCGGGCATGTAGGCTATGCTCTCAACGCGCAGTCCTATCTGGTGCGCCGCCAGGGCGAGGGTTCCGAAGCGGGTCACGATACTCATGTAGAGAAGGTTGTAGAAGCTGAATATACCGCGCTCGACCATCGTGGGAACTCCCACGCGGAGGATTCTCTTCGCCATGTCGAGATGGAAGCTCCAGCTGGGCCTAAACCTGAGGACGAGCCTCCCGCTCCAGAGGAGGTAGAGGCCGATGAGGAACGAGGTCGTTATGCCCAACCCTGAGGCCCAGGCGGCACCGACCGGGCCGAGTTCGGGGAAGCCGAGCTTCCCGAAGATGAGGAGGTAGTCAAAGACCGCGTTGACTATGTTCATCAAAATGCCCAGCTTCATGGGGGTTCTCGTGTCTCCCGCTCCCCTGAGAGCGGCGAAGGCCGTGAAGCCAGCGAACCTTATCGGATAGAACGCGAAGATTACCTTGATGTACTCATAACCCAAGGCAACGACGTCGGGTTTTGCCCCCATTATCCGCAGGATGTCATCCCCCAGGAACCAGCCGAAGAACATAACCGGAATTCCGAGGAGGAATGCCAGGTAGAGGCTCTGTTCCAGCGCGAGAGTGGCGTTGGCATCGTCCTTCGCTCCAACGAACCTCGCCACCAGCGCGAGTGTTCCTGTTGCAACCGCCGCCATTATGGGCATCATGAACCAGCTCACCTGGCCTCCAAGGCCGACGGCGGCCAAAGCCAAAGCGCCGAGCTGTCCGACCATCATCATGTCCACTAGGTTGAGAAGCGTCTGGGATATGTTGCCCATTATCGCGGGCCAGGCGAGCTTCCAGAGGCGGCGCTGATCCTTGTTGAGGCGAATCATTAAGACGTCCCTCTAAACGATGAAGTGGCTGTAGAAGTTAATAAGGATTGTGGTCTGAGAAGGACTCAAATCAAAGGAAAAGAAAAGGGTTCAGAGGAGGTTCCTCTTCTTCTTCCACTTGTGGGACCAGCTGTACTTCCTCATGCGCCTGCTTCTGCCGAAGCCGCAAGCGGCGCAGTAGCCCTTCTTGATGTTGTAGGCGCGCCTTCCGCAGCGCCTGCACTTAATGTGAGTTGGAGTGTGGTTCCTCCTGCCCTTCGGTGCAGTCCCGCTTCCCATGCTATCACCCCTCTAAGGTCTCACTTCACTCAATCTCGACAGGGGAAATGGCCAGAACGTTGTCTCCCCTGATGACGATTTTACCGTACTTCTTAACGACCTCGCCGTCCTGAATGAGGGCAGCATCGGCGAGGACGACGTTCAGGTGGATGTCGTAACCAATGAGCTTACCCCTGAACTCGGAACCCCTCTTCAGGAGCACGAGCACGTCCTTGTCGAGCGACCTGTGAATAACATCGAGTGGTCTTTCCGCCATTTTCACGCACCTCCAAATAATCAAAGCTCGTAACGATAACGAGGGAAACGGTTTATAACTCTTTCCCTGCGCTTTTCGGCGAGGTTCCAAGGAACACTTCTTTGAAGAAAACCATATAACCATATATCACCAAGGGTGACTATGGTGGTTTCATGAGGAGAATCAGTTTACTGCTTACGGTACTACTTCTAACGGCCTTTGTGAGTGGCTGCATCTCGGAAGGAACTCAGAGCCCAGAAGGCACGAATTCCACGACAATGCCCACAACAACCACGCCCCCGGCGTTCACTTCGACATCAACTTATTCCTCGCCTGGGCGGGGAGATCTCGAACTGCCGGAGGGCAACTACACCGCAATCTATACAGGCCTCGGCAGGTCATGTCCAACCGGAAGGGTTCCCGTCAGGTTTGTTTATAATCCGGGAAATGAGACGGTAAAGTCGGTCAGCCTCCGCGGGAGTTTCAATAACTGGGCCGAGTGGCCAATGAAGGAAGAGAACGGGACTTGGAGCACAACGGTCTGCCTCAGGGCAGGGAAGTACGAGTACAAGTACTTCATCAACGGCCAGTGGGTCAAGGACATGTCGGATGATGGCACCGGAAGACCTTATGACCCCTACGCTGACGGCTACGCCGATGATGGTTACGGCGGGAAGAACGCGGTCAGAATCGTGGAGGGGAAGGCGAGCTTTTACGTGGAGTTCGATCCAGGGGATCCGGCATATCTGAGCGTTGCCGACAACCGGACGGTTGTGAGGTTCGAAGCAAAGAGGAACGCCGTAAGCTCGGCCGTCCTTGTTACCGACAGGGGAAACTACACCATGACGCTCCGGCTCTGGTGGGACTCAGGGGAGATGTGGCGGGGAGAGATACCGTTCGTCGAGCCGGTGAGGTACTACATCGTCATAAATTCCGCCGATGGCGAGAGGTTTGCCGTGCTGAACACGAGCGAGAGCCCGTTCTTCAGCTTCGACGGTATTGACAAGTTTCCTCAGCTGGAATGGGTGAGCAATGGGATAGCGTACCAGATATTCCCCGATAGATTCAACAACGGGAACGAAAGCAACGACGCATTTGCGCTTGACCACGACGAGCTTCTCCTCAATCAGGTCAACCCTGGAAGACCCATACTCTCCAACTGGAGCGACCAGATAACTCCCCTCCACTGCTGCCACCAGTACTTCGGCGGGGACATAGATGGAATAACCGAGAAGCTCGACTACCTGCAGAGCCTCGGCGTCACGATAATCTACCTCAATCCCATCTTCCTCTCGGGAAGCGTCCACGGCTACGACACCTACGACTATTACAGACTGGACCCGAAGTTCGGAACGGAGGAAGACCTCAGGGAGTTCCTCGATGAGGCGCACAGGCGCGGCATAAGGGTCATCTTCGACTTCGTGCCCAACCATTGTGGGATTGGCAACCCCGCATTCCTCGACGTCTGGAAGAACGGAGAGAAGAGCCCCTACTGGCACTGGTTCCTCATCAAGCAGTGGCCCTTCAAGCTGGGCGATGGGGATGCATACGTCGGCTGGTGGGGGATTGGCAGTTTGCCGAAGCTCAACACAACCAACCCCGAGGTGAGGGAGTACCTTATCGGCGCGGCACTGTACTGGCTGGACTTCGGATTCGACGGCATAAGGGTTGACGTTCCCAACGAGGTTCTCGATCCTGCGACGTTCTTCCCAGAGCTGAGGGAGAGGGCGAAGGAGAAGCATCCCGACGCCTACATCATCGGCGAGATATGGACGCTCTCACCTGAGTGGGTTCGGGGAGACCGCTTTGACTCGCTCATGAACTACGCCCTCGGAAGGGATATACTCCTGAACTACGCGAAGGGCCTGCTGAGCGGAGAGGCGGCGATGAAGATGATGGGCAGGTACTACGCGTCTTATGGGGAAAACGTTGCTGCAATGGGCTTCAATCTCGTTGATTCCCACGACACATCGAGGGTTCTCACCGATCTCGGCGGTGGCTCCCTCGGGGACGAGCCCACCAACGAATCAATCAGGCGCCTCAAACTTCTCTCGACGCTTCTCTACACCCTTCCCGGGACTCCGGTAACATTCCAGGGCGATGAGAGGGGGCTGCTAGGCGACAAGAACCATTACGACGAGCAGCGCTATCCGATACAGTGGGGTCAAGTGAACGAGGATGTACTGGATCACTACAGGGCGCTGGCGGAGCTCAGGGAGAGCGTTCCTGCACTGAGGAGCAGTGCCATAAGGTTCTACACTGCCAAAGGCGGCACGATGGCGTTCTTCAGGGGACACAACGATGAAGTTCTCGTTGTGGTAAACAGCTGGAAAAAGCCCGCCGAGCTTCGGCTTCCACCCGGAGAATGGAACGTGGTCTGGCCTAAGAACTACACGGTATCCGGTCCGGTGTCAGGTACCATTGAGGTGCCGTCGGTTAGCGTCATCGTGCTGGAGAGGGGCTAACCCCTCTCCGAAACCTTCATCGTTTCAACCTGCACTCTGACGATTTCCGTCCCAAAAGCTTTTTATGAAATGGCCTTACTCCAGTTTCAGGTGGTGAGTGATGGGAGAGAGGCCCGATAAGTACGAGGTTCTTCAGGACTTGATGAGGAGAAGAGGCTTTGCCTGGGGCAGCTTTGAAATCTACGGTGGTGCGAGGGGTTTTTACGATTACGGTCCTCTTGGAGCGACGATAAAGAGAAAAATCGAACAGAAGATACGCGAGGCCTTCCAGAGGGAGGGCTTCTTTGAGCTTGAAACGCCAGACATCACGCCGGAGAAGGTCTTCATAGCGAGCGGTCACGTTGACAAGTTCGTTGACCCGCTGGTCGAGTGTAAGAAGTGCGGGGCAAGGTTTAGGGCCGACCACCTCGTCGAGGAGGCCCTCGGCATCGACACGGAGGGCATGAGCGCCGAGCACCTCACCCAGCTCATCCGCGAGCACGATATCCGCTGCCCGGAGTGCGGAGGCGAGCTTTCCGAGGTCTGGTACTTCAACCTCATGTTCGAGACTAAAATCGGCCCCTACGGCGACCAGAAGGGCTACCTGAGGCCTGAAACGGCCCAGGGCATTTTCGTGAACTTCAGACGCCTCAACGCTTTCGCGAGGAACAAGCTTCCCTTCGGTGTCTTCCAGATTGGAAAAGCATACCGCAACGAGATTTCACCTAGACAGGGAATGCTCCGCCTGAGGGAGTTCACACAGGCAGAGGCGGAGATATTCTTCAACCCTAAGGAGACCGAACATCCCCACTTCGACGAGGTCAAGGACGAGGTTCTGCGCCTCTACCCAATAGAGAACCAGCTCAAGAACCTCGGAATAATCGAAATGACTGCGGAGGAGGCCGTTAAGAACGGCTACGTTCTGAACACCTTCTTCGCCTACTACATGGTCATGGTCAAGAGAACTCTCCTCGACATCGGCATTCCCGAGAAGGCCATACGCTTCCGCCAGCAGCTGCCCGAGGAAAGGGCACACTACTCAAGCGACACCTGGGACGTCGAGATACACAGCGAGCGCTTCGGATGGGTGGAGTGCGTCGGCATAGCCTACCGCGGCGACTACGACCTCAGCAAGCACATGAAGATGAGCGGGGCAGATTTAACCGTTCTCATCCACTACGACGAGCCCAAGATAGTCAAACGCCTCAAAGTGAGCCTCAACATGAAGCGCGTCGGGCCTAAGCTGAAGAAGGACGCCAAGAGGATAAACGACCTCATTCAGGGCTGGGACGAAGAGAAGCTGAGGAACCTGGTTGAAGTCCTTGAGAAGGACGGCAAAATCACCATCGAGGGCTACGAGCTGGAGAAGGATGACTTTATCATCAAGGAAGTGGAGGAGAAGATAACTGGCGAGAAGATAGTGCCCCACGTCCTTGAGCCGAGCTTTGGAATAGACAGGCCGTTCTACCTGCTCCTTGAGAACAGCCTTGTCATCGAGGAGGACAGAACCTACCTCAAACTGAAGAAGGACATGGCACCGATTGAGGTCGCGGTTCTTCCGCTCGTCGCCAAGGAGCCTCTGAAGAGCATAGCCTACGATGTATTCAGGACCCTTCAGAAGGCAGGCTTCATAGCGGTCTACGACGAGAAGGACACCGTCGGCAGGCGCTACATGCGCTACGACGAGATAGGCACCCCCTACTGCGTCACCATAGACAACCAGACACCCGAAGACAACACCGTTACGATCCGCGACCGCGACACGAGGGAGCAGGTGAGGGTGAAGATCGAAGAGCTGCCCGAGAAGCTCAGGGAGCTTATTTTTGGGGAGTAGTTCCCCACCAACTCCTTTTGGTGTCCGTGATGAAAATCCACCTCCTCTACCACCGCCTTCCGAACAGGCTTCTTGAGCGTGATGATGAGGTAGTCGCTGATTTGGGCGAGGTTATAGTCGCCAAATCCCGCTTCGAGGGCATGCTCGCTCCCCTCAGGGTGAACGGCGTTGAAGTCATCAAAAACGGCTACCGCATGCTCTATTTCGCCTTCATCGGGGAGAACTACGACATTCTGAAGGTCTATGACGAAAACGGTGAGTTCAAGGGGCTTTACATCGATGTCCTGGCCTATACGAAGCGCGATGGGAGCACCCTTGAAATGCTGGACCTCTTCCTTGACATCTTCGTCTTTCCGAGCGGGGAGGCCTTCCTCCTCGACGAGGAGGAGCTTGAGATGGCATTGAACTACGGCGTGATTGACAGGGAGACCTTTGACTTCGCCTACCGCGTTGCTAGGGAGATCCTCGAAAGGATTAAGCGAAAGGAGTTTCCGCCCGATATTGTGTGGGAGTACGAATGGAGGGATTGACGTGAAGTTCCTGAAAGAGACTAAGGACGGAACGCTGCTCCTAGTCTACGTCCAGCCGAAGGCCAAGAAGAACGAAATCGACGGGATAGACGAGTGGCGCGGAAGGCTGAAGGTCAAGATAAAGGCCCCGCCGGTTGAGGGGAAGGCGAACAAAGAACTCGTGAAGTTCCTCTCAAAGCTCCTTAAGGCGGAGGTTGAGCTCGTCAGGGGAGAGACTAGCAGGGAGAAGGATTTGCTTGTTAGGGAATTGAACCCGAAAGATATAAAGGAGAGGCTTAAACTTTGAAAAACAACCTGCCCTCAAGGCTTATCGTCGCCTCTCCACCGACCCAAGGCCTTTCACCTTCAAACTCAACGTAGACTCTGCCCTCACGCCCCAGCGCGTGCCCCTGCTCGAAGATGTATCTATCCTTCACAAGCTTCCCTGTGAGCCTCAGATAGCCCGCGAGAATTCCACTGGCCGTTCCGGTAACCGGGTCTTCAGGGACTCCGACGGCCGGGGCAAAGAACCTCCCCGCGGCGTCGAACCGAGAATCGAGGGTGTAAACGTAGACCCCTATCACACCGTTCTCCCTGGAGAACTTCGCGAGTCTCGCCATGTCGGGCTCAAGGTTCATCAGCTCTTCAAACGTTGGAATTCCAACGATGCCCTCAGGAGTTCCCGTCGTCATTGCCAACGCTGGACCGACCAAGTTTTCCGTGCCGAGAATTCCCTTCAGTGCCTCAATATCAAGCTCCCCAATTACCTCCGGCTTCAGCTGCTTGAGCCACACCCTTCCGTTCTTGATGAGAACGTCAATCTCCCCGGCCTTGGAGAACATCTTGTTGGTTCCCTCACTCGCCAGACCAAGACGCCAGAGCAGGTAGAACGTCGCAACCGTGGCGTGGCCGCAGAGGGGAATCTCATCTCCCGGGGTGAAAAATCTCACCCGAAAGCCGTCCCTCTCCGGCCAGACGAAAGCTGTTTCAGAGAGGTTAAGCTCCCCTGCAATGGCTAGCATTGTTTCCCTGTCGAGCTCAGGACAGTCGAGAACAACGGCTGCAGGATTTCCCTTAAGCGGTATGTCGGTAAATGCATCCACCTTAAATGTCCTGCACTCCACATCGTTCACCGGAAAAAGTAGGGGGAGAAATGTAAAAGGCTTGCGGCCTCACTTCAAAATCCCGAGACTCTCGTTGGTCTTCCTTATGCTCTCCCACTTGCCAGCGAGCTCGAACATGGCCCTTATCGCGTCGATGTTCTCCGGAACAACGTCGCTCTCCTGGTGGACCGCCTGGATGTAGAAGAGCCTGTTCCCCCTCACGCTGATGCTCTCCTTCCAGACGGCAATCTCGTACAGATTGTTCCACTCACGGTGCAGGTCGCGGGCGAACTCTATGAGCTGAGCCGTGCTGTCAAATCCCTTCTCCTTCTCGAAGAGAAGAACCCTCGTCGTGCTCTCGAAGATGTTCACAACGTCCTTGGCTTCAATCGGCTTCTTCAGCTCGACCATGATGCTGTGGACGTGCATGAGCGTGGTCGGAACGACGAAGGCTGAGGTCTCGATGTTAATTGGGATGACAGTCTGGACGTCAGGGCCATGGTGAGACGGAACCGTCACGCTCGGCGTTATGGCATTGACCGGGCCGCGCTTGGCGTCGTTCGGGTCAGCCGCACGGCGAATCATGACGGCGTAAACGTAGTCGATGTACTCCCCAATCGCCGAGAGGGTTCTGGTAAGGCCCGTCGTATTGCATGAGACGACGCGGACGTAGTCCTTTCCTAGAGCTTTCTCATAGTTGACCTGGGCCACGAAGGAGACCTCCGCGGTGGTTGCCTTCTCGCCGCCCTGGAAAATCGCCTTAACGCCGGCCTTCTCGTAGAGGGCCTTGTTCTTAGCGCCCATCCCTCCAGGGGTGGCGTCAACGATGACATCAACCTCATTGAGAAGGTCACTGAGAGTTCCGGCGACCTCAAAGCCTACCTTCTCGAACCTCGGCAGGAACTCCTCGCTAGCGGCATAGACCGGGATTCCGAGCTCCTTCGCACGATACGCTTCAAAGTCCGGCTTCGTCTTGGTGACGCCTATGAGCTTCATATCGTTCTGCTTTGTGACCGCGTAGGCGACGCGCTTTCCTATCGTCCCGTAACCGTTAACTCCAACCTTCACTCTCATGCTACCACCGGAGAATTTTACCGCGATAAAATACTTAAACGTTGTTTTCACTCCTGGTGAAAACTGCCGTTAAGGGAGCCCTATTTTTACATTTTTGTGCAAAGGGCTTCCGCTGGGGTTATAAGCCAGTCTGCCGGATAGTCTACCGGTGGTTGAGATGTTCGCCGAGATACTCACGATAGGCGACGAACTGCTCACGGGAAACACCGTGGACAGCAACTCCGCCTTTATTGCCCAGAGGCTCACCGAGAAGGGTTACTGGGTGAGGAGGAAGACAACCGTTGGCGACGACGTGGAGGAAATCAAGACCGCCGTTCAGGAAATCCTCGCGAGGAAGCCGGAGGTTCTTATCATCTCCGGCGGCCTTGGGCCTACTCACGACGATGTTACAATGCTGGCCGTTGCCGAAGCCCTGGGTAGAAAGTTCGTCCTCTGCGAGCCGTGCCTTGAGAGGATCAGGGAGTTCTACCGCGAGCTCTACGAGAGGGGCCTGATAGACGACCCCGAGCTCAACGAGGGGAGAAAGAAGATGGCCTACCTGCCGGAGGGCGCGGAGCCACTTGAGAACACCGAAGGGGCCGCCCCGGGAGCGTACATCGAACACGAAGGGGTAAAGATATTCGTCCTTCCCGGAATGCCGCGCGAGATGAAGGCCATGCTTGAGCGGGAAGTTCTGCCGAGGCTCGGCGAGAGGAAGTTCATCCAGAGGAAGCTGCTGGCTGAGATAACCGACGAGAGCAAGCTGGCGCCGATTCTAATCGAGGCACTCAAAAGATTCCATGTGAGGATACACTCATCGCCGAAGGGCTTCGGCAGGTACATCGGCATCATAATCTTTGGGGAGAGCGAGGAGGAGATAGAGAGGGCCAAGGCCTTCATGGAGGAGCGGGGGGTTCGCTTCGAGGAGGGCTGGTAGCGAAACGCTGATAAGGGAAAAGGCGAATTAACTGCGTTCCGTGCCAATAACGCAAGGTGTTGCCCATGCTTCCTGCCGAGGTTCGTTCAATCATTGAGGAGATGAGGGCTGAGAGGATCAGGGGCGCCAGCTGGCTGGCCAGAAGGGGCGCCGAGGCGTACCTCGTCCTTTCAGAACTCCTTGAGGGAGAAGAGCTTGAGAGCGCCCTGAGGGAGATGAAGAGGGAAATCCCGGCCGTCAACGGCACGATGGCCTCGCTCTACAACCTCACGAGATTCATTCCGATAACCGGAGATCCCGACGTGGTGAGAACGAAGGCCGAGGAGTTCATCAGGCTCGGGGAAGAGGCGAAGCGCGAGATAGGCAACATCGGGAGCGAGCTGATAGACGAAAACGAGGTTGTAATCACACACTCATTCTCCTCGGCAGTTCTTGAGATATTCAAGGCCGCGTGGAGGAAGGGGAAGCACTTCAGGGTCATCCTAACCGAGAGTGCGCCTGACTACGAGGGAATAGCCCTCGCGAGGGAGCTCGATTCCATCGGGGTCCCATTCAATGTGATAACGGACGCCCAGCTCGGCCTTTTCGCAAGGAAGGCTACCCTTGCCCTGGTCGGTGCCGACAACGTTACCCGCGACGGGGCCGCGGTGAACAAGGCCGGAACCTACCTCCTCGCCCTCGCCTGCCACGACAACGGCGTTCCCTTCTATGTCGCCGCCGAGAGCTTCAAGCTCCATCCAGAGCTGAGCTCGGGTGAGGTTGAAATCGTCGAGAGGCCCTACGTGAGGCAGGGTTACCGGGTCAGGAACATGCTCTTCGACGTTACTCCCTGGCGGTACGTCAGGGGCATCATAACGGAGTTTGGGATTCTGGTGCCTCCGAAGGAAATCTGAGAGAAAAGTGGGGAAAGAAAGGCTCACTCCTGGTGAGCCAGCCAGAGGAGGACTCCCTTGACGAACGGCCAGTTGGTGTTGATGTAGTTGCCGTAGTAGGCGTCGCTTATGGCCTTGCTTGAACCGTAGGCCACTATTCTGCCCTGGCCAACCTCGACGGCGGCAGCGATAATTGGCTTGGAGCCCTTCTCGTAGATGACGTTTCCGTCCTTGTCCTCTGAATACGAGGTCTCGTATCCTCTTATGAGCCAGGCCACGCCTCCGCTCACGCTGAGTGTGTCGCCACTGTAGTACATCTGGTGGTCGGCGGTGAGGAACTTCATCGCCGGGTGGTCGAGGTTGTAGATGCCAACGAGCGGGAACCATGCCCTTCCAGTGTTTACGTCGTCGTCCATCAGCTCGTCGTTGTTGAACTCGATTCCGTACTTGGCAACGACTCTGTTGAGGCTCTTGTAGTAGACGTGGTTGTAATAGTTCTCGCCAAGGATGAAGAGACCGCCGCCGTTCTCGACGAACTGCTGTATCGCCTGCGCCTCCTCGTCGGTTATGTCCTGGCTTGGGTTGGTAATTATGAGCACGTCGTAGTCCTTGAGCTTATCGTAGGTTATCGGGTCGAGGTTGACATCGACTATCCAGCCGAACTCGCTCTTTATGTTATCAATCAGGGTTGACATTCCGCTGGTGTCCGTCTTCGTCGGGTTGTAGTACTGCCCGTGGGATGCGTCAATGAGAACCTTGGTTATGTGGATCGTTACGTTTGTTGATGGGGTAACGTTGGTCTGGTTTGTGGGGGTCTCGTTGCCCGGTGCCGTTTCGTTGCCGGGAGCGGGTGGGTGGCAGATTGGTTCAACCTGCTCGTAGGTTCTCTGGAGAATTGGGAGTACAAATTCAATCTCCCTGAGAACGTCCCTGCTCATCATCGCGGCCTTTCTTATGTGCACCATGACAGGGTAGTAGTATGCGCTCCGGTAGGGGTTCTGCTGAACGAGCAGGCCCTTGAGGGTGTCGTAGAGAGCGTACTCCTTCTGGATCTCGCCCATGGTGGCGTTTATCCACTCCACTTTGGATTCGAGGTCGCCGAGGTTGACGCCACAGGAGGTGAGCTCCCCAACGACCCACGTGAGGTTCTCGTACAGCGGTGTTATGTTAGCCATCTCCTTGTTGTAGAGCCTCTCATAGTAGGGAGTGAGACCGTAGGATATCTTGTACGGGTTGGGTGCAACGTAAACAGTGTACTGCTTCTCGTCAACCAGCTGGCCGCTCCCGTCAAAAACCTGGACTTTGATGGTGATGTCCCCGCTGGAAGCCGGGATGTAAGTAAACTCATAAACCTCCGAACCCGAAGCGGGAATAATCTTTGAGAGGCTTCCAACCTCGCTATCCATACTGAAGAGCTTTACGGTGACGTTATCCTCAAGCTCGCCGTTGTTGTAGACCTTGACGGTAACGTGCTTTGGAATTCCCGCGATAATGGGCTTTTGGAAGTTCACGGAGTCGATACCTATGGACGGTATGTAGGGTTCGATGTCGCTGGAATCCCTCGGCTCTATCTTGAAGTTCCCGTAGGAGTACCACACAATGCCCCTGATGTAGATGTATCTGAAGTGGTCCGGGGAGTACTTGTAGAACTTGTCATCAATTCTAACCGGACCGCTTCCATCGTCCACGGACCATTCGCCGTAACCGAGGTCCGGATCGACCACCTTGACGTCTCTAATCTCGACGAGAACGCCCTCCCATTTCTCCTGGGAGACGTTGCCCGTTGGCAGGACAACTGGGGATGGAACTTCCTCAGTTCCCAGCACATCTACTGCCCTCTGGTCCTCAGGGGTGTCGGCATAGTTAAGCTCTGTGAAGCCGTGGTACTCTTCGACCATAGCCTGAACGCTAACGTAGTCCCCAACCTCAACAGAGGGGGTGCTCTTGGTGTAGACCCATACGCCGCTCCAGGGGCCGGAGCCGTTCTGAATCGCAAAGCCGTAGGATGCGACGAAGGTAACAACGCCGGTTGTTTTGACGATCTGGCCAGCGTATGGCGAGGAAGAAGTCCCACCCTGGATCTCCTGGATGGATACCGTTGGAACCTCAGGGGGTAAGCCAATATCATCCGCGTCCCTCGGTTCAATTTTGAAGTTTCTATACGAATAGTACACGACTCCGATGATGTATTCGAGCTCCTGGCCGTTTGAGGGGGTGTACGAATACATCAAGTCATCCACTCTAACCGCACCGCTTCCGTCGTCAACTTCCCATTCACCGTTACCCAAGTCAGGATTGGTAACAACTACATTTTCAACCTTCACAAGGACACTTTCCCACTGCTCCTGGGCAACATCCCCGGTTTTCAAAACTACAGGCTCGGGAACATCGGAGGTTCCAATGACGATAACATTCTCAGGATCGGCGGATATCTCGGTAAGACCGTAGAACTCCTTAACGGTTCCCGTGACCCTAACATA
The DNA here is from genome assembly GCF_002197185.1 of Thermococcus sp. 5-4. Lineage (NCBI taxonomy): Archaea > Methanobacteriati > Methanobacteriota > Thermococci > Thermococcales > Thermococcaceae > Thermococcus > Thermococcus sp. 5-4. The sequence continues at coordinate 685,383 of NZ_CP021848.1, read as the reverse complement.
ATCCCCTCTCTGAACAGAGGGAGCTTCTCCGAGATAAACGTAGATACCACTCCAAGGTCCAGTTCCATTCTGGATGAAAAAGCCTTTAGAAGCCACTGCGGTAACAACACCCTCTGTTCTCACTATGTCTCCCACATAAGGAGAACTGTCAGTTTGTCCTTGGATTTCCTGGATCGAAAGCGTTGGCAGTGCTGCACTGGCGGGTTTTATCGCCCATCCCGGTACCAAACTCAAAACCAAAATCAGTGCTATTATCAGAGCCCATCTTTTCATGTAGACCACCCAAAAAAGAAGGGCATTGATGTATAAATAAGTTTTTCCACAAATCGTTCGTTCCAGTCATCACCTTTGGTGTTCATCAACGCCCATAAAGGCTAAAAAGCGTGGGGATACTAGTTAAAGGGGTGGTCAAAATGTCCATCACTACAAAAACAGGGGATAAGGGTCTAACCGGTCTCTTCACCGGCGACCGCGTGGCGAAGTGCTCGCCGATAATGGAAGCCAACGGAAACATAGACGAGCTCGACAGCTTCCTGGGAGAGGCCAAGCACTACGTTCCGGGGGAGATGGCCGAGATTCTCGAGAGGATACAGGTTCACCTCTACGACCTGATGGCGGAGATAGCGAGCAAGGGGAAGTACGCGAAGGTTGGCAATGAGGAGGTTGAATGGCTTGAGGGGCTTATTCATAAATATGAAGAGGAAGTCCAGCTCCGAGCCTTCGTTCTTCCGGGTTCAACCATCGCGAGCGCCAAGCTCGACGTCTGTCGTGCGGTGACCAGGAGAACTGAGAGGAGCGTTGCGAGACTCGTTCTCGACTACGGCTTTGGCCAGAACGCTCTCGTCTACCTAAACAGGCTCAGCGATCTGCTCTTTATAATGGCGAGGGCGATAGAGAGGAGGGAGGGGAAGCTGAAGGAGGTCAAGTAACCCCCTAAGATCCCTCCGCTTCCCCCAACAGCACTCCAGAGTAGCGGATCCAGTAATACACAACCACAACCGCCATCCCGAGCCAGAGAACGAAGGTGACCTGCCACGCAGGGTAGCGGTCGAGCAGGGGGCCGATGAGGGCGAGGCCGAGGGGACCCGAGATGTTCATCAAAACTATGAGGGCCGACATGACCCTGCCCCTCAGTTCAGTGGGGATCGCCCTCTGGATTTTTGAGTTGAGGGGCACGTTAACGAAGGCCTCAACCGCTCCCCACGCCGCTCCAATGGCCGCTAGAGCCACGAACGCCTGCTCCCTGTTGAGGCTGGCGAAGGGGCTGATGACCCACATGAAGGCCAGAATCATCAAGCCGCTGATGAACAGGGCGATGAAGAGGAACTTGCCTGCCTTCTTCCCGACTTTCACGGCTATGAGTAGGTTCCCCAAGAGCATGCCGCCCATGAAGAAGCTCTCAAGCAGCCCGAACTGTTGACTGGAAAACTTGAGAACCTCCCTGAAGGCGTAGGGCATTACAACCGCCCCAAAGGGCTGACCCAGTGCGGCCATAAAGAGGGCAAATGTCATTATCGTCATTAAATACCTGTTGGAGCGGAGAAAATGCAGGCCCTCCTTTATGTCCCTTATGACTTGGGAAGCGCTCTCAAGCTCCCGGGTCTTCCATTCGTAGTGTATCATGACCTCAAACAGGCCGGAACCGAAAAAGCTTACCGCATTCACAAGAAGGGCCAGTGCAATGCCCCCAATGGCATAGATTACACCCCCAATGGCGGGGCCAATGAGGCGGGCCAGTATGTTGGAGGAGCCTGCTATGGAGTTGGCCCGCTCGAGCTCGTCAGGTTCGACAAGGTCCGGGAACATCGCGTTCGTTGCCGCACCAAAGAAGGCACTCATCGTGCCCATTATTACCTGCACCACGAGGAGCTGGTAGATACCGAGGAGGTGGAATGCGAGAACTCCAAACAGAAGAACGCCTCTCGCCAGATCAAAGCCAACCATGAGCCATTTCCTGTTGTACCGGTCTCCGATAACGCCTGCGAAGGGCATCACGATGAGGATGGGAATCATCTCGGCCAGAACGAAGAGCGTCATCATGCCTCCGCTGTGAGTCTGGTCAAGGACGTAGAGGGGCAGTGCAACGTCCTGCACCGCCCAGCCGAGCTGACTTATGAAGCGGCCGATCGCAAAGAGCCAGAAGTTCCTGTTGAGGCTCACGGCACCACCTCCGCGTTTTCTGAGCCGATGTTTATAACGGTTTCCCTAAAGCGGAGGTAATAATACAGGGTTATCATTACGCTCGGGACGGTGAGGGCGAGGATTATCACCGTTGTTCCCGCGACGTCGATGAGGGGCCCAACGAGGGCCATGCCCAGAGGGGTCGTTGCCATCATCACCGTCTCAAAAGCCGTGAAAAATCTGGAGCGGACCTCATCTGGGACTGCCTTCTGGAGCTTCGTGAAGAGCGGGATGTTAACCAGGGTGTTGAAGAGTCCTATCAGGCCGATTATCCCAAGCAGAGATGGATAGGCCAGTTCTCCAAGGATGGAGCGCGTCACGAAGGCAAGGCCCGTCAGGCAGAGGAGCTGGGCAAACAGCGCTCCGAAGAGGAAGTCCTCTGATCTCTCGCCGAGCTTCAATGCGATGAGCATGTTCCCGGCCAGCGCCCCTAGGGTCGCCGCCGTCTCGACGCTGCCGAACTTGACGGCGGAGAGGCCCAGTTCAATCCTGGCAAGGTAGGGAAGGACCACCGCGAACACCGGGTTGAGGAGGGTGTTGAGCAGTATCCCAAAGCTCACGAGCACCATGAGGTTCTTTGAGCTCTTCATGAAGCGGAAGCCTTCGAGCATGTCGTCCCAGACCTCGTGGAGGCTTGAGAGCTCCCGCGTTTCCCTGCGGTATTCGATCAGGATTTCAAACAGTCCCGAGCCAAAGAAGCTCACAGCGTTCACCAGAAGGGCCAGTTTGATTCCGCCGAGGGCGTAGATTAGCCCGCCGAGGATGGGGCCGAGTATCCTCAGTATCTGGCCACCGCTCTGCAGTATCGAGTTCGCCCTCGCAAGCTGCTCCCTCTCCACCAGATCGGGAAACATCCCGACTATGCCGGCCGAGAAGAACGCCCCCATAACGCTCATCGCCATCTGAATGACCAGGAGCTGGTATATTCCCAGCAGATTGGATCCTATGACTGCGAAGAGGAGGACTCCCCTCGCTATATCGAGGCCGTACATGAGCTTCTTCCTGTCGTAGCGGTCACCGATAACCCCTGCTATCGGGTTCACGAGCAACCTCGGAATTAGCTCGGCCATTATGAAGAGGCTCATCATCGCCCCGCTGCCGGTCTGGTCGAGCACGTAGAGCGGAACGGCAACATCCTGCACGACCCATCCGGCCTGTGATATCCACCTGCCCACGGTGTAGAGCCAGAAGTTCCGGCCCATCCCCCGGAAATTCTCGAACATCCCCGCTAACCCCCGTGCATTTCTCGCTTAATTACCGAATTAAGTAATTGAAGAATTAAAGAATCAAATCAGCTCGACCCTCACGTCGCCGTTCACCGTGCTGGCCCGGACCTCGAACTCCCCCGTCCCTATAACGGGGTCGTCCGGGTCTATGCCTACCAGTTTAACGTCCCCGTTGACCCTTTTGCTGACAATCTTGGCATCGCAGAACTCGGTCAGGCGAAGCACGATATCGCCGTTGACGCAACTTACCTCGACGTCCCCCTCGAGCTCCTCGATGGTAAGCTCGATTTCACCGTTCACTGTGGAGGCCTTCAGGGGGCCGGCAACCGTTAGGTGGGCCCTTATCTCGCCGTTCACGGTGCTGAGCTTTTCGGCCTCGCACTCTTTCAGGTCTATCTCACCGTTTACAGTGGTGACGTCTTCAAAGCGCACGCCCCTGGCCTTAAGCTCGCCGTTCACGTTCTTCGCGCTCACTGAGACGCTCCGCGGAACCTTCACCTCTATCTCAGCCCAACCGTTCTCCCTGAGCAGGTTCAGGAACTTTTTCTTCGGCTCCTCCTTGATGACGAGCCTGCTTCCCTTCTGCTCGACTTCAACGTTTACCTCGCCGTGGACGGTGTAGTTCACCTCGACGTAGTCGTTCTCCCATCCCTCGATCTCGATCTGGCCGTTGGTGGCCTTTATATCAACTTCCCGGACGTTTTCAAATATCATATCAAACCCTCCAGCGGATGAAATTCAAAATCAAAAAGGGGCCTCTCTTGCCCCGTCTTCTTTTCGCAATATTCCTCCCGCTCATCGACGATTGTGATGGTATCAGGAGCCTTTGAAATTGCCGCGGTCTCCATCCCGCTCACCCCAAGTATGCGGTCAGCTCGTCGAGGAGCTCCTTCACGCGCCTGTTGAGCAGGGTTCTGTCTATGCCGAGCCCCTCTATCAGCTCGGCGCTCTGCTCCTCCACTATCTCCTTCGCCTTCCTGACCACCAGCCGGTAGGCGTCGCCGTTCTCTATGGTGTACGTTTTGCCACCGGTCCTTATGCGCACCGTGCCGTCTCTGGCGGAGATTACGACGTCCTCAATGCGTATCTTGGCCCTTCCCCTGCCAACGCTGACCGAGACATCGCCCGAACGCAGGGATACGGTCTCACCAAGGCTGAGGCTCTCGTTTCCGCTCCTGTAGGTTACCCTCTCACCGTCGACCTCGATGGAGTACTCGTCCGTCTGAATCTTCAGCCTGTCCCCAACCCTGGTCAGCTGGAAGCCGTTGCGGAGCTCTCTGATGGTCAGCATGTCCGCTGGGGGCATCTCGGGGTTGCCCTCGCGGAACCTCATCGGGCCTATCTTGACCTCTTCACCGCTGGGCGTCTCTATGACCTCGATGAAGGGCAGTTTCACGTACTCGAAGCCTTCGCCCTCGTAGACCTTGATGAAGCCCAGGTCAACCACGCTGTCCCTCTTGCCCTTCTGGTAGAGCCTCTCCGGGTTCACGAGGTCGTTCACCCTTGAGACGAAGCCGGGATCCGCGGAGGTCTTCCGCCCAACTATCTTCTCCTCGGTCCACACGATGACCGGGCTGAGGAGCCTCTTCGTTATCCTCCCGAGCGGCGTGTCAGCCTCGACCGTTACCTCTCCATCTATCACCCAGGCCACGTTCTTCCTTCCGAACTTCACGGGATAGGCCTTGCCGGTTCCCTTGAGCTTCACTTCGCCGAAATCGGCGCCTTTGAATTCGTAGGCCTTACCTTCAACTTTGATGTCGAGCTTTCTCTCATCGAACTTCGCCAGCAGGATTCCCGCTATGGCGAGGACGACTGCGTAAGCGAAGGCCGTTCCCGCGTAGTCGTGAAGGGTCTCGGACATTCCCAGCCACTGTCCGAAGAACAGGAATATGCTCGTCCAGAAGAAGCCCTTTGCGAGTGCGAAGACTATTCCGCTTATCGTCATCCCGAACCACTTGCCCACTGCGAGCAGCTCGAATGCGAACAGGAGCGCCACGATGGCGTAGACCAGCTGGTCGTTGTATGCCTCAAGTCTCAGCGGCCCCTTGAACAGCCATGCGATGAGCAGTATCGCCGTAAGGGCTTTGAGGTACTCCGCTATCTTAAACCTTGGGCCTTCGTGTGGAACGGCCCGATACTTCCAACTAAAACTCATTCTTCCACCTCCTCAAGGGCAGTTATTATCTCAAGCAAGCGCAAAAAGAGACGTCCGTCGGGCGATATTTCGTATCCTTCTCCCTTTCTCACCATCCGGGTTTTCACCAGGAGCTTCAGGTGGTGGGAAACGGTGGGGCTTTCCACCCCAAGGGCATCCTTTATCTCCTTGAAGCCCATCGGCCCCTCGGAAAGCATCTTCAGGATTCTTATCCTGTCCGGGTTGGCGAGGGCCTTGAGGGTTTTGGCTGCCCTCTCCTCGTCTATCTCGGGCAGGCTTCCGCCTTCGAGCTTTCTCCTGAGGCGGGCCTTTATCGAAAGCATGACCTCATCAACGGGGTCAATGCTTTCCTCCAGCACCTCCAGCCTTTTCTTCAGCTCTTCGAGCTGAACCTTCAGGTCGTTCTCCATGGTACCACCAGGTACAGATTTTTGTAGTACACTTTTCTGTACTTAACTAGTGCGCTAGGTATATAAAAGTTTATCGGTTGATTTGGTAGGGAATAAGTGCCGCCATGAATGCAGTGAATATGGGGGAAGAGAACAGGAAATCAATTCTCCGCGGAAAGTTCGGCTTCTATAGTCTTTATTTCTTCGTCCAGTATGTCGCGTATCTTCTTAAGGAGTTCCAGGTACTCAATCACGGTTTCCCTGTCCATGGCCTTTTTCTCTCCCATTTTCTCAAGCTTCTTCTTCAGGGCTTCGTGATAGTTGATGGAGGTGTACAGAACCCGAAGGGCCAGTTCGTTGGAAGTTTTTAGATAATCGAGACCTCTCTCAGTTAGACTGTATTTAACGCGCCTCACCCTGCCCCGGTACTCCTCGCGGGGCTCCAGGAGACCCTCTTCGACCATCTTGTTGAGTATCGTGTACAGGTTGCTGTGGCTGGGCTTCCAGAGGCCGATGGCCAGTTTCTCAAGCTCCTTCAGAATCTCGTAGCCGTGGGCCTCGCCCTTGAGGCCGACGATGACGAGTATTATGTTCTTCAGCGGGACCGTGAAGAGCCCCTTGATTATCTTCCGCTCAACGTCCTCCCCCATTGTCACCACCCATAGTCGAAGGTTGAACCACAATCCTTATAAACGCTTCTCTCAACGACATGTCGAACTTTGACATGTTTGAATTCATCATGTTGATGGGCGACAAGGTGATGGAGATGGCTTGGAACGAGTGGATAGTGAAGCACGCAAAGGCCATCGTGGCCCTCTGGATTATCGTGGTCATAGCCGCGATGCCCCTTGCGGCAAAGCTGAACGACATCACCAACTACAGCACGGACCAGTTCCTGCCCAAGGACGTGGAATCCGTCAAGGTGCAGGAAACCCTCGCAGAAGAATTCCCGAAGTTCGCGACCAGCGACAACCAGACTTACATGATAGTGAGCGGAGTGGACGTGAACGATCCCGCGACGCGGAATGCCTATGAGCGCTTCAAGGCCGAGGCAAGGCCCTACGGCTCGAATTTCACCTCCTACTACGATGCCGTTGACCTGCTCCACAACAAATCCTACGAGATAGCGCTCAACCTCACCAAAACGACCGCCAATCTGACCGGAATCTTCTACAGCTCGGCAATCAATGCCAGCAACGCCTATGGAGCCCTTCTCATCCAGATTGAGAACCTCAGCGACCAGGTCGAGACCCTCAACGGGACCGTCCCCCAGCTTGCCGGGGCCTACCTCGCGCTCGATGCCAACCTGAGCGTCCTCTACAACCGAAGCCTCGCTCTCCGGGAAGCGCTCAACCAGACGAATTTGGCATACGTTGAACTCCACGGAAACCTCACCAGGACAAGCGAGCAGTTGAGAACGCTGAACTCCACGATAGCGGGCCTTAACATAGGCCTCTACAACCTGAGCGATAACTACGCGAGAACTTACCTTGGAACGATAGGAACCTACGACGCTCTCGCTCAGGCCGGGGCCTACGAGAAGGGCCTTGATGGGGCAACGGCGCAGGCGATAGGCACCCAGCTCGGCGTTCCCGTCGAGTTCGTTTACGCGGTTTACAACGCCACCTACCCGGCATACTCCACCTACGGGGCCGGTGCAATAACCGACGGCTTCCTGGCCAACGTTACCAAGGCGATGGTTCTCGGTCAGATCAGCGACCCGATGCAGAGGAACCTCGCGGAGGCATACTCGGCTGCCTTCTACGGGGGCGTTACGACATTCGACGGGCAAGCCGGGGACAACTACGCTCTAATACAGCTCGGGGAGAACGCGGTTAAGCCCGTTGATGAGATAGCGAGCAACGCCCTCAAAAACCTCCCGCTCGTCATCGAGAGGGCCGGGGGAAGTTACGAGGTTCCGGGCTTTGGAGAGGTTCCGGCGGAGACTTTAGCTTACATCGTCAACGTCTCGATAAGCCTTGGAGAGAACCCGAGCGCTTTGGCCGTTGAGAACGCGACCATTGAGGCCGCAAAGGCTCTCATGGCCGGAAGCCCGCTCCTTGAGATGCCGGACGCCGACGAGGTACTGAGGACGCTCCTCGTTTACGGCCCGACGAAGGAGCTCGAGATCAACCTGCTCGCAGGGGCACTCAGCGAGAAGCTCCCAGACGAGCAGAAGGTTCTAGCGGAGCCAATAGCCGAGACGGTAGTCAGCTTCGACGCCAGCGCCACCGGCGTTCTGGCGAAGAACCCGGAGGTGCTCAGGAAGGCGACCGTTGCCCTACTGAATGAGCTGATGAAGGAACAGGGCGTTGAGCTTCCGGAGAGCGTTATCGGCGAGGTCTACAACTCCAACGGGAACGTCGCCCCGATTGCAAGGGAGATTCTGATTCAAAAGACCGCCGAGGAGGTCGGGGACGAGAGGGTTGCAGAAACCATCGTCGATGAGGTTCTTAAGAACCCCGAGGAACTGGAGAAAGGCAAGGGCGTTAAAGAGACCGTCAAGGGGATAATCACGAGCCTGGCCGGAGACGTTCCGATGGACCTCGGCAAAGTTGTGGACGATGTTTATGCCGGGGAGAGTCCGGAGGAGATAGCCTACAGTCTGTTCGAGCAGGGGGTCGATGAGAAGCTCGCCGACGTCAGCGCGCCGGAGGACGTCAAGGAAACGCTGAGGGAGTTAATGCTCACCGTCGCCAGAGACTATCCGATGAGCGACTCCGACATAGAGACCCTTGTCAAGGAGAAAACGGTGAAGCTCGTCGAGAAGTTCGTGGGGGAGATTGACCTCGGGGTTCCGCTCCACATCAACGCGACCGAGCTTGTGGACATCGCCTTCGAATTCAGGAACGACCCCGATGCCATCACAAGGGAGGACGTGAAACCGATAGAAGAGCAGGTCTACCCGTCCATTTACAGCCTCGCTAAGAGCTACATCGGCGTGCTCAAGAGCCCGGACAACAGGACGATGCTGATTCTCTTCGTTCCAAAGGGCCTCGAGGGCGTAAGTGACCTGGAGAAGCAGAGCAAAGCCCAGTACGAGAGCTCGCTGAAGGTCAAGGAGGTCGCTCTGAAGGAGTTCGGGACAGTCTCGCAGAAAGTCGAGGTATACGTAACCGGAACGCCCATTCAGACCTACGAGGCCATTAAATACGGCAAGGAGGACAACGACAAGACTACGAAGTTCAGCATAGCCGGGGCGCTCCTGGTTCTCCTCGTCCTCATGGGCGCTGCTTTGCTTGCAACGCTCCTGCCCTTCACCGGCGTCGCAACGGCAACCCTCACGGCGCTGGGAATCCTCTACCTGCTCGCGAAGGGCGACTACCTGGACGTCGGGAGCTGGGCCCAGATGCTGACCGTCACGACGGCGCTTGGCCTCGGAATAGACTACTCCACCTACTACCTCCACCGCTTCAAGGAGTACCTGGCGGAGGGCTACGACCACAGCAGGGCGGCGAGTGAGGCGCTGAAGAGGGCAAAGGACGCGGTTCTGGCCAGCGCATCAACCGACATCATAGCCTTCGCGAGCTTCATCCTGGCCTGGGAGTTCCCGATATTCAAGACCATCGGCATGATAGCACCCCTGGCGGTCATCGTGGTCCTCCTCGCCAGCCTGACGTTCATTCCGGCCATAACGGTTCTCATAGGCGACAAACCGGCCTTCTGGTGGCCGAGGCACATCGAGCACCACATCGGGAGTGTGGACATCCACGAGAGGAGCAGAATCGCGGAGTGGGCCGTCAAGCACGCCAAAGTGGTCGTCCTCATAGCGCTCCTCGTGGCGGTTCCGGCGGCCTACAACTTCGTCAACTTCAACGGAACCCACGACATAAAGCTCTTCATCCCCAAGGACAGCGAGACCTACAACTTCCTCCAGCTCAGCGAGAGCACGGTCGGTGCGGGCGTTACCTCCCCGACCTACGTCGTGGTCGACCTTGGACACCCGGTTGGCGACGGCGACCTCAAGACCATCAACGAGCTCGCGGACAGGATATCAGCGGTTGACGGCGTCGAGTACGTCTATACCCTCGCCCGTCCCTACGGGAAGCAGGTGAACGTCAGCGTGGACGAGCTGAAGAGCATCGGCGGCGACCGCTACATCTCGGAAGACGGTACCAAAGTGCTGATACAGGTCACCGGAAAGTACGAGGCCACCGATGACCGCTCCAAGGAGATGGTCAGGGAGATAAGGGCCATAGTAAAGGACGAGGAGAAGTCAGGAGCGATAAAGTCCGGAATGGTTGGAGGGAACACCGCCCTCGCCCTCGACCTCAGCGACCTCATCAACGACGTCTTCTGGCACAGAATCTTCCCGGTGGCGCTCCTGCTGATGTTCCTCTCGCTGATACCGACACTCAAGGGACTGCCCGCAGTTATAACCACCATAGGCACCATAGCGGTCGGCGTGCTCCTCAGCATAACAGTCTCCAGCTGGCTCTTCGAGAGGGTCTTCGGCCAGCAGGTCATGTGGTTCCTGCCCATGATGGTTTTCATAGTGCTCATGGGAGTCGGCATAGACTACAACAGCTTCTACCTGGTCAAAGCCAGGGACGAGTTCGAGCGCAGGAGCGCAAGAGACGCGCTTGTCGTTGCCGCAGGAACGATGGACAAGCTGGTAATCGGCCTCGCCGCCGTGCTGGCGGTAACCTACGGCTCGCTGATGACCGGAGCAACGTGGGGAATAAGGGAGATAGGCTTCGCACTGGCCATCGGAGTGCTCTTGACTGCCACGGCGGCGGTCTACTTCATTGGCCCGGCCACGATGGCCCTCTTCGGTGAAAAGGCCTGGTGGCCACTGCACAGAGAGGAGAAGGAGCTCAAGAAAGAGTAACCACCCCTTTTATTTTTCAAGTTCATCCCAACACCCTTTCATTTTTCCACATTCGACAGACTTTTAAACGCTGAACCCCAGGTTTAAGCATGAACATCGCCGAGATGCTCGCCCTCATAGCGGTCGGCTACGTCCTCAAGAGGATGGTTAAATCGGAGAAGCCCTTCGACTACCTCCGAATCCTGGTGAACGACTTTCTCCTCGCCCTGTTCATCTTCGGGAACGTGGCGAGCAAGGACCTGAACTACCTCCTGAGCATAAAGACGGTCTTTCTATACGTCTTCCTGATAATCGCGATAAGTCTTGGGTTTTCATACATCTACGGCCGCGTCGTTCTTAAGAACGACCCCTGGGCCGGTGCGTTGATGGTTCTCTCGGTCTACCCCAACACGGCCGCCCTCGGCTTTCCGATAGCGAGCCTCTTCCTCGACGACATAACGCCGGCTATACTCTACTCCACGACCAACTCGATGATAGTCATCCCAATTGTCACCTTCATAGCGGCCCACTACTCCAGCGGCGGCGCGAGCGTTAAGGACAGCTTCATCAAGGCCCTCAAGTTCCCGCCGACAGTGGCGAACCTCTTCGCCCTTGCACTCGTCATAGGCGGCGTTCATCTTCCTACCCAAATCCTTGAGCCCATAAGAACCGTCGGCTGGCTCAGCATACCCCTGCTTATCATATACTTCGGCTCGCGGATAACGCTGAGGAGCTTCGACTGGCGCAAGCTCGCAGAGGTCGGGGCCTTCCGGATAGCGATTCCATTCACCTTTGTTTTCCTCACCCTCCGGTGGGCGGCCCCGGGCGTCTTCTACTCGGTCCTCGTCGAGGCCTCGATGCCCCCGGCCATAGCGGCCAACGCGATTCTAGCCCAGTACCGCCTGAAGGCCGAGGAGGCGATAAGCGTCACCTTCGTGCTGACCCTGCTCGTCATAGGACTCTTCATGGTCCTCAAGACCTTCATGTGAGGTCACGAAAAAGTAATAAAGGAGCCGTGCAACTGTTCTAAAACGCCTGGATGTGGTCGCATGCTGGGAAATGTTTTGAAAAACATCGTAAGTTCCGACCCCGAGGGAATAAAGGAGAATGGAATCAAAGTTTCGGCCGGGGAGGTTCTCTCAAAGTGGGGCCAACTCGCTGGGGAGTACGTCACGAACGGCCGCTCCGCCCTTAAGATGTATATCGACATCGAGTGGAAAGAAGGCGGTGTCTTCGGAATGGGCGGTACAAAGCACCGTTACAAGGGCACGTACCGTCTGGAGAGCGCGATGAAGAGCGGGAAGTACGTTCTCCTCAACGTCTATCCCCACGACCCCGACGAGGCCTTCACCATCAAACTCCTTCCAGAACATGAGGTGTACCTCTCATCGGGCAATATGAAGCACCTCCGCAGGATTTTCGGACTCTGACCGATGCCCTTTTTAACCCTTCGACCTTTCTTTTAACGGTGGTCACGATGGAAAGAATGATTGAGATTCTCAGGGAAATTTTAGAGATACCGTCCCCAACGGGCTACACGAAAGAGGTTATGGCCTACATAGCTGGACTCCTCAACGAAAACGGCGTGAAAACCTACTTCACCAACAAGGGTGCCCTGATAGCGGGCAACCATCCGGAGCCGGAGCTCGTCATAGCAGCCCACGTTGACACCCTCGGCGCGATGGTTAAGGGGATCCTGTCAAACGGGCACCTGAGCTTCACGAGGGTAGGTGGCCTCCACCTTCCCGCCTTCGAGGGCGAGTACTGCACGATAATCACCCGCTCGGGGAAGAAATACCGCGGAACGCTTCTCCTCAAGAACCCCAGCGTCCACGTGAACAAAGACGCTAGCAAGAAGGAGCGCAAGGAGGAGAACATGTACATCCGCCTGGACGAGCTCGTCGAGAAGAAGGAAGATACAGAGAAGCTCGGCATAAGGCCTGGTGACTTCATAGCCTTCGATCCGAAGTTCGAGTACGTCAACGGCTTCGTTAAAGCTCACTTCCTCGACGACAAGGCGAGCGCCGCGGTGATGATAGACCTGATGCTCGATTTGGGTGCCGAGGCCCTTGAAAAGCTCCCGGTGGCGTTCTTCTTCTCGCCCTACGAGGAGGTCGGGCACGGCGGTTCGGCAGGCTATCCAAGGAGCATGAAGGAGCTCCTCGTCGTTGACATGGGCGTCGTTGGAGAGGGCGTCGCGGGCAAGGAAACCGCGGTATCGATAGCGGCCAAGGATTCAAGCGGTCCGTACGACTACGAGATGACGACTAAACTCATCGAGCTGGCCGAGAAGCACGAGATTCCCCACGTCGTAGACGTCTTCCCCTACTACGGCTCCGACGGCTCCGCAGCGTTAAGGGCAGGCTGGGACGTTCGCGTGGCTTTGATAGGCCAGGGAGTGCACGCGAGCCATGGCATGGAGAGGACGCACGTCAAGGGCATGCTCGCGACGAAGAACCTCATCAGGGTCTACATCGAAGACAGGTTCGGGGTTTGACTTTTTCTTTGCATTTCATTGGGAGCCTGGCCAGGTAAGGTCACGGACAGTTGACTTTGATGCCCTTGAATTTTTCTGTTTGTCATACTAAGAAAAGCTTTTATCAATTTTTGACAAGTACTGTATGGTGATTCTATGACGTATGAAGACGAGATTTTTAACGACCTCCAAACAAACGGAATTATCGGACCCCACTCGAAAATGCTCGGCCCGGTGGCGGACGGCGGGAGGATAGTGTTCGTCACGGCCCCCGGATGCTGGGGCCCGATGATAACCCCGACCATCAGGGGAGGGCACGAGGTCAACGTGCCGGTAGCGGTGGAGGGTGCTGAAGTTGGAGACGGGATAGTCATTAGGATAAGGAGCATAAAGGTTCTATCAAAGGCCGCCTCCTCGGGAGTAGACACCGTCAGAGAGGGTTCATTCGTTGGAGACCCCTACGTGGCAAAGAAATGTCCCTCCTGCAACGAGCCGTGGCCCGAGTTCGAGGTTGTTGGCATCGGGGAAGACGCAATAAGGTGCAAGCACTGCGGCTCACCGGCATCGCCCTTCAGGATGGTGAACGGGTACACGATGGTCTTTGACCATGGCTTGGGCGTTGGAGTTACCGTAAACAAAGAGACCGCCGAGAAGATAGCGGAAAATGCGTGGGAGTGGCATTCACTGCCCAAAAACTCGAAGCAGGTCCCAATACTGATATTCGCCAAGGCGGATGTGGTGGGCGTGCCCTCAAGAATACGGCCGTTCTTAGGACAGCTTGGGACGGTACCGGCGGTTGACATTCCAGATTCACACAATGCGGGTGACTTTGGCTCGTTCCTCGTAGGCGCGCCCCACCCATACGCGATAACGAAAGAAGACTACGAGACGAAGCTGACGGACGGCCATCTGGACGTGGATTCGGTCAGGGAGGGGGCGATAGTAATCGCACCCGTAAAGGTCAAGGGGGGAGGGATCTATGCCGGTGATGCACACGCAATGCAGGGCGACGGCGAGGTGGCGGGTCATACCACCGATGTGACCGCAGAAAGCATTGTGGAGGTTTCGGTCCTCAAAAACGTGAACCTGGACGGGCCAATTCTTCTCCCTCCGGAGGAAGACCTGCCGCCCCTCGCGAGACCCTGGAGAAAGGACGAGTGGGAGAAAGTTCAGAGCCTGGCGAGGAGGTTCGGACTTGAACCGGAGCCCGTTGCACCGGTGCAGGTCATCGGCTCAGGGCCCACAATAAACGATGCCGCCATGAATGGATTCAAACGGGCGGCAGACCTGTTTGGAATGAGTGTGGAGGAGGTCAGAAACAGGGTAACTATAAGCGGCGCTGTGGAGATTGGAAGGCTCCCGGGAATAGTTCAAGTTTCCATGCAGGTGCCCCTGAGTGCGCTTGAGCGGATAGGGCTTGACGAGATAGCTGTCGAGCACTACGGCCTGCCGTATTGACTCGATGTGGAAAGAATGTAAGATGGCGGAAGCCATCACTCAATCTTAGCACCGCAGACGGGGCAGAACTTCGCCCCTTCAGGAACTATGTGGCCGTTGGGACAGCGGTGTATCTGGTGTCCGCAGTATGGGCAGAACCTGGCCCCAGGCGGAATTTGCTTGCCGCAGTAGGGGCAGATTTCCTGCCCTGCTGGTTGAGCGGGTGCCCCCGGCTGGGCCGGTTGCTGATAACCGGCGGGAGGAACGCCTCCACCGGCGTAGGGCTGCGCCGGTTGAGCAGGTTGAGCGGGCTGCTGGAGGAGCTGGGGCATTATAACCATGCCCGTGCCCATCGCGGCCCCTTCACTTTTTCCAAGCTCGGCAGCAACCTGCTTCGCCGTGTCCATCTGCATGACGGCCTGAGCGTTGCCTGTCTGCATTATCCAGAAGAGCCTCTGGCGCCACTCGTCTGTGGTGTTGACGCCCTCAATCTTGACATCGACCAGCTCAAGACCGAGCCTGCGGAAATCCTCGATGAGCTTGACCTTGACCTGCGTGCTGACCATGTCGAGGTTCTGGAAGAGATCAACTATCGAGTAAGCACTGAGGTGCTTCATCATGCCCTCGTTGAAGTAGGCGCGGATGAACTTGGTGACGTCGCTCGTGTCGTAGAGGCTTTGACCGCCCACGACCTCGGTGATGAAGAGCACGGGGTCTGCCACTTTAAACCAGTAGACGCCGTAGTACTTGACTGGCGCCAATTCTCTCGTCTGCGTCTCCCCACCGTAGCGCCCCTGGAACTGCTTCATGCTGACGAAGATTACGGTTGCCTTGAAGGGGCTGTTTGAACCGCCGACGAGCCTGTAGAGGAGAGGTAGGTTCTGAGTCGTCAGCGTGTGCCTTCCCGGGCCAAGAACGTCGTAGATTTTGCCGTCGCGCATAAAGACGGCAACCTCGTACTCGTGGACTATCAGCTGGGCACCCCACTTTATGACCTCGTTGGGGTAGCGCCAGATTATCTCGTCTTCTCCGGGGTTCACCCATTCTATGACCTGAACCATCTCACTCACCCGCCGCGAAGCTCATCCTCTTGCCGAGGACTTCCTCGAAGTTTATCAGCTTGTCATCGAGGTTCAGAACAGCCATGCCCAGGGCCTGAGGGTTCGCTATCTGGCCGTTCAGGGCCTTGACCTCGTTGAGTATCTCCTCCGCCAGCTCTATCATCTTGGCGTCGTATTCCAGGAGCCTGTTGAGCTCCTCCTCCTTGAACTTCACCCTGTCGAAGTAGCCGCGGTAGCCGGCTTCCGCGTGCCTCACCCTGCTCTCAAGGGCCATGAGCTTCTTTCTCAGGTTGTCTATGGCAACCATCTGAGCGCAGCCCACCATGGCGCACCTCTGAAGGGCGCGCTCCATCTCCCTTCTGGCGAGGGCGAGCGTATCCGCCACCTTGCCCCGGACGAGCCTGTCGTCTTCCCTTATGAGCTCCTTCTTCTTGTAGCCGTGGAAGCCGGGAATTACGAGCTCAAGCTTCTCAACTATCGAAGTTTCCTTTCCCATAAGCAACACCTCACATAGGCTTGAAATACAGGTTGCCCTTGTTGAGCCTCATAACCTCACTGACCTTTCTCTTCTTGACGGCGCCTTTCCGGAATATGCCGAAGGCCCCGGCACCTCCGGGGATGAGCCCGCCGATGAGCCCCCAGGCGCTTCCGTATGCACCTGCCGCGGCTATTCCGATTATCAAGCCGGCCGCCAGAACACCGGCCCCCAGGAGGGTGGCCTTCTTTCTGGCACCGCTCATGAGCGGGTACTCTGCCTGGACAACCCTTCCATCGGTTCCATCAACGTATCCCGCGAAGTTTTGGCCCCCGTATTCGTAGTGAACCTCCCAGAGGGGATAGTGCACCAGCCCCTGGTACTTCACCTCAATCTCAACGCCGCCGAGGGATTTGTCCTCCTGGCTCGCCTCGCTTCTGAGGGCGCTCTCCATGATGCTCCTCGCCATCGCTTCGGCCTCCTCCCTGGACATCTTGGGCTCGTAGTATTTGCCCTTTCCGACAACTGCCTCATCGAAGAAGCGCTTGCCCCTTATCGGGAACGGGTAATCCTTGAGCATCCCCTGGAAGGGTGAGCCTGCGGGGATTCCGACGAAGCGAACCTCCTCTATCGTTGACCAGCGCGTGCTCCTACCGTGGAGGTAGAAGAAGTAAACCGGCACCCAGTGGAGCTCCTTTTTCGTTATCTTTGCCCCGGTTATGTCCGCCGGAGCGCCGTACTGCCTGGAGAGGAACTTGAGCAGAACTCCTCCCGCGTCCTTCCTCATCGGCGGGAAGAAGAAGTGCTCGCCTACTTCCTCCCTCGTTTCGAGCTTGAAGGTCGTTCCGCAATAGGGGCACGTTGCCACGCTCACGGTGTCTGGAACCTTAAACTTGGCCGAGCAGGTTGGACACTGAACCTCCATGGCGATCACCTCTTAAACGCCCCCGTGAAGTGCCCCATGATGCCGGTGCTCCTCTCGGTTCTCTGTCCCTCCAGAACCAACGACCCGAAGTAGCCGCTGGCGCCAGCCCCAAGTATCAGCGAGAGCACCGAAACCAGAGCCGAACCGTTTGCACCGCCGTAGGCGGCTCCAGCCGCTCCTATGATGACGCCAAGGACGACGCCGGCCATGTACTGGGCGCGCCTCCAGATGGGCATGGGTTCTGTGGCGGCAACGTCCCTTCCGTCCCAGCCGGCGAAGACGGCATGGAATATCGAGTTCTCGTGCTTGTAATAGACGGTCCACATCGGCAGGAGAATCAGAGAAACGTTCTGGGGCTCATCGGCGGTTATATCGAAGCGCTCTATCCTGTCGGCCTTGGCTGAATAGCGGTCCCTTATGACGTCTATCGCATCCTCGCGCATTATCATCTTCGCCTGGGTCTCGTCTATTTCAGTGTTGAGTATCTCCAGCTTTATCTTTCCCCATTGGTCCTCGTCCAGCTCGAGGAGCTTCATCCCCTTGGGCTTTGCCCTCGAGTAGTGGACGATGATGTCATCAACGCCGAAGCTCTTAATCTGCCTCCTTGCGGAGCCGATGAGGCTCAAAACCTCGTCAACGTAGTCGTGGTAGTGCCTCTCGACGGTATGGCAGTGGGTTTCGCCTTCCGAGTCTGTGTGGCACTCCTCCTCGCGCACCATGTACTCGACGTCACCCTCAACGTGAACGTTGCCAACCCAGTACGGGGCGTAGTGGCCTTCGATGTCAACTATCTCGATCCCCTCTTTCATGCGCTTGAGGTCGAAGTCCCTGTTGACGCGGTCCCAGAAGGCCTTGGCTATGGCGTTTTTATCGATGGTCGGGACGATGTAGATGTTCTCCGTCTTCAGGTTTCCACTCACGTGGTTCGGAAAACCGCAGTATGGACAGATGGCCACGATGGTTTCCGGAGAAACCTCAAGGGGCGCTCCACATCGCTCACATTTAAAACCGGCTTCCATAGGTACCACACTCTTATACTTAGGCGTCTTTTTAGTATTTAAGACTGACGCATTCGAAATTCAGAGTTTTTCCACAGTTGTTTGAAGTGAAAATCCACAGATTATGCCCTTAAAACGACTTAGGTTTCGAAGTTGGAACCGAAGGTTTAAAAATCAAATGTGCCTATTAGCAGTAGTATCCAATATATTGGATATTTAACAATGGGTGGTTGACATGAATACCAGAGTTGTATCTAACGGCTCAGGCGCCTACGTTTCCTGGGTCGTGAATCCATTCGAACCCCTGTATAAAATATGGCCCGAGGTGGCCAGGATTGGTAACGGGGAGGCAATTCCCCATCTAGTTGGAACCCTTAAGCTCTCTACCAAGGGAGTAGTGGATTTTGACGTAAGGGCCGTTGCCCACGAAAAACCTACCGAACTAGTGTTCTCGGATAGAAACGAAGTTCTGTTCATCCTGCCGGTAAAGGTTGAAGATGGAGTGGAGGGAGCTTATCTGAAAATCATGAAGAGCCTGGAGGGTGCACTATGAAGCGAAAAACAACCCGGGTGGAGATAAACGCAGACATGGAAACTATCAAAGACGTCCTAAACGACCCTACCCAGTTCATCACGAACTGGCCGTACGTCGTAAGGGTGAACACACGAGAAGGCATTGAGGCCGAGATAATGCTCCCAAGGTTCATCTTTAAGTTCAGGGACACCTACAGGTTCACTTTCCACGATGGTTCCAACAGCCACATATACGAGGGCGTTGGCAGGAAGAGCCACCTTACCGCGGTTGTGAGCCTAAGAGAATGGCAAAAGAACGTTAGCGCTGAAATTGAGCTGGCATATAAGGGAAGAGGAGAATTCTTTCTGGGCAAAACTTTGGAGATGCTGACAGAAGGGATCGCAAAGGCCCTCAAGGACCTCGCGGAGAGCATGCATTCCTCAGTGCCTGCAACCCCAACGGTTGAAACAGCCCTCAACGTAGATTTCTCCGACCCGATGAGCGTGGCGAGTTTTCTGGCCAAGGCAAAGATGGTGCACAGTGGCCTTCATATAATCGGAGAGGGAAAGCTTCTGGAAGTCGTGATGGAACTCCGGGGGAACCTCAGGGATGACGTTCTTTATGTTTCAGGCATTACACAAGACGGCACTAAGTCCTTCAAGCTTCTCCTCAGGAGGAGCCAAATTTTGGCCGTTGAGTACAGAGATTCGGATGGAACCAGGACAGTAAAAGTGGATACTGAACCCCGAACGAGGGAGGCCCTTGAGTTGGTTTCCAAGGTTGAGGGCGCGTACATGATCAACGTCTGGGTTCCAGTTGGAGGTGTTTGAGATGATAAAGAACATGAACATATATCCCCTCTATGACGATGGGGACCACAAGGTTTACTGGCTTGGAATCGAGGAAGCTGAGGATGAGAAGGGTATCCTCACCAACCAATACCTAGTCATAGACGGAAATGAAGCAGCCTTGATAGAACCAGGCGGATTCTTCGTGTTTTCGAGGGTTCTACGGAACGTTTCCTCAGTTATTCCCCCCACTCAGATAAAGTACCTCATGTACTCCCACCAAGACCCAGATGTAGTCGCCGGTTTGAACCTCTGGTTTGAGTACGCCCCGCTTGCAAAGCTTGTAATCTCAGAGCTGTGGGTTCGGTTCATACCCCACATGGCCGTTCTAAGTGCCGGCAGAACGATAGGGATACCAGACAAGGGAATGGACTTTCAGCTCGGGAACTCCACAATACGAGCGATTCCTTCCCACTACCTCCACAGTCCGGGGAACTTCTCATTCTATGACGAAAAGAGTGGGATACTCTTCAGCACAGACATAGGTGCCGCGGCATTCCCCGAGGGCGAGTGGTACCTTTTTGTGGAGAATTTCGACGAGCACGCCAGCCTGATGGATGCTTTTCACAGGAGGTACATGAGCTCAACGAAAGCCCTGAAGGCCTGGGTTCGCTCCGTTAGGAGGCTGAACCCCAAAGTCATAGCCCCACAGCACGGGGCAATATTCAGAGACGAGAACGTCACCAAGTTCCTCGACTGGTTAGATGGCCTTGAGGTTGGCATAGACGTCTTTGAGAAGGAGTTTTACGGGGAGTGAGTTACCTCCCCAGCATTTTTCTTACCAGCCCCACAAGCTCCCGGAGGTCACTTACGTAGTAGTCGGCACCCTCGATTTCACCAAAGCGCGTTACGTTAACCACCTTCATGCCGGCGCGCTTTCCAGCGAGCACATCGTGACGGCTGTCGCCTATCATCAGCGCTTCCTCCGGCTCCAGGCCGAGTGCGTTGAGGGCCTTTTCAACAAGATATGGACTTGGCTTGACGCCGTCCAGGTTTGAATAGTCCTTCCCGTAAACAACCTCGAAGTACTTCCTCAAACCGAAGAGGTTCAAAACGAACTCCGTGCACTCCTGGGAGGCGTTGCTTACTGCGGCGAGCCTCAGGCCCATCGTCTTCAGCTCTCCAAGGGCATCAACGTCTGAGAAGGGCCGTATTTTTCCCCGCTCGGCCATCCACCGGCGGTACTGGAGGTTCACACCGTCAACGATTCTCCAGAACTCCACGTGGTCTATGCCAAAGCGCTCGACGTAGCTCCTCGGAAGCTCGCCGGTCACCGTCTTTCTGTAGGTCTCGTAGTCCAGTTCGATGCCGCGCTCCCGAAGGGCCGGCATAACCCACCTCTCATACCATTCCCTGTGATTGTAACCCTCATAGTAAACCAAGGTCTCGTCAACGTCAAATATCAATCCTTTGAGCATGCCTCGGCCTCCTGGACTGGTCATCATCCTTCAGCCGGTTGATCCTTCGTCATCGGCGTAGAAAGTAGGGAAAAGGAGTTAAAAACCTTCAGAACAGCTCCTCAAGCTTGACGTCGATCTTGTCCGGGTTGAATGGCAGGACGTGTCTGGTGGTCTTCGGGGAGTAGACCTCACCGCGCTTGACGAGTTCCATGACCTCTTCTTTGCTCGGGGCCTTCCTGATGAAGACGTAGTCGATCTCGCCCTTGCCCATGTCCTCCCTGGCGTCCTCCTTGAGGCCGTAGTAGATGAGCTCGATTTTACCCTCGACGCTCATCTCGTCGAGGACCTTGCTGACCTTCTTCTGCTCCTCGAGTCCACCGGGGATGGAGAAGCTCTTCTCGCCGACGAGGGCAAAGGCTATCTCGCCCCTCTCGGCCTTCTCCTCGGCCTCCGGGTCCTCGATGACCTCGAGCCCCTCGGCCTTGAGCCTCTCGAGAACCTCCTCGAGGTTGCCCTTAAAGGCCGGGTACCAGGTGTAGACCTTGACATCGTCGCTGAAGTAGTCGAGGATGACGGACGGAGCCTTCTTGGCGCCGAGCTTCTGGAGGCCGGCCCAGCGGTGGTGACCGTCGACGATGAGATACATGTCCTCACCGGGAACCTTGGCGAGGAGCATGGGCTTCCAGAAGATTCCACTACCGGTAACGCTCTCGATGAAGGCCTCAAGCTCCTTCTGAACGAGCTGCTCGTGGGGCTTCATCTTGTCGAGCTCGATAAAAACGTAGTCAACCTTCTTGGTGGGAATGTCGTACTTCGGGACCTTTTCAACTCCCATGAGCATACCTCCCGTGGGTTTACGATGGGGGAAACGCGCCAGGGGATAAAAAGGTTGTGCCGGGCAAAGGTTAAATCGTTTCGAGACCAATAACCAACGATGAGAAACGTAGCGGATTTGCCCCTTCACGGCGGTCACGTTCCGGCGTGGCTGGCCCAGAGGATGAGGAAGCTCACCCGGTTAGTGCTGGTTCTGGCGGTCGAGGAGTACGGAACGAATGGTCTCCTTGAAAGGCTCTCCGACCCGGTCTGGTTCCAGGCCTTCAACAACGTCATCGGGATGGACTGGGACTCCTCGGGCTCAACCACCGTGACCGCAGGCATGATAAAGGACGCCCTCTGGAGGGAGGAGCTGGGGGTCAAAGCTGCAGGCGGAAAAGGCAAGAAGAGCAGGGCAACACCAGAGGAGCTGAAAACCATAGCGGAACTCTACGAACTCGACCCCGAGCCCTACGTGAGGACATCACGGCTGGTGGCCAAAGTCGACACGGTTGCGCTCCAGACCGGCTACCAGCTCTACCACCACGTCTTCTTTCTCGATGAGGAGGGCAACTGGGCGGTGATACAGCAGGGCATGAACGAGGCAGAGCGGATGGCGAGGCGCTTCCACTGGTTTGACGCCAAGGCCTTCACCCTCGACCCCCACAAGGCCATCTCGGGGCTCAGGAGGGAGTTCGCCCTCAACACCGTCTCGAAGGAGTCGAGGGAGTACCAGAAGACGCTCCTCGATGTGGTTCAAGAGAACCCGGTTAAAATAGAGCGCGAGCTGGAGAGCCTGAAAGCCATAGCCAAAGGCTACCGTCCGCTCGTTTACTACAAACCCCGCGACGTCGATGAGGGCTCCCTGCTGAAGCGCTACGAGAGCCTCGGAAGGTTCGAGCTGAACAGAAAAGCCCTGGAATTCGCCCGTGAGGTGAGCGTGAATAACTACGAGGAGTTCCTCCTCCTGAAGGGTCTCGGGCCGAGCACGCTTAGGGCCCTGTCGCTCGTTCTGGAGCTCGTCTACGACGTCCACCCGAGCTGGAAGGATCCCGTGACGCATCCGCCTGATCCCTTCAAGTTCACCTACGCCGTCGGCGGCAAGGACCGCGTTCCCTTCCCGATAGACAAGCCCGCCTACGATGAACTCATCTCCTTCCTTGAGGAGCTCGTCTCAAGGCACCCGGAGGAGAAGGCCCTCGTGAGGAACGTGACGCGGATAACGAAGAACTGGAAGTTCCCGGAGGAAGAGAAGAGGCCAACCTAAATCCTTTTAACTATCGGGGTGATAGTATACTATCGGGGTGGTAGTTTGTATTTTGATGAAAGACCCAAGGCCAAGAGAGAGGACCTCTATGACAGGGAGAGGGAGTTGGAAGAGCTACTAAACTCCATAAACTCACGGAAGCCTCTCATACTGCTCAAAGGAATACGCAGGCTTGGGAAGACCTCCCTCCTAAGGGTGGCCCTCAACGAAGCGAAACTCCCTCACGTTATAGTTGATCTTAGGGGAGTGAACCCCAACTCAAGGCGTGACCTCTACCTTCGCTTTCAGGCGGCACTCAACGAATACCTCTCGAAAAACGCGCCCCTCCTCAAAAGATTGAAGGACAAGATAAGGCTCATAGACGGCGTGAGGATCTCCGGTGTGGGAGTCTCGCTCTCGTGGAAAAACCCCGAAACGTTGTATTCCCTGATTTCTGCCCTTGAAAGCGAGGGGTTTGTAATAGCGTTCGATGAGGTTCAGGAGATTAGAGGGCCGGCTGGAAAGGAGCTGGCTTCATTAATAGCCCATTTCTATGACTACGGAGAGATGAGCTTCATATTAACCGGAAGTGAGATTGGACTGCTCTATGAATTCATAGGTATTGAGGACCCCACCGCCCCCCTTTACGGGAGAGTTTTCCACGAGATAGAGCTTTCACGGTTCTCAAGAGAGCAGAGCATCGATTTTCTACGTAAAGGCTTTGAACAGGCAGGGATAGAAGCCCCCGGTGAAATTCTGGAAGATGCAGTCAACAGGCTTGACGGCATAGTTGGATGGCTCGTTAAGTTTGGGATAATCTCCCTCAGAGAAGGACTGGGCAAAAAAACGGTAGATATAGTTCTTGAAGAGGCTTCAAAGATGGCTTTGGGGGAGCTTGACCGCTTCCTTGAGAAGAGACCCCTCGCAAGAAAGCGATATTTGACGATTCTCCATGCAATAGCCCGCGGAAGGAACACTTGGAGCGAGTTGAAGACGGAACTCGAAAAAGCGGAAAAGCGCGAGATAACGGATGCAACCCTTGCAAGACTCCTCGACGCCCTCCTAAAGGCCTCGTTTATAGAGAAAAATGTCAACGGCAGGAATATTACCTACCACATAGCCGACCCCGTACTTGAATTTGCACTGCAGAGATAAAGCGGGTTATTGCAGAAACCGATTCATTGCATCGAATCGAGCGAAGCTCAACATCGTGAAAGTGAAGTTTTCGGGGGTGTGGGGGCGTCAGCCCCCCGGGTAGTTTAGAGAGAAAACGGGGTTGTGGGGCGTAGCCCCACATCGGGGGTTTGAGAGTACAGAGAGATAAGGGGGCGTAGCCCCCTTGTCTTTCGTTATGGTGGGCCCGCGGGGATTCGAACCCCGGACCTCCACCTTGTAAGGGTGGCGTCATAACCATCTAGACCACGGGCCCGCCCGAAATAGGAGAAGGGAGGGACGTTATAAAATTTTCTACTTCTCAACGCCCCTGCGAACCTTCACAGCCAGACCGCTCTGGAAGACCTTCAGCTCTTCGCCGTTGAGCAGTGTTTGTCCCGTCGCGAGGAGTTCGTCTTTTTCGTTCACCACCAGAACCTCATCGTAGGGACGGATGTTTTCATCCGCATCGACCACGAACTTGGCGAAGACGTTCTTGCCCTTCCTCGCGAAAGGCTCCGCATCTTCGTTAACCACAACGCGCATCCTCGGGAACGGCAGAACCTCGTGGAGCCTCTTTGCACCTTCTATGCCGAGGGTCAGAAGGCCGTCCTCAGCCCTGAAGGTCGCGAGGTGTTTACCTTTGGCCTTTATCTGCCTCGGCATGCCAGTCTTCCTCGAAAGTTCGACAAAGGCATCCTTGAAGGCTTCTCCAGCGCCTTCTCCGAACTGGTACTCCGCTATGGCCATGATGTAGCCCCTCGCCTCCCCCTTGGCGGGCTTGGTTATGGTGAAGTCTTCCTCGCCCTCGCTCTGGGCGAAGGGGTAGCTCAGGCTGAGGTACTTCGGAATCTCTCCGAAGATTGGGTGGTTAATCCTCTCCGGGAACTTTTGAGCAACACGCTCGGCCCTCGTTTTGGCGCGCTGGACGATCGGCCAGCGCATCGCCTCCTCGCTGACCTTGAAGAAAGCACTCGCCTTGGTCACCGGCTCGTTCCTCTCAAGGTAGTCCCCGTACTCCAGCAGTCTCTTGTAGGCGGCGAACATCTTCGGGTGGGAGCGGGCACGCTCATCGACGAGCTCCCAGAGGGTTCCCTCCTTTATCGCCTGCTTGACCCGGTTGAGCTCCTCGCGGATTACCCAGAGGTTGTGGAGAGCCAGAAGCCTCGTGCGCTCTTCCTTCGGCATCTCACGAAGCTCTTGAGGAGTGTAGCGGGAGCAGACCGGGCAGGAGCAGGGAAAGTACTCAAGCTCTTCGAGCCTCTTAGTCCCTTCTGGCGTCAGGTAGCGGTCGTCCTTCGCGTAGAGGGCATAGCTCGCCGAGTCGAAGAGATCGATTCCCATCGCAACGGCCAAAGCAAAAATCATCGGGTGTCCTGCACCAAAGAGGTGAACCGGCCTGTCAGGCCTTAAACCGAGTTTTGAGGCTATTACAACGTCTACCAGGTCCCTGTAGCGGTAGCTCTCCATCAGGGGGACGACTGCCCCTACCGGGTGAATCTCGAAGTTCATCTCGCTGAGCTTTTTGGCAGCATATGTCCTCAGGTCTGGATAGGTGGAGCCCTGAACGGCAGCGTTCATCGCGATGTCCTTGACCTCCTCGGCTTCCTTCGCCCTTTCTAGGGTTATCCCGAGCTCTTCCTCCGCCTTCTCTCTCGGTGCGTCGGGCGGTGTCGGAATGTCGAGGAAGGTGCCGATGTCAACACCTATCCTCTCCTGGAACTCGATTATTTCGCGGTTCGTAACGTCCACACCGCCGTAGCGCATGAGCTGGAAGGAGCCGGAGTCAACCTCGACAATGCCATCGTAGTGGAGAAGCTTGTGGATTCCCATATCGATGGCCTTCTCTCTGAGCTCGGGCGTCTTGTAGATGATGTAGGAGTTAGTGATTATCATTCCAAAGCCCATCTCCTTGAGTTCCCTCGGCGTCACTATCAGCTGCTTCGGGTTGATGACCGGCATTATCGCCGGAGTCTCTATCGTTTTTCCGTTAACGGTCAGCTTTCCTATCCTTCCGGCGGCATCTCTCGCCTTAATCTCAAACTTGAACTCGACCATCTCTCAACACCGCTAAGCCCTTCGGTGGGGGGTTTAAAAGCCTAAGCCAGAAACGTTATGAGAACGTAGGATATCGCACCCGCGAAAACCGGCGCGATTACCCAGCCCTTCACGATTCCCACGAGGAGTTTGAGGTTCACGCGCTCGCCCTTGTAAAGGCCCAGGCCGCTTATGGCCCCGACTATGGCCTGACCCGAACTGACGGGAAGGCCTATCAGGTTGGCCGAGCTGACGGCTAGAGATGCCCCGAACTGGCTCGAAAAGGCCGAGGTTGGCCCGAGGGGTGAGATGTCCCTCCCGACCGTCATCATCACGTCGTAGCTGAAGGTCAGCGCTCCCATGGTTAGGGTAAGCGCCAGGAGGAGCTTAAACGGGCCGTCTATTCCGAGGCCTTCCATCAGCCCGGCCACGTTCGAAAGCTCGTTGGCGCCGAGGTTGAAGGCCGAAAAGGCCGCCGCGGTGAAGACGAGCCACTTCTGGGTCAGCTCGAGGTTCCGCAGACACTTTATCCTTCTCAGCAGGGGCTTGTAGAGCCTGTAGACAGCCACCGCGAAGAGAGCGGCGACGATCGGTGAGAGAACCCACGCCGATGCTATCCTGCCGACCGTTCCCCAGTCAACCGGCAGTCCGAGGGCGAGGGAAGCCCCGACGAGACCACCTATTATGGACTGGGTCGTTGAGATTGGCCTTCCCCAGAGGCTCGCAAGGGTTACTGCAGAGGCCGCGCTGAAGAGGACGAGTCCGACCTCACCCGAGGACATACCTTTGGCGAGCCCGGAGACCGTTCCGGAAACGCCGGAACCTCCAAGGAAGACCCCTAGAGTGGTGAATATCCCTATGATGAGCACGGCTCTCTTGAAGCCCAGTACGCCTGAACCAACGGCCGTTCCAACTGCCTTTGCACTGTCGTTTGCACCTATCGCCCACGCCATGAAGAGCGCCGTTATCATCGTCATCACTATAGTCTATTTGTTGCCCCATAATCTATATAGTCTATGTAGTACGGAAGTGAGCACTTAAAAGGGTTTCGCCCGGTATCCCATCATACCCTCCGGAGGAGCACCGAGAGATAGCCGTAGACGTGAAGAGTAAGGTAAAAGGCCGCCCAGAACCAGACTATAATCGGAAACAGGAGCGCGTTTATCAGCCTTCCGCCCTCGAAGAGGGTCGGTAAAAGCATCGTGAAGGTCTCGAAGAACCACCAGAGGGCGAAAAGCTCGAACCGGCCGGTGAGAAGGAGAAGCGGAGGAACAATCACATCGAAAAACGCCACAGCATCGGAGAGGAGCAGAAAGGCCAAATCCTTCGTGAAGCCTCCCCCGAGGTTTTTCAAATCCCCCAAAAACCAGCGCTTCCTCTGGCGCCAGAGGACGGCAAGGCTCTTGGGCATCTTCGTCCATACCCTCGCGCGGGGAGCGTAGACAACCTTCCCAAACTCCTTCACGGCCTTCGTCGTGGCATAATCCTCGACGATATCCTCGACGAAGCCGCCGATTCTCTCAAGGGCCTCCCTGCGGAAGGCAGCTATCGGGCCGGGGGCGAGGCTCAGGTCGTCCAGCTCCTTGGCCCTGCGGAACATCGCTATCCGGAGATGCTCCGCGTCCTGCGCCATCTCAAGGAAAGAACCTCCAGAGACGCGAACCTGGCCGCCGACTCCGAGGACTTCATCCGAGTAGAAGCGTCTCACAAGCTCCCCAACGGCATCAGGTTCAAGATAACTGTCGGCGTCGGTTGTGACTACAACCTCGCCGGAAGCCTTCGAGAGGCCGAAGTTCAAAGCCCTCGCCTTTCCACCGTGCTCCACCCTGTAAACCTTCAACCTGGCGTTTTTGACAGATGAAGCGGCCTCGAAGGTGCCATCCTCGCTCCCATCATCGACAACTATGACCTCAAAGTCGGGGTAATCCTGGGCAAGGGCAGATTCGATGGCGTTAAGAACCCTCCTCCCCTCGTTGTAGGCGGGGATTATTATGGAGACCCTGGGCTTCCATTCCTGAATTCTGTAATTCTTGAAAAGGCTAATTATGTAATTGAAGAAAAAGTAGCCGTCCCAGAGGAAGATGACGACGAGACCGAGGAGGAGCGGGTTCATGTTGGGAATTCCGGTGGGGAGCTTTTAATCTTTATCCGGGAGTTCTAAGGAGAGGGATTTCCCAATCCTGTACCTCACCACGTACCTCCCGTGCTCGAACTCGTCTTCCTCGGCCTCCAAAACATCCACGGGCTCGATTTCCAGGCCGAAGTCCAGGGCCTCCCACTTGATGTCATCGAAGTAGTCGTAGAGCCCGCACGTGGCGCAGAAGGAGCCGGAGAACTCGATGATGACCTCATCTCCTTCAACTCGAAGTATTTTCGCTTGAGCCTCGCTTCCGTGGAGCCTGTTGAACTCCTCTATGACACGCCTCAGGGATTCCATGTTCCCACCGATTTTAGTTCTCAATTGGCACTTAAAAAGTTTGTTAAGATAACCGAATAGCTTAAAAATCGAAAACCGAACCAACCTTCGATGAGCGGGGAAAGGATACGCTACGCCGAGAGGGAATACACCGATGAGAAGATATTCGAGATACTCAGCGAGCCAGTTAGGGAGTGGTTTAGGCGGAAGTTTGGAACCTTCACCCCTCCTCAGCGCTACGCGGTTATTGAAATCCACAAGGGCGAGAACGTGCTCATCTCGTCTCCAACCGGTTCGGGGAAGACGCTCTCGGCCTTTCTCGCGGCCATAAACGAGCTGATACTTTTGGCCAAGGCCGGGAAGCTTGAGGATAAAATCTACGTGCTCTACGTCTCCCCGCTGAGGGCGCTCAACAACGACATCAAGAGGAACCTTGAGGGTCCCCTGGCCGAGATAAAGGAGGTGGCAAAGGAGCTCGGCTATGAGATTCCGGACATAAGGGTGGGCATAAGGACGAGCGACACATCGAGTTACGAGAAGAGCAAGATGGTGAAGAGACCGCCACATATACTCATAACAACCCCCGAGAGCCTCGCCATAGCCCTAAACGCCCCGAAGTTCCGCGAGAGGCTCAAGACGGTCAAATACCTTATCATAGACGAGGTTCACGCGTTGGCGGAAAATAAGAGGGGAACCCACCTCGCGCTAAGCGTCGAGAGGCTCGCCAGTTGGTCGGAGAACGAGTTCGTGAGGATAGGCCTGAGCGCGACGATACACCCCCTTGAAGAGGTCGCGAAGTTCGTCTTCGGTTTTGACGACGATGGGAAGCCGAGGCCGGGCCTGATAGTTGACGTCAGCTTCGCCAAGGAGACGAAGATATGGGTCGAGAGCGTGGTTGACGACCTCGTTTACACGGACGCCGGGACGCTCAGCAATGCCCTGTACAGCCGCTTAGCGGAGCTCATCAGGGAGCACAGGACAACACTCATCTTCACGAACACGAGAAGCGGCGCTGAGAGGGTCGCCTACAATCTGAAAAAGCGCTATCCGGAGTTTGAGGGGTTGATCGAGGCACACCACTCAAGCCTTTCGAGGGAGGTTCGGTTGGACGTTGAGGAGAAGCTCAAGAGGGGGGAGCTTAAGGCGGTTGTGACTAGTACATCCCTAGAGCTTGGAATTGACATCGGTACAATCGACCTTGTAATCCTTATCGGTTCGCCAAAGAGCGTCAACAGGGCTCTGCAGCGTATAGGGCGTGCTGGCCACAGGCTTCATGACATCAGCAAAGGAGTGATTTTAGCTCTCGACCGCGACGACCTGGTCGAGGTTACCGTCTTGGCACACAACGCGAGGAACAGAAGGCTCGACCGGATAAGGATTCCCAAGAACCCCCTCGATGTCCTCGTCCAGCATCTCCTCGGAATGGCTCTCAATCAGGTGTGGAACGTTGAAGACGCGTACAGGCTTGTGAGGCGCGCTTATCCGTACAGGGACCTGCCCTTTGAAGACTTCATGAGCGTTCTCCGCTATCTCGCCGGGGAGTACGCTGGCTTGGAGGAGAGGAAGGTTTACGCCAAGATATGGCTTGAAGATGGCCGCTTCGGAAGGCGCGGCAAGATGACGAGGGCCATCTACTACATGAACACCGGTACGATACCGGACGAGGCAAAGATCAGGGTTTACACCATGGACAAGCAGATGATCGGAACGGTTGAGGAAGAGTTTGCCGAAAGGCTGATGCCCGGCGACATCTTCGTCCTGGCGGGCAGAACCTATGAATTCATAAAGAGCAGGGGCAACAAAATTTACGTGATTCCCCGCGAGGGGGCGAAGCCGACCATTCCGGCATGGTTCTCGGAGATGCTCCCGCTCAGCTTCGACCTTGCCCTCGACGTGCAGCGCTTTAGGAAAGAGGTTGCCGGCCTTGTAGGCAACCGCCGCGCCAAGAGCCTGCTCATGAGGAAGTACAGTATAGACGAGAGGGCCGCTAAGGCGATTTTGACTTATTTCCGCGAGCAGGCGAAGTATTCAACGGTCCCGGACGACGAGACGGTTCTCGTCGAGGAAGTCCTCGGGGAGAAGCGCAACCGCTACTTCTTCCACACACTCATCGGGAGGCGCGCAAACGACGCTTTAAGTAGGGCCTTCGCCTACCTCGTGAGCAAGTGGAAGAACTGCAACGTTGGGATAGCGATAAACGACAACGGCTTCGCCCTGCTCCTCCCGCCCGAGAAGAGGTTGAGCGAAGAGGAGATAAAACAGCTTTTCGAGCTTGAAGACCTCCGTGAGACTCTCAAGAGGGCACTCGACAACACGGAGCTCCTCAAGAGGCGCTTCAGACATGTGGCAAACCGAGGTCTCCTGATACTGCGGAGGTACATCGGAAGGAGCAAGCGCCTCGGCAGACAGCAGGTTATGGCCGTTGCACTGCTCAAAGTGCTCAAGGAGAACCACCCGAACTTTCCGCTGCTCAAGGAGGTCTACCGCGAGATAATGGAGGACAAGATGGATGTTGAAGCTGCCGAACTCTTCCTCAGCTGGGTCCGGGAGGGAAGGATAAGGGTGGTGGTCGAGCACAACGAACTCCCAAGTCCGTTCGCCTTCAACCTTGAGGTGATAGGCTCAAGCGACGTGGTCCTCATGGAGGACAGAAGGGAGATGATAAAGCAGCTCCACAGAAAGATAATGGCGATGATAGAGGCATCAGGGTAGTGAAATGACGCGGTCGTGGTGGACGACTATTCCCCTGTCGGTTATCTCGTAGGGGCGCATGCTGGAATCGAAGCCGCTTCCTCTGAACTTCAGTATCTTCAGTCCGCGGTAGAGCGTCCCCTGAATGTCAAACATCCTCAGCTCTATCAGCCCGCTGACGAGGTACTCCTCGATGTCGGTCTTCTGGAGCTCGGACGTCATCAGAACGGTGGCCCTCATGCGCATCATTGATTTTATGAACCCCAGGAACGCCTTTCGGTACTCCATCTCGTCGGAGGCGGTGAGCTTCAGCATGGTCACGGGGTCGAGCACGACCCTGGTGTAGTGCCTCTCCCTTATCTGCTCCCTTATCGCGTTTGTCATCTTCTCCAGACTGCCTGCGAACGACTCGAAGAAGTCCTCCACGAGGACGTACCTCTCCGAGGTCGGGGTTGCATCTATCAGAGTGAATCGGCTGTCGTTGATTCTAAAGCCCATCTTAGCCATGTCCGCCCTAAGGTTCTCGGCTGGCTCTTCGAGCGTCACGTAGAGAACGTTCTCACCGTTGGCGATTCCCGCCATTGCGAAGTGCATTGCGAGCGTTGTTTTACCCGTACCGGGAGCACCTTTGACGAGGTACGTCCTTCCGGGTATTAAACCGCCCCTGAGCATGACATCGAGTCCTGGGATACCCGTTGATATCCTTTTGCCGTACATGATTCCGCCCCTAGTTTATTACTCTCATTCCTAGATATAAGAACTTTTCGAGCTTCACGGAACAAAATGGAAATGGTTGAGATATCAAACCGTCCTGATGACGAAGGCCACGAGATCGGTCAGCTCCCTCGCCCTCGTTTCGGGTGAGGCGCCCATGTGGCCGCTCTTGGTCTCGACGCGGAGGTAGACGGGAGCGCCTACCTCTTTCATCATCATGAAGAACTTGAGCGCGTGCGCAGGGTGAACGCGGTCGTCGTGGAGACCGGTATAGATGAGCGTCGGCGGATACTTGGCGGGCTTCACGTTGTGGTACGGGCTGTACTTCAGCAGGAACTCCCTGTCCTTCGGGTCGTCAGGGTTTCCGTATTCGGGAACCCACACGCTGCCAATGTAGAGCCTGTGGAACCGAAGCATGTCGATGACGGGGTAGCCTATCAGCGCAGCGTCCATGACGTCCGGCCTCTGGGTGAGCGTTGCCGAGACCAAAAGTCCGCCGTTGCTCCTGCCCCACGCGGCAACCCTATAACCTTCGGCCTTGAGCTTGCCGAGAACCGCTATGAAGTCATCGAAGACGTTCTGCTTGTTCTCCCTCATTCCGGCGCGATGCCACTCCTCACCGTACTCGGAACCTCCGCGGAGATTGGCCATCGCAAACGTTCCGCCGCGCTTTATGAAGGGTATCGCCTGTGGGAAGAACCTCGGGGTTAGGGCTATGTTGAAACCGCCGTAGCCGAAGACCCACGCCTTCTTCTCGTCCCTCTCGCCCTTCACAAGGAAGTAGTGAACCCTCGTCCCGTCCTTCGAGACCGCGAAGTCCTCATCGACCCTGAAGTCCCCTTCAACCTCCTGCCCCTCTACGAGTTTAAGCTTCCCATCGAACTCGTAGAGCCTGTACGGAACCGTGAAGCTCTCGTATCTTATGAGCGCCTTCTTTCCATCGGTATCGAGGGGATGGGCGCTTCCCGGAAGGTCGAACTTCACTTCATCCAGCTTTTCACCGTCCAAAGAATAGATCTCAAGGCGGTAGCTCGCGTGGACGAGCCTGCCGGCGAGTATTTTCCCGTCCACGATGATTGCCCATTCTAGAGGGAATTCGCCTTCAGGAATAATCTCGGCAACTTCGCCGTCTCGGACTGCCACGACCTTTCCGAGGCCTTTCCCTTCCCTCGTGAGGACGTAGAGCTTTCCGTCGATTACATCGATCGGCTCGGCGGGCACCTCCGCTGAATATGCCTTCTCCCACCTCTCCGGCTCCGCTACCGGTCCGACGTATATCTCCGCCCTGTTCCAGCCGAAGGTCACCGTTACCATCGCCGTCTCCCCGTCGGTGCTCTTCCTCAGCGAGATGAAGTAGCCGGAGCCAAGGCCCTCGCCGAAAACCATCCTCTCCCCACTGCCGTCCTTCCAGAAGAGCCTCACCGCTGGAGCCTTAACCCCGTCGGGCGTTTCACCATGCCTGTAGAAGCGGGAGAAGTAGTAACCGTCCTCAAGGAAGGTTACGTTCCAGACCGAGGGCTTCATCTCGTCGATGAGCTTTCCGGTTTTGAGGTCTATGGTTCGGGTTATCCCCTCGTCGGCGCCGCCTATCGAGAAGCTGTAGGCTAGGAACCTTCCCTTCCCGTCGGCGGTGAAGCCTTGGAGCAGAACCTCGTCGTTGAACTCCTCCTCAAGGGCTTTGGAGTCAACTATGACATCGCCACCGAGCCATCCGATAAGCTGTCTCTCCTTCTCCTTGTACATCGCTATGATGCCCTTCTCGGTGAGCTTCGCACCGTAGAGCGTCGACATCGAATAGTACTCCCAGACCTCTGAAAACAGTTCGTCGCTCAGCTCCCCAATGAACTCCCTAAAGCGCTCGTTCTCCTCCTCGACGAGCCTGAGAACCCGCTCATCTTCGAGGTTTTCCATCCAGGCGTAGGGGTCTTTCATGAAAATCACCATCTTAACGTTGAAGTTTAGAAATAAAAAGGTTGTGAGGTAATGTTATAACCTTTCGCGACGAATTCATGGGGGTGGTTCTCATGATGATACGCGGGAAGGTTGTCGGGAGCGAAATCCCGCGCTTCAAACACCGCTGGTTTGGAATCCTTGAGGTCGAGAGCAGTGGGGAGAGGCTCAGGCTCTACATGACCGGCACCGTGGCCCAGTGGTTTTTGACGGGCGACGAGGTGGAGATAGAGGTTCTCAACGAGCCGAAGGAGAGAAACGGGATCAAAGTCCTTGACTTCGATGATTACCGGCTCTGGAAGTTCTACGGTGGGGATAAAATTCCGGTCTGGCCCCTCTGGGAGAGGGAGCTTGAGGCAAAGCGCTACTCACCGCTCACCGGAGAGCTCCTCTACACCTACAGGCTCAGGGCGAGAGAAGCTAAATATGAGAGCGATTTTGAAGCCATAGCGGAGCTTGAGCAATACCACTACGCCAGCCAGAAGGAGAAGGTCGCCCTATGGCGCTGCGAGAACGGACACATCTTCGAGGCGAACACGAGGGAAGCCTGCCCCGTCTGCGGAAGCGAGGAAGTGCACATACTTGAGATAAAGGGCTCGACGCCCGCTTCGAGGTTCCTCATAATCGAACTGGTGGAGAGGGAGGAGTACGAGCCGAGAATCCTGAGCTACGTCCGCATTGATCCCCCTATACCCCTCATGCACCGCAGACTGCCCAACGGCGATGTCGAGAGAAACATCCGCGAAAAGGTATTTCCAGAGGACTGGTTCCATCCGGCCTTCTGGCCCGAGAAGATCATGGAGGAGCTCTACGACGAGCTCAAACGGAAATACAAGAGGAGAATCGCCCGCTCGTACCTCTGGGAAGAGGCCAAGTGGAGGGCTTTAGCAGAGACCAACACCGCTGGGGCGAGGATTGCTAGGGTTGTCGTTCACCCCGACTACCGCTCCGACGGCCTCGGTCAGCTGAGCGTTAAATCCGCCCTTGAGTGGGTCGCCGAGAGAAGAATCCCCGAGATGAGGAAGAGAAAGCACCTCGTCGAGACCATAGCCCAGATGGCCCGCTACAACCCCTTCTTCGAGAAGGTCGGCTTCAAGTTCCTCTGGGAGACCGCCAGTGGAAGGCCGGTTCTCTTCTATCCGCTGACAGAGGAGGCGAAGGAGTATATCGAGAGGTTTCTGAGGGAGGACCCCCACGCGCCGGAGGGCGGGAGGCTGTGGAAGCCCAGCTACGGGAAGGTTGAGCCTCTGAGCGGGCCGATAAGGTTCATCAACGTGAGCAAGGTCTTCGAGAGCGAGCTCGACATTAAAGGATTGCCGGAGGAGATTCAGGAACTTCTAATGGCCTTTGGCGTGAGACACCGCGTCATTCAGAGACCCGTCCTGAGGAACCTCAACTTCGAGGTAGAGCCCGGGGAGCTGATAGCGGTCGTAGGTGCGAGCGGGGCAGGAAAGACGACTCTCCTGAGGCTGATCCTTGGAGCCGCCAACGGGTGGTGGGAGGAGAGGTTCAGGCCCACCGGTGGGGAGATAGAGGTTCCGGAGAACGTAAAGGTCTCGGTCCTGATACCCGGCGAGTT
Source organism: Thermococcus sp. 5-4 (assembly GCF_002197185.1). Taxonomy (NCBI): domain Archaea; kingdom Methanobacteriati; phylum Methanobacteriota; class Thermococci; order Thermococcales; family Thermococcaceae; genus Thermococcus; species Thermococcus sp. 5-4. The sequence goes on along the minus strand of NZ_CP021848.1, from coordinate 649,890 downwards.
CGAGCCTAACTTCGGCTCCGAGAGCATACTGGAGCACGTTTACCGGAAGATCAGGGACATAAACGCCGCGGTGGAGATACTCAACAGGGCAGGGCTAAGTGATGCTGTGCTGTATCGGGCCAAGTTCTCTGAGCTGAGCACCGGACAGAAGGAGAGGGCAAAGATAGCCTCGCTTTTGGCCGAGAAGCCCAACCTCCTCCTGATGGACGAGTTCGCGGCCCACCTAGATACGCTCACTGCAATGAGGGTGGCCAAGAAGGTTGCGGAGATAATAAGGGAAGCGGGCATAACTGCTCTCATAATCACTCACAGGCCGGAAGTTCTAAGAGCGTTGGACCCGGACAAGGTGCTCTTCGTCGGCTACGGGACGGCGAGGATATCTAAACCGGAAGACCGGGAAGAGGACCGTAAATGAGCCTCAGCAGGGCCACGAGGATCGGCTGGTGAATCACGTAAATCAGGAGAGTGTGCCTTCCGGCGAAGGCAACGAAGTGAACCAGCGGATTCGATGGAAGGGCTATCTCCTTTTTTCTCCTCCCGTCCGGATAGAAAACGCTCCCGGCAGTCATCCCGAGGAGGAAGACCCCGAACCAGGGGAATATCGGGAAGTAATCGGGGGCGAAGTAGTTCTCCGGCATGATTCCAATCGGCAGAAGCCAGAGGCCATCGTGGAAGTTTCTAAGGACGAGGTATCCGAGGATAAAGAACGCCGCCCAGAGAGCGTTAAGACGCCCGAACCTGTGGAAAAACATTCCGAGAAGGGTGGCGACCGCGAGGAGATGGAGGATTCCAAAATGTATGGTTATCCCCAGTGAATACGTGGTGGCAGTAATCAGCAGCCCAAGGCCGAAGAGCTTGAAAAAGCGCCTGAGGTACTTCCCGTACGGTCTCGGAGTTTTCTCCAGCGTTCTGGAGTAGCTTATCCACATGGAGAGGCCCGAGGCGAAGACGAATACCGTGGCGGTGGTGACGGCAAACGCCATCCAGAAAGTCCTGTGGGAGGAGTATCCAAGGAACAGCCACAGGTCCGTGACGAAGTTGGAGACCACCATCATCGTTATTCCGATGCCACGGAGCAGGTCTATCTCCCAGTAGCGGCGGTCGGTGTACACCTCGGAGCCGAACATAGGATGGGTTTCTACCTCCTACTAAATAGGGCTTTCGCTCAGAGGAGAACGCAGAGCAGGTCGAAGAGAACCGACCCGAACCAATGGAGCAGAAAACTGGGGATGAAGCTCTCGCTCTTGAGGTCGAGCTTGGCGAAGATTATCCCCGCCACGAACGAGTATGGAACCTCTATTCCCGGCTTACCGATGTGCACGAGCGTGTAGGGGATGTCCTGTGCTAGTATGCCAAGCCATTCGTTCTTCCTGGCCAGCGGAAAGAGAATAATCCCGCGGTAGAACGCCTCGTGGGAGAACATTATCACCCCAACGGCCAGCTCCTTGAGGAAGAAATCGCCCCAGCCGGAGTACTCGAATATCGGGTAGTATTCCTTCATAGAGGGTACGTTTGCGCCGTAGAGGCTCAGGGGAATCGTCAGCAGAAACAGTATCAGCGCCCATTTGTAGCCATCTTTCTTTCCAATCTGCACTCCCAGTTCAGCGGGCTTAAATCCAAAGAGCCTCGCGAGGAGCAGGGGCGCGGCGAAGTAGAAGATGAAGTTGTAGCCTGCCCACCGGAAAATTCCGCCCCCACTGTAGCGGACGATGAGGATGAAGGGCATCAATGCAACATACAGAACCCAGGGGTTCCTCTTGAGCCTCATGGAGAAAAGTTGGGGGAGGAGAATAAAAGCCTTTCACTCCTCCTTCTTCTCACCGGCTTCCTCGGCCGCCTTGGCCTTCTTCTTGCTGGTGGTTTTCTTGGTCGTCGTTCTCCTGGTCTTCCTGCCCTTGGTGCTCTTCCTGGTGGTCTTCCTCTTGGGCTTCTTCTCCTTCTCAGCCTCTCCTGCCTCCTTGGTCTCCTTCGGTTCTTCGGTCTTCTCCTCGGTGACTTCTTCCGGCTTCTCCTCGACCTTCTCGGCCTCGGGCTCTTCTTTGACCTCTTCAGGCTTCTCCTCTGCCTCTTCCTTCTCCTCAGCCTTCTCCACGAGGGGCTCGCTGACCTCTTCCTCGAGCTCCACGACCTCCTTCTCCTCCTCGGGCGGCTTGAGGAGCTCGTCGACAGAGGGCTTGAAGGTAACCTCCTCGTAGCCTATGAACTTGAGGTCGCTCTCGAGGAGTATCTCGCCGAGGACGAGGGTGTTCTTGTCGACCTCGTTGAGGAGCTGGCCGAAGTCAACGGTAACGTCCTTCTCGCCGACCTCAATGATGACCTTCTCGGTGTCGACCATCGGCATGCGGAGCTCTATGAGGGCCTTGACCTTCTCAATCGGGTCTTCGATCTTCTCAACTATCTCGACCTCGTAGACGAGGTGCTTGCCCGCGTAGGGGTGGTTGAAGTCAACCCTTACTCTACCTCCGCTGACGGTCATGACCTTGCCCTTGAGCTTCCTTCCACTCTCGGTCTCTATCTCAACCGGCATTCCAGGGAACGGGTAGATGCCCTGCCTCCTGAACTGTCCGAGGGTGAAGGTCTTTATGAGCTTGGGGTCGCGCTTTCCGAAGCCCTTCTCGGGCGGGACTATTATCTCGTACTTCTCCCCGACCTCGAGCCCCTCGAGCTGCTCGTCGAGGCCTCCGAGGACGTGGCCCGCTCCAACGGCTATCGGAACCGGACCGTAGATTCCCTTCTCCGAGTATATGCCCGCTTCCTTGGCGACATCCTCAAAGGTGGTGTCGAATATCTCACCGGTCTCCTTGACCTTTCCGGTGTAGTGGAGCCTTATGACGTCTCCCTTCTGAACCTTCATCATCGTAACCTCCTTTCACTGCTCTAACCCCGATTGAAGGGGTCGGTTTTTAAGCTTTTGCCGAGGCACGGGGGCGGCAAAGGGTTCGGAAACAATCGAAAGCCATGCCCAAATCTGCCCAGAGCGAAGGCGATAACCTAATAAAAGGGCTTTGCAAAGTTCCCCCGGTGGTGAGAAGATGGCCATAAGAGTGTACAACACCCTGACGAAGCAGAAGGAGGAGTTCAAGCCCATTAGAGAAGGCGAGGTCAGGATGTACGTCTGTGGGCCGACGGTTTACGATTACACTCATCTCGGTCACGCCAGGACATACATAGCCTTCGACGTTATCCGGAGATACCTGGAGCACCGCGGTTACACGGTTCTCCTGGTGATGAACTTCACGGACATAGACGACAAGATAATCCGGAGAGCCAACGAGACCGGTGAGGACCCGAAGGAGCTGGCCGAGAGGTTCCTCCGCTACTTCCTCGAAGACATGAAAGCTCTCAAGGTCAAGCCGGCCGACATCTATCCCCGCGTTACCGAGCACATCGAGGACATCATAGACTTCGTGAAGAAACTGGAGGAGAAGGGTTACGCCTACGAGGGAAGCGACGGCGTTTACTTCGAAGTCCAGAGGTTTAAGGACTACGGAAAGCTGAGCGGGATAAAGCTCGAGGAACTCAGGAAAGGCGCTCGCGTCGAGCCCGGCGAGGGCAAGAAGAACCCGGAAGACTTCGCCCTCTGGAAGAAGGCCAAGCCAGGAGAGCCGAAATGGGAAAGCCCGTGGGGCGAGGGAAGACCGGGCTGGCACATAGAGTGCTCCACGATGAGCACCAAGTACCTCGGCGAGAGCTTCGACATCCACGGGGGCGGCAACGACCTAATATTCCCGCACCACGAGAACGAGATAGCCCAGACGGAGGCATGCACTGGACAGCAGTGGGTTCGCTACTGGCTCCACACCGGCTTCCTGATGGTGAACGGCGAGAAGATGAGCAAGAGCCTCGGCAACTTCGTGACGATAAGGGAGATGCTCGAACGCTACGACCCGGAGGTTATCAGGCTCTTCGTCCTCCAGAGGCACTACCGTTCACCGCTCGACTACACGGAGGAGGGCATGGAGCACGCCAAGAACAACCTCGAGAGGCTCTACAACACCCTCGAGAACATCCGCGTGGCCATGGAGAGGGCGGAGATTTCCTTCAAGTGGGGTCAGGAGGAGTTCGAGACCTACGAGGCGATAAGGAACGCGAGGGAGAAGTTCTACGAGGCGATGGACGACGACTTCAATACCGCTGAAGCCATGAAGGCAGTCTTCGAGGCCAGCAACGCCGTCAACAGGTATCTGACGAAGGTTGAGAAGCCGAAGGAGAGCATCCTCCGCAAGGCGATGGAGTTCTTCAGAATAGTCAGCGAGGTCTTCGGCATCTTCGAGGACTACTTCAGGGAGCAGAGGGCCGGCGAGGAGAAGGCGCTCATTCAGCTGCTGATAGACGTCCGCGCCCAGCTCAGAAAGGAGCGCAACTTTGCCCTGGCCGACAAGATAAGGGCCGAGCTCAGGGAGATGGGCATCCAGCTTGAGGACACGCCCCAGGGAACGATATGGAAGCGGGCCAGGCTCTGATTTTCCCACCCTCTTTTGCCATCTTCCAGTCAAATCCCAGAGCGTAACGCTTAAATATAACCTTCCCCTTGCTCCGTTAAGGGAAATGCAATGAAGAAGTTTCCGGCTTATCTCGCTTCTTGGGACGACATAGAAAGATGGGCAAAGGAAGGTGCCTGGAAGGTTCTGGAGGACGGATGGAGGCCGGACGTTATAGTCGGCCTCGCGAGGGGCGGCTGGGTTGCTGCAAGGCTCTACTGCGACTACCTAGGAGTCAAAGACCTCGTCAGCCTCAAGGTCGAGCACTGGGGCGTTACGGCGACCCCTGACGGAAAGGCCAGGCTCAAGTACGGAAGCAACTACGACCTGGGCGGCAAGAAGGTTCTCATAGTGGACGACATCAGCGACACCGGCGAGAGCCTAACGCTAGCGAAGAACTACGTCGAGGGACAGAAGCCGGCTGAGATAAAGGTCGCGACGCTCCTCACCATAAAGGGCTCGCGCTTCAAGCCGGACTACTACGGCGAGGAAATCGACTGGGCCTGGATAGTCTTCCCGTGGAACTTCGTCGAGGATATGATAAACCTCGTCGGCAACCTCTTCGAGGAGAGGGATGCTTTAACCACGGATGAAATCATCGAGCTGTTCAAGGAGCTTCACGGCATGGAGGTTCCGAAGGGCAAGCTTGAGGAAGCTCTCCGCATGGCTGAAAGAAGGAAGGTTTTTAAATTCCGGGAGGGTGCCTGGCGCAGGGCATGATGAAGTCCGGGAAGTGATAGTTTGAATAAGGAGAAAAAGGTCGAGGAGATCAAGAATCACAGCGTTTACGCTAGGGAAATCTACGACATGCACAGCGACAGCATAGACAGGGTTCTCGAAGACTACGACGACCTCAAGGAGGACTACCTGAACGACCACTCGCGGGCGAGGATAGTGCGCATAGTCTTCAACGAGGACAACGGCCTTCCACTGGCGATAGAGTTCAACAGGAAGGACGACAGCTTCAAGGGGTTCACGATAGCCATCGGCAAGCCCCACATCAAGAGCAACGGGAACGGAAAAGGGGAAACTGAAAACGCCCCTCAGGGAGAGACCAACGGCTGAGCTACTTTTTTACCCCCATTCTAAGCCTCTCCTGCACGAGCCTTCCGACAGCTTTTAAAATCGAAGGACGAACCGAATTAGGGTGACCGAAAATGAAGAGGTTACTGGTAATCATGATTCTCATCACCGGCATGATCGCACCGTTCGCAGGCGCGGCGAGTGAGAAACCTCTCGTCGTGGTCAGCATAGCCCCGCTGGCGGCAATAGTTCAGGATGCGTTCGGTGATTCGGTGAATGTGGTCTACCTGATCCCACCAGGCGCTGACCCTCACGAATACCAGCTCACGGCGAGCCAGATAGAGCTCCTGAGGAAGGCAAGCGTCATCGTGACGACTGGCGGCCATCTCCCGGTGGAGAAGAAGATAGCCGAGCTGAAGGCGGAGGGCACCGTAACGGGTGAGACGCTCTTTCTTGAGGATTACAAACGCGAGGGCTTCAGGTATCTCCCGGAGTACTGGTACGGGAACAAGGACAATCCCCACGGCGTCTGGCTCGACCCCACGAACGCGCTGGCGATCGCAAGGGCCACCGAAAAAGCCCTGGAGAAAGCAGACCCCCTCAACGCCGAGACATATCTGGAGGGATACCGGGACTTCGAGGTGAGGGTGAGGACGATAATGGAGGCATATCGCGTCCTCGTTGATGGGAACCACACCGCGGTGATCCAGATGCCCCCCGACCAGTACGCCCTGGAATGGCTCGGAATCAAAGCAATCGCCTCGATAAAGCCGGAGGAAGAGGTGCCGGCCATAGGTGTGGATGAGCTCGTTCCCACCGCGGCCAAGGCAGACGTTGTGGTCTACGCCGTGGACAGCCCCGACCAGCTCAAGGACGCGGCGAGGGAGCTGTCCGCCAAGAGTGGGAAGCCGGCCGCCGAGATAAGGGTCTTCTGGAAGGACGAACCGTATACCGAAGTTCTCAGGGAGAACAGTGCCGCGATAATCCGGGCCCTCGGAGGAAAGGCGCCTGAGGAAGGGCCTGCGACGAAGACCGACGTGAGCCGCTACGTTGCGGTCTCCCTCGTGGTTGGAATCGTTCTGGGGACGGCGTTGGGCGTAGTTCTCAAGAAGTGACGCTTTTCTTTTTTGCAAAATTCAAAAGGGGGAGAAAAGGGAGATCACTCCCTCTTGTAGGGCCTTCCGTCCCACTTCGGCGGCCTGGCCTTGCCGATGATTCCCGCCACGATGATGATGGTCATTATGTAGGGCAGCATGAGGATGAACTGCCCGGGGATTATGTGCTTCGGTGCCAGCCATGTGGCGAGGGCGTCGAAGAATCCAAAGAGCCAGCCGCCTATCAGCGAGACCAGCGGGTTCCAGCCGCTGAAGACCATGTTGGCCAGCGCTATGAAACCCCTGCCTCCGGACATCGTCTTGTGAACCAGCCCGAGCCAGTCGACGCTCATGAAGGCTCCGCCGAGTCCAGCCAGGGCGTGTCCGTAGACCGTTGACCAGAACCTGTACTTCTCGACGTTTATACCCAGCGCATCGGCGGCCTCCGGGTTCTCACCGACGGAGCGGACGCGCAGACCGAGCGGGGTCTTGAAGAGCACCCACCAGGTTACGATGGCTATCGCTACGGTCACCAAGACCATTGGACTCAGCTCGCCGTAGGGCGTTTTCCAGTGCCACATCTGGGCATCCTGAGGAAGCTGGTGCTGTCCGGCGGTTCCCCAGTAGGCCAGTATGCCGAAGGGAACCACACCCATGGCGAGCAGGTTGATGCCTATACCCGGGATGACGTGGTCGCCCTTGAGGTAGACGGTGAGGGCACCGTGGAGCATTCCGAGCAGGACGCCTATGAGTATTCCGCCGATGAGGCCAACGACGGCGTTGTGCGCAAGCTCGGCGAATATCGCGCCGAAGAAGGCGCTCATCAGGAGAACGCCCTCGTAGCCGATGCTGACCACACCGGCGCGCTCGCTCCAGGCGGCACCAACGCTGGTGAGCACTATCGGCACCATGGCCATGAGGGAGGTGAACAGTATAGTGAGGACGTCACCAACGTTCATTGGGCAGCCCCCCTGTGGATGGCTTTCCTAATCAGGTCGTACAGGCTCGGGATGGCAACGGTTATGACTATGATTCCCTGTATGACCTTGATGATTTCGAGCGGAACCTGTGCCTGCGCCTGCATCAGTGCAGTTCCAGCGCGGAGCATTCCGAAGAATATTGCCGCGAGGATGATTCCAAGCGGATGGTTCCTGCCGACCAGAGCGACACCGATACCGTCGAAACCGAAGCCGTAGATGTTCGCTCCTCCCTGGCTGATGGCATAGGTTGGCCCCTCACCCATTATCTTCATGGCACCACCCAGTCCGCTGAGCAGGCCACCGATGAGGAACGACCACATGACGGCCATCTTCGGGTTCATTCCGGCGTAGCGTGCGGCTTTCTCGTTCATTCCGCTGGCGCGCATTCCAAATCCCATGGTCGTGTGCCAGAGCAGGAAGTACGTCAGCAGTGCGGCGATTACCGCAATTATGATGGCTATTGAAAGGCCGTAGCCGATTTCGGGGAGTCTAGCTGCCACCGGGATTCTGATGGTCTTGTTGGGGTCGTTGGGGTTGGCGTATGGCCCGACTATGAGCCAGAGCACGAAGAACCAGCCTATCCAGTTGAGCATTATCGTGGATATGACCTCGTGGACGCCGCGGTAGACCTTGAGAACCGCCGCCGGAAGCGCCCAGAGTGCTCCGAGGAGCATGCCCATGACGAGGCCGAAGAGCATGTTGTCCCAGACGTTGGTGAATATCACCGCCGCTATGGCGCCGAAGTAGAAGGAGCCCTCAGCACCTATGTTGAATATTCCCGTCCTGGTGCCTATCGCGAAGGTCAGTGCCGTGAGCATTATCGGGGTTGCGTATCTGAGGGTCGAGGCTATTCCGTAGGTGCTTCCGAGGGCGCCCTGGAAGAGCCAGTAGTAGGCCTCGAAGGGGTTGTAGCCGAAAGCCAGGAGGACTATTGCACCTATGAGGAAACCGACGAATATGGCTATAAGGCTCTCGATGAACGGACGAACGTTCAAGGATTTGAGGAGCTCACTTCCTGATTTCTTCATAGCGGATACCTCCCATCATCATACCGATCTCTTCCGTGGTGACCTCTTCGGGCTTCACAATGCCCATGAACTCGCCCTCGTAGATTATTCCCATCCTGTCGCTGAGCTGGACAACTTCGTCGAGGTCTGCCGAGACGAGGAGAACGGCTTTGCCTTCGTTTCTGAGCTTCACGAGGTAGTTCCTGATGTATTCGGTTGAGGCGACGTCAACACCCCTCGTGGGCTGGGAAGCCACTATGAGCACGGGCTTCTTGCTGACCTCCCTGGCAACGATGAGCTTCTGCTGGTTGCCGCCGCTGAGGCTCTTGACCGGGGCGTCAACACCGGGGGCAACTATCTCGAACTCCTCTATGAGCCGTCCGGTGTGCTCCCTGGCCTTGTTCCAGTCTATCGTTCCCTTCCAGCGCTGGAACTCTCTCATCCACTGGAGACCGAGTATCGCGTTCTCCGTGACGGTCATGTTGAGTATCAGTCCCATGTGGGTTCTGTCCTCTGGGATGTGAGCCATTCCCGCCTCGTAGAGTTCCTTCGGGCTTCTACCAGTTATCTCCGTCCCATTCAAGATCACATGACCTTTCTCAGGCCTCCTCAGTCCGGTTATGGCCTCGATGAGTTCCGTCTGACCGTTGCCCTCGACGCCGGCTATTCCGAATATCTCGCCGGCCCTTACCTCGAAGGACAGCCCCCTAACGGCATCCTCGCCCCTGTCACCCTTGACCCAGAGGTCCTTGATCTCAAGTATAGGCTCCCCGGGCTCCTTGGGCGGCTTCTGTATCCTGAGAACCACGTCCCTTCCAACCATCATCCTCGCGAGTAGCTGCGGCGTTGCCTCACTCGTGTTGACGGTTCCTATGACCTCGCCCTTCCTGATGACGGTGACACGGTCGGTGAGCTCCATGACCTCGTTGAGCTTGTGGCTGATGAAGATTATCGTCTTCCCCTCGGCCTTCAGCTTCTTGAGAACGGCGAAGAGCTCCTCGACCTCGAGGGGCGTCAGTACCGCCGTCGGCTCGTCGAGTATGAGGACGTCAACGTCCCTGAAGAGCATCTTGAGGATTTCAATCCTCTGCTGGACTCCAACGGGCAGGTCCTCCACCGGAACGTCCAGGGGGACCTTGAAGTTCAGATCCTCCATGAGCTCCTGAAGCTTCTCGGTGGCCTTATCAACATCAATCTTTGAAAACAGTCCATGGCCCTCCATGCCCAGGATTATGTTGTGGAGGGCATCGAAAACCTCAACGAGCGTGAAATGCTGATGAACCATACCGATGCCGTGAGCGATGGCATCGGAGGGGCTCTTGAACCTGACCTCCTCGCCCCTTATGAAGATTTTACCCGAAGTCGGATGAAGCATGCCGAAAAGGACCTTCATGAGGGTGGTCTTTCCGGCGCCGTTCTCACCGAGGAGACCCAAAATCTCGCCTTTATACACGGTAAGGTCAACGCCCTTGAGGGCCTTAGTGCCGTCCGGATACACCTTGACGATTCCCTTCATCTCGATTATCGGTGTCCTCTCCATTGCAGCACCCCCTTTTTAAGTGGAGAAAAGAAAGGGGTTAAGAGCTCACTTGGCGAGCTCCATCATTTCCTGCCAGGTCTTGGCGGCGCGAACCTTCTCTATGCCTTCCTTGTCCATCGGAGCCGGGACCTTGATGGTGCCGGTCTTGATCTTGCCCTCAAGATCATTCACGGCTTCCCATATCCAGGCCGGAACCTGAGCCCTGGTGTCCTCGAGGTACTTCTTGAGTTCGTCCTTGCTGTTGAAGCCGAGGTCCTTGAGCTTCTGCTTCTGGGTGTCCTCCGGGAGCGAGTCGAACATGGCCATAACGTCGTCAACGCTGCTTATGCCGACACCGCCCTCCTTGAGGCCGAGCTCGACGATACCGCCCTTGAAGTTGCCCTCAACGGCATCCTTAACTGCGGTGTAGACACCGACGTCAACGCGCTTCATCATGCTGGCTATGATAACGCCTGGCTTGATCCAGTCCTGGGCTGAGTCAACACCGATGGCGAAGGGCGGACCCATCTTCTTGCCCTGGGAGTCGAGAACCTCTGAAACGGCGTCGAAGACACCGAGACCGGTTCCACCGGCGACCTGGTAGATAACCCACGCGCCCTGGGCGAGCTGGGCCCTGGCGGCCGCCTTACCCTTGGCAGCGTCGTTGAAGGTTCCTGTGTACTGGTAGATGACGTCTATGCTGACGTCCTTTCCGGTCTTCTGCTTGTAGTAGTCCTCGGCCCACTTGACACCGAAGCGGTAGCCGGCCTCGAACTTGTAGAGAACCGGTATCTCCATACCGAGGACGATTCCAACCTTGTCCTTGCCGTCGTTGGCCGCTATAAGGCCAGCGAGTGCACCGGCAAGGGCAGAACCTTCGTTCTCCTTGAACAGGATGCTCATGACGTTGTCCTTGTCAGGGATGTAACCATCGATGATGGCGAACTTCTGGTCGGGGTACTCGTCGGCAACCTGCTTGACGGCGTCGGTCATCATGAAGCCGACGGCTATGATAACGAGGTACTTCTTCTGGCTTGCGAGGGTCTCAAGGTTCTTGACGTAGTCGTCCTCGCTGTTGCTCTGAAGTTCAACCAGGTCCAGGTTGAAGTCCTTTGCGGCCTTGGACGCTCCGAGGTAGGCCATGTCGTTGAAGCTCAGGTCACCCCTGCCACCAACGTCGTAAACGATGGCAATGGCGCCCTTGGTGGATTCCTTTTCACCTGGAGAAATGCAGCCACTGGCCACTACACCGAGAGCCAAGAGGCCAATTAAAAACAAGCTAAACAGCTTCTTCATGCTAACACCCCGCGAGTTTTCAAAGGTATACCCGTAAAGCGCAATATATACTTTATGGTTCCCAGGAGGCCGAAAATTTGAGAAAGAATTTTAACCTTGGAGTAAAAGTTTTTTGTGATGACCATGCTGAAGAAAATAGCCGAATTAAATTCGGGAGCGGTTTTAATTACCGGCGACGGGAAGAGACTTGCGAGAATATACCTGAGCGCATGGGGAAAGGCAGGGAGGCGCATACTTGCTGAGTATCTGCCGTTCCAGGTCGACGGTGACGTCTACATAGGCTCTCCCTTCGAGAGCGACGACTTTGAGGTGTACCTCATAGTCAACCCGCTCTCACGCTCCAAGGCGGAGAGGGAAAAGCTGAAGGACTGGCTGGGGGAGCACAGGGACAAGCTCGTACTGCTCTACGAGCACAAGTACGTGAAGGACTCCATAACCCGCTATGGGATGAAGGAATTCATCGATTATCTAATCGCCTACAAGAGAGAAACCGTTGGCTTCGAAAGGTTGGACGTCATGCGCCTTGAGAACGGGAGGGTAGTGGAGAGCAAGACCTACGTCCGGAGGTACTGAGTTTATAAGCGGTGGAGCAGAGTTAAACCCGCCCGATGACGAGCGGTTTCGGGTCTGAGGTGTGATGACACCAGCTATCGCCGAGGGCACTTCATAATTATTATATAGGCATAAGTCGCTCGCTCATGGGGTGGTAAAGATGCTGGGAAAACTCAAGGAGAAGTTAGGCTCATTCGTGGACAAGGTCTCGCAGACTGAAATAAGCGAGAAGGACGTTGAAAACGCGCTCTGGGATCTGGAGATAGAACTTCTCGAGGCTGACGTTGCCCTCGAAACCGTCGAGGAGCTCAAGGAGAGGATAAAGGAGAAGCTCGTCGGCCAGAAGGTCAAGATAGGAACGAACAAGAAGGCCCTGGTTGAAGAGGCCGTCCGCGAGGCCGTTCTTGAGGTCCTGACACCCGAGAAGAAAATAGACCTCCTTGAGCTGATAAAGTCCAAGGAGGAGAAGCCCTTCGTCATAGCCTTTGTGGGCTTCAACGGCTCCGGAAAGACGACCACCATAGCCAAGCTCGCCCACTGGCTCAAGAAGAACGGTCTCGGCGTCGTCATAGCCGCGAGCGACACCTTCCGCGCCGGGGCGATAGAGCAGGTCGAGGAGCACGCAAAGCGCGTCGGCGTCAAGGTCATCAAGCACTCCTACGGTGCCGACCCAGCCGCCGTTGCCTACGACGCGATCCAGCACGCCAAGGCCAGGGGACTTGATGTTGTTCTCATAGACACCGCCGGGAGGAACGAGCTGAACAGGAACCTCATGGACGAGATGAAGAAAATAGCGCGCGTAACCAAGCCAGACCTGGTGATATTCGTCGGCGACAGTTTAGCCGGCAACTCCGTCGTCGAGCAGGCGAAGCAGTTCAACGAGGCGGTGAAGATCGACGGCGTAATCCTCACCAAACTGGACGCGGACGCAAGGGGCGGCGCCGCTCTGAGCATAAGCCACGCGATAGGTGCTCCGATACTCTTCGTCGGCGTCGGTCAGGGCTACGACGACCTAAAGCCCTTCGACGAGAAGTGGTTCGTGAAGAGTATCTTTGGAGAGGCTTAGAACAGCCTCTCAACTTCCCTCAAATCAACCCTCGCGGTCATGTCTATGTTTATCGGGGTCACACTGACTTTTCTCTCCACCTTCAGGGCGTAGGCATCCGTCCCGGGTTCGAACTCCCTGCATTTTCTGCCGACTATCCAGTAGTACGGGTTGCCCTTGGGGTCTATGCGCTCCTCGACCGTCGGCCGGTACATCCTGTGGGCAAGCCTCGTGACCGCTATTCCGGTCTCCTCGGTGGCGTCGTCCGGAACGTTCACGTTGAGCATGTCGACGCCTTCCGGAAGACCATCCCTCAGAACGGCCCGCGCCACCTTCCTCAGGAAGTGAGCGGCTATGGAGAAGTCAACCTCGCTTCCCTCGCCGAATTTGTACTTCTCCCGGCTGACCTCAAGGCTTATCGCCACGCTCGGAATCCCGTTGGTCGCCGCCTCTATGGCCGCGGAAGCAGTTCCCGAAACGGTTATCTCGGTGCTTAGGTTTTCCCCAAGGTTGATGCCGCTTATGGCCAGGTCAAAATCGGTGAAACGGGCCAGGGCGAATATTACACAGTCAACGGGCATTCCATCAAGACCGTAGGCCACCTTCGCCCCGGGAACGTCAACGAGCTTGGCCCTGAGGGGACGGTGAAGGGTCATGGCCCTTCCGCTGGCACTCCTCTGGAAGAGCGGCGCGACCACGTAAACCTCACCGAGGTCTTTCACGGCCTCGACAGCGGCTCGCAGCCCTTTGGAATAAATCCCGTCATCGTTCGTGATGAGTATCCTCGGCATGTTTGGGACTAGGCCCTCACCTTTAAAAACCCTAACTTCCAGCGAGGCTTAGGTGAGAGAATGACATACTGGACGAGCGAGGACAACGTCGCCGGGGAGCCTGGAACGGCACTTTTCATAATCCTGCCCACGATAGGATGCTACCGCTTTAGAATCAATCAGGCCTGCTACATGTGCGCCTACCCCACGGCCGCGCCAAAGGTAAAGTGGAGCCAGGACGCCATAGTGGACTACGTCAAAGAGGCCCTCAAGAAAATCGAAGGCAAAAAGGGGCCCTTCGCGGTCAGAATGTTCACCTCGGGCTCTTTCCTTGACAACGGAGAGCTTAAGCCCGAGACGAGGAGGAGAATCTTTGAAATTCTGGCCGCTCTGGATGAGGTCAGGGAGATAGTCATCGAGAGCCGGAGCGAGCTGGTCCGCTACGATGCCGTTAGGGAGCTGGCCGAGATAGTCCCCGATAAGCACTTCGAGGTTGCGATCGGCCTTGAGACGGCAAACGACGACATCGCCGATGTCTCAATCAACAAGGGCAACACATTTGAGGACTTCGTTAGGGCCGCGGAGATAACCCACGAGGCCGGGGCGAATGTCAAGACCTACCTCCTGCTGAAGCCTATTTTCCTGGGCGAACGCGACGGCATAGAGGACGCCAAGGAGAGCATAATCAAGGCCGAGCCATACACCGACACCTTCTCGATAAACATCACCGACATCCAGAAGGGAACGCTCTACGAGCGGCTCTGGGAGAAAAAGGAGTACCGCCCACCGTGGCTCTGGAGCGCGGTTGAGGTTCTAATCTGGGCAAAGAAGCGCTTCCCGGACAAGAGAATCCTGAGCGACCCCGTTGGAGCCGGTTCAAAGCGCGGGCCGCACAACTGCCTCACCGACTACGATAAGACCATAGGAAGGGCGATAAAGAAGTTCTCGGCGACTCAGGACCTGAGCCACATCGAGAACCTCAAGCCCGAGTGCCGTGAGAGGTGGGAGTACATAGTTGAGAACGGCCTCCTCGACTGGCAGCTGGTGACGTGGTGAAGTTATTTCGCTTTTGAAAGAATTTTCATGCTTTCTTTTCGCCGGCCTTATAACGCCTCTCGTGATTCTTTGATGCTCATTTATGGGCCCTCACGAAAGCTTTAAATGTTGACAAACGTAAAAGGGCTTAGCAAATCGCGGGTGATGCTTATGGCAGATGTCGAAGGGAAAACCGTGGTCGAAAGGTCTGACTACCTCGTTACCGGCAAGGCGGAAGGAATCGTTGAAATCGACGTGGACACTTTTCTGTGCAAGGGCTGTGGCATTTGCGTCGAGATGTGCCCGAGAAAGGTCTTTGAATGGAGCAAGGAGCTCAGCGAGAAGGGTGTCCACTACCCCGTCCCGGTTCACGCCGAGAAGTGCGTCAAGTGTAAGCTCTGCGAGCTTCTCTGCCCGGACTTTGCCATAGCCATAAGGTGGTGACAATGATTATTCGTGGAAACGAGCCTGAACAGCTCAGGCTCCTTAGAAAGCTCTACAAACCGGGCAACTACTTCATGCAGGGCAACGAGGCGGTAGCCTACGGCGCGCTCTTCGCCGGGTGCCGCTTCTACGCGGGTTATCCGATAACCCCCTCCAGCGAGATAGCGGAGACTATGGCTCGCGAACTGCCGAAGCTCGGCGGCTACTACCTCCAGATGGAGGATGAGATTGGGAGCATAGCCGCGATGGTCGGCGCCTCATGGACCGGGTTCAAGGTTATGACCGCCACCGCCGGACCCGGGTTCAGCCTCATGCAGGAGAACCTCGGCTACGCCGTGATGACCGAGACCCCGCTCGTTCTGGTCGACGTCCAGAGGAGCGGCCCCTCAACGGGACAGGCCACGAAGGGAGCGCAGGGCGACTTCTTCCAGGCCAGGTGGGGAACCCACGGCGACCATCCGATCGTTGCCGTTTCTCCGACGAGCGGGCAGGACGCCTTCTGGGAGACTATAAGGGCCTTTAACATTGCCGAAAAGCTGAGAACCCCCGTTGTGGTGCTCTTCGATGGAGTGCTCGCCCACACTAGGGAGCAGATAAAGATTCCGGACGTTTCGGAGGTCGAGATAACCTACCGCAAGCTTCCGGAGAACGAGGAAGAGGCAAGGCTCCCCTTCGGCGACCCCCATGGCGACGGCGTTCCGCCGATGCCGCTCTTCGGTCACGGCTACTTCACCCACGTTACCGGTTCGACTCACAAGGAGACCGGCCTGAGGGACGTTTACACCCCCGAGGTTCACGATAGGCTCGTGAGGAGAATCCACCGCAAGATTGAGAAGAACCGCGAAGTTTACGAGAAGTACGAGGAGCACTTCACGGAAGACGCCGAGATACTCGTCGTCAGCTGGGGAGTAACTGCGAGACCAGCCCTCGGAGCGGTTCTCCGGGCCAGGGAGGAGGGGATAAAGGTCGGCCTCTTCGTGCCGAAGACCGTCCACCCGTTCCCGGCCGAGAGAATGAGGGAGCTTGGAAAGCGTGTTAGAGCAATACTCGTCGCAGAGATGAACCTCGGCCAGATGATAATAGAGGTCGAGCGCTACGTTAACGACGACGTCCTCCTCAAGGGCGTGAACAAAATCGGCGGAGTGCCTCTGACCGTTGAGGAGATCCTCCGCGAGATAAGGGGTGTTGCCTGATGGCGAAGAAGATATACTCCACCTACCCGATGGTTAAGTACCTCCGCAAGGAGGCCCTACCCACAGCCCTCTGTCCCGGCTGTGGCGGCGGAACTGTCCTCAACGCCTTCGCGAACGCGATAGATAACCTCAAGATTGACCCCAAGGACCTCGTCGTCGTTAGCGGTATAGGCTGCTCCGCCTGGATAGCCTCACCGTATTTCCTCGCGGACACGCTCCACACGACCCACGGGAGGGCGATAGCCTTCGCCACCGGCGTCAAGGTGGGCCTTCCCGACAAGAAGGTCGTCGTCATAAGCGGTGACGGTGATCTGGCGAGCATAGGCGGCAACCACCTGCTCCACGCCGCGAGGAGGAACATAGACATAACCGTAATCCTCGTCAACAACTTCATCTACGGAATGACGGGCGGCCAGGTCGCCCCTACGACGCCCTTCGGCGCTAAAACCACCACCAGCCCGTACAGGAACATAGAGCACCCGCTCCAGATTTCCGAGACTGTTGCCGCCGCCGGAGCGAGCTACGTTGCCAGGTGGACCACTGCCCACGTCTACCAGCTCATCGAGAGCATAAAGAAAGCCCTCCAGGTTAAGGGCTTCTCGCTCGTCGAGGTCATCTCCCAGTGTCCCGTCCAGTTCGGAAGGAGGAACAGGATGAAGGAGCCGGCCGAGATGCTCAGGTGGTTCCTCAAGAACTCAGTCCCGGTCAGCAGGGCGAGAAACATGAGCCCGGAGGAGCTTGAGGGCAAGTTCGTCATAGGGGAGATAGTCAACAGGGAGAGGCCGGAGTTCACCACGGAGCTTAACAAGCTCATAGACGAGGTTCAGGAGCATTTCGGCCTTAAGGAGGAGTGAGAGCCATGCAGGTTAGGTTCGCAGGCATAGGCGGCCAGGGCGTTGTCCTGGCCGGTGTTATACTCGGCGAGGCCGCCGCCATAGAGGGACTGAACGTCGTCCAGACCCAGGACTACAGCTCCGCGAGCAGGGGCGGTCATTCCATAGCGGACGTGATAATATCCAAGGAGCCGATTTACGACGTCATAGTCACCGAGGCGGACGTTCTCGTCGCACTCGCCCAGCTCGGCTACGACACCGTCAAGGACGAGCTGAGAAAGGATGGGCTGTTGATCATAGACACCGACCTGGTTAAGCCCGATAGGGTCTACATCGGTGCCCCGTTCACGCGCCTGGCTGAGGAGAGCACCGGTCTGGCACTCACCGTTAACATGGTCGCCCTCGGCTACCTCGTGGCGAAAACCGGCGTTGTGAAGAAGGAAAACGTCGAGGAGGCCATAAGGAGGAGGGTTCCCAAGGGAACCGAGGATATAAACATCAAAGCCTTCAGGGTCGGTTATGAGGAGGGATGCAGATGAGATACCCTTTTCCGGTCGGTAAGAGTGATTTCATTCAGGGTGATGAGGCGATAGCAAGGGCGGCGATCCTCGCGGGATGCCGCTTCTACGCGGGTTATCCAATCACGCCCGCGAGCGAGATATTCGAGGCCATGGCCCTCTATATGCCGCTGGTGGACGGCGTGAGCATACAGATGGAGGACGAGCTGGCGAGCATGGCGGCGATAATAGGGGCTTCATGGGCCGGGGCCAAGGCCATGACTGCAACGAGCGGCCCAGGATTCAGCCTCATGCAGGAGAACCTAGGCTACGCGATAATGACGGAAACTCCGGTCGTTGTCGTGGACGTCCAGCGCGGCGGTCCATCAACGGGTCAGCCGACCCTCGCGGCCCAGGGCGATATAATGCAGGCCATCTGGGGAACCCACGGCGACCATTCACTCATAGTTCTCAGTCCCTCAACCGTCCAGGAGGCCTTTGACTTCACCATAAGGGCCTTCAACCTGGCCGAGAAGTACAGGACGCCGGTGGTTCTTCTCACCGACGCGGAGATAGCCCACATGCGCGAGCGCGTTTACGTTCCCCTGCCGGAGGAGATCGAGATAATCGACCGCAAGCTTCCGGCTAACGAGGATGAGGCGAAGTTCCCGTTCGGCGACATACACGGCGACGGCGTGCCGCCGATGCCAATATTTGGCAAGGGGTACAGAACCTACGTCACCGGTCTCACCCACGACGAGAGGGGAAGGCCCAAGACAGTGGACGCGGAGGTTCACGAGAAGCTCGTGAGGAGAATAATCGAGAAGCTGGAGCGCAACAGGGAGAACATAATCTCCTACGATGCCTTTGAGCTCGATGACGCCGAGATAGCGATAGTGAGCACTGGCATAGTCTCCCGCTCGGCGGTAAGGGCCGTTAAGATACTCCGCGAGAGGGGCGTTAAGGCCGGCCTTCTTAAGCTCAACACGATATGGCCCTTCGACTTCGACATGATCGAGGAGCTTGCCGAGCGCGTGAAGAAGGTATACGTCCCGGAGATGAACCTCGGACAGCTCTACCACCTCGTCAAGGAAGGCGCCAATGGAAAGGCGGAGGTCGAGCTGATAGCGAAGATAGGCGGCGAGGTTCACACTCCGATGGAGATAGTCGAGAGGGTGGTGGGCTGAATGTACCTGAAATCCGCTTACGAGATTCGCGACAAGTACCTGAGAAAGGACATGCTCCCGACGATATTCTGTCCGGGCTGTGGAATAGGCTCGGCGCTCCAGTACACTCTCCGCGCGATAGATGACCTCGGCCTCAACCCGGACGAGATAGTATGGGTCAGCGGAATCGGCTGTTCCTCCCGCGTTCCGGGCTTCGTCAACTTCGACGGCCTCCACACGACCCACGGGAGGGCCTTAGCCTTCGCCACCGGCATAAAGCTCGCCAATCCGGACCTCAAGATAATCGCCTTCATGGGCGACGGCGACGCGGCAGCCATCGGTGGGAACCACTTCATCCACGCCATCAGAAGGAACCTCGACGTCACGGTGATACTCATCAACAACTTCACCTACGGAATGACCGGCGGGCAGGTCGCGCCGACCGCTCTGAAGGGCCTGCGCGGAACGACGGCACCCTACGGCCAGTTCGAGAACCCATTCGACATAGCCGACCTCGCGGTTTCGGCTGGAGCCAACTACGTGGCAAGGTGGAGCGTCTTCAACTACCTCCAGGGAATCAACAGCATCAAGAAGGCCCTCAACAAGGAAGGATTTACCCTCGTCGAGTTCCTCTCGCCGTGCCCGATAAGCTTCGGAAGGAGGAACAGAATGAAGACCGCTCCGGAACTGCTCCGCTGGTATCAGAAGATAACCGTCCCGCTCGCGAAGGCCAAGAAGATGCCACCGGAGGAGCTCGAGGGCAAGATAGTCATCGGAGAGTTTGCCGACAGGGACAGGCCGGGTCTCGTGAGGGAGTACGAGGCGTACAAGAAGCGTGCCAAGAAGATGATGGGGTGGGAAGAATGAGGAAGGAGATACTCTTCAGCGGCTTCGGCGGTCAGGGAGTCATCCTGGCGAGCGTCATCCTCGGGAGGGCCGCGGCGGTCTACGAGGGACTCTACGCCGTTCAGACACAGGCCTACGGGCCGGAGTCTAGAGGTGGAGCGAGCAAGGCAGAGGTGGTCATAAGCGACGAGCCCATAGACTACCCCAAGACCCTCAATCCCGACTGTGCCGTCTTCTTCTCCCAGGAGGCCTACAACAAGTACCTCCAGACTGTGAAGAGGGGGGCACGGATAATAGTCGAGGAGGAGCTCGTTCCGCACAGGGACACCGAGTTCGAGAAGGGGCTTGAGGTGGTCTCGCTGCCGCTCACGGAGATAGCCGAGGAAACCACCGGACTGAGCCTCACCATGAACATCCTCACCCTCGGAATCCTGACGGCGTGGACCGGCGTCGTGAGCAGGGAGGCCATAGAGAAGGCCGTTCTGGATGCGGTCCCCAAGGGCACTGAGGAGATAAACCTCAAGGCACTTCACAAGGGCTTCGAGCTCGGGGAGAAGGCAAAGGCCGGAGACCTCTAATTCCCTTTCTTTCCCAAAAACTTATCAACCCGCGCTCCCATTTCTTACCATGCTCGTCAACGAGACCAAGGAGAGAACATGGCACGGGCATGTGAAGCTGGCGGACAGCTTCTTTAAGCGCTTCAGGGGATTAATGCTGGTTAGAAACGTCAACTATGCCCTGGTCTTCGTTCTTCCGGCGGAAACCAAGGCCAACGCATCGATCCACATGTTCTTCATGCTGAGCGATATAGACGTAATCTGGCTGGACTCCGCGAGACGAGTGGTGGACTTTAAAACTGCCCGGAAATGGCGGTTCTACGCTCCGAAAGAGCCGGCCAAGTACATAATAGAAGGGCCGGTGGGCCTGATAAAAACGCTCGACGTTGAGGAGGGCGATTTGATAAGCTGGACCCCAAGCGAGGAGAAGGAAAGGGCCGTGCCGGTGAAGGTGTCGCTGCCCGATGGTCTCTCCTTCGAGAAGGGAACCAACGGAATGGCGCTCACAGAGAGCGTGAGGGAAGTTAAGGTGAAGGGGAACTAAAACTCAAACTCCACCCCGTTCTCTTCTCCTTCCCAGAGGATCACTCTTTTGAGCCTGACATCACCAGGCAGTTTTTTTCCGACCTCTTCTGCAATCCACAGGGCCACATTCTCGGTCGTCGGGTTCTCGAAGAGCGTGTTTAGGTTCCTGTGGTCGAGCTTCTCAATGATTTCGTTCACGATTCTCCTCAGCTCGAGGAAGTCCATTACGTAGCCGTTCTCCAGGGGGCCTTCAACGGCCACTTCAAGCCTGAACGTGTGGCCGTGTATCTCCTCGGGCTCTCCGTTGATCAGAACAGCATGGGCCGCCTCGAATTTGAAGCGCTCGATGATTCTGGCTTTCATGAGGGTCACCACAGTCCATGGATGCCATCCAAACTAAAACCTTTGGGCAGAGATTATGCATAACTCAACATATTTCGGCCATTTAAAAATAACCCACCGTAATGCTTAAAACCCGCAGGTCTTATAAGGCTCTAAACCCATTGCCGGGACGGTGGTTAAAATGGTCAGGTACATGGTAACATCCGCTCTTCCTTACGCTAACGGTCCGATTCACGCGGGACACCTGGCAGGAGCGTACCTTCCAGCGGACATCTTCGTGCGCTACCTTAGACTTAGGGGCGAGGAAGTCTTGTTCATCTGCGGAACCGACGAGCACGGGACGCCGATAACCTTCCGCGCGCTGAAGGAGGGAAGAAGCCCGAGGGAGATAGTTGACGAGTTCCACGAGCACATAAAGACGACCTTTGAGAGGGCAAAGATAAGCTTTGACTACTTTGGAAGGACTGAGCTGCCGGTTCATTACCGGGTAAGCCAGGAGTTCTTCCTCAAGGCGCTTGAGAACGGCCACCTAGTCAAGAAGGTCACCAAGCAGGCCTACTGCGAGCACGACAAGATGTTTCTGCCCGACCGATACGTCATAGGCACCTGTCCCTACTGCGGCGCCGAGAACCAGCGCGGTGACCAGTGTGAGGTCTGCGGTCATCCACTGACGCCGGAGAAGCTCATCAACCCGCGCTGTAACATCTGCGGCAACCCGATAACCTTCAAGGACTCGGCCCACTACTACATCCGCATGCAGGACTTTGAGGAGCGGCTGAAGGAGTGGGTTCTCGGCCAAGAGCACTGGAAACCGAACGTCAGGAACACCGTTCTCGGCTGGATTAACGAGGGCCTCGAAGAGAGGGCCATGACGAGGGATCTCAACTGGGGAATACCCGTCCCCCTCGACGACGAGGACGTTAAAGGAAAGGTGCTCTACGTCTGGTTCGAGGCCCCAATAGGCTACATCTCGATCACAATCGAGCACCTGAAGAGGGAGGGAAGGGAGAACGAGTGGAAGAAGTTCTGGCTCAACCTCGACGGCGAGACCAAGGTCATCCACTTTATCGGCAAGGACAACGTGCCCTTCCACGCGATATTCTGGCCCTCCTTCCTGATGGCCTACGGAAAGTACAGGGATGAGGAAGTCGAGGCCGAGTGGAACCTGCCCTACGACATTCCCGCCAACGAGTACCTCAACCTCGAGGGCAAGAAGTTCTCCACCAGCAGGAACTGGGCCATATGGGTTCACGAGTTCCTAGACGCCTTCCCGGCAGACTACCTGCGCTACTACCTCACCGCCATAATGCCCGAAACTCGCGATAGCGACTTCAGCTTCGCCGACTTCAAGAGCAAGATAAACGAGGAGCTCGTTAACAACCTCGGAAACTTCGTTCACAGGGCGATGACCTTCGCCAACCGCTACTTCGATGGAACCGTGCCGGAGAGGGGCGAGCTGGACGACCTCGACAGACAGGCCTTCGAGGAAATCGAGAAGGCGTTTGAGGAGACCGGGGAGCTGATAGCCCGCTACAAGTTCAAGGACGCGTTAAAGCGGGTCATGGAGCTCGCCATCTTCGGCAACCGCTACTTCGACTACCAGAAGCCGTGGAAGACCGCCAAAACCGACCGCGTGAGGACGGCAACCACCGTGAACATATCCCTCCAAATAGTCAAGGCCCTTGGAATCCTGCTGGAGCCGTTTCTCCCCGATGCCAGCGAGAAGATATGGCACCTCCTCAACCTTGAGGAGCTCAAGCGCTGGAAGTTCACCGAGATTCCGGCCGGACACAGGGTTAGGAAGGCCACCCCGATGTTCAAGAAAGTAACCGACGAGGACATCATCTACTTCATCGTGAACTACATAGCACGGGGCAACCCCAAAAGCGCCAGGCTGCTCCTCGATAAGTATTACAAGCGGGACGATGTGATGAAGATTGCCCTCGAGCGCTTCGGGGAGGCCAAACGGGAAGAGGCCATGGCAATCCTTAAGAGCATCTATGGGGATGAAATCGGGGTCAAATCTGAAAAGCCCGGAAAAGTCTCGAAGAAGGAGAAGGTGAAGAAAAAGGAGGAAGGTGAAAGCATGGGATACATCAGCTTTGATGACTTCCTGAAGCTCGACCTGAGGGTCGGAAAGATAATCGAGGTCAAGGATCACCCGAACGCCGACAGGCTCTACGTAGTCAAGGTCGATTTGGGCGACGAGGTCAGGCAGCTCGTCGCTGGTTTGAAGAAGTACTACAAGCCGGAAGAGCTGCTCAACCACTACGTCGTCATCATAGCAAACCTCGAACCCAAGAAGCTCAGGGGAGTAGAGAGCCAGGGAATGCTTTTAGCAGCTGACGACGACGAGAACGTGGCTTTGCTCATGCCGGATAAAGAAGTAAAGCTGGGTGCGAGAATAAGGTGAGTGCTCAAAGTTTGAGCTCCACCCAGTTCTCCCTCTTCTTCTTGTAGACCCTCACGAGTCCCTGTTTCTCAAGGCGCTGGAACATTCTCCAGGCGGTCGTCTTCGGGATACCGAGCATCTCTCGAACTTCTGCCTGCTTGGCCCTACCGCCCCTGTCGAACAGATAGAGCAGGGCTTTCTCCTCGTCCTTCGTCAGTTCGTACTCCTTGAGGCGCCTCTCGAAGTCCTCCCTGCCGATGCCAGCGGTTTCTCCTCCATCATGGCGTCTCATGTAGACGAAAACTCCACCCACTGCAAGGACGAGGAAGGCTAGGACGCCGATCATCGTCCAGTCCCGGTTTGTGGAACCGCCGCTAGGAGCTTTGGCCGGTGTACTCGGAGTTGGTGATATCCCCAAGTTGGGAGACTCCGTAGTCGTTCCAGACACTGGCGGAGCTGTCATTGAAGTAGTTCCCGGTGGCCGGAATTCGAGAACATACGAAACCGTCTGGTTTCCAGCGGGCATGAGTATGGAGTTGCCGTTTATCTCGAGGGGTATGTCCGTCAGGTCAACTATAACCGCGTTGTCAGGAAAGGTTATTTTAACAGGGAGATTTGAACTGAAACGGATGCCCCATATGGAGCCATTCTTCGTAGTCAAGTCGGGGGTGTAATACGTTACCCTAATCCTAGTGGCGTTTTCAAAGTACACCACGAGCATGGAACCGTTTATTTCATTGGGGAGGGGATTTCCAGCCCCATCCACAACGGTTAGACCTTCAATGTCAGCCGCGAGGAGGGGGATGGAAACGCTAACGGTGTAATTCTCAGGCTGGATAATCTCCACTACCTTGACGTATCCATCCGGATAGACGATGAGTTCGCGGGATTCGGTGGAGTACTGCCCGCTCACGAGGGTGGTGAGCATTACTGAGATTATGAGCACAAGGACTGAATTGTTCCTCATTCAAGCACCTCCGGGCTTGGAAAAATGAAACGAAGCTGACAGAGACAGTTCAATCGGAGTCCCAGGGATCCCAGCACTCCGTTTCATTCATCCAGTCCTCTTCATCGGGGAAGTTCTCTTCCCAGGCATCCCAATTCATGTCATCGTCCATGCTACCCATCCATGGATCCTCTAGCTCCATAGTGATTTCCATCATCTCAAAGAGTTCCTCGTTTAGGACTTGAATCATCTCAAGCGCTTCATCATACTGAGCACTCTCAACGAGAAGGTTGAACTGCTCGTACATCGTCTGAAACTCTAGGAATTCCTCCTCAATACCGGTGGCATTCATCGTCATGTTTTCAAAGGGAGTTATTAGTTTTTCCATAAGCTCCATCTGTCTCTGCAGCTTCTCCATGAAAGTCCTGCTTATCTCCTCTGCCCTTGCAAAGACTATTCTCTCCGAGAGTTCTTCGACGGCATCCTCAAGCTTGTCCATGAGCTCCTCCGCGTACTCGAGGTCGCTCCGAAGAGAGGTGACGTTGCCGCTATCGAGGTCCTGGGCAACGACCATGTAGGCGGCCTTGGTCTCGTTGTAAAGCTCCATGACAGAGGTGACGTTGAGACCCTCGGCCTTGGCCTCTGCAATGACTTTCTCAACGTACGGGAAGTACTCCTCAGCCCTGTGAAGCTCTTCTCTAGCTTCCATTATCGTCTCATAGTACTCGTGCTCTTCCTCCATCTTCTTTTCCTCGTGCTCCCCATAGTGGTCAATGATATCCTCGATAACCTCTCTGTAGAGGCACAGAGCCTCCATGGAGGCGTTTATGCTGTCGCTGTAATTGCCTGCGTTGTAAAGCTCCCATGCCCGAGCACGCATTTCCTCAGCCCGGGAGTAGAGATCAAGGGTATAGTTAGAAATCGTGACGTTGCTCTCATTGAGCTCGGCTATCAGGCAGGCAGTGTAGTTGGCGACCTTATCCACTATCACGAGCAGATTGTAGGCCTGAATCGCGCTTATGTTCGTCTCGTTGGTGATGTTTGTGACATCAACAGGGGTGGCGTTGCTGGCCGGAATGGTCTGGTTGTCCACTACTGTGGTGTTGGTTGCAGTGCCATTCACACTGGCCGCCCATGCCGCGGTACTGAGCGGTAGCAGTGCCCCTATGAAGATCACCAGCAGAGTTTTCATACTCATCTTCATGGCCCTCACCTGACACTGTGTAGGTATCCACACGTATATTAGGAACCCGCCGGACTTTGCTCGTTTCAGAACGTTTCTCCACGTTTCTTTCTGCGGGAGAAGTGCTCAAGAAGAGAAAAGAAGTATTCAAACACCCCTGCTATATGCGGCAGCCCTAAAACCTGAGCTCCACCCAGTTTTCCTTTCTGCCCTTCAGAACCTTCACAAGACCCTTCCTCTCGAGGCGCTTGAACATCCTCCAGGCGGTGGTCTTCGGCAGGCCTATCGCCTCCCTAACCTCGGCCTGGCTGGCCTTCCCGCCTTTGTCGAAGATGTAGAGCAACGCGCGCTTCTCCTCCTCGTTGAGGTCGAGGTTCTCAAGCCTGGCCTGGAACTCCTCGCGGGTCGGCATTGAGCTCTGACCCCTTTTCTTTCTCCATAGGGCGTAGGCAGAGCCCCCGACTACCGCGAGCCCTCCAAGGAGAGCGAGATACGACAAACTGCCTGCCCCGCTCTCCCCTCCGACCCCTCTGCCGTTGAGCGTGTAGGAAACGCTCTGGTTTCCGGGGGGCATGGTTATTGAGTTCCCTGCTATCTCAAGCGGTATGTCGCTCAGGTCAACCACTATGGCGTTTTCGGGCAACACAACTGTGAAGGAATCGTTGGTCGCAACGTGAAGCGTCCACACCATGCCCTCCTTCGCGGTCAGGTCGGGGGTGTAGTAGGAGACCTTGACTACCTCGGCGTCCCCGGAATAGATGAGGAGACTTCCGTTCTCAAGCCGGAAGTTCAGGGGGTTTCCGTCCTCGTCCTCAACGATGACGTTTTCGTAATGGTCTCCTATGAGAGGAAGTTCAATCTGGGAGGAGTACTCCGCGGGCAGGAGTTCATATTCAACCTTGACGTAGCCGTCATCGTAAACCGTCAAAACCAGGGATGAGACGGTATATGCACTAACCCAAGGCAGGAGGATGAGCGTTGCCACCAGGAAGACTGCAACTTGCCTGAGTCTCATTTAAGCATCCCTCCGTAATGAAAAAGGAAAGGTCAGGAGTGGGCGAGTATGAACTCGTCTACCCTGTGGAGCATCTCTAGGGCTATCGCGAAGTGGGCCTTGGCCTGGAGGGGCTTCTTTGCCTTGAGAAGCTCGACGCCTATCCTGAGCTCCTGGGCGGCCACCTTCAGCTGAACCTCCGCCCTGGTGGTGTCGACACCCCTGCCCTTAAGCTCGCGGAGTGCCTTTGCGTCCTTCTGAATCCTGTTGTTCATCTCCCTGAGGAAAGCGCGGACGTCCTTCAGCTTTTCATCGAGCTCCCTCTCGCGAACCTTC
This sequence comes from Thermococcus sp. 5-4, assembly GCF_002197185.1. Taxonomy (NCBI): domain Archaea; kingdom Methanobacteriati; phylum Methanobacteriota; class Thermococci; order Thermococcales; family Thermococcaceae; genus Thermococcus; species Thermococcus sp. 5-4. Next base: position 622,834 of record NZ_CP021848.1, on the reverse strand, counting down.
CTGAGTACGAACTCAACGGCGTTGTGGAACTCAACTATGGTTTCCCTGTTATCCTTCATGACGGTCAGAGCGTCCTCCCACTTGCCCTCGTCCGCGAGAGCCTTGACCTGATCGTAAACCTCCGAGAAAGCATCGAGCCTCTCCTGGAGCTCCGTCACGTTGTAACCGTTCTGCTCCCCGACTTCGATTGCCTTCTGAGCTATCTCCATTCCCTTCTCGCCCTTGATCAGGAAGTCCTTGACGATCTCCTCGGCGTTTGCATAGGCGAGCTCCTCGCGGACCTTTCTCAGCTCCTCGTCGAGGAGAGCTTTCTTCTCCTTGGCAACTTCATAGTCTGCCTTCGCCTTTTCGTAGTCCCCGGCCTTAAGGTCATCTAGCACAACTTTGTAGGCATCCTTGGTCTCGTTGTAGAGCCTGGTGAGGTTGCTCACGTCTATCCCTTGGTTCTGGGCGATGTTTATTGTCTTCTCAACGAACCTGAAGTACTCCGTCATGCGCTCGATTTCCATCTTAATGCGTTCCCTTACATCCTGGACCCTCTCCTTGGCCTCCTTGAGAGCTGAGAGGGCAACCTTGTAGTGGTGCATGGCAGTGAGGCTGTCCAGTATCGAGTTGTAGTAGTCGCCGGCCTCGTATTCACTCATCGCCTTTTCCTTGTAGTCCTCTGCGAGCTCGTAGTGGGTTAATATCGTCGAGTTCTCGGGCAGCTTGTCCTTTATGGGTTCTATCTTGTCCTCGGCGAACTTGCTCAGCCTCTGAAGCTGGTCAATCAGCTGACCCGCTATCACCATCTCCCTGGTGCTGTTGTCCATTGCCACTCCGGTGTACGATTCGGTGGTGTTGTTGCTCTCAGCTAGACCCAGCGGTATTACGCTGCCAAGGAGCAGCATTGCCAGGGCCAGTGCAAAGCCCTTCATCCCCTTCATGGACATCACCGATGAAGGCTAGGCTCTGAACCTATTTGAGGACTCCGACGGAACGAACGTTTCAGAGCGTTCCATTCTTCTCAAGCTCCCTTATATGAAGTGCTGTGGCACATATTCCCTCCACCACGTTCCCAAAATGCGGAATCTCACCGAACTGGGCGTACAGGCTTCCGTAGTTCGGGTGCCACGCATCGACCTGCTCGCGTCCCCTGGCGGTGATGATGTACACCACCCACCCCCTATCCTTGAGGGTCTCAACGAGCTTCCATGCGTTCGTCATGTCGTTTTCATCCTCTATCTCGACTCCGTACTCGGTCTTGATTTTCTCGAACACTTCTTTCATGTTCTTCCCCAGAGGAACTAGTCAAGGAGATTAAAAACCTTTGAGTGCCTTGAGGAGGAGCCTCACCGCTACCATTATCAGAAGAACCGAGAACAGTATCTTAAACCGCCTTGGATGAAGCTTCGGAACCAGTCTGGCCCCCACGGCGGCCCCTATTATGAGACCTGGGGATAGCAGGAGCGCCGTTTGAAGGTCCACCTGCCCGAGTCCGATGTGGGTGGCCGTTCCCACCAGAGCCGTGAAGAACAGGGCGAGGCTGGACGTTCCAACAGCGTAATTCACGGGGAGACCCGCGAGGGTGTGGAAGAGGGGGACGTTCAATACCCCTCCGCTGACCCCCAAGAGTCCGGAGGTCAGGCCGGAGAGGGCACCGATTAGCGGGACCTTCCGGTAATTTATCCTCAGTGCCTCCCCGCGGTTTCTTACATCGTTTCGTTTGACGAAGACGTAGGCAACGTAGATTAGGAGAAGGCCGAACACTGCCTCCAGGATGTTTGAGTTCAGCATTCCCGAGAGGTACGCGCCTATCACCGCGGCCGGAATTGAAAAGACCTCCTTCAGGAAAGCCACTCGGTAGAGAACCCTGCCGGCCCGAATGTGAGCGTAGGCTGAGGAGAGGGAGCTTATCGTTATGCACGCGAGGCTGGTTCCGATAGCCACGTGAATGGGCAGTCCAAGGAACACCAGCGAGGGAACTATGAGGAACCCGCCTCCGACTCCAAACAGACCCGCTATGGTGCCTATGAGGGTACCTATTAAAACGGCCATCGCAGGGTTAAGCATTCCGCATCGGCCCGGTATCTCCGGGAGGGTTTATATAATTTAGGAGGGGTGAATCAAAGGAGAAGAGGGCCTCACGGAACAGGAAGTCCAAGGCCCTTCAGAATCATTCTCAGAGCCAAGAGGGCCATGACGACCGCGAAGGCCTTCTTCAGGCTGCTCGCCCTCGTTCTCTTCGCTATCCTCGCACCGAGCTGGGCGCCTATGATGAGGCCCGGAACAAGGAGAACCAGCCACTGGGTCTCCACATTGCCCATGGCGTAGTGTTTGAGCGCTCCAGCCGTTGCGGTGAAGACTATCGCAAAGCTTGAAGTTGCCACCGCGTAGTGTATCGGCAGGCCGAGGTAAGTCAGGAAGGGCACGTTGATTATGCCCCCACCTACGCCGAGGAGGCCGCTCGCTATCCCTGCGAAGAAGCCTCCAAGTGGAACCAGCTTGTAGTTAATCTCAACGTCCTCGAGCCTGACTTCACTCGGTTCGGCCGTTTTCTTGCGGTATATCCTCACCGCGACGATAATCAGCGCGAGACCGAAGATTACCTTCAGCTGGGCGGCACTTATAAAAGAAGTCAGCCACGCGCCGATGTAGGCACCGATTACGGCCGTCGAGGCCAGCAGAAGGCCGGCCTTGTAGTGTATTCTTTTCTGCCTTGAGTATGCTACCGCCGAGCTGAGGGATGTAAAGACGACAGCGGCGCTCGATGTGCCTACCGCGTGGTGTATCTCGACGCCGAGGAAGTTCAGCGTCGGAACTATCAGGAATCCGCCACCGAGGCCAAAGAGCGCCGCGAGTATGCCGATGAATATCCCGACTGCGAAGTAGCCGACGTATTTTAGCACCAAATCACCCCCGTCTTTGATTGAACGCTCACAGTTCGAAGGCTATCGCCTCTATGAGTTTTATCAGGGCCTCGAGGTCGGCCAGGTGGAGGATCTCGACTTCGCTGTGGAGGTACCTTATCGGAACGCTCAAAGCGAGAACCTCGCTCTTATGCTGGAAGGCCGATGCATCCGTTCCGCCGCCCGTGACACCTATCTGAAGGGGAATCTCGTTTCTCGACGCTATCTCGGTAACCTTTCTGGCGAGCTCCCTCGTGTAGATCGCGGAGTTATCAACGGCTCTTATCACCGCTCCCCCGCCGAGCTTCACATCACCGGTCAGGTCGCCGCAGCAGGCAAAGGAATCGACGGCGAAGGCGTACTTCGGTGAGTACCTCTCGGCCAAAAAGCGGGCACCCTTAAGACCAACCTCCTCCTGCACGGTGAAGGCAAAAATCCACCTTCCGTCCAAATCGTGGTCCACCAGGTCCTTTATTGCCTCAACTAAAGCGACGACACCGAAGCGGTCATCCAGCGAGCGGGTTGAAACGTAGCGGTGGTTGAGAACCGCAAAATGCTTCTTGAAGACCGCGTAATCAAGCGCCTTGACCCCAAGCGCTTCCGCCTCCTCCCTGCTCTCGGCACCGATGTCTATGACCAGCTTGCTCCAGGGAACCGTGTCGAACTTTCTTTCGAGGTTGAGGTGCACCGGAAGGGCACCTATGACGCCGTCGAGCTTTCCGTTCTCGGTTATAACATCAAAATGCCTCCCGTAGAGGAGTCTGTCGTCTATTCCGCCGATTTTCCTAAAGGTGAGCTTTCCGTCCGGTCTTATTCCAGTGATTAGAAGGCCTATCTCGTCCATGTGGGCCATGAAGATGCCCTTAAGCTCGCCCTCGCCGAGCTCGACTATGAGATTCCCAATGGTATCAACCGTGTAGTCGGCGTAAGGTTCAATCCATTCCTTTATCTTTTCCCTCACCCTCTCCTCGTAGCCCGAGATTCCGGGAATCTGCGTTATCTCCCTCAGCTCTTCAACGAGCATGATATCACCTCAGAGCATCCTCACCCTCTCCGGAGGGCGGATTTCGACCACTTCACGGTTCACCAGGGTGTCCGGAATCTCGCCGCGGAGAACCGCGAGAAGGTTCTTAACCGCCTGGAATCCCATATCCTCCATGGCCTCCTTTGAGAGACCTGCGTAGTGGGGCGTTAGGACGGTCTCCCACTCGTGCTTGAACAGCTCGTGCTCCTGAATCGGCTCGTTCTCGAAGACGTCGCTCGCGTAGCCCTTCAGCTTTCCTTCCTCGATGGCCTCCACGAGGGCCTTCTCGTCCACGAGGGTTCCGCGTCCGATGTTGACGAGGTACTTGCCTTCGAGGAGCTTTAGTCTCTCCGCGTTGATTATGTGGTAGGTCTCTGGAAGGGCGGGAAGGGCCAAAATCACGATATCGCTCTCCCTCAGGACGTCGTCGAGGGGAAGGTATCTCGCGTTTACTTCTTCCTCTATATCGGGCTTCCGAGAGCGGGACCAGTAGAGTATCTCCGTCCCCATCGCCTTCATTCTTCGTGCTATGGCCTTTCCTATGGCGCCCATCCCGAGGATTCCAACCTTTTTCCCATAAACGGTCTCTATATCCTTGAAGCCACCCCATATCGTCCGGTGGGAATCCCACTTGCCGGCGCGGATGAACCTGTCGGAGTAGGCTATCTTCCTGAGGAGGGCTATCGTGAGGCCGACCGCGAACTCCGCAACGGCTTCGCTGAGGACGCCCGCAACCTTTGTGACGTATATCCCCCTCTCCGTTGCCGCTTTAACGTCAACGTGGTCGTAGCCTGCTGAATGGCAGCTTATCACCCTCAGCCTGTCGGCCCTCTCGATGACCTCACGTGGAAACGGGTTCAGTGGAGAGAGTATCACCGCGTCGAATTCTTCTATTCGCTCCTTCAGTTCATCAACGTCGGGATACAGGATGAACTCGACGTCCGCGTACTTCTTGAGTTCCTCAACAGGTTTGCTCTTCATCTTAAAGAGAACGGCCACCTTCGGCCTCATGGTATCACCTTAAGATGGTTATCGAAACGAGCCTAATAAGGTTTTTGCATGGAATTCCTCAAAATTCCGGCCCGGCACCGGGAAAACTTAAAAACTTTTCCGGTTTCTCCCTTTAGGTGGTGTAGATGGGTAAGGTGGAGAGGAAGAAGTGGAGCGAGGAGTTCAGCGAGTGGTACAACGAGCTGATTGAAACGGCCGGAATCCAGGATAAGCGCTATCCGGTCAAGGGGATGAACATCTGGCTCCCGTACGGGCTGAAAATCATGAGGAACATTGAGAGGTTCATACATTCCGAGATGGAGAGAACCGGGCACGATGAGGTTCTGTTCCCGGCGCTCATCCCTGAAACCGAGTTCCAGAAGGAGGCCGAGCACATAGCCGGCTTCGAGGGCGAGGTATTCTGGGTCACCCATGCCGGCCACGACCCCCTCGATGTCAGGCTCATCCTTCGCCCGACGAGCGAAACCGCTATGTACTCGATGTTCTCCCTGTGGATCCGCTCCCACGCGGATTTGCCCTTCAAAATCTACCAGATAGTTAACGTTTACCGCTACGAGACCAAGCACACGAGGCCATTAATCCGTGTCAGGGAGATAAGCCGCTTTTTCGAGTCGCACACCGCCCACGACAGCTTTGAGGATGCAGAGAGACAGATAAAGGAGGACCTCCAGATATTCGACAGGCTTGCAAGGTTCCTAGCTCTGCCCTACATAGTCTCCAAGAGGCCCGACTGGGACAAGTTCCCCGGTGCCTACTACTCCCTCGGGGCAGAGGTCATGATGCCCGACGGCAGGACTCTCCAGATAGGAACCATGCACAACTACCGCCAGAACTTCGCGAAGGCCTACAACATCCAGTACGAGACGGAGAGCGGAGACCACGAGTACGTCCACCAGACCACCTTCGGAATGAGCGAGCGCCTTCTCGCGGCTGTCATAGCCATACACGGCGACGACAGGGGAATGGTTCTGCCTCCGACGGTGGCCCCGATACAGGTCGTGATCGTGCCGATTCCCAAGAAGGACGCCGAGGCTGACGTCTTCGCCTACGCCCGCGAGATAGCGGAGGAGCTTAGGACGGCAGGTCTCAGAGTCCACGTTGACGAGCGTGACATAAGGCCGGGAAGGAAGTTCTACGACTGGGAGCTCAAGGGAGTCCCCCTCCGTGTGGAGGTTGGTCCAAGGGACGTTGCGGGCAGAAAAGCCGTTATAGCCAGGCGCGACACCCTTGAGAAGGTCACGGTTGAGCGCGATGCCATCGTTGATGAGGTTAGGAAAACCCTCGATGCGATTCATGAGAACCTGTACGTCCGTGCCAGGGAGTTCCTTGAGAGCCACATAAAGCGCGTCGAGACCATAGAGGAAGCCAAGGCCGTCTTCGAGGACAGGCGCGGAATAGTGGAGATAGCATGGTGCGGCGAGGAGAGCTGTGGACTTGAGATGGAGGAGATACTCGACGCCAAGATGCTTGGAACGCCCTACCCCGAGGAGAAGGCCAAAGCCCCAGAGGGCAAGAAGTGTCCGGTCTGTGGCCGGGAGGCAAAATTTGTGGCGAGGTTCGCAAGAACCTACTGATCTCTTTTTTCAGCATTTACTTTTGACGTTCAAAGGAATAAAGAAGAGGAATCAGGCGGTCTGATTCTCAAGGGGAGCGAGCGCCTCTTCGAGAACCTCAACGGCCTGGCTCATGTAGAGGTAGGCCTTCCTTATGTGGACGCTGAAGACAACCCAGCTGAGGGTGCGGCTTCCCTGGGGGATGCCGTAGGTGAGGGCCTGGCTGTACTCGGCGCTCGCGTTGTTGTAAAGCTCCATCGCGAGGGAAAGGGTCTCGTTGCTGACGTTCATCTGAGCGCTGAGGTTGTAGAGCTCGTTGAACTTGTGCTCATCGCTCTGGTACAGGTAGTACCAGGCCATTGACTGCTTGATGAAGCTCTCATAGCTCCACGTCGCAGCGCTCACCGCCCCGGCGAAGGGGACGAGCACCAGGAGGAAAAGGGCCAGGATTGCAGCAACCTTCTTCATGGTTTCACCTCCAATACCTATTCATCCGCCCGGATTTTTAAATTCTTCCCTTCCCCAACGTTTAAAAAAGGAAGGTGGAATGCACCACCATGATTCTAGGAATCCACGACGGTCACGACGCGGGTGCGGCGCTCATTGACGGAGGTAGGGTATTCGCCGTCAACGAGGAGAGGCTCAACAGGGTCAAGAAATACAGGGGCTTTCCGGCCCTGAGCGTGCGGAAAGTCCTGGAGATGGCGGGGGCTAGTCCAGAAGACGTTGAAATCATAGCCGTTGCAGGCATATTCCGGAAGCAGAAACGACTTCTTGAGCTCGAGGAGAACCTCCACGCACTCTTCGGGCCCGAGTTTAAGGGGAAGGTCCTTTTCGTTGAGCATCATCTGGCCCATTCGGCATCGGCCTACTACACCTCTGGCTGGAGAGATGCCCTCGCAGTAAGCATTGATGCCGCGGGAGACGGACTGAGCTCCTCGATTTACGTCGCGAGAGATGGAGAGATGGTCAGGATAGCCCAGAGCACCTACCTCGACTCCCTGGGGGATTTCTACGCCTCCGTTACCGAGCTTCTGGGCTTCAAACCGATGCGCCACGAGGGAAAGGTAATGAGCCTCGCCGCCTACGGGAGGCCTACATACGATTTAAGCTCGATCATAGAGCTCAACGGGCTGAGCTTCGACAACCATCTCGGAGTAATCGGGGTTGAGGCGACGAGGAAGCTCGCCGAGCTCTTTGATTATCCCCTCAGACACTCCAGGGAGATCGCCCTCCAGATGAAGCGCGGAAAGCTTGAGGGTAAGCTCCAGAAAAAAGCCATGGAGATAGCGGCAAGCGCTCAGGCCCACTTGGAGAAGCTGATTGAGGAGCTGGGAGTTAAACTAACAGATAGAGGCCTTCCCGTTGCCTACGCCGGGGGAGTTGCCCAGAACGTCAAGGCGAACGCAGTCCTAAGGAAAATCTTTGGAGACGATAACCTCTGGGTCTTCCCGGCGATGGACGACGGAGGTCTGGCCTTCGGAGCGGCGGTTTTTGTGAAGGCGCAGATGGAGAGGCTTGACGGGAGATGGAGACCGTTCAGGCTGGAACACGTCTACCTGGGCCCAGATTATTCAGACGGACAGGTTGAGGAATTCCTGAGGAACGAGGGCGTTGAGTTCGAGGAGGTTGACGTTTCCGGTTTCGTGTCGGACGCCTTGGCCGAGGGCAGGCTGGTCGGTTTCTTCCAGGGCAGTATGGAGTTCGGGCCGAGGGCTTTGGGAAACCGCTCGATTTTGGCAAATCCTATGGATGAGGCCGTCAAGGAGAGGCTCAACGTTGCCCTGAAGCGCGATGTCTTCCAGCCATTCGCGCCTTCGCTGCGGTGGGAGAGGGCTGAGGAGTACCTCGAAGACCTCAACGGAAGGCCCAACGAGTTCATGACCATGAGCTACACCGCGAGCGAAAGCTTCAGGGAGCTCGCTCCAGCCGTCGTTCACGTGGACGGCACAACGAGGCCGCAGGCGGTGAGAAGGGAAATCAACCCGATTTACTACGAGGTAATTAAAGCCTTCGAGCGGAAGACCGACATGGGTGCGGTGCTGAACACGAGCTTCAACATGCACGGGGAGCCCATAGTCTGCTCGCCGGAGGACGCACTGAGAACGTTCAGAAGGGCGAAGCTCGACCTGCTGATCCTCGGGAAATTTGCTGTTCACCAGTGAACCTTTAAGCACTTCGATGAACATCTTTTCGTTGAGGTAAAGTTATAAACATTGTCCCCAAACTCCTTCGGTGATGCTTATGGCGCTGAGCGACAGGCTGGAACTCGTCAACCCTTCTGAGATTAGGAAGCTCTTCGACCTTGCCCAGGGTGTTGAGGGTCTCATCTCACTCGGAATCGGTGAACCAGACTTCGACACCCCCGAACATATCAAGGAGTATGCGAAGGAAGCCCTCGACAAGGGAATGACCCATTACGGGCCGAACGCGGGTTTGATGATGCTCAGGGAAGCCCTCGCGTGGAAGCTGAAGGAGCAGAACGACATCGAGGTTGATCCGAAGACCCAGGTCATGGTGACCGTCGGGGCGAACCAAGCTTTTCTGATGGGATTCGCGGCCTTCCTGAAGGACGGGGAAGAGGTTCTCATCCCGAGCCCGATGTTCGTCAGCTACGCCCCAACGGTTCTCCTTGCGGGCGGAAAGCCGGTCGAGGTTCCGACCTACGAGGAGAACGAGTTCAGGCTGAGCGTTGACGACCTCGAGAAGCACGTTACGGACAAAACCAGGGCCATCATAATAAACAGCCCAAACAATCCGACCGGTGCTGTTCTCACCAAGAAGGACCTCGAGGAGATAGCGGACTTCGCCGTTGAGCACGACCTCATAGTCTTCAGCGACGAGGTCTACGAGCACTTCGTCTACGACGGCGTTAAGAACCACAGCATAGCCTCCCTCGACGGCATGTTTGAGCGCACTCTCACCATAAACGGTTTCTCCAAGACCTTTGCCATGACCGGCTGGCGCCTCGGATTCGTGGCCGCCCCCGAGTGGATAATCGAGAGGATGACCCGCTTCCAGATGTACAACTCGACCTGCCCGGTTACGTTCGCCCAGTACGCGGCGGCGAAGGCCCTGAAGGACGAACGCAGCTGGAGAGCCGTCGAAGAGATGCGGAAAGAGTACGACAGGAGAAGGCACCTCGTCTGGAAGCGCCTGAACGAGATGGGACTTCCGACGGTCAAGCCCAAGGGAGCGTTCTACATCTTCCCGCGCGTGAGGGACACCGGCCTGACCAGCAAGGAGTTCAGCGAGCTGATGCTCCTGGAGGCCAAGGTCGCCGTCGTCCCTGGTTCGGCTTTCGGAAGCGCCGGGGAGGGCTACATCAGGATAAGCTACGCGACTGCCTACGAGCAGCTCGAAGAGGCCATGGACAGAATGGAAAAAGTGCTGAAGGAGAAGAAGCTCGTTTAAAGCTTCTTCAGCTCCACCTTTATCTCTTCTTCGAGTTCTATCACGGCGTAATACTTCCTGAAGAGCGGGCCGGGGTTCACCACTATGGTCTCTCCAATCCGGTCGATTCCCCTCCCCTCGTGTATGTGACCGCAGACAACCAGCGGGGGCTGCCTCTCCTCTATGAACTCCCTGAGTGCTCTGCTACCAACGTGATGGCCGAAGTGGACCCTGTCGGCGACCGTTCCATGGGGTGGAACGTGGGAGAGGATTATGTCCCCCTCGCGGTAGTTTCGCTCGAGTATCCCTCCAATCTCATCCTCCGTCAGCTCCCATATGGTGTGGAATGGCGTGATGTTGGAGCCCCCGATTCCAACTATGCCAACTCCACCGACCTCAACCCGCCTGTTGTGGGCGTTTATCCCCAGTTCCGTCAGGAGTTCCGGGACGTCTCTGCCGTCGCAGTTGCCGTGTACCGCCACCAGGGGCATCCCGAGCTCAAGCATTGGCGCCAGGACTTCCCTCGCCTTATCGGAACCGCTGAAATGCGTGAGGTCCCCGGCCACCAGAAGGGCGTCAAATTCCCCGCCCCTCAGCACCTCGGCAAGCTGACGGGCCCTCTTGGCGTTTCCATGGATGTCGGTAACCGCTATGAACCTCACGGAACCACCCCCTACGTGTAGATGCCCATCTCTTCGGCGAGCTTCAGGAGCCTCTCGGCCCTATCCTTCGTTGGAGGGTGCGTGGAGACCATGTCCGCGAGGTCACCCCGGAACGGGTTGACTATAAAGATGGGTGATGTCGCGAGGTTCCCTCCCCGCATCGGTCGGAAGGAGATTGCCTTTTCGAGCTTGAGAAGGGCGCTGGCCAGGGCGAGCGGTTTCCCGCTTATCCTCGCGCCGTGCTCATCCGCGAAGTACTCGCGCGAGGGACTGAGGCCAACGTGAAGGAAAATCCCCGCTATCGGCGTGAGAATCCTCAGAAGGGGACCATCGTTGGGGTTGCTCCTCTTCCTGGTGCGGGAGGGCGGGTTTATCAAGCGGTCGATGGAATAGGCCACGCCAAGGAGGGAGCCACCGATCACGGAGACTAGGGTCTGAAGGGGCGTGTCGTTGTTGATTATGTGTGCAATCTCGTGGGCAATGGCGCCCTCTATTTCCTCGGGGTCCAGAACCCTGAGAAGGCCATAGGTCAGAACTATCGTGCTGCTCCCGGGCCCCTTGCCGGCGGAGAATATGTTGGGGGTTCCAACCGGAGCCAGGGCCAGCCTGGGAACCGGAATCCCGGCGCTGGAGGCGAGCTTTCTCAGCACGGCGTACAGGTAGGGATAGTCACTCTCCCCAACGAGCCTTGCCCGGTACCATCTCATCAGAATCCGGTCGCCGTACCAGTAAACCAGGAAGTACGCGATGAGAACCACAACGATGGCCGCAGTGAGGCCCCTTCTCTCCCACAGGAGATACCCAATAATGACCGGGATAATCGCAACGAGGAGTATCGTGAGCAGAAACCTGAGCCATTTGAGGGCCCCCATATTTAATCCCCTCCGAGCATTAGATACTGGACGACGTCATCGTAGGCCCAGCTCCAGTCGACTATCCCAACTCTCCTCTTCACCCCCTCATTCAGGAGGGATAGAATCTCGTCAACCACTTCATCGGGAGTTTTGCCTGTGGTGTCCACCTCTATGACGTTTTCGTTCTCCTCGATGGCCTCGACGAGGATAACGTCCACGAGCTCGGCCTCGACGTTCTCGGCAAGCTTTTTGCGGGGATAACCCCTGGATTCGAGCCTCTCGGCCACCATCTTGGGATGCAGGCGGAGAACCACAACAACATCGGCTGGAACCAGGTGACTCAGGTGACCGTCTATCACAACATCCCTCCCGGAGAACTCATCCCCAACTGCCCGGGAGAGCTCGTCAACGTCTATCTCGATTTCATCCCCTACCTTCTCCCCGATGCCCTTTGCCAGGGCGAAGTCCTTTATGCTCACGTATTCATACCCAAGCCTTTCGCTCAGGATTTTGGAGACCGTGGTTTTACCGACTCCGGGAGTACCACTCACGGCGATTATCATCGATTTACCCCCGAGAACTCACTCTATTTTGTTACCGGAAGTTTATATGCTTGTTCCTCGTTAATCGTCGAATGTACATGTAGCATTCAGCGAAAACCTTTTAAGGACTATAGTTTCTATATAGACGCAGGTGACACGAAATGGAGAGGCTAAAATTACTTCAGAGGAAGTTGCACGTTGTGAAGAAGCAGAAGGAGCTCCTCATGCTTGAGGAGGCCAAACTCATAAGGGTGGCCCGTCAGAAAAAGGTGGCCGCCAAGAAGCTCGCCAAAGTCAAGAAGGAGAAAGTTGCCCTCGCCCTCGAAGAGGCGAGGCTCGTCAGGGTTCTCAAGCAGAACGGCTATCCCGCCGTCTGAGTTTTTTCAAAACTTTTAGAAAAGGAGAAAAGCTCAGAAGACGTTGAGCTTGTCCTCCAGTATCATCTTCTGTATCTTCGTTATGTCCGCGAGCCATGCATCCGCTATCTCGTAGGCCGGCTTCTGGATGGTCTCGAGGTGGTAGCCCTTCTTCGGGATAACCTGAACGCTCGCGACGAGCGGCTCGTCGATGGGCTTGCCTATCTGGCTGAGTATCCTGACGTAGACCTCCTCGACGCCCTCGACCTGCTCGGCGATGTCGTTGGCGATGAGCATCGAGAGGAGGTTGTAAATCTTTCCAACGTGGCTGACCGGGTTCTTTCCGGCCGCGGCCTCCATGCTCATGTGCCTGTTCGGGGTGATGAGGCCGTTAACGCGGTTACCCCTTCCAACGCTACCGTCGTCGCCGGCCTCGGCGCTGGTTCCGGTGACGGTGATGTAATAGATGCCCTTCTCCGGGTCGTCGGCGGTGTTGACGTAGATGTTGACCTTCCTCTCGGTGTGCTCCTCCGCAACCGAGCGGGCGGCCTCGTAGATAGCGTCCTTAACGGCCAGGTAGTCCTCGGGGGTCTGAACCTCGCTGTCAACTATCGCAGCGGCTATGGTGAGGTCTATCTCGTCGCCCTTCCTGAGGCCCATGACCTTGATGTCCTCACCGACGGCGGGGTACTTCCTCTTGAACCCGTCGCTGTTGAGGAGCCTCTCGGTCTCGAGGACTATCCTCTCGGTCTCGCTGAGGGGAGCGTAGCCAACTCCAAAGCTGGTGTCGTTGGCGAGCGGAATCGGGTTCTCCTTGGCCTTGTTAAAGACTCCAACGAGGTCAACGCTTCCCTGGCCTATGCGGGAGTCTATGACGACGTGGTTCTCAAGGTCCAGGTGGCGAACGGCCTTTCTGAGGTAGTCCTTGGCGGCCCTGATGGCTATCTCGTGAACCGGGAAGAACTCGCGGTCAACCATCTCGACGGCCCTTCCGGAGAGGAGGATGTATATCGGCTTGATGACCTCACCGCCCCCGAACTTCGGGTAGGCCCTTCCGCCGACGACCTCAACCTGGTCGGTGTTGTGGTGGAGTATGATTCCGTACCTCTTGATGTACTCTCTGCTGAGCGCCCTGCTGACGGCCTCGGCTATTCCATCGGCTATGCTGTCCGGGTGGCCGATTCCCTTCCTTTCAACGAGCTCAACCTTCTGCATCTCAACCGGAGTCCTCATGAGCTCCTCAACCACTATGTTCCTAACCTTCTCAGCCATGATCGTCACCCCTCAAGGTCTGTATGGACGGCTCTGTTCATCACTTTATATATTTTTCGGCATGAATTCGGGAGCCGAATATTCCTGAGAGTTATCAACACCAAAATCCTTAAAATTTTTCCCGAAAATTCTCCATACGGCATCCGACTACGCCCGGTGGCCCGGTCCCCGGAGCGTTCGGGCAGCGATGAAGGGGTGCGACGATGCCGGGCGGACAGGGCTTGGTCTCCGGACCGCCCGAGGGTGCCGTCGAGCTGCCGATGATGGTGGGGGATGGCCAAGCCCACATTTTTAACCGGTTCTTCCTAACATCCCCCGGTGAGAGCATGGAGCTAAAAACAATCATAGATGAGATACGAACCGTGCTGGATGAGAAAGACGCCCTGAGGGAGGAGGCTCTGAGACTCACGAGGGAGATAGTTCGCCTGAGTGGGGACGCCATAAAGGCCCTCCATCGCGGCGAAGCCGAGAAAGCCTCCGACCGTCTCAAACTTGCCGGCGAGAGGGTAAAGAGCCTGAGGGAAAAGCTCAGGGAGCATCCCGACATATACTTCACGGGCTACGTTCAGAGCGCCCACCAGGAGTTCGTGGAGGCGAGCCTGTTCTTCGCGTACATCACGGGCAGAAGATTCCCGTCACCATCCGAACTGGGGGTTCCGCACGCGGACTATGCACTGGGAATAGGCGACTTCATAGGGGAGCTGAGGAGGCGCTTCCTGATACTGCTCCTGGAGGGAGATATCGAGGGCGCCGAGGAGGTCTACCGTTTCATGGAGGCTATCTACGAGGAGCTCATGACTCTCGAGTATCCGAAGGGGCTCGTGAACATCAGGGGCAAGCAGGATCAGGCCAGGCACATCCTTGAGAGAACCCTCGAGGACCTGACGAGGGCAAAGCTGAGCAGAAAGCTGGAGGAGAAGCTGGAGACTGCGATTGGGAAAGAATGATGGCATAATTACATAATTCGGTGATTATGTGATTAATGAATTCGATGAAAAACTCCGGAAAATCGAGAGGGCCCAGGAAAAGCTGGCATCGAGGGTAGAGGAGAGACCGCTCAGACTGGAGGAGATAAAAACCGTCGCGGCGGTCGATGTCTCTTACAGGGGGGACACCGCCAGGAGTGCCTTCGTTCTCTGTTCTTATCCCGACTGCAAAGTCTTAAGGACGAAGGTCGTTGAGACCGAGGTTCCGTTCCCCTACATACCCACCTTCTTTTTCCTGCGCGAGACCAGGCCCATCCTGCTGGCCCTCAGAGGAGAGGAATTCGACCTCCTCCTGGTGGAGGGGCACGGGAAGGCACATCCCCGGGGATACGGACTGGCCTGCCACATCGGCCTGCTCATCGAAAGGCCCGTGATAGGGGTCGCCAAGAGGCCCCTGAAGGGAGTCGCGGAGAAAGACCTCAGGAAGATGGGAAAAGCTTATGTAAGCGTCGGCCATTTAGTCGACTTAGAATCTGCGGTGAGGCTCATCGAGCCCCTGCTTGAGGGAGGCTATCCAAAGCCGCTCAGGCTCGCCGACAGGCTATCTAAGAGGGGAGGCCTATGAAGAGGATAGAGATGCTCATACTGCTCGCCAGAAGAGGGGCGCTTGGAAAGAAGATAAAGATTACCCTTAGGGAACTCGCCAACGAGCTGGGAATCTCTCCCCAGTCGGTTCTCAGGCTCCTCGAGGAGATGGAGGAAGAGGGGCTCGTGGACAAGGAGGTAGTGGGAAGGAAAACGTATGTGGAGATCAGCCACGAGGGCCTGACCTTCCTTGAGAACCTGTGCGACGCCATTTCGGAGGCCCTCTACAACGGCATAATAATCGGTGAGGTAATCTCGGGAATAGGCGAGGGCGCGTACTACGTCAGGCAATACGCCCACCTGATGAAGGAGTACCTGGGATTCGAACCGTACCCCGGAACGCTCAACATCAGGGTGCTGTTTCCAAAGACCGTGTTCGATGCGTTCTGCGGCGTTAGACCCGTGATCCTTCCGGGTTTCGTGAAGGAGGGAAGAACCTTCGGTGACGTCAAGGCCTACCGCGTTCAAATAGAGGACGTGGAAGGGGCGATAGTAATCCCGTCGAGGACCGTCCATCCCCCCAAGATAGCCGAGATAGTTGCCCCGGTCTGCCTGAGGGAAGCCCTCGGGCTGAGGGACGGAGACAGGATAACCGTGAGGGTCGTGAAAGGATGAACTGGAAGTCGGTCCTCACCTGGGCGGGGGTTGGCTCCTTCGCTGGATTTGCAATAGCTGTTGCCATGTACTCCCCCAGAGGAAACGAAAACTTCGTGTACCTGATATACGCGGGCATGCTTCTCGGCGCCCTCCTCGGGGTGAGATACCCCATCGAGAGCAGGGCGTCGGCGTACGCTTTCCCGCTGGGCTTCGCCGCCACGTCACTCCTCGCGGGTCTATGGATGGTAAAACCGGTGGCGTCCAACGACATCTACGCGTTCCTCGCCATCGTGATGGCGGCCATGATACTCGTGGGAGCCAGCGGGTTCTTCGACATGTTTCTCGTGCCCCTGACCTACTTCGGCGGCTTTGCCGTCGCCATGCTAACCTTCAAGGGTTATCAGCCCCTTCAGGGGACGGAGGGGGCCGTCGTCGGCCTGTTCACGGTAGGGGTCATGGGGGCAATACTCGCGTTCTTCGCGGTCCTCGGAAGGTGGGCCTTCACCGCGGCCAGAAACATTCCCAGGAGGTAACGTTTAAATACGTTCACCGATAACCTAATTCGGTGATTAAAATGGTGATGCGCCTCTCAAGGCTCTACGGGAAGCAGATATACAACACCAAGGGCTACTACATCGGCTACGTTGACGAGATACTGATCGAGATCGACAGGGGGCAGGCCAGGATACTCGCCCTGGGCCTTCCTGGGGAGAAGGTGGGCGTGCCCTACGACAGGGTCACCGCGATTGGGGATATAATACTGGTAAAGGCAAGGGAAGAATGATCAACCCTCTTTAACTTTTAGCGCGTCCAGGAACTTTTCGGTTATGGCCTCTTCTGCCAGTCTCAGCAACGAGCTCTTGTCCTTCGCGAGCTTGAATATTCCAAGCGGAATTCTGGCACCGCCGGACTGCGTGTGTCCTCCGCCGCTACCTATGTCGCCGAAAGCCTCCCTGAGAACGGTCCCGATGTTGACCCTAACATCGCGGGTTCTTGCGGATATCTCTATCCTGTCGTCAACGATTCCAAACACCAGAACCGTCGTTATGCCCTCCAGCCGGAGGAGGAAGTCGGCCGACTCGGCTATGGCGTCGCGATTGGTGATGAAGCCAACGTTGCTGACGACGACGTTCTTGTATATGCGGCGGTTCATTATGGCCTTGGCCAGTATCTCGGCAGTCTCGGTGCTTATGTCGGGGTGCTCTATCTTATCGAGGAGCTCGTAATCAACCTTGCCCGCCAGGAACTCGATGGCCTTGAGGTCAACGTGGCTCAGCTTGGAGAACTTCTTGGTGTCTATGTAGATGCCGTAGAAGAGGGCCGTCCCGAGAGTCGGTGTGACCGATATGTTGAGGGTACGGAGGTATTCGGCCAGTATGGCGGACGATGAGTTCACCTCGGGCCTTATGTCGAGGAAGGCATCGTCGGGGAGGAGTTCCTGAAGGTGCTGGAGTATCTGGTGGTGGTCTATGAGTATCTTTATCTTTTCGTAGTCGTTGCCCTCCAGTATCGTTAGGTTCCCGTTGGGCTGGCAGTCCACGAGGGCTATCACGGGGTAGCGCTTGAGCTCGTAGGAACCGCGGGAAATCTTCCTTATGTCAACGCCGAGGAGGTTGACGAAGGCCCTGTTCTCGTGGTGCGTTATCTCGCCCCCGTAAACTATCTGGGTCTTGAAGCCGAGCGTCTGGGCTATGACGCTGAGCGCGGTCGCGCTGGCTATGGCATCCGGGTCCGGATTGTCGTGCATGACTATAAGAAGGGAGTCGTTCTTGGACTTGAGCTCCTTGAGCTTCCTCACGAGAAGGTTGGCATTCTTCCTCTCGCCCAGCATCATTACGGTCTTTACCATGGCGTCCTTGAGGGCGCTCCTCGGGGAAATCGCGTAGTCAACCTTGACCTCGGCCTCAAACTCCTCGTTTATCTGCGAGACGAGTTCGTCGAGGCTCACCTCGTCGGGGAGAACCGTTAGAATGGGAACCTCCTTGTTGTTGGTTCTTATGACGTAAACCGTCTTCTTTATTGTGTCAACGTCCATCGTGGCGATTATAACGAGTTCTGCCTTGTCTATACCTGCCTTCAGCAGTGTCGCGGTGTATGAGAAATCACCCTGAACAACCTGAAAACCGCTCTCCTCAAGGGCCTTTGCGCGAAGTTGATCCTTCTCGATGATTATAACCTCAAACTCCCCTTTGAGGGAGTCTGCTATCGAGCGGCCGATTGCGCCACCTCCGAGTATCAGCACCCGCATGTTTCTCACCTTTTTGCACAATAATGTTTAAATACAAGCGCCGATATACTAAGACGGTGAACTCCTTTCGGGATTTCTTTGATGGAAGGATATATATAGCTAATGGTGATGAGGATGCAGCTGCCAGACAAGCAACCGCTCATTGAGAACGTGGTAGTGACTTCGGCGGGGGAGCTGAAGGGCCTCATTGAAGAGGGCCTCTCGAAGGGCAACGGAGCGTTTCTAAAGATATTCGCCAAGGATTCAAGCGGTAAGTACTACCTGACCATACTCCTCGACAGGTCCAAGATTCTAGCCGCGGAGTGCCTCCTCGTGGACAAGAAGCAGGACCTCAGCGGGGAAGAGGCAATCAGCGTGTTGAAGTCACTCATTGGTAAACCCATGGTCGTTGACGTTTATGACCTTGATGAGCTGGAGATCAAGCTTTCAATAGCGGATAACGTTGATGTTTACGTCCAGACCCCAAAGATACCACTAAAAGAACTCCTCGGAGAGGCGGAGGAAGGGCCGCCGGCCAGGGAGGAGATGAAGGCAACGGCAACCGCAGCAGTGGCCAAGAGTGAGGTTCCAGCGACGCTCCCGGTGGTCGAGAAGGTAAAGGCGGAAGCGAAGGTCGAAGAGACCGCTGAGGAGAAACCCGAGGCAGTGCCGGAACCAAAACCCGCTCCGGCGCCCGTGGAGGAGAAGCCAGCCCCCGCCGGAAAGCCCGAGGTTGTTGTCAACCTGAGTGGGGGAAGCGTTCCCGAGAAGGCCTTCCAGGTCTACGCCGAAGACCTGCTCAAGGAGGCCAAGAGGATCAAGGGACTTAGGATCAACAAGATTGAGTTCGATGCAAACGTCGGTGAGGGAGTGGTCTACCTCAACGTTCACATCTACGGAAACTCCGATGGCAGCGCCAGGGACATAGAGATAGCGGAGAAGAGAATGCTCCACGCGGTCAGCAAGTACGCGCCGGTTCTCCTGAGGGAGGCAGAGATTAAACCGATAGTCAAGGACGTCAGCATCGTCATAGACGGCCAGGAAGTGAAGCCCCAGGAGATAGTGGACAGGGACAAAAAGAAGACGGGCAACGTGACGAAGGACGGCAGGATAAGCCTCGCGGTTCTGGAGGATGTATGGCCCTACTTTAGCGCGTACGCCAGAACAGTCGTCACGGAGATAGAGAGCGCGGGAATTCGGGTCAAGAAGGCCTACTTCGACGTGAAGGGAAGGAGGGAGTTCGAGATAAACCTCTCGATGGTCGCGGAGGCCGGGATGACCAAGGAGGCCGTCGAGAGAATAGCCCGGGACGTCCTTACTAGGCATGCCAGGGAGCTCGGAAGGTCCCTCAAGCGCTACATAACCGTGCACAACATCGACGTTGAGATCCTCGCGCCTGCGGTCACCTCCAAGACCACCAAGGAGACGGTGGTGACGTCGAGCAAAGCCGCCGAGGTTCTGGCAAAGAAGGAACTCCTCGAGAAGGAGGTCGAGCAGCTCCTGAAGCAGGCGGGAATAGATGAACTCGCTCCGTTCACTGAGGAAAAGAAGAAGGAAGCCGAGGAAGCCATGCTGAAGGGGCGCATCGAGCCGGCCATCGAGACGCTGAAGACCAGGATACACGCCGAGATGAAGATGATTCCAAGGGTCACGTTCAAGTGGCTCAAGCTGAACCACGAGATCAAGGATTCGACGATTCAGCTCGATATAGAGGCCAGCTTCCTGAGGGAGGAAACGGGGGGACTCTTCGGCTCGTTCTCGGGAGTCTCGGACAGCAAGATCAAGAAGGACATCGAGGACGCCATAAGGCGCATCCTGAAGGAAGTTTCAAAGGAGTACAGCATAAGGATAGAGCTGAGGAGGCTCAACATTATCATCCGCTGATTTCTTTTTATCAATCAGCACTCAAGATCGTCATCATCCTGACGTCAGTTCTGCCGAGGTCATCACATATTTGGTTCGTGTCCGAGGATTTATAATCCTGCCCCCTCAGCCCCGTGGAGCAGCGAGCGGCATGATGTTCTGGTGTTTGGTATCGTACCTGTAAGCCTTGGGCTCGAACTTAGCCAGAGGAGACTTGAGGACGTACATCTGCTCGGAGATTCCATAGTCACCTTTCTTGCTCGAGAATTCAAGCACGTAATCGTTGAACTCGATGTTCCAGGAGAGGAATCCCTTGGAAACCCTATCGGCTCCGAGGAGGTACAGCGAAAAGAGGTGCCTACCGTTTATGATGCGGTTGGAGAGGAGACGCTTGATGAGCTTTATGCTTCTGTCCTCACCGATTTCGAAGGCCATTCCATCGAGCGAGAACACGAAATCAACGACCTCTGTCTTGTCTGTTTTTCTGAATATCTCCCGATATATCTGCTCAAGCTTTGGGATGTAGGTCTCGGGGTTGAAACCCTCTATCCTGTAAACGTACTCCTCTGGGTGATGGAATCCGTATCTCGAGCCGAAAACGTCAATTATGACGAGGTTTCCCTTCTCACCTTCCTCCTCTATGTCAAGGCCCGCGGAGTTGGCGCGCAGGATCAGCCTCGGAAGGGGAAGGTTGTAGTTTATGATGATTCCCAGGGCTCCGTTGGATATCTGGTGCTTCAGTATCTCAAAGGGCAACGCCCAGCCTAGAGAGAAAGAGTCATAAATGACCAGTAAGCTGGAATTCTTCACGATTCCACCGCCAACGGCGGTATCTATGTAGTCTATTCCAGACGTTACCACCTTCATGTGTTTCACGCTACCTCATTTGTACGTTTGGGTATATAACGTTTTTGCTCTCCAACAACAAAATTGTTCTAGTTGAACAAAAATTCCGGGTTCGAGAAAAGTTTATTAGGAGGATAACCAAAAAAGAACGGGAGGAGAAGCCATGAATCCTGAAAACGTGCTCAAAATGGTTATAACCTCCAGCGTGCGCCATAAAGTGTTGCTCGCTCTCTCGGAGGCGCCAAAAACTCTCGGTGAGATTCACGGCCAGGTGGGCTCGACCAAATCCACCATCTCACACGCACTCAGCGACCTTATGGATGAGATGCTCATAATTCAAGACCCCGAGACCAAGCAGTACCAGCTCACCAACCTAGGCTACCTCGTGTCCCTTCAGGTGAAAAACATAATGGGGGCGCTGGAGAGCATCAGGAAGTTTGAGGAGTTCTGGCTCTCCCACGATTTGAGCGGCATCCCCGAGGAGCTTCTACTGAGGATAGGTGACCTAAGGGATTCGGAGCTCCATACCACGACGCCGGAGTACCTGAAGCTGCCCCACGAAATCTACATGGAGCTTATAAGGACGTCCAAATGGATTAAGGGGGTCTCCCCGATACTGTTCGC
Organism: Thermococcus sp. 5-4; assembly: GCF_002197185.1. Lineage (NCBI taxonomy): Archaea > Methanobacteriati > Methanobacteriota > Thermococci > Thermococcales > Thermococcaceae > Thermococcus > Thermococcus sp. 5-4. The sequence goes on along the minus strand of NZ_CP021848.1, from coordinate 601,551 downwards.
CGATTATCCCGAGGAGTTTCTGGAGCTGGCGTTTGGAGAGGACGTGGACATCGAGATAATAACGACCAGAACGGTGTACGAGAAGCTGGTTGAGCTATCGGCCCCAGAGGCCGTTGAGAAGGTCCGAAACCTTCCGAACGTCAGGCTGTACGTTATAGACGAGAATCCGAAGGTCGCTTTCACGGTGACCAACAACTTCCTGTCCCTGGGCCTGTTCCTTCCCAACGGAACCTACGACATGATGAACGACCTGATCAGCACCAGCGAGCGGGCCAAGAAGTGGGGGATAGAACTCTTCGAGCACTACAAGAGGAGGGCCGAGAGGGTTATCTGACTGGTTTAATCACGGATTAATGAAGGGTATGAGACTGTCATTTGATTACACTAGGTATTCGCAGGGGGGCGGCGTTGGGAACGCCGTCGGCTCAGGCTTTGGGTTAGTTTTGAGTCTGTTCAATTTCCTCATCTCCACGTCGGTGTTTCTGGCCGCAAGCGGCGTGTTTAAACTGTGTCTCTCCTTTCTGCTCTACGGTGTGGCCCCCCGATGGAACCTTCTAGCGGCCACGTTCCTCCTCGTCTTCAGCGTCTACGGCATCAACAAGCTGACCGACATCAAGGAGGACGAGGTCAACAACCCTGAGAGGGTCGGCTACGTGAAGAGGGTTGCCAAAGCTCTCAAGTACGCGGTGGTGCTGTCCCTCGTTCTGGCCGTTTTATTGAGCGCCCTCACGAGCCCGCTGGCTGTTCTGGTCGTGCTGTTTCCCATAGTTGCGGGCGCCCTCTACAGCATCAGGCTGCTCCCAGGTTATCCGAGGCTCAAGGACATCACGGGGGTCAAGAACCTAATAATAGCCGTCACCTGGGCGAACGGAACGGCGTTCCTCCCGTACCTAGTTGCCGGCGGGGTTGCACTCCAAAAGGTCGCCCTCATCTACTACTTCTTCTTCATGAAGAGCATGATAAACACTATACTCTTCGACGTCAGGGACATCGAGGGGGACAGGATAAACGGCATACAGACGATCCCCGTGAAGCTGGGGCTGGAAAAGAGCAGGGCGCTGCTGCTACTGCTGAACTCGACGTTCATACCCTGGATCGTAGCGGCCCACAGCCTTGGATACTTTGGAAAGTACATGCCTGTGCTGGCCTTCGCGATTCTGAACGGCTACGCCTACATCCTGTATTTCGCCCGGAGGAACTACAGGCCTGGAAAGGTTCTCGACGTCTGGGTTGACGGGGAGTGGTTCTACACCCTACCCCTGGCAATGGTCATATGAATTCTTCGTTCTCCATCGAAACGCTAAGTTTTTAAGCTAAACGTCACCGGTTCTCACATGGACGGCGTAATCCTCGGTGTTCTGGCGGCACTGGCTTCGGCCGTTTCATGGGCGGCCTCCACCATACTGATAAAAGTTGGCATGCGGGACAAGAGCCCGGTTGCCGTCAATATATTCCGGCTCTATGCCGTCGCGGTGATGTTCGCCGTTGTGTTCTGGATAAACGGCACTTTCTCCCAGATAACCCATCTCACCCCGACCCTCCTGGCGGTCGCCTTCGTTTCGGGTCTCTTCGGCTTCGTTATTGGCGATTACTTCTACCTGAACGCCCTGAAGATGATGGGCGTTTCCAGAACGGTTCCGATAACCTCCACGTACCCCCTCTGGGCGATACTGTGGGCGTTCCTTTTTCTAGGCAGGAGGATAAGCCCCCAGGTGATAATCGGGGCCGTTCTCGTCGTCACGGCCATAGTAGTTGTCCGGCGGGCGGAGGAGGAAGAGAGGATTGACCCCAAGGGTTTCGTATTCGCACTCCTCGCCCCCCTCTCATGGAGCTTTGCAATCCTGACGATGGACTGGCTGACTACCAGCATAGACGTTCTCCCGCTGGCAGGGATAAGGATGATGTTCGCGGCGGTTGGAGTCTCCCTCTTCCTGCCCAAATACGGGGCGGAGGTGAGGAGGATAACCCTGAGGGAGGCCCTGCTCCTCATCGGCGCGGCAGTTACGGGTCTAATGCTCGGCCAGTACCTCTTCGTCTACTCGATAAACCAGGTGGGCTCCCAGATAGCCGCCCCGGTATCTGCGGTGAACCCGATAATAGCCTCCGCCCTCGCTATAGTCCTCCTGAAGGAGCCGCCGAACAAGAAGATACTCGAGGGCCTTATCCTCGCGGTTCTCGGAGTGATACTCATCTCGACGGCATGAGGCGCAGGTTTTTAAGTTCTCACTCATATATTTAATCGCCGACAGTGAGGGGACAATGCGTCTCCTCATGGGCTCGGTTTACCCGCCTCCGCGAGGTATCGGGTTCCGTGAGCGGAGTGTGCTCACGCCGAGCCCACAGGGCCGGGAGCATCCACCCGCGCGAGCGAATGAACGCGGGCCTCTGTACCCGGCCCACACTTCGACGCCCTTCTGAGGAAGACTTATAACTTCCGGGACTGAAGTAAATAACTGGTGGTTATGTATGGTGATAATCCCCCGCCCGATAGACCCGAGGGAGATAAGGCGAATCAGGAAGGAACTCGATATAACCCAGGAGGAGCTCGCGGAAAAGGCGGGCGTGACCCAGGCTTACATCGCCAAACTTGAGGCGGGGAAGGTTGACCCCAGGCTCTCGACCTTCAATCGGATTCTCCAGGCTCTGTTAGAATGCAAGAAGGCCCAGCTCAAGGCGAAGGACGTCATGTCCTCCCCGGTCATCTCGGTCAAGCCCTACGAACTCGTCGAAAACGTCATTAAGATAATGAACGAGCACAACATCTCCCAGATTCCAGTCATAGCGGGCAACAAAGTCGTCGGCTCGGTCACGGAGCGAACGCTGGTCAGGCAGAGTCTCGAGTACGAGGACATCTACGACCGAAAGGTCATGGAGGTAATGGAGGAGCCCTTCCCCATAGTCAACGAGGACGAAGACCTCGAGGTCGTCAAGTATCTGCTGGAGGAACACCCGGCCGTTCTCGTTCAGAACAGGGAGGGGAAAGTTGAAGGCATCATAACCCGAGTGGACATATTCAGAATTGGAAAGGGGAAGGAGTAATATTCTTCCCACGGTCTTATCCAATTTTGGAAACGTTTTTATCGTTTACCACTCCAGTATTTTTAAAGGACGAATAAGACGCGGGGGAATGGCCGATGAGGAAGCTGCCAATCACGTTGATTCTTTTCGTCGTTCTCTTGTCCCAGTACGTCAGTGCCACAAGCATAGCGGTTGACGTTTCACATGATGAGGGAACGGTCGCGCTCGTCTCACCAATAGTCGACCCAACAACCGGGCGAATCGTTGCGGAGGGCATCATACCAACCCTATCGTGGTACGATTGGGGCTACATAGGATACAGCCCGGAGCTGAGGAAGGCAAAGGTCGTCCATCTGGGGAGCACCATAACCTACGACGCTCTGAAAAACGTGGACGTCCTGGTGATCGGACAGCTGTGGGAGGGTCTCTCACAGGATGAGATAGCCGCCATCGTGAGATGGTTCTCCGAGGGAGGAAAGGTCCTGTGGGTCTCCGGAGACTGCGACAGGAAGGAGAGCGCCTACGTACAGCGCAACGCCAACGAACTCCTCTCCGCTATACCGGGGGTAAAACTCAGAATAGACTACGCCACTGCAAAGGATACGTTCAGCAACGCTGGAAAGAGCGCCTACGTTTCCGGCTTCGTGAGGGTTGACCTCGAAACCCCCGACGCGAACGTTCTCAACAAGGGATACCAGGGGGAGATTGGCAAGGTCCTCTTCCACGAACCCGGCGTCCTGGCGTGGGTGGACGGCGATGGCAAATGGCACCCCCTAGTGGCAGGGGAGATCCCGGATGGCGTCTATAGAATAGTCACGACCAGCGGCAACGGAGTGATAGAGGACGACTATCCCCCAGAGGCAAGGGCGTACAAGGCATGGGAGCAGGGACTGTTCACGCTCCTAGCGGCGGAGTTCGTAAAGCTTCCCAACGGGGCGGAAAGCATTCTCATAGTCAGCGCTGAAAGCCCCTACGGCAGCCCGGTGCCGATATGGGTCAACAGGTACGGCAGCTACCTCTTTGACGGCCAGCAGTTCGTTACAAACCTTCTCCAGTGGGCGACCCTTGAGGCCTCCAAGATGAAGCCCGCGGTGGAGACAACGACGACAACCACCGCTCCAAAAACGACAACGACAACCACTACAACCCCCAGCACGTCCAGCGTCACAACCACCACAACGACCACCACGCAGGAGAGCGCTACTGCGGACGTCACCACCACGACAACGTCGAGCTCCGGGGAAACGCCCCTTTGGATCATAGGGGTCATCATTGCCCTGCTCATAGGAACCGCGGCCCTGGTGTTCCTGCTCATCAAGAGGCCGTGAGGCCGTCTCTTCTTTTTCCTTGATGGCAAAAATATCCAACAACTTTATATACCCTCGGCCAAATCAGTGATGGACAAATAATCCAGGTGATGCAGATGAAGAAGACCGCCGTCTTGCTCATGATCCTCATGCTGGGTGCAGTTATGGCCGCGGGCTGTATCGGCGGAAATGCCACCACAACCACGAGCAGTGGAAGCCCCAACGAGAGCCCCTCACCGTTGACCACAACGACGTCCAGCGCCTCTGAATTCGAAACAACTGCATCCTCCGTGGAGAGCCACTACCCCATCACCGTCACAGATTTTGCGAACAGAACAGTCACGATAGAATCCGAGCCCAAACGCGTCGTCACCATCGCCCCGAGCATAACTGAGGACCTCTACTACCTCGGTCTCTTCGACAGAGTTGTCGGGGTCACCGACTTTGACGACTTCCCTCCGGAGGTTGCGAACGTTACGAGGATAGGCGGCTACGGGAAGTACGCGAACCTTGAGGTCATAGCGTCGCTTAACCCCGACCTGATACTCGTTGACAGCTTTTCGACGGCTATCCTCGGCGACCTTGAAAAGATAGCCCCGGTAGTAGTCGTTGACCCCCACAGCATGAACGATATCCCTAAGGCACTTGAGCTCCTTGGGGAAGTCTTCAACGCACGGGAGAGTGCCAAGAAGGTCACTGCTGAGTTTCAGGAAGGAATAAAGGCAATAAGCTCGATGGTCGCCGGAGAGCCCAAGGTTGGAGTCTTCTACGTCGTCTGGAGCAACCCGCTCATGACCGCCGGCGGCGGAACCTTCATCAGCGATGTCATCAAGCTGGCCGGCGGGGAGAACATCTTCAGCGACACCACGGGCTGGCCGACGGTGAGCCCCGAACAGGTGCTGGAGCGCGACCCGGAGGTAATACTGCTCACCCCACACTGCGGCATGACCGTTCAGGACGTCTACAAAGGGCCACTGGCGAACACGAAGGCCGCCAGGGAGGGCAGGGTCTACGTGATTGAGAACGAGAACGACCTTATACACCCCAGCCCCCGCGTTGTTATGGGACTTGAGGCCGTGGCAAAGCTCCTTCATCCCGACGCCTTCCAGGTGAGTTATCCCATCACCGTCATCGACTTTGCCGGGAGGAAGGTCACCCTCGAGAGCGAGCCCCAGAGGATAGTCTCGCTCGCACCCAGCATAACTGAGAGCCTGTTCTACATAGGCGCGGGAGATAAGGTCGTTGGCGTGACCGACTACGACGACTTCCCGCCGGCGGTGAAGAACATCACCAGGGTCGGCGGCTACGGCAAATACGCCAACCTGGAAACCATAGCATCCCTCCAGCCGGACCTCATAATCGCGGACGGCTTTTCCACGGACATCCTCGACAGCCTGGAGAGGATAGCCCCGGTTATCATAGTCGACCCCAGGAACATCACGGATATTTACAACGCCCTCGAGCTGCTCGGCAGGGTAACCAACCGCGAGGAGGGGGCGAGGTCCGTTGCAGCCGAGATGAAGGCGGAGGTGAGCTACGTCTCCGTGATGGTCGCCGGGAAGCCAAAGGTCAGGACGTTCTTCATCCTCAGCTACTACAACGGCTACTGGACGGCCGGAGCGGGAACCTTCGTCAACGATCTCATAACTCTCGCCGGCGGAGAGAACATCTTCGGCGATGTAAGCGGCTGGGGAGCGGCGAGCGAGGAGCAGATAATCGCAAGAAACCCGGAGGTCATCATAATCTCACCGAACGCAGGGATAAAGCCCGAGGATCTCTGTTCGGGCCCGCTCTCCGAGGTTGATGCGGTCAAGAACGGGCACGTTTACGTCCTCAGCGATGAGAACCTCGTGGTCAGGCCCGGCCCGAGGATAGTCCACGGCCTCGAGGAGATAGCGGAATACCTGCATCCGGACGCCTTCAAATACCAACCCCAGCCGCTCGCGTGCAACGCCACTGCTTCGGCTGGAGGCTGAGCCTTTATTTTCACTTTTCGGGCAACCGTTAAAAAGCCCGTTTCCAACTTTTCTTGGTGGGAACATGGAGCGAAAGACGTTCTACAGAATCCTGCTCGTCATTGTCATCATCCTCACGGTCATCTACACCCTCGGAATAATGGGCCTCATACCCTTCCAATGGAGCTACTACATCACGATATTCATGATAATCCTCTTCTTGGCCCTCAGGATAGAGAAAAGACGTCAGTAGAGGGCCTTTAGCCTCCTCACGGAGAGAGTGATAAAGACCAGACCGATCAGAAGGAGCGCCAGAAGAGCGTAGAGCGGTGCCACGATGTCGTAGTAGTAAAGCATTGAGTACCTGAGCCCCTCAACCGAGTACGTCATGGGCGTTAAGAGACCCACCGCAACGAACCACTTCGGAAAGAGAGTCAGTGAAGCCAACGCCCCGCTGGTGAATATCATCGGAAGTCTGAGCAGGTTGAGCCACGTCATGACGTTTATCGGGTTCTCAACGGCGAGGGATACGTAGACGCCGAAGGAGGAGAAGGCCACGTTGGCCAGGATGAGGAAGAGGGCCGTCAGCGGCCAGTTCCAGACCGGATACACCATGAAGTACCTCACAAGGAGGAGTGTCACGAGGCTAACCATGAGGCCGAAGAGCGAGCCGACGAGAACCTTGGCGATGACTATTTCCCCGTATCTGATGGGGGCCAGAAGAAGGCGCTCGAACGTCTTCAGCCGCCTTTCGAAGATCAGCGACGATGAGACGAAGGACGTGGTCGCGAAGAGGGATGAGATGCTGATCAAGCCGGGGGCGAGATGGTCAACGTCCCCGAAGCGGACGATGAAGGCGAGGGTGAAGACCATGGGAAATATCAGTCCCCAGCTGATTGAACCCGGCTTCAGAAGGTACTCCTTGAGCTCCTTGTTCACTATGACAAGAATCCTTTTCATATCGGGCACCCCCCGCAGGTCGCCGGGCAGATCCGCTCCTCGTTCTCATCCGTGAGCTCGAGAAAGACCTCCTCTATGCTCGGAAGCTCCGTGGAGACGTGCCTCACAACGAGTCCGAACTCGTCCTTGACCTCCCAGAACTCCCCGAGGAATTTATCCGGGTCTTCGACGGTTACCACGATCGAATCCTCGTCAAACGTGGGGTTGTAGGGCTCCAGGAACTTCAAAAGCCTGTTGCTGATGGGCTCTACCTTGAGCCTGACCCTCACCCCAGCCCCCACGAGCTTCCTCAGCTCGTTCCTCTTTCCCAGGGCGACTATTTTTCCCCGGTTGATTATCGCTATCCTGTGTGGGAGAACCTCGGCCTCCGCCATGTTGTGGGTCGTCAGGAATATGGTCTTCCCCATCTTGTTGAGCGCCAGTATCATCTCCCTGACGAGCTTGGCGGACTGAACATCCAGGGCCACGGTTGGTTCGTCCATGAAGAGCACCGGCGGTTCGTGAATGAGCGCCGCCGCGATGGTTGCCCTCCGCCTATAACCGGAGCTGAGCTTTCCGAACTTTCTCTTTGGGGGAAGGTTGAAGTCCTTTATCAGGCGGGAGACGTTTTCCAGCGGGGCGTCGTAGAGCCTCGCCAGGAAGCGGAGGTTCTCCTCAACCGTCAGCTCATCGTACAGGTTGGAAACGTCTGGAACCACGCCGATGCTGCGCTTAACGTCCCGCCGCTGGGTTTTAACGTTGTACCCGTTCACGTAGGCTTCGCCCGCCGTTATGGATGTCAGCGTTGAGAGCATCCTCACGGTGGTCGTTTTTCCCGCCCCGTTGGGGCCCAGGAAGCCAAATATCTCCCCCTTTTTAACATCGAAGCTTATCCCATCGACGGCGGTGAAGTCGCCGTACCTCTTCGTGAGTTCCCTCGCCTCTATAACCCGCCTCACTCTCTCATCTCCCTCCACAGGAGTGCGATTACCAGAAGGATGAGCGCACCCAGTCCAACTGCCACGAGGGGACTTCCGAGTTCTCTCCTGAGCGGCGTTTCAGAGGTTTGGGTGGAGAGACTCTCCCCAAGGCTCATGAAGTCAACGTTTGCCTCGCAGATGTCCTTGCCGTGGAACCTGCGCGAGAGCGCTAGATACCTCGCTCCAGGGGATATCGCGACCTTCTCAACGGTCTCGTTGGGGAAGTAGTCCCAGAGGATCGTCCCGTTCGGGGCCACGAAGATGGCCTCATCGCCGCCGGTGGCGAGGGTATAGCCCTCGGCGGTCGCCACATCGGTGACGAGGAGGTAGAATGGAACCGAATAAACCTGGTTGCCGTCCCTGTCGAGGAGAACGACCTCGTTGAGGTTGCCTCCCAAGGCTATCCCGTTTCCATCGAACTCCATGTCCCTGATGAGACCATCGAACTTCCTCTCCCAGAGCTTCTCTCCCTTCCAGCTGAAGGCGTAAATGGAACTCCATGTTTCGTCCGGGGAAACCACGAGAGCAACGACCATCTCCCCGTCTCCAGCGACTTTCTTCACATCCCCCGGAAGGGTGAGGTTGAAAATGGGCGTTCCGTCATCCCTGAAGGCGACGAACCTCCCCCCATCGCCCCCGGCGAGTATTCTATCCCCCACGAGGTCGACGCTCCAGAGGTATGAGCCTATGTCCCTCTTCCACACCGGCTCCATGTCCCTGAAGAAGTACACGAAGCCATCAACGTTTCCCGCTACCGCAGTTCTCCCGTCCCGAGAGATGTCCACGCTGTAAACGACGTTTTCGGTCTTGTACTCCTTCAAAAGCTTCCCGTGGGGGTCAAAGAACTGGACCCAGTTGCCGTCGGTTCCAACGATGACTGTTCCGTTCTCACTAACCGCGACCGAATAGGCAAAGCCCCTCACCGGGGCCTTGAACTCCCTGCTCCCGTTGGGCTGCAGGAGTATGGCGTCGTAACCAAAGCCGAGGGCGAGGTCGCCTCTATCGTTGAAGGCCATGGAGAACACTATGCATTCGTCATGGTACGTCCAGTCCCAGCTGGGCTGGGCGCTCACGGGCATCAGTGTGATGAGAATCAGGATGAGAGGTAGGGGCCACCTCATTGTTTCACCCCTCAAAAATCGCTCCAGGGTTTTAAATTGTTAGTGGTTCATCGTTCTAACGGCTGAATGGTCTCAGAATGGGGAAAGCTCCCCGGGTGTGAGGGTGCAATTTTTTCCGAAGAACCGCGTGTTAGGCTCAACGAACTCTCCTCAACCTTTGGTTTAGAATTTTCGGGTTTAAAAACGCTTTTTTAACCTCCGGAGAAGCCTCAATTGAGGGGACAAAGATGAGCACATGCATAGTTATGTTCATTGGAGGTGGTTGGGTTGAGATACGTTAAGCTCCCGAAGGAGAACACCTACGCGTTCCTTGAAAGGTTGAAGGAGTGGGGCAAACTCTACGCCCCGGTTAAGATATCCGAGAAGTTCTACGACTTCAGGGAAATAGACGACGTCAGGAAGGTCGAGTTCAACTACAACAGGACCATAATGCCGCCGAAGAAATTCTTCTTCCTGCCCAGGGAGAAGCTCTTCGAGTTCAACCTGGCGAAGGCCGAGTACAAGGAGGTCATAGAGGACGTCGAGCCGTTCATACTCTTCGGCCTTCACGCCTGTGACATCTTCGGCCTCAAGGTGCTCGACACAGTTTACCTCGACGAGCTCCCGGACAAGTACTACAGGGTCCGCAGGGAGAAGGGCATAATCATAGGCATCAGCTGCATGCCCGACGAGTACTGCTTCTGCAACCTGCGCGAGACTGATTTTGCCGACGACGGCTTCGACCTGTTCCTGCACGAGTTGCCCGACGGCTGGCTCGTCCGCGTCGGAACGCCTATCGGCCACCGCATAGTAGACAAGAACATCAAGCTCTTCGAGGAGGTCACAACCGAGGACATCTGCAACTTCAGGGAGTTTGAGAACAGGCGCTCCAGGTCGTTCAGGTACCACGAGGACTGGAGCAACCTCCGCTACCTCCTTGAGCTCGAGATGGAGCACCCGATGTGGGACGAGCAGGCCGACATCTGCCTTGCCTGCGGCAACTGCAACACCACCTGCCCGACGTGCCGCTGCTACGAGGTGCAGGACATAGTCAACCTCGATGGTGAAACCGGCTACCGCGAGAGGCGCTGGGACTCCTGCCAGCTCAGGAGCCACGGCCTCGTTGCGGGAAACCACAACTTCAGACCGACCAAGAAGGACCGCTTCCGCAACAGGTACCTCTGTAAGAACTCCTACAACGAGAAGCTCGGCATAAGCTACTGCGTCGGCTGCGGAAGGTGCACCTACTTCTGCCCAGCTGGCATAAGCTTCGTGAAGAACCTGCGCACCATCATGGGACTTGAGGGCGAAAAGACCTGCCCGTCTGAGATAAGCGAGGAGATCCCGAAGAGGGGATTCGCCTACGCCTCTGAGATAAGGGGTGAGGACATATGAGCGAGGTAGTTCCCAAGGAGATTATGATGCCGGACGAGAACCCCTACGCGCTCCACAAGGTCAAGGTTCTCAAGGTCTATCAGCTCACCGAGAAGGAGAAGCTGTTCCTCTTCAGGTTCGAGGACCCGGAGCTGGCCGAGAAGTGGACGTTCAAACCCGGCCAGTTCGTTCAGCTGACGATTCCGGGAGTTGGAGAGGTTCCGATAAGCATATGCTCCTCCGCGATGAGGAAGGGATTCTTCGAGCTGTGCATCAGGAAAGCTGGAAGGGTCACCACGGTCATCCACAAGCTCCAGCCGGGTGACACCGTCCTCGTTCGCGGTCCCTACGGAAACGGATTTCCCGTTGACGAGTGGGAGGGCATGGACTTACTCCTCATAGCTGCCGGCCTCGGTACAGCTCCGCTCAGGAGCGTCTTCCTCTACGCCATGGACAACCGCTGGAAGTACGGCAACATAACCTTCATCAACACGGCCCGCTACGGAAAGGACCTCCTGTTCTACAAGGAGCTTGAGGCCATGAAGGACCTCGCCGAGGCCGAGAACGTCAAGATAATCCAGAGCGTAACCAGAGACCCCGAGTGGCCGGGACTCCACGGAAGGCCCCAGAACTTCATCATCGAGGCCAACACCAACCCAAAGAACACCGCCGTTGCCATCTGCGGCCCGCCGAGGATGTACAAGGCCGTTTTCGAGTCCCTCATCAACTACGGCTACCGCCCGGAGAACATATTCGTCACGCTGGAGAGGAAGATGAAGTGCGGAATAGGAAAGTGCGGCCACTGCAACGTCGGAACGAGCACGAGCTGGAAGTACATCTGTAAAGACGGCCCGGTCTTCACGTACTTCGACATAGTATCAACGCCTGGCTTACTGGACTGAGGTGGTGGAGATGGAAGGAAAGGTCAGAATCGGATTTTACGCTCTCACCTCATGCTACGGCTGTCAGCTCCAGCTTGCCATGATGGACGAGATACTCCAGCTGCTCCCGCACGCGGAAATCGTCTGCTGGTTCATGCTTGAGCGCGACAGCTACGAGGACGAGCCGGTGGACATAGCCTTCATCGAGGGAAGCGTCTCCACCGAGGAGGAGGTCGAGCTCGTCAAGAAGATACGCGAGAACGCGAAGATAGTGGTTGCCGTTGGCTCCTGTGCAGTCCACGGCGGCGTGCAGAGCTGGGAGAAGGACAAGAGCCTCGAGGAGCTCTGGAAGACCGTCTACGGCGATGGGAAGGTCAAGTTCGAGCCGAAGATGGCCGAGCCGGTGGAGAACTATATCAAGGTTGACTACCGCATCTACGGCTGCCCGCCGGAGAAGAAGGACTTCCTCTACGCCCTCGGTACCTTCCTCGTCGGATCGTGGCCGGAGGACATAGACTACCCGGTCTGCGTTGAGTGCAGACTGAAGGGACACCCGTGCATACTCATAGAGAAGGGTGAGCCGTGCCTTGGACCGATAACGAGGGCCGGCTGCGACGCGAGGTGCCCAGGCTTCGGAGTGGCGTGCATCGGCTGCAGGGGAGCAATAGGCTACGACGTCGCCTGGTTCGACTCACTCGCCAGGACGTTCAAGGAGAAGGGAATCAGCAAGGAGGAGATACTCCAGCGCATGAAGATGTTCAACGCCCACAACCCGAAGCTCGAGGAGATGGTTGAGAAGATATTCCAGGGGGTGGAAGAATGAAGAACCTCTACCTTCCCATCACCGTTGACCACATAGCGCGCGTTGAGGGCAAGGGCGGCGTTGAGATAGTCGTCGGAGACGATGGCGTCAAGGAGGTCAGGCTCAACATCATAGAGGGCCCGAGGTTCTTCGAGGCCATAACGGTAGGCAAGAAGCTCGACGAGGCCCTGGCAGTCTACCCGAGGATATGCTCATTCTGTTCGGCTGCCCACAAGCTCACCGCGGTTGAAGCTGCTGAGAAGGCGATAGGCTTCACCCCGCGCGAGGAAATCCAGGCCCTCAGGGAGGTCCTCTACATCGGCGACATGATAGAGAGCCACGCGCTTCACCTGTACCTCCTGGTTTTGCCAGACTACCTCGGCTACTCCAACCCGCTCAAGATGGTGGACGAGTACAAGAAGGAGATAGGCATAGCCCTCGACCTAAAGAACCTCGGAAGCTGGATGATGGACGAACTCGGAGCGAGGGCGATACACCAGGAGAACGTGGTCCTCGGAGGCTTCGGCAAGCTGCCCGACAAGGCCACCCTTGAAACCATGAAGAAGCGCCTCAGCGAAGCACTTCCGAAGGCGGAGTACACCTTCGAGCTGTTCTCCAAGCTCGAGCAGTACGAGGAGGTCGAGGGGCCGATAATCCACGTGGCGGTAAAGCCGAGGGGAGACGTCTACGGCATCTACGGCGACTACATCAAGGTGAGCGACGGCTTCGAGTTCCCGGTCGAGGACTACAAGAAGCACATCGTCGAGAAGGTCGTCGAGCACAGCTTCGCCAAGCACAGCTTCTACAAGGGCGAGAAGCCCTTCATGGTCGGTGCGCTTCCGAGGCTGGTCAACAACGCGGAGACACTCTACGGAAGGGCCAGGGAGCTCTACGAGAGCCACAGAGACCTGCTCAGGCCGACCAACCCCTTCGCGAACAACCTCGCCCAGGCGCTTGAGCTGGTCTACTTCATCGAGCGCGGCATAGACCTCATAGACGAGGCCCTCGCCAAGTGGCCGATAGCGCCGAGGGACCGGGTTGAGGTGAAGGACGGCTTCGGCGTCAGCTCCACCGAGGCCCCGCGCGGAATCGTCACCTACGCCCTCGAGGTCAAGGACGGCAGGGTCGCCTACGCGGACATAATCACTCCGACGGCATACAACTTCGCCATGATGGAGGTCCACGTCAGGATGATGGCGGAGAAGCACTACAACGACGACCCGGAGAGGCTCAAGTACCTCACCGAGATGGTCGTTCGCGCCTACGACCCGTGCATCTCCTGTTCGGTGCACGTGGCGAGGCTCTGAGCACTTTTTAATTTTCTCTTTAAATGGCGCTTTATCCTGGCAACTTCGGATTGAAAATACGAAAAAGTGAGCCGTTCCGAAATTACTTGCCTTCCATTTTTTCGCATGGAAAGTAGATTTTCCCAACGAAACCCTCGCCGACGGATCCAACGATATACACATCACCAACGGAGTATTTGTAGACGGCAGTGGTACTGCCGTTCGTGACCTTGCAGGCCGAGGGAAGGATGTATGTGTTGTTAATGAGCTTAACCGGAGGAGCATTGACCATTTGAATGGGTTCATTTAACTCCACGGTGACATTAAAGGTCTCATTCCATAAATTAAGCCTCTTCACTGACCATCCAAGGGGCCTAACAACGTAGTACGTTCCGTTTTTATCGACCTCGTAGTTGACAACCATGTTAACAACCCTCTTGGGAGTCCCAGAAACGTTAATGTTCACAAACGCCGTTGACCCGTTTTTCATCCATACAGTTATCGATGCGGGGAGTCCGTGTGAGTCTTTGAATTGATAATAGGGCACCATGTAAACGTCATTGGAGAGCCTAAACGCCGAGACATTGAAAACTGCCGAATCTGTTTTTACAAAGACTACGAGATATGAATAGTCGATGACGAGGTGACGATAACCTATGAAGTCCGCGCTCACGTTAACTGTGATGGCAGTCACGTTAATTGGAACCCTGAAAGGAACAGAGGTCACTTTAAGGGAGAATTCCTGGGAAGTATTTTTGGTTCCAGCCTGGCCAAGACACCCCGCGGAGAAAACGACGATGATCAATGCCAAGACCACAATCTTCCTCACCATAGGAACCCTCCTCACCAAGATCTTGAGGGCAATTATGACAACTGTCCATCGTATATATAAAGATTTTGGTAAGGCTCATAAACCCCTCAGAGTAACTGAAGGGGGGAGAAACCATGAGAACTCTTATCCTTGCCCTCGGCAACGAACTGATGAAGGACGATGGAATCGGACTGAAGGCCGGCAGAATACTCGCAGAAAGGGGGTACAACGTCCTCGACGTTGGCACGGACATATTCATGCTCTCCGCCCACTACAAAGGCGAGGAGCGGTTGATAATCATAGACGCCATCCTGAGCGAGAAGTTTCGGCCGGGCGAGATAATTCACCTGAGCGGTGAGGAGGTCTTCGAGAAGCTGAAGGCCGAGATAAGGAGCGCCCACTTCATGGGGGCGATAGACGGGCTTAAACTCCTGATGGCTATGGATGAACGCCTCGCCAAGGCGGATATACACTTCATTGGCGTCGTGGCCAAGGAGATAGACCTCGGGATGGAGCTCACCGAGGAAGTTGAAAGGGCCCTGCCGAGGGTCGTTGAGCTGGTTGAGGAACTATGCAAAGAATGAATTAAGGAATTGAATAAATCAGCCGAGAAGCATCTCAAGCTCCTTTCTCATTATGCTCCTGTTCATGAGCAGGTGAAAGATTATGAGGAACATCATGATGATGCCGTAGCGGGCGCGGAGCTTGAGGAAGTCGAGCTGGGTCATCCCCAGGAAGCTGCCGTTTTTGCTGGCGATCACCGTTCCAACCGTTATGAATATCACGCCCAGGAACATCACGAACAGCAGCATTGAGAAAGCGGCCTTTACCTTAAGTCTCTTCCTCATTTTGGGATTCTTTTTAGCCTCTTCGAAGGCCTTTGCCATCGGATCCATGCTATCACCCTAAAATGAGAGGACGGGGCGGTTATAACGCTTCGTTAGGAGTCTCCGGCGAAAAATCGGGAAAAATTAGGGGCGTTCCAAAACAAAAGAAATATTTTTCAATCACATGCCCCCGCTCACGGCGAGCTCGATTATCTTCCTTATCTCCACGAGGAACTCCATCGGGATGTCCTTGAGCATCGGCTCGAGGAAGCCCTTGACTATGAGCTGGGTCGCCTTCTCCTCGCTCAGACCGCGTGACATCAGGTAGAACAGCTCCTCCTCGCGTATCTTGCCTATCGCAGCCTCGTGGCTGAGCTCGGCGTCGTCGACCTTGCTGACGAGTCCGGGGTAGGTCTCCATCGTGGCTCTATCGCTCATCAGCAGCGCGTCGCAGCTTATGTGTCCCTTGGCCCTCGGCGCCTCCGCCCTTATGATGCCCCTGGTTATCACGGTGCTGTCGTCCATTATGACCGCCTTGCTGGCGTTTATTCCAGCGGCGCCCCTGCCCTGGAGGTACATCTCTCCTCCCAGGTCAACGTACCAGTCCTTCTGACCGAGGATTATACCGTTCAGCTCGACGTAGCCGTTCTCGTCCACCCAGTACTTGGGGTTGGCTATGTTGCTCCTTCCGGTTCCGAGGCCGACGGTGGTGTTGATGAAGCGGGCCCCCTTACCGATTCTCGCCCGGGTCATCGGCCTCGTGTGAACGTACTCCGGCCAGTTCTGGAGAACCGTCAGCTGGGCCTTGGCCCCGTCGCGGATGTACGCCTCGGTCATGTCGAGGTGCAGGGAGTGCTTGACGAGCACCGGGGCGGTGCATCCCTCTATGAGGTGGAACTCGCTGTTCGGCTCGGCTATTATGATTATGTGCGGCGCTTGGGCCAGTGCGCTCTCCTGGATGAGGAAGAACAGGTGAAGCGGGAACGGGACCTTTAGCCCTTCCTTGACGTAGAGGAAGATTCCGCCGTTCCACACCGCGGTATGGTAAGCAGCCATCTTGCTCTCATCAGCCCGGAACATCTGAAGGAAGTGTTGTTTAACGACATCAGGGTATCTCTTCACTGCCTCTTCCATCGGCAGAACGATGAGCCCCTTCTTTTCCCACTCTTTGAGGAACTCGTTGTATATTACCCCGGTATCGGTCTGAACCGCCAGGCCGGCTATGTACTTCTGCTCGACCTCACTAATGCCGAGTCTGTCGAGGAGGGCCTTCATCTCAGGGGGCAGATCGTCGAGGCTCTCGATGTTCTCGGGAACGCCGGCTATCTCGGGCTTGGCTATGAACCTCAGGAGTTCGTCCTCGCTGATTATGGGGTCCCTGTGGGGGGCCCTCTCGAAGGCTTCCAGAGCTTTGTACCTTATCCTCGTCATCCACTCCGGCTCTCTGTTCCTCCTGACGAGGTTCTCTATCTCCGCCGCTATTATCTCCTTGGCCTCCTGAACGGTTATCTCACTCATCGCAGCCACACTCCTCGAATATCTTCTGGAAGCCCTTCTCCTCAATCTCCCTAACGAACTCACCGCCCCTCTCAAGCACTATCCTTCCCTCGCGCATGACGTGAACCCGGAACCTGCTGGGGTCGAGGTGCCCGAGTATCCTGCCGTAGTGGGTTATCAAGAGAACGGCCGTTCCCCTCTCGTGGAGCTCCTCTATCTTTCTGCTGATGACGCTGAGGGAGTCAACGTCAACACCGCTGTCCGGCTCGTCCAGGATGAGGAGCTTGGGCTCCAGCAGGAGGGCCTGGAGGATTTCAAACCTCTTTCTCTCGCCACCGGAGAAGCCGACGTTGACGTACCTCATCAGGTCCTCCTCTTTGAACCAGAGCTCCTTGGCGGTCTCAACTATGCGGTCGTAGGCCTCCACCATGTCCATGCCCTTGACCTCCGCCAGAACCTGCTGGAGGAACTCCATTATCCTGACTCCCTCGACCTCCTCGGGGTGCTGGAACGCGAGCATTATGCCGCGCTTAACGCGCTCGTCCGGTGGAAGCTTGGTTATGTCCTCCCCATTGAAGGTTATCCTTCCCTTTTTGATTTCATACCTCGGGTGACCCGCGATGGTCAGGGCCAGGGTGGACTTCCCGGAACCGTTCGGTCCCATTATGACGTGAAACTCGCCGGCGCCCACCGAGAGGTCCACGCCCCGGAGAATCTCCCTGTCCCCAACAGTGACAATGAGGTTCTCAACGTTGAGCACTCGCTTCACCTCCAGCCTTACCTTGACTGGCCGTTTTTTAAGCATTTCTGGACAAAGGTGTAGAAGATTATGAAAGGTATGTCCCCAGAAAAGTTAGAAAAGCTCAGAGGGAAAGCGGGAGGGCCTCCCTTATGCGCCTGAGAAGCTCCCTCTTCTTCTCGCTCTCCTCTAGGGCTATCTCGAGCACCTCGTCTATGGTCTCAACCGGGAATATCTGCACCTTTTCGGCCTTGTCCTTGCTGAGGAACACATCCTTCTCGTTGCTCTTGGGGATTATCACCGTCGTTATGCCCGCCTCTATGGCGGCCTCTATCTTCGGCGTCGCACCGCCTATCGGGAGCACCTCACCGCGAACGCTGAGCGAACCGGTCATCGCCACGTCCTGCCGTATGGGTATCTCCTCGAGGGCGGAGATGACGGCGGTGGCAACGCTTATGCTGGCAGAGTCACCTTCCACGCCCTCGTAGGTCTGGAGGAACTGGACGTGGATGTCGTATCTGCTGATGTCCTCACCCTTGTAGCGCTTGATTATTGCCGAGACGTTCTGCACGGCTTCCTTGGCTATCTCGCCGAGCTTTCCGGTGACTATGATCTTGCCCTCCTCCTTGCTCGCCGCCGGGGCAACTACGGCCTCAATCGGGAGCACTATACCGCTCTGCTCGCCTATCACGGCAAGGCCATTAACGCGACCAATCTCGCTTCCCTCGGTCTTGATGACCTGATACTCCTTCTTGCGCTCGATGTACCAGTCCGCGAGCTGCTTCTCGAGCGGCTTCGCCATCCTGACGGCCTCAAGAACGTCCTCACGGTCAACGTACTTCTTGCCCTTCTTGACCGCTATGTCTCCGGCGGCCCTCACGATACCGCCGAGGTCGCGCAGGCGTAGGGTCAGGTGCCCCTTCCTGCCGGCGCGCTTCTGTGCCTCCCTGACTATCTCCTCAACGGCGTCGCGCGTGAAGTGGGGTATCTTGCCGTCGCGTATGACCTCCTGGGCAACGAACTGGATGAGCTTGCGCCTGTTCTCTATGGTGTCCGGCATCGTGGTGCGCATGTAGACCTCGTAACCGTAGCCCCTGATACGGGAGCGCAGGGCCGGATGCATCTTGTCAACGGTATCGAGGTTTCCGGCCGCGACGAGGACGAAGTCACACGGAACCGGCTCGGTCCTGACCATGGCACCGCTCGACATCTCGCTCTGGCCGGTTATCGGGAACTTCTTCTCCTGCATCGCCGTGAGGAGGTTCTGCTGCATCTTGAGGCTCAGCGTCGCCACCTCATCTATGAACAGGACGCCCCTGTGGGCGCGGTGTATCATTCCCGGCTCAACGCGCTCGTGGGCGGGCGTTCCCAGGCCGCCGCTCTGGAACGGGTCGTGGCGCACGTCACCGAGGAGCGCTCCTGCATGGGCACCGGTCGCGTCTATGAACGGTGCCTTGTTCCTTCCGCAGTTGTCAACGAGTAGCTTAGGAACGAGGACTGAGCCCTTGAGGCGCATGTTCGAGAGCGCCATTATCGTGAGTATTACAACGAAGAGGCCCATGAGGAGTGTGGTCGCGCTGAAGTCTATGAACAGGGCGAGCATGACCGTGAACATGACAAACAGAAGGATGTAGGATTTTATACTCTCCTGACCCTTGGCCTTCTCGCGGTACTTCTCGACTATCCGCCGCCCCTGGCAGGCGGGGACGGTCTTTATCTTGGGCATGTTCTCGTCTTCGGGGTTTGGAAAGACGAGTATGTCCTCCAGGTTCTCCGTGGGCAGCAGCTCCGCCATCGCCTGACCGAGCATTGACTTGCCGGTACCCGGCTCACCTATGAGAAGAACGTGCCTTTTCTGGGTCGCGGCGGTTCTGATGACTTCAACCGCGTGCTCCTGTCCTATGACCTGGTCAATGAGCTTCTCGGGAACCTTGACCTCCTCGGTCGTGTTGAACTCCATGCCTAGCTCAAGGCTCTCTCCATATTCCCTGGGGGCCAGGGCTTCCCTATTGACCTTCTCGTCTTCCCCCATTTTGCTTCCCTCTTCCACTCTCTCAAATTGGAATGCTCGGGGCGATTTATAACTTTTTTGAGAAGGTCAAGAAAAAGCTAAAATAGGCCTTGCCATCCATAACCCTTGGTGGAAGCGATGAAGGTTGAGGATCAGATTGTGTTCACGGCGCATCACGGGAGCTGGAAGGTGGCCGACAGGCTGATCGATATGGAGGACGAGAAGGTGGCCCACTTCCTGGCCAGCATCTCCAACACGGTCAACGCCAAGATACCCGAGTACCTGACGGAGGTCATGAACGTCGCGGGGATAATGAGCCTCGCTGAGGAAATCGGAAAGAAGGATTTAAGCGATGCCATTGTCGCCCTCAAGTCGCCCGGAACGGCAAGGAAGCTCGGTGCCCTCGTCTTCGAGGAGGACAAAAAGCTCAGGAAGCACCTCGTTGACGTGGCCAAGGCGGTCCTCGTGAGGGAAGTGCTCTCGAAGAAGGCCCCCGTGGAGTATCCGGAAGAGCCCCTGAGCGAGGTCAGGATAGTCTTCCCGTACAACGAAGACCACGTGAACTTCACGGCGTTTCATCTCAGCGCGGAGCACGGCAAGTGGAGGGCCGTTAGAAGGCTTATAATCGATGACAAAACGCCGATGGCAGACGTCGCGCGGCTCTTGGCGAGCATAAACGAAAGCATCGCGCTCAAGCTCCCGGTCTATGCGGGCATCGACCTCAAAGGCATAGACGCCTGGTTCGGCGAGTTCAAGAAGGTTAAGAAGGCCGGAATCCCGGCCGTTGTGGAGAAGTACAAGCACTTCCCGGCCGAGAACTACGCCCCCGATCCGTTCCAGGAGCATGCAAAAGTTTACGCCCTGAGGAAGGCCCTCGAGAAGATAGGCCTCCCCCTGGACGTCCCGGCCAAGAGCCTTGAGAAGTACCTGGAGAAGAAATGATGAGGCCGAGGACACCCGAGGGGAACCGATGAGGAGTCTTCGCTTCGCTGATTTCCATTCCCTTTGGAGGTGAAAGCATGAGGAAGGAGACAGTTCTCACCGAAAGGGCCCCGAAGCCGATAGGGCCGTACAGCCAGGGAATAATCGCGGAAGGAAAGTTCCTCTTCGTCTCGGGGCAGATACCGATAAACCCCGAAACCGGGGAACTCGTGAGCGGCGACATCGAGAAGCAGGCGGAACAGGCACTCAAAAACCTCCTGGCGGTCGTCGAGGCCGCTGGTGGAGGCGCCGAGAACGTGGTGAAGGTGACGGTGTACATCAGGGACATGGGCAACTACGCCAGATTCAACGAGGTCTACAACCGCTACTTCTCCGAATCCAAGCCTGCCAGGGCAGTCGTTGAAGTTTCAAACCTTCCGAAAGGGGTTGATGTGGAGATAGAGGCCATAGCGGTCCTTTGAATTTTTAACATTTTTCGGTGAGCGAAATGGAAGCGGTAAGGATCAGACGCGAGCTCCTGGAGTACCTGCTGGAGCTCGCCCGCGACTTCTATCCCAACGAATTCGCGGGCTTTCTGCGGGAGAGGGACGGGGTATTTGAGGAGGTCTTGATAGCCCCCAATCCACATTTCGGGAGCAGCTCCGCGTTCTTTGACACATGGATGCTGCCCTACGACGAGAGCATCAAGGGTACCGTTCATTCTCACCCTGGACCGAGTCCCTGGCCGTCCCAGGCGGATTTGAACTTCTTCTCGAAATTCGGGGGAGTTCACTTGATAATCGCCTATCCCTTTACCGAGGACAGCGTGAGGGCGTACCGCAGCGACGGAAGCAGGCTCGGGATTGAGGTTGTAGAATAACATCATGTGAAAATTCTTAAAAGGAAACCAACCATAATCCAGTTACAGGTGTTGCCCATGAAGATTAGGGACCTTCTGGACGGGCTGAACGAGAAGCAGAAGAGAACAGTCCTGCAGTGTGCGGAAACCTGCGGAATCCCGGACCTGGACAGGGAAGTTGACCTCCAGGTGGAAAGCGACACGATAAAGTTCCTGAAGGCGATTTCAAATCCACTCCGTCTCAGGATACTCAAGCTCCTGAGGGACAACTGGCTGTGCGTGTGTCTAATCTCAAGGATACTTGACCAAGATCAGACCCTGATAAGCCACCACCTACGCACGCTCAAGGGCCTCGGACTGATCGAGGAGAGGAAGGAGGGCAAGATGCACTTCTACAGAACCAATACCGAGGCGCTTAAGAGGTACCTCGACATGATCAGCATTGAGCTGGTGTAAGGCCATGAACGACCTCCAGCGGGAAGTTGACAGAATCGTCATGGAGTTCGGGGGGTACTGGACGCCGTTTGAGATGCTCGCTGCCCTGATGGAGGAGATCGGGGAACTTGCGGACGAGTTGTTGAAGGTGGAGGGCGTTAAGGGCTCAGGAAACAGGGAGCGCTTGAAGGAGGAGCTCGGCGACGTTGCCTTTGCCCTCTCCTGCATCGCCAACTACTACGACGTAGATCTGATGGACGCCCTCGAGGAGACCATAGAGAAGTACAGGGAACGGGACAGGGATCGCTGGAACAACGTATGAAATTTACATCAAGTGTGCTGTGGAGTTGTAACACAATGAACTACCATATAATTGGGTTATACGAGGGCGCGGAGGCACGGGTTACTAAGTGGTTAGAAATCTTCCAACTTATCGAAACATTTTTATAATCGGGCGCTCAATTTCCACCATAATTCGGGGGAGGTGGAGACATGGCTGATAAAATAAACGGAATAGATGTAAAGATTTTGAAGCTCCTCGCCAAGAACGCCCGCCTTACCTACAAGGAGCTTGCCGAAATTCTCGGCACCACTAGGCAGAGGATATCCCGCAGGATGGACCGTCTGGAGAGAAACGGCATCATAAAGAAGTACACCGTGATACCCAACTACGACGCCCTCGGTTACGTTCACGTCGTCCTCGGAATCACAGTCAAGCCCTCGGTCAACGTAGACGAGATAATCCCCGCCCTCGTTGAGGATGAGAACATCAAGATAATAGAGCGCGCGCTAGGTTCCCACAGCCTCATAATACACATCGTTGGGCCCAAGGATATGAAGGAGCTTGAGAAGATCATAAACGAGGTCTCCAAGAAGATACCGGGCATTGACAAGCTCGACATAACCTTCGTGACCGAGACCGTTAAGTTTGAGGTTCTTTAATTCCCTTTATTTCCTTCGTCAACCGCCGAGGGAAAGAATAATAAAGCCCCCACCTGCACTTCTCCCAGGTGGCAGAGATGCTTGAGAGAGCGGCAGTGGATATTGCAGTGGTTGCAGGGCTCGGCTTTGGTTCCTACAGGTTCAAGGCACTTGACGCTAAGGGGGCCGTTGCGGCGGCACTCCTCGGGCTCTCGGTTATCGAGCTGGGGGGAGTGTACCCATTCGCCGCGCTTCTGACCTTCGTGGTTCTCGGCGTTCTGGCCACCAAGTACAAATTCAGGGAGAAGGCCAAGCTCGGTGCCGCCCAGAGCAGGAACGGAATAAGGAGCTGGGGCAACGTCCTCGGCAACGGGCTGGCGGCGGTCATTTTCCTCGCCTTCGAGTACTTCTCCCATATGGACGTTTTCTGGGCCGCCAGTTTCGCCGCGATTGCAACCGCCAACGGCGATACCCTCGCCAGTGAGCTCGGTAAAATCTTCGGAAAGAGCCCGAAGCTTATCACGACACTGAGACCCGCGAAGCCCGGTACCAACGGTGCCGTCTCATGGGCGGGAGAGCTGTTCGCACTCGCAGGCGCCCTCATAATGGGCCTCTTTGCGCTCCCCGTAACGGCCGAAAAGGCCACGATGCTCCTCGCGGTTACCCTCGGAGGATTCATCGGGGTCAACCTGGACAGCCTCATAGGGGCGACCCTTGAGAACGAGGGGATAACCAACAACAACTCAACGAACTTTCTCGCGAGTCTCCTCGGAGGATTCATCGGCGCCGGACTCTTCTACCTCCTCGCGTGAAGTTTTAAAATCACCACGAGAACTTTTCTCGGCGGATGATGACTACGGCGGATTCCCGAGCGGTGAAGAAGACCTTAGGGTCTGACGCCTCACCAAACATAATTCGGGAATTGAAGAATTAAAGAAAAATTAGGCCTTTTCCTCCCGCTTCCTTGCGTACTCCTCATAAACCTCCCAGAGCGAGACGAGTGCGGCCGGAATGCCGTGCTCCGTGGCGAACGTCATGTACGGTGCGAGGTCAACCACGTAGTCGGCGAACCTGAAAAGGCCTCTGGGAATGCCCTCACGGGAGCCGACGAAGATTACGACCTCCTTCGAGTAGAACATGTCCTTGGCGAGGTTCTCCTTTACCTCCGCGAGGGTCGGCCCCTTGGGGTCTGTGATGATGAGCAGCCTCTTGCCCCGTCTCTTGTCCCTGACGACCTGATAGAGGTCCCAGACGCTCACCGGAACCTTTTCCACCTTCCAGGGATAGGCCTCGCGCTGTATCTGGTATCTGCTCTCCTGACCGATTCTAACCCCCTTTATGAACTCCGCCAGCTCGAAGGCGTCCATCTTCTCCTTGGGGGCGATTATCAGTTCCTTCACCTCGAAGGCCTGCGCAGCTCTTCCAATCTTCTCACCGAAGGAGCGGCAGGCCTTGTAATCGCCCCAGTAGGGCATCTGAACGAGCGTAACCTTGCGGAAAAGTTTTCTCGCGTCTATCTTGTCGGGTGTGAACTTTCTGAATTCCTCACCCGGGACCACGGAGATGTAGGCCCTGTCGCCGATTATCTCAACCTGAACGACCTTGTCCGGCCAGCTGAGGTTTACATCGGCATTCGTGAGCTCCCTTATTCTGGCGCCCAGCTCGCGGTTAACGTCCATGCTGGTGAACCCGTGCTTTCCGCGCCTCTTGGTCTTCACGGCGAAGGTCTCGCTCTCCCTGATCATGGGGGCGAGTTTCTCGGCGCTTTCGACTATTTTCTCAAGCTCGGCCGGGACCTCAACGATGACCGGAATCAGCCTCTCGACCTCCGGTATCTCCAGTATCTTCCCAGCGGCCTTTTCCTCGTCCGTCTCAACGATGACCAGGCCGTAGTAGCCCATTGGGGACGCCCAAACGCGGGCATCCGGGAGGGACTCCTTGATGTAGTTGGCGGCGACACTCTCCATTCCTCTCTGGGTCTTAACTATGAACTTCATAACCGCACCTCCGGGAGAAGAAGCGGGCGGGTGCTTAAAAGTCTGCCGAGTAGCCGAACGACGGGAGAATAGAATTGGGAGGCATCAAGCCTCCGGCTCGGCGAGAACCTTGATCTTTCTGATCTCGGCCCTCTTGATCGGGTATATCTTGCGCGCCTCTTTGGCCATCTCGGCGCCCATCTTGCCGCTGACGGCCTCGAGGATGAAGTCCTTGTAGTTGAGCTCCTCTGCCTTCTTGTAGATGATCTCCTTGATGATCTCCCTTATTGCCCTCTCCTGGCTGGTCTGGATGCGCCTGTAGGCTATGACCATGCCCATGACGCGGAGCTTGTAGCCGTCCTTGGTGGTGACGTTGAATATGCCGTCAACCCTGGTGGTTCTCCTCCTGACGAGAGAGCGGATGTAGCTCCTCGCGAGGGTGTGGCCCTTGAACTTGGTGTAGGCGTTCTGGCCCTTGACATCGTAGATCTGGAAGTAGAGCTTGACCTGGCCCTTGGTGAAGTCGCCGGTGAGGTCCTTGAGGGTGGTCTCGATGACCCTTCCGATGACCTTCTCGGGGTCGTCGGCGGGGGTGAGGCCGATCTCCTTGCTTCCGAAGAAGTCCGGAGCGTAAACTATGTACCACTCTTTCATCTTCCACTTATCCTTGGTAGCAGCAGCCCTCTTCCTTGGGTTACCCTTTGCCATCTCAACACCTCCAGTTCACACCTTTTCGGTAACATCTTCGGCGATTTTGATTGAAAACACCAAATCGTCCAGCGCTTTGATGAGTGTCTCAATCTCACCCGAGTATTTAACCTTTGTTATGACGTCCCCATCTTCCCATCGGGTTAGCACATTTAAACTTTTCTTTAGGCTCTCAGGAAGGCCCACGTTGTCCACTTCGAGTGCCTCGGCTATCGCCTCGGCCCTTCCCGGGTCGCCGTAGTGCCAGACTATCTCCGC
Source organism: Thermococcus sp. 5-4 (assembly GCF_002197185.1). NCBI lineage: Archaea > Methanobacteriati > Methanobacteriota > Thermococci > Thermococcales > Thermococcaceae > Thermococcus > Thermococcus sp. 5-4. The sequence goes on along the minus strand of NZ_CP021848.1, from coordinate 575,946 downwards.
CCTAGCCTCAATCTTCACTGCCCTTTCCCTCCACCTGCCTTCCAAGCGCCTCGTTGAAGAGCCTTATGAACTCGTCCAGCCTGTCCTTCGGGAAGCGGATTCCAGCGGCTATTGCGTGTCCTCCGCCCTCGCCGCCGAGCTTCTCAGCTACCGACCTGAGCGCCTCTCCGAGGTGGTAGCCCTTCGCCAGGGCTTTCTCGGTTGTTCTTGCGGAACCCTTCACGAGGTTCTCATCCTCATCGCTGTCCGCTATAACGACCACCGGCTTCTCCGGGTCGGCGAGGCCGGCGTTTATCGCTATGTTGGCGGCTATTCCAACGAGCGTGTCCCTGATGTTTTTGCCGGCGTAGAAGACGTAGGCATGCTCCCCCTCGTCGGCCATGCTCCAGTTCTGGATGAGGAACTTCCTGGCCTCTATCTGCTCCCTCTTGTAGTCCTCCAGCATCTTTCTAGCGCGCTTGTAGGCATCCTCGTCGCCGAGGCATATGGCAACGCCCAGGGTTCCGGCGTTTAAGCGACCGGTGGCGTTGAGGAGTGTCGCAAACTCCCTCGCCTCGTGCCTGGGATCGCCCTCCGGGTAGAGCGGGCTTATCACCACGTCGCCGATGAGCCGGTCTATTGCCTCCTTTGGGGCACCGTGCTTGATGAGGTGTATCACCAGCGCATCGTGGAGCTTCCGCTTCTCCTCCTCGCGGAGCTGCCAGTACCTAATGTCTGGGTCAAAGCCCCTGGCACGTAGCCACTCTATTGCCTTCCTCTCGTCCCCGGTGACCTCTGGAATCTCCGGATGGGTGGCGTAAGCGAGCATCTGATAGAGCGGCCGGCTCTCCCTCCCAAAGAGGCGGAGCTCCTTCCTAACCTCCAGGATATCCAGCTTCTTCCCGTCTTCGAGTATGTCGTTGTTGAGCCCATGGAAGGTTCCGTCTATCTCCTGCATGTCACCAACGGCGCCGACGATGGCAACGTACGCCATGTCCATGTTCCTCTCGTTCATCTCCTTGGCGACGAAGTAGGCGACGCCGGAACCGCTGAGGTCTCGAACGCTGTTGGCGCCGAATGGAACGGGATTCACCAGCACGTGAGAATCCGTGGAGAACTCGTCCTTCTCGGGGGGGTGATGGTCGGCAACGACGACGGTTGCCCCCTCGAGGTGCTTCTCGATCAGGCTTATTGAGCCGCTCCCAAGGTCGCTGAAGACGTATATCCTGTGCTTCTCCGAGGCGAGCTCCTGAACGAGCTCCTCACTGAGCTGCTTGACTATACTGAGCTGGAAGGTTCCACCCTCACGGGCAACGGCCCTGGCCAGAACGGCACCGGCGGTTATCCCATCGGCATCGCGGTGGGAGATTATCCTGATAGTGTGCCCTAGCTCGATGTGCATCTTGATTAGCTCTGCTCCCTCGCGGGCCTTCTCCAAGAAAGCGCCCCGGTCCATTTTACCACCTTATAAGAAGGAAAGGGGATCAGCGAACCAGGAGCTTGGCCTGCTCCGGATCGTAGCGCCACTTGGCGGGCAGCTTGCCGGTTCTCCTGTAGTACTTGACGAGGCGCCTGATCTTGCTCTCGGTGAGCTGAAGGCCCCTCCTGGAGTGCTTGTCCTTCGGGTGCTGTTCGAGGTGCTTCCTGAGCTTAACCGCCTTCCTGATGAGGGACATAAGGTCCTCCGGAAGCTGCGGTGCGAGGCCATTCTCCTCGAGGATCTTGGTTATCTTCTTGCCGGTGATGAGCTTGACGCTCGGGATGCCGTACTGGTCCCTGAGGATGGTTCCTATCATCGCCGCGCTGTAGCCTTCCTTCCTGAGCTTAATAACGAGCCCCTCGACCTCCTCCGCCGTGTACTCAACCCAGGTCGGCGGAGCGGTCCTCGGAGGCCTCTTAGAACCTGATTTACCCCTCTTTCTCGCGTGTATCCTTGCCATATCATACACCTCCCGGTGACGGCCAGCTCCCGCCAGCCGCCCCTTCGCATCAGCCTAAAGGAAGGAGTTTAAAAAGTTTGCCATCAGTGGCAACTGACGGCTCCGCCTTCGTCTCCAGTCCAAGAGCATTTGTCTACAAGCTTCCCGCTTGCGTCATATAAATACGCAACATCGCCCCCATTGTTCCAAACAGGTGCTCCTCTGCCCCAATAGAGATCTGAATCAGTATCGGTCCCAGAGCCCGTATGTACTTTCACGCTTGCCCCCGGTTCGAGGATTAAGGAGGGAAACACATACACGTGATTGGCGTCATCCTTCAGCTTCCATCCCTCTAAATTTACAGCCTCACAGCCCCTGTTTTCAATGATAACGTATTCACTGTTTAAGGCGTCTCTGTCATTCACTTCTGGACCTCCGGCATCATAGTTGACATAGCTTATGACAACGTTATCGCAGCCCACTTCAGTGGCAGAGTTAGCGACTCCATACAGAACTTTAACCACTAAAAGAACCAGTACAAGAACAGCGGCTATCATCAGGAGGTACTCAAGGGATGACTGTGCCCTCTCCATCCCTCACCCCCACCAGTTTTTACATAACAAAAGTAAATAAAAGTTTTACCCCCCATATTTTTCAGAACTGCATCTTATAGGCCTATGGATTAGGAAGTGAAGAGGCAAAGGATGTGCCAACCTTAGTTACATTTCAAACTATTGAAACATGATAACACAAAAAGTTTTGAAAACACAACGAAAAGCACGCTATAGCGGGGGGAGGATTTGAACCTCCGACCTCCGGGTTATGAGCCCGGCGGGCACTCCTAGCTGCCCCACCCCGCTGCTCGATCCGTAGTTAGTGAACCGTGCAGGGTTTATAAATTTTGCGGGAGTGAACGGAACGATGGGATTGCAAGGAATAAAAAGGGTAAAAAAGGAGTTGCCGTGCTCCTCATCCCATGGGCGTTATGTGGACGACGATCTTTGAATCCTCCGTCTCGAACTCAAACCTGCGCGGAACGCCGCTGGAGTCGACGAAGACATGCCAGGTCTTGCCCGATTTCGTGGTGAACTCGTACTCAAAGAGCTTCTCCTTGAGACCCAGTCCCATCAGTATCCTGTCGGATAGGGAAACTGAGCTCTTAACCTCCCTGAGGTCGCGGGAGTTGAGGAGCGCATCCCTGAAGGCCAGTGTGGGAAGGCTTCCCCGTATCATGCCCACAGCCGTGTTGCTGTCTACCCCGTAATACTTCTCCCAGAGCTCCTTAACGTCCATGGTGGTTCCATCCGCAAGGGTTACGGTTCCCGAAACTTCCCCCGTGAGCAGGTTGACGGTTATCTGGCCGTGCATCGCCAACGAGCCGTTGATATAATACTCCTCCGACTCCGTAACAACGCCCCGGACCATGTCAACTGCCCCCGTCGTCACGACTTTGCCGTGGTACTCGAAGTCCTTCTTGAGGACGTTCGAGCCCCCGTTGTTAATCACGTAGACCCTGTACTGGTCGAACTCGATCTCACGGACGAACTGGTACTTGTTCATGCTTCCCATTGCAGAGGCGAGTGCCTTCCGTGAGGGCGGCTGCGAAACGGCATAGGCTGCTCCCAGCATTCCCCCGAGGAGAACCAGCACGAACAGCAGGACGAGATACCTCCTCATTCACATCACCCCCTCAGTAGGAACCCAAATCCCCCACGAATTCATAGTGCCACTTCATGGTCAGCGTGGAGCTTGGGCCGCCGTCAGCGTCGCTGAGATACGGGTAGTAGAAGTTGCAGGTGAAACTGCCCTGGTGGTAGGTCCAGGACCTGTAAAAGCCGGCGCTGTTGCTGAGGCGAACGTAGGCGTAGTCCAGAGAGTAGAGCCCTACGAAGGGGAACGATATCTGCGAGTATCCGGAGCCGGAGTACCAAGAGGTCGAGTACGATATCACTTTACCCTGCATCTTGAAGGTGTAGGTGAGGCCTACCCTCTTGGTGGCGTAGAACGTTGGCCCGCTGTCAGACAGCACGACGTCGTAGGTGTCGGCCCCGTAGACCATCGCGGGAGTCGCTAGTACACTACAGAGAACCAAAAACAAAACAATTGCCAGTTTTCTACCACTAAGTCTCATCATGGGCACCTCCCGATAGTTGGGCATTACTTATTGTCTTTAAAATACTATAAAAATTTCTGAGTAATTTTGATATCACCCTGACTTCTGAAAGTGGAGGAAGGGCTTATAAGCAGCAAAGCGTCGAACCAAATAGGTGGTGACATGTATCTAACGAAGGAGGAGGAGCTCATACTCGCCGGGGAGTACGGCTACGCACTCCAGAAGGCCATGGAGATACTGGTCGCCCTTGGCGAAATCTACGGTGCGGAGAGGCTCATCCCGATCAAAAGCGCCCAAATCGCGGGCGTTTCCTACAAGAACATCGGCGATGCCGGAACAGAGTTCCTGAGGGATTTCGCCGATGCTGGGGCAAAGGTTTCCGTTTACACAACGCTCAATCCAGCCGGCATAGGCGACGACGAGTTCATGGAGAAGCAGATGGAAGTTCTCGAACTCTACAGAAGGATGGGTATTGAAATTACCTCCACCTGCACGCCCTACTACGGCGCGAACCTCCCGAAGTTCGGTGACCACCTGGCCTGGAGCGAGAGTTCCGCGGTAAGTTTTGCAAACTCCATACTTGGGGCAAGGACGAATCGCGAAGGTGGCCCGTCAAGCCTGGCCGCAGCTATAGTGGGCAAAACCCCGAACTATGGCTTCCATCTGGACGAGAACCGAAAAGCCACGGTTGTGATTACTGTCGATGCCAGGGTAGAAACCTTCGTAGACTACTCAGCTCTCGGCTACCACCTCGGTAAAGTCCTCGGCAATGATGTCCCCTACTTCAAGGGACTTAGACCATCGAACGTCGAGTACCTCAAGGAGATAGGTGCAGCGATGGCCGCGAGTGGCTCGATAGCGCTCTATCACGTTGAGGGAGAGACCCCGGAGTATCGCTGGGCCATTGCCGATAAACTCGAAACGATAGCGGTGGAGGAGAGCGACATACGGGCTGTAAAAGAGGCTTTCTCAGACGACTGGAGTGAGATAGACATGATACTCATCGGCTGTCCCCACGCCTCCCTTGCGGAGATAAAAGAGGTGGCGGAGCTTCTGAGAATCCGCGGAAAACCCCTGAAGATTCCGCTGTTCATCACCGCTGGAAGGGCGGTCAAGGCTCTGGCCGATGCGCTCGGATACACAGAAACGATAGAACGCTACAACGGCCGCATTATTCCGGACGTCTGCTTCGTCGTGTCCCCAATCAAGGGATGGTACAGGGGGATAGCCACCAACAGCGGTAAATCGGCGTTCTACTTCCGATCCTTTGGATTCAGCGTGAGGCTCGACGATGCCGAGAACCTGATAATGGAGGCGCCGTGAGGTGGAAGCATGAGGCTCAAGGGTAGGAAGATAGTCGGGGGAAAGGCCGAGGGGGAGCTGGTAGTCTCCCAGAAACCTCTATCGTTCCTCGGTGGCGTTGATCCTGAGACGGGAATCGTGACAGACGCGGAGAGCGACATCAGAGGGCAGAGCATCGCGGGTAAGATACTGGCGTTTCCGAGGGGAAAGGGCTCAACCGTCGGTTCATACGTTATCTATGCACTCAAGAAGAACGGCAAGGCGCCGAGGGCTATAATCGTCGGCGAAGCGGAGACCATAGTCGCAACAGGGGCCATAATAGCCGGAATTCCGATGGTGGATGGGGTGGACGTCTCGAAGCTCAGGAGCGGGAAGAGGGTCACCGTTAACGCCGACGAGGGACTGGTCGAAATTGAGGAATAGCCTTTTTAAGCCCTCGGTCAATTCCTTTTCAGGGAGTCAAAATGCCGAAGGGAGTCTACGAGTGCATCAACTGCGGGCACAGGGAGGTGCTGGATTCCACAGAGCCCCTTATCGAGAAAGGCTGCCCTAAATGCGGCGGAGACATGGTTCTAGTGGAGTTTCAAACGGAACCAGAAGAGCTGACGCTTCCCCTTCATCACGATGTCCCATTCCTTCCTGAGGCCGTTGAGAGGAAAGTTAAGGAATTTTACGATGCAGAGCTTGAGAGAATAGACGGAAGGGTTTTCGTGTTTAAGGTTCGTGAGATTCGAGAGGAGAACTTTGAGAGGGTTCTGAGTGAACTGGAGGAGCTCGGCTACTGGGCGGCGCTCAAAAAGCGCGGTGGTGATATTCTACTGTTCGTGTTCCCTGCCCAGGGGATAAAGGAGGACAATCGGTGGCTCCCGTGGATTTTTCTGATAGCGACAATATTCACGACGCTGTTCGCGGGCTACTACCTCTCATCCCTCTACATCCAGCTGCTCGATTACTACAACCTTCCCGGGATAAGGAATCCCTACGTTAACGCAGTGGCGTTTTCCATAAGCGTAATGGCCATACTCGGAACCCACGAGCTGGGCCACAAGATCGCCGCGGCCTACCACGGCGTCAGGGCAACGATGCCCTATTTCATACCGTTCCCCAGCATGCTGGGAACCCTCGGGGCGGTCATAAGGGTCAAATCCCCCCTACCAACTAGGAACGCCGCCATAGACCTCGGCGTCAGCGGCCCCATAGCCGGCTTTCTGGTCGCCATACCCGTGAGCATAATAGGGCTGAAGCTCTCAGTGCCGATACCTCAGCACCTTGTTCCCCCCACAGAGGGAGGAATAGTCTTTGGCGAGAATCTCTTTTTCATGTTAATCGAGAAGTACGTGGTGACGTTCCCCGAGAACAGCGTTGTGTTCCTTCATCCGGTCGCCATCGCTGGATGGGTCGGGATTCTGGTGACCTTCCTTAACCTCATCCCGGCGGCCCAACTCGATGGGGGACATATAGCGCGCTCCTTCCTCGGGGAGAAGGCCCACAGGTATTTAACAATGGTCGTCGGACTCGTCCTCATAGGAATGAGCTTCCTCTGGATTGGATGGCTCATCTGGGGAATGCTGGTTCTTCTGATGGGCTCGGTTGGAAATCCCGGGGCACTTGATGAGGTCTCCCCGATATCCAGAAAGAGACTCCTCCTGGCCATTATTGCGGTGATAATATTCGTTATCTCAGCGACGCCGCGGCCGATGTGGGTCAGCGGCTGATCTTCTTCCCCTCCTTGAGTATCTGCTCGATGTCGTAGTATATGGAGTCCCTCGAAACGCCGAACATCCTCGCTATCTCCGATATGTTGAGGACCTTGGGGTTGTAGTTGAAGTCCCTGAGAACCTTGGCAAGGAGCTCGCGCCGCTCCTTAATGGTGTACTCATCAAAGGCTTTGACCTCGAGGGGTGCGTTGTAGACCAGAACTCCCACCGCGTAGGTTCTCCTGGTAACGGGTGTTGTATAAGTTCCAATTTCAAAATCGACGATTTTAGCGTTTCTTGGGAGGGCCCGATTGAGCTTTTCCAGCGCTTTTTGAATCGCATCCTCCTTGTGCTTGCCGGGGGAGTAATCGGCCAGAACGCCCTTCCGCGCGTTACCCTGGGGATCGAGTAGAAGGGTCACCGTAAGGTTCATAAAAGCTCCGAAAGTAAGATGAATCTTTGAAGAATATATAACGCCCCCTCGGTCAGATAGTAGATCTCTCGACTTTGCCACCACATCCTTCACACAATCCTCAATATTAACAGACTCCGATTGTACCGCCAGTAATTCCACGCGACCACCCCTGGGCTTTCTGCAGTATTGGGGAGATTTGACTTAAATTTGAGGAGAAAGCTATATAAGCTTTTTTAGTGCATTAATGTATGAAGTAATCCTTCGGGGGTGAATAACATGAAGAGGAAAGCCCAAGGTGCCATCGAGTACCTGTTTATGATTGCGGCTGCCCTGATAATAATCCTGATTGTGGTCAGGCAGCTGAGGGGTAGAACTAGTGCTGCAACAGATACGATAAACAGCACCTCAGAGGCTCTGGAGAGCAACCTTACCAATCTAAGTCAGACTGGGTGATTAGGTTAATTTTTGTTATTTTCTTCCAATCTTTTTTTGGATGGTAAATTATTGATTTATGGGGGGTTAGTATGAATAGAAAGGCTCAGGCATCATTGGAATATATCTCCATGTTTGCGGTGGGTATGCTCATAGCGGCTATAATAATCTATAAACTAATCGGTGTCAAAGGCCTCGCTAGATGGGCAGGTTCTCAGATGAGCAATACTGGTGAAGAGATATCAGAGAACCTCCAGAACCTGAGTAACACCACGAAGTGACAAGGTAAACCTTTTTAGGATGCCCATTTCAGCTTTATTCTAGGTGATGAGTATGGGATTCCTGTCCTTCGGTTCAAAGAAGGATAAAATAAAAAAGCTCATAGAAGAGGAACGCTTTGATGAGATAGTTTCTATGGCAGTGAAGGACAAAAAAGCTCTGAATGCACTTATAGAGCTTCTTGACGATAATGCGCCGGGCATCAGAGGGGACGCACTACTGATTCTGGGAATGGTTGTCGAGCAGAGGGGAGATGCGATTGAACCCCACGTGGACAAGGTATTCCCCAAAGCCATCGAGCTGACCAAAAACAGGAACCCCTACGTGAAGGAAAACGCGATGATTCTTTCGTACGAGCTCGCCCGCAGATTCCCTGACAAAATTATGGGGCTGAAGGGCACCATCGTTGAGGATCTCATAGAGGAGCTCAAGGAAGGTGACAAGAACACCAAAGGCTTTGCATTGATGCTCTTGGGCGAGCTGGGAGCCAGCGAGGCGAAGGAATACGTTGAAGAGCTCGTCAACGTTGAGGACAAGGTGATACTCCCCTTCGAGGGCAAAAAGTGGGTCCCGCTGGGAGAGATAGCCAGGGAAGCCCTCGAAAAACTTTCGTGATTTGAAATCCCATTGATTTATTTTCGCTTTCGTTCCAGTTTCTGCGAAAGGTTAATAAGGATGGTTCAGTATTAACTACTTCAGGTGATACCATGATATCGGAGCTACTGTTCCTGTTTTTCCTGTTCCTGGCCATCCTGCTGGTGGTCAAGGTCGGCTTCGGCATAATCAAGTACCTAGTGGCCAACGCGATAATCGGCCTGATAATACTGTGGTTCACGAACTGGATAGGAATATCGGACGTGCCACTGACTGCACTTAACGTGCTCGTGGTGGCCATCGGCGGCATACTGGGAGTTATAGCACTCATAATAGTCTACTGGTTCTAGCCGCTTCTTCCTAAACTTTTATAAATTCCTCGCGTTTTCTTCGTCCGGGAGAGAATTCTCAGGGGAGTGATGCTCATGTCTCACAAGTCAGCTGAAATGTACGAACTCAAGAAGAAGGTCGATGAGCTGAAGAGCTATCGAGGCCGGGCAACCGAGCTGGTCAGTCTATATATTCCCGCTGGATACGACATAAACAAGGTCATGCAGCAGTTGCGAGAGGAGTACGGAACGGCGCAGAACATCAAGTCCAAATCAACTCGAAAGAACGTTCTCGGCGCCCTTGAGAGGGCCATGCAACACCTCAAGCTCTACCGCAAGACGCCCGAGACGGGTTTGGCCCTCTTCGTTGGCAACGTCAGCGAGCAGGAGGGCGTCAGCGACATAAAGCTCTGGGCGATAGTCCCGCCCGAGCCGCTGAAGGTCAGGCTCTATCGATGTGACCAGACCTTTATAACCGAACCCCTTGAGGAGATGCTCCGCGTAAAGGACGCCTACGGCCTCATCACCGTTGAAAAGAACGAAGCGACGATAGGCCTCCTCAGGGGAAAGCGCATTGACGTCATCGACGAGCTGACTTCAAACGTTCCCGGAAAGACCCGCGCCGGTGGTCAGTCGGCGAGGCGTTACGAGAGGATTCGCGAGCAAGAGACCCACGAGTTCATGAAGCGCATTGGTGAGCACGCCAACAAGGCCTTTCTCCCGCTCCTTGAGAAGGGCGAGCTCAGGGGAATAATCATCGGCGGCCCCGGGCCGACCAAGGAGGAGTTCGTTGATGGGGACTACCTCCACCACGAGCTTCGAAAGAAGGTCATCGGTGTTGTGGACATCAGCTACCACGGCGAGTACGGTCTGAGGGAGCTCGTCGAGAAGGCCAGCGACATACTCAAGGACCACGAGGCGGTCAAGGAGAGGCACCTCATACAGGACTTCTTCAGGCACCTCGTCAAGGACACCGGGATGATAACATACGGTGAGAAGGAGGTAAGGAAGGCCCTTGAGCTCGGTGCCGTTGACACGCTCCTGCTCAGCGAGGGCTACGACAAGGTTCGCGTTAGGGCAAAGTGCAACAACTGCGGCTGGCAGGAAGAGAAGACCATGAGCGAGCAGGAGTTCCACGTCTACAAGAAGAAGCTCACTCACTGCCCCAAGTGTGGCAGTCAGAACATAAGCTTTGAGAAGTGGGACGTCGCCGAGGAGTTCATAAAAATGGCGGAGGAGAGCGGCTCCGAAGTCGAGATAATCTCCCTTGACACGGACGAGGGCCAGCAGTTCTACAAGGCCTTCGGGGGCCTCGGAGCCTTCCTCAGGTACAAGATTCAGTGAACTCAGCCCAGCACCTCGGCGAGTAGCTTTCTTATTCCCTCTTTTACCTCCTCTCCATCCATCAGATACGGGGGTCTGAGGACCGGCTTTATCGAGAATCCCCTTATGGACATGGCGAGCTTTATCGCGGAGCCGAAGGATGAGGCGAGGTCATAGACCCTCGACAGCTTTGCCAGTCTTCTCGCGTGCTCGAAGGCTTCTTCGAACCTCTTTTCTTGAAAGGCCTTGTAGAGGGCCAGATGAACCTCCGGAGCGAAGTTGGCACAGGCCATTATTCCCCCGTCCCCGCCGAGGACGAGCGTGTTCAGAAAGTGCTGGTCTAGGCCGGTGAAGACCTTGAAGTCATTTCTCTCCCCCTTCACCTCGAGGATTACGTCGCGGACGTGGTTGACGCTGTCAATAGTCTCCTTGACGCCGGCGATGTTCGAGTACTCCAAAGCGAGGCGTTTGATGAGGGAAACACTGAGCGGGTTGGCGCAGGCAGGGATGTTGTAAAGTATAATAGGAATATCGGTTCTCTCGGCGACCATCGAGTAGTGTGTAAACAGGGCCTCGTCGTTCAGGGGGCAGTAGTATGGGGGCGCTATGACGACATAGTCTGCACCGATGTCCTGGGCGTGCTTCGTAAGCTCAACGACCTCAAAGGTGTTGGATGAAGCAGTCCCCACGAGGTAGAACGACGCGTTAACGAGCTCCCTGCCCTTCTCGGCCAGGAACTTTCTCTCCTCGACGCTGAGACTCGTGAACTCCCCTGTTGTCGCATTGATGAATATCCCGTGAACGCCAACCTTCTGGAGAAACTCAAGGTGCTCCTTGAGGGCCGGAACATCGATGGAGTAGTCCTCGTTGAAAGGAGTTACAAGGGGCACTATAACACCGCGCATGAGACCACCGAAGATTTTTGGGAGAGGGAGTATTTTAGGGTTCCGGGAAAAGGTTTTAAGTATCGGTACCGATACCTGGTATCGGGGGCGATACCTATGCTCTTTGACCCAAGGCCAAAGGAAAGAAGGGAGGAGATGTTTGATAGAGAAAAAGAACTCAATGCCATCCTCAGGGGAATGAGAGACTATCCAATCACCCTCCTTATTGGCATTCGCCGTGTGGGCAAGAGCTCGCTCCTGAAGGCGGCCCTCAACGAATATCAAGGCATAGGGCTCTACCTCGATGCCCGCCGTATCTATGCTGCAGGGAGCGGAAACATAAGCCCTTCCGTCCTAGCGGGTGAGCTTCAGCGGATAGTGCTCGGAAGAGGACGTTTCGGGTTTCTCCGAGGCATCAGCGTGGAAAGGATTAACCTCGCAGGAATACAGTTTAAGCCCAAGAATCCGACGCCGATGGATGTCCTTGAATTCCTTAATGAGTTGGGGGAAAGAACTGGAAAAAAGGTCGTCATCGCCTTTGACGAGGCCCAGTACCTTAGATTCTATGGTTCAAAGGGTGGGAAAGATTTACTCGCGGGCATTGCCTACGCCTACGATTCACTCCCCAACTTGAGTTTTGTGTTCACGGGCTCTGAGGTTGGCCTGCTCCATGATTTCCTAGGGATAGAGGACTACTCCAGCCCCCTCTACGGCAGAATCTACGAAGAGGTCGAAGTGAAACCTTTCAGCAGGGAGCTATCGGAAGCCTTTCTGAGGCAGGGATTTGAAGAGATTGGAATCGACGTTTCTGAAGACGAAATAAAAAGGGCAGTTAATGAACTCGATGGAATCCCCGGCTGGCTGGTCGAATTTGGCTTCAACTACTGGAAAAAAGGAGAGTTTGAGAGTGCCCTGGAAGGCACCCTCGCAAAGGCCAGAACTATGATAAAGGAGGAGCTGCTGGAGCTTGAAAAGCGTTCTCCCCGGTATTCGTTAATCCTGCAGGCTGTTGCCATGGGGTTATCCCGCTGGTCAATGATCCGGAACTACATCGAAGCCAAGAGCGGACCTATAACTAACGCAAGGCTGGCCACTCTCCTCAAAAACCTAGAAAAAATGGGGTGGATAAAGAAGGAAAACGATGAGTACCGGATAATTGACCCGGTGGTGGAAAAAATATTGAGGGGGTAACTACATCTTCTCCGGCGCCTCTATGCCGAGCAGTTCCAGCCCGTTCCTGAGAACCTGCTTTACCGCAAGCACGAGGAGCAGCCTCTCCTCCACTATTCCTGCCTCCGCCTTGAGCACCGGGTGGTCCATGTAGAACTTGTTGAAGAGCGAAGCGAGTTCGTTGACGTACCACGGAATCAGGTGGGGCTTAACGTCCTTTCCTGCAACTTCAACGATCTCCGGGAATTTGGCGAGGAGCTTCACTAGTTCTTTCTCCCTGTTGGTAAGCTTTGAGAAGTCGGCCCTCTCAAGAAGCGCCTTCCACTCGGTCTCTATGCCCCTCTCCCCGGCCTTCCGGAGGATCGAGGCACAGCGCGCGTGGGCGTACTGGACGTAGGGGGCGCTCTCGCCCTCGAAGTTGAGGACGTCCTCCCACCGGAAGGTTATCACTTTGTCCGGGCTGTACTTGACGAGGTTGAAGCGAACCGCGCCGACGCCGACGGCCTCCGCGATGTTATCCTTCTCCTCGTCGCTCAGACTTGGGTTCTTCTCCTCCACAAGCTCCCTAGCCCTCTGAACGGCCTCGTTGAGAACCTCGTCAACCGTGAAGCCGACCCAAGTTCCCCTCCTGCCCGAGAACTTGCCCTCCGGCCTGACGACGTGCTCGTAAGCCAGGTGGTGGAAGTTCTCCGCGCTCTCCTCGAAGCCGAGGAGCTGAAGGGCGTACTTTATCGCCATCTGCGGGTGCTTTTGCTCGGCACCGATGACGTTGATGACTATATCTGCGTTTCCAAACCTTCCAACCATCTCCTCCCCATCCGGAGCAGTCGTCCAGGTCTCGTGGTCTTCATGCCTATCCCAGGGCTTGTAGAGCATGTCGGCACTGACCTTTCCGAACTTCCAGAGATGGTAGGCGATGTCCTTACCGGTGTAGGTGGCGGTTCCATCGCTCCTCTTGAGGACGAGGAAGGGGTTCTTCATGTCTGGGAAGAGCCTCCTCAAATCCATCACGAAGGCACCCTTGTACTTGCCTTCCGTGGCCCAGAAGAAGTTCTCGTTGGCCTCGATGAGTTCGTAGGCCTCGTTAAAGATTCCGCTCCTCATTATGTCGCTCTCCCAGCTGAGGAGGTCGTAGGTGATGCCCATGCGGTAGGTTGTCAGCATCTGAGCCTTGACAACGCGCTCGGCGAGCTTCCTGCCGATTTCTGCTATCTCGTTGTCTCCCTCTTCGAGCTTTTTCATCAGCTCGCGAACTTCTGTCTCAACCTTCGGGTTCTCCTCTATGCGCTTGTTCACCTCGACGTAGAGCAGTCCCATAACGTGATCGATGAAGTCCTCCTTCAGGCCCTTCTCCCTCAGCTCGGCCTCAAGCCTCTCGAACTCATCCTTCAGATGGAGATAGCCCCAGAGAACCTGGGCAAACTGGACGCCGAGGTCGTCTATGTAGTTCTGAACCTCGACGACGTAGCCGAGCTTCCTCATTATCCGAGCCATAGTATCGCCGAGGACGGCGTTCCTCGCGTGCCCCATGTGGAACGGCTTCGTCGGGTTCACGGAGGTGTGTTCCACGATGACCTTCTTTCCAGCCCCAATCTTGCCCTCTCCGTAGGCGTTCCCTTCCTCAAGTATCTCGCGGACGAGGGCTTTGCCGAAGACGTTGTAGTTGAGATAGAAGTTGATGTAGCCGTTGACGGCCCTGACGTCGGCAATTTCCTCGGGTAACTTCTCCCTAAGCCTCTCAACGACCTCCTCGGCGATGAGCTTTGGCGCCTTCCTGAAAACCCTCGCCAGCTGGAAGGAAACCGTCGTTGCGAAGTCGCCAAGCTCGATGCTCGGGGTGTCGTCGAAGGTTATCTCACCTTCCCACTCCTTTCCTGCCTCATCCAGCATTTCCTTCAGAGTTTCCTGGAGGATGAGCCTGATATTCTCCTTAACCTGAGCGTATCCCATTCCCACCACCGCAACCACTTATACCCAACCTTTAAAAAGTTCTCCGAGGGATTTACTTTGGGGATGGGTATGAAGCACCACGTCGGAGAGCACAAGGCCAAGAAGGGCCTTATAAGGATAGAATTCGACGAGAGAGACGGTATAGCCGAGCACGTCAAGATTACGGGAGACTTCTTCATGCACCCCGAGGAGACCGTTCAGGAGCTCGAAAGGGAGCTTGAAGGACACAGACTCGAAGAGCTAGAGCAGGTGATGGACGAGTTCTTTGCAGTGAGGATGGACGTGGAGATGCCCTACGTCAACGTCGAGGACTTCAAAATCGCCTTGAAGAACGCCCTCAGGGAGTGAGGTGAGCCCCTTGCTCAAACCTGATGTGGAGGTTCCCAAAAGGACCCTCGGATACCTTTTAATCGTTTTCCTTGCGGCATCTTTTCTCGGTTACGCTTTTGCCATTGGAAACCCCGATGCCGCGATGGAGGCCGTTAAAAGGCTTGCCGAGCAGATAGGACCGATATCCGACTCCAGCTTTGAGAACTTCGTCAAGATATTCACCAACAACTCGATGGTGGCCCTCTTCATGCTTCTCTCCGGCCTCTTCTTCGGCCTCGGTCCATGGCTCATAATGGCCTTCAACGGCTTCGTGGTTGGCCTCGTCGTCAGGGCCGTTCAGGAGAGCGGAGAGCTTTCGTTCCCCCAGATAATCCTCGGACTGATACCCCACGGAATCATTGAGATACCGGCGATAGCACTCGCGGGAGTCTCGGGGATAGTCTGGTACCGCGAGATAGTGAGGGGTGAAGGAGAAACTGGAGAGAGGTTCAGGAGGGGAGCGGAAAAGGCTTTGAAGCTCTTCGCGGTTTCAGTGCTGCTCCTCCTTGTGGCTGCCCTCATTGAGGCCTACGTAACCCCGCGCGTTGCCGGGGTCTGATGATTCTTCCACTTTCATCGTCATGAACGTTCCGAACTCCTCGTAGGTCTCTATCTCGCGCAGGATTACGTCCATGGGGTTCTCGAAACCGCTCACAACGCTCCGTATGTAAGCGCGGTAGCCACCGTTCATCTCCATCATGCGCTCCGCCATCATGGCGACCTTCACCGGGTCGGTTGAGTGGAACTTCACACCCTTCTCCACGAGCCACTTGGTGACTGCCAGTAGCTTTCCAGGATAGGTTGAGATCGTCGGGGTTCCAAGGGCTATGGCCTCTCTGTTCATCGTTCCCCCGGCACCTATCATAAGCTTGGCATAGTAGAGAAGGCTGAGGCTGTCAACTGGCCTTTCGGGCATTATCACGTTTTCAAAGTGCTCAAAGCGTTTCCTCTGCTCCTCAGTCCTGGGGAAGAGCACTATGGGGGCCTCGGGGAGGAGCGGGATAACGTCCTCGAGCACACTCTTCGGAGGTCCGTTGAAGTAGTTGGCCTTTATCGGCTCCGTGCGCATGACGATGTACTCCCCGCGCCTCAAGCCCAGCTCGTTCAGGACCTTCCTGTCCGGGATGAAGCCGTAGAGGTGCGCCAGCTCGGAGAAGCCCTTAACCGGACGCATCCCATTTGGATCGGCGCCGCACCTGAGGAGCTCGTAGGCGTCTATGGCGGTTGGATAGAGAAGGAGCGTGGTGTACGGGAGTATCAGCTTGTTCTGGGCAACGGCCGTCTCGTTGTCAACGAAGCCTATGGCGGGTATCTGGAGACCGAAGGCAACCCTCGGTGCCTCGGCGGAGTGCTTGTAAATCGCCAAGTCGGGCTTCTCCTCGATTATGAGCTTGGACAGCTTGTACATCCTCTCGGTGCCCGCTAGGAGCTTGCCCTCGAGGGTTGCACCGCCGTGCTTTCCGACCACGTAGTAATCAAATCCAAACATGTCGAGGATTCCAGTGAGACCATCAAACTCGCGGGTTGTGATCAGAACCTCGTGTCCGGCCTTCTCCAGCTCCTTTATTACACCTTTGAAAAAGTGAACGTGAGGGGCGTTCGTGATGTCAATCCATACCTTCATTTTACCACCCATTTACTGGACAACTCTGTTCAATATAAGGCTTTCCCAAAAACGATTGTGAAGCGTTCTTTTCAAAGTTTTGCCACACCATGTTAAGGCCAACAAACGTTTAAAACGCTTTCTTTCGCTGAAACTGAAGAAGTCATACGATATCCCGGCAGAAGAAAAACGGTGGATGGACAAAGAGGACCCCAAACTGCACAGGTTCAGGAAATCCGTCCGGAAATCGTTTTTTGGAAAAGACTTTTATTCAAGGACGGAGTTAGGGGTAGTGGGTGGAAAGCATGCTGGACAGGATAGGGGACAGAAGCGCAGAGATAGCTGTGATAGGTCTCGGTTACATAGGCCTCCCGACGGCAATAATGTTCGCCAACGCAGGTTTTAGGGTCACTGGGTATGAGATAAGGAGAAACGTCGTCGAGAGCATAAACTCCGGAAAGGCCCACATAGTGGAACCAGAGATAGACGATCTCCTTAAAAAGGCCATCGAAAACGGCACCCTGCGGGCGACCTCCAATCCAAACGATATCAAGGGAAAAGACGTCTACATAATCTGCGTTCAGACACCCCTCAGGGAGGATAAGACCCCAAACCTAGAATTTCTGCGGAGCGCCATTGAGACCGTCGCAAAGGTCATGAAAAAAGGTTCGCTGGTCATAATCGAGAGCACCGTTCCTCCGCTCACGACAGTTAGGATGGCGGAACTCATAGAGGAGCTCAGGGGATTCCGGGCGGGGGAGGACTTCTACATGGTCCACGCCCCGGAGAGGGTGATGCCGGGCAGGATATTCAAGGAACTGGTTTACAACTCCCGCATTTTTGGTGGAATAACTCCGGAGAGCGCGGAGCTGGCTGAGAAGCTGTACCGTTCCTTCGTCAGGGGGCAGACCTTTAAGACCAGCTCAACCGTCAGCGAGGTTGTCAAGCTCATGGAGAACACCTTCCGCGACGTCAACATCGCCCTAGCCAACGAGTTCGCGCTCCTCGCACACCAGTACGGGATAGACGTCTTCGAGGCGATAGAGCTCGCCAACACCCATCCGAGGGTCAAGATTCACGTTCCAGGCATCGGCGTCGGCGGCCACTGCCTTCCAAAGGACCCCCATCTGCTCGTCTGGCCCGCCGAGAGGGACTTCGGGCTGATAAAGCTGGCCAGGGAGATAAACGACTCGATGCCTCTGCTCACGAGGGAACTCCTGTTCAACGCTCTTGGAGAGGTCAACGTCCCGCCAAACGACGCCGTCGTGACAATTCTCGGCCTCGCGTACAAGGGGAACAGCGATGACACGAGAAACTCCCCCGCGTTTGCGCTCATTGATGCCATCAAGGATGATGTGGCCGAGGTCAGGACCTACGACCCGTTTGTCGGTGGAACCCATCAAAATCTGGAGGATGCCCTCAACGGAGCGGATGCAGTCGTCATAGCAACCGATCACACCGCCTTCAAGTCCCTCAACTGGGAGGATCTCGGTAAGCTCATGAGAACGAGGATCCTCGTGGATGGAAGGCACGTTGTTGAGAAACCGCCCCGCGGGTTCGTCTTCAGGGGAGTTGGGAGGGGAGAGTATTGAAGCCGGCCTTCGTCTTCGGAACGAGGCCCGAGATAATAAAGCTGGCACCGGTCATAAGGGCGTTCGAGGAGAGGGGCGTCAAGCCGCTTCTCATCCACACGGGGCAGCACTACGACTACGAGATGAGCAGGGTCTTTTTGGAGGAACTTGAGCTCGACGGGATAGACTACCACCTGGAGGTCGGCTCCGGCACCCAGGCGGAGCAAACGGGAACCGCGATGATAAAGATCGAGAGGGTCCTGATGGATGAAAGGCCGGACGTGACCCTTGTGCAGGGAGACACCAACACGGTTCTGGCCGGGGCCATAGCGAGCGTTAAGCTGAAGATACCGGTCGCCCACGTCGAGGCTGGACTGAGGAGCTTCGACAGGACGATGCCGGAGGAGATAAACAGAATCCTGGCCGACCATGCGAGTGAGATTCTCTTCGCCCCAACGGAAGAGGCGAGGAGGAACCTTGAGAGGGAAGGGATAACCGAGAACGTTTACGTCGTTGGCAACACGGTGGTCGATGCCGTTCTTCAGAACGCGGAGATAGCGGAAAAGAAGAGCGACGTTCTCGAAAGGTTCGGCCTCAAACCGAAGGAATACGTCCTGATAACCGCCCACAGGGCCGAGAACACGGACAGCAGGGGAAACCTGACAAAGTTCGTTGAGATACTTGAGGCCCTTCCGATAAAGGCCATCTATCCCATGCACCCCCGCACGAGGAACAGGCTGATGGAGTTCGGCCTGTGGGAAAGGATAAGCTCGATCGAGAATCTGATTATAACCAAGCCCCTCGGCTACCTCGACTTCCTCAAGCTGGAGAAGAACGCCTTCGCGATAATGACCGACTCTGGAGGAATACAGGAGGAGAGCATAATCCTCAACGTGCCCTGCCTCACACTGCGCTACAACACCGAGAGGCCGGAAACGGTCACTGCTGGCGGCAACGTCCTCGTTGGCCTAGAGAAGGAGCGGGCTTTGGGGTACCTCCAAAGACTCCTAGAGGACGAGAGGTTCTACCGGGAAATGGCAGAGGCGCCGAATCCCTTCGGCGACGGAAGGGCCGGGGAGAGGATAGCAAAAATACTGCTGGAGCTTCACGAGAAGGGGGAGCTGAGGGTCAGGAGCTCAAGGTTTATTTAATCTGAGCCTTCCCGCATCTTTTTCTTCAGTTTAAAGCTTTCTGCCTGGTCGGCAACGGCCTTCGCTGCCTGCCTCAGGAGGTAGTCCCGGTAGCCCTTGAGGGCGATGAAGCCCTCTGATTCGTCAGAAACATCGGCGATGATGTAGGCCTGGAACTGGGGCTTTTTGGTCCCTTCAAACTCTATCAGTGCCCTCCTCTTGTCTGTGGCGTTCTTGTACTTGAGGTAGTGGCTCGGATCGCCGACGCTTGAGTAGACAGCGATTACCCGTACGTGCCCTTTTGAGAGTACCGGAGAATAGCTGACGTTGAACCACTCCACCCAGACCGCCAGAAACTGACCGTCGCATTCCACCGGAGCGGAGAGTGTCAGAACCTTGTGCCCCCTTGCCCTCAGTTCAGCGGCGACCAGGTTTCCGAAAGGGGAATCCGGATACACGCAGAAGCCCTCGTTGAATGTGGCGTTGGCGTTCCGCAGGCCACCAATTTGAGCACTCGCATGGGTCTCGGACCTGGCCAGGGCAAAGTCTCCGAAGTAGAATGCGAGGGTTAAGATTATCACAACCATACCAACGAGGTGCACCTTCTTCATCTTCTTCCCCAATAAAGTAACACTCTCACGTGATTTAAACTTTTTGGAGTTAGATTTGAACGATGTTCAAAAGATTTATGGATTCATAATTTGAGTGGTGATGTCAGTGATTGTCGACGGTACGACTCCCGTGTTCGCGCTGATGATGCCGTTCATCGAGGAAAAGGTGCATGGTTAGATTGGCGTGCCGATGTAGATGCCGTGCCTGGTACGGACTATCCTTATTTTTATCCTGTCCCCTATCTCGGCGTCCGTGTTTATGACCTCGATGAGTCTGTTCCTAGCTTTTGCCAGCATCTCGCCCTTTATTCTCCCAGGGAGAACTATCTCTGCCTTGACGATTTCCCCTGGCCGGAAGGATAGGGGGATGAACTCGCGCTTTTCCATGCCGAAGTGCTTCGGCTTCAGGACGAGCGGCCTCATTCCGGTCTTCTCCTCAAGTTTTCTGAGCCATGCGTAGAAGTCCTTGAAGGGAACGAGCTTCGCTATCGTCGGGTTCCTGCCG
The DNA here is from genome assembly GCF_002197185.1 of Thermococcus sp. 5-4. Taxonomy (NCBI): domain Archaea; kingdom Methanobacteriati; phylum Methanobacteriota; class Thermococci; order Thermococcales; family Thermococcaceae; genus Thermococcus; species Thermococcus sp. 5-4. The sequence continues at coordinate 555,771 of NZ_CP021848.1, read as the reverse complement.
AACTTGTAGGGTATGTAGTTCTGGAAGCCTAGGGCGGGCCAGCGCTTTCCGGCGCCTATCTTCCTGGCAAATTCTATGAAGGCCTCGGCCTCGTCGTCGTTTACCCCGAAGATTATGACCGGGGCGAGGAGGACGTCTATTCCGGCGTTGACTAAAGCCTCCGCCATGTCGAGAACGTGCTCAAGGTCGTAGCTCTTCATCCCCATGAGCATCCTCGCCTTGTCCGGGTCGAGGGAGTGAATGGAGAGGTTAACCCGGTCGAGGCCCGCCTCCGCCAGCTCCTCAACGAGCCTATCGTTCAGAAGCGTTCCGTTGCTCTGCATCGAGATTACCGAGACGTTGGGATGCTCCTGAAGGGCCTGAACGAGCTCGACGCGGAAGGGATAGATAAGGGGCTCGCCCTGCCCGTCCAGGTGGGCCTCTAACCCCTTGCCCTTTATCCCAGCAACCTCGTCGAACCACTTCATGAGGTAGTCAACGTCAACCACGTAGTCGAGCTTCCTCGTTCTCGAGTAAGGCCCCTCGTCCACGGAGCAGAACACGCAGCTGAGGTTGCAGCCGCTCACACCGCGGACCTGAATGAGGTTGGTCCCCCTGTCGATCAGACCGAAGGCGTTGTAGCCGAGGAGCGGAACGTCCATGCCCTCATGGATGTAGATGACCTTTCTTCCCGTGTAACGGTTTCTCAAGAGAGCACCGAGGTTGTTCTGGATGTAGATGGCTATGTACTTCTCAACGTCGGGATAGTCGGTGTCCACTAGGAGGGCACCGTCTCTTGCGGTTATGGCTGGTTTCACGCGATATTTCCTTTTAATCACTCTCGCAAGCTCGTCCTTCTCAAAGTCAGCGTAGAGCGTCTCGCGCCAAACAAGTCTGATGCTCTCACCGGCGTCTTCAAAATGGGTATGGGGGAGCCTTACCTCGATCATGTTTCCGGGTTTCGCAGAGATTTTAAAAATCCGCCGATGGATAAAACATCCGTTCCACGGTGATGGGTTCCAGACATCCGCGCCCAAAGATTTTTAAGGAAAGACCTTTTGCCATCATGCGAACATGGAAACATTTTAATATTATTGAATTAAACAGTCTAGTGATGGACTAGTGTGGGTGATAGGTAATGTGGGGAAAGATCGAGCATTACTTTGACGAGTATCCCGTGAGGAAGCAGATCGCCAAGACACTCCTCAAGTACGGCCTCAGGGTTTCCGATGACATGAAGATCAAGGCCGGTGACATAGAGGTTCCGTACACCAAGATTGCGAAGGCCCTCGACGTTGACCGGCGCGTTGTCAAAGAAACCGTTGGGATGATACTCAAGATACCCGAGCTGAAGGAGATATACACCAACCTTGAGCCGACCGTTCACATGAAGTACGTTGGAAGGCACGTCGGCTACGGCGTCATAGAGATCGAGCCCGAACCCAGGGCGATAGGCATACTTGCCAAGATCGCCCAGAAGATAGCCGAGAGGGACATAAACATCATCCAGGTCGTTGCCGAAGATCCCGAACTCTATCCCGAGGCCACCCTCACGATAATCACCGAGAAGCCGATTCCTGGCGACCTCATCAACGAGCTCTCCAAGCTTGAGGGTGTCAAGAGGATATCTATCTACTGACGGGTTTCCTCATTTTTGATTGAAATTTTCATCACTTTTTCATAACATTCTGTAAACAAATTTGGGAACTTCATGGCTCCTCTAAAGTTATGCGCCATGAGGAACCCTTTCTAACATCAGAGAACAAGTCTGATGCCCTCATTTTAACCAAACGTTTTAAACCTTTGTTATTCGCAGGTAAGGTTTATAAGCCATTGTTTAAAACCAAAAATTAGCTTCGCTTAACTCTATTGGGAGCACTTCCATCAACCTGCGGAGGGTTGTCGAATGGGAGAAGCAAGCAGGATAAGCCGCTACCTGTACACGGTTATCGTACTGTTCCTGATATGGCTGTTTCTAACGGCCAGTTTGGACCCACAGGAACTGGAAATCGGCCTACTACTGTCGCTCATCGTCGGTGCGTTCACCTACGAGATATTCACAACGAACGGCCTCGCAAACCTCAACCCCAAGAGGATAGCATACGCAATAGCCTACATCCCCTACTTCCTGTGGGCTATGATAATGGCGAACCTCGACGTCGCATACAGGGTTCTGCATCCCAAGAGACCAATAAACCCTGGAATCGTTGAGTGCAGGACCGTTCTCGAAAGCGACGTTGGGAAGCTCAGCCTGGCGAACTCCATCACCCTGACTCCGGGAACCATAACCCTCGACGTGGACGGTGACAAGTACTTCATCCACTGGATAGACGTCAAGGACGATTCTGTTGAAGGTGCCTCCAAGAACATAACCCAGCCCTTTGAAAAGTTCCTGAAGGTGATCTTCGGATGATAGGGATAAACTTTTATCTCGCGCTCATAGCCGTAGCGACGCTGCTCAGCATGTACAGGGTCTTCAGAGGGCCAACCACCGTTGACAGGCTCGTCGCCGTTGACATCATGACCACCATAACCACTGGGCTCATGGTCCTCTTCGCGCTCTACTACCAGAGGATGATATTCCTCGACGTTGCCCTGGTCTACGCGATACTCGCATTCGGTGGAGTCATAGCCTTCGCGCGCTACATGGAGGGAGGCCTATGAACGCGCTCGCCGCCATCGGTGAAATCCTCGTGCTGCTGGGAACGTTCTTCTACTTCCTGTCGGCGCTAGGTCTTATCAGAATGCCGGACGTCTACAACAGGATGCAGACCTCGACCAAGAGCGCGACCCTTGGAAGCCTCGGTGTCCTGGTGGGCGTCGGTATCTGGGCGCTAGGCACCGACTTCGGAAGCATCCCCTGGCTCACGAAGACCATAGTTATAGCCGTCTTTCTCCTGCTCACCAACCCGATAAGCGCCCACGCGCTCATAAGGGCAGCCTACAAGAGCGGCATACCCCTCTGGGAGGGCAGCGTCGTTGACAAGTACAGGGAGCACCTGGAGGCCAAGGAGAGGGAGGAAGTTGAGGCCCCCGAGGCACCCGAAGAAACACCCGCTGAGGAGGGTGGTGAGGAATGAACTGCATAACCTGTATCGAGTACATCATAGTCGGCATCATGATAATATCCGCGGTTCTCGCGGTGGAGTGGAGAGACCTCCTGGCGGCGGCCGTTGGAATGGCCGCGGTCAGTCTGTTCGCCTCGCTGCTGTTCTTCATGCTGCAGGCGCCGGACGTCGCAATGACGGAGGCAGCTATAGGCGCAGCGCTCAGCGGTGCGATATTCATCTTCGCCATCAAGAGAACCCAGCGCTTTGAGACGGAAGAGGAAGAGAAGCCCGGCTGGTGGGTGAGGTGGTGAAAATGCTCAAGCGCGCACTCGCTATAATCCTGCTCCTCATCGTGGGTTACTGGCTCGCCCAGGGCCTTGCTGGAGTTCCCTTCGGCCAGGACAAAATGCTAGTGGGGCAGTACTACCTCGACAACGTGAAGCAGCAGACCGGAGCCGTCAACGCGGTCACCGCCGTCGTCGTCAACTACCGTGGATTCGATACCCTCGGTGAGGTCACCGTTCTGTTCATAGCATCAACCGGAGTCGGTGCACTCCTCTGGAGGAAAAAGAAGAAGAGAACCGCCAAGACCGAGGGTTCGATAGTCCTCACGACCGGAACCAGGCTTCTGGTGCCCTTCGTCATGCTCTTCGGTGCCTACATCTTCATCCACGGACACCTAACACCGGGAGGAGGATTCCCTGGCGGAGCCACCATCGCCACCGCGTTCCTGCTGCTCTATCTGGCGTTTATAACCTACGAGATACCCCACAAGGGCTTCGAGAAGACAGAGGGACTCGCCGGAATGGGCTACGTTATCGTCGGCCTCATTGGTCTCTCCATAGGCGGCTACTTCCTCTTCGACTGGATATGGCAGACATGGAACTTCGGCACGGAGAACGTTGGAAGGCTCCTCAGCGGCGGATTCATACCGATAATCTACACCATCATCGGCCTGAAGGTCGGCACTGAGCTCAGCGGCATCATCGACAACATGCTCAAGGAGGAGGTGAGCGAATGATCAGCGTCTACTACTTCGGCGCCATAGCCCTCATCCTCGTGGGCCTCTACGCGATACTCGTCAAGAAGAACCTCCTGAAGGTTCTCATCGGACTCAGCATAATGGAAACCGGCGTGAACCTGCTCCTCATCAGCGTGGGCTACGTCTCCGGAAGGAGCGCACCCATACTGAGCGAGGGAATCGGCCCGAACCAGGCCGTTGACCCGATTCCACAGGCCCTCGTGCTCACCGCGATAGTTATAGGCGTTGCCACCACCGCCATGGCCCTTAGCGTCGCCATGCTGATCTACGAGAAGTACGGAACCCTTAACATCGAGGAGATAAGGAGGTTGAGAGGATGAACGGGCAGTACGCCGCTCTGCTCATAGCGCTACCCCTCATCAGCGCGTTCTTCGTGCCCCTGCTGAAGGGCGCCGGAAAGAACGCGATCAAGTACTTCCTCATAGCTGTCACCGCACTCCAGACGGGAATAGCCGCGTGGGTGTTCCAGTGGGTTTACTCCACGGGCCAGCCGATAATCGTCATCGCCGGCGGTTGGAGGCCGCCCGTTGGAATCAACCTGTACTTCGGCCACTTCGCGGCGCTCTTCGTGCTCATCGTCGCGGCAATCAGCTTCCTCATGGCTGTCTTCAGCCTCAGGGCAATCGAAGTCGAGCCCATAGACAAGTACGCCATGCTCTTCCTGCTCCTCATGCTCGGAGCCACCGGCATGATAGCGACGGGAGACATATTCAACCTCTTCGTATTCATGGAGATAACCGCAATCAGCGCCTACGCCCTAACCGCCTACAACAAGACCGGTGAAGCCGCTGAGGCCTCGATGAAGTACATAATCCTTGGCGGAATCGGTTCCAGCTTCTTCCTCGTGGGCATAGCGCTCATCTACGGTTCCCTCGGAACTCTCAACATGGCACAGATAGCGCAGCTGGCCGCAACAATGGACCCGACCGTCGCACAGGTGGGACTGGCGCTGATAATCTTCGGCCTAGCCGTCGAGGCGGAGCTCTTCCCGCTCAACGCCTGGGCCCCCGATGCATACCAGGCCGCTCCGCACCCGGTGACCGTCATGTTCTCGGCTTTCGTCGTCAAGGCGGGCCTCTACGCCATGGCCAGGATTCTCTACCTGATGCAGGACGTCGGAAGCTGGGGTTCCGTCCTCAGGCTCCTCGTCGTGCTGGCGACGCTCACGGTAATCGTTGCGGAGCTCGCCGCGCTCAGGCAGAGGAACGTCAAGAGGATGATAGCGTACTCCAGTATAGCCCAGATAGGCCTCATCGCGCTCGCCCTCGCCCTCGGAACCCAGAGCGGTGTTGACGCCGGCGTCTTCCATATGATAAACCACGCCATCGTGAAGGCCATGCTGTTCCTCGCGGTCGGCTACGTTGCGATGACCCTCGGAGGGGCAGAGATTGAGAACTTCAGGGGACTTGGAAGGAGGATGCCGCTGACTGCCTTCGCGATCTCAGTGGGCGCCATAGCCACCGTCGGAATACCGCTGTTCAACATATTCTGGAGCAAAATCAGGATAATACTCGCCACCCTCCAGGTGGGCTACACTTGGGCGGCTGTCCTGGTGCTCACCGCAAGCGTCGTGGAGGCCGTCTATTACTTCAGACTGCTCCACACGATCTGGTTCGAGGGAGACGGAGAGAGGATAGACGAGAACATCGTTATCGGCCTCATGGTACTGTTCCTCGCGGCCCTCGTGGTCGTGATAGGAATCTACCCGGACTACGCCTGGAACCTCGCCCAGAAGGCCGGAAACGACATCTTTAACGTTGCCCAGTACGTTAAGAACGTGCCACTGATGGGGGTGGGAGCATGATCAACGAACTCCTCATCATAATCTTTGCGCCCCTGATAGCTGGAGTCATAGCGTGGGCGCTCGATATAAAGGGCGTGAGGGAAGCTATAGGCCTCATAGGCGCGGCGATACCCCTCGCGTACCTCGCCAAGCTTTACTCAACCGTCCTGAACGAGGCGGTAAACTACTCGGTTACGGTGAGCGGGTTCACCCTGCAGTTCCAGCTCAACACCATGAGCTGGTACTTCGCGGCGGTGGCCTCGCTGGTGGGCCTCGCGATGGCCCTCGGAATGGCATCAACCTCGAAGAGCTCCTACGACTGGCTCTTCGCCCTGATGAGCTACACGGGAGTGCTCGGTGTCTTCCTGAGCCAGGACTTCGTGGGATTCTTCCTGCTCTGGGAGATGATGACCTTTGCCAGCTTCATGATGGTCATCAGGAGGAACAAGCACGAGTCCCTCAAGTACTTCGTGCTGAGCGTTATCGGAGCCTACGCGATGCTGATAGCGATAGGCATCCTCTACGCCAAGACCGGAGCGCTCGACTTCGCCACCATAAGGCAGGCACTCTACGTTGACGCAAGCCTCGGAGCGATAAGCACCGCCGAGACGGCCCTCATATTCGGGCTGTTCCTGACGGCGTTCGGCGTTAAGGCCGGTGCCGTTCCGCTCCACGTCTGGGCGCCCGGAGCTTACAGCGAGACCGACCAGAGCTACACGACCTTCTTCAGCGGTGCCCTCAGCAAGGCGGGAGCCTATGGATTCCTCCTGCTCTACATCCTCATGGGCTACAAGCTCTACGCGGCCTTCGGAACCTTCCACGGGCACCTGACCTTCGCATATATAATCGCGTGGATAGGGGCGATAACGGTAGTCGTTGCAGGCTTCCTAGCGGTCCTCCAGGAGGACATCAGGAAGCTCTTCGCCTACTCGTCGGTCAGCCAGGTCGGCTACATACTGCTCGCCTTCGGACTCGGCAGCAGCCTCGGCTTTGCCGGAGGTCTCTTCCACGTGCTCAGCCACGCCGTGTTCAAGGGCCTTTTCTGGCTCGTGACCGCTGCCATAATCCTCCAGACCGGCAAGACCCAGTTCAAGGACATGGGAGGCCTCGCTGAGAAGATGCCCTTCACCTTCGCGATGGGCCTGATAGCGGTGCTGAGCCTTTCGGGAATTCCGCCGATGGCGGGCTTTGCCAGCAAGTGGCTCATATACGAGGCGGCCATAAGCGCCCACATGCCCCTCGTTGCAGGCGCCATATTCCTCGGAAGCGGCATAGCCTTCGCCTACGTGGTCAGGTTCCTCTACGCGGTTTGGTTCGGCCAGAGGCCGAGCGACCTTGAGGACGTTAAGGAGGCACCGCTCCCGCTCCTCATAGGAATGACCCTACTGGCGATCCCCAACCTGCTCTTCGGTGTTGCACCGGGCATAGTCACCAAGTACCTCAACAGGATGCTCGGAGGGGAAATCGTCGGCGGTGACTACTACAAGCTCGTTACCCCGACGGGAACCTACAACGCCCTGCTCGTGACGATAGCCCTCACAATCGGCCTGGTCATAGCCGGACTGGTGTATCTCTACGGCGCCAAGGTGAGGAAGATAAAGGTGACAAACACCTACCAGTCGGGTAACCCCGTCACTGAGGAGTTCAACCTCAGCATCAGGAAGAACTTCTACAGGCCACTCGCCGAGGCCCTGGAGTTCTGGCTCAAGTACAGCTGGGACAGGTTCTACGAGCGCCTGGCGGGCATAGTGGAGGACTTCGCAGACTCGATCAGACAGTCCCTGTACAACGGCAACGTCCAGAGCTACTCGTGGTACCTGGCGATAGTGCTGCTCATACTCGCACTGTGGGGGGTGTTGTGAATGATTGACTGGAAGCTCATCCTGGAAGTCATTGGAATGCTGATATACGCCACCTTCATGGGCTTCATATTCATGGGCATAGAGAGGAAGGCCATGGCAAGGATTCAGCGCCGCGTTGGACCGCCTATATACCAGCCGATAATAGACACCCTCAAGCTGCTGGGCAAGAAGGAGAGCGTCACCCATGGATTCATCTACGACTTCGGCCCGATATTTGCCCTCGGAGCCAGCATCGCAGCACTGCTCTTCATTCCCCTCGCAGGCTTCCGTCTCTTCAGCGTCAACGCCGACCTCATAGTCGTTGCATATCTCCTTGAGGTGCCGATGCTCGGCATAATGCTCGGTGCGATGAGCTCAGGAAACCCCTACTCAGCGGTCGGTGTCCAGCGTGGACTGCTCACCATGGTGGCCATGCAGCTGCCATACGGTCTCGCGCTGATAGCCGTCATCCAGCACTGGGGAACCTTCAAGCTGAACGAGCTGGTGTCCCTCCAGCAGGCCCACGGATGGAGCATCCTCGTCCCGGCACTCTTCCTGGCAATGATAGTCTTCGACATAGTCTTCCAGGCGATGCTCGGCCTCGAGCCCTTCGACATAATCACCGCCCCGGCGGAAATCTCGATGGGTCCCATGGTCGAGTACGGCGGCAAGCACGCGGCAATACTCTTCACCCAGCACGCGGTTCAGCTCTTCGCAGAGACGGCATTCTTTGCGGTAATCTTCCTCGGAGGAGCCAGCAACCTGCTCGAGCTGCTCATCAAGCAGATAGCGGTGCTCTTCATAGCGATATTCGTGGCCAGCATCTACCCGAGGTTCACCATAGACCAGGCGGCCAAGTTCTTCTGGAAGTGGCCGACCATACTGGGAATAATAGCCGTGCTCCTGACGATGTGAGGTGATGTGGATGAGCGAGAGAAAGAATGACGATTTCATAAGCTACGAGCTCCAGGAGTTCAAGCTCTTCGAGCCCCTGTTCAAGTGGGCCAGGAAGAAGAGCCTCTGGATAGTGGCCTTCTGTACGGGCTGTGGCGGTATCGAGATGCCGCCGCTGGCCACCGCCAGATACGACTTCGAGCGTTTCGGAATAATGCCAAACCCTGCACCGAGGATGGGTGACCTGTTCCTCATCACGGGCTACGTTACCCCAAAGACCCTCAAGAGAATCATCATAACCTACGAGATGATGCAGGACCCCAAGTACGTGCTGATACACGGCTCATGCCCGATAAACGGCGGAGTCTACTGGGATTCCTACAACGTCGTCAAGCAGTTCGACAAGTACCTGCCGGTTGACGTGGCGATAGCCGGCTGCATGCCAAGGCCGGAAGCAGTTATGGACGGAATAATGGAGATAATGCGCAAGATAGAGGAGGGAACCGCCGACGGCTGGAAGCGCTACAGGGAGAACTACGAGTACTACAGGAAGAATCAGGACGAGCTGTTTGGAGAAGGATGGCGCGAGAAGGACGCCAGGAGGTGGCTGGCATGGATATGAACGAGAAGCCCAAGGTCGAGGAGAAGGTTGAGGAGCAAAAGCCCCAGGAGGTTCCAGAAGTGGAGGCTCCAAAGCTCCCCGATACCAAAGAGGGGAAGCTGGTTGCGGAGGTGCTTGAGAAGGCACCCTACGCCGAGGGCAACGTCAGGCGAGAGAGGCGCGTTGAGTTCAAAGTCCCCGCGGACAGGATAAAGGAGTTCCTCGAACTCGCGAGTGAGAAGTTCGAGATGCTCATTCAGATAAGCGTCGTTGACTGGCTCAAGGAGGGTGAGTTCGAGCTTGTCTACCAGCTCTGGAGCGTCAGTGAGAGCGTTCACGCCTTCGTGAGGACGAGGATACCCAGGGAGAACGCAAAGATGCCGACCGTCATGGACATCTGGCCGGTCGCCGAGACCTACGAGAGGGAGGCTCACGAGTTCTTCGGCATAATATTCGAGGGCAACCCGAGGCTCGGTCCCTTCATCCTCGAGCCGAGGGAGTACGAGAAGCACCCATTCAGAAAGGACTTCAACATGATAGGCTACGTCAAGACGATCTACGGCGAGGATTTCGACAGATACGACGAGAGCAAGACCAACTATGTGATATGAGGTGATGATCATGGCGAATTTGGAAGTCCCGAAGGAACTTAGGGAAGAGGCAAAGGCCCACGATATGTACCTTCACCCCATAGACAAGGATACCTACGAGCTGTTCTTCGGTCCGCAGCACATGGCCACCGAGAACTTCAGCATAATCCTGAAGATGGATGGAAGCAGGGTTGAGAAGGCCATAGTCAACCCCGGATTCCTCCACCGCGGTTTCGAGAAGCTCGCAGAGCAGAGGCCCTACTTCACCAACATCGCCCTGCTCCTCCGTATATGTGTTCCCGAGAGCGACGTGCCGGAGAACATCTACTCCATGGCGGTTGACGAGATAGTCGGCTGGGAGGTTCCGGAGAGGGCCCAGTGGATAAGGACTGTAGTCCTCGAGATGGCCAGGATGAGCGCCTGGATGTTCTGGATAATGGGCTTTGGAAACGAGATAGGTCTCTATACAGCGGGCCAGTGGGCTGCAGCCTATCGTGAGAGGTTCATGCGCCTCTTCGAGGAGCTCACGGGCGGTAGGGTCTACCACATCTACACCGTGCCCGGAGGAGTCAGGAGGGACATACCCGGTGACAAGTGGCTCCGCCAGCTCAGAGACACCGTCGAGTACCTAAAGGGCAAGCTCAAGGACTTCGACGAGATACTCTTCGACAACTACATAACCTTCGAGAGGACTGAGGGAGTTGGTGTAATGGACAAGAGGTTCGCGCTGAAGCACGCCGTCACCGGTCCGAATCTCAGGGCCGTCGGCGTTCCCTACGACGTCAGGAAGGATGACCCGTACCTGTTCTACCCAGAGCTCGAGTTCGAGGTTCCGGTCCTGAAGGAGGGGGACAGCCTGGCCAGGGTCCTCGTGAGGAGGTACGAGATGGAGCAGGACCTCTACATCCTGGAGCAGCTCCTCGATATGGGGCCGCCGAGCGGGCCGTACATGGTCAAGGACGCCAGGCTCAAGGCCCTGCCGAGGTTCAAGCCGCCGAAGGGTGACGCCTACGCCCACGTCGAGAGCACGAAGGGAGACTTTGGCGCCTACGTCGTCAGCGACGGAACCCACAAACCGTACAGGGTTCATATCAGAGGCCCGAGCCAGAGCCACGGAGTCACGGTGCTTGAGGAGCTCCTGAAGGGAGCGCGCCTTGCGGACGTTCCGGTCATCCTGAAGACCCTTGACAACTGCCCGCCGGACATAGACAGGTGATGAAGATGGAGAGCGTTGAGAAGCCAAAGGTTAGGGTCGTCGGCGAGGAGAAGGTCAAGCTCAAGAAATCATTCGTCAAGCCGTGGATGGGCATCAAGTACCTCTTCAAGAAGCCGGTCACGCTAAAGATACCCTTCGAGCAGATAGAGCCGGCACCGAAGTACAGGGGATTCCACACGCTGAACTGGAAGACCTGCGTCGGCTGTAACTTCTGCGGCCAGATATGTCCCGCCAGGGCCATAGAGATGACCTGGATCGAAGTGGACGGCAAGATGGAGAAGAGGCCGCACCCGAAGGTGGACTACGGCAGGTGTACCTTCTGCCAGTTCTGTGTGGACGTCTGCCCGACCGGTGCCCTTGACTTCACCGAGAACTACTACCTCACCACCGGCGGCCTTGAGGAAGACTTGGAGCTCTACGACTGGGTGCCCATAGACCCGAAGAAGGTCAAGGAGCTCAACGAGAAGTTCAGGGACTACCGCTTCCCGGTCGTCAAGATCGAGAAGCTGGAGGACGGTACCCACATCTACCACCTCCGCGACGGCGACAAGATAGAGTTCAAGATACTCGGCTACGGTCTGAGGCCACCCAAGAAGCCGACGCCGGCCAAGCCACCTGCGAAGCCTGCCAAGGCCCCGGAGAAGAAAGAGGCCGCCAAACCGGCCGAGAAGAAGGAAGAGAAGCCTGCCGAGAAGGCCGAGGAAAAAGCTCAGGCCAAGCCCGAGGAGAAGAAGGAGTGACCCTTTTCCTTTCTTTAATCCCCCAACTTTTCTGAAATCCAGATCCCCCGAACGCAGTATCGTGGCCAAGAATCGCAACTTTTTAAAGTAGTAATGCCCAAAGCTCTCAGAGGTGATTTCATGGCGGACCTGAGGAGCGAGAGGAGCCTCGGACTCGTTGGCTCAGTGCTCGTTCTGGTGGGGGGATTCATCGGTGTGATCCCCTACATGGGGATCTTCAAGGGGACCCTCTCGTTGGTGGGGGAGATACTTGTTCTCATAGCGCTCAAGGGCATCGGGGACAAGCTCGGCGACGACAGGCCCTTCAGATACTACCTCTATTCAGTCATAGTCTTTTTCGCCGGCCTGCTTCTGGCGGTAATCCTAATGATCATTGGCGTGTTCTCGATTTCTAACTCAACGATGGCCTTTGGGCATCCTCTCCACAGCTCAATGGGAGTCTTTGGGGCGACTATGGTGACCCTCGGAGGTCTGGCGGTAGTGGCTGTGCTCGTACTCGGCATATACTTTGACATCAAGGCCTGGCGCGCGGCCTACGAGGTGACTGGCGTGGAGGAGTTTGACCAGGTTGCAACCTGGACGAAATGGGGCGTGATAACCCTCATAATCTTCGTGGGAGTTATACTGCTCTTCATCGCTGCGGTATACCAGATAATAGGCTTCGCAAACCTGCCGGAGGAGATTGAAACCTCAACCCCAACAAACGTGGCATCGTGAGCCCATCTTCTCACTCTTTTGGGTAACGTTTTTAAGCTTGAGGTTGATTTTTATACGGTGGTTTCGGTGACCGTTGTTAACGTTAGCAGTGAAAAGAACATGGGAATGTGGGGGGCAATCCTCACCCTCGTCGGCGGTTTTATACCGTACATCGGCAGTGTGGTATCGTTGATCGGCTTCATCCTGATACTGCTGGCTCTGAAGGGAATAAGCGATGCCGTAGGCGACGAGAGGCCCTTTAAGAACTACCTCTACGGCGTCATCTTTGCTATAGGCGGTCTGATAGTCATCCTCGCCCTGCTGTTCGGAACCTTTGCCCTCGTTCCAGCGGGATGGCACCTCAGCGAATCGGCCGGAATAGGCCTGGCGATATTTCTCTTCATACTGTTTGTGGCCCTGATAATAGGCGCCGCCTACTTCCAGAAGAGGGCCTGGCTTGCGATGTACGAGATAACCGACACCAAGGAGTTCAAGGACGCCGCCACGTGGGTGTGGTGGGGCGCACTTACTGCCATAATCCTCGTTGGATTCCTGCTGCTCCTGATCGCGCGCGTCTTCGTCATAATAGCCTTCAACAAGATGCCCGCGGAGCTTGGAGAGGAGCCGGAGCCAGCCCCAGCGGAAGAAGAGGTAATCTGGTGACCCCTTTTCTTTTGTCTTTTTGTGTTGTAAAAAAGAAGAACTCAGAGGAGCCTGTCGAGCACTATCGCCGTAAGCGCTCCAACAGCCATCCCAGACTCCAAGATGCTGGCGACTATCTTCGGGAAGGCCGCCAGGAACTCCGCCGGGAGCTGGGGTGCTCCGAGACCGGCTATCAGTGCGGCGGCCAGTACCAGCGTGTTCCTGTCGTTGAACTCGACCCTCTCCTTTATCAGCCTCAAACCCGTGACGCTTATCATTCCGTACAGCGCCAGGGTCAGGCCGCCGAGAACCGGCGCGGGCATTGAGGCGAGGACTCCCCCGAACTTCGGAACCAGCGAGAGGAGGATCAGAATAACCGCCCCTATCTGCACCACGTACCTGCTGCCAACCTTCGTGAGGGCCACCACACCTATGTTCTCCGAGTAGCTCGTCGTTCCACACGCGCCGAGGAGGCCCGCTATCGAGCAGGCCAGGCCCTCGCTGCCTATTCCCCTCGCTATGTGCTTGCCCGTTATGTCCGAGCCCGTGACGGTGGCTATCGCGTGGTAGTCCCCGACGCTCTCTATGATGCTCACCATGAAGGCGAAGAGGAGCAGGACTATCGCCGTTGTGTCGAATACCGGTTCGCCCCACGGGAAGGGCCTTGGGATGCTCACAACCGGCAGGCTCTTTACCAGTCCGAAGTCCGTGAGGCCGAGGGGAACGCTCACAAGGTAGCCAACCGCAGCACCCACCACGACAGGCATTGCCTTCAGGCTTCCCTTCGCCCTCAGAGCGACCATAACGGTCGTGAGGAAAGTTATGGCCGCCACCAGGGTTGCCCTGGCGATGCTCCCCCCTGACGGGTCCGCGTAGAAGTTGAAGAAGTTCTTAACCGCAACGTCGGCTAGGCTGAAGCCTATCAGCGTTATCGTGACGCCCGTGACCAGCGGGGTGAAGAGCTTCCTGACCTTCCCGATTATCCCGAGCCATCCAATGGCTGCCTCTATCAGGCCCCCAACGATCAGCGCACCCTGGACCGCGGCCATTCCGAGGCTTGAGCCAATCGCTATGAGGCCCGGAATGAAGGCGAAGCTTGAGCCCTGCACTATCGGATACCGGGAGCCTATCGTCGTCTGGAGCAGTGTTGCGATGCCCATCGCCAGCAGAACGGCCTGTATCATGAGGGCAATCTCGGAGCCGCTCAGACCAACTGCACCCCCAACGACTAGGGGCACGGTGACGGTGGCACCGAACATCGCGAGAACATGCTGAAGGCCAAAAACCAAAGCCTTTGAAGGTTCAACCTTATCCTCGATTCCAACCTTGAGTACAGGTCCTTTCATCGTCTCAAGGGTTTCCATTAAAGCCCGCTCAATCTGTGTAAAGGTTTGTTTAAAAAGCTTTCGGAGGCAGGGAAAATAGACAGAAAAATGTCAATCACCAGCCCTGAACCTTCGTCAGAACATCGTCCGGAACCCTGCCCTCCTCGACGTCCGCTATGGCCCTCTCCAGCCTGTTGAGACCCTCCTCTAGGAGTTCCTCCTCTATCGTGAGGGGCGGCTGAATCCTCAGCACGTTGCCCTGAAGGAACGCAAGAACTAAACCCAGCTCGTAGGCACGCCAGACGACCTTCCTGGCCTCCTCATAGGCTCTCTCCTTGGTCTCCCTGTCCTTCACAAGGTCAACGCCGAGCATCAGGCCGAGACCGCGAACGTCGCCGATGAGCTCGTGCTCCTCCTTCATCTTCTCGAGCCTCTTTCTGGTGTACTTTCCGAGCTTCTCCGCCCTCTTGAGCAGGTCCCTCTCCTCTATCTCCTCGATAACCGCCAGGGCCGCCCTGCTCGTCACGGGGTTGCCGCTGAGGGTGAAGGTGTGTCCAAGCGACGGGAGGGAGTCCATAACCTCGGAGCGCCCTATTATCGCGCTTATGGGGAGTCCGCCGCCGAGGGGTTTGGCTATCGTTATGACATCGGGGGTGACCCCGAAGTGCTCTATCGCGAACCATTTGCCCGTCCTCCCCATGCCGCTCTGAACCTCGTCCACTATGAGGAGAATCCCGTGCTCGTCGAGTATCCTCTTGACCCTCCTGAAGTAATCCTGTGGCGGAACGACCATTCCGGCGTCGCCCTGTATCGGCTCGGCGAATAGGGCCGCGACGCCGTCGGCGTAGACCTCTCCCTCGAACTTCTCCTTGATGTAGGAGACGCACTCCATTTTGCAGGTCTTTGGATCCTTCCCGAAGGGACAGCGGTAACAGTTAGGGTACGGGAGGTAATGAATACCGCTCAGCTCACCGACTATGGAGCGAACCTCGAAGTCGAGGCCCGTTATACTCATCGCACCGTAGGTTGCCCCGTAATAGCTCCTGAGATAGCTGAGTATCGTTCTCCTCCGCGTGTAAGCCCTCGCGAGCTTTATCGCCCCATCGTTGGCATCGCTCCCACTCATCCCAAAGCTGACCTTCGCGCTCTCGATGGGCGATATCTCGGCGAGCTTCTCAGCCAGGAGGAGCGGCTCAACCGGGAAGCCGTAGATGAAGGTGAAGTGTATCAGCCTCTCCGCCTGCTCCCTTATCGCGTTCACGACCCTGGGATTGTTGTGCCCAACGTTCTGAACGGCGGCGTCGCTCAGGAAGTCTATGTACTCCCTGCCCTCGATGTCCCAGACGCGAGCGTTCTCAGCCTTGACGCCCACTATCGGCGCGTAGGTGACGCGAGCCGACCTCGGAAAAACCCGTGAATAGCGCTCCACAACCTCCTCCTTGTTTCGGGGATAGTTCATGCTCTCACCGTACTGCTATACGCGTTTGAAATTAATAGCAATTTCGCCCAGATTTTGCTAATTTCGCAGAAAAAATTAAAAGGATAGCAAAATATTGACAAAAATTGAGGTGAAAAAATGCGTACTAGTGAGCATCTTGACGAACTGGACAGGATGATACTCCACATCCTCCAGGAGGACGGGCGGGCCAGCTACTCCGAGATAGCGAGACGCCTCAAGGTGCCGGAATCGACTGTCAGGCTCAGGGTGAAGAAGCTCGTCGAGAGGGGCGTCATAAGGAAGTTCTCGGCGCTCATAAATCCATTTAAGGCCGGTTACTCAATAGTCGCGTTCATAGCGGTCGACGTTGAGCCGAGCAGGGTGAAGAAGGCCGCGGAGGAGCTGAGCAAGCTGCCGGAAGTGGACGTTCTGGGCATAGCGACCGGGGCGCACGATATACTCATGCAGGTAACCGTTAAGGACCTTCAGGAGCTCGAGAGCTTCCTCATAGAAAAGCTGGGAAGAATAGAGGGGCTGAGGAGCACGGAAACGTCAATCCTGACGAGCGTAAGGAAGTGGGGCTACGCGAGGGTGTTCTAAGTCACCCTCTCGAGACCATCCTTTTTGACGATGTACGTGTCCTCGTGCTTTATCGCCCCCTCCGGAATCATCAGCGGCGAATGGATAACCGTTAGAACCATGTTCTCCTGAAGCTTCGCGGCCCTCTGCGGGACGACTATGGTGGCGATGGGGGGCTCCTCTATGAGCAGGCCAACGCCGTGGGTGTAGCCAGCTATGTAAGCTTCCCCAAAGCCCCTCTCCTTGAAGAAGTTCGCGAGCTTCTTCTCGACGGTGTTCAGTGCAACGCCAACCTTCGTCTCCTCAAGCGCGATTCTGTAGGCCTCTTCCTTGGTCTCGATGGCCCTCCTTACCCTCTCGCCCGGCTCGCCGACCACAAAGGTTCTCGCCACGTTGGCGTAGTAGTTGTTCCAGTCTGCACCGATGACGACTGTAACGACCCCGTTCTCGGGGGCTTTCAGGTCGCGGAAGGGCTCGGCGTGCGCCCTCGGCGTCGTTGAAACGTAGACCTTCGGGTCTTCGCTGCCGCTCAGCATGAGCTCCCTTACAACTTCAGCCGCTATCTCCAGCTCGCTGAGGCCCGGTTTTATGACCTCCTCGGCGACCTTCATACCGCGCCCGGCTATTTTCCCGGCTTTCCTGATGTTGTCGAGCTCCCACTCTTCCTTTATCATCCTCAGCCCCATAGTGAGGTCGAGGATGTCCACTATCTCCACGGTCGGGTTGAGGCGCTCGAATATCTTGAGGAATATGAGGTAGGCGTCGCGCTCTATGCCGAATTCGAGTCCAACGCGGCTCATCCCGTTGCGGTGTATCCAGCCCACAACGCCGGCCATCAGGTCCTCCACCTTCTGAAACTCCATGACGTTCTCGATCCAGCTCTTCTCCCTGAAAAGCTCGGCCTCGCCCTTGACGACGTAGACCACCGGCTCGCCCTCGGCAGGAATGAGGAGGCTCGGCCGGAGCCACTTGGTTCCGGTGAAGTAAATGAAGCTCGAGAGGGTTCTTATCACCGCCCCGTCTATCTCGTTCTCCCTCAACAGCTCCTGAAAGCGCTCCACCCTTCTTCGGAATATCTCCCTGTCCCCGCGCACATGAACCACCTCAGTCCCTCCAGTCCAGCAGTCTCTTCTCGCCCTCAATCCTTTTATATGGCTCGATGTCCATCGTCATCTCAAGGGTGCCGAGGTACTCGCCGTCCCTCCCGAACAGCGGGACGTACCTGATGTAGACGTACTTCGGCCCGAGCCGGAGCCAGAAGGCTGCCTCCTTCTTCCTGCCCTCCTTAAAGGCCTTGAGGATTTTGTTCACTATGTGGACGCTCTTCGGGGGATGGCAGAGCTGGACGGGCCTTCCGAGCACGGACGGGGTTCTCGCGAATATCCTCTCCCCCGGCGAGAAGAAGCGAACCCTGTCGTCCCTGTCTATGAATGTCACGTCCACCGGAAGGGCCTCGAATATCGCCTTTAGTTCCTCAATGTTCACGTAGCCGGTTCCAAGGTCTATATCCCCCTCGCGTTTGAGTTCTGACTTGTCGAACTCCAGAGGCTGGCCCTTCAACGCCTGCTGAATCTCCCTCGGAAGGTTCAGCAGTTCCTCAACACTCAGCTCTGGGTCGATCTCCCATGGATGGAGCGGCTCAACGTCCTCTCCCGGGTCCCACACCGGCGGATTAACCTTGTAATAGCCGAACTCGTCTTCCTGCATCCTTATTGCCTTCCACTCCCCATCGCTCAGCAGCGCCTTTAGGGTTGGGTAGTAGATGTTGTTCTCCCTGAAGACCATATCGCTCAGCGCGAATGAAGCCTCGCCGGCCTTTTCCTTAAAGCGCTCAACGAACTCTTCCCAGGGCATTCTGTCCCTTTTCCTCAAAAGCCCGGCCAGGTGCTTTACCATGAACCTTATCTCATCGTGCTTCGTCCAGAGAACGGTCGCTATCGCCGTCAGACCCCTGCGCTCGATGTAGGGGAAGGTGAGCATCTCCTCGCGGTTGTAGTGGGTAAAGCCGACCTTCCTGAGGTTGCCCACTATCTCCTCCAGGACGCCGAGGATTTCCTCCCTCATGCGCTCGTCCTTGGTCGTTGCTAGGGTTCTCGCGTAGAGGTTGAGCATCTCGGCGTCCTTCATTATCTCCTTGTTCTCGAGGTAGAGTGTCTTGAGCGGGTGCCCGTCGGGAAGGGCCCTCTCCTCGAGTTCCTCCGTTCCGGCAACCGCTTCCCTGAACAGCTCGACGTGGAGGTCGCACATCTTCGCTATGTCCTTGGCAGATATGCCCTCCTTCACCAGCTCCTGCTCTATGATCGGAATCTCCAGGGGGGAGATGCCACCCAACACGACCCTGAACTCTTCCTTGAGTTCGTTAACGTCCTCCCCCTCATGAATCCGGAGAAGGAGCCTCTTCAACTGCTCCTTCTTGTATTCGCGATTGTTCAACAATTCAGTCATCTTTACCACCTTCATGACAAGTGTCATATAAAACGTTTATAAGCATTGCTGGGCATATCTGCCCAACAAAGTTTATATGCCGCGCGTCATAAAAGATGACGGTGGAAAACATGATACTCGATGTTCGTGGATTGCAGCCCCCACAACCGGCTGTCATGATGGTGGAAGCCCTCGCCAAGCTCGAGGCGGGGAAAACTCTTGAGGTAATCGGCGACAAGCCTTTCGTTGACATGATAGGGAAGCTTGAGGAGGCCGGTTACAGGATTGAATTGAAGGAAATCGGTGGAGCCTTCGTGCTCAGGATAACCAAAACCGAGAACTCGAGAGAGCTCACGATGGAGCTCAAGGAATGCGACGACAGGCTAGAGGAAATAACCGAGGAAACCAACGTGGCCCAGCTCCTCAAAGCCTACCCGGAGTCCCTTAAGATACTCGTGAAGTACGGCTTCTCACCCCTTGAGAACCCGGAGATGAGGAGAACCCTCTCCAAGACGATAACCCTGAGGGACGCCAAGAGGCTCCTCGGAATGAGCGACGAGAGGTTCAAAAAGATGATGGAAGAGCTCAAGGGACTGGAAAAGGCTTAAATATTCCGCGCGTCATAGTGGTACCCATGAAGACGAACGCCTTTGACGTCGCCGCAAGGTACGTGTATCCCTCCCTGCGGCGAAGACTCGTTGAAATCCTTCGCGGAAAGGGCCTCAAGCAGACCGAGATAGGGGAGCTCCTGTACATCACGCAGTCCGCCGTCTCGCGCTATCTGAGGATGGACAGGGGAGCCCTGATAGACGTCTCGAAGTTCCCGGACATAGAGGCCAGGGTGATGGCGCTGGCCGAGAGAATAGTTAGGGAGAGGCCGACCGAGTACGAGATTCATTCAGAGCTCGTCCGGATATCCCTCGAGATGCTCGGCAGGGGCTACGTCTGCTCCCTCCATTCACAGCTTGACCCGGAGGTCGATCCCGCCAAGTGTAGGGTCTGCCTGGAACTTTTCGGCTGAACTAAGGCTTCTAGGGCGCTCTAAGGGAAGGTTTAATACCTTTCGACGCCTATTTTAGCCCGGTGATTTCCGTGAAAAGGGCACTCGTAACTCTCACACCCCCCGAGAGCAAGAGGCTGATAGCCAAGGCAGTCGTGGCCATGCCGGAAGTTCAGCACGCGCTGAAGCACGGCTTCGTTTACATAGCCACTGGAACCACTGCTGCATACATAGCCGAGGAGATTCTGGGGGAGGAGATAGAGAAGGAGAAGTGGACCGTTGGCATAATAAGCAAGGGGCGAACGTGCGTCACACCTAAGCAGACGTGGCCCAAGCACCTCGTCCTCTACAGGGGCGAACCGTTTGATGATCCACTGGAAGCCCTCAAGCGTATGGGCCCGAAGGACGTGTTCATCAAGGGCGCCAACGCGATAGACATCAACTGGAACGTTGCAGTTTTTGCAGCGGCTCCCGACGGCGGGACGATAGGCAAGACCTTCGGCTGGACGATAACGAAGGGTGTCTTCACGATAACGCCGGTGAGCCTTGAGAAGTTCGTGCCGACGCCGGTCGAGGAGAGCGCCAAGCTCACGGGCATCTACTCATTCGACTGGGGAACCGGGCTTTACTCGGCCCTCGTGCCGATACCGCATTCACATCCCGTCACCGAGGTCGAGGCGTACAGAATACTCGCGGGAGTCGAGGCGATTCCGATAGCGGCAGGCGGCGCTGGGGGTGCGGAGGGAAGCGTCACCCTCGTCCTTGAGGGCGATGACGAAGCCATGGAAAAGGCGAAGGAGATAACGAAGGCAGTTAAGGGTGAGCCTTACCTCGAGCCCTACACAGAGGACTGCTCGATATGTCCGTTCGCGAACATCTGCGGCCTTGGAAGCGGCGCTTTTTGAGCCATATCCATTCTCCTTCCTTATAAAGCCTCATCGAGCGTCAAAGCGAAGCACCGGTCAGAACCCAGACCCCTATCGCGATCAGCAGAATCCCCGCAACGACCGAGAGCTCCCGGCTCCTCCTCACCATGGCCTGGGAGAAGCGCTTGCTCTCCGTGACACTGCCCATGGCGAGCAGTATGATCACCAGCGGCAGCACAAACACCAGGTTGTAGAGGGCCAGCAGGAGGAAGGCGAGGGCCTGCCCTGCCTTCGAGATTATTATCGCATAGACTAGATAGCTCCCGGCAGAGCATGGAAGGAGCGTGGTGGAGACTATGATGCCCAGGGTGAAGGCCCCCACGGCTGTGGCGTCGCTGCTGAATATCCTCTTCTTGACGCCCTTCTTGTCGGCTATGCGCGACTTCTCCATCAGCCCAGTGGCTATGGTGTAGGCCCCGAAGATTATCGCGGCAACCCCCGCGACCCACAGGGGCAGGTAGCCGGCGAAGTAGAGCAGGCCGACTCCGAGGAGGTAGTAGGATATGTACACCGCTGCTATAAAGGCGGCGCCTATGAGGTAGAGCCGTCTCTTGGAAATCTCCCTGACCGAGAGGGCTATGAGGAGCATGGTGTATATGACGAACGTGCACGGGTTTATGGAGTCCGTCATCGCAAGGGTGAAGAACTGGGGGATGAAACTGGTCATGCCCAGTGCCCACAGCGCCAGGGAGCTTATCCCGAAGGATGCGAGGACTATGAGCGCCAGACCCTTTATCTCACTTCTCATGGTAGAAAGTTATCGCGGGTCTTTTTGTGGCTTTCTAAAACAAAAAGTTGAGAACGAAAGGTCAGCGCCTCCGTTTGAGGAGAACCAGGGGAACAACCGCGAGGGCAACCAGTATTCCCGGCCCGCAGATTCCACTGTTGCCCGGCGTGGTCGTGGTTGTGGTCGTCGTTACCGGCTCATCCGGGTTCCGGTGTTCAACGTAGATAACCTGGAGCTTCTGGATTATGGTTTCGTTTTTTATTATGTACGCCTTTCCCCCGGTTACAAGGATCAGACCGCCGTTGTCCATCGCGGCCTTCACTATCTCCGGGGCCATTGAGACGTTGAACTCCCCCTCGACTATGGCTTCAAGTTTACCGTCGTAGGCTATGCCTATGGCCGGGACCCCCGCTATGCCCGTGTACTGGTACTGGACGCCGAAGAGGGCCTGGTTCTCGGCGTTGTCCACCAGCTCATAGTAGGTGAAGCTGTCGTTCCCGTAGACCCTCGGTATCTCCTCCTTCATCTTGCGGCAGTGGGGGCAGGTCTTCGCACCGTACATGTAGAAGTGGAGCTTGTCCGGATTCACCTGGGCTTCCGCGACGGCGTATGATACCGTCGAGATAAACAGCAGCCCTATGATAATTAAAACCAACTTTTTCATCTTCTCACCCGAACCTTATTCCCGTGGGAAGTTATAAACCTTGGCCGCGGAAAGCTTAAATCCTCCGAGTTGCAAAATTCTTGGGGATGATCATGCAGGAGTGGTACCGCTCCAGGGCACTGTACGAGGCGGTTCTTAAACTCGTCAACTCTGGAAAGACCGAGGAAGCGCTTCAGATGGCGGACGGGATACCCGACAGGGTGATTCGCTCCAAGGCGTTCTCGCACATAGCCATTGAAGTCGCACGAAAGGGCCGGGACTACGGGGAGGCCCTGGAGAGGGCGGTGAAGGCCGCCCTCGATATAGAAAACCACGAAGAAAGCACAAAGGCGCTCATGAGCCTGGCCTTCGAGTTCCTGAACCTCGGAAAGCCCGACGAGGCCATGAGGATATCCAGGTACATAACCGACCTCTCGAACAGATCCAAGGTTGAGGCCGAAGTTGCCCTAACCCTGGCCAAGGCAGGGAAGATTTCAGAGGCTATGGAGATAATCAACGGCATAATGGACGATGACGTTAAGACGTGGGCGATGTCCAGACTGGCCAGCCAGCTTTAGCTCAAATTTGCCTATTTTCCCGTGACATTTTTAAAAATTTAACACGCAACAATCCACAAGGCTTTTTTAGGCTCTCCCGTTTCCCGTCCGGGTGAGAAAAATGAACGGTGGAGAGATAATAGGACTCCTGGGAATGCTGCTCCTCGTGGGCTCGTGGGTTCCCCAGACAGTGGAGACGATAAGGAAGAGGCACTGCCCGCTGAACTTAGAGTTCATCCTGATCTACGTCCTGGCGGCCAGCTTCCTGACCGTCTACTCGTACATAATACGGGACTGGATATTCTTCACACTGAACTTCCTCTCCGCGTTCCAGAGCGCGGTGAACCTCTTCGTCAAGCTCCGCTACTGAGCCTCAGTCCCGCCTGTACAGGCCGACGAGTTCGCCCCACTGGACGACGTGGCCCTTCATGGCCTCCTCCAATTCCCTTCTTCCGGAGCCGGGCCTGAGGTTGAGTGTCGTGTCGAGGCCGTAAACCTTGAAGTGATAGTGGTGTATCCCGTGGCCCCTCGGCGGGCACGGACCGCCGTAACCTACCATTCCGAAATCGTTGCGTCCCTGAATCACGTGAACAGGGGCATCAACCTCCGGCTGTTTTGGAACCCCCTTGGGTATCTCGCCCAGGGGCGGAATGTTCCACGCTATCCAGTGGGTGAAGGTTCCACCGGGGGCGTCGGGGTCGTCCATGATGATGACCAGGCTCTTGACCTCCGGGTCTATGTGCCCTATGAATATCGGGGGGTTAACGTTCTCCCCATCGCACGTGAACTCAACGGGTATGTACTCCCCGTTGTGAAACACCGAACCTATCTCAAGGTCCATACTCATACCTCCTTCGGGTTTTTCATGGGACGTGCATCCTGCGATGCACACCCCCAAAATCAAAACCAGTGCTACCGCGAATCCCCTCATGTTAATAAGTCCTTTTTCAAACGTAAAAATATTTCGGCGTTAGGCTTTATTAAGTTCATCCCCCAAAATAGTACCCGGTGATGGCTGTGGAGCTGGCCGGGAAGGTTGCCCTCGTCACCGGTGCCGGGCGGGGAATAGGAAGGGCAATAGCCGTTGCCCTTGCGGCGAAGGGAGTGAACGTCGCCGTAAACTACGCCCACAGCAGAGACAAGGCCGAAGAGACCGCTGAACTCTGCCGCTCCCACGGCGTCGATGCAATTGTAGTAAAGGCCGACGTGAGCAGTCGCGAAGAGGTCAGAAAGATGGTTGAAGAGGTCATCGACCACTTCGGAAGGATAGACATCCTCGTGAACAACGCCGGAATCCTCGGAAAGGCCCTGAAGCCGATGGAAGTCACCGACGATGACTGGGACGCCGTTCTAGGTGTCAACCTCAAGGGGGCCTTCATAGTCACCCAGGAAGTTCTCAGGTACATGAAGAAGGGCAAGATAGTCAACATCGCCTCGATAGCCGGGAAAGACGGGGGAACGGTCGGTCCTCACTACGCGGCCTCGAAGGGCGGACTGATAGCCCTCACATTCAACCTCGCAAGGCATCTCGCCCCGGGCATCCTCGTCAACGCAATAGCGCCTGGACCGGTTGACACCGAGCTGATAGGCCCCGAGATAAAGGAGAGGCTCCGCTCGCTCTCCCTGACTGGTGAGATAGCCAAACCCGAGGAGATAGCCCACGCGGTAATTTTTCTCCTCGAAAACGACCACATAACCGGTGAACTCATAGACGTCAACGGCGGCAGGCTGATGGATTGATTTTTAAGCTCCTTCCCCATCTTTTCTTGATGCCCCATGAAGGTGCTGTGGGAGAGGGAGATTCCGGCGGATGAGATAGTCGTTTCGCCCAGACCGGTCTGGAAGTGCCGCTCCTGCCCGATGTACGGCAAGAGACCGAGCTGTCCGCCCCACGTCCCGAACTGGAGGGAAGCGAGGGAGTGGGTGCGGCACTTCAAGAGGGCCCTGATAGTGAAGTTCGAGATAGATATGGAGCGCTTTGAGGATGAGAAAAGGGAGGCCCTGCTGTACCTCCTGGCGAGGGAGGAAGAGTTCTTCAAGAGGGGAAAGATGTACGCAATGGCGCTGTTTCCCGGCTCCTGCAACCTCTGCGACGACTGTCCATTCGAGAGGGGCGAGCCGTGCAGGATGCCGACCAAGGTCAGACCGAGCATAGACGCGGTGGGCATCGAGATTGGAAAACTCGTGGAAATCAACTTCTCCGAAAGCGTTTTGTACGGGATGGTGCTAATTGAATAACGGTGCGAACGGATGAAGGAAAACGTCTCCCCCGCCGGAACGAAGTGGGGAATCTCACTCATCATGACGCTCGTGTATGCCTTCGGGGCCGCGTGGTTCTACTATCTGCCGGCAAAGGGCGAACCTAATCTCGAGGTGGAGTTCTGGCAACTGCTGCTCCACTTCCTCCTTCTCAGCTTTCTCTTCTGGATAGTCCTGGTTCCGGAGAGGAAATCGAGCAAATCCTCCGACGTTCTCATGTTCACGGTTCTAACGGTTCCCGCAGGAGTGTTCGCCGCACTCCTCCTCATCTTCGCCGCTGGGGGCGTTGGAGTTCACGAAACCTACGGTCTCGAATACATCGTGATGGCGCTGGTGCCGTTCCTGATCGCCCACAAGACCGTTAAGGGGCGGATTTCAGCGGTTCCATTCGTTTTGGCGCTGGTTTATGGAGTCATAGCGTACGTCTGGGGGAATGGATTATGGTGAAGGTTGCGTACATAACCCTTCTCGGCCGCTCGCCGTGGGCGGTCGTTAACACCTACTACAAGCTCCTCACACGGGGAGGGAAGGCCGAGAGGATATACATATTCACGGAGGAGCGCTACCGCCACAACCTGCTCAAGGTCGTCGAGGCGATTAAGGCGATTTCAGAGGCGTACAACCTCAACCCGAGAATAGAAACAGAAGTCGTCCCAGACTACGGCTTCTTCGTCGCCGACAGAAAGTTCAGGGAGCTGTTCTCCAAGCTGGAGCGCGAGGGCTACAGGATGGGTCTGGACATAACCTCGGGCAGGAAGGCCCTCGTTGCCGCCGCGATAGTCCAGATAAGGCAGTTCCCCGTGGCGTTCATAGTTTACATGGGACTCCTCGACCTGGACTTCCCGGACAGGCCCTACATGATGATTCCAACCCACATGCAGCCGATAAAGAACTTCCTGGGTGATGAGAGTGAGGGAGACTAGCGAGGTTATAGAGAAGCCCGAGCTTCAGATACTCCTCAACGTTCTGGGGGACATTAGGGTGAGCTATCCGCTCTACGGGCTACCTTTACTGAAGGCAAAGCCGGTGGAAACCGGCTACCGCGTTGAGCTCACTGTGAACAGGCGGGAGTTCAACGAGCATGTTCCGGAGTACCTCTCCCACGAACTCCCCACCTGGACAGACTTCTACGAGTGCTTTATATCGGCTGGCATCGTGAGGTACGCGAACATCCATGAGTTCACCCAGAACCTGGAGCTCTACGAGAGGCTCAAGAAGGGCGTGGCCTTCGCTCCGGACACCAACCTCTTCTACCACCGCTTCATCTCGGGCTTCAAGCCCCTCGACAGGTACCAGATAGTCGTGGCGGAGGGCGTGAAGAAGGAGATAGAGAACGCCATGAACTACAAGTACCGGCATAGGGAGCTGGAGGAGATACGGCGCGAGGTTAGAAACGGAAGCCTCCTCCGGGAGTTCAGCAACAGGCGGACGAAGAGGAGCAGGAAGGCCGCGTACATAGCCCTCAAGGAGTTCGAAAGGCTGAAGGACAGGATAATCATAGCCGAGAGCGTTAAGGAGCAGGCCCACAACAACGACGAGATAATAGTCAAGTCCCTCAAGCACTACGACAACATGACGCCAACTCTGCTCGTCTTCCTCACGGCGGACATAGCTATAACCGATGTGGCCGAGATGGAGGGGCTGGAGTACTTCCTCTTCAAGTACCCTCGCCAGGAGATTGGACGGCACGACGTTACGGCCTACCAGCTCAGAACGCTCCTCTTCAACCTCGCGGCGGTTTTCGGCGTCATAGAGGTGAACGGAATAACGATTTTCGGCGAGTTCGGAGGCAAGGGCGGGCTGAACGAGCTCAAGCTGATCTTTCCAACCGAGAACAGGGCCTACCACGAGTTCGAGTTCCACCTGAAGCTCAGCAGGAAGCTGATGAGGATAATGGGAAGGTAACTAAGCCCCCCTCTTGAACTTGATGACGAGGGCCGTCATCACCAGGATAAAGATGAAGAGGGCCAGTATTTCAGCGATTGCCTCGTGTAGGGGCAGGAGCAGGATGGACATGGAGACGCCGAGTGCAACCAGCTCATCGCCTTCCCTGCTTCCTCCCCAGTACCTGTACTCCAGGGCGAAGGTTAGCCAGGCGAGGAGTACTACCATCGCTCCCGTGGGCGTCAGCTGCCAGAACAGCAGTGCCAGCCCCAGGAACAGAAAGGGCAGGCGTAGAGAAGTCGTCTCACTCTCCCACCCCCAGTATAAGCCCCCCATTATTCACCTCAACATTTTTCCAGGCAGTCACGACGGAGAAGAAGTAGTGTCCTGGCCCCTCGACCCTGACGACCAGTTTCAGGTCGCCCACCTCCAGCAGGGTAGAGTTGGAAGCGCCGTCGAGGTAACCCCGGCTCCAGCTTCCTGAAGCCTTCACCTCTTCTCTGGGCTTTACGGTCAAGAACGCCCTGTAGTCATTGCCGTGGTACCGTATACACACTGGAATCCTCTCGGCGTAGGGGACGTAGGCGGTCCCCTTTATCGGACGGGCGTTTATGATAACCTCGAAGTCCTCCAGTTCGTACGGTGGGGAAAGCCTCAGGGCGGAGATGGTTATGCTGGCGTTCATCTCGTCCCCGATGACTCCCGCCTCGAAGGAGTAGATGGTGGCGTTGAGACCAGAGAAGTAATCCGCGACCTCGTCGGAGATTCCCGCTGGAACGACGATACCGCCGGAGAAAGTTCCGTTGAGCGGGACGTAGACGGGTCTGACGTTCGTCCCCCAGAAAAAGCCGAGGAGTGCAACGATGACCGGGAACACGAACAGAACTTTCCTACCGGCGATTTTTCTCATATTTCTCACCAAGAGAAGTTAAAAAGCAAGAACTTAAAAGTTTTACGAAAGCAGGGGAGAAGTTTCACTGAAGCATGCCCTCCAGTTTCTCCACGAACTCCATGCTCCTCCTGAGGTCCGCGAAGTACTCCTTCGCCCTCTCGATGTGCTCCTTCTCCACCCTTCCGCCCTTCGCCAGGACGCTGGCCGGAGCCAGGAGCTGCACCGCGTAGCGCAGGCTGGTCTTCTCGCCGAGCTCCGCGAGGTACTCTATCGCCTCCTCGCTCACCTCAATCTTCTCCTCCTTCGCCCTTATCTTGACTATCTCCCTGATTTCCTCCTTCCTGTATGGCTCGGTGTTGATTATGAGCAGCCTGTCGAGCATGTCGATGGGTATCCCGTGCGGGGCTTCGAGATCGGTGCCCCTTATCTTCGTCCTTCCGCGGTTCGTCGCGAGGATAAGGATCGGCGCCAGCTCGCTCTCCATGGCCCTCGCGAGGAAGGAGAACGCCTCGATGTCGAGCATGTGAACCTCGTCTATGAAGAGAACCCCCGGCACGAGGCTGGCCTTCCCTTCTTCGATCCACTTCTTGACGGTCTCATCAACGCGTCCCCTTATCTCGTCGCTTATCTCCGCCCCTGTGCTGAAGAGCAGGCCGAAGATGTTGCCCCTTGCATTGGCAACGTCGAGGTCGTGGAGGGTTACCGTGTAGGTGAACTCCTTTATCTTGAGAACCGGTCCGCTCGGCAGGTTCACCCTGCGCTTGAAGAACAGTCCCTCTTCCTCCTTCGTGGTTCCTATCTTCGAAATCCTTCCGGTCTCGGCGTCAATCTGTATGACGTCGCCCTCCTCAACGCCCATCTCCATGAGCTGATAGGCTATCTCCCTGCCGGCCCTGATGGTCTTCTCATCGTCCTTGGTGCGGAGGGTTATGACGACGCTCTCGGGAATCTCGACGTAGGGGTTGAACGGGTGCCTGGTGCGGTTTATCCTTATCTCCCTGACCTCACCCTCGTAGACCTTCCTCTCCTCGCTTATCCTCACTCCTATGGCCCTCCTCAGGACCTCCTTTAGGAACTCGGTCTTCTTGACCTCGGCGGAGTAAATCTCGCTTCCCGCTATCTGGACGAAGGGAACGTCCTCACCGAGTTCCCTCGCTATGCCCATAGCTATGGCCGTCTTACCGCTTCCCGTCGGGCCGACGAGAAGGATTCCCTTTCCGGCGAGCTTGCCGCGCTTGATGAGTTCAACCGCTATTCCCGCCGCTTCCCTCGCCTTAACCTGTCCGACCATTCCGTCGGCCATGAACTTCGCCTTTCCATTCTCGTCGAGACCGAGGCCCTTGATGTGGGAGTGGCTTCCAATCCTCTCGAAGCTCCTCGGTGCGGTCACTTCCTCTATAACTGGCATGGCACCACCCCCTTAATCTTTCCAGGGGTTACTAAAAGAGGGGGAGATTTAAAAATTTGACGCTCACATGTGGGCCTTCCAGAAGCGCCTTATCGCCCCGAAGGCCTCCTCCTCTGGGGCGTAGTCCTCGGCTATCTCGGCCAGGAGCCGGTGTTCGCTGGCCCTTCCGCGGAGGGTGAATGCGCGCCTCAGCGACGGGAAGGAAGCGGCAACGGCGGCACCCATTGAACCAATGATCGATGTAAATCCGTGGGGGAAGAGCAGTTTTCCAACGAAAAAGCCCGAGGCCAGAAGAAGGGAGCCCAGGGTGAAGTTGACGAACCTCTTGGGCAGGGCTATCGGGAATTCGGCGTAGGGAATCCTTCCATCAGCGCCGTCCACGTAGGCCCTGTGGGTGAGAAAGCCGTACCTGTAACTGAGACGCCATATTGGGTAGTATACGAGGCCGTCCAGGGTCACCTCAAAGCCCGTCTCGTCCAGTCCGACCCTGCCCCAGTGAAAGTGGTGCCTGGCTTCCTCCTTCAGGAGCTTCCCCACCGTCAGTCTGAGCTTTTCCCTCGCCTCATCCTCGCTCAGCGTTTTCTCCACGAGCTTTCCCTTAACCCTGCCGTCGAAGTACCTCCTCCCCCTGGTGGGCAGGGGATAGTTCATCAGCTCGTTGAAGCCATCCGCCGCGGGGACGGTAAGGTAGTTGAAGAACTCGACGTTGCCGGCCCCCTCGGGAGAGAACGTCCCCGTGTAGGTCATGCCGGTGGCCTTTACGAAGAACACGTAAAAGGGTATGTAGAGCAGTTCTCGCCCAATGAGCTGGGCCTTCCACTCGACGTCATTGGGGGAAAGGCGCTGGAGCCTTATGAAGGACATCAGGGGCTTCCAGGGGTCCTCAACCCTCAGTGGATACGTGAACGTCTTCACCTCGCCGAGCCGTATCTGGAATCCGCAGTAGGGGCACGTCACTATTCCTCCTTCAGCCTCGAACTCGGCACCGCAGTTGGGACACCTGACCCTCATCGCTCAACCCTCACGTCCCTGGCCATCTTTCGCCCGTACCCTCTGGCGAGCTCAAATCCAAAGTAGGCAAGAAGGCCGGGGATTACCAGGGCGAGGAGGGCTCCCTGTCTGGCGTGGGCGACGAGGTTCCAGTACTCCACGTTGCCGTATGGGGCCGTGAAGAACGCTGCCACCCCCACTCCCACCAGCGCCGCAAGGGCGTACGCCACCTTGCGCCAGACCCTTACCGGCTCAAGAGCGAGCACTTCCTTTCCTTTGTGGCCGTCGTATGCAATGAAATAGGTTCCGCCCTCGATGTCGTAGTACACCTTCCAGAGGGGGTAGAACACGAGGGCAAAGTCCTCGACCTCACCGCTGAACCAGAACGCCCTCATCTCCTTGTCCTTTGGAACGTGGACTTCCTTGGCCCTGTCCGATGCCCTGTCCAGAAGCGCCGCCTTTGCCTGCTCCCTTCCGAAATCGGTGTTCAGGAAGTCCGGCTCGAGTTCCTCCCACTTCTCGGGAGTGAGTTCGGATATTGGCCTTGACTCCATAATCCTGGAGAGGGCGCGGCTTATCTCCCCCGACGCGATGTAAGCCCTCCGTTCCATCTTCCTAGCAAGCTCCTCAACAGCCACGTCGTAGACGCTCCTCCTCGCAGGGACGCAGACAATGGATTTCTCCTCAAAATTTCGGGATCTGACAACTCGCTTTGTCTTATTGCCCTCTTTGATTTTGTCCACGTACCGAACGTATCCATTTCCCTTTACCCTGCCGAACCATATCGGAACGTAGAAGCCCTCAACCTTCGCAACCTCGATCTTCCCGCGGAGGCCCAGGTAGTCCTTGTCCCTCCTCACGCGCTCCCAGAAGAGGCGCAGGATTTCCTTCTTTGGAATGCTCTCAACGAAGAAAACGTTCTTCTCGGTGAAAATTTTGTCGTAGGAGTTGGGATAGCCGCAGTAGGGGCAGACAACTATTATATCCTCCGGCGTGGTCTCGAGGGGCGCACCGCACCGCTCGCACCTGAGGACCTCGATGATTACCACCACGGATTGGGAGGAAGTTAAAGGTTAAAAGTTTTTGGCTCAGGCCGTCGATCCCGGGCATCGTTCACCCCAAAGGCCAATGTCATCATCGCCGTATTCACTTCGGAAAATACCTTAAAAGCTCACCTGTATCTCAGCCAGAAGTACAGGGACGCGCTCCCCACGATGATGGAAACCGCGAGCAGGAAAGCGCCGACGAACCTGGCCACATATGAGTTCTCTCCGATGGCCAGCCACCCTATTATCAACCCCGCCGGGATCAAAAGGAAAACCGCCTTTTCCGACTTCCAAAAGAAGGCGGGAATCAGAAAAGCCCCTGCCAGAAGGTAAAGCGGATTCTCATAGTTCAGGAACAGCAGAATCGGGAGGAGAACGCCGAGAACGAGGTAGGCCTCTCCAGAACGCTTTGAGGGCCTTGAACGGTTGAGTACATGGACGCCGGCAAAAAGCACTGCAAACGCCGCCAGAAGGAGTATAAAAGAAAGCCTCCCACCGGAATCCTGGAAGTATGCCGAGAGGCCAACGAGGACGAGGGAGAGCGCAATAAGCGCCTCACCCTTCACGCTCTCACCTCAGAGGACGTTGAGGTACTTGTGAACCTGGAAGCTCAGGCCGACGTTCTTTCGGCCCATGATGAGCGAAGCCTCGCGGTAGAACTCCATAAGCCTCACCTGACTAATCTCGATCGGCTCCCTCGGCTGGATTACGAGTGGGGCCAGGCCTTTCAGTAGCTCCGCGTACCAGCGGACGTTCTCGATGTTCGTTTCCGACGTAACGACGAGCTTGGCGTAAACTTTGGCCCCGGCTTCCTTCAGAATCCTTATGCTCTCCACCTCGCGGAGAACCAGAGCCCTCCAGTTCTCCGTCGCTCTCGCGGTCTCGTCCTTTATGTCAACGCTCGCATAATCCGTGAGATTGGCGACCTCCTCAACCAGCTCCGGAAGGCCCCCGTGGGTTTCAAGGAAGTTGTCGAAGCCGAGGCTCCTCATCTCCTCCATGAGAGCTTTGAGCGGTTTTATCTGGAGCGTCGGCTCGCCGCCGGTGTAGCTTATCGAGTGAAGGTCGCCGGTATCGAGGCGCAGAATGGCATCAACAACATCGTCGAGCTCCGCTGGATTCGGTCGGTACTCGAACTTCCCGGTGAACGGCTCGACTTCATAGCGCCAGCGTGAAACCCGGGAGGCGTCTATGTACTCCCTGGAGTCGCACCAGAGGCAGTTAAGGTCGCAGCCGGCAAAGCGAACGAAAATCTGCCTCCTGCCAAAGGCAGAACCCTCGACGCTTCCCCCCTCCCCCTGCCAGCTGTTAAAGACCTCGGCCATTACGAGCTTCATGTCAGACACTACCCCGGGCCAGTTTTAAGGATTTGGCTCTCAGTCACTCACTT
The DNA here is from genome assembly GCF_002197185.1 of Thermococcus sp. 5-4. Classification (NCBI taxonomy): domain Archaea; kingdom Methanobacteriati; phylum Methanobacteriota; class Thermococci; order Thermococcales; family Thermococcaceae; genus Thermococcus; species Thermococcus sp. 5-4. Next base: position 523,209 of record NZ_CP021848.1, on the reverse strand, counting down.
GAGGTTGACCTTTAACGCTCCTCAGGATTTCTCCGATGCACGGAACATCGGCCCGCGTTCGGTAGTACTTCCTCACTATCATGCGCTTTTCGTCCAGTTCTACCCGGTACTCAAGGAGTCCCGCGTTCAGGAGCTTTCTGAGGTGCGAGATGAGCAGGGGCTTCGATATTCCCAGCGCCTCCCTGAGCTCCCTGCTGGTTTTCTCTTCCTCCATGCACAGCGCCAGTATCCTGAGCCTGGTTGGACTCGAGAGGGCCTTGAACGTCTCGGAAAGCCTCTGGATGTCCCCGTCAACGTCCCTCTCATGCATCAGTCCATCACTCCTTGAGTTCCTCCCTGAGTTCCCGAATCTCTTCCCTGAGGAGCCTTATCTCCTCAAGCAGGGCGGACATAGAATCCTCCATGCCAGGGTTTGCAGGCTTTGAGGTCTCCGAGGAGCCGGAACAGCGGACTATGAGGAAAACTATCCCCGCCACAATTGCCAAGAGCAGGAGCCAGCCCAGGAATTCGGTTCCCGGGGGCATGGGTACGGGCATCTTTCATTCCCCCTTTCGGTTTTCATTACAGTCAACATTGATTCTACCAGGTAAATATTTGTTTACCCTATATATAAACATTTCCATTGAGAAGAAATGAGGCAAGGGATTCAGAGCTCGACGCCCTTCACGTGCTCGCTCACGTAGCCCTCGAGAATCTCAACCTTTACGCTCCGGTCCTCACCGGTCATGTCGGCCATCAGCTGAACTCCCCTCGCGTAGTCCCAGAGGCGCCTCTTTGCCTTGTCCGTGACCCTCTCCGCCATGACGATTATCTCCCTCTCGTCGGGCCTCTCGCTCACGATCTCGATGACCTTCCTAGCATCTTCCTCTGTGAAGGTTCCCCTCTTCTTGAAGAGCACGGCCACCACCTCCAGCTTTAATTAAATAATTCTGTAATTCGGTGATTACATAATCAGAGGTATCTCATCAGCAGTTCAACGGCTTCCTCGAATATCTCCCTGTCCCTTCCATCGAGAACGCTCTCCAGATAGTGTAGGCTGACGAGGTTGAGGATTATGTAGGCGGTGTTCCTGTCCAGACCAAGGTCATAGGCCTCGTAGTAGACGATCTCCCTGCCCAAGGCGTCGTTGAGCATCTCCACGAAGTAAGCTATGTCTTCCACGCGGAGCTCGTCCCATTTGCTCTCCATCTCGTCGAAGTAGCGCTCCATGACCCTGAGCGTTTCAAGGTCAACCTTCAACGTTCCCTCAAAGTAGGGGAACTCACCCACGCGGAAAATCTTGACGCCCTCCTCGTCCTGGACGCCTATGTAGTCCCACAGGAGAACGCCTTCAACTGGATTGTGGCCGTATTTGCTTGCCAGGTAGGAGAAGCGTTCCATTATCTCGGTCATGTCATCGAGAAACTCCTCTTCGTCGCGGAAGTGTATTATCTTGCTTATCGTTCCGGCCATGTTCTGCACCTATGGGTGAGTTAGCCCAACCGTTATAAGGTTTTGTGCATAGGAAGAATTGCCCGACGAGTATTGGGTTGCGATGACGTCGGGACCCCCCAGGGGGGCGACATCTCCACTGCCCCCCTTACAAACTTTTCTGGTGAAAAGTTTGATCAAATAATTCTGACTGCTCATGAGGCGGGTTTTATAGTCTGTGCAGTTTAAGGCAGGTAAGTTTTGTTGTTGGTTTGTTTTATAATTACGATTTAACAGTGGTTCACTCTCAAGAAAGGCGTCCGTTGGACGCCAGAATAGGAGTGAACCCTTGTAAAAAGTCCAGCTTAATGTTAAACCTCTTTTTCCTATAGCAAATTTTAGAGCGCACGCATTATCCTCTGCCAGTTCGACAGGAAAAGAACTTTTTGGTGAAGCTTTTTCCAAAAGCTTCAATCACACACTTTGGTGAAACTTTGCCGGGCAAAGTTTCAACGCTCAGATAAATTTTATAAGGGAATCTTCTATCAATCGGCGGGTTTAAAGGAACCGCGAACTTTGATGAAACTTTACCACGCAAAACTTCCGGGCAAAGGTTTATAAAACGTCCCCGGAAACACTCTCCAGTCGTGAAAATCGGTTGATAATTAGAGGTGATGCTCATGGGAAGGACTACTAAGGTTGGTTCAGCCGGAAGATACGGTCCAAGGTACGGTCTCAAGATTAGAAGAAGGGTCGCGGCCGTTGAGGCCAAGATGAAGCAGAAGCACGTCTGCCCGGTCTGCGGAAGGAAGGCCGTCAGGAGAATTAGCACGGGCATATGGCAGTGCCAGAAGTGCGGCGCCACCTTCGCCGGCGGTGCCTACCTGCCGACCACTCCGGCCGGAAAGGTCGCCAAGCGTGTCACGGCCTCCAAGGCCTGACCCCTTTCCTTTGCTTAGTTTAGGGTGATAACCATGGTGATGGCCGTTTACCGCTGCGCAAAATGTGGAAAGGAGGTCGAGCTCGACCTCGAAAACACCAGGGAAGTCCGCTGCCCCTACTGCGGCAGCAAGATACTCTACAAGCCCAGGCCCAGGGTGGCCAGGCGCGTAAAAGCGATCTGATTCTTTCGTTTCGAAAGCCTTTTATCGCTTAAACGAATTTTGAGTGAGGGCTATGATGCTGATAACGACTTCCCACAGACCCACAAGGAGGACGAGGAGCTTCGGCCACGACCTAGAGAAGGTCTTCCCCAACTCGCTCTACCTGACCAGGGGAAAGAAGACCATCCAGGACCTGCTCATGGAGGCCTACGACAGGAACTACGAGAGGCTCCTGATAGTCAACGTCTGGAAGGGGAACCCGCTCAAGATGACCTTTATCAAAGTTGACCCCGAGGACTGGGGCTACCTCGGCTACCTGTACCTCCACGGCATCAAGCTCCAGCGCGAGATCGGTTTTAGGGATATAAGGCCAATACGCGAGGAGATGCCGCTTGTTGTGACCACCGCAAAGCGCGTCGGACTCGACCACGTTGCCTTTGCCCAGGTTTTCGCCGAGCTGACCGGCGGAAAGTTCGTCCCGAGAAAGGAGCGCTCCCTCCTCGGGATAGCAGACAGGTACAACACCGACGTTTTGAGCGTCATCGAGAGGCACCCGCGCGGAATGGCGGTCAACTTCTACCGCCTGGACGTCAATAAGGAGAAGGCCGTTGGCCCTCTCATAAGCGTCAAGATCTGGATAATGGAGGACGGGCGGAGATGGGACTACAAGGAAGCGATTCTGAAGCGTGGCCCATCGAAGGAGTGATCGAGCTCTCCTTTCCCGATGAGGAGACCGCGAGAATAGTTTACGAAAGCGTTCTGTACGAGCACGAGAGTGTGCCCTATCGGAGGAGCAGAATAGAGTTCCTCCGTGAGGGGAACAAGGTGATAATCAGGTTTCTTGCCCGGGACAACTCGGCCCTGCGCGGAACGCTGAACTCCTATCTGAGATGGATTAAGGTCGCTATGGATTCCCTGGAAGTTTAGCCTAAACTATTTAAAGCCCACCCCTTATTCTAACCCGGCATTACGATTACGGAGGTGTTGATTATGCAAAACATTCCGCCCCAGGTTCAAGCCATGCTCGGCCAGCTTGAGAGCTACCAGCAGCAGCTCCAGCTCGTCATCCAGCAGAAGCAGAAAGTTCAGCTCGAGCTCACCGAGGCAAAGAAGGCCCTGGAAGAGCTTGAGAAGGTCGAGGATGGAACGGTTATCTACAAGACCGTCGGAACGCTCATCGTCAAGACCGACAAGGCCAAGGCCGTCGAGGAGCTGAAGGAGAAGGTTGAGACCCTTGAGGTCCGCCTGAACGCCCTCGAGAGGCAGGAGAAGAAGCTCAACGAGAAGCTCAAGGAGCTTACCGCGAAGATACAGTCCGCCCTCAGGCCCACCGCGGGCTGACCTCTTCTCTTCCATTTGGGGGGATAGCAATGGACAAGAGTGCCAGCGAGAGAAGGGTTATCCACATCGGCCTGCCGGAGCTGAGCGAGGAGCAGCTTATAGAGGTAGGCGAGATCGCGCAGGAGACGATAATCAAGCACGTCTTCGACGTCCTCAACAGGAGCGACGTCAAGGATATAGAGGTCACGATGAGGATAAACCGCGACGAGACCCTTGACCTTGAGGTTGAGGTCTACCTTGAGGTACCCGTTTTCGTGAAGGTGGACGTTGAGAGTCTCATAGATGAGGCCGTTGAGGAGGCCTACGCGGTCGTTGAGAGAAAACTGAGGGAGATTGTGGATGAGGGGAAAAATAAGGCTTAAGCGCTTCCTGCAACGCTCACGGGATAAATCTTTCCTCCTCCTCTGCCACCACAACGCCGACCCCGATTCCCTCGGATCAGCGATAGCCTTCGCACTCTACCTCAAATCAATCGGCGTTGAAAACGTGAGAATAGGTGTCGCCCAGAGCGTCTCCTCCTACGCCAAGAGGCTGCTCACCTTCTCACCCGTTCCGCTCGAAAAGGACCCCCTGGTTGAGGAAGAGGTTGTCGTAATCTTCGACACCTCATCCATTGAACAGCTCGAACCCATCGAGATTCCGCGCGGTAAGACCGTTATCGTCATCGACCACCATGCCGAGAAGGAGAGACCCATCAGAGCTGATATAGCCGTCGTCGATTCATCACGCACCTCCACGGCAGAGATAGTCTGGGAGCTTTTCAAATACTTCAACTTCTACGACGAAAAAGCCGTTAAGGCCCTTCTCGCCGGAATAGTCACCGACACGGCAAACTTCCGCTTCGCGAACTCGAAGACCTTCAAGGCCGTAAGCGAGATGCTGGAGCGCTTTCCGGTACAGATGGGAGAGATTTTCCAGCTCGTGGCCCCTGTCAGCGACGAAAACATAGACCAGGCGAAGCGCATGGCCATCCTCAAGGCCTGCCAGAGGATGGAGATAAGGAAGTTCAGGAGGTATATCATAGCGGTCTCCAAGGTCTCTGCATACGAGTCCCTCGCCTGCAAGACGTTCCTGAACCTCGGCGCGGACATAGCCGTCGTGGGGAGCGAGAAGAGGGGTGTTCGTATTTCCGCGAGGGCAAAGGAGAGCCTCGTGAAGAAGGGCCTGCACCTCGGCAAAATCATGGAGATGGTTGGGCCTGTAATAGACGGCGCAGGTGGGGGCCATGCCGGAGCCGCCGGGGCTAACGGAAAGAAGAACCTCGACGAGGCGATAAAGCTTATCCTGAAGGAGATTGAGAGGTTTTTGAGGGAGGTTGATTGAGATGGCAAAGTGCCCGCTCTGCGGCAGTTCCCTCGACTGGGCAGGATTGATAGAACAGATGCTCGCCATTGAGAACGCTGATGAGATTTTCCGGGACCGCGAAAAGTTCATGGAGGCCTTTGAAGGCTTCGTCTTCAAGTGCCCCCACTGCGGTGAGGAGTTCTACGGAAGGAACCTTCCAGCGAAGGAGGCCGAGAAGGTGTTTGAGCTGCTCAACGAGTTCAAGGGCTCCATAGACTGGGAGAACCGGAAGGTTCGCCTCAGGCTGAACAGCCTCTTGGCGCTCGACACGATGCTCGAGAACTGGGACAAAAAGGTCAAGGGTTAGCGATAGCCTTTTTTACTTTCGTTCCCTACTCCTAGCGGTTGGTGGTTCTCGTGGAGGCCGTGGAGCTTTACCTATCAAAGGGGGACTATAAAAACGCACTGAGGAATGCGCTGGAGATTGAAGACCAGATAAAACGCCTGATAGCCCTGACCGAAGTCCTGACGGCCTTTCCGCGGGACGAGGTTTTAAGCCACATGCTGGAGACGCTCGAATCCGTAAGCGGAACGCCGGAGAAGGCTTTGGCGTATTCGATCCTCGGCAGGGCCCTCTACACACTCGACAGGGACAGGGACGCGGAGGCCTACTTTGAAAACGCCATAGGCATCGCTAGGAGCATAGACTCCCCGCGGGTTAGGGGGGAGGTTCTGGCGGGGATAGCGCGGAATCTCGTTCTCTCAGACCGATATAAGGACGGATTGGAGCTTTTCAGAGAGGCCGTCGAGCTCCTGCAGGCCTCGAGGGGACTGTCATCGGCGGCAACGTCGTCCCTCATAAAGGTCGCTCGATTGATTGAGAAGAGCGCCGACGAGATACCAAATGAGATAGCCCTGGACTTCTACGAACTGGCCCGGGACGTTTACGCCTCGATATTCTTCAAGCTCCAGGCAAAGTACCTCGAGGACAAGATGGAGCTGATAAATGACGTCCTGAAGAGGGGCAAGATAGCCGTGGAGGAGCTTCTCGAGAAAGGGGAGGTCGAGCTCGCGATTTCAACGATGCGCTTCCTCCCGCTGGAGGGCAGGGCGATATCGATGCTCGAGCTGGCTTACTGGCTCTATCTCCACGAGCAGCCGAGACTCGGAAGAAGGGTCTTCGATGACGCCCTCGAGATAGTCTTCGTCGGAAAGTTCAAACCAACGGACGGTGAGCTGGACAGGATAGCGAGGCGCTTCCTGCGCATAGGCTTTCTGGAGGAGCCGCTTATCCTTGCCGGCGTTATCAGGGACGATGGGATAGCGTCGGAGCTCCTCGGAGAGGTGGCTTTGGCCTACGCCCGCTGGGGCGATAAGACCAGAGCCCGCTCGATAGCCGAGGGGATAAGGGACGAAAGCGTTAAGAACCGCGTTTTAGAGGCACTGGAGGGTGAGAGTTATGTGGGACACGAGCAAGGATTACCGCTTACTGGTGGCGGAGAAGGCGGTGGAGCTGTTCCTGAAGACGGTGGAGCACGCGAAGTTCAAGGGGAAGTGGAACAAGAAGGGAGCGATTCAGCTGGCGAAGGAGATGATTCCGGAGATACAGGCGATGAGGTACAGCTACGTGGAGCCAAAGGAGCTGATTGAGACACCGCAGATGAAGGCGCTGAAGGAGAAGGCCAGCGGTATAATCGAGGCCCTAGGTGGAGAGGACTGGCACCACAAGTTCATCAGCTTGGCCGATAAGAGCGAGCGCGAGAAGGTCGAGGAGCAGGTCGCGAAGGTCAGGTTCTTCCTCAACACAATCCTCGGCCTGGACAAACGCCTCGCCCTCGGAAAGATAAACGACCCGGTTATAGCGGTCGACATTAAGGTCGGTGAAGTCATGAGTGTCGGCAAGCACCCGAACGCCGACAGGCTTCTGGTTACCAACGTGAACATCGGAGACAGGGCCATAACGGTCGTCACCAACGACCTGACAGTGAAGGAAGGGAACCGCGTGGCAGTGGCCTTACTCCCGCCGGCCAGCTTCCGTGGAATCGTCAGCGAGGGAATGTTCCTCGGCGCCGGAGAGGGCGTCCTCAAGGATGTGAAGGGAGAAATAGGCGGCCTGCCCAAGGGAGTCCCGCTCGAGGCCTTCAACGAGACGAGGAACCTGGTCGAGGCGTTTTTGAAGGGGTGAGCCGTTCTTTTTCACCTGCCACTACATGTGGTTTGATTTTTCTCCCTTTGGAGAATGCCATAGCCTGAAGGGCCCAAAGAATGGGGGAAAGAGAACTCAGATAAGCCCCATCCTCTTCTTCACGACCTCCAAAGCCCTCTCTGCATCATCCCTGAACTCCAGATAGCCGAGCTCTTCCATCGTCTCCGGCAACGGAACGCCGAGCTCCTCGTGCCAGCCCCTCAGCCTGTAGAACTCCTTCCTCGCTTCAAGGAAGTCGTTGTAGTCTATGAAGGCCGCGTTACCCTCCGCAGGCCCGTCTGGCTCGGGCTCCCACCAGCGCGGTGGAATCGTGTCGTCGAGCGGCGGCGTAACCCAGTCGAGGGCGTCGTGTATCCTTGCTATGCTCTCAACTGCCTGCGCGACCTTCCTGAGCTTCTCTACCGTCCACTCCTCGCCGGTTGCTAGGGAGTAGAGCCTCGCCAGGTCCTCCATCTTGTAGGAAACGAACTTGCACGTTCCGAGCATGTCCGTTATGTAGCTCTCGTCCCTGCCCTCTATCATCGACGGGACGAGTTCCTTAGCAGGCCCCTGGTTGGGCAGCTGGTGCGGCCTCGGCCAGCCCCTCAGGTGACTCGCCCCAACGTCGGCGGTGGCGTAGCTGAGGGCGTAGGTCCTCCTCCCGCGAGGGTCCCAAGCGGGGCTTTCCATACCCTTGACGTGAACTGCCAGTTCGCAGCCCCTGCCGAGTCTCTCGCAGGCCCTCTTAACGCCGTCCGCCAGAATCGCCCCAAAGCCCTTCCTCTCTGCCATCAGCTTAATGAGCCTCTCCTCCGCTTCCTCGTCACCGAAGCCGTTGACCGGGAAGCCTATCTCATCCTTCGTGATTAAGCCCCTCTCCACCATCTCAAAGAGCCAGCCGATGGTCGCTCCGGTCGCTATGCTATCCAGGCCAAGGTTGTTGACGAGCCAGTTGAAGTACGCCACCGCCGGGAAGTTGAACACTCCGGTCGCGGCTCCGAGCATGGCAATGCTCTCGTATTCGGGCTTGACGCGAACCTTTCTGCCCCTGTATTCAACCTCGACGTAGCGGGCGCACTTTATAGGACAGCTCTTGCCGTGGACGAACCACTCGGGCTCGATCTCATATTTCTTGACCTCGTCTCCGGCGAGTCTGCTCGCGAGCTCGTCCGGGATATAGGGCCTCGAGAAGTTGTACGCAGGACTCATTCCAAGGGAAGCCGAGCTCCTCAGCCCATCGCTCGTGCCGTAGTTTCTGCTGTGCTCGTACTTCGGATCGGTGGCGAAGTGGTCGTAGAACTCCTGCCAGAGTCTCTGGAACTCCTCGGGGTTGGCCACCCTCGGCTTCTCACCCGGTTCAACGACAACGGCCTTGACCTTCTTGCTCCCGAGGACCGCTCCAAGGCCGCCCCTTCCGCTCGCCCTCTCTGTGTCGTAGATGACGTTGGCTATCCTGCTCAGCTTCTCTCCGGCCGGCCCGATGAGCGCCATGCTCGCAGTTGGGTGCTCCCTCCAGAGTTCCTTGGCCACCTCATAGTTTCCTTTACCCCAGAGGTGCCCTGCGTCCCTAATCTCCACCTCACCATCATGGACGTAGAGGTAAACCGGCTCCTCAGCTTTACCTTCGATTATCAGGGCGTCGAGGTGCCCCTTGAGCTTCGGCCCGAAGGCGTCTCCACCGCTGGAGTCGCTTATGAGCCCCGTCTCTGGGCTCTTGCTGACCGCTATGACCTTGCTCGAACCGGGTATGAGGCCCGTCAGTCCCCCCGGCGCGAAGACGAACTTGTTGGCCGGGCTTAACGGGTCGGTTCCGGGCGGAACCTCCCGGTAAATCAGGTAGTAGCCGAGCCCTTTCCCGCCGATGAACTTCCTTATCACCTCGTCGGGCAGTTCCTCATATGTCACCCTTCCAGTACTCAGGTTAACCCGGGCTATCCTGTTATGGTAGCCGTACATTAGACGCACCCCCTCGCCTTCTCCCTATCATTCTTCGTGAGCCTCCAGCCCATCGCACCGGCGTTCTCTTCGATATGGGCCTTGCTGCCCGCCTTAGGAATGGCTATAACGTTGTCCTCCCAGATGAGGTAGTTCAAAGCCACCTGCGCTGCGGTTTTGTCGTAGGATTTTCCAATCTCTGCCAGACATTGGTTTCTCGCGAGCGAGCCCTTCTCCAGTGGAGTGTAGGCTATGAGCGCCATCTTTTCGCGCTTCATGTAATCTAGAAGCCCGCTCGTCTCGGGCCACCTGTCGCGGAGCGAGTACTTCACCTCGTTGGCAACTATCTCGTACTTCCTCATAGCTTCCTGGGAGCGCTTGAGAAGCTCAAGGTCGAAGTTGCTGACGCCTATGTAGCGAATGAGTCCCTCATCCACAAGCTCCTCTAAGGCGTGAAGCGTTTCCTCGATTCTTCCCCACTCTGTGCCGGGCCAGTGGAGAAGGTAGAGGTCTATGTACGTGCCGAGCCTCTTCGCACTCGCCCTTGCGGCCCTCTTTGCACTCTCGCGGCCGAAGTGGGTTGGCCACACCTTGCTGATGATGAAAATCTCTTCGCGCTCGAAGCCCCTAATCGCCTCCCCGACGAGCTCCTCGCTGTGACCGGCTCCGTAGAACTCGGCCGTGTCAATGAGGTTAATCCCCAGCTCCAGACCGTATCTCAGGGCCTCGATGTTTTCCTTATCGCGAGAATAATCGGGGCTCTCGTAGCCCCCTATGCCCCACGTGCCCATGCCAATGGCCGTAACGGCCTCGGCTTTGATACTCTTCAAGTCCTTAAGCACCATAACCTACCACCACGTCGGTAGAATTGGGAAACCGAACTTAATTAAGGTTTCCATCTGAACGCTAAGATAAAGGGACAAAAATGGGGAACACTAAGCCCCGAACTTCTCGGAGCGGTTCATGAGGTCCATCATTATCGGCACTATGTCGTGGCCCTTTATCCTGCCGAGGCCGCCGCGCATGCACTCGCGCTCGCCGAAGCTCTCCGTGTAGTCGGGCCTAACGCCGCCACCGGCTATGAGAACCGGAACAGGGTCACCGCTGTGGTTCATGACCTCACAGGGCGTTGAATGGTCGCCGGTTATTGCTATGACGACGTCCTCAAGGTCAACCTTGTCAACTATGTATCCTATCATCCTGTCGGCCTTCTCTATCATCTCGACCTTGAGCCTCGGGTTGTTGTCATGGCCAGCGGCATCGGTCGGCTTGAAGTGCAGGAAGACGAACTCGTACTCATTGAGGAGCTCGACCACTTTTCTCGCCTTCGCCATCTCGTCGGTGTTGTACTCGCCGGTGGCCCCCTCTGGGGTGTATATGTCGAAACCTATCGCCCTTGCGACGCCCTTGACGAGGGAAACCGCAACGACCGCCGCTGCCTTTACCTTCCACTGCTCGGTGAACTTCATCGGTATGTCCGGATAGGTGCCGGCGCCCCTCACCAAGAGGTAGTTGGCCACGGGCTTACCCGCCTTTCTGCGCTCCTCGTTGACGGGGTGCCTTTCGAGAACCTCGTGTGCCTGTTTGACGAACTCGTTGAGAATCTCCGCAACGCGCCTGCTCTCCTCGTCCTCCCAGGCGAACTCGTGGGGAGGCTTTCCTGCCTCGTGCGGATCGTTCTCGCCGACTTTATAGCCAGCCGCCATACCCTTGAGAACGAGAACGGCCCTGTGACCGGTCGCTCCAACGAAGATGAAGTCAACGGGGAGCTTAACGTTCTCCTGGATGGCCTTCGCCAGCTCGTGGGCTTCCTCTGTGCTTATCCTTCCGGCGCGCCTGTCTGTTATGACGCCGTTCTCGATGGTCGCGAAGTTTACGCGGAAAGCCAAGTCGTCCTCATCGAGGTCTAGACCGACGCCGAGGGCCTCGAGGAAGCCCCTTCCGCGGTAGACCTTGTAGGGATCGTATCCGAAGATGCTCAGATGAGCGGTGTCGCTGCCAGCCGGCTGTCCGGGCTTTATCGGGTCCTGCTGGCCCAGTATTCCCCATCTCGCGAGTCCATCCATGTTTGGGGTGTTTGCGTACTCAAGCGGAGTTTTTCCTCCGAGCTCCTTTATCGGCCTGTCCCCAAGGCCATCAAGGATTATGAGAAGTCCCTTCCTCTGCTTCATACCTATCACCTGGAGTGAGTAGCGGCATGGAGTTAAAAGCTTTGTTGACCGGATTTGAACCGCTTCATCACCCGGAGTTTCAAAAAAGCTTTTAACCCCTCCCCCTTTCTCCCACTGGAGGTGAGGGAATGAAGATAATGTGGGCACCGTGGCGCATCGAGTACATACGCTCACCGAAGCACGATGGCTGCATATTCTGCGATTTCCCGAAGGAGAACCGCGATAAGGAGAGGCTCATCCTCTACCGCGGGAAGCACTGCTTCATAATCATGAACAACTACCCCTACAATCCCGGTCACGTTATGATAGCCCCCTACCGGCACGTTGGAAGATGGGAGGATTTAACCGATTACGAGCTTCTTGAGATGATGCAGCTCTCCCAGCTCATGATAAAGGCCCTGAAGAAGACGATGAATCCGCAGGGCTTCAACATGGGTGTGAACCTCGGCCGTGTTGCCGGCGCCGGAATAGACGACCACGTGCACCTCCACATAGTGCCGAGGTGGAACGGGGACACGAACTTCATGCCGGTGATAGCGGACACCAAGGTAATCCCGGAGTCGCTTGAAGAAGCCTACGAGGAACTCAAAGCGGCGATAGATGAAATAGTGGAGGAGACTTCTAAATCCTCCTGACCTTTATCTTAAACATATCGTCCAGGGGCAGACCATCAAAGAGCTCCGGGCCCACCTCCAGCACCGGGAGGTCTGCCTCGACCACCGTTTCCTTGTTCTGGGAATCCCTCACCGTAAGCCGGACGAGCCTCCCTCCCCTGACCGTTGCGGAGATTCTGACACCATTCTCGGACACGCCTTCAAGCATGAAGTCCTCGCCCCTGAGCTCCCAGACTATCCTCTTGATGAGCGCGGGGGCACTCTCGGGGGTCACGTGATGCACGACGCCTTCGTCCGACTCCAGTTCCAGCACAGGACAGGTTGCCTGAGCGCTGCAGAAGTCCCTTATCGCTTCGGCTATGCCTCTGGCGAAGTTCTCCAGAGGCTTGCCCATGAGGAGTTCACCGAATCCAGACCAGCTGGCCGTCACTTTAAGCCTGTTTCCCTGCATTTCAAACGTCACCGTGAGCACTCCCTTTTCCCCGGTGAAAGTGTATACTGCAGCGTTCCTTCTGAATCCCAGGGCCAGCGTGAACTCGTAACCAAAGTCAAATATGAACCTGGGAACGTTAAACCTCACCGTATCACCGTGTAAACTTTCGAAGTACGGAAAGAACGGAAGGGTCTTCTCCGGCTCGCTGAGGATTACCTGGAGACCTTCCCATGAATGGGGCAATTCTACCTCGTAGCTTCTGGTTTTCACCATTACTCACCGAGAATTTGTAAAAAAGGCCATGTAAAAAGGTTTCCTAAACCGTTGGTTCAGAACCCTCAACGAGAGCCTTCCATCTCTCCTTCGTCCTCTTCCAGCAGCCCGGCGGCATAAGCTCGCCCTCTGGACAGTAACCAAGCTGAACGCATCTGGGTCCGAGCTTCGCCCACTTGATAATCGGCCTCAGGTCGTCGTTCTTGGCTATCTCCTCCAGCATCTTCCAGGCCACTTCCCTTATCTCCCACTGGGCCCTCTCGCACGCCCTCAGGCCGAAGAAGTGCTTCAGCTCGCGGAGGTTCATGGTCATGACGAGCTTAGTCCTCACCGCCTGGGGGAGTATAAAGCGCGCGTCCTCCTGGTGGCTTCCCCGCTCGATGGTCTTTTTGTACAGCTCTATCGAACGCTTCATGAGCGCCTTCCATTCTTCAAGGAGTTCCGGATCGTCCTTTATGGACTCCGGGATAACGAAGGTCTCCTCGACGTCCTCAGGATTCAGCACGATGTAGCGCTGGCTCTGCTGCGTGTAGCTCGCTATCCTGTGCCTTATGAGCTGGTGACTGCAAACGCGAGAACAGCCCTCGATCGCGAAGGTTAAAACAGCGTGTTCCAGTATCGACTCGTGGCCGTAGCCCAGAACCCGGGGCAGATGCATCCGAACGTCCTCTTCGCCCATGCGCTCGAACGCTTCCGTCTCCCATTCATCCCAGTAGCTTATGAGCGCCGCCCAAGTGACAGTTTCGAGAGGTTTTTTCGTATAATTGACAAGGGTAACCCTGATCCCATCCCCCATTCGTGCCACCGGAGATAGAAGAGGCCCAGGTTTATTAGGTTTACCTTGGGGTCAAAAATAAATGGAGGGAACCGAGTTCCCACAAAAGGGCCTAATCCTGCGGGGCTTCCTCAGAGGGTTCCTCGCTGGCCCCGGCAGGCTCCTCCTCGGAGGGTTCAGTGCTCTCGGTCTCCACGGTTTCCTCTGGTACCGGCTCGGGAGTTGGTTTCTCCTCGGGCGCAGGCGTCTCACTTACCGCCCCTGGAAGCTCCTCCGGGAGGGCGAAGAACGCCATGATCTCGAGTATGGCGCCGACCAGGATGAAGAAGTACCCTATCATGAGGAGCATGAGTATCGAGCCTATGAGGTAGAAGAGCGCCGCCGTGTGGAACGTTCCAACGCCCGTTTCTTGGGCTATTGCGTCGTAGCTCTTCTTCATGAACCAGACACCTATTATCATGAGCACTACCGATATGAAGCTCCAGACGCCAAAAGCCGACATGAGCTCGGCGACCTGCTCTGGGTCGTGAATGACGTCCGCCATTTTGTCCCACATGTCGTAGAATGCCCACGAAAGCACCAGGCTGGCGACTATGTTAAGCATCGCCGCCCAGACGTAGTCCTTGAATATCTTCTCCTTCTTAGTGGCCTCGGCTATCTCCTTCACTGCAAAAAGCTTCATGATGAAGCCCACGAGATAGGTCACGTAGAACAGGCTGAAGATTGCGCCGATGCCACCCCATGTTCGTGCGGTTTTCAAACTTCCCATGTTATCACCCGTAACCGGTACGATTTTCGGATATAAAAGTGTTTTCCCATAAATGGAGAAACGTCGAATTCGCAACAAAGACAAAGGGAAACGGAGAAAATCATTCCTCCAACGAAACGGGCACCTGCTCCTCAGCCGTCTGGGCAACCTCGTCGGGCAGGGAGAAGAAGGCCACTATCTCGAGCACGGCCGCCACGAGGAGGATTACCAGCCCCAGCCCAACGGGAACCAGGATGGCACCGGCGATGTACAGCAGCGCCGTTGTGTGGAAGGTCCCAACGCCGGTCTCCTCGGAGATCATGTCGTAGCTCTGCTTCATGAACCACACTCCGATGAACATTATTATGGCCGCTATGAGGCCGCCCATGCCCATGGCACCGATGATGCCCTCCGGGGACTCGGAGAAGCCCATCGCGAACATCGTGCCCCAGATGGTCGCCACAAGAATCAACGCCGCTATGATGTTCAGTATCGCCGCCCAGAGGTACTTGCTGAATATCTCGCCCCTGCCGGTGGCCTCTGCGATGTCCTTGACCGCAAAGAGCTTCAGTATGAAGCCCACAAAGCCAAGCCCCACCAGGGTGAGGATCGCACCTATACCTCCCAGGAGCTTGGCGTTCTTCAATTCGCTCACGTTACATCACCCCGTTAATGTTGGACGGCGATTTATAAAAGGCTTTTCACCACAAACCATAAAATTTAGGACACAGTTCCGTCGGAATTGCATCAGTGGAACAAAGGATGCACCAATGCCCATTACGTTTGGAAAGTTCAAGAACGCTGATGCTCAAAAGATTTCAGCCGGGAGCAGGTTTATCCGACGAAAGGGTTATTAAAAGAGAGCGCCAGCATTAATCGGTGATGCACATGGTGGTTAGCCTTGCAGGAAGGGATGTTCTCTGCCTTCAGGACTTCACGAGGGAGGAGATTGAGACTATTCTCAAAACTGCCGAAATGATGAAGATATGGAACAAGATAGGCAAACCGCACCGCGTTCTTGAGGGTAAGACTCTGGCCATGATCTTCCAGAAACCTTCGACCAGGACGAGGATCTCATTTGAGGTTGGAATCTACCAGCTCGGCGGCTACGGCCTCTACCTCAACGCTCAGGACCTGCAGCTCAGGCGTGGCGAGACCATCGCAGACACCGCCCGCGTTCTCAGCAGGTACGTCGACGGAATAATGGCTCGCGTCTATGCCCACAAGGACGTTGAGGACCTCGCTAAGTACGCGAGCGTTCCGGTCATCAACGGTCTGAGCGACTTCTCCCACCCGTGCCAGGCTCTGGCCGACTACCAGACCATCCTCGAGAAGAAGGGCCGCATAGCCGGTCTCAAGGTCGTCTACGTCGGTGACGGAAACAACGTCGCCCACTCCCTCATGATAGCCGGAACCAAGCTCGGTGCCAACGTCGTCGTTGCAACTCCGGAGGGCTACGAGCCGGACGAGAAGGTCATCAAGTGGGCGGAGCAGAACGCGGCCGAGAGCGGCGGTTCATTCGAGCTCCTTCACGACCCGGTCAAGGCCGTCAAGGACGCCGACGTCATCTACACCGACGTCTGGGCCAGCATGGGCCAGGAGGCCGAGGCCGAGGAGAGGAGGAAGATATTCCAGCCGTTCCAGGTCAACAAGGACCTCGTCAAGCACGCCAAGCCGGACTACATCTTCATGCACTGCCTCCCGGCCCACCGCGGCGAGGAGGTCACCGACGACGTCGTTGACTCCCCGAACAGCGTCGTCTTCGACGAGGCCGAGAACAGGCTCCACGCCCAGAAGGCAGTGATGGCCCTCGTCATGGGCGGGATAAAGGTTTGAATGCCTTTTTCTTAACCCTTTAATTCTCGGGACGAAGAACCTTTTAAACCTCTTTTCATATCTCCCTCCATGCTCGAGAGGTTGTTTTCCCTCGGCTACTCCAAGACATTCGCGGAGAGGTATTATGCCCTCTGGGGCGAGAGGGCATTAGCTATAGCCGAGGCCATGGAAAAACCCCTGCCGAGATGCTTCCGTGTGAACACGCTCAGGATAGAGGTTCCCAGACTTACCAAACTCCTCAACAAGAAGGGCTTTCAATTCAAACGCGTCCCCTGGGCGAGAGAGGGCTTCTGCCTAACTCGCGAGCCCTTCTCGATAACCTCCACACCGGAATACCTTGGTGGCCTCCTCTACATCCAGGAGGCCAGCTCGATGTATCCGCCGGTGGCACTCGAACCGAAGCCCGGTGAAACCGTTGCCGACATGGCGGCGGCACCTGGGGGCAAAACTTCCTACCTCGCCCAGCTGATGGGGAACGAGGGGATAATCTACGCCTTCGACGTCGGTGAAGAACGCTTAAAGGAAACTCGTCTGAACCTTTCCCGCCTCGGCGTTACGAATACGGTCCTCATCCACAAGTCCTCGCTCCACATGGCCGAGCTCGGCGTCGAGTTCGATAAAATCCTCCTGGATGCCCCCTGCACCGGCTCAGGCACCATACACAAGAATCCCGAGCGGAAGGGCAACAGGACGATGGAGGATGTGAAGTTCTGCCAGGGGCTGCAGATGCAGATGATTAAGGTCGCCCTTGAGAACCTCAAGCCCGGCGGGATACTCGTCTACTCGACCTGCTCGCTCGAGCCGGAGGAGAACGAGTTCGTTATCCAGTGGGTTCTTGATAACTTCGACGTTGAACTGCTCCCGCTCCGCTACGGCGAGCCAGCTTTAACGAGTCCCTTCGGAATTGAACTTAGCGAAGAGATAAGAAGGGCGAGGCGCTTCTACCCCGACAGGCACGGGACGAGCGGCTTCTTCGTTGCGAAGATTAAAAAGCTCTAATCCTTGGATTCTGCAACCAGGACTTCCTCTATTTTTTTAAGCCTCTCCAAGACGTCCTCGCTGAGGTTCCTCTCCAGCTCCTCACGGGCGGCCTTGGCAAGCTCGAACTTCGAGTCGTACTTCCCGAGGGACGTCCAGTGAATCTTCTTGCCCTCTAGGAAAACGTCTATATCGCAGAGACGCTTGTATCCAACGTACTCGATGCCCTTCAGCAGGAACTTAACGCGCACCGGGTCCTCCCACGTCAGCAGCTTGAGCTTGTACACCGGAACGCGCATGAAGGGCCTCGGATAGTCCCAGTCCCATCCCTCCCCGACGACAAAGCCAAGGTCGAGGTCCTCTATGACCATCATCAGCCGCTCTATGTTCTCATCGTAGCGCTTGTCGGTGTCGTAGATTTTAATGGTTATCTCCTTCCATTCGGGCATCAGCCGGAGGAGGAGCACCGGAACGTCAATCGTTAATTCATGGTAGACGCTCAGGAAGTCCCTGCGTATCAGAACCGCCCCCGAGATTTCATCCGGCCCGATGGGGGCGCTGAGCTTCTTCGTCGTTACGCCGATTATCGTGTCCCCGGCTTCACCCTCGTCGAAGGCCGTTCTGATGTCCATGATTTCGCCGCCGTACTTCTCGGCCAGCAGCTTGAGCCCGTCCTCAACGTTGGTGGGTATCCTCAGGAGGATTAGGGTGCTCTCAACGTGCACCTTCTCCACGGGGAGGTTTCGGTTGACGACCTCGCTGAGAACGACTGGGGCGTGGGCCCCTATCAGGAAAGCCGTCTCCGGCGGGATGGTCTCCTTCTTCCATTCCTCCGTTACGAAGACGACGGTTTCAAACTCGTTGCTGAGTTTGATCGCCTCATCTGTCGGCAGTTCTTTGACACCAAATGCCTCAGAAACGGCCTTTTTCACAAACTCCCCATCCTTGGCTCTGAGAAAAATTATAGACGGACCAAATCGGAGAACCTTCATCATATTCCCCTCCACATCTTGTAACCCCTATCAAAATCCGTTCCGCCGGGGTATTTAACGCGATAGGTCTGCCTGCTCGGCAGAAGAACGAAGTTGACGCCGAGAACGCCGTTTAGACCTCTCTCGATGAGCTTGAAGTTGTGGCCGTACAGCCTAAAATCGGCGTCCAGGTTAGCCACGTCCCTCCACGTATGGCCCAGGGCAAACCTCGCACCCTCTATCTCGATGACGGTCCCGGGCTCAACGACGGCATCACCGAAGAACTCCCTGACCAGCTCCGGGTCGTCCTCGTTTCCCGGAACGACGTAGAGTTTCACCCCGTAGCCCTTGAGAACGTGGGCGAGCTTCCTTATTGCACCCTGGTAGCGGGGCCTGAGCTCGGGCCGTCTCTCTAGCTTTACGTTGTCGGCCAAGTCGCCGGTGTGGATGACATAATCCGGATCGGTTTTTTCTATGAGCTCACCGATGAAGCGGTAGACGCTCTCGGGAGTATCGCTTACGTGCATGACCTTCGTCTCATGGGAGGAGGCAAGCACTTCAAGGACCCTTTTCCGGAAGATAGGCAGCTTGAATGGCATTGGAGAGACTAGGAGCAGGGCTTATATATACCTTGCCACAACTCCCATGGGGTGTTGATATGAAGGTTCTCGTTCTCGGTGCCGGAAACGTTGGAAGGGCGATAGCCTGGGATTTGAGGGATGAGTTTGACGTTCACGTGGGGGACGTCAGCGATGAGAGGCTGAAAGCCGTCTCTGAATTCGCCACGCCCCTGAAAGTTGATGCGTCCAGCTTCGATTCCCTCGTTGAGGCCATGAAGGGCTTTGAGCTTGTGGTGGGTGCCCTGCCAGGGAGGTTCGGATATCAGGCAGTTAGGGCCGCGATAAAAGCGGGCGTTGACATGGTCGACGTCTCGTTCATGCCAGAGAACCCGCTGGAGCTTCGCGATGAAGCAGAGAAGGCGCAGGTGACGGTTATATTCGACGCCGGCTTTGCCCCCGGGCTGAGCCACATCCTGATGGGCAGGATATGGCAGGAGATGGACGAGCTGAGAGAGGGCTACATCTACGTCGGCGGCCTCCCGAAGGAGCCCAGGCCACCACTCTATTACAGAATTACATGGTCCCCTAAGGATTTAATTGAGGAGTACACGAGGCCGGCGCGCGTGATAAGGGGCGGCGAGGTTAAGGCGGTTGACCCCTTCGAGAGGATTGAGGGGGTAACCGTGGGCGACTTCGAGTTCGAGGCCTTCGTGAGCGATGGCCTGAGGAGCCTCCTGGAGAGCGTTAGGGCGGAGAGGCTTGAGGAGTGGACGCTCCGCTGGCCGGGGCACCTGAAGAAGATGAGGGTTTTGAGGGAGCTCGGCTTCTTCAGGCCGGAGCACGTTGACAAGACGCTCGAGGTCATAGCCCCGCTCATGACCTACGAGAGCCCGGACTTCTCGATAATGCAGGTGGTCGGAAGGGGAACTCTGGACGGCGAGGAAAAGGAGATAGGCTACCTCCTGTACGACGAGGAGAAAGAGGGCTTCACCTCGATGGCCCGCGTCACGGGATTCACCGCGGCCATAATAGCGAGGCTCGTGGCCGAGAAGGGTTGCATCTTCGGAGTTATCCCGCCGGAGATACTTGGGATGCGCATAGACACCTTCGAGAGAATCGCGGGTGAGATTGCCGAACGGGGCATAAGGCTCGAGAGGTGGGAGAATGCTCCACCTGGTGATAGCTGAGGCGGAGCTTGAGCTCGTCCCGAAGGCCATACTAGACCATCCTGCCGTTGTAAACCACGCTAGGAGGAGGGGAAAGAGGCCCGACGAGATACTGGTGGACGGCACATACCACCACGCGGCCATCAAAAAGCTCCCGGACGGCGAGAGGCGCGGCCGGCCGGACATAGTCCACGTCTGCCTCCTCAACGCCCTCGAGAGCATTGCCAACAAGGAAGGCCTGCTGAGGGTCTACGTCCACACCAGGAACGACGAAGTGATTTACATCAAACCGGAGACGAGGATTCCGAGGAACTACAACCGCTTCGTTGGACTGATGGAGAGCCTCTTCAAGAACCGCGCGGTTCCGAGGGACCTAGAACTGCTCCGCATTGAGGAGAAATCCCTTGAAGAGCTTGTGGAGGAGCTGAACCCCGACGGAGTTTTCGTGATGCACGAGAAGGGAGAGCCGACAAAACCGTCGGAATTCGGAAAAATCCTTTCGGAGCTCCGCGAGCCCACGGTAATCGTCGGTGGGTTCCCACACGGCGATTTCAGAGCAGAACCCCCGGGAAAGAAAATAAGTCTCTACAAAGCTCCGCTGATGGCATGGACAGTTGTGAACGAGGTAATCATCAGCTTTGAGCACTGGATTCTCTGAAAACGCCCGCGGGGGCATAACGTTTTTATATTACCTCCTGTTTAATTCCCCGTAAGCTTCCTGGAATAACGGGCTAGAAACATCTCCACGGGGGTGTGAATCGATGAGAAAAATAAGCTTCCTGATGGCGTTTTTGATAACCGGGTACATCCTTGGAATCTGGAACTTCCTGGTTCTGCCCAAGTACTACATAAACTTCGGGCTGAAGGGATTCCTGATATCGCTGATACCGATGCTCGTAGCGCTGTTCCTGATATACAGCGAGGCGGAGAGCACAAAACGCACCAGATACCTTATATACGAGCTGTTCTTCAAGATATCACGCACCCCGGCGCTGATATTCGTGCTCATCATGTTCCTGCTCGTGATCCTCGGAATAACGACCTACTACTCCTCGTACAGCCTCATATACATCTTTGGCATCGGACCCAAGTACGTCCCGGCCATCGCCCTTGGAACGATACTCCTCTCCGTGATCCTTCTCCTGCTCGCCAAAGGCAAGACCCTCGAGGTCATCTCGGTGCTGTCAGTGCTCTTCGTGCTCTTCGCAATCCTCTCGGCCATCATAGTCAGGAACCAGGCCCTCAGTGCCGTCACCGCGCCGCAGGCCGCCCACTACATGAACAACGCAGTCTCGGCGATAACGTCCTTCGACCAGCCGCTTTCCATCAAGGGAATCCTCTACATGCTCATATCGGTCCTCGTTTCCTTTGGACTCGGTGCGGGCGTTTACTACGTGGTCGGAAGCTTCACCCCGGAGGAGCTTGACCTCAGGAAGGTCCTCGCGGCGGTTTTCGTCCTCCAGATAATACTCAGCTTCGCGGCAGCTTTCACCGTCGCCTACTCCCTCGGCGCGGCATATCAGGGATTCGGAAAGGCGTTCCACAACCCCAACATCCCCGCGGAGGAGTCCATGAAGCTCTACCTCGGCTTCCAGAACCTCAAGGAGTACGCCACCAACAGCGAGAAGAGCCCGATGGACTCGATTGAAGTGTTCTACTCGATTCCCTACGTACTCAGGGGTAACATCGCCAACGCCGACAGGTTGGTATACCTGCTCATGCTGTCGCTCTACTTCGCCGGGCTGACCACCATCATAGTCCTCATCGAGATGGGCAGCCAGATACTCTCCGAGGTCATGCAGCTCGGGAGGAGCAAGAGCCTGACGCTGGTGGCCTTCCTCGGCCTCGTGCTCTCCGCAACGATGGTCGTAAGCGACATCAGAACCATGTTCGTCGTCGTGCCCTTCAGCGTCGGTGCCCTCATAGCGGCGGTGGAGGCCTACCCGCTCCTCTCAGGCGAGCTTGCACACAACAAAGGGATCGTTGGGGGCATAATCGCATTGCTCCTCCTGGCCGGCATCGTGAGCCTCTACTTCACCCTCAGGGCCCCAGGAACATCGATCAAGATTGGGGCACTGCTCGGTCTCGTCCTCTTCGTGCCGGTGCTCATGAACAGCATGCTGATGAAGACCCGCCGCTGAACTTTTCCATTTTCAAAAATTTTTTAAAGACCCTTCCCAATCGGTTTTAGAACGCTTATGGGAGGTCTGAAAAATGGGAGACAAGACCAAGGTTCAGGTTAGCAAGCTCAAGCCGGGAAGGTACATCCTTATCGACGGTGAGCCCTGCAGGATCGGCAACATAACCGTTTCCTCGCCTGGCAAGCACGGCTCCGCCAAGGCCAGGATCGAGGCCGTTGGAATCTTCGACGGCAAGGTCAGGAGCATCGTCAAGCCCACCAGCGCGGAGGTTGACGTTCCGATCATTGACAAGAGAACCGCCCAGATCATCGCCATGACCCCGGACACCGTCCAGATCATGGACATGGAGACCTACGAGCTCTACGACGTTCCGATCGAGGGCGGCGTCGCCGACGAGATCAAGGACCAGCTCAAGGAGGGCATCAACGTCGAGTACTGGGAGACCCTCGGAAGGATCAAGATAATGAAGCTCAAGGGCGAGTGAGCCCTTCCGCTCTTCTATTTCCCGCAACCTTTTAAGGAAGCACTCCAACCAATTCTCACCGGAGGTGCGACTATGGACTTCCTGTACACCTACGAGACACTCAAGCTGGAGTTTCCCCTCGTTGAACCGGAGGAGGCAAGGTTTGCAATCATGGGTGTCCCCTTCGATGGAACGACCAGCTTCAAGCCCGGCGCGAGGTTCGGCCCGACGCTCATCAGGCACGCGACGCTCAACCTCGAGAGCTACATCATTGACTACGACGTTGACATAGCGGAACTTCCCATAGCGGACATTGGGGACGTCGCTGTTGTCGCCGGCGACCCCAGGAAGACCGCTGACCGGGTTAGAGAGACCGTTGAGGAGCTCAAGCACGCCAATCCCAACGTTATCCCGATACTCCTCGGCGGCGAGCACTCCCAGACCCTCGGAGCCGTTGAGGCGCTCAAGCCTGCCAGCTACGTCGTCTTCGATGCCCACCTCGACCTGCGCGAGAGTTACGAGGACAACCCATACAACCACGCCTGCGTGGCGAGGAGGATAGGTGAGCTGGGAGTCAGGGAAGCCATGTTCGGGATAAGGAGCGGCACGAGGGAGGAGGTCGAGTACGCGGAGAGGGAAGGTATAGCGTGGGTGCACGCGAGGGACTACGACTTCGATGCCTTCGTCGAGCTGGTGAAACCCCTCCCTGAGCCGGTCTACCTCTCGGTTGACATAGACGCGTTTGACCTCTCACTGGTTCCGTCAACGGGGACCCCTGAAGCCGGTGGTTTGAGGTTCTGGGAGGTCGTCGAAGCCATGGAGTGGCTCGTGGAGAACAAGAGAATAGCCGGCTTTGACATAATGGAGGTCGCAGGGAGCAGTCTTGGCGACGTAACGGCTCTAACGGCGGCAAAGCTGCTGTTCCATTTCATAGGGGCGATGGGAAAAGAGAAACCATGAACATTTCATTCTTTCAAGTGGTCCGGCTGGGGGAGTATGTCAACGGACGTGGCCCCGAACCGCACGGGGGCGTTTTCTAGGGGCTTCTTCATGGAGTACGGGTACTCCCACTTGAGGACCATTGCTATTCCCGTCCCGAAACCGAGCAGCTCCATAACGACGTCCTGGATCTTGTTCCTCATGCTCTCGTAGAGCCAGGGCATGTTCGGCTGAAGAACAACCTCGAAGAACTCCCAGGCGACTCCAACGAGGACGAGGGCAAAGAAGCTTATGGAGATTATTTTCAAGGGACTCCAGTGGAGGTTGTAGGTTCTCGACGACTCCAGAACGACCTCGTTGAATATGACCCACGTCACGAGCCCGCCCAGGTAGTGGCTCGGTATATCCGCACCCTTCCAGAACTGGTTGTACAGGTCGAGGTGGATGAAGGGGACGTTGAGAAACGTTATATGGGCCGCCATGAATATTGCAAAGAGGGCATAGACGCTGTCGTTGTAGAACGGACTTACCCACGGCCAGATTCTTCGGCTTGGCTTGGGATAAATCCATCGGACGAAGCTGGGGACGAAGAGTGATACAAAGCCTGCAGCGGTGGCGTAGATTTGATCAAACTTTCCGTACATCAAAGCGCTGATGAGGCCCAGAAAAACGATGGTCCTGGCGCCCATTATCACTCCTTTCTCCCACGTCCGCATTCAAACCACCTAAGCTCCCTCCACGTGATTCCATAATCCGTCGGGCTTTATATACTTGTCGGCCAAAAATGGGCAATATCCGAACTAAAACGAGCCGAAACAAAAACCATCTTGGTGATAAGGGTTGAAGGGAAACTCAAGAGGGGGGTCTGTAACCCGCCTTCTTCATCTCCCTCTCGATGCTCCTCACCTCGAGAAGTTTCCTCCTGAGTATCGGGACCCAGAGGGTCTCCACGAGGACCGTGACGAGAACTGTGATTATGGTGACGCTGAGGATTATCTCTCCCCACTGAATCAGGTCCGGGTTGTTGTAGGTGATGCCGAGGGTCAGCGGAAGGCTGGCAAGGGCCGCAGGAACTACCCCCCTCGGGCCCTCAAGCGATATGAAGAGGTACTCCTTGAAGGGGCGCCACTTCAGTATCGGGAGTGAAGCCAGTGGCCTGGCCACCAGCATCAGGACGAACGCTATGATTACACCCTGCACGATGTGGCCCTTTATTATCTCCGGGTTCAGGCTCGCCCCCAGGAGGGTGAAGATGAATATCGTGAATATTGCCGAGAGGCTCTCGTTGAAGTGGACCTCCCTCTCAACCGCCCTCATGACCCTCTTGACCACGGGAATGTCATCCTTGAAGAAAACCTTGTGGTTGCCCAGAACTATACCCGTAACCGTCACCACCAGATATCCGGAGGCCTGAACCAGCTCTCCCAGGAGAAAGCCCCCGAACGCCATCACGAGGGAGAATATCACTATCTCCGGAAAGTCCTCCACCTCGGCCCGTTTCAGGATGCCGTATCCGACGACGCCCAAGGCTATCCCAATCAGTATCGAGGCACCCATCTGGTACAGGAAGAAAACGACGGCCGCTGGGTAAAGACCGATGTAACCGGCTATGGTCTCAAGGAACCTCGCACTGGACGCCTCGGGAACTAGCATCGCGACGGCCACGGAGGCGAGGACTATGCCCATCGGATCGTTGAATATCGACTCGGTGACGATGACCGTCTCGATGTCCTCGCGGACACGGTACTGCCTGAAGAGGGGAATGAGGGTCGCCGGGTCAGTGGCGGCTACGATCGCCCCGAAAAGGAACCCGACGATGAAAGGCACGTGAAAGAGCCACGAGAAGATCCCACCGATGATGAACGCTGTGATGAGGAGTCCGATGGTGTCAAGGGTCAGTATCGTCTTTGAGTTTCTCTTCAGCATCTTCCAGCTGAGGGTGTGCCCCTCGGTGAAGAGTATCATCACCAGGCCGAAGACACGGACGTAGTTGAAGAGCTCGTTGGCGAGGCTCCTGTTCAGGAGGCCAAGGACGGGACCGACCAGTATGCCGAGGAACATGAAGAGGGGAATGTAGGATACGTTAAACTTCTTGCTCACGAGGAGGGAGACAAGTCCCACGGCTAGAACTACGAAGAACACGTAGACCATCAGGTCAACAGTTGGAACCAGGACGTTCGATGCGCCCGTTACAGACATCGCTATTCCTCCGATTAATTTTGCCCTCAAGGTTAATAAGCATGCCGAGGACTTCTTTTGTTATCCTTATTGGTACAATGTTCTAAACGTTTCGCCGGTGTCGCGTTCAACCCACAAAGTCTTAAATAGAACTTTTTTCATCAATCAGAATTGGTGATGACCGTGGAAGTCGAGTCCGCCCTCGAGAGATTCCACTCACTTAAACTGGGCGATATAATACCCAGATTGGAAACGATGCCCGTGGTAACGGCCGATTCCGACCTCCTCAGCGTCCTTAAGATACTCAGAACCAGACACCACGTTTGGGTGGTTGACAGCAGGGAGAACATGAAGTTAGTGGGGGTCATCAGGTACATAGACGTCATAGACGTCCTTCTGCCGCCGGAGGCCCACAAGTTCAAGCTGGGAATGACGAGCAAAACCATGCGCTCGATGCTCGGTGGCGCCACAAAGGCGGAGGACGTGGCCGAGAGGCACGTGCTGACGGTGGAGGAAGACGCAACGGTTCTCGACGCACTGATGAAGATGCGCAAGTACAGGATTCAGGTGCTGGCGGTCGTAAAGGATGGTAAGCTGGTGGGTGAGGTGAGCCTCCGCATACTGATAGACGAGCTACTCAGACTGCTGCGGGTGGGTGGTGCCCAATGGAGAGCGTGACGTGGCTTCTCTTCGCCCTTGGACTCTCGCTAATCCTCGCGAAGATAGGGGACAGCATCATCGAGCGCTACGAGCTCCCTGGAGTCCTCGGAGAGCTGCTGATGGGAATGATACTCGGAAACCTTGTTTACTTCGGCATAGTCGGGCCCCAGTACCTCCCGATAGTCAGCGGCGAGGCCTTCACCACCGACATGACCGTGGTGGCCAACTTCCTCGCCAAGCTGGGTATAATATTCCTCCTGTTTCTCGGTGCCCTCGATGCAGACCTTGAACAGCTCAAGAAGACGGGCCTCACGGCCACCGTCTCGACGGTTCTCGGTGTCTTCGTCCCCCTCGTGGTCGGCTGGTTCGCCCTCATGGAGATGGGATATCCTAGCAGGGAGGCCTTCGCGGGTGGCGTTCTCCTCACCGCCACCAGCATCGGCCTGACCGTCAGGGTCATGATGGATTTGGGGGTTCTCAAAAGCGAGGTTGGTGCTGCCTCCCTGAGCGCGAGCGTTATGGACGACTTTCTTGGAATAGCCCTCGTCATCTTCGCCGTCGGAAGCGGTGGCCTTCTTGAGCTCTCGGTTAAAATCGTGGCGTTCTTCATTCTCACCGGTGTCATCTGGTGGTTCCTAGTCGATTATTACATAAAGTTCGCCGAGAGGCTTCACGTTGAGAAGGGAATCCTCGGAGTGGTTCTTGGAATGATGTTCCTCTTCGCGGCTTTGGCTGAGGGCTGGTTCGCCGCGGCCATCGAGGGTGCGTTCATGATGGGTCTCGTCCTCTCGAAGCTCCCCGAAGGAAAGCGCCTCATGGAGGACGTGAAGGCCATCGGTTACGGCCTGCTTATACCGTTCTTCTTCGTCCACACGGGAGCGATGCTAAACCTCACGGTCTTCGAGAACGCCAACGCCCTGATCCTGGCCGCGGTTCTCACCGCCGTTGCCGTCTTCGGAAAGGTCCTTGGAAGGGGATTCGGAGCGTGGATAACCGCCTGGGGACGCGGAAGGGCCTTCCTTTTCACAAAGAAGAACCTCTGGATGTCGCTCCAGATGGGCATCGGTTCGGTTCCGAGGACTGAAGTTGCGCTCGTTGACCTTATGGTGGCAATCCACGGCGGTGCGATAAGCCCGGAGCATGCCCCTGAGTTCATAGCGGCGACCCTGATATTCATAACGGTCTCCGTGCTGATAACCCCGCCGCTCCTCAAGTGGGCGTTCAGGGAGGAGATAGAGACAACGAGGGCGCAGAAGGCCAGCGCAAAGGTCGAGAGGATAGAGAGCACGAAGAAGAGGATAAAAGAACTAAAGAGAGCTTAATAAACACTTTTTCCTTTTCTATCTCAGCCGAAGAAGGCGCCCATCATGTCCATCTGCTCCTCGCTCATGGACTTTATCTTGAACTCGGGCATCTCTGGGAGCAGTTTCTCGTATTCTTCCTTTGTAATCTCCTCTACCTCTCCGTTCTTGACGCGGTAGAAGATGCCGTACTCGGGGTCGCGGTATGCAACGAGGAACTCCTCGACCTCGATGTCGTCGAAGTCCACGAAGATGACGTTTCCGCCCGTGTAGGGGCGCCGGCACTTGAAGGGGAAGCTTGAGGAGTTGAGCATCGCATCGCCGAGGGCCTGGTTGGCCTTCTCGCCGTTTATTTCGGTCCAGAACTTCCTGCCCTCGAAGTCACCCTCAACGACGATGAGAAACCTCTTCCCGTCGAGCTCGGCGACCGGGGCGCCTTTCTCCGCGAGTATCTTGAACAACTCGCCGATTGTCTCGGCGTTCCTGAGGGAAGCAACGAATCCTTCAACCTTCATGGTCTCACCAGAACCCCTTCTCGCGGAGGACTATAAAAGCTTAAGCTTTTTATTGGTGACACCAAACCTCCCTTGATGGTGTCGAAACGGCAGTACCTCAAAAAGTGGGGAATTGTCATCGCTTTTTCAATCCTGGCAGGCCTAGTTGGCGGTTTGGGGGCGATAGTCTTCAGGCTGGCCATAGGCATAGTCCACGGCTTCTTCTTCGGATGGCTCCTTCCGAACGTTTCCTACGAGGTGGGCGGCGTCAACCTCGGCTACATACTCCTACCAACGCTCGGTGCGCTGGTGGTCACGCTCTTCGTCATAGAGTGCCCCGAGATTAAGGGGAACGGCATCCCCGAGGTTATAGAGGCGGTTATATTTAAGGGCGGTAACATACCTGGGAGGTTCGCGGTTTTGAAGACGATAGCCACCGCGATAACCATAGGCTCCGGCGGCAGCGTGGGACGTGAGGGGCCGATAGGATTCATCGGGGCTTCCCTGACCTCCATTCTGGCGCGCTGGTTCAACCTGTCGAGGGAGATGAAGAAGCTCTTGGTCACCTGTGGCCTGGCAGCAGGCATAGCCGGCACCTTCAACACACCACTCGCGGGGGCGATGTTTGCCCTGGAGGTCGTCTACATGGGGGCTTTCTCGATAAACCTCGTGCCCATATTCATAGCCGCCGTCACCGGCAACGCCCTGACGCTCGCCGTCCTCAACAGGGCGGTGGAGATAGACATCCCCGGAAACATCGGGCATACGCTACCAGAGCTCCCCCTCTTCTTTCTCCTTGGCCTGGGCCTCGGCCTCCTGGCGGCGTTCTACGCGCGGTTCCTCTACCGCATGGTTGACGGCTTCTCCGAGTCGAAGATACCTGAAACCCTGAAGCCCGCGATAGGCGGCTTCGGAGTCGGCGTTCTTGGAATGCTATTTCCCATCTACGGTATATTCGGGATAGGCTACGAGGGCATGAGGATGGCGTTCTACGGTGAGCTGGCGATTGGACTGCTCGTGACCCTCGGACTCGTCAAGATGCTCGCCACGGCCCTGACGCTCGGTTCCGGCCAGAGCGGCGGCGTCTTCGCCCCGAGCCTCTACATAGGAACCATGTTCGGCGCGGCCTTTGGACAGATTGTAAAGCTCCTCCTGCCGGGGCTGGGTGTGAACCCCGCCGTCTACGCCCTGGCTGGAATGGCGGCCTTCTTCAGCGGCATGACGCAGGCCCCGCTCACCCAAATACTCATGGTAACGGAACTCACCAGGAGCTACGCCGTTCTCCCCCCGGTGATGACCTCTGCCACCATAGGCTTTCTAACGGCCCGGTTCTTCCTCAAGGGGGAGTCCATCTACACCCTCAAGCTCATCAGAAAGGGCTACCACGTGAAAACCGGAAAGCCCGTCATCCTCGAGACCATCTCCGTCGGCGAGATAATGACCCGCGAGCCTGTCTACGTCACCGAGAACCAGACGCTCTTTGACGTGGAGCACCTGATAGGCGAAACCGGCCATGACTGCTTCCCCGTGGTCAATGAGAAAATGGAGGTAGTGGGCATAATCGGCATAAAGGATATCCTGAAAAAATCCCCGAGCGTTAAGCGGATGCCTGTGAAGCGATTCATCCGCCGGCCCTACGGGGTAACGTACCCAACGGAGACGGCCGAGGATGCCTTCGAGAAACTCATGGCCTACGACCAGAACCTCCTTCCGGTGGTTGAAAGCCCCGAGAGCAGGAGGCTCATCGGAGTCGTGACCAAAAGGGACATATACCGCGCCTACTACCGCGGTTTGGAGGGAATGTACATCGAATGAGGTGATCCCATGCAGGTTGATGCCGACCTCCACATACACTCGCGCTACTCAAAGGCGGTCTCGAAAGCCATGACCATCCCCAACCTCGCCGAGAACGCGAGATTCAAGGGGCTCGGGATAGTCGGAACTGGCGATATACTCAACCCGAAGTGGGAGGAGGAGCTGCTTAGGTACACCGAGAAGGTGGACGAGGGGACCTACGAGAGAAACGGAATCCGCTTCCTCCTCACGGCCGAGGTGGAAGACAATCGGCGCGTTCACCACGTCCTGATCTTCCCGAGCATCTCCACCGTCCGGGAGATGAGGGAGGAGTTGAGGAAGTACTCGGGGGACATAGACACCGAGGGAAGGCCGAGGGTTAACCTCCCAGCGTCGGAGATAGCAGACATCGCCAACGAGCTCGGCGTCTTGATAGGACCGGCGCATGCCTTCACACCCTGGACGGCTCTCTACAAGGAGTACGACAGCCTCAGGGAGGCATACCAAGGGGCAAAGGTCCAGTTCCTTGAGCTCGGCCTCTCGGCGGATTCGGAGATGGCCGACAGGATAAAGGCCCACCACTCGCTGACCTACCTCAGCAACAGCGACGCCCATTCCCCGATGCCCCATCGCCTTGGGAGGGAGTTCAACCGCTTCGAAGTGAAGGAAGCGACATTCGAGGAGATACGGAAGGCCATTCTCAAGAGGGGAGGTAGAAAAATCGTTCTCAACGCCGGCCTTGACCCCAGACTGGGCAAGTACCACCTCACAGCATGCTCTCGCTGTTATGCAAAGTATTCGCCGGAAGAGGCGCGGGCGTTCAAGTGGAAGTGCCCGAAGTGCGGCGGCAGGATAAAGAAGGGCGTTCACGATAGAATCCTCGAGCTGGCCGACACGGAGGAGAGACCGAAGGACAGACCGCCCTATTTACGCTTAGCCCCTCTGGCGGAGATAATCGCGATGGTGGTAGGGAAAGGAGTTGAGACGAAGGCAGTTCGCGTAATCTGGGAGCGCTTTTTGAAGGAGTTTGGAAGCGAGATAAGGGTTCTCGTCGATGTCCCGCTGGGGGGTCTGGCGGAGGTTCACGAGGAGGTTGCGAAGGCCATCTGGGCCTACAGGGAGGGCAAGCTGATAGTAATCCCTGGAGGCGGAGGAAAATACGGCGAGATACGACTGCCAGAGGAGATAAGAACGGCCAGAATAGAAGACCTCGAAGCCCTTGAGGTCGAAGTTCCAAAGGAGGAATACCGGCCGAAGCAGACGAGCCTCATGAAGTTCCTCGGGGGAAGCCGCGGGGCTAAGTGAAGCACCTTCCCTTCGCACCAATTCTTTTTATCACCTTTCTACAGGCACCCTTCAGCTTCTCTGCATTCTCCTCGGGAATTCCATCATAGGTAAAGTCCCAGGTTCCCATTTCTATCCCCGCGGCGTACTTGATTCTGCCTTTCTCCCTCAGGATTGGGTAGAACTCGATGTGGAGGTGGTAGAAGCCGTAGGTTCCCTTGAACGGCGCCTGGTAGAGCATCATGGTGTAGGGCATGTCCCTTTCCAGGACGGCGTTGAGGGTTCCGGTCGCAGTCCTGAGCGTGTCGGCCAGGTCTGCGAGCTCTTCCTCCGTCAGCTGGGTGAGCCACTGAACGTGCCTCTTCGGATAGACGTGAACTTCAAATGGCCAGTTCGCGAAGAAGGGCATGAAGATGGCAAAGCTTTCGTTCTCGTATATCGCCCTCTCACTTTCCAGCTCCTCGCGCAGAATCCTGCAGAAGAGGCACTCGCCGGTGCGTTTGAAGTATCCCCTCGAGTTCTCGATTTTGAGGCGAACCTTGAGGGGTATAAAAGGTGTCGCGTAGAGCTGGCCGTGGGGATGGGTCAGGCTAACACCTATCTCCTCGCCCTTGTTTCGGAAGATTGAGACGTAGGCAACGCGGGGATTTTTCTTCAGTTCTGCGGTTATGTTTTTCCATAATTCAACAACTCGGGTCATAGCGTCGAGGGACAGCTCGTCGAGGTCTCTGAGGTCGTGCTCAGGGGTTTCGACGATAACACTACACTGGCCGAGCGCCCTTGCCTTCCTGTAGAACCCATCTCGCTCGGGCCTGGGGGCATCGAAGGACAGCATGGGAAACCTGTTCGGAAGCAGAAGAACCTTCCAGCCGTAACCGGTTTCCTCGTTCCCGGGGCAGAAGGGGCAGAAGTCCCTCGGCCTCCAGGGGCGTTTCCTCCTCGCCGCCGAGACCATGACCCACTGACCGGTCAGGGGATTGTACCTCAGCTCCCTCATCTCCACCACTAACTTGGATTGACTGAAGAACATAAAAGCTTGGCGAAGGCTTTAAATCCCATGACCCAACTGGGAGTGAGGGATAGGGGGTGGAGAGGGAGATAATCGAGCTCTTCAAAAGGCACCTCAAGCTCCAGGGCGACCTGCCGCTGGGGGACGATGCAGGCGCGATCCGAATCGGTGACGAATGGTTGGTCGCCACCAACGACATGCTCGTGAGAAAAACGGACGTGCCGGATATAATGACGCCCGAGCAGGTTGGATTTAAGGCCGTCACCATGAACGTGAGCGACATCGCGGCTATGGGAGCGAGACCGGTGGGGTTTCTCTTCTCACTGGGCGTTCCGAAGGATATTGAGATGGACTATCTCGAGGGCGTTGCGGAGGGGATAGGAAAGGCCATCGAGTTCTATGAAGTCCCCGTTCTCAGCGCCGATACGAACGAGGCGGACGATTTGATAATAGACGGAATCGCCCTTGGAAGGACGAGAAGACTCCTCACCAGGAGCGGGGCGAAGCCGGGCGACCTGGTCTGCGTGACCGGCGACATCGGCAGGGCCCTGGCGGGGTTTCTCGTGTGGAGGCGCGGCCTCGACGTGCCGGAAAAGATAAGGAAACGCCTCTATGAGAAGCTCCTCGAACCGAGGGCGAGGGTTCCCGAGGGGATCGAACTGAGCGGGCTTGCAAACGCGGCGATTGACATAAGCGACGGTCTGAGTAAGGAACTGCACCTCCTGGCCAAGATGAGCGGGGTGAGGATAGAGGTCGAGGCCCAGAAGCTGCCGATTCGGGATGAGGTGAGGGCAGTGGCCGGGGTCCTTGGGTTGGATCCGATTGAAATTGCCCTCGCGAGCGGGGAGGAGTTCGAACTCGTTTTTACGATTCCAAAAGAAGTGCTGGAAGGCGCCAACGTCAACTGCACCGTCATTGGAAGGGTCCTTGAAGGGGCGGGGGTTTACATTACCATCAATGGAAAAAGGCAGGAGATGCCCGTTCTGGGCTGGGAACACCTTAAGGGAGAAGCAAAGGGAACGTATAGAGTGTTGTTCCGATAACGTTTTAAAATCCTAGGCCGACTTAAGGTAGGTTGTGACTATGCTAGAGAGCCTTGCCACGTCAGCACAGCAGTATTTTTCAGTGGTCGTTACCGCCTCCCTCAAGTATCTCATCCTAGCCTTCCTCACGTACTACGTGAGCGTCGTTCTCTACGGCATCCGCTGGAAGCTCGTTCTGAGGGGCGTCGGTAGGGACGCACCCCTCCATGAGCTCGTCAAGGCCATACTCGCCTCGATTTTCATGAACAACGTCACCCCAATGAGCAGGAGTGGGGGGGAACTGCTCAGAATGGCGTGGGTTTCCAAAAAGGCGAACATCCCCACGGGAGTCTCCGCGGTCAGCATAGTCTACGAGCGCATACTGGAGACCATTCCGATATTCGCCCTCTTTCTAGTTGGCATGATGTACTTCTCATCCGGGGAACCCCTCCCGTTCATAATCCTTGGCATAGCCGGCGTGATCCTGATATGGATTAAGTGGGACGCCTTTGTGAGGCTCTCACTCCGCGTCTTCAGAACCCCCGTGACCGATGACGAGATGAAAAAGATAACCGCACTCCGGAGCATGCACAGCCTCAACATGGTGGCGGTGCTGCTCAGCTCCACAGTCTGGCTCCTCGACGTCGTCAGACTGAAGCTCATAGCCCTCGCATTCGGCCTGAATCTAGCATGGAGCTTCATAGCCGTAATCTCTATAGCGAACCTCCTCTTCGGCCTCATCGCATTCACTCCAGGGGGCGTGGGAATAATCGAAGGGGGCCTTGTCGGGACACTCACGTACTTCGGAATTCCGATGGCGCTCGCGGTTTCAATAACCCTCCTGGAGCGCTTTGTCTCGTACGTTGCCAGCAGTCTAGTGGGGCTAGCGGTTCTCCTGACGTCCGGAGGGGTCGAGATATGGAAAGCCTTAAGATCGCAATAGCCAGCGACTGGTTCTATCCTAAAATCGGGGGAATAGAGTCCCACATCGATGAACTGGCTCGCAACCTCGTTCTCATGGGGCACGAGCCCTACGTCCTGACCCACGACTACAGGTACATGAAACCCTACGTCGACAGCTTTCCTTATCCCGTTGTCAGGTTTCCCGCGACGCTTTACTTTAAGAAATATCACTCCAGCGTTGGATTCTCGCAGTTCTGGAAGATAAACGAGTTCTACAAGGAGATTGGATTCGACATAACCCACGTTCACAGCATATACTCTCCCCTGGCCGTTGCTGTGTCGAAGATATCGAGGGGAATCCGGAACGTTCCGGTGGTCGCCACCAACCACTCCTTCTACGGCAGGCCCTCCCTGGACTTCCTGATCGGCCCATTCATCAGGCACCACCTCAAACGGATAGACACCTTCGTTGCCGTCAGCACGCCCGTCGCCGAGGATACCAGAAACCTGCTGGGGAATAAGCTCAACGGTCGTCCCGTCCTCGTGGTTCCTAACGGAATAGACGTCAAAAAATGGCGCCCGCCGGAGCCGGAAGAAAGGGAAAAAGCCAGAAGGGACCTCGGGGTGAGGGACGAGATAGTGGTTCTGTACCTCGGAAGGATGACCGAGCGCAAGCAGGCCCACAGGATACCGATGATGATGAGGGAGGCACTCAAACGGAGCGAGGTTCCGAAAAGCAAGGTGAAGCTCGTAATGATAGGGAACGGTCCGATGCGCCCGGTGCTGGAGAGGAACCTCAGGGAAACTGGCATAGGGGAGATAACCGAGCTGTACGACTTCATGGAGAGGGGGAGACTTCTCCCGCTGTACTGGGCGGCCGACCTGGTTCTCATGCCCGGTATCCTCGAGGCCTTTCCAGTTGTGGGGCTTGAGGCCATGGCCACCGGGAATCCTGTGATAGGACGGAACGAGAGTGGACTATCGGACATGGTTCTCAACGGAATCACTGGACTTCTCGCGGTGAGTGAGGAGGGAATGGCAAAGAACCTCGCTGAAGCCTTCCAGAACAGGGAAAAACTGGTGGCCATGGGGGTTGAGGCCAGAAGAAGGGCCGAGAAAGAATTCTCATGGGACGTTGTACTGCGGCGGCTTATGCGGGTGTACCGCTGCACCATGGAGATGGGGGAGAGCGTTGACAGGCTGTACCTGCTGTACAAGGCGATGAGGAGGCTGGGATGATGCTCGTTTCAATAACGTTTGATGTCGAGCACGACTGTCCGCCGTACCTCACGACGACGCGGGGAATGGAGGAGGGGCTTCCGAAGCTACTGGACCTGATGGCCGAGAAGAAGGTGAGAGCGACGTTCTTCTTCACGGCGGAGATGGCGAAGCGCTTTCCGGAGCTTGTTAAACGGGTCATCGATGAGGGGCACGAGCTGGGGAGCCACAACTACAACCACGAGCGGCTGGATAAGCTCACCAAGGACGAGGGCGAGAGGGCCATCGTGAAGTCCCTTGAGGTACTGAGGGAGTTCGGAGAGGTAGTTTCATTCCGCGCCCCAAACCTGCAGTTCCCTAATTACTATTATGATATACTGGCTAAAAACGGAATCCTCGTTGACTCATCCAAGGCAACCTACAAGGGCTACCGCGAGGGAGTGAGGTTTTTCGGTGATGTTCTCGAGGTTCCGGCCTCGACGACCTCGTCCGTTATAAGGCTGCCATGGAAGATGCAGAAGCTCGTCCATGCCCGCCTGAAGGAGCCCCGCGTCTACTTCGCCCACCCCTGGGAGTTCGTCCCCATGCAGAGGGAAAAAATCCGGTGGGACTGCAAGTTCAACACCGGGGACAGGGCCGTTGAGCTGCTCGGAATGTTGATAGACCACTACCGGCGCCAGGGGGCGGAGTTCTTGACGATGCGTGATTACTACGAAGTATACCAAAAACTTAAACGGGAGTGAGCCTACTACAATCCGGTGAGAAGCATGCGCGAGGCTATGTACTGGGAGCCGCTAGATGGCGGAAAGGTGAGGTGCAGACTGTGCCCCCTCAACTGCATCATAAACGAGGGCCAGCGCGGCTCCTGCAGGGTGAGAAAGAACATCAACGGAAAGCTCTACACGTTCAACTACGGTAAGGTTTCGGCGATAGGAACGGACCCCATAGAGAAAAAACCTCTCTTCCATTTCTGGCCGGGCTCCTGTGCGCTCTCGATAAGCACCGTTGGCTGCAACATGCACTGTAAGCACTGCCAGAACTGGGAGATAAGCCAGGCCGACGAGAACTTTCCGTACCTCCACGACGCGACCCCGGAGGGAATAGTGGCCCTGGCGAGAAAGTACAACTGCGAGAGCATAGCCTACACGTACAACGAGCCCGTGATATGGTACGAGTTCGTTCTTGATACGGCCAAGCTCGCCAGGGAGGCAGGTATATACAACCTCCTCATAACCAACGGTTACATAAACGAGGAGCCGTTCAGGGAGCTGGCACCGTACATAGACGCCACGAACATAGACATCAAGGCGTTCGATGACACCTTTTACATGAAGATAGCAGGCGTTCCGAGCGGTGAGCCGAGCAGGAGGACGGCGGAAATAGCCAAAAAGGAGTTCGGAATCCACGTCGAGCTGACGTACCTAATCATCCCGACGCTCAACGACAGAGAGGAGGAAATTAGAACCTTCGCCAGATGGGTGGTCGAGAACCTCGGAGACGACACACCGGTTCACTTCTCACGCTTCTTCCCTCACTACAAGCTGACCCACCTCCCACCAACGCCGGTTGAAACCGTCGAAATGGCCTACCGGGTTGCCAGGGAGGAGGGACTCAAATTCGTCTACGTCGGCAACGTGCCCGGACACGAGGGGGAGAACACCTACTGCCCCAACTGCGGCAAACCTTTAATAGTGCGCTGGGGATTCAAAATCACCGAGTACCACATCAAGGATGGGAAGTGTGAATACTGCGGTGAACCCATCCCCGTAGTGGGTACGTACAAGAAAAAGCGATATAACTGGATGTGGTGGTGAAATTGGCCGAAATCGAGGTTATTTTTTACATCGAAGGCATAGGGAACGACAAGAAAGTTTTAGAAAGGGCCCTGGAGGAGACCGCGAAGAACCTCCGAGAGGAGAAGGGCGTCAAGATCAAGTACGTAAAACTGGAAGATGTCATAGAGAGCCCAGAGGAAGAGCTGCTCAAGTATTCCGGGGTCATAGAGGCCCAGGTGGCTGGAGAACTTGGGGATATAGTTCGCCTGACCCTCAGGTATTCCCCCGCGGTGGTCGAGGTTCTCAAGCCTGGAAAGCTGGAGATGGAGGCCAAGGACCTTATGAAGACCCTCGGGGAGGTATCACTCTTCATGGGGAAGCTCATGAAGCAGTTTGGTGGCCTGGCAGTTTATCCAAAGCTCGATGACATCCCAGAGCCAAAGGTGGGCTACCCCAGGGAGGAGATAGAGGAGCTGATCGTGGAGGACAGAAACATCCTGTATCGCTTCGTTATAGAGGTTTTCGGGGAGAGCGAAGAGGCCATCAAAACTACCATGGGGAAGGCCCTCAGCATCGAGGGGTGCAGGATAAACAAGCTCATTGTCCAGGGGCAGATGGAGGGGGAGAACTTCAAGGGACTCCTGGCTGCGGAGCTCCTTTCACCGTTCGAGACGCTCTTCCAGCTTACGGCCAAGTACGCGCCGGTTGCGATCTCGATCCTGGAACCAGAGATTATAGACATAACCGCCAACGAACTTCAGAATACACTGACCGACCTCGGTGGCTTCGTCAACGAGCTGGTTACGAGGCCTGTGAAGAGGCAACTCGTGGAGAAGAAGAACACGGAGTTCAAATTGAACCCTTGATATTATCGGCAAAAGGCGAAAAGCCTATAGGCATTTAATTAAGCTTCCTTTCATTTTTACGGCAATGAGCGAGCTTCTTTTAAGCGGAGAAAGGGTCTGAAAGCGAAAAGTATATATACCCTAACTGGGTAGAAAGTCATTGACAATACATATTAGACCATCCCAGGGCGTAAGCCCAAGATTAAGGAGGTGTTGGGAAAATGAAAGTGAAGAAGATCGCGGCCCTTGCAATTGGTGCCGCAATGGTTGGAGCCACCATGGGCTTTGCCAGCGCTCAGCCGACCGTTCCGAACATACCGAAGGACTTCTTCGTTAACGCCGATGGAACCCCGAACGTTAAAATCGTCGTTGGAAGTACCGCTGCTGCTATGGACGTTGCCAGCGCTGCTGACATCGCCGTTGCCCTCGGCAGCATGCTCTACACCAGTGAGCAGGCCGAGGTTCAGAACGGCTACGTCAAGGTCAAGGCCGAGTACGAGCCCGAGACCGTTAAGAAGTGGACCATCTACGCCTACAACTACGACACCATGACTGGAGACCACGGTCTCACCATCAACGGCAGCGAGGACTGGGCCACCAAGTACACCGAGCTTCCGGGCGACTACTGGTGGAACGGTGCCGCTTACGTTGACACCTACAGCGAGTGGAAGGACTGGTTCACCGTCACCACCACCCTCGCCGACAAGGACAAGGTCAACGATGACCAGCTCATCGACTGGCACATCACCCTCGGCAAGATAAGCCTCGACGCTAAGGACCCGAGCGACTGGGACAAGACCTACCCGCCCAAGGACGCTGACCTCGTTGTCACTCCGGGCAACGTCACCGTCTTCGTTGACTACAAGCTCTACAACTACACCGTGACAACCAGCGAGAAGGTTAGGGACGAGTACCCAGAGTGGGGCGTTCCGGCCAAGTACGAGAACGTTACCAACTGGTACATCGGCGATGCCGAGAACATGGCTGCCGACGGCGGAACCGAGGTTGACGTCTACAGCGAGGGCGTTGGCCAGGGCGACACCTTCACCGTGTTCGGCCAGACCTACTACGTCCTCAGCGTTGGAAACGACAGCTTCGTTGCCGGTCTCGACAAGGGTGAGGCCTGGTACCAGGTCGGCCAGCCGCAGGCCATCGAGGGCACCGACTGGATAGTCACCGTCCTCGACATAAGCATCATCGACCAGAGGGCCCTCGTTGTCGTTAAGAACGCCGTCACCGGCCAGGAGAGCGACCAGAAGATCCTCGAGGAGAACCAGGACGTTGACATCTTCGGCGACGGAAGCGTTGTCCTCACCCTGCTGGACACCTTCGTCGGTATCGACGGCCACCTCATAGCCAGCATCAAGGCCCAGGTCGACGTCAAGACCTACGAGAGCGAGGACACCATCACCTACGACGGCAAGAAGTGGGAGATGACCATCAACACCGACGGCGGATACATAAAGAACATCACCCTCGTTAACAAGGACACCCTCGAGGGCAACCCGGTCGACATCTTCGGCACCTACAACCTCTGGTACAAGTTCGAGATGAAGACCCTCAACGAGAAGGACGTTGGCTACGACATCGACGGAAACGGCACCATTGACGACGTTGACCGCGTTGTCGCCTACGCCTACATCTGCCTCAAGGAGAAGGAGGGCAAGGTCGTCGAGAAGGAGCTCAAGGTCGGCGACGACGTCCTCGACACCGACTACAAGGTGGAGGGCATCTACGGTGACGTGGTCACCCTCAAGCCGGTCACCAGCCCGATAACCGTCATGGACTACGAGGTCAACATGGATGACCCAGGAAGCAACCTCATCCTCATCGGCGGTCCGGTTGCCAACAGCATCACCAAGTACCTCGTTGAGCAGAACATCAGCAAGGTCGACTGGTACAACAGCCCAGGCGACATCGAGTACATCCAGGACGCCCTTGGCGGCTACGACGTCGTCATCGTCGCTGGTGCCACCAGGGACGAGACCAAGGTCGCCGCTGAGGCCCTTATGGAGTACCTCGCTGGCCTTTGAAGGCCTTTCATTCTCTTTTAATTCCCTTTTCTGGGGGTTTTGGCATTGGATCAAAAGAGACTCGCAGTGGTTCTTGTAGTTCTCTTGGTGATCGTTGCTCCAATCAGCTACGTACTCTACTCGTACCATGCCTTCAGTGCGGTGATAAATCCCGGAGCCCCAAAGGCATCCACGCAGTATGTCATGATTTACACGCCCTCGGGACAGTTCTACGCCCTTACAGCAGAACAGTACCAGAAGCTAATCGAGGAAGGCACAAGACCCCCCGCTGGCTCAAAGCTCTTCAACGTCACGGTAGACAGCTACATAACGGGAAGCCCCGAGGTTGACCTCAACCTGACGGTCAGGAGCTTCTACGAATACTTCACCATAGTGATGGGCGACCCCTCTGTCACCAACTGCAAAGACGCGCCCCAGCTGTACATTGGAGACTGTAAGTATCGGACGCTGGCCGTCTCTGAGATATCGGGGGTTGTCTCCAACATATTCACGACCAACTACTACATAAGAGGTCTACAGATGGGCTACGATAACGCCACGGCCAAGCAATACGCCTTCAACCAGACGTGGCTCAGATACAGAAAGGTCTACCTCAACTTCTGGACAAAGGTGGACATAGGCCGCGGCAAACTTGGAAACGAGAATCATCTGGCAGTGATACTCATCGGACCGGCGGAGGGTGCAACGGAGAACAGGATATTCGCCCCCCGGAAGGGCACGCTGGTGATAGAGGGGACCACCGACGAAACGCTGAGGGCAGAGGTTGTGCTGATAGAGAATATCATAGGGTTCTCCTGGCCGGAGAACAGCACGGCTACACGGTGATCAGTCCGTCCAGCATTTCCCTTTTATCTTCCCCCACCGTGAGGAAGAACTCGTTCTCGTCCCTGAAGGGCCGCTTTGAAAGGATCCTCACGACGTTCTTCTTCCCGATGCCCGGCAGGTACTGAAGGACCTTAGGCGTCTCGGTGTTCACGTTTATGGGAACCGGAACGCCGGTGATACTCCTGAAGCCGTGTCCAACGATGAGGACGTTGTAGAACCTGTTAAGCTCTATTTGCTTGGGGATACCCACGATGAGCGGATAGCTCCCTATCTGCCTTCCGTAGGTGAGACCGTTCTCGAAGACCTCGGTCCGAACGTCCCTGAGAACAGTCCCCACTGGAACGAGGCGTTTCAGCATTGGAAGGTCAATCTCGTGCCGTATCTTGTACTTGTAGTGCTGGATGAGCTTCTTGTGCTTCTCGATCTTGACCCTGTCCCTCATGTGCCACAGAGGGGTTCCGGGAAACACGACAACCTGACGGATGTTTATCCTGCGAACCATCAGCCCGTCATCCAGAAGGCGCTTAAGAAACTGAAACGTCAGCTCGTAGCTCTTCTTGGTCTCCCCAGGCAGGCCAAAGATGATGTTGATTCCAGGGAGAAGCCACGGCATGCCGTTTGGGCCTCTCTTCCCTCCAACCTCGTTGAGGAGCCTAACGGCTTCATAGGTTTCTTCGGCGGTGGCATTCAGGTTGTTCAGCTTGGCAACCTTCGGATCGGCACTTTCGAGGCCGAAAGCAACGACGTTTCCGGACGTTCCGTATTTTATGAGAGCCTTTGCGATCCTGGTGCTCTCATCGGGATAGTTGGCTATCACGGCGGGATTGGCGTTGTCAA
Organism: Thermococcus sp. 5-4; assembly: GCF_002197185.1. Classification (NCBI taxonomy): domain Archaea; kingdom Methanobacteriati; phylum Methanobacteriota; class Thermococci; order Thermococcales; family Thermococcaceae; genus Thermococcus; species Thermococcus sp. 5-4. The sequence continues at coordinate 481,705 of NZ_CP021848.1, read as the reverse complement.
CGTGGAGAGTCCTCAGATTAGGGGCAACAGAACGGATTCCGGCGAAGAGTTTCTCGATGGCCTCTGGATTGGGAACTGGAACGCGGCCGTCCGGCCTTGCCATGTATGAGAAGATGCAGCTCTGTCTCCCAACGCGAAAGTGTCTGACGCCGAGCCGATAGAGTGCCTCCACTTCCTCAACGATATCCTTTATCGGCCGGTTCTCCACCACCCTATAACGTACGGGCTCGGTGCAGAAGGAACAGCCCCCAATCCCCATTGCCTTTGGACAGCCTCGCTGGGTCTCAATCTCCACTATAACGAAATCCGGATAATCCGGGAACTGTCTGACTACCTCAGCCCCCAGAATCGCGTAATCCCTGAGTTCGTCGTACCTCCTGAAGCGGAAGGGGTCAGCATCACGGGGATTCCTCAGGAAATCGTGGAGGAACGCCTCCAGATCGCCGTAAACTATGTGGTCAAAAATCGTCTCGGCCATCATCAGTTCACGGGAGCTTATTCTCGTGCCCCCCGCATGGGCCGACCCCATGAAAGCCGGCCCGCCGAGGATTTTAACTCCCTGGAGGGGCTTCAGAAACTTGGCCACCTCCTCAACCTGGGAGGGCACGGCCGAGAGGTACTTGCCGGGTGTGTGCAGACCGCCGATGTAGACGAGGAGGTCGGCCTTTTGAAGGATTTCCCGCGCTTTTGGAAAGTTTGGAGTCTTGTTTTTGGTGGCTATCCCTTTCTCACCCTCGAAAGTGGCCCGAAGGTCGTCTATTGTCAGGTAAAAAACCGCGGCGTCTTTGTGAGCTTTTTTTATGGCCCCGTAGGCGTAGCGGGGATATATCCCCATGTAAGGGGGAACGCCGAGTCCCGCGGGTTCATCGGTATAGCCGTCAATGATGGCGATTATCATGGTCTGGAGTTAGTGGGGCCTTTTAAAAATCAATCGCCGGCGAAAAGTATAAACACAGGAAATCCATAACATACCGGGGGAGGGTTATGAGCGAATCTCGATACAAGACCGAAGAAGAGAAGGCCAAATTTAGGGAGATACTGGCGGCCATCTCCAAACTGAACCACAAGGAGCTGCTGGCCTACTGGATGGACCAGGAAGTGAAAGAGGCGGAGATGTACCACAAACTCCACCAGCTCAGCAGGGACGTCAACTGGGACGAGCGTGTATCCAAGCTGTTCCTCCAGCTCTACAAGGAGAGCCTGGGGCACGCGGAGGCCCTGCTGAAGATGTTCAAGGAAATGTTCCCAAATGAAAACCCACCGAAGGTCAGCCTGCCCGCCCTGGAGGTTGAGCTCTCCGAGGAGCGGCTGAGGGATATGGTCTACCACGGCGACCTCAAGGACATTCTGGAGTACCTGATGGGAACCGAGAAGCTGGCCCACGATGTTTACCAGTACCTGGCCGAGAGAACCGAGGACGAGAACTCCAAGGCAACGCTGATATGGCTCGCCAACATAGAGAACGGCCACTACCAGAAACTGAGGAACCTGTACGTTACCCTGTTTGGAACCGAGCCGGAGGAGTGATCAGCCCAGAATTCCTTCCTCAACGAGGAACTCCTCGATAGTCTTAACTTCCATTGGGGTGAGCTGAAAGACTCTCTTTTTAGCGTGGGGCATCGCGGAGAGAACATCTCTGGCCCTCTTGAATTCATCCTTGCTCAAACCCAGCATATGGTGGGATTTCTTCAAGGCGGCCAAAACAGTGCTCCTCCTGTGCTGAAAGAGTGCCCTCACGAGGTCTTCGTTGAGTTCTATCCGCTCGTCTTTCGGCTTGGGTTCTAGCACCACCACTGCCGAGTCCACCTTCGGCCTCGGCCAGAAAGCGCCCCTACCGATGCGCTCCACGAGCTCAGCGTAGGCCTTCGCCCGAACCATCAACGAGAGGCGGGAGTAGTTCCTATCCCCCGGCTCCGCCACCATCCTCTGGGCGAACTCCAGCTGGTATATGAGAACGGCCCTCTCGAACTCATACTTTAGAAAGCGGAAGGTTATGGGGGACGAAATCTGATATGGAAGGTTGGAGACTATCTTGTTGAACTCTGGAAACTCAACCCTCAGTGCGTCGCCCTCTATTATCTCGACGTTCGGCCAGTCGTACTCCTTCCGGAGTATCTCGACGAGGCGATGGTCCTTCTCGATGGCGTAGACCTTCCCGGCGCGCTTGCTCAAGGCATCGGTGAGGACCCCAAGGCCCGGACCAACTTCGAGAACGGTATCGTTTTCATTCAGTCCGGCCCTTTCGACGTTCCGTTCGATTATATCCGGCACTACCAGAAAGTTCTGTCCAAGATCAGAATTTGCCTTCAGATTGTACTTGGAAATGAGAGAAAAGAGGCGCTCCCTCATACGCGGAATATCCTCCTGGATCCGACGAAGAGCCTGTACCTGTCCTTGCCCTCAAGCTCATCGACGACGCGCTTGGCTATCATCTTTGCCGGATCGGGGAGTCCCTTAACGCGGTGGCGGAGGTCATCGAAGCTCTTGAAAGGTTCCTTCTTGCGCTCGTCCAGTATCTCCCACATGTGCTTCTTCCCTATTCCAGGCAGCAGTTCCAGGCTGTGGAGCCTGTTGGTTATTGGCGGGGCCATGTTGAAGAACTGCACGAAGCGCTCCTCGTTGTTCTTAACTATCTCCTCAACAACATAGGGAAGCTCGGCCTTGGCCGTGGCCGTCAGCTCATCGTAGTGAATCTTCTTGTTTATCATGAGAATCTTGTCCCTCTGTCCCTTACCTATGAAAACTCTCTCGTACAGCATGAGGTCTTCCTTGGGGGCCACCTCAAGGAGCGTGAATGCCTTTTCACCTATAACCTGCGCAACGGGCTTCCCGGTTCTCCTACCGGTCCTCAAATCGGTGTAACCTTCGGGCAGATAGTCCAGCACGTAGGCGTACTCCTCATACTCAACGTTCCGCCTCTTCTTTTCGAGGCTTTCCCTGTAAGAATGTCTCCGGTACCTATCCATTGTCTCTCCCCCAGAAGTTATACCCTCCCGGAGTTTTTATACTTTGTCTAGGAAAAGGAAAAGAAGAGGTCACTCCCTGTAGTCGTCGAGGAGCTTTATTATCTCCTCGGCTTCCTCTTTGGCGGGCATGTAGTCCTCCTTGCTGAAGATCACCCGTATGTCGAAGTAGTCCTCGGGCATCAGGTCGACGAGCTTCGCGGCGAGCCTCTCGTCCATCCAATCGAAGAGCTCCATGAGCTTCCCCTTCAGCTCGACCGCCTGCTCGGGCTTGAGCTTCGCGAAGCGCTCGGCATGCTCAAGGCTAACCCTAGCCTCGTAGAACATTGGCTCCTCGGGGTTCTCCTCCATCCCCTCTGCCTTGCGCCTCTCGAGGAGCTCCTTGGTTTCGGCTATCGTAAGGTACCGCTCCTCGAGCTTCTTTCTCCCGATCATGCTCATCCCTTCTGGGCCCTGAGGTGAACCGGGTGGATGAAGAAGGTCTTAACCTTGCCACCGTCCTTAATCTGGACGACGTAGGCGTCGCCGCGCTTACCAACGACGGTTCCGGTTCTTCCGTGGAACCTCGGGTCGGGCATTCCCCTGTGGTAGCTCGGCTCGATAACTATGTGGACCTTCTGCCCGGTCTCAAACTCCTGAAGGAACCTGGTGAGAGGCGGAAGCCCCCTCCTCCTGGGGCTCTTGCTGAGCTTCCCGCGGGTCTTCCTCCTAAAGCTGTGGGCCTTTTTGACCATTCCTATCACCTCACGGATTTTTATCCATCGCGCAACGGACGCAAAGGCGTATCCAGTTTTCAGGAATTTCCAGCCTTTTCGGCATATCAACTAAGCCTGTTATGGCTTCGCTATCCAATCGGCGAGAACCGTTTATAAAGTTTTCAGTCATCGAGGATGTTCAGCACGTCCAGCCTTTCACACCAGGCGGACTTTCCAAGGAGGTCGCTCACCGAGGGCTTCGTGCGGCCTTTGTCCCCCGATACAAGCTCCTTGATGTACAAGCCCCCATCGGTAACGAGGCGAAGCTCGAAGTGCTTTTCATCGAGCCACCTTGCCTCCGCCTCGTGAACCCTCTTGACCCTGACCCTGTCAGCCCTCGCATTCCTCACGCGCCAGGGGGTTCTCTGGTGAATCTCAAGTCCCTTGAGCTTCCTGGCAACATCCTCTGCCTCCTCCGGCGTTACCCCATCGTCAACACGGACGAGGGCGAGGTATTCCTTCCGGTGATTCCGCGTGAGGACTTCTTCGGCCTCCTTCGGTGAAACGAAGCGCAGGTTCAGAACCTCTACCTTTCCGCTCGCGTTTATCTCCCTCGCTATCGCGTCGAGGTCGAGTCTTCTTCGTTTGGGACGTTTGACTTCAACTATGAACGGCCGCCCGTTGCCGAGCATCCGAACGTCAACGTCTTCCCTTCCGGCTCCCTTAAAAACGCACTTTCCGGCGGATGTTTTCGAAAACGTGCGACAGATTATCGAGGCGACGCTGTCCTCGAAGTCGGGCAGCGGTGTCTGCGGGATGCCCTGTACGAGCTTCCGATAACGGCCGTAGACGTAGAGGGGGTTTATCTGGACCTCAATTTTACCGGAATACGGTTCGACGATGAAAACCACGTCTGGGTTCTTGGCTGTATCCTTTCCAGTTGCCCTTCCAAAGGCCTTTCCAAGCTCGCGGTTGAACTCACGGTTTATCGGCTCAGCTGTGTCGATTCCAAATTCCTTCCAGATGGCCTCTTCCCTTTCGCGTATTTCCTCCGGAAAGCGAGAACCGACAAGGAAAGTCTCGAACTCGATGCCGGAAGCGGCACTTTTCATGCCCTCAATGAGCTCGGGAATTCTTTCAAAGACGTTGCCGCACAGCTCGCACGTTTCGGACTCTTCAATCGGCGGCAGGCCTCGCTTGGAGCGCTCCATGTTGAGAACGAACCTTATCGCTCTTCCGCGCTCCTCGTTTGTCCCTCTACCGAGCTTCGCGAAGAGCCTCCCCAGGCAATGGTCACAGAGCCTGTGAGACTCAAGCACCCTTTCGGCGTTCTCAATTATCATGCTCCCACCCTAAGATTTATATCTCGCCAGTCAGAGCTTCTCGCGATGATGACTCGTAGGCAGCGCATAATAAAGCTTTTGGAGGAGAGGGACTACTCGCCGGGAGAGCTCGCACTGGCCCTTGAGCTGAGGGGCAGGGGGGCGAAGAAGGTCATCATCGAGGATCTGAAGGCCATCCAGAAAACCCTCAAGCGCGAGGGGAAAGTGCTCCTCATAAAGCCCGCCGAGTGCAGGAAGTGCGGCTTTGTCTTCCGGCCAGAAATCCACGTTCCCTCCCGCTGTCCTCGGTGCAAGTCCGAGTGGATAGAGGAGCCGAGGTTTAAGATCGAGGCCAGGTAGTTGTCACTCCGACAAAATTTATAGGGAATTCCGGCCGATTTTTGTCACTTGTCCAGCCCGAAGGTTTATATTGGATTGAGCGCACTATCCCCCGGAGGGAGAGCTATGCGCAAAGTTGAGAGGTTTATGAAGGATAAGAATCTAGAAGTCGGAGATTACGTCCGGATAATCGAAAAGGAGAACGGAAACACGAGTGTCTATGAGGGTATCGTTATGAACCCCTACGAGCTCTCCAGCGGCGAGACACTCACGCTGAAGCTCGACAACGGATACAACATCGGTATACTGGTTGACCAGATCGTGTCCGTTGAAATCATCGAGAAGGCCGCTCCCAAGGAAGAGCTGCAGTTCGAGGAGGTCTTCCCCAAGAGGCCAGGACTCCCCAGCGTTGCCATAATAGGAACCGGCGGAACCATAGCGAGCAGGATTGACTACAAAACTGGCGCCGTCCACGCGGCCTTCACCGCTGAGGAGCTCGCCAAAGCCGTTCCTGAGATATTCGACATAGCGAACATAACTCCAAAGCTTCTCTTCAACATAATGAGCGAGGACATGCGCCCGGAGTACTGGGTCAAGATAGCCCACGAGGTTGCCAGAATGCTGAACAACGGTGAAGACGGTGTGGTCATCGCCCACGGAACGGACACGATGGCCTACACCGCATCGGCGCTCAGCTTCATGCTCCGGGATCTGGGCAAGCCTGTGATTCTAGTTGGCTCCCAGAGGAGCTCCGACAGGCCGAGCAGCGACGCGGCGATGAACCTCATCTGCTCCGTCCGGATGGCGACTGCAGACTTCGGAGAGGTCGCCATCGTCATGCACGGCGAGACCGGCGACACCTACTGCCTGGCCCACCGCGGAACCAAGGCGAGGAAGATGCACACGAGCAGAAGGGACGCCTTCAGGAGCATAAATGACGTTCCGCTCGCAAAGATATGGCCGGCGGGCAAAATCGAGTTCCTCAGGGACGACTACAGGAGGCGAACCGAGAGCGAGGTCTGGGTGGACGACGAGATGGAGGAGCGCGTAGCCCTCGTCAAAGCGTTCCCTGGAATCCAGCCGGAGGTCATAGACTTCTTCGTTGATAAGGGCTACAAGGGACTCGTCATCGAGGGAACGGGCCTCGGACACGTGCCAACGTACCTCATCGACTCGATAAAGCGCGCCACGGAGGAAGGCCTCACCGTCTGCATGACCAGCCAGTGCCTCTACGGCAGGGTGAACCTCAACGTCTACTCAACCGGAAGGAGACTCCTAAAGGCCGGCGTCATACCGTGCGAGGACATGCTTCCGGAGACGGCATACGTCAAGCTCATGTGGGTTCTCGGCCACACCGACGACCCGAAGGAAGTGCGCGAGATGATGCTGACCAACTACGCCGGCGAGATAACGCCCTACACGAGGTTTGACACTTTCCTGAGGTGATAACGATGGCGTACGATTACGAAAAGCTCGGTCTCAAGGTCGGTCTTGAAATCCACAGGCAGCTGGACACCAAAAAGCTGTTCTCACCCGTCCCGAGTGAGCTCAGCGACGAGGTTGAGTTCACGTTCCAGCGGAGGCTCAGGCCCACGATAAGCGAGCTGGGCGAGATAGACCCTGCTGCGCTGGAGGAGTTCAAGAAGGGTAAGAGCTACATCTACGAGGGCAACCACCTGCTGGCGGACCTCGTCTACATAGACGAAGAGCCGCCCCACATGCCCGACGAGGAGGCGCTCAAGGTTTCCCTCCAGATAAGCTACCTCCTCAACGCCACTCCGGTTGACGAGGTTCACTTCATGCGCAAGATAGTCATAGACGGCTCCAACGTCTCCGGCTTCCAGAGGACCGCGATAATCGCCATGAACGGAAGGGTCGACACCCCCTGGGGAAGCGTCGGCATTCCGACGATCTGTCTGGAGGAGGACGCGTGCCGTATCGTCGAGAGGAGGGAGAAGGAGGTAATCTACCGCCTCGACCGTCTGGGAATCCCGCTCGTTGAGATAGCAACGACGCCGGACATACACCACCCAGAGCAGGCAAAGGTCGTGGCCAAGTACATAGGCGACGCGCTGAGGGCGACCAGAAAGGTCAAGCGCGGTCTCGGAACCATCAGGCAGGACCTCAACGTCTCCATCAGAGGGGGAGCGAGGGTCGAGATAAAAGGTGTGCAGGAGCTGGACATGATACCGGTCATCATCGAACGCGAGATTGAGAGGCAGCTCAACCTGCTCGAGATCAGGGACGAGCTCAAAAGGAGGGGAGTCAACCCCGAGGACATAAAGGAAGAGTTCCACGACGTTACGGATATATTCGAGAACACCGGCTCGAAGATAATAGCGAGGACGATAAAGAGGGGCGGAAAGGTTCTAGCGATAAAGCTCCCCAAGTTCCGCGGGCTTATAGGAAAGGAGATACAGCCCGGAAGAAGGCTCGGCACCGAGATGGCGGACAGGGCCAAGAAGTACGTGAAGGGCATCTTCCACATCGATGAATTACCGAACTATGGAATTAGGGAGGAAGAGGTCAAGGCCGTCATTGAGAGGCTTGGCCTCGGAGAGGAAGATGCCTTCGTTCTCGTTGCCGCGGAGGAGGAGACAGCGAAAAACGCTCTCCGGGAGGTTCTCCAGCGCGCGAGGGAGGCCATTGAGGGAGTGCCAGAGGAGACTAGAAGGGCCCTGCCGGACGGAAACACCCAGTACATGCGCCCGCTCCCGGGCAAGGCCAGGATGTACCCGGAAACAGACATACCGCCGATACTGATAACCAGCGAGATGAAGGACGAGATACTGGCAAATCTGCCGGAGCTGCCGCAGGAACGCGTTGAGCGCTACGTGAAGGAGTACAGGATAGACAGAAGCCTTGCCGAGACCCTCGTTAACGACGAGCGCGACGAGCTCTTCGAGGAGCTGATAGCCAAGGGCGTCAAGCCGTCCCTAGCGGCCTCGATACTCGTGGTAGTCCTCAAGGGGCTCAAGAAGGAAGTTCCCATCGAGAACGTCACCGATGAGCACATCAGGGAAACCTTCGACCTCTACCTGAGAGGGAAGATAGCCAAAGAGGCCTTCGAGGAGATATTCAAGGAGCTGGCGGAGAACCCGAAGAAGAGCGCCGCCCAGGTGGCGGAGGAGAAGGGCCTGACGCTCCTCAGCGAAGAAGAGGTCGAGAGGATAATAGACGAGGTCGTTCAGGCGAACATTGAGGTCATCAAGGCCAAGGGAATGGGCGCGATGGGAATGGTCATGGGAAGAGCCATGGCGAAGCTCCGCGGAAGGGCGGACGGGAAGCTCGTCAGCTCTCTCGTGAGGAAGAAGATTCAGGAGGCCACTTCCTGAGGCCCCTCTTTTTTCATTAAACTCCCAAGAACTTGCGGACTTTGAATTTTAGATAACCAAAAAACGCACTGTTGAGGTATGAGTCCGTCGAATGGGCGAAGAGCGTTCTTGCTATCCTGTGATCTTTGAAGTGGAGAAACGCCAGCTCCCGGAGATCCTTCTTATCAAACAGCAGAATCGTGTTGGCAAGCACCCGAGCCCCAAAAGCGTCCAACGGGTCATAACGTATCCTGGCGAGCTTCCGCGGGCTTCCTAGTCTAATCCGCCTGTAGTTTCTGGCGATTATCTCGTCGATGAGCGTGAAGGTCCCTTTTCTAAATCCTGCGGGATGGTCTTTGATCTCGATCTTCGTGGGCTGAACCACCTTATCGAGCACGTAGTACTCCGGGAACAGCTTTTCGCGGATTTTGACCAGCTCAAGAAGATTGAACAGGGCGGTTAGATAAGTCTCGATAACGGTTTCGGGGGTGATATCCAGGTAGTAGAGCTCGTCCAGCAGGGCCCCCTTTCCCTTCGGGCATTCCATTCGCAGAAGCTTTGTTCCGTGGGAATCCACGATGTAAAGACCGCTATCGAGGAGAAAGCTCTTGTAGGTAGGGGACTGGATAACCGCGTCCTCGAACAGTAGCTCAAACAGCTTTGAAGTCGAACTTACGAGCATCGATTTGCACTTATGTCCCTCTATTTCAACCGGGATCATTGGAGACTCCCCAACGTGTATTGGAAAATCTCCTAAATTAACCTTTCTTCGACCCAATGTCGGAAAATCAGTAGAAATGTCAACAAAAGTGAGCAACTGGAAATTCAAAACCTAAAAATGGTTACAGAGGGAACCCCTTAAAATACGGGCTTCAACATCATGGGACCGTTGAAGCAGAGTGAAAGTTTTAAACTCTGGAGAGTATTCAGTACGATGGGCACCGCGGGGAGATTCCGGTCGATTCTCCATGGATGGAGGGGATCGAAGAAGTCCCTCAAGTACATGAGGGTTAGGTGCGATATTCTATCCGAGTGTATAAAGAGGACTGAGGGACTTCTCGACTCAGAGGGAATACGCTACTCGCGGCTGATCGATCCGGACCCGTACATGATAACGGCCATGGCAGAGCCTTTTTACGGGAGGGGCAAATTTTTAGGGATACTAGAGCTGAGGGATGAGCTGAGCCGTGCGTTCTACCTGATCGAGTCGGACGTCCCGATAAGCCTCAAAAGCATTCCCGGACTGGAGTTCACCATGACCTTTAGGGTGCGGAAAAAGGAGGGACTGGCCGCACTCCTAAGGGTCATACACGAAGGAAAGGTCGGCGGGGCGAGGCATAAACACCGCTCCACGCTGAACTTCCTCACCAGCTTCTTGGGGAGCTTCTTCCTGTCCACGGTAATGGACTTCGAGAGCTATTGGGTCCAGCTCATCATCATGCTAATTCTGACGGTCCTTCTGTTCCTGATACTCGACTACCCCTTCTCGCTGCTTTACTTCAAGGGCGTTGAGGTAGTCTCAGAGGCAGAAGCATTAACGAAGGTCTTCGTTCTCAAGGTTAAGCTGGAGGAAAAGAAAAGGAGCTAACGCCCCAGCTCGGCGTGGGCCTTTGCCAGGTGCTTTGCCGCTATTGCCGCCAGGAGGGAGAGCTCTCCGGCGAGAACCGCACCGGCTATTATCTCCGCGAACTTCTTGGCATTGGTTCCAGGCGGGTCCCCTCCGCCGGCAACGCCCATTATGCTCAGCGCTTCCCTCTGGGTCGGGACGCGCGTTCCTCCGCCGACAGTTCCAATCTCAAGGCTCGGCATGGTAACGCTTACGTAGAGGTCGCCCTCCGGCGTAACCTCCGCGAGGGTTATGCCGTGTGAGCCCTCGGTAATCTGAGCCTCGTCCTGTCCGGTGGCGAGGAAGATGGCCCCGACTATGTTTCCAAAGTGGGCGTTGAAGCCGTAGGAGCCGGCCTGGGCCGAACCGACGAGGTTCTTCCGGTAGTTGACCTCGGCTATAAGCTCAGGGGTGGTTTTCAGCTTCTTCTCAACTATCTCGCGCGGGATTATGGCCTCGGCGATAACGGTCTTTCCGCGGCCGTTGATGAAGTTCATTGCGTTCGGCTTCTTATCAACGCACACGTTGCCCGAAAGCGCGAGGTACCTCACGTCCGGGAAGTGCTCCTCGATGACCTTCATTATCTCCTCGCTCGAGATGGTAACCATGTTCATGCCCATGGCATCGCCGGTCTCGAACTCGAAGCGCAGGTAGAGGTTGTTGCCGACGATGTAGGGCTTAACGTCCCTGAGCTTGCCGTGTCTGGTGACCTTGCTGACGGCCTTCTCCTGGAGGTAGCCGATGTTGGCCTTGACCCACTCGGCAACTTCCCTCGCTCTCCTTGCGTCCGGGCACTTGAGGAGCGGCGCGCGGGTCATCTTGTCGTCGATTATGGTCGTCTTAACGCCCCCCGCGGCAGTGAGGGCGGAACAGCCACGGTTGACGCTCGCAACGAGAGCTCCCTCCGTGGTGGCAAGCGGGATGTAAAACTCGCCCTTGGCGTATTCCCCGTTGATTTTAAGCGGGCCGGCAACGCCCATCGGTATCTGGACGACGCCTATCATGTTCTCGATGTTCTTGCCGATGACCCTCTCGGGGTCTATCGAGTAGTGCCCTATGTTCTCAAGGCTGACGCTGAGCTTCTTCTCCAAGGCACGGCGCCTCACCTCGGTGGCGAGCCTCTTGTCGCCGTTCGTGTACCTCTCAACCTGGTGGAGCTTCACCTCTCCGCTGGCTACCTTATCCACAAGCTCTTCCACGTTCATACCAACACCTCCAGAAATCAGCCGAATATCCACTCCTCAAGTATCTCCCCCGTTTCCCTCAGGGCTATGGCAGCGTCACTCTCGGGGAAGTACTTAACGATTGGAATACCCTCGTTGATGGATTCCGGAACGTTGTAGTCGAAGGGAATCCATCCAATGACCGGAACGTCGAGGTCGCTCTCAACCGCCTCAACGATCTTCTCAACGACATCGGCGGACTCCCTCACCTTGTTCAGGATGACGCCGATGTTGAGGTTGTACCTCTCGCCCAAAACCTTGAGCTTCTCAATCTCGTTCTTCACCATGGTCTCGAAGGAGTAGATGGGTGAGCGCTCGATTTCAACAACTATCAGCTGGTAGTTGGCCACCTCGAAGGTCGGGAGGGTGTCAAAGGGAATACCCGTCGGGGAGTCCACGAATACGACCCCAAACTTGTATTTGACCTTCTCAAGTATCTCCACCAGCCTCCTCGGCGAGATTCCAAGAACGTCCTGGAGCTGCGTGCTACCGGGCATAACGTGGACCCCCGTCTGGGGGTGCTTGTATATCGCCCATTCCGGGTCAATGTCCGGATTCCTCAGAAGGGAGTGAAGGGTATACTTAACGGTGTCGAGGGAGAAGTGAAAGCCGAGGTTGGGGAGGTAAAGATCACCATCAATAGCCAGTACACGGTACTCCCGCATGGCCAGGTAAGTGCTAAGGTTGGCGGTCATCGTGGTCTTTCCAGCGCCGCCCCTCCCCGTCACGACTATCAGCGCCATCTTTAAACCCCCTTTATCAAGTGGAAAATACTCAAAAGAGGATATAAGGTTTCCGATGGGCATGGAAAACATCTCACCTCCTATCGTCGGCCGCAAAAGGTTTATATCATCCCCCGTTCAGATAGGCATTGTAAGGTTAAGGAGATGATTGCCATGGCCGAGAAGATGCCCGCGATTGTAAAAACCAAGCCCGCTTACGGTGCTGAGCTCGTCGAGGTCGACGTTCCAAAGCCCGGGCCGGGCGAGGTTCTCATCAAGGTTCTCGCCACCAGCATATGCGGAACCGACCTCCACATCTACGAGTGGAACGAGTGGGCCCAGAGCAGGATCAAGCCGCCCCAGATTATGGGCCACGAGGTGGCCGGTGAGGTCATCGAGGTCGGTCCCGGCGTTGACACCCTCGAGGTCGGCGACTACATAAGTGCGGAAACGCATATCGTCTGCGGCAAGTGCTATGCGTGCAGGCACAACCGCTACCACGTCTGCCAGAACACGAAGATCTTCGGCGTCGATATGGACGGTGTCTTCGCGGAATACGCGATAGTTCCGGCCCAGAACGCCTGGAAGAACCCGAAGGGCATGAAGCCCGAGTACGCCACCCTCCAGGAGCCGCTCGGCAACGCTGTTGACACCGTTTTAGCGGGGCCGATAGCCGGAAGGAGCACTCTCATAACCGGCGCCGGACCCCTTGGGCTGCTCGGCATAGCGGTTGCCAAGGCTTCGGGAGCTTACCCGGTCATCGTGAGCGAACCGAGCGAGTTCAGGCGTGAGCTGGCCAAGAAAGTCGGTGCGGACTACGTGGTCAATCCCTTCGAGGAGGACCCGGTTAAGTTCGTGATGGACGTGACCGACGGGGCAGGAGTTGAGGTGTTCCTCGAGTTCAGCGGTGCCCCCAAGGCTCTCGAACAGGGTCTCAAGGCCACCACCCCCGGTGGAAGGGTTTCCCTGCTCGGTCTGTTCCCCCGCGACGTCACGCTGGACTTCAACAACCTGATAATCTTCAAGGCCCTCGAGGTTCACGGCATAACCGGAAGGCACCTCTGGGAGACCTGGTACACCGTGTCCAGCCTGATCCAGAGCGGCAAGCTCAACCTCGACCCTGTTATCACCCACAAATACAAGGGCTTCGATGATTTCGAGGAAGCCTTCGAGCTTATGCGCGCCGGCAAGACCGGAAAGGTGGTCTTCTTCCCGCACAAGGGTTGACCCATTTTCCCTTTTCTTCCACCGCAATTCTTAAGTAACTCTTCTCAAACTCAACCCAAGGAGGTGGCCCTATGAAGCTAAGCTACCAGGAAAAACTCACGCTCATAAAGCTCAACGAGGTTAAAAGGGTCAAATTCGACGAGCTCGTCGAGAAAACCGGCCTCGACCAGGTCGCGGTCATGCGCTCCGTCCTTGGACTCCAGAGCAGGGGACTGGCGAGGCTCGAGGAGAGAAGCGAAAGGATAGCGAAGCTGACCGAGACCGGGAGAAAGTACGCGGAGATAGGCCTTCCCGAGTGGAGGGCGCTGGCCGTTCTGAGGGAGAGGGGAAAGATAACCCTTGACGACCTGAGGGACGTTCTCAGCGAGGATGAGCTGAAACCGATAGTCGGCCTTCTGAGGAAGGAAGGCTGGGCATCCGTGCGGAAGGAGGACGGGAAGCTCGTTCTTGAAATCACCGAGAAGGGCATGGAAGCCGGGGAGAGACCCATTGATAAAGCCCTCAAGCTCCTCGCCGAGAGGAAAGTCGTACCCCTGGGTGAAATTGAGAAACTGGTTCCGGCCAAGGAGCTTAAGAGGAGAAAGATAGCCGAGGAAGACACGGCAACCGAGAGGTTCGTGGAGATAACCCCCGAGGGAGAAGAGCTCGTGAGGAAGGGCCTTGAGCTGAAAGAGGAGGTCTCGACCCTCACCCCCGAGCTGATAAAGTCCGGCAAGTGGAGGGAAGTCGAGTTCAAGCGCTTCAACATCCAGGCCCCGGTAAGGAGATTCTACCCCGGCAAGAAGCAGCCATACAGGGCTTTCCTCGACAAACTGAGGAGAAGGCTAATCGAGATGGGCTTCATAGAGATGACCGTTGACAGCCTTATAGAAACTCAGTTCTGGAACTTCGACGCCCTCTTCCAGCCCCAGAACCACCCGGCGAGGGACTGGACGGACACGTACCAGCTCAAATACCCGAAGAGCGGCCACCTGCCCGGGGAAGAGCTGGTTGAAAGGGTGAGGGCTTCCCACGAGCACGGAGGAGACACAGGCTCCAGGGGCTGGGGCTACGTCTGGTCGCCGGAGAGAGCGATGTTGCTGATGCCAAGGGCGCACGGAACGGCGCTCAGCGGCAGACAGCTCGCTAAAGGCGTCGAGATTCCGGGGAAGTACTTCACAATCCAGCGCGTCTTCCGTCCGGACGTCCTCGACAGGACACACCTCATAGAGTTCAACCAGGTTGACGGCTTCGTCGTCGGCGAAGACCTGACCTTCAAGCACCTCCTCGGAATACTCAAGCGCTTCGCGGTGGAGATAGCCGGAGCGAAGAAAGTCAAGTTCCTGCCCGACTACTACCCGTTCACGGAGCCGAGCGTCCAGATGAGCGCCTACCACCCGGAGCTCGGCTGGGTCGAGTTCGGTGGAGCTGGAATCTTCCGCGAGGAGATGACCAAAGCCCTGGGCATAGACGTTCCGGTCATAGCTTGGGGAATAGGAATAGACAGGCTGGCCATGTTCAAGCTCGGAATAGACGACATACGCTACCTGTTCAGCTACGATCTACGCTGGCTTAGGGAGGCGAGGCTCGTCTGGTGAGGTGATGGGGATGCCAAAGTTCGACGTTTCCAAGGCTGATCTCGAGAGGCTGGTAGGAAAGACCTTCACCGTGGAGGAGTGGGAGGACCTCTTCCTCTACGCGAAGTGCGAGCTGGACGACGTCTGGGAGGAGAACGGTGAAATCTACTTCAAGGCAGACTCAAAGGACACGAACAGGCCCGACCTATGGAGCGCCGAAGGTATAGCGAGGCAGATACGCTGGGCGCTCGGCTTCGAGAGCGGTCTTCCAAAATATGATGTTGAGGAGAGCGGCGTAACCGTTTACGTTGACGGGAAGCTGAAGGACATCCGTCCCTACGGTGTCTACGCGATAGTTGAGGGGCTGAGCCTCGACGAAGAGGCACTCAAGCAGATGATAAACCTCCAGGAGAAGGTCGCCCTGACCTTCGGAAGGAGGAGGAGAGAGGTAGCGATAGGAATCTTCGACTTCGACAAGGTGAAGCCACCGATATACTACCGTGCCGCCGAGAAGACCGAGAAATTCGTCCCGCTCGGCTTCGAGGAGGAGCTTACGCTGGAGGAAATCATCGAGAAGCACGAGAAGGGGAAGGAGTACGGCCACCTGATCAAGGACAAGCCCCACTACCCGCTCCTCGTGGACAGCGAGGGCAAAGTTCTCTCGATGCCCCCGATCATAAACTCCGAGATAACCGGCAGGGTGACCACCGAGACCAGGAACGTCTTCGTTGACGTGACCGGCTGGGATTTGAAGAAGATAACCCTTGCCCTGAACGTGGTGGTTACAGCACTGGCCGAGCGCGGCGGGAGGATAAAGAGCGTTAGGGTAGTCTACCCGGACTTCGAGGTTGAGACGCCGGACCTAACCCCGAAGTCCTTCGAGGTCGAACTGGACTACATCAAGAAACTGACGGGACTCGAGTTAAGCGATGGGGACGTGAAAAACCTTCTGGAGCGCATGATGTACGATGTCGAGTTGGTTGACGGGAAGGCAAGGCTGCTCTACCCGGCCTTCCGCGACGACATAATGCACGCCCGCGACGTTCTGGAGGATGTTCTCATAGCCTACGGCTACAACGAGATCGAGCCCGAGGAGCCGAAGCTTGCCGTCCAGGGCAAGGGGGACAAGTTCGTCGAGTTCGAGGACGCCGTCAGGGAGCTTATGGTTGGCTTCGGCCTGCAAGAGGTCATGACCTTCAACCTCACCAACAGGGATAACCAGTACACGAGGATGAATCTCCCCTGCGGGGAGCACCGGGAAGAGTGCGGGGACTACTCCAACCATCCACCCGCTGAGCTCGTCGAGATAGAGAACCCGATAAGCCCCAAGTGGTCGGCGCTGAGGGGATGGCTCACCCCGAGCCTGCTCGATTTCCTGAGCCAGAACACCCACGAGGAGTACCCGCAGAGAATCTTCGAGGTCGGAAAGGTCACGCTGATAGACGAGGACAGGGAAACGAAGACCGTGAGCGAGAGCAAGCTGGCCGTTGCCCTGGCCCACCCGCGCGTAACCTTCACCGAGGCCAAGGAGATACTGGAAAGCGCCATGCGTCACCTCGGCTTCGAGTACGGGCTTGAAGAAATAGAGCATCCAAGCTTCATTCCGGGCAGGGTGGGGAGAATCATCGTGAACGGGAAAGAAATCGGCATCATCGGGGAAATCCATCCGGCCGTCCTAGAAAACTGGGGAATAGAAATGCCAGTGGCGGCCTTTGAGCTGTTCCTGCGGCCGCTCTACAGGGAACCCTACCTCTAATCCCCCTTTTTTAAGCCCTTCTGAAGCAGCGTGCACATTATTTCAAAGTTCGTGACGTTCGTGAGTATCTCCATGTCAACTATCTCAGCCATGAGCCCACCTCCAATTAGAGCTGGAAGGCGCCCTTTATCAACCTTTCCGGCAGTTTATTGAATCCCGTCCAAAATCAGGGTTTGCATTTGTAAAATAACCCGTCGTTCCGTCGGGAAAAGGCATTTATACCCTCCGCCGGATTCACCAACCATGAGGATTGCCCTCAGGATAGCGTACGACGGCACGGCATTCTACGGATTTCAGAGACAGCCGGACGTTAGAACCGTCGAGGGTGAGCTAATCAGGGTTCTCTCAAAGCTCGGAGTAATAGGGGACGCCGAGAGCTCGAACTTCAAAGGGGCCTCCAGAACCGACAGGGGCGTCTCCGCGTTCTTCAACGTCGTGGCCTTTGACGTTGAGAACAGACCCGACCTGGTTAGGGGGGAGGTTCTCAACCACCACCTCCGCGATGCCTGGGTTCTCGGCGTTGCTGAGGTGCCGGACGGCTTCCACCCGCGTTTCTGGGCAAAGTCAAAGACCTACAGGTACTACCTGGTTGATGAGGGGTTCGACGAGGAAGCCATGAGAAACTGCGCCTCCCTCTTCATCGGAACGCACGATTTCTCCGCCTTCGCTAGACTGGAGCCGGGAAAAGACCCTGTGAGAGAGCTGACGCGCCTTGAGGTGAGCCGGCGCCACGGCTACTACGTCATAGAGATTGAGGGCAAGAGCTTCCTCTGGGAGATGGCGAGGAGAATAGTCAACGCCATTCGCCTCTGCGGGCTGGGCCTGATGGAGCCCGAGGAAGTTGAGAGGATGCTCGCGGGGGACTACGAGAAAAAGGTACCCCCCGCGAGACCGGAGGGCCTGATACTGTGGCACATATCCTACGAGGGAATAGAGTTCGAGGGGGATGAACGGGGCCTCAACAAGGCGAAGAGAGACCTGTTCGAGCGCTACTCACGAGCGCTTACGAGAGCGGCCCTTCTTGGGGACGTTCTCATCGAGCTTTGAGGCCATCTCCCTGTCGTAGTACATGCCGTAGTACTGCTTGAGCGCCTTCTGCCTCTCGATGAAGTGGGTGAAGAGCAGGGGGTCGTCGTCCTGGACATCAACGATGACGGCCTTCATTCCCTTCTTCGGCCTCAGTGCGCGACCTATCGTTTGGATCGTCATGATGTCGCTCTTTCCGCCGCCGGCGAGGATTATCGCCGAAATCTCGGGTATGTCAACGCCCTCCTTCAGGAGGGTGGAAACCAGGACCGGGATCTCGCCCTCCTTAAACGCCTCCAGTATCTCCCACCTGTTTGGGCTCTGGGAGCTGAGGAACTCGGCCTTTATCCCCTCCGCCTCAAGCATCTCCTTCAGAATCCTGCCGTGCTCTATGCGCTTCACGTCAATGAGGATGCGGTGCCCTTTCCTGGCGAGCTCAACGGCCTTCTTGACTATCGCCCTGTTCCTCTCGTCGTTGTTCATTACCATGTCCTCGTACAGCTCCTTGTAGCGCTCGCTGAACGACGGCATGGTCGATTCATAGGTTATTATCTCGAAACGAGGCTTTGCAAGGAACCTCTCCTTTATCAGGTCCTCGGCCTTGACCTCGAATATGGTCGGGCCAACGACGGCCTCGATCTTTATCTCCTCCCCGCGAACGCGGCGCCAGGGGGTCGCCGAGAGGCCGAAGCGGTAAACCTGGGGGAGGCTGAGTCCGAGCTGGTAGAACTTCTCGGCGGCAGAGGTTCTGTGGCACTCGTCGAACATCACTATCGCGTACTCGTTCTGGAGCTTCTCCGCGCCCCTCGAGAGGAGGGTCTGTATCATGGCAACGGTAACGCCGCGCTCCTCCCACTTGTTGTCCCCGACTATGCCGGGCTCAACGCCCAAAACTTCCCTAACCTTGTCCGCCCACTGGTAGAGGAGTTCCTTCGTGTGGACGACTATCAACGCAGACAGGTCGAGCTCGTGGATTATCCTGAGGCCGACAACGGTTTTACCGCTCCCAACCGGGAGGGAAAGAACACCCATCTTCTCCTTGAGGGCCTTTTTTATCGCCCTCGCCTGGTATCTGCGCATGACGTAGTTCTCGTTCCAGGTGGAGTTGAGCTTTACCCCCCTGACCTGCCTCTCGTCCTTAATCCTCACCCGGTAACCCTTGCAGTTGAGGAACTTCTTAACCCTCGGAAGAACACCCACGGGAAACGTTCTCTCGTAGGGGTCGTAGAGGCTCTCCGGCTTCTCCCATTTCCCGAAGTCCTTCTTGTAGCTCAGCAGCTCGTATATCTTGAAGTAAACCTGGGGGTCAGCCTTCTCGATTTTCACCAATGCCGAACCGTCAGGGATGCGAAGGACTACCATAGGCATGGCCAATCATCGGGGGTTTGGAAAAAGGCTTTATAGACCTTTTGGAACACCCATCTAAGGTGATAGAATGCTGAGGGAAATCATCGAGCGTTTTGAGGATACCGTCATCGTGGAAGAGCCCGTGAGCAAGGAGCTTGGGATAACCAAGTATCTCGTGAAATACCGCGATAGACCGGTCCTCTTCAGAAACGTGGACGGCTGGACCGTTGCAGGCAATATATGGAGCACGAGGGAGAGGATAGCGGACTATCTGGGGACCGAGAAGGAGAAACTCCTCCACTTCATAGCGGATGCCATGGAAAACCCCGAACCCTACAGGATGGTTGACGGTGCACCCTTCATGGCGAACTCCACGGCCGACTTCTCGCTCCTCGAGCTTCCGATTCCAAAGTACTACCCCAAGGACGGCGGCCAGTACTTCACATCAGCCATGGTCATAGCCAAGGACGAAAACGGCTTTGTCAATACCTCCTTCCACAGGATGATGGTCATTGATGAGAAGAGGGCCGCCATAAGACTCGTTCCAAGGCACCTCTACGCCATGTGGAAGGAAAAGGCCGAAGCCGGGGAGGAGTTGGACGTCAGGATAGTCGTCGGGAACCCGGTTCACCTCCTAATCGCCGGCGCCACGAGCGTGGCCTACGGTGTAAGCGAACTTGAGATAGCCTCGGCGATGAGCCGGAGGGCCTTCGGAAAGCCCCTCGAGGTCTTCAACCTCAGGGGAATACCCGTTCCGGTTGAGACGGAGTTCGTCTTCGAGGCGAAGATACTTCCCGAGCTGACCGATGAAGGGCCCTTCGTTGACATAACCGGAACCTACGACTACGTGAGGAAGCAGCCGGTGGTGGTTTTCGAGCGCATGCACCATGTGGACGAGCCCGTTTTCCACGCCCTCCTGCCAGGTGGCTACGAGCACTACATGCTGATGGGACTTCCCAAGGAGCCGCAGATTTACGCCAGCGTTAAGAGGGTCGTTCCAAAGGTTCACGGTGTAAGGCTGACCGAGGGAGGTGCGATGTGGCTCCACGCCGTCGTCAGCATAACCAAGCAACACGACGGAGACGGAAAGAACGCGATTCTTGCTGCTTTCGCCGGACACCCCAGCCTGAAGCACGTGGTCGTTGTGGATGAGGACGTGAACATATACGATGACAGAGAAGTGGAGTGGGCGATAGCGACGCGCTTCCAGGCCGATAGGGATCTGGTGGTCATCCCCAACGCCCGCGGCAGTTCCCTCGACCCCTCCGCCGAGAAGAGCCTCACCGCGAAGTGGGGAATAGACGCGACCAAGCCCCTGGATAGAAAGGAAGAATTCGAGAGGGCCAGGCTCTAGCCCTCACTCCACCATTTTGAGGAATATCTCCTCAAGGCTCGGGGCCTTGATCTGCATGGTGAGAATCTTAGCCCCCCGTGCGGCAACGAAATCGTGAATCTGCTCCCTGATGTCCTCCGATGCCACTATGCGGTACTTCTTCTCGCCCAGCGGCGTGACCTTCCACTCGACCCCCGTGAAGTCCACCGGAACGTTGGTCTCCACCACGATTGTGTAGCCCGCCTTCTTCAGGAACTCCCTCTTGATGTTGTCAAGGTTGTCCTCAACCCGGAGCTTACCCTTGACTATTACGCCGACGGTATCGCATATCTCCTCGACGTGAGCCAGTATGTGGCTCGAGAAGAAGACGGTCTTCCCTGCCTTCTTCTGCTCTTTGATGATGTCCTTGAACTCTGCTATTCCCGTCGGGTCGAGGCCGGTCATCGGCTCGTCAAGGATCAGGAGCTCCGGGTCGTTGATGAGCGCCTGGGCGAGCAGGAGGCGCTGCCTCATTCCCTTCGAGAACTTGCCGACCTTCCTATCACGTTCCTCCCACAGGTTGACCAGTTCAAGGAGCTCCCTGATGTTCTTCTCCCTCTCGGCCTTCGGGATTCCGAACGCGTCGGCTATTATCTCAAGGGTCTGAACCGGGGTGAGGAAGTCCCAGAGGGTGGCGTGCTCCGGCATGTAGCCTATGCGTTTTTTGGCCTCAACGAGCCGGTTCTCGTTGAACTTTCCATCGGCGAAAACCTCAAGGTCGAAGAGCTGAATCCTTCCCTCCTGAGGGAATATCAAACCAAGAGTGCTGAGGATGGTGGTGCTCTTTCCGGCGCCGTTGGGGCCGAGGAAGCCGTATATCTGGCCGGGCCTGACCTCAAGGTTCAGGCCATCGAGGGCGCGAACGTCCTTGTAAACTTTAACGAGATTCTCGATTCGTATCATCGTCATCACCTCAGATCCATGCGGAGGAAGCGGTAGAAGCCGATTCCAAGGTACACCAGCGTGAGCCCCACGAGTATTCCGAAGTTCGTGAGGTTGTTCCTGATGGCATAGGCCATACCGCGGTACTCGGCGGTGGCACTGTTGATGTTACCCTGGGTGTCCGATAGCGTCCCAACGTCCCCCGTGATAACGCCAACCTGGGAAGTAGGGACGTAGAACAGGTACTTGGTGGTGTACTCCTTCTGGAGCGCCTTGATATCCTCATATCCCATGTTGGGGTTGTTAAGACTGTCCCTGATGGCCAGATATCCAACGATGTTCGGCATTATGAGGAAGAGCACGAACGCCAGCACGAGGGCCGCCCCAAGGGCCGAGCTGGAGGACTTGATGACGGTCGAGAGGATGTAGCCCAATGCAACGAGCTGAACCATCGCCAGGAGGAGCAGCATGTTGAGCAGCAGGACGTCAACGACGAGCTGACCGCTTAACGGTGCACCCAGATAGACCACGCCAAGTATTCCGACGAGCGTGGATATCAGAAGCGCCATCAGCAGGACGGCGGAGTGGGCAAGGAACTTGCCGCCAATGTAGCCCAGCCTCTTTACAGGCTTGCTCATGGCAACGCGCAGCGTTCCCTTCTCAATCTCGCTGTTTATCGCGGTGGCACCCATCAGGAGGGCGAGGATTCCGATGAAGAAGCCCGCCATTCCGGTGACGAACTGTATGAGGAACGTCATTGCACCCTCGACGGTGAGGTCCTCAACCCCCGCGCTCTTCATTATGTAGAAAACCGGGATGTAGAGGAGTATCATGATTCCCAGAATCAGCCAGAGCTTCTTAGTTCGAAGGCTCTGCTTAAACTCAAGCTGAAATCCCCAAAGCATGCACATACCCCCTTATTGCGATGTCGGAGTGAATCCCCCTCACTCGACTACAACTAACACAAGGAGTATAAAAATTTTGCCTATCGAGTTGAAGCGATGACGCCCCTTCAAGGTTGCCAATCGAAGTCACATCTCCAGTTATAAGGTTCCCAAACATACCTTCCACCCCGATGCATCGAACTTCGAGGTATTGTTGGTGTCAAGATATTTAAGGCTTTGGGCTTGACGAGACAGAAAGTTAGAGGTCTGCGAGCCTCAAAACATCCTCCCACTTCGTGCAGTGTTCTTTCAGCCGCCTGAGAACCTCGGCACTTCCCCCCAGAACCGGCCAGAGTATCGAATCTATGTGGAGCGGCGGAATCCCAGTTTTCCCCGCAATTCTTCCCCAGAAGCTCACCGGCGGCTCGTTCGTGAACCTCTTAGTGTAGGCGTTTATCCTCACGTCGTCGGGTATCTCGATGACCATTGGGTAAGGCACGAACTCCCCAAAGGCTATCCTGCCCGCGTAGCCGAACATCTTGACGGCGAAGACTATCGTCTTGGCGCTTCTCTTCGAGCCGAGGGCCTTTGCAAGCTCGTCGCGAAGGCGTTCCATGCCGTTGAAGTAGTAGTCCCTCAGGCCACTTAGGGAGAGCGAATCGAGAAAAGGCTCGAGCCTTTCCAGCCTCCTCACCTTTCCGGCGACCAGCCTTCTGTTGGTCCTCGAATTCGGCAGAAAGGAGGAGTACGCCTCGGCTATGCTTCCCGCAGGCGGGTTCTCGGAAAAGTACCTGGAGAACTCCCACCACCACCGTTCGCCCTTCGCCGTCAGCTGATAGCTCACAATGGAATTCGCTATGACCAGCTTGATAAAGAGCTCATCGTCCCCAAGGTTCGCATGGAGGTTTTTGAGGGCATCGAACTGGAGGTCAACCCTCTCCTCGATGGTTCGGGCGCAGTCGAGGCCAAGTTCGCTTAGGATCTCTCTGAGAACCTCCACCTTTTTCTCGTTGGCCTTATATTTTACCCTGATGAACCTATCCAGCGTCACCTCAACCACCCACGGATTTTATCAGCCTCTCAAGGAACGCGCTGTCACCTATTACCTCCGCACCGGCGTTGTTGGGCAGACCGAGCTCGACCTTTGCCCTTATCCCGTGCTCCCGCAGGTAGTCGTGGGCCTCAGCGTTGAGCCTCTGAAAGTCATTCCTGAGTATCAGCCCGTAAACCGTAGGTCCCCAGGAGCTCTGACCGCAGCCGTAGGTTTTCTCCGCCAGAAAGTCGAGTATAAGCTTAACGTCCTCCCTGAACTCGCCACCCTGATACGGCTCGAAGTGCTTTCCAACGAGCCTCTGTATCGCGGAGAGGTGCTCGCCAAAGGTCTTCACGTCCCTCTCCCTCAACGCGGGCAAAAGGCCGAGCAGAACCCGGTGGCTTATCTCCATGGCAACGTCGGCCCTTCCAACAACGCCCGCCATCACGGGCTTTTCCTCCTCCTCGTCGAGGCCGGGCTTGAGCTCGGGAATAACCAGCAGAAAAGCCCACTCCTCCGGGAAGTCCTCGCGGAATATAAGCGGGGGAAGGCCATCCCTGACGCCGCCGTCTATCACAAAACCACCGTAGGCGAAGGAGTAGATTCCGGCACCGCCGTTCTTGCCCCTTCCAAGAATCCTCGCCAGCTCCTCTACCGAGACGTTCAGGTTCTTCAGCCTCGCTATCCCTGTCGCAACGGCCAGGCTGAGCTGGGTCGTGGAGCCCAGGCCCACGTGCCGGGGGATGGCCTTTCTAACCTCGACGATGTAGTTGACCCCTGTCTCATAGGCTGAGTTCATGCGCTTTATGGCGAATTCGATGGTTTTTCTGTCCTCGCCCTCAGCCGCTATCTCCATGGCCTCGCCCTCAATGATTTTAACTTCGTAGCCGCCTTCGAGGGCAACGCCGAGGCTCCCGAATCGCCTCCCAAATGTGGCGGCGGGGTCTATGAGACCGAGATGAAGCCTCCTAGGAGTGCGGATTATCATGAGGATCACCAGAACTGGAAGGGCGAAAGTCCTTTTATACCCAGCGGCCATTTCAATGTGGAGGGTGAAACCATGAAGTTCGCGGGGATTGATTTAAGGGAGCCCAGGATAATGGGCGTCATCAACGTTTCGCCGGAGAGCTTCTACAAGGGGAGCGTCAGGAACGACGAGGACCGACTGATCGAGACCGCGGTAAAGATGGTCGAGGATGGGGCGTCTTTCATCGACATCGGCGCCAAATCAACCGCCCCCTACCTTGAGACCCAGATTCCGGTCGAGGAAGAGGTAAGGAGAGCCGTTTGGGCGATTAAGACCATTCGCGACCACGTTGACGTTCCCATAAGCATAGACACCACTAGCGCGAGGGTGGCCGAGGAAGCGCTCAAAGCGGGAGCGGATATTATAAACGACGTCACCGGCCTGAAGGGAGACCCGAAGATGGCAGAGGTGGCCAGGGACTACGGGGCTCCTGCAATAGTTTGCGCCCATGGAGAAGTGAGGAACCTCAGCGACCCGGTTCACACCGTGATAGACTTCCTGGAGGAGAGTCTCATCATAGCCGAGAGGCACGGTATCGAGGAGATAGCCATAGACCCGGCGATAGGCTTCCTCCGCCCGGAGTGGCCGCCCTGGTACGAGTGGGACTCGAAGGTCATAGCCAACCTCGACATCCTTAAAATCTTCGGAAGGCCAATCCTCGTCGGAGTATCCAGGAAGTCCTTCATAGGGGCGATAACCGGAAGAAAAGACCCGGCGGAGAGATTGCCTGGAAGTTTATCGGCAACGGCAATAGCCGTCCTAAAAGGAGCGCACATCGTTAGAACGCACGACGTCAAAGAGACCCTCGACGCGGTCAGGGTGGCCGCATTCATTCGGCGCTTTTCACCTTGACTTCCTTCCATTCTTCGACGAGCGTCGCCAGCAACGAGAGGGCCACGGGTCCGATTATTATTCCAACGAAACCGAAGGCCAGATAACCGCCGAAGATTCCAACGAGTGAGATGAGCGCGTTGACGCCCTTCTCCCTTGTTCCAAGCCTGGGCCTCAGGAGTATATCGGGAAGAGGTGAGATGAAGACGATTCCGTAAAGGGCAAACACAATGGCGCCGGCAACGTTGCCGCTGTTGAGCATGTAAACCGCCCCGGCAAGCCAGACAACCCAGCCTCCGAAAACGGGGAGGAGCTCAAAGATAACGGTGAAGATTCCAGCAGCTATGGCTCCTCCGGGCTTGGCGAGTTCAAAGAGAATGAAACCACCGGCGGTGAAGACACCCTTGAGGATGCTGATGGCCAGCCAGCCGCGGAGGAGGCTGTGGAGTGTCTCGCCGGCCTTCTCGAGGAGTTTTATTGCCAGCTCCCTATTCTCGGGCGGTAGGAGCGAGTAGACCTCTCTCCGAATGGCCCGGGCGTTTATGAGCATGCCGTAAAAGGCAAAGACCATAACTATGGCCTGGAGGGAGAGCTTGGGAAGGGAGTAGGTGTAGCCGAGAACGTACTCCTCAAAGCGATTCGGGATGTCCTCTGCGAGCTTCTGGAGGAGTTCGTAGACGGCAGCCGGAAGGTTCCAGGTGAGGAGCCACTCGAAGAAGGCGTTGATGTAGTACGCTAGCGAGCTCTTGACGTCGTTTATCCAGAGGGCGAATCCGATTATGAAGAGGAAGGTGATCAGGGTGAGAATGGCCGTCATGGTGAACGCCGAGACCCTGTTGCCGGTTTTCTTCGCCAGTCTCTCGTGGAGGGGGTAGAGGATGTAGGCGAGCGTCACCGCCAAGATGATGGGAGAAAGGATGGGACTAACCGTTTCCCATACGAGGTAAAGGACTATGAGCGAAACCGCTATCCAGATTCCCGCCTCAAGCTCCATCCAGCATCCCCAGGTACTTCAGTATAAGTTCCCTCGCGCTCGGCTTGTTGAAGACTATGAGGGTCTTGGTACCCTCGTCAAGGATGAAATTCTTCCCAAGGGCTAATAAACCTTTCTTGAGCTTGTGAATCTCCGCCTTCTCGAAGTCTATGCTCTCCCTGACTTCCTCAGGCGCACCCGTCTCCTCTAATGCCTTCTCCAGCCTGTTGAGAACGCTCTGGTTGAGGAACTTTACCGGGCTCGGCCTGAACTCCTCGGCAACCGCTTCACTGCCGTCCATGTAGATTCCCCAGAACTCCTTGGCGCACTCGAAGGGATAGACGTAGTCCCCCCCGTAGTCGGGGAGGTACAGCTCCCTGATGATGGCAAGGAGAAGCCTCCTGGCGTCGCCGCCGTAGAACTCCACCTCAAGGTGAAACTTCCCATCGGCGAAGCCGTTCTCAAACACCTCGAGCTTCTCCTCGCAGAGCATGGCCATCACCCCGTTTTTATGTAAGCGCTAACGTACCTCGGATCGAGGAGCAGGGCGGTGCTCCCGAATATCCCGAAATCTGCCGGGGACGAGCCTTTGTAGATAACTATCCTCGGGTTGGTGACGTTGAGCATCTCCCCAAGTACGCTAACTGCGTAGTCGAGGTCGCCGGTCTCGTCAACCAAGCTTCCGGTAACGTTCATTGCGAACCACGTCCTACCGGTCGCGTATTTCTTTGTCTCGTTGATGCTCATGCCCCTGCCGTTGCTCACCGCCTGGAGGAAGCCCTGGAAGTACGTATCAACCATCTCGGTTATCATGGCCTTCTCCTCGTCGGTGAGGCCGCGCCATTCGGCGCCCATGTCCTTGTAGGGACCGGTCTTGAAGACCTCGACCTTTATTCCGTTCGTCTCGTAGTTCTGTTGGAGGTTGTAGTGAACGTAGATAACGCCTATACTCCCCACCTCTGCCAGGGGATCGGCTATTATTTCCTCGGCACCCACGGCTATGTAGTAACCGCCGGAAGCGGCTATACCTCCTGTGTACGCGACAACCGGCTTTACAAGGTTGAGCTTCCGGACCGTGGAATATATCTCCCTCACCGGCCCGACGTAACCGCCGGGGCTCTCTATCCACAGGACAACTCCCGCGATGGAATCGTTCTTGGCGATTTCCCTCAGGGTGGGAATCACGCTGAGGGCCGTGTAGTCGTCTATGAGGCCGAAGATGGGAACTATGGCTATCGTCGCGTTGCCCTCGGGCATGTTCTGCTCCCTCAACTGGGCCTTCAGAAAGTCAATCTGCCTCTGGAGTTCGTCTATCTGGAGCTGGTACGAGGTGGTGTTGCACGTGACGTTGGGCCCCTGGACGAGAACGGTGGTCGTGACGTTGGATGGATGATAGCCCTTCAGTTCCGAGTTCTGCATGTAGAGCAGGAGGACCGCTACACTCGACGCCGCGAGAAGGAGTATGAGAACCGCAGCAATGTACTTCCAGATGTTTTCCCTCATTCGCTCACCCACCTATATCTCCAGCCCGAACTTTTAAACCCTGTCCCTCGGTAAGCTTTTATATTCAGCGCTCAACTCTCTCGTAGGTGATAGTATGGAGATAGGCGTAACGATTTACCCGCACTTCGTCACCAAGGACAAGACCCTTGCGTCGGTTTTGGCGGACGTTAAGATAAAGAACTACGACTTCGTCTCGATATTTCCGCACACGCTGGGACTCATAATGAACGGCGTCGTCATCGAAAAGAAGCTCAGGAACATAGAAACGACCCTCCGCGGCGTCGGCATTGACTACCTCGTTAGAATGCCCACCTCCGTCAACCTGCGCGACCACATCTACTACACGCGCCACTTCCGCGTCGCCAGGGCGATGGCAGACGTAGCGATAAAGCTCGGTGCCAAGGTTATCGTGATGCAGAGCGGAAGAACCGGAAGGCTCGACCTTGAGATAGAGGCGATACAGCAGCTCGCCGACATGGTGGCGCCGTTTAACATAAAGATAGCCCTTGAGAACACCTTCAGCGTCAAGGACACGCTCTACGTGGTTGACAACGTGGACAGGGAGAACGTTGGATTTGCCCTCGACGTGGCCCACGCCTTCCTCAGCGCCCAGGGCGATGCCGACAAGCTGCTTGAGGACGTCAAGCTCGGAACTGACAAGACGGTAATACTCATGATACACGACAACTTCGGAAAGCTCTTCCCGCAGGTTGAGCCCGAGGATGCCCTCGCCTACGGCGTCGGCGACCTGCACCTGCTCCCGGGGGAGGGAAGCATACCCTTCGGAAAGGTTCTCAAGCTCTTCGGAGACGTTCCTCTCCTCCTGAAGGTCAAAGACCCGGAGAAGTTTGCGAAGGTTCCGACAAAGATGGGGCTCATAGAGCTGCTGACGAGCCTATAGCCCCAGCCTCTCCCCTATTACTTTGAAAACCTCGGCGAAGGCCCTCCCTATTGCTTCCTTCCTCCTTGAGAAGTGAGTAACGTCTTCGCTGAAATTCTTCATCAAAATCTCGACGGCTTCCTCCACCGTTATCTTCCCCTCGAGCCACGCGTAGGCGAATATTGCCTCCGCTATGTCGCCCTTGCCGTGCTTGTCGGTTCTCGGAGGAATAACGTGCCTCAACCCGGCCAGCTCGAGGGCTATGCTCAGCGAGGCGTTCGGAACCCTCTCGCCCGTCGGTCGTCCAAGGTATTCGCTCAGAGCCAGCGAGAAGACGAAATTGACCAGCGAATCTCCGAACTTTGAAAGTCCCTTGTCGGTGAAGTCCATCTCGTACCTCAAGCTCTCACCCACTTCCTCTCCGAGAGCCAGGCTTTAAGGTTTTTGAGGTGTGGAACCGTGGCGGTGAGTATCACCGCGTATAGGAGAAGTGTCAGCCCGATGCTGTAGGCAACGTACGGCTCATCGGAGAAAACCCTGAACGTCACCGCGTCAACGAAGTGGACGAGCGCCCAGTTGGGGTTCTCCATGTGGACGTGGAACCAGAACGCTGAGGGCTGCATTATGGGCCAGATTCCGGCGTACACCGCGGTAAACAGTGAGAGAATCGTCACGGCACCCCCTTCAAGCGCAGCGAGTATGATCAAGAACGCCACCAGAGGAACGAGGTACTGTGGGTTGACGCGCCAGTACGTGGCCGTGAAGACGGCGTACGCAAGGGCGGCCGAGACTGCCAGATTTCGGTTAAACGCATGCCTGATGAGAACCAGCGAGAGAAGAACGAGGGCCGGAACGTACCAATGCCGGAGAACGGGGAGGGTGTCGCTTCCCTCGGTCATGTGGAGGTAAGTCGCGAGGCTCGAGACCCCGTTCATGCTGTAGGAGAGCGGAACGGTGTACGAGACGTTCAGCCCCCTCAGCAAATCCGGTAACCCCTTCAGACTCGATGGACAGAGGAGTATCATGGGAAGGAACGGAAGAAGACCGCCAAGCAGGAAGAAGGCAATGCGCTGGACGGCCCTCCTCCCCCCCAGCACCGCATCCCAGAGGGAGAGAAGCGCCGGAAATACGAGCGTGTGCTTGACAGCGAGGGAAAATCCGTAGAGGGCATAGGAGAGACGCTCCCTGCCCGTTAGGTAAAGGCCGAGGAGGAAAAATGCGAGCGCAAGCCCGTCGAACATCCCGTAAACGGCAGAGACGTGTATCGTGATAGGGTTGAGGTAGTAGAGTGCAGCGCCGAGGATGGCGAGCTTTTTGCTTTTCTCCCGCAGGAGAAGGTACAGGAGAAAGGCCACGGCAGTGTCGGCGAGGAGGAAAACCAGCTTGACGGAGAACGCCCACGTCGGGTCAACGTAGACGTAGTAGTTCCCACCGCTCCAGAAAGCCCTGACGGAACCCTCGGCAACGTACCTGATGAAGGCAAGGATGTATGCCATGACCGGGCCGTAGACGTAGGGCCAGGGATAGGGCCAGCCCTTATTCCAGAAGCCGGTCGCGTCGGCATAGGAGTAGAAGCACGCCTTGTGCTCAATCATGGTTCCGGCAAAGCCGTAGAACTGGGCCAAATCGCTGCCGGCTGAATACGGCGCAAGGGCAAGCCTCAGGGAGAGGCCGGACAGTATGATTAGGAGCAGGAGATATCTCGAACGTTCCAAGCATTCCACCCCGGAGGGGGTCGTTGATTTCAACTTAAAGTTAGAAGAGTTCGGCATTTAAGGGTTTGGGTGGGAACGGAAAATGAGAGAAGGGACTCACTCGCTTATGGCAGCCTTCCATGCGTCGAGAACGGCCCTGGCCCTGTCGAATATCTTCTGAGCAGCCTCCTCAAGGGCCTTCTCCGGGGTCACCTTGCCGTCGGTGACGATCCTGAACTTGGGCTTCCTGGCCATAAGGACCGGGTGCTCGATGGTGTAGCCCGCGAAGGTCACGTGCTTGTTCTCGTGGAGCACCTCGTTGAGCAGGTTGGCGAAGGTGTGATCCTCCCCCTCAAGGTAGAACTCGAGGACGTTTTCCTCACGCTTGATGACCTCAATCTTCATTTTCCTCACCCTCTAAGTGTTTGAGCAGTATCTCCAGCGCCTGCTCCTTGTTCTTCACCAGTTCGTATTTAAACTTATCCTCCTTCCACTCGGCGAGGCCGAGTCCAACGAGCAGGTCAATGACCTCCATGGGGTCGATGCCCTTGAGAACCGCCACAGGAAGGATAACCTCCCTTATCTGCCTGGTGGTCTGAAGGGAGATGTCCGAGAGGTATTCGCCGAGAGTCCCCGTCAGGGCAACCAGCTCCTCCCAGGGCATGGACGTTATCAGCTCGCCCTCCCTCACTTCAACGGTTTCGCCCAGGAGTTCCAGGGTCTTTACGAGTATCGGGGTCGAGACGCTCGCCCCGGATTCCCTGAGAAGGTCGTCTATCGTGTAGCGGTAGAGGCCGCGTCTGTCTGGGTACAGCTTGGCCCTGACGCGGTTGTGTATCTCCCTTATCCTGCGGATGGCTTCCCTGATGTCCTCCTTGGTTCCCTGAACGTTTATCTTGAGGTCGTTGAGCTTGGCGTGAACGTAGATGAACGCGGGAAGGCGAAGCCTCTGGAGCTCTCTGAGGAACTCCTCCTTCTCCCTGTCGTCCCGGACGTGAATCGTTATTACCTTCTTTGCCCTCGCCATGCTCACACCTTCAGCTTCCTGTAGAGGGAGGACAGCTTCCTGGTCTCGACGTGGCCGCAGCGCGGGCATACCAGCTTGTCGCCGCGCCTCACGAGGGGAGCCCTGCACCGGGAGCATAGGGCGTAGATAACACCCAGGTCGTGGCCCTTGGTGGACAGCTGGATTGGACTCTTCTCGTTTGCTATGACCCTCGCCCTGATGATGTCGCCTATCTTGAACTCGCTGCTCATGCCCTCCACGTAGCCCTCCCTGACCTGGGAGATGTGGATTCCGGCGAGTTTCGATGTCGCTATCTCCCTGTCGTTCCTCCCCTCGATTTTAATGAGCTGAACTATCGCCGCCTGGGGCTTGACCTCGAGTATCTTCGCGATAACGATGTCGCCCGGCTGCGGAAGCGGGGGTGTGTCCGTCACGGGCTCAACGCTTATCTCCATTTTATCCGGGTCTATCCTTACCTTACCTGCCCTTATTGCATAGAGCTCACCGTTCTCCTCCTTAACGCCCTCGCCGGGAAAGTACTCCTCGATGACGCCGAGGTAGTCCCCAGGAAGAACCAGGTCACCGTTCCTTGCACTCCTCTTTTCATCCATTCTCCCACACCTCCATGAAAGTTCCAGCCCGGATTTTTTAAGCCTTTGCCATCTGGGGAGAATTTATAAAGGCAGGGGGAAAAGTTTTAGTAATTCCAATTGAGCCTATGGTGGTGGTTAAGGATGAGAATGCTTCTGATACACAGCGACTATTTGGAATACGAGGTAAAAGACAAGGCCCTTAAGAGCCCCGAGCCGATAAGCGAGGAGCAGAAGAAGGGCAGGCTTGACGAGGTTCTGGCGGTTTTCATGAGCGTTGAGAAGGCCGACGAGACCAACCCGGAGGAGGTCGTTGAGAAGGCCGTTGCCGAGATTAAGGACGTTGCATCGCAGGTTAAGGCCAACAGGATATTCGTTTACCCCTTCGCACACCTCAGCAGTGAACTTGCGAAACCTGACGTGGCGCTGAAGGTTCTCCAGATGATCGAAGAGAGGCTGAGAGATGAGGGCTTCGAAGTCAAGCGCGCCCCCTTCGGCTATTACAAGGCCTTCAGGCTGAGCTGCAAGGGACACCCGCTGGCCGAGCTCAGCAGGACGATAGTCCCGAGCGGCGAGGCGGTCAGCAAGGAGGAGCGCAACATAGCCCTCGAGAAGGAGGAGGAGCTCAAGAGCTACTGGTACATCCTCACGCCCGAGGGAGAGCTCGTTGAGGTCGAGAAGTTCGACTTTACAGGGCATGAGAACCTCAGGAAGTTCGCCAACTACGAGATAAGCAAGAGCAGGGTGGCGGAGAGGGAGCCGCCCCACGTCAGGATAATGCTAGACCAAGAGCTAGTTGACTACGAGCCAGGAAGCGACCCCGGAAACCTCAGGTACTACCCGAAGGGCAGGCTCATCAAGGGTCTCCTCGAGCAGTACGTCACCGAGAAGGTCATAGAGTACGGCGCCATGGAGGTCGAGACCCCGATTATGTACGACTTCGAGCACCCGGCGCTCGAGAAGTACCTGAACAGGTTCCCGGCGAGACAGTACGTGGTGAAGAGCGGCGACAAGAAGTTCTTCCTCAGGTTTGCGGCCTGCTTCGGCCAGTTCCTCATCAAGAAGGACGCCACGATAAGCTACCGCAACCTGCCGCTCAGAATGTACGAGCTGACGAGATACTCGTTCAGGCGCGAGAAGAGCGGAGAGCTCTCCGGCCTCAGGAGGCTCAGGGCCTTCACGATGCCGGATATGCACACCGTAGCTAAAGACCTCAAGCAGGCCATGGACGAGTTCAAGAAGCAGTACAAGCTCAGCATGGAGGTTCTCCGCGGCGTTGGCCTCACCCCTGACGACTACGAGGTTGCCATAAGGTTCACCGAGGACTTCTGGAAGGAGAACAGGGACTTCATCATCGAACTGGCGAACATAATCGGCAAGCCGGTCCTCATCGAGATGTGGAAGCAGAGGTTCTTCTACTTCATACTCAAGTTCGAGTTCAACTTCGTGGACAACCTCGACAAGGCCGCAGCCCTGAGCACCGTCCAGATTGACGTCGAGAACGCAGAGCGCTTCAGCATAACGTACTACGACGAGGAAGGAAAGGAGCGCTACCCGCTCATCCTCCACTGCTCGCCCAGCGGCGCCATCGAGCGCGTTATGTACGCAATCCTCGAGAAGCAGGCCAAGCTCCAGGCGAAGGGTGTAAAACCGATGTTCCCGCTCTGGCTCAGCCCGATACAGGTCAGGGTAATCCCGGTCAGCGACGAGGTTCTCGACTACGCGCTCTACGTTGCAGGAAAGCTCGAAGGCGCGAAGATTCGTGTTGACGTTGACGACACCGGCGACAGGCTCAACAAGAAGATAAGGAAGGCCGAGAAGGAGTGGGTTCCATACGTCATCGTCGTCGGCAGGAACGAGAAGGAGCAGGGCACCGTAACCGTCAGGAGGAGGAGCGACGGAACGCAGGTAGAGATGCAGCTCGAGGATCTCATCAAGGAGATAAAGGGCCAGACCGAGGGCTTCCCCTACAGGCCGAGGCCCCTGCCGTTACTCCTCAGCAGGCGCCCCAAGTTCAGGGGCTGATTTTTCTTACCTTCAACTTTTCCATTCCCTTCCTCTTCGTAACACGGAAGGAATACATCTCAGGCTCAAAATCCTCGTAAGGTGCGGATATAAGGTACAACGCTTCTTTGAGCCCTGTTTCTTCCAGCCACGATTTGGCGAGGATCACGTAGTCACTTATCCCGGAAACCCACGCCACAAAGCGGGTTGAGACGACGTCTCTGTTCAGGGCCAACACCAAGATGGAGTCCGGAAGTTGGCGGGTTCTGGACGCTAGGGTCTGGTTCAAGAGTTTTAGAGTGTTTTCCTCACCAAGGAGCAGTGAGACCCCATCCAGTGTGTAAACCAAGCGGAAAACAGGCCTACAACTAACCAGTTCCCGAAGGTAAACGTCATATATCCTGTCGATCTTGGGATTTAGGGTCTCGGGCTCAACTTTGTCCAAGTAGAAGACGTTCGGGAGTGACTCCTTTGAACCGTATCTCGTGCCGAATAGGTCTATTACAGCGACATTTCCGTCGTGAAGTGCCTTCTCCATATCAAAACCAACGGTACCGGTCTTTCGTATTAACGACCTGATTGGTCCCACATAGTTGGACACAATGCCTACACGACCGTTCTCAACCGCATGCCTTAGGAGAAGGAGGGGTATCCTCCACGCGGAAGAATAGGCGTCGTAGATGATGCTGACGGTAGAACCGGGAAGGCATTCCTCCCGGAAGATGTCAATAACGTTCATCTCCATTGCCCTTCCCCCAGTAAAGGTGAGGGGAAGGAAACTATGCCGCTCCCTTCATGCCGGAGGTTATCTCGTTGAGGAAGTCCCTGGCCTCTTCGCTGAAGTCAGTCATTGGAACCTCCTTGCCGTACTTGTCGTAGATTTTGCCGTCCCTGAAGTTTATCTCAAAGACCTCGTAGCGCTCCTCGCTCTTCTCGTGGTGCTTTATGCCGTGTCCCTTGAGGTGCCTCTCGAGGCTCTCGACGTCAACGTACTTCCCGCACTCCTCGCACTTGTAGAACTGCCAGAAGATGTAATCCTGGCCGGCGAGCATGTTGTTCTTGATGTGGTTGATGAAGGCCCCCCCGAGGTACTCGTAGAAGTCCTCCTGGATGAGGTTATCCCCATCCTCGACGACCTTGAAGCCGCTCCAGACTATGTGGTCGTTTATGTCCGCGAGGGTCGCCTTAAGGTAGCGGTAGGTCAGTATGAAGACGCCGTTGTGGACGAAGAAGACGCTCTTGTCGGGTATGGCGATTATCCTGATTCCCTCGCCGCTCCCGTTTTCGGCCATCTTCTCGGCGTGCTCCCTGTTGTCGGCGACCTCTATCGTGACCCTGACGTTGCTCTTCTTGTGAAGTCCGATTATCTTTCCACCGTTTATCTCCCAGTGATAGTCATCCAGATATCTCACCTGGGCATAGACCTTCTTGATTCTCGGGCTCAGCTCACCGTAGGCCATTAATCACCACCGTGAGAAAATCACCCCCAACGTTAATAAGCTTTAGCGGAAAATTTTAAAAAGGGTCGTTCCGGCATGGGATGGCTCCGATGATGGAAAGCTACCTTCCAAAGCGCCTCTGCCTCTTCTGGTACTCGCGAATGATTCTGAGGAAGTCTATCTTCCTGAACTCGGGGAAGTAAACGTCAACGAAGAAAAGCTCGCTGTAGGCGATTTGATACAGGAGGAAGTTGCTTATCCTCTCCTCCCCACCGGTTCTTATAACGATGTCCGGGTCGGGCATGTTCGGGTAGTACAGGTACTCCTTTATGAGGTCCTCATCAACGTCCTCAGGCGTTACCTTTCCGGCCAAGGCGTCCCTCACTATGTCCCTCACGGCGTCGGCTATCTCGCTCCTCCCCCCGTAGGCGAGGGCGATGTTGAGGGTGTAGTTGCCGTACTTCCTCGTGGCTTTCTCGGCCTCCTCAGCGGCTTTCCTGACGTTTTCAGGCAGGAGCTCCCTCCTCCCCAGGACGTTCACCCGGATCCCGTACTTGTGAACCCTCTCGTCCTCGAGGAGCTCCTTGAACTTCTCCTCGAAGAGGTTCATGAGGGCGTTTACCTCCTCGGGGGTTCTCTTGAAGTTCTCGGTGGAGAAGGCGTAAACGGTGAGTGTCCTTATGCCGAGCTCGCGGCACCACTCGAGTATCTCCTCAAGCTTCTGGGAGCCGAAGAGGTGCCCGTACCACGGGGGTTTCTCCAGCTTCCGCGCCCATCTCCTGTTCCCGTCCATTATGATGGCCACATGCTTTGGAATTCTCCCGGACTTAACCTTGTCCAGAAGGTAGCCTTCGTAGACATCGTAAACGGGCTTGAATAAAATGTGGGGAACGTGGGAAAGGAGACGGGAAATCATGACCATCACTCAATCTTCTTCCTGCCGGAGAGGTGCATCTCGGCAAGCTCTATGTAAATCTCGGCGTTCTTCTTGGTCCACTCGATTTCCTCCTCACCGAGCTGCCTGACGACCTTGCCGGGAACGCCAACGACCAGGCTGTAGTCCGGTATCTCCTTACCGGGCGGAACGAGCGCCCCGGCACCGATGACGACGTGCTTGCCTATCTTGGCCCCGTCGAGTATGATGGCACCCATGCCTATGATGGTGTAGTCGCCTATCTCCGCACCGTGAACGACGGCGTTGTGGCCGATGGTGACGTACTTGCCTATTATCGTGGGCTGCCCGTGGG
Source organism: Thermococcus sp. 5-4 (assembly GCF_002197185.1). Classification (NCBI taxonomy): domain Archaea; kingdom Methanobacteriati; phylum Methanobacteriota; class Thermococci; order Thermococcales; family Thermococcaceae; genus Thermococcus; species Thermococcus sp. 5-4. The sequence continues at coordinate 445,244 of NZ_CP021848.1, read as the reverse complement.
AGGTGTGTATGCTGACGTTATCCTGGACGTTCGAACCTTCGCCCACGTAAATCTGCTCTATGTCACCCCTCAGAACCGCCGACGGCCAGACGCTTGTCTTCGCCTCGAGGACGACATCGCCTATGACCGAGGCGGTCTCATCGATGAAAGCGGTCTCGTGAATTTTAGGCTTCTTTCCGGCCAACTCATAAATCGCCATGTTCATCACCGGCCTTAACTCCTCGACATAGCTTATAAACCTAACCGGGCAATATAGGATGAGGGAGTGCAATGAAGTACAGAAGGGGTGCCAGCGCGGAAAGGGAGCTTATAAAGATGCTCGAAAAGGCCGGTTTCGCGGTGGTGCGCTCCGCCGGGAGCAAGAAGGTTGATATCGTGGCCGGCAACGGGAAGGTCCACCTCTGCATAGAGGTGAAGAGCACCAGGAGCGAGAGGCTATACTTCAGCAGCGAGGATTACGAGAAGCTCGTCTCCTTTGCCGGAAAGTTCGGGGCAAAGCCTGTTATAGCGGTCAAGTTCGTGAACAACGGCTGGCGCTTCTTCCTCCCGGAGAGCCTCGAAAAAAGTGGCAAAAACTATAAGGTGGGCCTGCAAACAAAGAACTATCTTACCTTCGACGAAGTTATCGGGAGGCAGAGGTCCCTCGAAGGGGTGGTAAAGGGTGAAGTTTAAGGGCATGCTGCTGATAATCCTGCTGGTTCCGATTCTTCTTCCTAACGTGAGCGCCCAGTCACCGCTCGTAATAGTCCCGCTCAACGATGAGTTCACGGGTGTTCCAGGGGATACCATAATAATCCCGTTCCAGCTCAGAAACCTGGGGAATCAGACGGTGTCGAACGTCACAGTGTACGTTACAGGCCCAACTGAGGGCTTTCTCTACGGAAGCAAGGTGATAAGGGAACCTATAGGCCCAAACGAAACGATCCAGGACACAATCTCCGTCAAAATACTCAACCTTGACCCCGGACGGTACAACCTGACCCTCGTGGCGAGGGTCGGCTCCAGCTACTCCGAAGCCCAGATAACTGTCAGTGTTAAAACCCTCGTGGACTACGCACTCAGCATTGACGTCAACGACGAGTACACCTACGGCAGCAACGTCACCGTGAGACTGAAGATGACCTCCCAAGCGAACGGCGTTATCATAGGCCGGCTTGGATACACGCTCACCCGCGATGGCAGCGTTCTGGAAACGTTCGTCACCACGATATACCTCCGGCCGGGCGAGAGCTGGATAAAGGACGTAAAGCTCACGACGCCCAGGGTCGGCGATTACTCCGTGTACTTCTGGGCAAACTTCAGCGGGAGGTTCAAGAGCAAGACGGCAACGTTTCGGGTGTACCAGAGAAACCTGAGGTACGATGCATACTTCAGGGACGGGGCCATATACGTCCACGTTTACGACGAGAACGGTCAGGGCGTTCCGGACATCTCCGTGAAGATAAACGGGATACCCTTCAAAACCGACAACGAAGGAACCGTTTCGTACCTGGTAGATAAGCCGGGAACCTACGAGGTCATCCTGAACCTCGACGGAAAGATAGTGACGACCTTCGTTGAGGTTAGAAAGCTGTTCATAAGTGCCGCCCAAGAGAACGAGACGCTCCTCGTGAGGGTCGTGGATTCCACCGGAAACTCCGTCCCCAACATAACGGTCACCGCCTCTGGGCCTCTCGGCAAGGACTACTCGACCACGAACGCCTCCGGCCTGGCTGAGGTGGACCTTAAAAAGGTCGGCTACGGGACGATAATGCTCCGCGCGGAGAGCAGCAGGTACATAGGCGGCGAGGCCAGCGTGAAGGTAACGCAGCCGGTCACTCCAACCCCGACACCAACGACGACCACGACGCCCCCGCTGACCACTACCACCACCCCGACAAAGCCTCCGAGGAGCTACGGACCGCTGGCGGCCATACTCCTGATTGCTGGCGTAATCCTGGCCGGAACCTCGTATGCAGCGTTCTTCAGGCCGATAGTCCAGGAGGAGATGCTCGACAGGTACTACTTCGTCAAGGTGAAGGCGCCCAGGCTGAAGGGCGTTGATAACTTCAGGTTCGAGAAGGGCGTCAACGCGATAGAGGTCAAGGCAACCAAGGGCAAGGCCGAAATAGGTGACGGAACCGTTGTGTGGGAGATCGACCATCTGGAGCCAGAGGAGGAGGCCTACCTACAGGTCATCCTCGGCTGAATCCCTTTTCTTTCGTAAACCTTATTAACACGGGCGGATACATTCAGATGGAAATCTAAAGGAGGCGAAAGCCATGGTGGACATTGAACTGCTCAGGAAGGTTGTGGAAGCGCCGGGAGTTTCCGGCTACGAGTTCCTTGGAATAAGGGACGTCGTTTTTGAAGCCCTGAAGGACCACGTGGACGAGATATACGTTGACAAGCTCGGCAACGTTATCGCCCACAAGAAGGGGAACGGGCCTAGGATAATGATCGCGGCCCACATGGACAAGATAGGCGTCATGGTCAACCACATAGACAAGGAGGGCTACCTCCACGTCGTTCCCGTTGGAGGCGTTGACCCCAGAACCCTCGTCGCCCAGAGGATAAGGTTCTTCACCGAGAAGGGCGAGCGCTACGGCGTCGTCGGCCACATACCGCCCCACCTCCAGAAGCCGGAGGACAGGAAGAAGGCCGCCGACTGGGACACCATCGTTGTGGACGTTGGCGCGGACAGCAAGGAGGAAGCCGAGGAGATGGGCTTCCGCGTTGGAACCGTCGGTGAGTTCGCTCCAGCGTTCGTCCAGCTCAACGAGAACAGGATTGCGACGCCATATCTCGACGACCGCGTTTGCCTCTACGCCATGATAGAGGCCGCCAGAAGGGTTGAGAACCACGAGGTGGACATATACTTCGTTGCCTCCGTGCAGGAGGAGGTCGGCCTGAGGGGCGCCAGGGTTGCCAGCTACGCCATAGATCCCGAGATAGGCATAGCCATGGACGTCACCTTCGCCAAGCAGGTCGGCGACAAGGGCAAGATAGTTCCGAAGCTCGGCGGCGGCCCGGTCATGGACGTCGGTCCGAACATCAACCCCAAGGTTCGCGCCTTTGCCGACGAGGTTGCCAAGAAGTACGGCATAGAGCTCCAGGTCGAGGCCAGCCCAAGGCCGACCGGAACCGACGCCAACATAATGCAGATCAACCGCGAGGGCGTTGCGACGGCAGTCCTCAGCATACCGATACGCTACATGCACAGCCAGGTCGAGACCGCCGACCTGAGGGACATAGACAAGACCATCGAGTTCGCCAAGCACTTCCTCGAGGAGCTTCGCGAGATGGATCTCACTCCGTGAGGTCTCTTCTCTTCTTCCTTTGGAAAGGTTTATCTCCCCCAAGGAGAATTAGATAACGGTGGAAGGCGTGAGGGCAGAGCCTATACCGGCCCGATTCCCGCCTTCGATTGGGGGTTCCCGCAGTCCGTACACGCGCCGGGTGAAGCCCGAGCTTAGGAGGGGAGCCGGGGATGATACTCCTCGTACCCATCGGAAGGATTGATGGGCGGGTGATTGAGGCGGTGAGGGAGTTCGTCGGTTCTTACTACACCTCCCTAGGCCTCCCCGTCGCGGTGAGTGATGCCCTTCCCGAGGACCTGTTCTCCGACGCTTACAACCCCCTGAGACGCCAGTACCTTGGGAGGAGGTTCTTGCCCGCGCTCTCCGAAGTGGGAAGGAAGAGGAGAGCGCGCGCCGTCCTCGGGATAACCAACCTCGACCTCTACGAGGAGGGGCTGAACTTCATTTTTGGCCTCGCACATTCTGGACTCGGGGCGGCGGTTATCTCGACGTTCAGGCTCAGGCCCGAATTCTACGGAGATGCCCCGGACGAGAGGCTCTTCGTCGAGAGGACAATCAAGGAAGCCATGCACGAGCTGGGGCACGTTTTTGGTTTAGGACACTGCCCTGATGAGCGGTGCGTCATGCACTTCTCAAACTCCATAGTTGACACGGACATCAAGGAACCCATTTACTGTCCTGCCTGTCTCAGGAGGCTTAAGAAAAACCTGGAGGTTGGGTTATGATAGAGATTGAGGTTAAGGGTTACGCGAACGAGGCAGTGTTTGAGCGCGTTAGGGAGAACTTCAAGCTGATACGGAAGGAGTATCACGAGGACACCTACTTCAGGCATCCGTGCAGGGATTTCGCCGAAACCGATGAAGCCCTCAGGATAAGGATAAGACGCTTCAACGGGCACTTCGAGGCGTTCCTCACTTACAAGGGGCCGAAGATAGACCAGAACTCGAAGACCCGGATGGAGATAGAGGTCCCGATAAGCGACCCCGACAAGCACACGGAGATACTCAGAAACCTAGGTTTCGAGGAGGTTCTCACCATAGAGAAGACCCGAGAAAAGTACTACGTGGACAAGGGCATCATAATAGACCTCGACGAGGTGAACGGTCTTGGAAAGTTCATTGAGATCGAGGCCCTAGCCGAGGGGAAAGAGGTCGTCGAGGAAACGGTGAAGATACTCCGTGAGATTCTGGAGTCCCTGGGAGTCGAGCGGTTCGAGAGACGCTCCTACCTGGAGCTAATGCTCGAAAGGGAGGTGGAGCATGGGGAGGCTGGATGAGTTCTTCAAGTCACTGGGCGAGAAAAGGAGGAAGAGGTCAGAGCTGGATGTTCTCGAGGAGATAGAGGGCCTCATAGGGATAGGAGAAATCGAGCAGGCGGTTGAATTAATCGGGGATATTGAGGGCGAATCCAACAGGTTTCTGGCCCTGAGGATGATCCTGCGCTCGGTTATGGAAAGATTAACGGAGTTGAAGCGCTCAGAGGGCGAAGCGGATACGGGACTCGAAAACATGAGGGAAACTGTCAAGACCCTGATACCCCTCGTCAACTCCCTCATCAATCCACGTTACAGGGCCATACTCCTCGGAGACCTGGCGGTTCTATTCTACCACCTCAACGATGAACTCAACGGCGACATAGCCCTTCGAACCGCGATAAACCTTGCCAAGGAGAGTGCCGACATAATTCGGGACATTCTCATGGGGCTCGTGAACGCGGGCCTGCTGAGGAAGGCGGGCTACGCCATGAAGATGGTTCGCGAGCCGGAGAAGCTCGACGTCGTGCTCGTGCACTTGGCGGAGATGTTCTACCGCGCTGGCGACGTCCGGAGGGCAAAGTTGATAATCGAGCACATCTCCAACCCGTTCCACCGGGCGATGGCACTCTACTACCTCGCCGAGGTGGAGGGAGAGCGGAACAGGGAGGAGGCGCTGAAGATACTGGACGCGGCATTCAAGATTGCAGATAAGGTGGAAGACCCCGACGCTAGGTTCGAGCTCATGCTCAAGCTCTACGACCTCAAATACGCGCTCCTTGGGAAGGCGCTCACCCTGGAGGATATCCTATCCCGGAGAGAAGCTCCTCCTCAGTGATTGCCGGTCCCTTCAGCATACCCCTCTTCCTGAGCTCGTGGGATATCTCGAGGCTTGGGGGAAGCTTCACACCTAGTCTCTTCAGCGTCTCGGCCTCCTCGGCTATCTCCCTGGGGGTTCCCTCCAGGACAATTTCTCCGCCCGCCATGACCAGCACCCTGTCGGCGAAGCGGAGGATGTAGTCGGTGTGATGCTCGACCAGAACCACCGTGATGCCGTGCTCCTTCCGAAGGAGGGAAACGAGTCCCAGGACTTCCTTCCGTCCTACGGGGTCAAGCTGGGACGTCGGTTCGTCCAGAACAAGCACGGCCGGCTCCATGGCCAGAACTGCGGCTATGGCCAGCCTCTGCTGCTGTCCCCCGCTCAGGTTGGGCGGAAACTCTTTCTCAAGTCCCCTCAGTCCGGTTACCTCCAGCGCCCACCGGAGCCTTCTGAGTATCTCGTTTCTATCGAATCCCAGATTTTCAAGGCCGAAGGCTATCTCCTCCTCGACGGTCATGTTGAAGAGCTGGCTCTCGGGATTCTGGAGGACAAGGCCGACGAGCGTTGAGAGCTTCGCCACGGGTGTTTCCTTGGTGTTGTACTCCTCCCCGGTCTCCGGGTCCCTGACTATGACATCGCCCGAGAAGTCGCCTTTTATCGAGTTGGGAATCACGCCGTTGAGGGTCAGGCAGAGCGTGGATTTTCCACTTCCGCTCGGCCCTATTATTCCGAGGAGCTCCCCCTGCCTAACCTTGAAGCTCACGTTCTTCAGCGAGTACTCCCTCGCCCGCCTGTACCTGAAACTGAGGTTCTCCACGCTTATGACGTTCATTTCCTCGTCACCACCCTCGGGGCGAGGAAGAACACGCTTATGATGAACACGAGGGTCGAGAATATCTCCAGCCTTCCAATCCACATGTGAAGTATGAGGAGGATTTTGAGGTCAACCGGCAGTGTGGGCGAGGTTATACCGATGCTGAGACCAACGTTGCCCTGGGCGGAGGCGACCTCGAAGAAAGAATCCGTCAGGCTCGTGCCGAGGCGAAGCATCGTGTAGAGCGTGCCTATGAGAAGGAAGGCGAAGTACGTCATCGTGAAGCTCATGACCTCCTGAATGTCCTCCTCGCTGAAGAGGTAGTTGCCCACTTTCCTCTTGATGACGGCACCCTTGGGCAGTATGGCGCTCTGGAGGGTCCACTTGAGGCTCTCGTACATCAGTATGACACGTATGAGCTTTATACCACCCGCGGTGCTTCCGGCGCCGCCGCCGATGACCATAAGGATGCCCAGTATGAACTTGCCAAGCTCCGGGTACTTGCTCAGGTCAGCGATTCCGAATCCGGTACAGGTTATGGCCGAAACTGCGTGGAAAACCGCCTGCCGGAGGGCGTCGCCTATGCCATCCCCGACCTGGGTGAGGCTGAGGGCTATCACGGCTATCGCGGGGAACAGGAATATGAACATGTACCTGACTTGAACGTCCTCGAAGAAGGGCTTGAGGTGCCTGTCCCTGAAGAGCCTGTAGTGAACCGTGAAGTTGACGGCACCCATTATCATGAGGAATATCGTGACGGCCTCTATGGAGGTGCTGTTGAAGTAGCCGATGCTCAGGTCGTGGCTGCTCATACCACCGGTTCCAAGGCCGGTCATGGAGTGTATGACGGCATCGAAGAGGGGCATGCCGTTGATGTAGTAGAGGTAAACGCCGACCAGCGTGAGAACCAGGTATATCTGGAAGATGACCTTCGATGTGTTCACCAGGTTGGGGACTATCCTCTCGCTCCTCGCCTCGGCGCGGTATAGCCTGGCCGCCGCGACGCCGGGGCGGATGAGAACCGTCAGTGCAACCAGCACGATACCGATTCCACCGAGCCACTGCATCCACGCGCGCCAGAAGAGGAGTATGTGGGGGTAGCTCTCAAGGTGACTCATCATGGTGAGGCCCGTTCCGGTCCACGCGCTCATGCTCTCAAAGTAGGAATCCACAAAGGGCATGTTGGCTATGTAGATGAACGGTATAACGCTTATGAACGACGCGAAGAGCCAGGTGAAGGCGGCCGAGACCATGGCCTGTCTGAGGTTAACGTCCTCAACCTTTCCCATGTGCCTCGCGAGCCACGCGCCGAGCAGAATGGAGAACACTCCGGGGAGGGCAAAGTACACAACGTAGTTGATTTCATCGGGGTAGAACCACACCAGCAACACTGGGAAGAGGTACGCCAGTCCCACACCCTGCAGGATCGCCCCGATGAGATTCTTAACCACGAAGATGTCGTCCGAGATGTTGATGTACTTTCTGAGCTCTAGCATGGGCCCACCGTAGAGGTAGGGTCTGCATTAAATAAAAGGTTTTTCCCGGAGTGGAAAGGTTTAAGGGGTAATAGGGCCTTCTTATGGCGGTGATAGAAAGTGGACGAGAGAGAGGCACTCATAAAGGCAGGGGAGATAGCACGTCAGGTGAAGAAGGAAGTCGCCGACATGATAAAGCCAGGGGCAAAGCTCTACGACATCGCGGAGTTCGTGGAGAGGCGCATAGTCGAACTCGGTGGAAAGCCCGCTTTCCCGTGCAATCTGGCTATAAACGAAATCGCTGCCCACTACACGCCGTACAAGGGCGACGATAGCGTCCTCAAGGAAGGAGACTACCTCAAGGTTGACCTCGGCGTTCACGTGGACGGATACATAGCGGACACAGCCATGACGTTCAGGGTTGGAATGGAAGAGGACGACCTGATGGCCGCCTCCAAGGAGGCACTTGAGAACGCCATAAGCGTGATACGCGCTGGCGTCAAAATCAGCGAGATTGGAAAGGCAATAGAGGAGACCATACGCGGTTACGGCTTCAATCCAATAGTCAACCTCAGCGGCCACAAAATAGACCGCTACAAGCTCCACGCGGGGGTAAGCATCCCCAACATATACCGCCCCAACGACAGCTACGTCCTCAAGGAGGGGGACGTCATCGCAATAGAGCCCTTCGCGACCACCGGTGCCGGACAGGTCATAGAGGTTCCGCCGGCGCTCATATTCATGCACATCCGCGACAGGCCGGTGAGGATGGCCCAGGCCAGGAGGCTTCTCATGCACATAAAGAGGGAGTACAACGGCCTTCCCTTCGCCTACCGCTGGCTCCAGGGCTTCATGCCGGAGGGTCAGCTCAAGCTCGCCCTGGCTCAGCTCGACAGGGCCGGAGCGATTTACAGCTATCAGATACTGAGGGAGGTTCGCGGCGGTCTGGTGAGCCAGTTCGAGCACACCGTCATCGTGGAAAAGGACGGGGCGTACATAACGACCTGAGCAAGCTTTTAGAAAAAGCTTGAGCAAAAGTCAAAATTCCGTGAAATATGGGCGGGAGAGTTGCATCTCCTTTTCAATTTTAGCGGTAAGTTTGGGGGTTTTATTCAAACACGCGGCTTGACTGGGGTTTCACTCATTTCAACGTCCAAAGGACGTTCTACACAAGGAAACACAATAAGAAGTATGAAAATTTGGAGAGCAACCCCCCAAGGGGCTCGGCAGTTTAAGGGGAGATGCGAACTTTGGTCAAACTTTGCGCAGGCAAAGTTTGAGTGGCGCCGGGGCAGGGATTTGAACCCTGGTGCGCAGCGCGCACGGGATCTCGAGTCCCGCGCCTTCCCAGGCTAGGCTACCCCGGCGCGATGGAGAGTTCTCGCGGGAGTTTTATAAATCTTTCCGCGAAAGATTTATTAACCTGAGTTAACTAAAAGCTCTCGGTTGCAAAGGTTTAAATTATCGGCCGCCCTAATAATAAGTGAAAAGGAGGTGGCAGAAATGGTCGGTATTCTTGTGCAGGAGGTTATGACCGACAGGTTCCAGAAAATAGACATCGACGCCCCGCTTTCTGAGGCGATCGGAATTTTTGAGAAGGAAGACCCCGACCTTATTCTGGTCTTCGACGGAAACCTGTACAAGGGAGTCCTGACCCAGGACCTGATAGTACGCTCCCACCTCAAGTGGGACCCAACCAAGGCCAAGGTTAGGGACGTCTACAAGACCGCTCCGGTTATCAAGCCGGATGAGGACCTTAGCAAGGCCGCCAAGCTCATGATTGAGGTTGACCTGCGCTCCCTCCCGGTTGGGGAGAGCAAGGCTGAAATCATAGGAGTTATAAGCGATATGGAGCTCCTCAACAGGATCGTTAAGGAGGAGTTCGGGGAAAAGAAAGTCGAGGACTTCATGACGAAGGACGTTATAACCCTGAAGCCCGACGACACGGTCGCAAAGGCGCTCGCAACGATGCGCGACCACGCGATCTCAAGGATACCCGTGGTCAACGAGGAGGGAAGGCTCGAAGGCCTCGTTACCCTGCACGACCTGATAATAAGGTTCATCAAACCCCGCTTCAAGGCCCAGTACGGAGAGGTCGCCGGTGAAAAGATACCGCCCTTCAGCATGCAGCTCCGCGACGTGATGATAAGGGGTGTTATAACCATACCCGCCGAGGCAACGCTGAGGGACGCCGTCAAGACGATGATGGACAACGACATAGACGGACTGGTCGTCGTTGACGAGGGCAACAGGGTCAGGGGAATCCTCACCGTCAAGGACATGCTCCTGCCAATCTCAAGGATGGTTGAGAAGGAGGTCCGCTTCTACCTCCAGCTCGGCGGAGACGCGGATGTGCTCAGCGACTTCACGAGGGAGAGGATAATCGAGGACGTGAGGCGCTTCGTTGACGGCTACGAAGACCTTCTCGGCCAGGAGGGCATAATCTACCTCTACATCAGGCGCTTCAACGAGCGCTTCAGGGGAGTGCACCTCTACCAGGCCAGAATGCGCGTCGTCACCGACAGGGGAGTGTTCATAGCAACCGGAGAAACATGGGGTGCGATACAGGCAGTTCACGACGCACTCAGGGCCATCGAGAGACAGCTCCTCCAGAAGGCGGAGCTTGAAAAGGATACCCACTACTACAAGCGCTTCCTTGAGAAGATGGGACTCGATTGAGGGGGTTTATCCCCCCGGAAATTCCCTTTCTAAAATTCTTCTCTGGGTTCTGTCGAGTGTTCCGGGGTCAACCACCAGGATCAGCGTTCCGCCCGCGACGAGAACGTGGTCCTTCACGTTGAGGAGGAACTTAAGGGCGTTTTCAAAGCCGTTCTCCACGATCAGGTACTCAACGGCATCGATGTAAACAACCCTGTATCCGCTCTCGACGGCCTTGGCTATCAGGTCGGTCAGTATGTCTATCTTGGTGGGGCTTATGGCGTATATCTCGGGGGATTTGTGTATCTGCCCCTCCATAACCCTGGTGACCCAGAAAACTAGGGCGCTGGGGTGAACTTTACCGACTATGGAGTCTATGTTCTCTCGGGTTATCATCACAAGGTTTGAGGCCTCCTCGATACTGCCGAATTTCTCCGAGGCCTTCTCCTTTGAGGGACAGAGGTAGGCACCGGGGGGAATATTTCTCTTTGGCACTGGGGGGACCCTGGCTGGTGGAAACGGTATGAACACGAACTTAACCGCCCCCACCGCGGCCATGATGCGGAAGAGCGCACCCAGGAAAAAGCCAATGGGGGTAAACCACTCTATGTGACGGGTGATCGGGTAGGTCAGGTTCAGTACACCCAGGAGCATCAACCCTATAGGAAACAGCGAGTCTATACTGCGGTCGGATATCTCCTTTTCCCTCAGAATCATGCCGAAATATATCAGGGCGGCGCCGTAGACGAGGGATGGAAACGTGGACTCGATGAAAAAGTTGTCGTGGAATACGTTGGCGGCCAGCAGAAACAGCCACACGTATGACAGCACCAGGAGCACGGAGATGGCAACCACGTGCTTGAACTTGCTCGTGCCGTATTTGAGGTGGAGGGCCCCCCAGATCAACAGCGTCGCTATGAAGAAGTTGGGTATCTTTGAGGCGATCCTGTAGGCATCGTGGGCGATCTCGATGCCGAGGGGTCCAAAAATGTAGCTCTCTATGTCCAGGGCATTGATAAGAAAGGCGGCCGTCAGAAGCATCCAGCTCTTTTCTCTCGTCTGATACGTTTTGTAAAACACCGCAAAGAACAGCACCCACCTGGAGATAAAATTAACTATGGAGATGGGGTCGTGCCAGTTCATCTCGTCATCACCGTTTTCTCCTGCTTCGCCACCACGAGGCTCCCGCTTGGAACGTTTCTGTCAACTATCACGCCCGGCCCGACGAAGGAGTTGCTCCCTATCTTCCTACCAGGATAAATGCTAACGTTTATGCCCACCTTGACGTTGTGACCTATTATCGCCCCGAGCTTCCTCCTTCCGGAGTCCTCGAGCTTGCCCTTTATCTCGACCTTTATCGTGCCCTTGTCGTGCCTCAGGTTTGCCGTGATAGTGCCGGCGCCGAGGTTAGTGTTCTCCCCGATTATCGAGTCCCCGACGTAGTTGAGGTGCGGAGCGTTGGAGTTGTCCATTATGATGGAGTTCTTGACCTCCACGGCGTTGCCTATGTGGCAGTTGTCGCCTATGCTGGTGTACGGTCTTATGAAGCAGTTCGGTCCGATGCGGGAGTTCCTGCCTATCTTAACCGGTCCGATTATGTAGGCCCCGCTCCTCACGACCGTACCCTCCCCGATCTCAACCGGGGGAACCACCGTGGCGCCTTCCTCCACGATACCCCTGATGCTGTGTTTGAGCTTGTTCTTGAGGAGGTATTCGTTCAGCTCCAGCATGTTCCATGGCCTGCCAACGTCGTTCCAGTAGCCGGAATAGACGGCGTAGGTTACTCTCCTTCCGGCATCCAGCATCAAGTTGAGCGTGTCTGTTATCTCGTACTCCCCGCGCTTGCTGAGGGGAGTTTTCTTGATGAAGTGGAAGACGTCTGGTTTGAAGATGTAGACCCCAAGGTTCGCGTAGCCCGCGACCCTGCCGGGCTTTTCCTTAACGGCCGTAACTAGGTTTTCCTTGACCTCGATCTTGCCGAAATGGCTCAAATCATCGAACTCCTTGACGAGCAGCGCAGCATCGGCCCTTTCCCTTCTGAAGGCACTCACGAGCTCCTTCACACCGTCTATCTCGAAGTATATGTCCCCGTTCGCAACTATGAACTCCTCGTCCCCGATCAACTTGCCCGCCGATTCTATGGCCTTGGCCGTTCCGTCCCCAGGGAGCTGTTCGACGTACGTTATCGGCTTTCCGTTGAACTCGTCCCCGAGGGCGGCCATCAGCTTCTCCTTCTCGTAGCGGACGACTAAGATGAACTCGTCCACGAAGGGATCGAGGTTCTCAAGCACGTACTCGATTATCGCCCTGTTTGCGACCTTGAGCATAACCTTTGGCCTGTCATCCGTCAGTGGGCGTAGCCTCTCACCCTTCCCGGCTGCGAGAACGACGGCCTTCATAGAATCACCCCCAGCAGGTAAACAGCGATGGCGATTGAGCCGAAGATGACCAGAAAACCCCTCTGACCGATGGACTCCGAGAGCCTTACGAGGGCTTTCATCGTTACGATGCTGACGACGAACGCGGCGAGGAAAGCTGTGAACAGCAGCGAAACCGGGAGCGCTGGCTCCCAGCCACCGAGGAACGCGAGCTTCATGACAAAGTACACGGGGGCCACGATAAAACTCAGCTCAAGGGCCCGCCTCACGCTTATGCCTGTACACAGAAGACCCAGGAGAACCAGTCCGCTCCTGGAAAGACCGCCAAGGAGTGTGATCCCCTGCGAGAGGCCGGATATTATTGCATCGAGGAGAGTTGCTTCCCCCTTTTCCTCTCGAATACGGCTCTCCAGCCCCTTAAAGGGTGCCCCCGACTTCGTACCCGCGAGCAGACCGAGGATGATTATCACAACGCCAATCGCGGCGTTTACCATGTCGGAGGTCCGGGGGCCGATGACGTCCCTGATCTCGGCGAGTATGGGATAACCGAGGAGAACCGTGAAGATGGCGGCGTAGAGAAGATACCTCGTGTCAGAATCGAAGCTCTTTCGGAGGGCGTTCTGGGAACCGAGGGCTATCTTCTCCTTGAAGTAGAAGAGAACCGCGAAGGTAACCCCCAGATAGGCGGGCACTAGGTAGTCCACGTAGGCCGGATCGATGTTGTGAAGGAGGTTTGAGACGAAGTATCCCTCGGGGCTGATGGAAAGCCAAGACGAGAGTGCAACGACGATACCTGAAACCAAGGGGGCTACGTATTCACCGATGTTAACCATGGCAACCACACCAAGGGTTTTAATTCCCCAGAACATAAACTTTTCGAGGGGTCGTGATGAAACTGACCGTGATATACGAAAACCATGCCGGGTTTAGAAAGGGCCTCCTCGGCGCCCACGGCTTTTCAGCGCTCGTTGAGCACGGAGGAACCAGGGTTCTCGTCGATACAGGCACGGATGGGAGCGTGCTCCTCCACAACATGGGGGAGCTGGGAATCGACGTGGACGGGATAGACTTCCTCTTCATCACCCACGGGCACTACGACCACACGGGGGGAATGAAGGCCTTCCTCGAAGCCAGAACGAAGCAGTTGAAGGTCATAGGCCATCCGGAAATCTTCAGGAACAGGATAGCCCTGAAACCCAAAAGAAGGGACATCGGCATCCCGTTCAGCAGGGAGGAACTTGAAGGACTGGGAGCGGAGTTCGTTCTCAGGAAAGAGCCCTTCGAGTTCGCACCGGGGTTCTGGAGTTCGGGGGAGATACTCAGGCGCACGTGGGACAGGGCGGTGGGCTACGTTGAAAGGGACGGAAAACTGGAGAGGGACTCCGTTCCGGATGACATGGCGCTGATAATCGACCTCGGCGATGGGGCCGCCGTTGTCACCGGCTGCGGTCACTCGGGGGTTCTGAACATAGCGTGGCACGCGGAGGACGTGAGCGGGAGGCCGGTCAGAGCGCTGATAGGAGGCCTTCATCTCAACGGTGCCAAGAGGGAAATTCTCAACGAAGTCGCCGAGAGAATAGAGGCCGAACGGCTCTACGCCGGCCACTGCACTGGCATTGACTCCTACGCGTACCTAAAGGCCATGCTCGGTGAGAGGATAGAGCCGCTGCACGTAGGCAAGACCATCGAGCTTTAGCGAACCTTTAAATACCCAGCCGAAAAGCCCAACATCGCGAGAGAAAAGGAGAGGTGGGAGAGATGAAGAACCCGTTCGAAAAAATGCCGACCGTGCTTACCGCTGACGAGCTCATCGACAAGGCCTTCAGGAGGGCCGAGAAAGCCGCATCGGCCTTCACGCCCAAGGGAGGTCCGAGGGCAAAGGCGAGGCAGAGGGAGGAGCTCCGCGTAAGAACAGTCTCAAACGTGGTGAGGGACAACCTCAGAAAGCTCCTGGACAGAACGCCGGGCGTTTCGGAGCTGCCAGCGTTCTACAGGGAACTGGTTGACACGCTCGTTGACAGGGACCAGTTTCACCGCTCCCTTGCGAGGGTCAACTGGGCGATAAAGACGATAAGGAACCTGGAGCAGAGGTACGTTGAAAAGATACGGTACTCCAGGGACCCGGATGAGATAGCCCGGCTCAGAAGGGCCTTCTACGGCCGCGTTGCTGACGTTCTCAGGGACATAGCCGACGACCTTGAGTACCTCAACCAGGCGAGGAACGTGCTGAAGGATTTGCCGGTCGTTGACCTTGAGCTCCCAACCGTCGTCATAGCCGGTCACCCCAACGTGGGCAAGTCAACCCTGCTGCGGGCGTTAACCAACGCCAGACCCGAGGTTGCCACATACCCGTTCACGACCAAGGGCATAAACGTTGGCCAGTTCGAGGAGCACTACCTCAAGTACCAGGTTATAGACACGCCCGGCCTTCTAGACAGGCCGCTGAGCGAGAGGAACGAGGTCGAGAGGCAGGCCATCCTGGCGCTCAAGCACCTCGGAAAGGTCATCGTCTACATCTTCGACCCCAGCGAGTACTGCGGCTACCCCATTGAGGAGCAGACCCACCTGTTCGAGGAAATCTACGCCGAGTTCGGCGAGTTCCCCTTCATCGTAGTCCTCAACAAGGTGGACATAGCCGACGAGGAGAAGATTAGAAAGGTAGAAGAGTTCGTCAGAGCTAAAGGCCTTGAACCCCTCAGAATCTCGGCGCTCAACGGGGAAGGCATTGAAGAGCTGAAGGAGCGAGTCATAGAGCTCGTAAAACCCATGGTCGAGGAGCAGGCGAGGAGAATAATGGAGAAGGAACTGAGGAAGTACCGGGAAGAGCTGGAGCTCTGACCTTTTCTTTCCTATCGCTGAGTTCTATATCCCTAGAAAGCGGGAGTTAAATACCGGTCAATGGCAAATTCGAGAGAAAAGCTCAAATTGAAGAGAAAAGAATTCAGGCGCTCTCTTCCTTGATGAGAACGGCGTTGACAACGCCGTCCTGGCCGGGCCTGCTGGTGACGATGGCCTTGCCGGCCTCGGTCTCGATGATGGCGCCCTTGGTGATGATGTTCCTCCTGACGTACTGCCTGTTGGCCGGGTTCTGGATGACGCTGATTATCTTAACCTTCTTGCCCTTGCCGTTCTCGAAGACGTTGGCGTAGAGGGCCTCGATGAGCCTGACCTTCCTGTTTCCGCCGTAGGTTCTGATTATCTTCTTCTTTTCCCTGTCCTCACCGACCTTGGTGAAAGCCGGCTCCCTTCCAAGCTCCCTCTTCCTCTTCTTCCTAGCGAGGATAATCCTTCCGCCTGAAGGCTTCTTGAGTGACCTTCCCTGCCATATAGCCATTTATCTCACCTCATGAGCTTAATACTCAACCTATCGCCACTTTGGGGGGTTCGTTTATAAGCTTTTCTGGAAGGATTTTTAAATACTCTCCCCCATTACTCCATCAGGTGGTGGCATGGGAGCGATCGACGCCTTCACGAACGCATTCTCACTGGTCCTCAGGAACAAGAGACTCTACCTGCTTGTGCTGGTCATGAGCCTCATGATGGCCCCGCTGGGGGCGTACCTGATCCCCAGCGACCTCGGCTACGAGTACAATCAAACGAGCATGCAGAAGGGAAACGTCATCATCGAGGAGTACGGAACGCCAATAGGCGAAGACGAGATGGGCATGATCATGGAGCTTCTCAAGGGACTCGCAATCTACTCGGTTATCGCCATCGTAGTCGGGGCAATCTTCGAATACGGCGTTACGAAAGGAATCTTCATGCACATAAAGGGCGAGGAGTACTCCCTAACCGGCATTCTGATGGACGGGCTGAGGCACTTCCCGGGGGTAATCCTGATAAACTTCGTCTACGGCCTCATAATGATAGTCTTCATAGCCCTCGCCGCGATTCCAATAGCCCTGGGAGCCGTTCTGATGCCAGCGGGAATCGTGCTCGTGTTCCTCGGCCTGCTCCTGATGCTCTTTGTCCTAGCCTTCACCGTTGGCCTCTCTGCCCTTGCAATTCCCTTCTACGTGGATAGAGGGAGCATCGGGGCGGCCTTCGAGGCCTTTGGAGTGGCATTCAGGAACGTCATCTCAACAACCGGTTTCGGTGTCCTTCTTGGGGTTGGAGTGGTCGCCATTATGATGGTGGCGAGTCCGATAGCCTTCGTGACACAGATGGCCCTTCCGGGGAACATAGCACCGTACGTCTCGGCGTTCCTCCAGGCACCCTTCGACGCCCTGCTGTATCTCTTCCTGTGGGCGGCCGGAGTGGCGTTCTACAAGGAAATCCAGAGGATGGAAGAACTGAAAAAAGTTGATGAAGAGCTACGTGAGCTCGGGATAGAGGTTTAAGCCCCGTACTTCTTTTCTTTTGCGGCCTTGACGAGCCCCCTGAAGACCGGTGCCGGATTCATCGGCCTGGACTTGAACTCTGGGTGGAACTGGGTTGCTATGAAGTACCTCTTATCCGGAAGCTCAAGTATCTCCATCCTCCTCTCGTCGTCCCCGGCTATTCCGCTGAAGACCAAGCCGGCTTTCTCAAACTTCTCTATGTACTCCGGGTTGACCTCCCAGCGGTGCCTGTGGCGCTCGTAGATCAGCTCCTTTCCGTAGATCCCCCTCGCAAGGGTTCCGGGCTTTACCTTGACGGGGTAGGCACCGAGGCGCATCGTTCCGCCGAGCTTGTCGAGGCCCCTCTGTTCCGGCATCAGGTCAACGACGGGGTGCGGTGTCTGGGGGTCAATCTCGGTGGAGTGTGCACCCTTCAGCCCCAGAACGTTGCGCGCAAACTCAACAACCGTGAGCTGGAAGCCAAAGCATATCCCAAGGAAAGGTATGTCGTTCTCCCTTGCGTAGCGGGCCGCGAGCATCTTGCCCTCGGTTCCGCGCGCCCCGAAGCCGCCGGGAACTATTATGCCGTCAACGCCTTCGAGGAGCTTTGTTCCGCTCTTCTCGAGGTCTTCCGCCTCGATCCAGCGTATCCTCACCTTCACGCCGTTGGCGACGCTCGAGTGCTTTAACGCCTCCTTTATGCTGAGGTACGAATCGGCAAGCTTGACGTACTTGCCCACCACAGCGATCTCAACTGTGTCCTCCAGGGACTTGTACCTCTCGACCATCTCGCGCCAGGCATCGAGTTCGGGCTCCCTCTCGGGAAGGCCGAGCCTCTTGGTGATGTACCTAGCCAAACCTTCCCTCTCGAGCATGAGCGGAACCTCGTAGGTGTCTTCAACGTCGTAGGCGCTTATGACGGCCTCCGGCGGGACGTTGGTGAAGAGGCTTATCTTCCTCCTGGCGCTCTCCTCGAGCGGATCCTCCGAGCGGGCCACTATAGCATCGGGCTGGATTCCAAGGCTCCTAAGCTCCTTAACGCTGTGCTGGGTCGGCTTCGTCTTCTGCTCGCCAACGACCTTGAGCTTCGGCACGTAGGTAACGTGAACGAAAGCGACGTTCTCCCTTCCCTCCTCGAGCTGCATCTGACGGGCAGCCTCAAGGAAGGGCATGCTCTCTATGTCGCCGACGGTTCCGCCGATCTCGACGACAACGACGTCGTGGTCGCGAGCTATCTCCCTTATGCGTTCCTTTATCTCGTTGGTGATGTGAGGGATAACCTGAACGGTCGCACCCAGGTAGTCGCCCCTGCGCTCCTTTTCAATGACCGCAGAATATACCTTCCCAGTGGTTATGTTGTGGTCAAAACTCAGGCTGGTGTCCAGAAAGCGCTCGTAGTTGCCAAGGTCGAGGTCAACCTCGCCGCCGTCGTCGAGGACGAACACTTCACCGTGCTGGTAGGGGTTCATAGTTCCGGCGTCGTAGTTGAGGTAGGGGTCTATCTTGATGTTGGTCGTTCTGAAGCCCCTCGCCTTCATGAGCATTCCAAGGGAAGCGCTGGTTATACCCTTTCCAAGACCGCTGACGACACCACCAGTGACGAATATGAACTTTGTCATGGCAAAACCTCCACCGGTTATGTCGTTGGTTGATTGGTGAGTGCTTAAAAGCTTTGTTGGTGGCAGGGAAGAAAAGCTTAAAAGGCTCCACGTCAATACTATCAACCGATGTAACTATGGAAACTGTCGACCTGAATGTATCCGCAACACTCAGGAATAGGAAATTTCTCGCCCTGCTAGCCATAGCACTTCTGGTGACCTATGCACTGCCGTTTCCCCTCATCAACGGTCCCCTTCATGACTATTCACGGCTCAAGAGGATAATGGAAAGGATGACCAAAGAAAACGACGCCATAGTCTGCCACAACGTCCTTGATACCAACCCCGACTTCTTCGGCTCCCACGGGATGAAATGCGATGACGAGTACTACAGGCCGAACGAGTCCACGGTGACCGTGGGTGACTTGATAGTCTACGAGGACACGTACAACGAGTACCTGAGGGCAAGGGAAGACCTGAAACGCGGACTGCCTGTATTTATATTCTTCGCGATATTCGTCTTTCTGGCCATGCTGGGCTTTGGATACGCCATGGTGGATTTTGCCGTTGGGCTGTCGGCGGGAACTGAAAGAAGGCTCCAGGACTCGCTAACCTCGGGCCTCCGCGCGATCCCCGCCCTCGCCGCTTCCGAGATTCTGGTTCTCATCGTACTGCTACTGGTTCTAATACTCCTGGCGATTCCGATGGCGCTTTTAGGCCCATTCAGCAACGTTCTGGTGGGACTCGTGGCGTCTCCGGCTTTCGCACTGGTGGTTCCAGCCTACTACTCCACAAAAAACATCGGACTGATTGAAGAGATCTGGCGCGTGGTGAAAAAGAACACCGGGGGATACTTTGCCCTTGGGGCCGGTCTCGTGCTGGTTGATGGATTGATGATCCTCCAGTACAACCTGGGCCTCGGAATCTGGACGCTCCCCGTCATGATCATGATAGGGGCGGTGAGGTACCCGCTAAATAGCCTGGGGGCACTCAAAGTTTACCTAGACACTGAGCGGGAAGAAGAGACGAGCAACGAAGAGAAAGAAACGTGATCAACCGTCCAGCTCCAGACCGTTCCCCTCTTCCTCCTCGGTGAGCTCCCTTATCTCGTAGACCTTGAGCGGAACCTTCTTGAGGGCCTTGCCGATGACGGCCTTGGCTATCCTCTCGGCGTGCTCGATGGTTTGAGCGTTGTAGACCTTGATCGTCAGGTACATTCCAACCAGACCCACCGAGCCTATGACGAAGGCGCTCTCGAAGTGGGCCCCGCATACAGGGCACTGGGAGTAGCCGATTTCAACGCGCACGAAGTCGAGCTTCTCCTTGTTGAGGGCTTTCGCAACTTTGCTCACCGCCACGTTTATCGCGTCCTCGCTTGTTTCGACGTCCCTCACTATAATGGGTGCCTCCAAAACAACCACGTAGTCTCCCATAGCTCCCACCTCAGCCAAAGGCAAACAGTCTGTCATCCTCTCCCCTAAAGACTCCGAGCCTTACGCCGGCATCGATGAAACCGTGGGCGTAGTTGAGCGCGGCAAAGGCAGTCACGTAGTCGCCTTTCTCGTAGTAGTACTTGGCGTCCTCAAAATAGCTCCTCGCCATGGTAAGGAAGTCCTCCGCAACGGTTCTTAAAAGGCTCTTTTCATGAACCGCTATTTCAAGGGTCTCCAGCGCTTCAGCGGTGATTTTAAAGTACCTCTGGAGCTTCTCCTCGGTTATCTCCCGTCCCACCGGTCTCGCCTCACGGTTGGTTGGGGGAGAGTCTTATAAACCTTATCCCATGACTCGCCACTCTTCGGTTGACCAACGTTCACAAGTCCAGCCGTCGGTTGGGCGCTCTTACCTTCAAAACGCTCCGGAGGGGACACAAGGGCGAAGGAGCAAAGCGTAAAGTTTATAAAGCCCACCCGATGATAGGTAAATGCCCGCACGGGTGAGGGCCCGGAGAGGAACGTGAGCCGGGTTTTAGAGCCGTGCGGAGCTGTTGGGTGTGGGCCGGTAGCTCAGCCTGGTATGAGCGCCGCCTTGGCAAGGCGGAGGCCCCGGGTTCAAATCCCGGCCGGTCCACCATCCTTGGGTTGGGCCCGTGGTCTAGACTGGTTATGACGCCACCCTGACAAGGTGGAGGTCCGGGGTTCGAATCCCCGCGGGCCCACCAGAGCAAACTTTTGCAGAGCAAAGTTTGCTTTTCTGGCGAAAAGTTTCATCAAAGGCTAGTGATTCCTCTTAAGGAGATTCTTTGAGAGGGTTTGCCTTTTTGAGTGTGCGGTTTTTAGTGAAGAATTCCTTTGAACTTGCCTCATTCGAGTGAATTTTTGCCAAAAGCTTCAGCACCGGCTGAAAGAGGCAACGTTTTTAGAAGTTGTGAAGTTCATTAAGATAAGCATCGAAAAGTTAATATGGGAGTTTTACGATTTTCATTCCAGGTGAGAGCATGAATCCACTCGACGAAGCCCTGAGGATTAAGGACGAGATAATAGCCTGGAGAAGGGACTTCCACATGTACCCCGAGCTCAAGTACGAGGAGGAGAGAACTTCGGGGATTGTGGAGGAGCACCTCCGCGAATGGGGGTACAGGATAAAGCGCGTCGGAACCGGGATAATAGCAGACATAGGAGAAGGGGAGAAGACGATAGCCCTCAGGACGGATATGGACGCTCTGCCCGTTCAGGAGGAGAACGACGTCCCCTACAAGTCCCGCGTTCCTGGAAAAATGCACGCCTGCGGACACGACGCACACACGGCCATGCTCCTCGGAGCCGCAAAGATAATCTCGGAGCACATCGACGAGTTCAACGGCAGGGTGAGGCTCATCTTTCAGCCGGCCGAGGAGGGCGGCAACGGAGCGGTGAAGATGATCGAAGGGGGAGCCTTGGAGGGCGTGGATGCGGTGTTCGGCCTCCACGTCTGGCACGACCTCCCCAGCGGGATCATCGGCATAAAGGAAGGGCCGTTCATGGCCGGTGCGGGTATATTCAAGGCACGGATAATAGGAAAAGGCGGCCACGGGGCATCGCCACACCAGACCGTTGACCCCATCCCGATAGCGGCGGAAACAATACTTGCACTCCAAACCATAGCGAGCAGAAACGTCCCTCCGATTGAGACGGGAGTTGTCAGCGTCACTGCAGTACACGCCGGAACGGCCTTCAACGTGATTCCAGAGGAAGTTGAGATGAAGGGGACGATAAGGTTCTTCAAGCACGAGATAGGCGAGTTGATTCAGAGGCGCATGAGGGAGATACTCGAAGGTGTCACGAAGGCACACGGGGCTTCCTACGAGCTGTCAATAGAGGAGCTCGTCCCGCCGACCGTTAACGATAGGGACATGGCCGATTTTGCCAGGAAAGTGGCCGAAAAGTACGGCCTGAGGCATGCCGATGTTGAGCCGACCATGGGCGCCGAGGACTTCGCATTCTACCTCCAGAAGGTTCCCGGAGCGTTCCTGACGCTCGGAATATACAACGAAGAAAAGGGGATAATCTACCCGCACCACCATCCCAGGTTCGACGTTGACGAGGAGGTTCTCCATCTCGGAACGGCGATGGAAGTTGCCCTGGCCATGGAGTTCCTCAGGTGAGTTCCTTCGCGAGTATCTTAATTTTTCCCACCTTCTCAGCGCCGAAGCTCTCAACGCTGCCCGGCAGGAGTGTCAGAACCCGCTCGAATCCGAGGACCTTCGCCCTGCCAAGAACCGCCTTCAAATCCTCAATCCTGCCCCAGAGCAGGAGCGCAACGCCCTCTCTCCCCGGAAGGTTTTTCAGCGCGTAGTAAGAGTCGCCGCTCCTTCCGGATTCGACGGTATAGTGAATCCCAGCGATGTTGTCCTTAAAGGCCGAGAAGAACATGCTGTAGGAGCTTTGGAAGCGGCCAGCGACTAGTTCGAGAGTCTTAACGTCCTTCCAGCCAAATTCCAATGGCTCCACTGTTCCCATTCCCTTCGCGGGCACCCACAGAATCGTTCCCGTGAAGAGTTCAACGTTAAAGCCGAGCTTTCTGTAAAATCCTTCCGCATCTTTATCCGGCTGGACGGTCAGCATCTCCACCTTCCGCTCTCTAGCGACCGCCTCAACGAACTCCATCAGAAGCCTTCCGATTCCCACGCCCCTGTAGTCTGGGCGGACCTCGATAACGTCCACGTGCCCTATCCGCCGTACATGCCCACCAACGGGCTCCTCGGAGAACAGGACCTCGACCTCTCCGACGATGGTACCGTTTAGCTCGGCGACGGCGGCAAGCTGCTCATCGAGGAGGAGGTTGTTGATGTGTATCGCGCAGGTCTCAACCGCCATCCATGGCCCGCCCTTGCTGTAGCGTTCGTAGATGCCGCCGCTGAGCCTCTCACCGGCCGTGTGGAGTGCAACTATCCCCTCAACGTCATCAAGGGTCGCCAAGCGGATCCTCATCGGCCTCACCGAGATAACCGAACTTCCTCAGCACGTGAAGGATTCCCTCCGCTCCGCCCTCACCGTAGGTCTTTTTCGTCACGTAGTCGGCTTCCCTTTTCAGACTCTCCGGCGCCTGGCCAACGGCGACGCGATAACCGACTACTCTGAAGGCATCGAGGTCGTTCTCGCCGTCTCCGATATGGGCGACCTCCTTGGGCTCTATCCCGAGCACCTCGCAGGCCTTTTCAAGCCCGGTGCCTTTGTTTATCCATGGCTTCTTGACGTGTATCGCGAAGCCTGAATCAACGGCGATGAGGTTGAGCCCGAGCTCCGCTATTATATCCTTCACGGCCTCGACGGGGATGGTCCTTAGAATCACGAGACCGGCCTTCCGCTCCGGCATCGAAAAGCTCATGACGACCTCGGGATAGCGTCTCTTCACCTCGCTCCAGAGAATCCATTCCTCGTCCATCTTCGTCAGGTAAATCCTCTTTCTCAGCCGTCCGTCCCTTATGGACAGGGCTCCACCGTCCTCCGCCACCACCGGGCCGCTGGTGCCTATCATTATCGCCATTGCCTCCGCGAAGGGAACGGAGTTGCCGGTGACCAGCATGACGGGAACGCCCAGGCTCTCGGCGAGCCTTATCGCCCTCAGGGCATCTTCATGGAGCCGCCTGTCAGGATAGGTGATAGTGCCGTCTATGTCGAGGGATATTGCCTTTATCATCCTCTCACCCGCAATCTGCTTGAAAAAATTCGATAAAAGGCTTACTGGACATCAGTGGTCCTTCATTATCTCCCTGAGCACGCTGGTTGCGTAGGTTCCTTTCGGAAGGAAGAAGCGGAAGCACATGCCCGTTCCGGGGATGTAGCCGTAGGTCATTCCTAGGGGCTTAATCAGAAGCTCCCTCCTGCCGCCGGGCTCGGCCATCGGCTTGGGAAGCTTTCTAAAGGTCTCGAGCGTTATGCCCTCCTCCGCAAGAATCTCCTCTTCAAGATTCCCCGGAAGCCCCAGGGCTTTTCTCATCGCAAAGCCGAAGAGCGGGCCGCTAAGGGCGGCCTCGCCGCGCCGTATCTTTTCATTCACGAAGTCGATGTTCGTCTCAGTGACACGGTACGTTCTGTCGCGGTAGGGAATTCCCCCTTTGACCTGAACGACGATATCGCCGACGAGGGCCTCGTTCAGAGGAATGCCCCTCTCAATCCTCCTGGAAATGTAGATGTTGAAGAGGTAGCTCTGGTAAGCGTGGATGAAGATGCGCATTATCGGGAGGGGCAGCGAGAGGAAGGCCCTTCTCCAGCTCCCCGTCTCCTTGTAGCGGTAGAGGAGCGTTCTCTCATAGCGCAGGAAGTTCGGAAATTCCTCTAAGGCCCTCTCAACGTCGCCCGTCTCCCAGAAGCGCCTCCTGGCTTCGTCACCCTCCATGCCACCCTCGTGTGCTCCGAGGAACAGCCTCGCCGCAGCCTCAAAATCTCCCTGGAGGAGGAGCTTTCCTATGAGGTGGTTCGTGACGCGCCGCTCTCCAAAGCGCTGGTAGCCGAAGTAGTTCGGAAAGCCGCCTTTGTCGCGGAGTTCTCTCATTATTTCCTTACTCCGCTCGAAGGCCCTTTCATCAACGTCTCTCACGATTATCCTGAAGCGGTTTCCGAGGAGGTGACCGAGTTTTATAAACCGACCGTAGGAAACGAAGCGGAGCTCAACGTCTCTGATCCGAACGTTTTCAACCTTCTCCTTCGCGTCTTGAGGCACACTTATGTATTGATACGTCACCGCGTGCCTGTCCTTCGTCCCGGCAAAGCCGATGTCCCTGTAGTTAATCCCGGCGCGCTTCGCTATCTCCTTCACCGCGCTCATCGTGTCCCAGTTCCTCTTTTTGAGAAGAAAGATGGCATGCTTCCTGCCCTCGAAAATCGAGGGAAGGGGGTCTTCAATGACCACGAAATCCTCGGGATGAACCTTTATCCTCCCGCCGATACCTGGCCCCTCGCTCAGATACATGAACTGGGAGAAGAACTCGCGGTAGTCCATGGCTCACACCAGCTTCAGATGGCCGGTAACCTTGTCAACCAGCTCCTCTGGGGCCGGGCCGATCGCCAGAACCGTTATCGTTCCCGGCGGAATCTCGGTTAAGCCGGCGTCCCTGATGAGCGCCGCGGGGATGCCGAGCTTCTCCGCGTGAGCCTTCAGTTCGAAGAGCTCCCCCTCGTTTTCGGCCTTAACGACGACCTTCTTCTGCCCCTCGTGGAACCAGGCCTTGAACCACTCGGGCTTCTCCTTTTGGGCCTTCAGCGCAGCGGTAACCGCTCCGTGGGCAACCTGAACGGCGAACTTACCCTTGCTGAGCTTCAAATCCTTCCTCGCGACTATGACCTGCTTGTATCTGAACATCTCCCATCCCGAAGGAAGTGAGAAAAGGGGCTTATAAATTTAAGGAAAAGAAAGGTCAGAGTTCGGTTATCTCGGTGCTTTCCTTCTCCTCTTCCTCGGCCTTCTTCGGCAGTCCTCCTGGGCGCCTGCTCTTCTTCCTCTCGAGCTTCTCCCTGAGCTTCTCGGACTCGTCCCAGTACTTGTAGGCGACTCCAGCGAGCACGAAGGCCACTATGATGAGGAGTATCGCGAGCGGCTTCCATGGGTTGCCGGTTGGGCTGTAGGTTTCGGCAATACCCTTGAGCTCCTCGGCGAGAGGAGTGGGGTCGCTCATCTTGGCGAGGGTCTGGTTGACATAGCCCGGAAGCTCCTCCGGGGTCGGCCAGACTTTGACCTCCTCCACGATAACCTTGGGCGGAATGCTGTTGATGGTAACGAGGTTGCCGAGCTCAAGCCTGTGCTCGTTTCCGAGCGGGTCGAGGTAGACGAGCGTAGCCCCTATGTTGGTGAGGTTTTCCCTGAGCACGGTCAGGTCTATCTGAACCGTCTTGGTTTCTCCGGCCTTGATGGTTCCTATCTTGATTGATGACTGTCCGTCGAGGCTGGCCGGGAGGTCTAGGAGGAGCGTGGCGTTCGTTACAAACTCGTAGTCGGGGTTGCCCTCGCCGGCAGAGAGAGTGAACTTGACCTTGACTGTATCGCCGACCTTTGCGCTCACGTAGTTGCCCCAGGTGCCGTTGTAGGCCTGGGCGGTGACGTCTATGGCGGGTATGTTGTAGACCTTGATGCCGCTGAGAATCGGGGAGTATATCGTCCTCTTCTTTCCGGTCTCGAGGCTCTTGTCGTCGTAGAAGGTAACGATGGCCTTGCCGATCTCGAACTCGCCGACCTTGGTGGGTTTGAGGACGTAGATGAGCGCAGGCATGCTGGTGAAGGCAGGGAAGGTCTTGAGGGTCCATGTCTTGGTCATGCTGATGAGCTCAAAGTCGTTGGGTATCGGCGCGGCAACGCTCACGTCGTAGGCGTCTCCCCTTCCGAGGTTCTGGACGTTTATCGTGACCACGAGGTTGTCGTTGAGCAGCATCGCCTTTGGAACGGCGTCTATTTTGGCTATAACGTTGGCCTGCCTGAGAATCGGAGTCACTTGAGCACCGGCAGGGCCGTAAACCCTGATTATCGCTCTCTTGTAATCGGGCTCAACCTTCTGAACCGAGAGCTTCAAGGGAGCGTTTGGAACGTTCTTTGGCTCGTCTCCGACCTCAAGGAGCATCGTTCCCAGGCTGTAGTCCCCTCTAAAGGCCTCAACCTTAACCACATCGGGAATCGTTGAAACGAGCTTGATGTAGTACGTGGTGTTGTCCGCAGTTATGGGGAGCTTCTCGTTGACGTAGAGGAGATCGTTGTAGAGGAGAACTGTCTCAACCTGCTCGGGCGGGTTGACCTCACCGCCCTTTTTGACGATCTGGAAGTTTGTGGACGCAACCTTGGGGACGTAAACATTTATCGTGGCGCCGTTGTTCACGGTGTTTGTAACCTCTATGGACAGATAGTTGGAGTATGAGTGGCTTGAGTCAAGCTTGTACCTCACGCTACCGGCGGAGCCCTTGTCTATGGTGAGCGTGTATATGTCGCCGTAGGGCATGGTGACCTTGAACGAGGCAGTGTCGCCGGAAACCGAGGTCAGCTTTATTTTAATCTGCGGGAATCCCTCCGGCAGGGTTATCTCGTTCCCAACCACAAGGTTCTTGCCGGAGAGGACCTTCTGAAGGGGCGATTTCAGCTCAAGGAGGATGGACTTGGTGTCGTACCTGATCCACACGAGGCTCACGTTCAGGTAGACGTTCGCGCTCGATGGATAGAGGAGGTATCCATCCTGGCTGATGACGTACCTGAGGGGGCCCTGGGGGCCGTCAACCTGAATGTATATCTTGCTCCAGTTGGGATTGGCGTCGGCGAACTGGACCTCAAACGGACCCAGAACAGCCTTGTCTCCCAGGCCCAGGGAGACACTGGATATGCTGGCGTATTCCGGCACGCTTGCGGATTTTACTAAGTGCACCACAGGTGTCAGGGAGAGAATCATCAGGCCCAGCAGGATTAAAGCGGCTACCTTTTTCATATCTCCAGCCTCCAAAGAGTAGTTAACTAATCACCAAAAGGAAAAGGTGATATAAAGATGTTACGGTGTTAATCTTCTCCTGTCCCTTGGGAACAGGATGACTTCCCTGATGTTGTTGAGGTCGAGCATCTGTTTCACCAGGCGCTCGGCACCGAGGCCGAAACCACCGTGCGGCGGCATTCCGTAGCGGAAGGCCTTGAGGTAGAACTCAAAGCTGGCTGGATTGAGTCCCTTCTCCTTGATCTGCTCGACGAGGACGTCAACCCTGTGCTCCCTCTGGCCGCCGGAGGTTATCTCTACCCCCCTGTACTCGAGGTCAAAGGAGCGGCTTATCTCCGGCCTGTTCTCATATTTCATTATGTAGAACGGCTTTGCCTCGCTGGGATACCGGTAGATAAAGTACAGCGGCGCCTCCTCGTTCTCAGCCATATACTTTCCGAGGAGCCTCTCGCCCTCGGTGTCTATGTCCTCGCCCCAGGGAATTTCCCTGCCCATGTCCGAGAGTATCTCCAGGGCCCTGTCGTAGGTAACGCGCGGGAAGGGCAGCTTTGGCTCCTCCACCTCGAAGCCGAGGGTCTGGAGCTCCTTGGCGTTGTGCTCGCGGACGTATTCGATGGCGTGCGCGACGAGCCTCTCGAGGAGGTTCATTACCTCTTCCTCGTTTTCTATGAACGCCATCTCGGCGTCGATGCTCCAAGCCTCGTTGAGGTGTCTCGTGGTGTTGTGCTCCTCGGCGCGGAATATCGGGGCTATCTCGTAGACCCTGTCCAGGCCGGTGGCCATCATTATCTGCTTGTAGAGCTGCGGGCTCTGGGCAAGGAAAGCATCTTTCTCGAAGTACTTCATGGGGAAGAGCTCGGTTCCGCCCTCGGTGGCGGTGGCTATTATCTTGGGTGTGTGCACCTCGATGAAGCCCTCGCTGTGGAAGAAATCGCGAACGGCCTTGAAAACGCTCGAGCGTATTTTGAATATGGCCATTACCTCGGGCCTTCTGACATCCATGAACCTGTTGTCGAGTCTCGTGTCGAGCTCCGCCTTGACCTTGCCGGTCGGGTCGAGCGGGAGCGGGCTCTCGGCCCTGCTGAGCACCTCAAGCTTTTCGGGAAGGATTTCAAAGCCCAGCTTCGCCTTCGGGGTGAAGTTCACAACGCCCTCGACGGCCACGACGTCCTCGGCGTTCAGCTTGGGTATGAGCTTGAACAGCTCCGGGTCGACCTTCTTCTTGGGGGCCGTTACCTGGACTATGCCCTCACGGTCCCTTATCCAGAGGAACTTTATTCCACCAAGATCCTTGATTTCCCAGACCCAGCCAGCGACCCTAACGCGCTGGCCGTTCAGCTCTTCGGTAATCTGGCTTGAGTAGTGCGTCCGATACATCCTCAAAACCTCCATAGGGAAAAAGGAATCAGATGAAGTTTATCTTAACATCCTCCCCTGCTATCTGGGAGAGTATGCTCTCCAGCACCTCAGCCTTTTCAGGAAGCTTCCTCCTGTCCCTGTTGAGCACGAGAACCTTGTAATAGGTTCCCCCGCCGGGCTTGTAGACTATGTTCACACCGAAGACCCCCGCCGGGTAGAGGAGGTCCGTGGCGAGCTTTTTAACGTCGTCGGTGCCCTTGACTTCCACAGCCTCGATGACGCGTATCCTCTTGCCGAGCTCCCTCATGAGGGCCTTGATGTTCTTGCCGCCCTTGCCGATGGTTATCGGGACATCGCCCTCCCCAACCACAATGACTATGAGGTCACCGGCTTCGACGGCCTTCTTAAACTCCATGTCAACGTCGCCGATAAGCTTGTACAGGAGTCTCGCGACTTTAACATCCAGCTCGGAAATAACCCCATCCTGAAGTTTTTTCTCGTCGGCAGGGCACAGAATATCGTCGGTCTTCAAACACACCTCACAGATTGGCGCCTTCATCTCCTCACCTCCCTTTGCCTGAAGAATGAACCTAAAGGGCTAACCCTTAATTCTAGAAGTCATTTAAAAACCTTATTATAGGGGAAAGAGAAGGAAGAAGTTCAGATTTCGCCCTCTATCTCACGCCTTATGCGCTCGATGAATTCCTCAGTAAAGCGGTGCCGCTCCTCGGCCATCCTTCTCGCCGTTTCAGTGTACATCAGGTCCTTGAGCCTCAGTATCTTCTCCTCGAAGTGCCTAAGGGAGGCCTCTATGTCCCTCCCGTGCTCTCCCGAGTACATAAAGACCCTAGCTATCCCTATCGCGCCTATCGCGTCGAGCTTGTCGGCGTCGCTGAGTATCTTGGCCTCCAAGGTTCTCGGCTCGGGTCCGCGGGAAAAGCGGTGGGTCTCTATGGCATGGGCAACCTCCTCGATTTTATCCTCCGCGTAGCCAAGGCTCCGGAGATACTGCCGCGCTATCCGTGCACCCTCCACGGCGTGGTCCTCCACCCTGCCGGAGCTTTCTAGGGGTCTCGCTATGTCGTGGAGCAGTGCTGCCAGCGCCAAGACCTCAAGGTCCGCCCCTTCCTCCCTTCCGATGTGCATGCAGAGGTTCAGAACCCTCTCAACGTGGCTGAAGCCGTGGGTTCCCTCCCGCTCGAAGAAGTGCCGCGCGTATTCACGGGTTCTCTCTATGAGCCTGAGGCTTTCCTTGTTGGTTATGAACTCATCGAGCTTCATTCCATCACCTTAGGGCCTCATTTACTAGGGCGTTTAAAAGCTCAACGATTTTCTCGTGGACGTCGAGGCTTATTCCATCAACCGTCGGTGTCTGGGTTTTGGAGACTCCGTCTATCAGACCGAGCTTTGATATGACCCTGACTATCGTCCTCTCGTCCCAGCCGGGGAGGAGCTCCCGTCCGAACTCTATTGACGCCTGGGCCACGAGCCCGTAGGCTCCCCAGTTGGAGACGGCCGAAAGAACGAGTTCGTCCGTTTCGACAACGCTGGCTATTCTCTCACCGTGGGGGACGTACCTCTTGGTGAGTTCGGTTATCTTCCCCATGCCGGTCTCGTTTCCGCCGTCGCCTATTCCTATCGTTGGCACCCCGAGCTCTTTAGCCCTCAGAACCGCCCAGTCGAAGGTCTCC
This sequence comes from Thermococcus sp. 5-4, assembly GCF_002197185.1. Lineage (NCBI taxonomy): Archaea > Methanobacteriati > Methanobacteriota > Thermococci > Thermococcales > Thermococcaceae > Thermococcus > Thermococcus sp. 5-4. Next base: position 414,706 of record NZ_CP021848.1, on the reverse strand, counting down.
CTCGTTATCTCCATGCCGCTCATTGAGTAATATCTCCCGTCTACTGCCCTCCCGGGGGTTTCCACAGCTACAACGAGGGAGTAGTCCCCTATCTCCGGTTCGTCCGTGAACCTGATGTCGAATGGTTCCAGGGCGGTCTTTACCTCCGGATACGTAAGCACCTCAGCGGTGCCCCCCAGGGTCTCAACGGCCTTCACTAGAGCCAGTGCTCCCGGCGGGCCGTCGGTCTCCGCGCGCATCATCGGAGGGATTGGAAACCCCGTTATCACGAGAACGCGCTCATAATTATCCAAAAACATCTTTGCAGAATTATGTAAAAAATTGGGGTTTTCCCTACGGTAGTCGAGGTAAACACCCAGGGTGCCCCTGTTGCCAACGTCCGTGTTGATTAGGTGGGCTATCATGGCTCATTCCTCTGCCTCGTAGACGGTTATCCTGACCCTCTTGCCCTTTACCGCCTCCTTGAGCTTCCACCAGAGTTCCGTCGGCTCCTCGCTCCTGTGAACCAGTTCGTCCCCGTTTTCGAGCTTGACCCTCTTCTCCCGGTACTTGACGAAAACGCCTTCCATATCGAATATCTCCTTCATTCCCATCCCCCCAGTATCTTCCTCAGTTCATGAAGGGTTCTAATCTCGTAATCGGCCATGTTGTATCCCTTTTCACCTTCCCGGTTTATCCACACGGCGGTCATCCCGACGTTCTTGGCGCCGTAAACGTCCTGGCTGAGGGAATCCCCAACCATCATGGCCTCACCGGGCTCCACGCCCAGGTCCTCAAGGGCGTAGAGAAATATCTTGGGCTCGGGTTTTATAGCGTTCACGTCGTCCCTGGTGACGACGACATCGAAGTAGTCCAGCAGACCGGCGAGCTTGAGCTTCAGTCTCTGGTACTCCGGGCCGCTCGTGATGACCCCGAGGAGGTAGCCCTCCTCCCTCAACCACTCCAGGGTTGGAACCGTATCGGGATAAACGTGGAGCTTGTGGGGGTAGGCCTCGAGCAGCTCCTCGTAATTCAGGTCGAGGTCGAAGAGCCTGAAGAAGAAGTTCCAGTCATGCCAGTCGTAGGTGTCTCTCCTGCCGAATATCTCTCCGAGGAACTGCTCCCTCGCCTCATCCTTGCTTATCCCAAACTTCTTCGAGAGCTTGTCGTAGACCTGCGGAAGGAAGAGCTGGATGAGCGGCATCTCGGTTAGTATTGTACCGTCTATATCAAAGAGAACCGCCTTCATTTTACCACCTCTTGACTAGGAGGGCCAGTATCTCCACTTCCCTGGTAAGGTTCTCGTCCATTACGACGCCCCATATCACGTCCTTCTCGGCCAGTATCTCCTGGAAGTGCCCCAGTATCCCGTGCGCGTCCTTCAGTGGAAACTCCCTTCCGACAAGTATTCCCACGAGACCCCTGTCCCAGATGCCCCAATGCCAGCCGAAGTCGACCTCCCGGAGGAGGCGCAGGATTCCGACGTTGCCGCCGCGGATCATGTTGAACAGGTCGGCGTAGTCGATGTTGACGAGCATCTGCGTTTCGAGGTAGTAGTAGAGCCTGCTGAACATCTCGGCGATGCTCTGCGATGCACCCTGGAACGCGACCGAGATCGAGGCGTCGTCGCTGCGGAAGAAGTCCCAGAGGGAGTCGTAGAAGACGGTTTCAAAGTCACCGGCCCAGGGAGGCTTTTTCTCGGTGACCAGTTCCTTTTTCGGCGTCAGAACGTAGGCGAGCTTTATCGTGTCCTTCGGGGCGCTTTCCGTTATTATCTCCCTCAGTTCGTGGTTTATCTCCTTGTCGTCGAAGACGAGCCACAGAAAGGTGTTCTCGGGAAGGCTGGAGAAGAAGTTCCTGAGCCTCTCCTCGTACTCATCAAAGCGGGGCAGGAGGTAGTAGGCAGGGTTGACGGTCACCTTAACGATGCCGTCCGCGGTTATGCTGTTGACTATCCTCGCTCCCGTGTTCCCGATTCCGACAAAAAGATGGGTAAAAGACTGCATGGCGACCCCTTACTCAAGGGTCGCATGCTTCTTCTTCATATCCTTTTCGGTCTTCTGGAAGGTTGCCATGAGGAGTGCTATGACTCCGTCGAGGAATATCATCGTTGAGTCCTCGAAAAGCGTTCCCATCGGGGCTATCCACTTGTACTTGGTGAGCATCTGGCGCGCTATGTAGTCCGTCGGGATGTCGGTCTTGGCCCTTCCGGGTATCTCAACCACGACGTCGGAGAGCTTTCCGAGGGTCGAGTTGGCGTAGGAGGTTATCGCCACTATCTTCCCGCCCTGCTTCTTGGCTATCTCCGCGGCATCGACTATGCTGTTGGTCTCGCCGGAACCGCTGATGGCTATGAGCAGATCGCCCGGCTCGAAGGCAGGCGTTATGGTCTCACCGACGACGTAGACGTTGAAGTCGAGGTGCATGAGCCGCATCGCGAAGGCCTTGCCGACGAGGCCGCTCCTTCCGGCGCCGTAGATGAATATCTTGTTCGCCCCGATCATGGCATCGACAAAGCCGCGAACCTGCTCTATCTTGAGCTTCTCCGCGACGTTGTCTATGTGCTCCACTATATCCGTCATGGCCTTCCTTATCGTCATCATGTACTCTCCCCAGAAGAGGTCGATTATTCTCCTGGTGACTTCCTCGGGATTTTCGGCCTTGGTTATGGCGCCGCCAACTATGATGATCGTGGCGCCCAACTCGATGACCTTTGGGATGGTCTCGAGGTTCAGCCCCCCGGCAACGGCAACTGGGACACTGACGGCCTTGACGACCTTCTCAAGGTCTTCCAGCGGGCTCTTGCCCTGAACCTGCTCGTCTATACCGGTGTGGACGAGTATGTAGTGAACGCCCATCTTCTCGAGTTCTTTAGCCCTTTTGACCTTGTCCTTAACACCGATTAGATCGACCATGACCCTGATTCCATAGCGCCTTGCAACTTCAACCGCGTCCTTTATCGTCTTGTCATCGGCGACGCCGAGGATAGAAACGACGTCGGCACCGTGTCTTGCCGCCATCTCGACCTCCAGAGCCCCGGTGTCCATGGTCTTGAGGTCCGCCACGATCTTCCTGTCAGGGAAGCGCCTCTTGAGAAGCTCAACCGCGCGCATGCCCTCCTTCTTGATGAGCGGTGTTCCCACTTCGAGCCAGTGAGCGCCGCCGCGGGCGGCCTTCTCCGCGATAGAAATGGCCTGTTCAACGTCAGTTAAGTCAAGAGCGACCTGAAGTATCATCTCCTCGCCTCCAAGGAGTTTTCGTTTTAATCTTAGGGGGCTACTTTTTAAACTTTGGTGTCATAATTTGACAAAATCGTGTTAAAGGATTCAGCCAAGGTTTAAAAAGTGAAGGGGCAATTCCGGATGGGTGGAATCAATGGTAACGTTCATTCCCTTCGGCGAGAAGCCCAACAGAGACGGGGTTCTCTACGTTCTGCAGCTCTTGAAGAGGAACAAGCTCATCGAGGATTACATGATAGTCGAATCCAGCAGGGTTGAGCTCCTCCCGGAGAGGATTCCCCTCGACAACGCTTACATAGTCGGGGAACACCTCGCGACGTACGGCATAATTGAAAAGCTGAGGCCCAGTTCCCTGCTGAGCGTCGATGCCCACACCGACCTCATGCACGACTACCTTGACCACGGCTCATGGCTCGCCTACGCCCTGGAGGAGCGCATTGTGAACCGGGCCGCGGTTCTGGCGCCGGTTCTCATGATACCAACCACCGAGCGGACCCAGCTCTGGACGAGGCGCGTGAAGGTTTTCCCGGCCCTCCTGAGGAGCAGAAAGATTCGCGGAAAGTGGAGGGCGTACAAGAACCTCCAGACGAACTCCCTCGACGAGATAATCTCCGAAGCAAAGAAGTATCTGGGGGAAGAGGTGTACCTGACGGTTGACCTGGACGTTCTCAGGCCGGAATACAAGATAGCGCGCTTCCAGCACGGGGAGCTCACGCTTGAGGAACTTCTCGATCTCCTTGAGGAGGTAAAGAAAAACTTCAGGATAATCGCCTTCGACATAGCCGAGGTTTCCGACAAGATTCGCCGCTCAAGGCTGGGCAAAAAGGCCCTGGTTGAGGTTTTCCAGCTACTCACGGGGTGATTGGATGGCGCTCAAGGGACCCACCGAGGAGGAGATGAGAACGGTCCTCATGCCCCTCATGCTGTCGGGGGCGAAGATGCTCGACAAGCACTGCCCCAAGTGCGGTTCGCCTCTCTTCGAGAAGGACGGCAGGGTTTTCTGCCCTATATGCGAGCACAGGAAGAAGCAGAGGCAGGCTGAGATGAAAGGCGTTGAGGAGCGCCTCATGGAGAAGCTGAACGAGCTCGCCAACTCCCTGCCGGACGAGATTGACCAACTTGAGAAACACTTAAGGGCAATGGAGAAGATAATAGAACTGCTGGAAAGGTACAGGAAACTGGAGGGAGGGGAATGAAGAACGTCAGGGTTTTGAAGGCTCTGGAGGATGGCCCGAAGACCATCGAGGAGATAGTTGAAATCACGAAGCTCCCCGCTATGGAGGTCAGGCGCTACCTTCTCCGCTTCGTTGAACAGGGGAAGGTTGAGAGCTATCAGAAGGAAGGGAAGCTCTTCTGGAAGATTAAGGAGACGAGCGAAGCCGAAGAAGAGTTCAAATACGTCTGAACCCTTTCTTTTCTATATCCCCATCACCGAACAAATGAAAGGAAAGAAGGGCATCAGGCCTTCTTGGCGGCCTTCCAGTACTCGTTGAACTTGCCCTCGAAGAGGGCCTTGACGCGGAAGTCCTTGATCCATATCTGGGTCTCGTAGTTGAAGTACCTCGCCGCCATGTCCTCGAGGGCGAAGAAGACCTCGTCGTCGCAGATGAGCATCGGGAGCTCGAGCTTGTCTATGACCTTGAGCTCAAGCTTGCCGGCCTTGTAGTAGTCCATTATCTTTGAGGTGCCGAGCCTGTGGAACACGGTCTCGGTGACGATTATCTTAGCCTTGGCGCCGTTGTCTATCGCCTTGATGATGTCGCTCTCAAGGTTGACCGCAATGTAGCCGTCGTCGGCGAGGAGTATCTGCTCCTTGACTTCCTCGAACATCTCCTTGGTCTTGAGGGTGGCGTTCCTGATTCCGCGGACGACCCAGACCTTCTCGACGCCGTACTTCGGAATCTCGGTCTCGATGAGCGGGCTCATGAGCTCAAGGAGCTCTTCCTTCGCCTTCTTCTTGGCCTTGAGCTCCTCGGCGACGCGCTCCTGCCACTCCTCGATGAACTTCTCGAGGATGTTCTGCGGGTGAACCGGCCTGTACTTGTTGACCTTGCCCGGCTGGCTAATGGCGAAGCCCTTCTTCTCGAGGCTCCTGAGAACGTCATAGGTTCTCGGCGCCGGAACCTCGGAGACGCTGGCCAGCTCGGCCGGGGTGAGGACTCCAAAACCGACTAATGCCACATACGCCCTTGCCTCGTAGAGGTTCAACTCAAAGTGCTCCTGAAGGAGCTCTACCATTCTGTCCTTAACCATTTCTTACCACCACCCGATTTTCTATTCTTTGTCTGGATTTCATCCCATATAAATTTTTTCCACAGGTCGTTAGTGTCTTCGGTTATGCTTCGAAGATTATTCAAAGATGACTTCACTGGATATTATTGCCGTTGCATGGGTATACAAAAGCATTACTACTGGATAAATTTTAAAATTTTTGGTTTTACTGAAAAGCAAAATTTACAGGTACCATCTAGGCACCAAATGAACTATGAATAATAAAAAGGCAGAACGTAGTGTAACGTTATTGGTGAATTTACAATTAATTAAGCATATCCCAATGCATTAAATAAGCGCGATTCTAAATTGACACCAAAACATGAGGTAAAGTATGAAAAATAAACCTCAGCCAAGGTACTGGCGTATCTCCCCATGAAGCTTACGGAGGACCTCCTGGTAATCGATCTTGTTTTCCTCGATCAGGTCCATTATCTCCTCGAGCTCCCTGGTCTTCTCCTCGCTGACGAGTTCCTTATACTTACTTATGAGATAGTGGTAGACCTTGATGCCCTGCTCGGTGGGCACGAGCTTCTTCCTTCCGCGGGTCTCGATGACGTAGTAGCGCTGGAGCAAGGTCTGAACGATCTTGGCGTAGGTTGAGGGCCTTCCTATCTTGCGCTCCTTCATCAGGGCGATTATGTCTCCCTGGGTGTAGAGGGAAACCTTCGGTGCCTTCCACTTCTTGGACTCCACAACCTTCAGCTTCGCCCCCTTCTCAAGCCTCGGGAGCTGTCTGAAGGGCGGGTTCCTCAGCTTGGTCCACCCGTCCTCGATTACCTCGACGTAGCCCTCTATCTCAGCCTTTCCAACACCAGCATCAATGACAGCTTTCTCGTGGAGTATCTTGGCAGCTTTCATCTGGCTCGTCATGAAGCGCCTGAATATCATGTCGTAGAGCCTGTAGTGGTTCCGGGTGAGGTTCTTGGGCAGCTGTATTATCCCATCGCGGACGAGCTGCATGAGCCTCCCTGTGTCTATCGGCCTGGTCGGTCTTATGGCCTCATGGGTTCCCTCCTCGCCCCAGGGCCTAGGCTTGAAGTATCCCTCTCCAACCTCCTGGGTGATGTACTCCTTCGCTATTTCTATTCCAGTGTTGCTGACGTGCGTTGAGTCCGTACGGTGGTAGGTGATGAGACCCATCTCGAAGAGGTCCTGGGCGATGCGCATCGTTTCCGGCGCGGACAGCTTGAGGAAGGTAGAGGCGTCCTTCAGCATGGCATCGGTCGTGTAAGGCGGCATCGGATTAAGCTCGCGCTCTTCAAGCTGAACGTCCTCGACAGTGACGTATTCGGGCGGCTCAACGCTTTTGCCGTCCTTTCCGAGTTCCACAGTGACCTGGAGGTCATTCTCCAGCTTTAGCCCCATGAAGTAGGTCTCGCTCTCGGTGAACTCCTTATAGCGCTCAATCACCCATCCCAGAACCGGCGTCTGAACCCTTCCGGCGGAGAGATTGCGGTTCTCAAAGACGCGCTGGAGTTCCTGGCTCAGTTCGAAGCCTATCCACCTGTCCTCTATGCGCCTGACGAGCTGGGCGTTAACGCGACCCTCGTTGACGTCCCTTGCTTCCTCAATGGCGCGCATTATGGCCGGTCTCGTGACCTCGTGGAACTCTATGCGTTTGATGTTCGGCGTGTACGGACTGAGCACGTTCCTTATGTCCCAGGCTATCTTCTCACCCTCAGTATCGGGGTCCGTCGCTATGAGTATCTCGTCAACCTCCTGGGCTATCTCGCGCATTGCCTTGACGTTCTGAAGGGCGTCGCGGACGTTGGTCGAGCCACAGCGAGGACAGACACCTTTCTCCTCCCAGTCAACGAACTGATGGCCGCAGTCGCGGCAGCGCTTTATGGTGTCGTAGACGGGTATGAACTTTAGCATGCCGTCTTTCTCATCAACCAGAACGCCGTGGTAGCCCTCGTTCGTCACGAGGTCAAACATGTGCCCGCCACTGGCGAGGATGGTCAGCATCATGTTTCCTATGCTCACCTCGTAGGCGACCAGGTCACCTATCCTCGTCTTGCTCGGCTGGCCGAAGAAGTTGGCTATCGTCCTGGCCTTGTTCGGGCTCTCCACTATCATAAGGGCGGATTTGACGAGGTCCTTGACCTTGGCGCTTATCTTGCCCTCCATAACGAGACGGACCTTCTCTCTGTCCTCGTCTATCTGCCTCAGAACCTCGTCGAGGTCCAGCTCCTCGAAGGGCACCATCTTGAACTCGGTGAAGCGCCAGCGCATCTGTCTGAGGAGGCCGTTGAAGACCTTCTCGTTGTCAACTATGAGCACGCTCAGTCCCTTGGTAATTCCACCGGCGAACAGCCTGCTCGTCCTTCCTGTGGCCTGGATGTACGTCCTGACGTCGGGAATCTCGATGTACCACTTGCCCTCCTCTTCCTTCAGGCTGATGAATGGATCCTCTGCGACTCTTCTGAGAACCTCCTCGTCCTTAAGAACCCTCCTCAGGAACTCAACCAGCTCGCGGAAAACGCCGAGGACGTGGTTGTGGAAGCCGTTCTCTATCGGCAGTCCCTCAGCCAGGGCCTCCTCAATCTTGAGGAGCTCGAACTGCGGGATGTTCCTTATCAGCCTCCTCAGCCTCGCGTGCATCTTTTCGGCCTGCTTCCTGTCCTCGTCGCTCAGAAACTCCATCACCTCACTGAGCAGGCCAAGGGCGCGGTAGATGGTTGGCCTTTCAAGGTCTATTGAAAAGCGGAACTTGGGAACGCCGGTAAAGACCGCATAGCGGATGAGGTGGGGCAAGTCGAGGCCCCTAACGAGGGAACCGTAGTAGGTTGCCGAACCTATGAGGTAATCGGCCTCGCCGTTTTCGAACTTCTCGATGGACTTCCTGTTCTTTGAGCTCACCAGCTCTACCCTGAAGCCCCGTTCACGGAGGTAATTGGCCAGCTCCTCGGCGTAGGCAAGCCCCTGGTCGATCGGCGTGAAGATTATGCCCCCCTTTCCGAGCCTCTCAAGGAGTTCCTCGACGTGCTCCTTTATGTCCTTACTCGGCTTCAGATAGCTGTCAACGACGTTCCTGAGGGCACTTCTTCCGCTTCCAACCTCAAAGCCGAGCAGCTCACGGTAGAGCTTTATCCTGTCTCCCCTGGCTGAACCTGTGGCGGAGGCGATTATCATTATTCCAACGCCGTTTTTGGCCTTGAACTCCTCGATTTCGCGCTGGAGCTTCCCTATGTTGCCGTTGAGCTCCTTGAGCCTCTCCTCCCTGTCCTGCGCGCGGCCGTTCAGGTACTTTGACATCTGTTTCTTCAGGCGGATTATCTCCCAGGCCTTCTCGATTACCTCGTCGTTGAAGCCGAGGAGGAGAAGGGAGCGGTCTATGTTCTTGCTGGCCTTGAGGAACGCATCGACATCGTCGACGAAGATAAAGTCAAAGCGCCTGCCCTTGAGGACCTCATCAAACTTCCTGGCGAGCCACTGGGCGCTGGTAACGAGGATATCGTAGTCCTCGTTCTGAATCTTGGCCAGCATCTCTTCCCTTTCCTTCTTCCGGAGGTTGCCGTGGTAGTAGGCCAGGTTTATCTCAACACCGGCCCTCTCGGCTATAGCTTGGAGTTTTTTAGCTGTTTGGATCACCAGTGGGGTTGTCGGCACAACTATGTAGCTCTTCTTTCCCCTAGTCGCGTGCCATACAGCCATGAACGCCCCGAAGGTGCTCTTGCCCATTCCAGTGGGGGCTATGATCGAGAAGCTCCTGCCCTTGAGGAGTCTCTTAACCCACGTTCTCTGCGCGCTCCAGAAAGTGAAGCCGGTGGCTTTCTCAAAAAAGGCCTCGATTTCCCTAAGGCCCTTCTCAAGGCCGTATATCCTTTCCCACTCCTTAAGAGTACCCCTGAGCTGGAGGGCGTTTCTAACTGCGGTCACAAGGTCAAAATAAGAGTCAGCGTGAGCGGTTTCATCGAGGCACTCATTGCAGGGATTCTTGAGGTACAGCCTTTCATCGGAGATTTTACCTAGGCAGTTCGGGCACATCTCGCGATAGATCGCCTTCATTTTCTCACCCTCTAAGTTCCTATTTGGTGTTAGGGGGATTTATAAGGCTTTTTAGATTGTAGCCTCAAGCTCTCTGAGCTCGTCCTCAAGCTTTGCCGAAAGCTCGTAGTCGCTGAAGACGTGCTTGTATTCCGCGAGGATTTCCTCAAGGACGTGGAGTGCCTCCATTTTGCCGGTCATCTCGACGAGCTTCAGGGCCCTCCTGAAGAGTTTAGCCACCTCGCTCCCGCTCTCGTCCGTGCTGAGGGAAAACTTCAGCTCCTTGAGGGTAACGTCGAGCGCCAGCTCCGGAACCTCAGCCAGGAACTCCATGGCGATCGCCTCTGGAAAGAGCTCGGCATGCTTATCGAAGCTCTCGAAGTAGAAGCCGCTTTCGTACGCCTTCATAGTCGCTGCTACGTGCTTGCAGTCTCCTCCAAGTGGACAGGTACAGTGGTTCTCGCCCGTTGAGAGGTCAAGCTCGACGTAGTAGGGATACGTACCCAGAACCTTGGAGAAGAGCCGGTTTCCATGTTTGACTACCCAGAGAACCTTTCCGGCCTTGTAATAGCGCTCCCCCTTCTTGAGGGTTTTCTCGTCCATGGCACTCACTTTAGGGGCTTTGGTTAGCCTCGCTTTAAGCCTTTCGACCGCAACCGTTTTATTCCCCGGTGAGTACTATATCCGGTGGTGACCATGGATGTTTTTGAGCTCGCGAGGCGCTATCACGATGAGCTCGGCATAAAGGAGCCGAGCATGGCCACTATGGCGGCCGAATTCTTCGACGACCTCGGCCTCAAAATGGCGGAATTCCTTCAGGGCGAAGGCTACGCGATACTGAACACAAAGTTCATAGACTACGACAAGAGCCTCGTTCTCGACGTATCAAAAGGAGAAAAGAGGTTCGAGGTAACGCTCCGGAAGAGCTAATAGCGGTTCTCGTAGTCAAAGACTATCTCCTTCTTTTCTCCGGGGTTAACCGTAACCTTGAACTCGACGTAGTTCTGGGTCTCGTCCATGGGCTTGATGCTCGAGCTCAGAACCTTGCCCCACTTGTAGTGCCTGACTATGACGGTCTTGGCGTCCTTTCCGAAGTTCTCAAGGGTGATCTTGACCTTGTAGTAGGCGTAGTGGTCGTCGTGCCTCTCCTCAAGGACTACCGTGCTGCCCTTAAGGTCGTAGTCCCTGCCAATGCCTATTCTGAGCGTGTCCCCTTCGGGAGTGTGCTCTATGGCCCTCTCGCCGATGAGGAGAGACCCGTCGTCGGTTTCCTTGTATATCTCAACTATCCCGGCCGGAAGAACCTTCTCGGTCTTGAAGGATATCGACTCGTAGACCGGCCCCTCCCGGCTGTACGGCCAGCTCTCGTAGAAGTACTCCCTCTCGAAGGGAACCTCGAAGCTTATGTAGGGATACATCATCGTGCTGGCCGGGTTGATGTCGGCTACACCGAGTTTGTAGAGGTAGAACGCCTCTATCTTCTCCGGCTGGCCGACGTTGACCTGATCGGTTCCCTTCTCAGCCATGGCGTAGAGGACCCTCGGCTGAGGAACGTTCTGATACAGCTGGACGTCGCCGGCAACCAAGAGAACTTTCGCGTCCTTGAACTCCTGGGCAGTCGGGTTGTTGAGAACGATGTAGCCGTAGAGCTTCGCGTTATCGCCGATGTAGAGCTTGTACCTGCTCTCCCAGCTCATGTTGGAGACGCGGTAGATGATGCTCACGTTGTACTTTCCGGCTTTGCCCGCCTGAAGGACCGCGTAGGCAGACGCCTTCCCCTCGAGGTTCTTGGCCTTGAAGTAGGCCACTTCGTTCGGGTTTATGAGGTAGTAGCCGTCGCCCTCGATGGCTATCTTTCCGTTCTTAAAGCCGAGGAACTTTCCGGCTATGGTCTCCCCGCTCCTCAGCTTGACCTCGACATCGCTTCCGACGTTGGCGCTGTAAACGTCGCCTCCCTGCCCCCTGCTAAAGACACCGAGCACCTGAACGCCCTCATCGAGCGGCCGGATGGTAACCTCGGCTATGTTCAGCCCCGCCAGCTCCTCGAGGGAAACCTCGTTCATGCCCTCCTTGAGCTCCAGCTCCAGCGTTTTCTCAACGACGCCTATCTTGGCTGAGTTGTACAGCACAACGGTCGTCTCGGCGGCCGAAGCCTTGCCGCCCTGGAAGGAAAAAACCGCCAGAATTATCACCAAAATTCCTCCGATACCTGCAATAATCTTCCGATTCATTCCAATCACCACTAATACCTTGGACTTTGGGGTATTTATAACCCGGACATCGCTTCAAACGGAGCCGAAACGAAAGAAACGATAGGTTGACGAATGGAAACCCTTTTAACTGCCCGCTCGGATTGAGAACTGTCAAGCTGATGAGGTGATTGGTATGGACAGGATTGAAAAGGCTAGGGCAATCATCGAGAAGGCCAAGGCCGAAAACAGGCCGCTCGTCGAGCCTGAGGCGAAGGAGATACTCAAGCTCTACGGTGTCCCCGTTCCGGACTTCAAGGTCGCCACCAACGAGGAGGAGGCCGTTCAGTTCGCCAAGGAGATCGGCTACCCGGTCGTTATGAAGATCGTTTCTCCGCAGATCATCCACAAGAGCGACGCCGGCGGTGTCAAGGTCAACATCAAGAGCGACGAGGAGGCCAGGCAGGCCTTCAAGACCATCATGGAGAACGCCAAGAACTACAAGCCGGACGCGGACCTCTGGGGCGTCATCGTCTACAAGATGCTCCCGCTCGGCAAGGAAGTTATAGTCGGTATGATCCGCGACCCGCAGTTCGGTCCGGCCATCATGTTCGGCCTCGGTGGAATCTTCGTCGAAATCCTCAAGGACGTCAGCTTCCGCGTCGCCCCGATAACCAAGGACGAGGCCCTCGACATGATCAAGGAGATCAAGGCCTACCCGATCCTCGCCGGAGCCCGTGGCGAAAAGCCAGTGGACATCGAGGCCCTTGCCGACATCATCGTGAAAGTTGGCGAGCTCGCCCTCGAGCTTCCGGAGATCAAGGAGCTCGACATCAACCCGATCTTCGCCTACGAGGACAGCGCGGTTGCCGTCGACGCCAGGATGCTTCTCTGAGGGTTTTGCCCCTTTTCTCTCTTCTGTAACTTCTGCAAGCATTTAGATATTGAGTGTTTCTCATCCACCGGTAGGTTTTTAACTACAACGGCAGTTATTATAATGGTGATTATACTAATGGCCATTATACAAAGACGGGAGCTGGATCGCGTCCTTGGGATTAGATGGCTTCTGCTCTACGGCAGAAGAAAAACCGGAAAAACATTCTACGTCAGGGAAAGAGGGCGCTACTCCAGGTACTTCGTTGTAACCAGGGGAAGGAGCCTTGTTGACGTAGAGAGCGGTGAAGAGCTTACGATAAGCGAATTTACACGCCTCCTGCCGTATATGGTACAAAACGGCCGCGTTGTTGTTGATGAATTCCATCGGCTGGACGAGCCCTTTTTCTCCCTGCTCCAGGGACTCTCCGGAAAGGGAGAACTGACGCTTATTACCTCAACAAGACATTACTTCCGGCGCTTCATCGGCGAGAACAGCCCGCTCCTCGGCTTATTCCATCTCCAGGAGGTGGGACTCGTTGACCCGAGGGATGCAGTGGCATACGTCGCCAGCCTCGGGATAAAGGGAAAATCCCTAATGGAGCTGGCGTGCCTCGTTCAGGAGCCGTGGCTGGCGCAGACCGTGGAAACCATGAAGGGGAAAACCTTTGAAGTGCTGGGAGCGGTTCTGAGGGACTATGTACCAAGCCTGACGGGCGAGATATTCACAGAGGAAGACAAGGAGCTAAGCCAGCGTTATTTTGCCATCCTTGAGGCTGTGGCAAGCGGTAAACGAACCTCGGGGGAAATAGCCTCGGAGCTGTTTTCGAGGGGACTCATCGAAAAGAACTACCCCGGGGCGGTGAGTCAGTACTTAGAAACCCTCGTGGGCATGGGACTCCTCGAAAGGATGCTCCTCTATGGAAAGCGAAGAAAGGGCTACCATTACAGGCACGTTTCACCTGTCGTTGACTTTGCCTTCTACCTTAACTCCAAATATGGGTTCTTTGAAACAGGACTGCCAGAAAGGAGCCTTTCCCAGCACATCCAGGAGAAGATGCCGCTCTACATGGAAACCTTCTTCGAGAGGTTCCTCGCCAGGCTGTATGGTCTTCAGCCTGTGAAAATAGCCCTTCCAGAGCTTGAAGTCGACATAGCCCTGAGAAAGCACAAACGCCTGGCCCTTGTCGGGGAAGTGAAGTGGAAAACCAAACTAACGAAAAAGGAACTGAGGTCCGTGGAGGACAAGCTGACGAGCCTCGACGCGGAGAGGAGGTTGCTGATAGTGCCCGACAAATCCCTCCTCCCCCGCGAACCTGAAGACATCGAAGTTTTGGACTGGAAGGACTTTGTGGAACTCTCCGAAATTTGAATTACTCATTCCCCTTTCCATTATTTGGAACATTTTGCACAATTTCCATAGTACTCCAAACCATGGAAAAACCTTATAAGGCCAGAAGACGTACTCTTTTTGCTATACACTGCCGCATAGTGAGGTGCAATGCATGAGGTTTGCAATAAGACTCCAGCCAGAGAATGAACCGTTTCGAATACCCTTCAATCACCAGCACAAGCTGCAGGGGCTGATTTACCGTAGGATTCAGCGGGTCAATCCCGACCTGAGCCTTCGGCTTCATTCACCAAAGGGCCCCAAGCTCTTTACGTTTTCGCTGTTCATGGCCGAGAAGCGGAAGCTCGCCGAGGACAGAAGCTCCCTGCTTGGCTACAAGCACGGTTTCTTTTACTTCTCAACGGCAGCCCCCGAGATAGCCGAAGCGTTCATCGGAGGTCTCCTTCAGAAACCTGAGATTGAGCTCTGGGGCGAGAGGTTCGTGGTGGAAGAGGTCAAAGCCCTGGCAGAACCCGAGAGGCTGAGCGGAAGGAAGTTCGTGACGCTTTCGCCGATAGCCGTGACAACGAAGAGGATTCAGTTTGGCAAGCCGCGGACGTACGATTTGGGCCCAACCGAACCGGAGTTCTACGAGCGGATATTGGAGAACCTTCGGGAGAAGTACCTCGCGATATACGCCGAGAGGCCTCCAGAGGAGTTCGAGATGAAGGTGCTCAACGCCAAGCCCAAGCGCTTCGAGGTGAAGCCCGGCATCTTCCAGGTGGCATGGCACCTCGTCTTCCGCGCAAAGGGCGACGAGGGGCTCCTGAGGGCGGGCTACATGGCCGGCTTCGGGGAGAAGAACTCGATCGGGTTTGGGATGGTGAAGGTTGATGGGGGTAAGAATAGACTTTCAAAAGGCAACAGGGTTTAGTCCTTACACCTTCCAACGGGAGGCAATGCAGAGCCTAACTGAGGGAAGTTCCCTTATAGTCCGTGCCCCCACTGGCTCAGGAAAGAGTGAGATGGTTCTCATTCCTTTCATTTTCGAAATTAACGAGAACCTGCCCTCCCAAATGATTTATTCACTTCCCAACAGAACGCTCGTAGAGAGCATAGGGGAAAGAGCGAGGCGATACGCTTCCTATAAGAAGCTTCGAGTAGCAGTTCATCATGGCAAAAGGCCCGAGAGCTCGCTCTTTGAGGAAGACGTGATTGTAGCAACCATTGATCAAACAGCTGGAGCTTACCTAAGTGTTCCTCTGAGCATGCCGAAAAGATGGGGGAACATCTTTTTAGGGGCAGCAGGTTCTGCGATGCTTGTTTTTGATGAAGTCCACACCCTTCACCCGGAGAAGGGCCTTCTAACGTCAGTTGCAATGAGTATTGAGAGTGCAAAGTTAGGTATTCCATTTGTTATGATGTCGGCAACCTTACCTAGAAACTTTATGGAGAGAGTGAAAGCTTTAGCCGAGAAAAAGGGTGGGAAAGTTGAGATAATAGAGGTAGAGGATGAACAAGAAGTAAAATCAAGGGCAAAGAGACGAGTTGAAGTTAATACAGACCCACTGTTTAGCGATACTCCCCTCACAGTAAAAGAAATAGAAAGACAAGCGGAGGACATTGATAAGCTCATTGTCGTCGTTAATACGGTTGGAAAAGCCCAGCAACTTTATCGAGAACTGAAGGCCAAAGCTGACAGACCAGTAGTTTTAATTCATTCCCGCTTCCTTGAGGAAGATAGATCCCAGAAGGAGGCAAAAGTCCGGGAAATCTTTGGAAAGGGGAGCTCTGTCAATGAGGTTATACTGATATCAACACAGGTTATTGAGGTGGGAATGGATATATCATCAACGAAACTCCTAACTGAGATTTCTCCTGCTGATTCCCTCATCCAGAGAGCTGGAAGAGTAGCGAGATGGGGAGGTGAAGGTGAGATTGTCGTATATAACGTCGAGAAAAAAGCAGGAAATCCCTACGCCCCCTACTCTAAGAAACTCGTTGAATCCACTATTGATGCGTTAATGGGTGTTGAACTACTTGATTGGCAAACGGAGATAGGACTTGTTGAGAAAGTTCTCTCAAAGCCATTTGAGAACTATCTAGATCCGTACAAATTTTATGAGAGGCTAGGCGGTCTTGCAAGAGCAGTTTACGAAGGTAAAAGATCCTATGTTGAAGAGAACGTTAGAGAGGCGTATTCAGTTGATATTACCATCTACGATGACGTGAGTAATTTGAATCCTGACGATACCTGGAGGCTCAAGCGCCTTAGAATTGATTTTAGAGTTCTTAAGGGTAAGTTTGACCTAATCCAAGAAGCTGGGGGAGAAATTTACAGGGTAGAAGAGAACTTTATCATTGATGAATACGAAAGTAAATACACCCTTGTTCCCGTCTCCGATAAGGACGAGATAGTACCATTTGAGTTTTATGTCATAACGGGCATTAGCTATTCACCGGAGCTGGGACTGCTCTTTGACGGAAGTGGGAACGTCAAAAGGTTTGAGTTCGAGGAAAGAGACAAATTAATAACTGTGGCTGAAAAAGACAGAATGAAAAAGGAAAGCTGGGTAGAACATTCAAGAAAGACCCTTAATGTTCTAAGGGTTTATATGCTTCCACGCTATGACTATCCAATTGGGGCATTCGCCAAGTATTTTGGGATTTCTAAGAATGAGCTGACTAGTTGGATAGAACTGAGCGTCGCTTTGCACGACCTTGGAAAGTTAAACCTCTACTGGCAGAAAAAAGCCGGTTGGAAAGAGGGAGAGGAACCAATAGCCCATGGATTTGAGATGAAGGGCAAGTTACCCCCTCATGCAACCGTCTCAGCTAAGGCGCTTGAAAGATTCATAGGGGAGCACTTTGAAGACAGGAGACTTGCTAAGGTTTTCTACCTTGCTATAGCTCACCATCACTCTCCTTGGTCCTCAAAGTTTCAGAAGTTCAAATTAATTCCCAATGTGATGGATTACATTTTGCAAGTTTATCCCCTAAAAGACATTGAAAACTCTATCATCTACAGCCATCCAGCGGGCTCTTTAGGATTCAACTATCTAAATATTGCTGAGGAGAATGAATATTACCGGCTTTATGGATTAGTTTCAAAGCTTCTTCGTATCTCTGATAGACTGGCTACGGGTGGTGAGTCATATGAATCGATATTTAATTCCTAAGACTGGATGGCAGTTTCTTGACTTAGCGAAGGCCTATGGACTTGGCATAGTAGTTCATACACTGTCCAAAGAAGCAATCATTGCCGATACAGGGAGCTACTATGAAATACGGAGCAAGAATGGGCCAGACTTTTCAGAGCTTCCAAAAATTAGAGGTTACTTAGGAGAAGACATTGATGAATGGGGCAACGTCTTAGCTACCCTGGGGAGTAAAGCCCGGGAGGGCATCAGAAAGGACATGAAAGAATTCTTTACGGATGGAGATAGGATAAAACAGATTTTTGAATATGAACTTGACGAAAAAACAGTTTTGGTTGATAATTTCAAAGGAAAAGCAGTTACACTTCCTCAATCCATCGAACTTGGAGCAAGTAAAGGCATTAGAAAAGCAGTTCTTAGCTCATACTCGGAGAGTCAGGTAAAGATACCTGCTGAAGAGTTTTATCTCGCTGTATTGGGTGCAATAAATATCTCTGTCTGGAAAGGTTCAAAGGACTATCTGGTAGCTGTTTATCCTCTTCCATTGGACACCAGAGTTGAGGACGTTTATACAATAAAACACAGGCTGAAGGAATCAGTCAAAGGATTCCATAGAGCGGGTTATTTCTCTACCGTCGCAAGGATTGCAGTTAGGCTCGTAAAAGAAGAAAAAGAGCTAATGCGTGGCGGTTCTTTTCTACCCAAAATTGGAGGGATCCTCTATGGTGTCATGATGAGGACGGGTAATCAACCTAAGCCATTCACCTCAGGTCTATTTCCATTGGATTTCCTTCATTCTCTTGTTAAGACACTTGAAGGTGAGGAGTCCATTGACAAGTGGATTGAGATTCTTGATAGGACTTCCTACCTCAAGGGCTATGAGGATATTGCCATGGCGCTATCTAAGTTCATAGCGGAACCAACTTTGGATAACTACTACTCCTACATCCGGCTTCACTTGAGAAACGAGTTGAGGTCAAACTCAATAAAATTCGGTTCTTATAACGCGGATTCCCTTTTGGAGGTGTTAAAGAATGTCGAAGTTAGCTGAGCTGTTTGAGAACGAAGCAATCAAGGACTTTGGAGTAGCACTTAGAAAAGCCCTGAGAATCGGGGAAGACTACTCCTCTCTAGTCGAGCTGGAATATGCAGAAACCAAGGAACAGTTCGCAGAAGTGATAAAGCGCTTTCTCAGGAGGTATGAAACTCTGGCAAAGAAAGGCTACAAAGGCAAGCAATTGAAAAGACCAAGGGAAGAAAGCCTTGTTGAACTAATGGGGTTAGTGGATGAATATGGCGTTAAGCTCGTTCGTTCTGCACTCATAAGCTATGCCCTTGTTAAAGGAGGTGAGGAAAATGAGTGAAGAAAAGGTAAAGGTTTTTGAGATTGCCATACTCGGTAGGGCCCTTTGGGAGCTCCACAGCCTCAACAACGAGGGAAACGTCGGAAACGTCGTTGAGCCGAGGAGCGTCAAGATAATAGACCCAAACACTGGGAAGGCAGTAAATACCGACGGTATCTCAGGGGAAATGCTCAAGCACATACACGCTGAGCTAATGTGGCTTCTTGATGACAAAAACCATCTATGTGAAGCTTGTAGAACGCTCCATCCAGAGAGATTCAACTACGTTGTTAGTAAGACTGGGAAATACTCTAAGGGGGACGAGCCAAAAGTCATTGAAGATGCATTGAAAACTTGTGATATCTGTGATGTTCATGGATTTATGGTCGAAAAACCAACGGTTTCAAGGAAGTCCACCGTTGAGTTTGGCTGGGCTCTGGGAATCCCTGAGGTTTACAGGGACATACACCTTCATGCGAGACACGCTTTGGGTGAGAAAGGCAAGAGACAGGAGAGTGAGGAAGGTAGAGAAGGCGGAACCCAGATGATATACCACAGGCCAACGAGAACTGGCAGGTATGCAATAGTTACTGTCTTCCAGCCTTGGCGTATAGGACTCAATGAAGCAAGGCAGGATGTGTACACCTACGAGGGGAAGCGCAGAAAGGAACGCTACCAGCTTGCACTTAAAGCATATCAGCTTATGTTTACAAGGCCTGAGGGAGCAATGACAACTACGCGATTGCCCCACGTCATTGATTTTGAGGGCGTGATAGTTTACTCGACCAAGCCAATGCCAGTGCCTGTAATCTCACCACTGAAGGATGACTACATCAGCGAGATTGAGAAAATTAAGAACGTCCTAGATGATATCCAGGTTGTAAAGTTTAAGGGTGTAGCTGACTTCGTGGAAAAGCTTAGGACATTAATGAATGCGGAACCTTACCAAATGAAATTTGGGGGAGAGTGAATGAGGTGCCTTAAGCTAGTAGTACACTTTCCCTCCTTTTACTCCTACAGAATTCCAGAATACTCGTCCCAGTACGCACTAGCACTACCGCTGATAGCCCCATCTACTATAAAGCTAGCAATAATCTCAACGGCTATAAGGATAAGCGGGAAAGTTAGTGAGGGAAAAAAGATATTTGGTTATATCCGGGACGCAGAGGTTGGAATAAAGCTCCCAGAGAGAATAGCGGTAAATAGTGTCTTCGTGAAGAGACTTAAGAAAAAGAAAGACCAGGGAGGTTTTCAGGAGAGCTTTGGAGTCAGAGAGTACATACACTTCTCTGGGGATATAGAAGTTTACCTGAGAATACCCGATGAAGCAATGGAAAAAGTAAAGCACTATGCAAGGCACATAAGATACATTGGTACAAGCGATTCATTAGCATACGTAAAAAGTGTTGAACTCATTGACGAGCTTCCTCAAGGAGCGATATTTCCGGTTGCAATCTCTGAAGTCCCACCAGGTTCACACATCTATCCAGTAAAAGACTTTTCTTCAAAGGCCACTTTTGAGCAGATAAACCCATATTCCTCGAAGAATCGTGGAAAACCCTATGAAACTAAATACTATCCACTAAAACTTTCCAGGAGATCAGTAGAGGGTAGCAATTGGAAAATTCTTTTCATTTCTTAATTTGTTCTGGTTGGAGGGTTATTAATGCCTCATGAATACCCCCTCGACCACCTCCTCATTACCGGCACGGAGATCAACTATCTCTTCATCTGCCCGACGAAGCTCTGGTACTTTGCCAAAGGCATAACCATGGAACAGGAAAGCGAATGGGTTGACCTCGGCAGGTTCCTCCACGAGCAACGGTACGGCGGTGAGGAGAAGGAAATACAAATCGGCTCGATAAAGATTGACTTCATCCGAAGAGGTGACATCATTGAGGTTCACGAGGTCAAGCTGAGCAAAAGTATGGAGAAAGCCCACGAGATGCAGGCGCTATACTATCTCTACTACCTCAAAAAGCTCGGAATTAATGCCAAAGCAGTCCTCCACTACCCCAAGCTCAACGAGACCAGGGAAGTTGTTCTCGACGGAAGGGAAGAGGAGATTGAATGGGCAATAAAAGAAGTTGAGCGGATAAAATCACTCCCATTGCCACCAAAGCCGATCAAATCGAGGAAATGCAGAAAATGCGCCTATCGTGAGCTCTGTTGGGTCTGAGGTGGTGGTATGAGAAAGCGCTCCATAACCCTGCTCTCCGATGGAACGCTTTTCCGGAGGGAAAACACCCTCTACTTCGAGAACGAGCGCGGCAGGAAACCACTCGCCGTTGAAGGCATCTACGACATCTACATCTACGGCCACGTGAACATAACCTCACAGGCGCTCCACTTCCTCGCCCAGAAAGGGATAGCCGTGCACTTCTTCAACCACTACGGCTACTACGACGGGAGCTTTTACCCCAAAGAGAAACTGCACTCTGGGGACTTAGTCATCAGGCAGGCCCAGCACTACATCAAGCGGGAGAAGCGCCTTGAGCTGGCGAAACTCTTCGTTAGGGGAAGTGCCCTCAACATGGAGAAGAACCTGAGGCGCTGGAAAGTTGCCGACGGCTTCTCCGATATGCTGGAGGAACTGTTTGAGGAGCTTGAAGAGGCTCGCAAAATAACCGAGGTCATGAACGTTGAGGCTAGGATAAGGCAGGAATACTATGCCCGCTGGGACGAGCATCTGCCAGAAGGTTTCAAGATAGTCAAGCGCACGCGCAGACCACCGGAGAACGAAATGAACGCGCTGATAAGCTTCCTGAATTCGAGGCTCTACGCGACGATCGTGAGTGAGCTGTACAACACCCAGCTCGTCCCCACTGTCAGCTACCTCCACGAACCGAGCGAAAGGAGGTTCTCTCTTGCCCTCGACCTGAGCGAGATCTTCAAGCCGATTATAGCCGACAGAATAGCCAACAGACTAGTGAAGCAGGGGATTATCAAGAAAGAGCACTTTAGGGCCGACCTCAATGGAATCCTACTTACAAAGGAGGGCATGAAGAAGGTTGTTGACACTTACAACGCAGAGATGCGGAAGAGCGTGAGGCATCCGAACCTCAAAACGAACGTGACGAAACAGAGGGTAATAAGGCTCGAAGCTTACAAGCTCATGCGTCATTTCGTTGGAAGCGGCCGGTACGAGCCGCTGGTGGCATGGTTCTGAGGTGGGGAGGATGGAGTATCCTGACGAGATTGAAGAGTTCAATGAGAGGATCCGGAACGCGATAACCGGAAAGACCCCGGAGCGGAAGATATGGGTGACCTCCCTGAGTTTCTGCCTCCGAAAGGCAGCGCTCTCGGTATACCTCGGGACGTTCAGGTACGAAAGAACCGGAGAAATGCTAGTTGGCAGCGTCCTTCACGAATGGCTGGGAAACGCCGTGAGCGGGGACGACATAGAGTTCGAGGTGCCGGTTGAGTATCCCCTGGATGAGGGCTGGAAGCTCATGGGGAGGGTCGATGCCGTTAAGGGGGACTACCTTCTGGAGTTCAAGTTCAGGGGTTTTACCGCAGGAGACGATGAGAGCCCAAAGGGCCCCGAAGAGATGGAAGAACCTCCCAAGCTTGCCGTCGAACAGCTCAACACGTACCTCAATATGGCCGGAAAAGAGAGGGGCTACATCTACGTCTTTGACAAGAACGGGATGAACTTCAAGCCGTTCAAGGTCGAGAGGGATGAGGAGCAGTTTCAGAAGATGCTGGGAAGGGCCAGAATCGTAATTAACGGTGTGAAGCAACTTGAAGCAGGCAAGTTCCCCAAGTGGATAAAGCCGCGCTGGAAGAGTGAATGCGAGGAGTGCATCTTTAAGCCGATATGTGAGGCCGTGGAGTCTAAATGACGTCCTCTATCGGGTTCTTTTCAATTCCCATCACTTCCCTCTTGGGCATGGAGCGGAGCTTGTATATGACAATTGAATCCTCGTCCTCGTCTATAATCTCCTGGAGAGTGGCCTTTATCCTCTCGAACTCTGCTCTAGTCACTTCTCCCTCAAAGACGCTGTTTTGAACCCAGTGCAGGTGCTGGCGCAGGAACTTCTTGACCCTGTTCACCCGTTCAACTGCAACGTCGTAGACTATAACCACGTACATCTAACCACCATAAATCGAATAGTAATCAACGCTTTTAGGGGTTGCGATTGTGCGTTATCACGTTTAAACGGCCAAAATTCGTCAGAGATTAACGGTCGAGGTTTGTATTCAGGAACACCGCCGGATCAGCACTCGGGAAGTCTTAAATAACCTCCAGTTAGTGTGTACCACTTGGTTGCTTATTTTCCTGACAATATAACGAAATTTTTTCAGGATGTGCGGAGAAGGCATGACGACCCTCGAAATTGCCAATACTTTGACAAAATAAAGCATTTGGTTCCTTGTAGCTGTGTACCCCTAAATTTCAAAATATAGGGCAGCATAACAGCTCTGGAACTTACAGACGGAAGGAACAATTCCACCAGGGAAGCCCATCTCCTTCTCCGTAGAGCCATTAAACTCCAAAATGAAGTCCGACTCAGAGACCTCGGGAGACTCTCCAAAGCCCCCTCCGAAGAAAGGCTTATAAAAATAAATGCATCTTATTCCTTTATAGGGCAAAAGAAAGTGAAAGCTGCCCTGTTGCAATAAGACTTTAGGAG
Source organism: Thermococcus sp. 5-4 (assembly GCF_002197185.1). NCBI lineage: Archaea > Methanobacteriati > Methanobacteriota > Thermococci > Thermococcales > Thermococcaceae > Thermococcus > Thermococcus sp. 5-4. The sequence continues at coordinate 391,694 of NZ_CP021848.1, read as the reverse complement.
AATTGAAAGTGAGCGGGACGAGAATAGTGACGTTCGAGACGTCGGGTGTTGCAATAAGACTTTAGGAGAATTGAAAGTGGAGTTCAACGTTCCGGTTAATGCTCTGAACGGCTAGTTGCAATAAGACTTTAGGAGAATTGAAAGCTTCTCATTAGGAATCACCGAATTATCACTTATTCAGTTGCAATAAGACTTTAGGAGAATTGAAAGCCTCAGAACCAACGCCCATGACCTGGAACCACGTAAAGTTGCAATAAGACTTTAGGAGAATTGAAAGCTCAGATTACACAATCATCATGTTTGCGAAAGCGAATAGTTGCAATAAGACTTTAGGAGAATTGAAAGTCATCGTCGTAAAACCTTAAGTCCGCTCCCTTCCTAGTTGCAATAAGACTTTAGGAGAATTGAAAGTAACCGGAACTACTGAAACGCTCAACGTCGCCAAAAGGTTGCAATAAGACTTTAGGAGAATTGAAAGCTATACGCCTAAGCTTTTCTTTGATTGAATCTCTCACGTTGCAATAAGACTTTAGGAGAATTGAAAGCACAAACCAGAGGCCGTTCTCATTCGCCACCAGGCCGTTGCAATAAGACTTTAGGAGAATTGAAAGCCCATTTGATGTGATAGTGGACGACCTCAATCTTCGGGTTGCAATAAGACTTTAGGAGAATTGAAAGTCAGACGACCCCTCCCCCGTGAAAAAGCCGAAATCAAAGTTGCAATAAGACTTTAGGAGAATTGAAAGGATATTGCAAGAGGACGTACGGCTTTAACACTCACGTTGCAATAAGACTTTAGGAGAATTGAAAGACGTCTCGGCGTGGCCTGGGGAGGGCCTATTTAACAGTTGCAATAAGACTTTAGGAGAATTGAAAGCAAAATCGCAAGTGCGGTTAAATCCGACGGCTTGTAAGTTGCAATAAGACTTTAGGAGAATTGAAAGAGGGGGTGGGCGCATGATCCTCCGCAGCCCGCTCGAGGTTGCAATAAGACTTTAGGAGAATTGAAAGAAACACATTCTCTAAACTGAGGGTATCAGAATTCTCGTTGCAATAAGACTTTAGGAGAATTGAAAGTAAAGCTGTGCCCCTCATAAGGCCCAAAGCTATAGCTGTTGCAATAAGACTTTAGGAGAATTGAAAGGGTGCTCAAGAGTTTTGGCCTTCTCGAGGACCAGGGGTTGCAATAAGACTTTAGGAGAATTGAAAGAATCTTCCAATCACTTCACCTCCTCCTTTTGTTCGGGTTGCAATAAGACTTTAGGAGAATTGAAAGCGTAAAGTGGACATAGATATAATAGATATTTAACCGGTTGCAATAAGACTTTAGGAGAATTGAAAGCAGGAACGAGAGCGCCCATTCCCCACCTTCGAGCTGAAGTTGCAATAAGACTTTAGGAGAATTGAAAGAGGGGTTCACGAGCTCCACCTGCTCCCAAGGGACTAGTTGCAATAAGACTTTAGGAGAATTGAAAGGGAAAGCAAACAGGCCCAGCAGCAGACCACCTAGCCGTTGCAATAAGACTTTAGGAGAATTGAAAGCTTCGGAAGCGAGCTCACGAAGCAGGACTGGGAGGAGGTTGCAATAAGACTTTAGGAGAATTGAAAGCCGGGACAAAATGAACGGATGTCTAAAATGCAGGTTGCAATAAGACTTTAGGAGAATTGAAAGCGTGGCTGGCACTCAAAGCCATGGAGGACGTTCCGGAGGTTGCAATAAGACTTTAGGAGAATTGAAAGTATTGGGTCACGATAGCTGACGTCAAGGACGGTGAGACAGTTGCAGTAAGAAGAACAAAAAGCGAAAACAACTCCGTTAGGATCACACTTCCCGCGCCAGCTCCATCTCCGTGACCCGCTCAAAAACGGTCTTGTGGTTTCCGAAGGCCTCGAACATTCTATCAGAATAGTTGGTGGACGCCGTTTCGAGGAACAGCCGGAGGTTTCTGCTTATTTCATCGTTCATTGGAACGTGAAGTGGCATCGGGTCGTAGTAATCGAGTCCCTTCATGAGGGCGGTTGAGAAGTACCAGAGCGTCTTCCTGACCTTCCTGCCCTTTATCCTGGAGAAGCTCGCCTCCATGCAGTTGAAGGCCGCGTGAAGGAGAACTATCATGTCTATCTCCACGCCCCGCCTGAGGAGCCTCTCCCTCTCCGAGTCCCTCCCGAGGTCCTTTATCCTGTAACCGCTTCTCGTCTGCTCGTCGTAGGGCACCTCGATGTCGTAGATGCCCTCCACCCTTGGGTCATAGACGAGGACGTCCGTTCCCCCAACTATGGTGAGCCTCCCGTCCCTGACCTCGACGACCGTGTTCTCCGTGCTTAAAACTGGCATCCCGGCCGCCATCGCGAGGACGGACATGGTGCTCTTTCCGGTGTGGGGGTAACCCACGAAAAGAATCGCCTTCCCGTTGGGGGCCACCACTCCAACGGAGTCCGTTATGAACACCCTGCCCAGCTTTGCGCCGGCCCTTGCCGCGGCCTGAAGGATGAAGAATATCGGTGCCTCGTTGCCGTACGCCGAGGGGACCCCTGACTCTATCTTGTACTCGTCCCTGCCCATGTAGTCGTAGGCGGCACTGAACACCCTGAACCTCTCGCCGTTGAACCGCTCCACGATGACCTGCGCGTCGCCCGCGCCCTCCCCCACGTCCGGAAGATAGCGCCTCGCGAAGAGTCCAGTGAAAGCGTCCTCAAAACCGTCTTCAAGTTCCCCGGTGAATTTGACGTTTACACCGCCGATTCTCGTCCCCATTTGCCCACCCGGTATGGGCTGGGTTGAGGGATTTATAACTTTTCCGTGAAAAGTCGGGCGGAGAATCGGGGGAACATTGACAAGAAAATCACAAAAGAAGGTAGAAAACTGAGGGCCTCACTCGAGGGCCGCGAGGAGCTTCTCCATGAACATCTTCTCCGGGTAGGCACCCTCGAACTGGACCTTGTCCTCGCCATCGACTATGATGACGATTTTCGGCACGGCCATGACGCTGTACTTGTCGGCCCACTCGGGGTACTCGATGGCCTCGACCATGTCGCCGAGTATCTTGCCCTTGCCAGCGTTGGTGTTCTCGATGGCGAACTTGTGGGCCATCCTAACGGCGAGCGGGCAGTACGGGCAGGTCGGGGTGACGAAGACCAGTATTCTGACGTCCCTGTCAATGCTGGCGAGGTCCTGCTTGCTCTCCGGCATGAGGTCGGTCGTCGCGTTGCTGACGTCAACTATGTCCTCGAGGAAGGCACCGAACTCGTGGCCGGCGGGAAGGCCGAAGAACCTGACGCCCATGTCCTTGCCGTCCTGGGTTATGGTTATCGCCGGGGCGCGGTCGATCCTGTACTGCTCGGCTATCTTCCTGCCCTCCTCGGTGTCGAAGTCGTGGAACTCGTAGGTGAGCTTGTCGCTGAGCTCGCTGAGCTCCTGAACCAGCTGTTTGAGCTGGTCGCAGTACTGGCAGTGCTCTTTTCCGATAAATCCGATGATCTTGACCGGGTTCGTCATCTTGGAGAAGAATTCCTCCTTAATGACCTTTTTGTCCGCATCACTAATCAGTCCCATTCCAAACACCTCCACATAAGGTTTATAACGATTGGATTACAATCTCTCCGTGGAATTCAATTCCGGTTTGCAACCTAAGGTTAAATGTTCACTATATAAGCTTTACGTCACAGATTTGGGTGGTGTAGGTCATGACTGAACCCGACATCTTTTACATACTGGGGAACAAGGTGAGGCGCGATCTGCTCAGCCACCTCACCTGCACGGAATGCTATTTCAGCTTCCTCAGCAGCAAGGTTAGTGTGTCCTCAACAGCGGTAGCCAAGCACCTTAAAATCATGGAGCGCGAGGGCATTCTGAAATCCTACGAAAGGGAGGGGCCGTTCATAGGGCCCGCGAGGAAGTACTACGACATAGCCATCTCAAAGACCTACGTTACCACGGTAACTCCCAACCTCTTCTGGTACCGCGGCCTGGACCTAGAAGGGGCGCCCATCGAAAAGGTCAAGGTTGACCTGACCCGCATACCCGCGGAGCACGAGAGCCTTCTGGAGATGGTCAGCTCGTTCCTGGAGCTGAGTTCGGAGCTTGAGAAGGTACTCCGCGCACTGCAGACCATCGAGAGCAGGCGCGACAGGCTCATGAAGGAGCTGAAGGAGAGGTACCTCCAGGAGATAGGCGACATGACCCAGCTGGCCATACTGCACTACCTCCTCCTCACGGGTGAGGCCACCGTCGAGGAGCTGAGCGACAGGCTCAACCTCAAGGAGAGGGAGGTTCTCGTAAAGGCACAGGAGCTGGACAGGTTCGTACCGTTAATAATAAAAGACGGAACCATCAAAATCGACGAGGACAAGCTAAAACAAAAGCTTGGCGGTGTCGAATATGCCGGAGAAAATAAGGGTCGTGGTTAACGAGGACAAGTGCTATCTCTGCGGTGGCTGTGCTGGAGTCTGCCCGACGCTTGCAATAAACGTAAGCCCCTCGAGATGGGAGTTCTTCCAGGACAAGTGCATCTACTGCAGGATATGCATTACCGCCTGCCCAGTGGGCGCACTGAGCGCCGAACCCCTGGAGGTGGGAGAGTGAACGGAATGAAATACGACGTCGTTGTGGTGGGCGCCGGAATAGCCGGGCCCATAGTCGCGAGAAACGTTGCTAAAGCCGGGTTTTCTGTTCTTCTCATCGATAAAAAGCCCGCCATAGGCACGCCGAAGCAGTGTGCCGAGGGCATAAGCATCAAGGTCTTTGAGAAGTACGACATACCCTACGACAGGCGCTTCATCAACCGCGAGATATACGGTGCCAAGCTGTACTCGCCCAGCGGGTACGAGCTTGAGCTCCGCTATAAGGACGTCAGCGGCGTTATCCTCGAAAGAAAGGTCTTCGACAAGATGCTGGCCTACTATGCCGCCAAGGCCGGTGCCGATGTCCTCGCCAGAACAGAGGCGCTGGACGTCATCAGGAAGGACGGCAGAGTGGTGGGAATAAAGGCAAAGCACGAGGACGAGCCGATTGAGATTCAAGCCGATGTCATAGTCGCCGCCGACGGCGTGGAAAGCATGATAGCAAGGAAGGCGGGCATAAACACCTACGCACCGCCACACGAGTTTGACTCCAGCTACGAGTACGAGATGCTCATAGAGGGCTACGATCCGGACCTGATACACCTCTGGTTCGGCAACGAGGTTGCCCCGAGGGGCTACGTCTGGGTCTTCCCGAAGGACGAGGACAGGGCCAACGTTGGCATAGGCATCAACTCCGACAACCCGCAGACGGCCAAGTACTACCTCGACAAGTGGCTGAAGGAGAACAACATCCCCGCCAAGAAGCTCCTTGAGATAAACGTCGGCGTCGTCCCCGTCGGTGGTTTCGTCAAGGAACTCGTCAAGGACAACGTTCTCGTCGTCGGCGATGCAGCGAGGCAGGTCAACCCGATGCACGGCGGTGGAATGGCCGAGGCGATGGAGGCCGGAACGATAGCGAGCAAGTGGATAGTCAAGGCTCTGGAAGAGGAGAACCTCGCGCTGCTCAAGAACTACACGACCGAATGGTGGGAAACCGACGGGGAAAGACTCCAGAAGGTTCTCAAGGTCAGGAAGGTCACGGAGAAGCTCAGCGACGAGGACTTGGACCTCTTCATCCAGGTACTCAGCGGCGCCGACGCAGAAAAGATAGCGAGCGGAGACTACGGGGAGGTCATCAAGGCGCTCCTAAAGCACCCGAAGGTCATCCTCAGCCCGAGGAGAATAAAGCTCCTCAGGGAGCTTCTCTGACTACTTCTTCCCCTTCTTCCAATCCCTGCAGTTCATGTCAACGCATATCTCGTACTCGCGGCCCTTCTCACGTATCTTGACCACCGGAGCGCCGCCGCAGCAGGTTTTGTTGGTTGGAATTATCTCGCCGCGCTGGAGGAGCGGGTAGGTGACGTTGCACTTGGGCCAGTTGGAACAGCCGACGAAGCGCTTGCCCGTCCTCCTATTGTACCGCACCACGAGGTCACCGCCGCACTTGGGGCACTTTCCTATGACGAGCGGACCTTTCTTCTCCTCCCCGTCAACGGCCTTTTTAACCGCCATTTCCTCTTCCTCGCTGAGCTCCTTTACCGCGCCGGCTTTTCTGGCGGCGGTTTTTGAGGTAGTCGCACCGGTTCCCGTCGTCTCCATGAGCATCTTCCCTATGTCCATCTCCCTCTCCTTGAAGACCTTCAGGATTTTGATGAGCTGGTTCTTGCTCTCCTCGATGATGCCCTCTTTATCGGCCTTTCCGGCCATTATCTCCTCCATCTTCTCCTCGAAGGCCCTCGTCAGCTCGACGCTCACTATATCCGGCACGTTCTTCTCCAAAGCTTCGACGACGCGCATGCCGAGCGGGGTGACCTTTATCTTTCTCTTGCCCTCTATGTAACCGCGGCTGTAGAGGGTCTCCAGAATCTGGGCGCGAGTGGCCTTGGTCCCTATGCCTAGGTCTTCCATCCTCTTGATAACCGCCGCGGGTGAGTAGCGCGCTGGAGGCTTCGTCTTCTTCTTCTCGCGCTTTATCTGGATGACCTTGACCGGCTCGCCTTCCCTGAAAGCCGGAAGAATCACCTCGTCGAACTTGACGTACTTGCCGTAGACCTTCAGCCAGCCCTCCTTCACTGTCCTCGCCCCGCCCAGGATGAAGCGGTGGGAGTTGGAGTTTATGACCACCTTCATTATCTCCCTGACGGCCGGCTCCATGAAGAGGGCCAAGAACCTCCTGACGATGAGGTCGTAGAGGTTGGATTCGTCCTTGGTCAGCTCCCCCTGCTTGGGCAGCTCTCCCGTTGGATATATGGCCGGATGGGCAGGGTCGTCCTTCTTGCCCTCGACTGGCCTGAGGCGCTCCTTACCCAGGAGCTCGTGGGCGAAGGGCTTGTACTCCGGCAGCTTGGCGAGGTTCTGGAGAATGGAGCGGAAGTTGAGGTTCTTGGGGAGCTTCTGTGAGCTTGTCCTGGGATAGCTGGTGTAACCCTTCTCGTACAGCTTCTGCGCAATCTCCAAGGTTTTCTTCGGGGAGTAGCCGAAGGCAGAATAGGCCTCCCTCTGCAGGGTTCCGAGGTCGAAGGGAACCGGTGGGTGCCTGTTCTGCTGCTTGACCTCGACCTTCTCAACGAAGGCCGGGCCCTTCTTAGCCTCCTCGACGATGCGCTTCGCCTCATCCTCGTCGAGTATGCGCTCCTTTTCGTAGACCGCCGTGTACTGCTCCCCGTTCTTCTCGAGAAGCATCTTTATGACCCAGTAGGGGGTAGGCTTGAAGTTGGCTATCTCCCTCTCCCTGTCAACCAGAAACTTAAGCGTCGGCCCCTGAACACGGCCGGTGGAGAGAACCTGCCACTTACCGCTGGCGCGCTTTATGGCGGAGGTGAGCGCCCTGGAGAGGTTCACGCCCCAGTACCAGTCGAGGACGTGGCGCGCTATTCCGGCATCGGCCATTCCGAAGTTTATCGTCGGTTCGATGTTGTACCACGCCCTGAGAAGGTCTTTCTTCGTTAGGGCGGAGAACTTCATTCTCTTCGCCCGGGACGGGTCAACGCCGCAGGCGTACTTGAGGGCGGTATAGCCTATAACCTCACCCTCGGTATCGTAGTCACAGGCGACCACAAACTCGTCGGCGCGCTTGGCGAGCGTTGCTAATGCCTTGATGTAGTCCTTGGCGTAGCTCTTCCCCTTCTCCGCCGCATAAACGGGAACCCATTCTATGTCGAAGACCGGGTAACCGTAGGTTTTGGTCTTCGGCGCGAGCGAGAAGAGGTGGCCAACCGCAGGAGCGACGATTATCCTCTTCCCGTCGCGGGTGAATTCGTAGTAGGGAACCTTGCCGATCGTCTTTCTAACGGGCTTGCCCTCGGCTAGGGCATAGGCGATTTTTCTCGCGACGTTGGGTTTCTCGGCTATGATGAGCGTGACCATGACGACACCTTGAAGCGATAGGCAGGGGGATTATAAAAAACCTGCGGAGCAAGCTTTCCTAAAAGCTTCCAGCGAAAAGCTTAATAAGGAACCCTTCAACGCACTACTGCGGGCATGGGGCCGTAGGGTAGCCTGGTCCATCCTGCGGGCTTTGGGAGCCCGTGACCCGGGTTCGAATCCCGGCGGCCCCACCATGACAACCCTTTGCTGGCGCAAAGCGTTGACGGAAAGATGGCGTACGATTCTAAAAACGCTTGTTTTCTACGTGGTTTACTCCCCAATTGCCAATCCAATAGCGTTTCACTCGCTCAAGGCGTCCTTCGGACGCCAGAATAAGAGTGAAACCTGTGTAACATCCTGTTTTAAGCCAAACCCTCCTCACGGGCAAATTTCAGAGCGTACGCCTGGGTTCCCGCCAATTTGGAAGAAACAGATAGGATATAGGGTGTAGCTATTTCGGGGGATTTAAGAGTACAGGAAACTTTGCAGGGCAAAGTTTCAGCGTTAATGGAAAAGACGTCTGCTGATCAAGTTTTTCTAGGGGCTTTAGGTGGTACAAAGTTTCTGGGGGTGTGGGGGCTTTAGCCCCCCGGAGGATTAAGGAATAAGGAAGGTGGGGAAACGTAGTTTCCCAGGTTTTTAGAGAAAAAGCGGGGTCGTGGGGCGAAGCCCCACTACGGGGGTTTGAGAGTACAGGAAACTTTGCCTGCGCAAAGTTGCTGGGCAAAGTTCGTGATTGCTTTTATATGGCTCGTTTGGAGGATTTCTTCAGATATTGCCCTTACTGCTCAGTTGGATTCTGTTTCCGGTAGTTCGTTTGAGAAGGGTTCAAGTTTTTTAGCGCTCCTTTGGAGCGCGGTGTGAGTTGAACCCGTTAAAAAGAGCCTTTTTGGCGATGAATCCAACGTACAATCCAGCCACCAAAACAAGAAAATCCACCAAAAATCTGCTTACTCGAGAAGAATCACCAACTTTTGGTCAAACTTTTGCAAAGCAAAAGTTTGTTAGAATGGAGCCCCGGGCGGGGTTTGAACCCGCGACCTGCCGCTTACCAAGCGGCCGCTCCACCAGGCTGAGCCACCGGGGCGTCGATGATACCATGCAGACCAGCGTTTATAAATTTTTCCCTCAGCCCATTTTCTCAACGAGACCTTCCAGGACGTCCCTGAAGTTGGCCGCGTCGATCCACTTGATGCCCATCTTCTGCGCCCACGTGAGTATGCCAACGTCGGCGGAAACTATAGTCGCGTCGAGCTCTTTTGCCAGCAAGATAAGCTCAAAGTCCTCCTTGCTGTCAACGATGCCCTCCCTGAGGGCCTTCCGATAGTTTCTCCTCAGCTTCTGGATTATCTTGTCCACGTTGTCAGTTTCAATGACGCTCTCGCGGACGGCTTTCTCAGCGACGCGGAGTCCCTTGTCTATCCTCCTCCTGATATCGTCTATCAGCTCGTACACGACGAAGGCGGGAATCTTGATGTCGTGGACGTTGGGGGGCTTCTTAATCACGTAGAGTTCAATCTCCGGAAGGAGCTCCTCCTCATCAACGAAGTGCATAACCTCACGGTAGATGCCAGGAGGCATGTAGAACTCCACCTTCCCGAAGAGCCTCTCCGCATAGCCCAGAAAAGTCCTCATGGCCTCGGTTGGGGAGTCACCGAACCTGTCCCGTATCTCCGGGTTGACGAAGATGCTCGTATCAAGGACGAACCTCATGACCACCACAAGCTTATTTAAGCGCGGAAGTTTAAAACGGTTAGGTGAAAGCATGAAAGTTGGAGTCGTTTTTGGAGTCAGCGAGCTTGCAAACCCAAAGGCATTCGAGAAAAAGGCCTCGGAGTTCATAACGGGCCTCGCAGGAGAATTCGATGTCGTCGGAGGCTTCTTCATCTCGACGAAGAGGGATTTCAAGGAGGCCAAGGAGGAGGTCAACTTCAACGAGGTTGACGCGATAGTCCTCTATCCCCTGACAGGAGGAACCGAGGGACCGCTTAAGGAGTTCTTCGTTTACAGGCGGCCGATAGTCATCTACGGCGACCCGTTCAACAACTCACTCGCAGCCGGAATCGAGCTCAGGGAGTACTTCAGGGACAGGCTGGTGCCTTCCACCCTGGTGAAGGACCTCAACGAACTTAAAGCCGCCCTCCTGGGCTACGACGACATGAAGGATCTCCTAGAGAAGTTCCTCCGCATGCGCATAGGACTGATAGGCCGGGTCTCACCCTGGCTCATCAACGAGAAGTTCGAGCTCCCCTACACCAGCATCAGCCTCAAGAAGTTCTACGAGTACTACGAGGCAACCACCGACGCGGAAGGCTGGAAGGTCGTGGAAGAGATCGTCGGAAAGGCCATGGAGATAAAGGAACCCGGCAGAGAGGACCTGGTGAAGGCAGGAAGGATATACCTCGCCATAAAGAGAATCCTGGAGGACTACAGGCTCGACGGCTTTACCATCGGCTGCTTCGACCTGATAGGCAAACTCAAGGCAACGCCCTGCCTGGCGCTGGCCATGTTCAACGCGGAGGGAATTCCGGCCGCCTGTGAGGGCGAGCTGAACGCTCTCCTCGGCATGATGATAGCGAGGCGCTTCTTCGACAAGCCGGCGTTCATGGGCAACATAGCCGACTACGGGGAGAACCACGTGATCCTAGCTCACTGCACCGCGCCCCTCATCGGGAAGTACATCGTCAGGTCCCACTTCGAGAGCGGCATGGGAGTCGGCGTGGACGTCCAGCTGCCGAAGGGAAGGGCCAGCCTCATGAAGATACGCGGAAGAAAGGCGGTTGTTGCCGGCGTCGAGGTGGTCGGCCAGGAGCACAGCGACTTCAGGTGCAGGACGCAGGTCAAGCTCCGCGTTGAGGACGCGGGGGACTTTCTGGACGGAACCCTCGGCAACCACCATCTGCTAGTCTACGTCGACAGCGAGGAGCTGGCGGACCTGCTGAGCGAGCTTGGCTTCGAGGTCATGCTCTACTGACCCTTTTCAATTTCAAAACTTTTCTAGAACAGCCAACAAAGGGGAAATTAAAAACGAAAGGCTAGGACGAGCTCTTCTCGAACTTCGCCCCGTAGAACTTCAGGCCGAGCCACGCGGCAACGCCCGCGCCTATGATGATGGGGTTCAGCGTCACGCCGGCCAAGCCGAGGACGCCGACTATTCCCCTCATCCAGGGTTTGAGCTTCGTGCTGTAAAAGCCGGTCAGCGCTATCGCCAGCAGGTACATGACGAAGAGCGTTGCCACCAAGTAATAGAGCACCTTGAGGGCCATCGCCGGCGTCCACTCCGAGACCGTTATGAGGAACATCTCCGGGTGGGTGAAGTATATGTACGGCCCGATATAGCCCGCCAGCGCGTACTTCACAGCGTTCATAGCGGTCTTCCAGAAGTCTCCGCCCGCTATAGCGGAGCCTGCGTAGCTTGCGAGGGCCACCGGCGGGGTGACGTCCGCAAGGATTCCGAAGTAGAACACGAAGAAGTGGGCCGCGAGCATGGCTATGAGGACGGTGTAGCCCGGAACCGGCTGGTTGTAGGGCTCTATGTTCCTGACCAGCATGTAGATTGCAGGGGCGGCGACGAGCGAGGTGATGATATAGTTGGCCGTCGTTGGCACTCCCATTCCAAGGATGAGGCTGAAGACCATCGTGAGCAGAAGGAGCAGCCAGAGGTTTCCGTGGGTAAGGCTTATGAGGCGGTAGCCGATGTTCGTCAGCTCACCGGTCATCGTGAGGACACCCTGGATGAGGCCCGCACTAGCGGCTGCGAGCATGACGCTGACGCTAGTCTTACCCGCGTCTATCATGGCCTCGTAGGTCGCCCTGTACATCATCTTGCCGCTGTCCATGCTGGAGCGGTAGCCGACGAGGATTGAGAAGATTATTCCGAAGACACCGGTCATGAGGACTATCTGCTCCTTGCTCATCAGCAGGTACTTCGTCAGGGCGATGAAGAGGAGGAACATCGCGCTGATGTAGAACTTCTCGTTGAAGGCGACGCCCTTCTTCATGACTCCCAGGGCCACCAGCAGGAGGAACATCGCGGCGAGAACCATTGCAGTCTGCCTTCCAATGTCCTTGCCCAGGAACATCAGCAGCGTTGCCAGCAGCGCAACGGCGACGTAGAGCTTCTCGTTTCCATATATCTCGTCCCTCGATATCCATGCAACCCATATGGCAACTCCGAGCGAAGAGATTGCCGCTATCTGCGGCGCTATTCCCCAGACGAGGGCTACCGTGATGACGACTATCGGCAGGAGGATGTAGAGCTTGCGCAGGAAGTAGGCCATCGTCTTGAACGCTTCGGCTGCCATTCCCTTCAGGCCGAGCCTCTTGGTCTCGAGGTCTATGAAGAGGTAGACTCCGCCGTAGTAGACCAGAGCCGGAAGAACCGCCGCGATAATGATTTTGTTATAGGGCAGATTGAGGAACTCGGCCATGATGAAGGCGGCGGCGCCCATGATTGGCGGCATCAGCTGGCCGCCGGTTGATGCGACCGGCTCGACGGCTCCAGCTATCTCCGGGGGATAGCCCGCCTTCTTCATCAGCGGGATTGTGAAGGTTCCCGTTGTGAGAACGTTGGCGACGCTCGAACCGCTGACCGTTCCCATGAGGGCGCTCGAGATGACCGCGGACTTCGCCGGGCCGCCGGGCCTCTTTCCGAAGAGGCTTATCATGAACTCGGTTATGTAGTCGCTGACGCCTATCTTGAGCAGGAAGGCGCCGAAGAATATGAAGGCGAAGACGTAGATGGTCATGACGAAGAACGGGATTCCGAAGATTCCCTCGTCGAAGTACAGCTGCTGGACGAAGCGCACCCAGTCGTAATTGATGGCGTAGATTCCGTAGAGCAGGAAAAGGACCACTATCATGGGCAAAACCCAGCCGAGAACGCGCCTCGTTGCCTCAATGACCATTATTATGGCCAGCAGGCCGAAGATCACGTCGGTCTGGTTGAGGGTCGATGTTAGGATGTAGCGCTGGTAAACCGCGAAGAGGTACAGCATTGAGATGACTCCAGCGGCGCCCATGACGTAGTCGTAGGCGAAAACCTTCTTGAAGTAATTCTCCTTCTTGCGTATCGGGTAGAGGAGGAACGTTATCACCATGAGCATGGCCATGACGAAGGCCTCGCCCTGCTTGGGCTGGAACGTTATCCTCAGGAACTCAAGCTCCACACCGAGGCGCTGGAACAGGTCGTAGAGGGTATAGTTGAAGTTGAATATGAAGAGAATCTCGTAGAGGCCTATGAGTATGGCGGCCACCTTCACGACAAGCTCCAGCCTAGGCGGTAACGTTCGGGTTCGTTCTATTACAACCTCCTCGGCCGCAACGACATCGAGAGTAGGTTCCTCTGACACTTTACCACCTCCCTATTAGTTTCACAATGAGCGGAACGCGCCTAACACGAAAATCAACTATCGTTTCATGTCCCGGATTTCTCAGAACGGGCGAGCCGTCCACGGTGACGTTGGCACGGTTGATCGGGATGAACCAGTACCTGAAGTCCCTTCCCAGGTAGTCGTTCGTTCTCTTGACGTAGAACCCGTCTGTGAGGTTCTGGATGTCCTCGGGAAGCCCCGCCCCGAAGTCCTTCCACTTCATCTCAACGGCGTAGAAGCCGCTATCGTTGGCAACGAGCACCTCAACAACGGTGCTCCGCTCAACGCTGTGGATGTACGATATCTCAATGGTGGAACCAAGGGGATAGAAATGAGACTCGCCATCAACGCTTATCTCAACGGCGTTAACCGGAAGAAAGAGCAGGAGAAATGCGAGAATGATTGCAAAAAAAGAAAGGGCTTTTCGGCTCAAAGAGACCCTCCTCACGGCTTTAATTCGCTAGGAACGGTCTTGCCCTTCTCCTCGTAGTACTTGATGGCTCCCGGGTGAAGCGGGATGCTCATACCGTCGAGGGCAGTGTCGAAGCTGATGTACTGGGCCTTGGCGTGAACCTGCCTGAGCTCATCAACGTGGAGGAAGAGCAGCTTGGTCATGGCGTAAACGACGTCATCCGGAACGTCGGCGCTGACGACGAGGACGGCCTTAACGGCGAGCGTCTGGGTATCCTCGGTCATGCCCTTGTAGGTGTCCTTCGGAAGGGTCTGGGTGACGTAGAATATGTAGCCCTTGTCCTTGAGCTTCTTGAGGATGTCCTCGCCTATCGGGAGGACCCTAACCGGGGTCTGAACGGCTATCTGGTCAATGGCCGGGGTGGGGGCGCCCGAAACTATAACCGCGGCGTCGATCTGGCCGAGCTTGAGCTGCTGGGCGGCCTCGCTGAACTTGAGGTAGACCTTGTCAACGTCGTTCCAGACTCCAGCAGCTTCGAGTATCTGCTGGGCGGCCACGGCGGTACCGCTTCCGGCGGCACCAACGGCAACCTTCTTGCCCTTGAGGTCCTCGAGGGTCTTTATGCCGCTGTCTGCCTTAACGACGAACTGTATGGTTTCAGGATAGAGGGCAGCAACACCGCGGAGCTTGCTAACGGGCTTGCCCTTAAAGGCATCGAGAATAACCCCATTGTAAGCGTAATAGGCAACGTCGTTCTGCATTATCGCAGCCTGGGCCCTACCCTCACCGATTGCCTGGGCGTTGGCAACGCTGGCACCGCTGGTGACGGCCCTGGCTTCAATCTTAATACCAGCCTCATCCTTGCTGTACTGGTTCAGTATGTTGGCGTAGGCAGAGCCGAGTGGGTAGTACACACCGCTTGTTCCTCCGGTGTATATCTCCACCGAGTAGGTCTCGGTGGCGCCACTGGTGGTGCTCGTTTCACCGCCGCCACTGATGCAGCCTGCCATAACCACGGCAAAAACCAAAACGGCAACCAACCCGATTGACATAAGTTTTTTCATAGTCTTGCACACCTCCGAACTATAATGTACGTTTAATGGTCTAAAGACCATATTAGGATATTGAAGCACATCTGGGGTTATATAGTTTGTGTTACTTTTCCGTAAATCTTTCATGAAACATCCAACCTAAAACGTAAAACCATCGGTATAAGGTATACAAAGGTAGAATCTCGAACCCGGGCAAAGCCTTTTAATTGTAATGAATATCCCCTCAGGGGTTGCAAAATGAAAGTTGTGATGACAACCAAGATAGACCTTGCCTCGATGAACATTATGAACAAGCTTATCGAGAACTTCGGATTCAAGGAAACGGGAAAAGTTTTCGACGGAAACCCAGTGTACGAGAGGGGAGATACGCTCATACTGACAACGAACGACGAGATGATATACTACGACGGCCTCGACAGGGCCATTGAGGAGCAGCTGGGCTTTGTGCCCGAGATTATAGCCTTTGCCTCCAGACACTCGAGCAAGCAAAAACTGCCGGCACTCACCGTCCACGTGACCGGGAACTGGGGCGAGGGGATATATGGAGGAAAGGACGAGAGCCTCGCGGTCGCACAGCCAGCCGCCATGAAGCTGGCCCTTCTGAAGATGAGTGAACTCAACGACCTCGGCTGGACGGTCTGCTACGAGGCAACGCACCACGGCCCGAGCGAGCTTGAGGTGCCGAGCTTCTTCATAGAGATAGGTTCAAGCGAGGAGGAATGGGTAGTCGACAGGGCGGGAGAGATAATAGCCGAGACGATAATCCACGTGCTTGAGAACTACGAGAAGGCCAAGTTCCCGGTTGCCATCGGGATAGGCGGCGGGCACTACGCACCGAAGCAGACGAAGAGGGCCCTCGAGACCGACCTGGCGTTCAGCCATATAGCGGCGAAGTACGCCCACCCGCTCAAGAGGGAACTCATTCTGAAGGCGATAGAGAGAACCTCCGGGAACGTGGACGCCATATACGTTGATTGGAAGGGCAGCAAGGGCGAAACCAGGCAGATGGCTAGGGCGCTGGCCGAGGAACTGGGCTTGGAGTTCATACGTGACTAAACAATCGAAATCTTTAAAGATGTTAAGCGGGATTTTAAAATCAGCACTCGCCCTTAGCTAAATTTATATACTACCTGCCTACAAAGTGAAACAGATGTTAAATTGCCCGGAGGGTGAAAAGATGCTGAAGCTGATTGAAGACGCTATCGAAAGAACCTCTGCCGACCTTAACAAGGTCCCGGAGGCCCAAATCCCCCAGACCGACATTGATGAGGAGCTTAAGAAGATTCTCGAGCAGATACAGGCCAAGATTTATGTCGTTGGTGTCGGCGGTGCCGGCTGTAACACCATTAACAGGATGATGCAGGTTGGTATTCAGGGTGCGAAGGTCATCGCGGTTAACACCGACGCTCAGGACCTTCTCAAGGTTCGCGCTCACAAGAAGATACTCATCGGTAAGGAGCTGACCAGGGGCCTCGGAGCCGGAAACAACCCCAAGATGGGTGAGGAGGCCGCCAAAGAAAACGAGAGGGACATACGCGATGCCCTTGAGGGCGCCGACATGGTCTTCATCACCTGCGGTCTCGGTGGAGGTACAGGTACCGGTGCCGCCCCGGTGGTTGCAGAGATAGCCAAGAAGATGGGCGCCCTGACAGTCTCTGTGGTCACCCTTCCGTTCACCGTTGAGGGTATAAGACGCATAAAGAACGCCGAGTACGGCCTTGAAAAGCTCAGGAAGAACAGCGACACCGTCATAGTCATCCCGAACGACAAGCTCATGGAGGTCGCCCCGAACCTGCCGATACACATGGCCTTCAAGGTCGCTGACGAGATACTCGTCCAGGCCGTCAAGGGCATCACCGAGCTCATCACCAAGCCCGGTCTCGTCAACCTCGACTTCAACGACGTCCGCGCGGTCATGAAGGACGGCGGTGTTGCGATGATAGGCATAGGCGAGAGCGACAGCGAGAAGAGGGCTTTAGAGGCCGCCCAGCAGGCCCTCAACAGCCCGCTCCTAGACGTGGACATCAGCGGTGCCAAGGGTGCCCTCATAAGCATCAGCGGAAGCGACGTCAAGCTCGAGGAGGCCCAGCAGATTATCGAGCTCGTCACGAGCAAGCTCGACCCCGAGGCTCAGGTCATCTGGGGTATCCAGCT
This sequence comes from Thermococcus sp. 5-4, assembly GCF_002197185.1. Taxonomy (NCBI): domain Archaea; kingdom Methanobacteriati; phylum Methanobacteriota; class Thermococci; order Thermococcales; family Thermococcaceae; genus Thermococcus; species Thermococcus sp. 5-4. Next base: position 374,778 of record NZ_CP021848.1, on the reverse strand, counting down.
CGATGAGGAGCTCGGCAAGATGATAAGGATACTCATAGTCGTCACCGGCGTCAGCTCACCCTACGCCGTCGCCGAGGAGGAGACCCTCTACTACCCCGAGGAGTCTGAGAGAAAAGTTATTAAGCTCGACCTTGAGGAGCTTTGACGACCCTTTCATTTTCAAAATTTAGCGAGGTGACGAGGGTGGCAACAACCACGGAAAAGCTTAAAAGCTTCTTCGCGGAGTCGCGGAGGGTTTTGATGGTCACAAGAAAGCCGGGAATGAAGGAATTTAAGATGGCAGCGAAGATTACCGGCATCGGAATGATCCTAATCGGCCTCATCGGCCTTGTTATTCGTCTGTTCGGCTACCTCATCACTGGCTCTTGAGCCAGCAACGGGTGATAGAAATGAGCGACAGCAGGATATTTACAGTACGCGTCACCGTAGGCCAGGAAGAGACCACGGCCAAGCTGATATACAGCAAGATTAAAACGTACAACCTGCCCGTGTACGCTATACTCGCCCCGTCAAAGGTGAAGGGTTACATATTCGTCGAGGCGCCCAGTAAGAGCGCCGTTGACGAGGCCATAAAGGGTATACGCCACGCAAAGGGCACCCTTCCGGGCGAGGTTAAGTTTGAGGAGATAGAGCACTTCCTTGAGGAGAAACCGGCCGTCAGCGGCTTCGAACCCGGCGACATAGTCGAGCTCATTGCCGGACCGTTCAAGGGTGAGAAGGCAAAGGTCGTAAGGGTCGACGAAGCCAAGGACGAGATAGTAGTCGAACTCATAGGCTCAATCGTCCCGATTCCGGTCACGGTGAGGGGCGAATACGTTAGACTTATAAGCAAACGCCAGAAGGAGTGAACGGTCAACAGACAGAGGTGAGAAAAATGGCACAGGTTGTTGAGGTGCTCGTTGAGGGAGGAAAGGCTTCACCCGGACCCCCACTCGGTCCCGCCATCGGTCCGCTTGGACTCAACGTCAAGCAGGTCGTTGACGAGATAAACAAGGCTACCAAGGACTTTGAGGGAATGCAGGTTCCCGTCAAGATCATCGTCACCGACCCGAAGAAGAAGACCTTCGAGATTGAGGTCGGTGTTCCGCCGGTCAGCCAGCTCATCAAGAAGGAGATCGGCGCCCCGAAGGGCTCCAGCGAGCCCGGTCACAGCCCGGTCGGGAACCTGACCATGGAGCAGGTCATCAGGATAGCGAAGGCCAAGGTGGACCAGATGCTCGCGGCCGACCTCAAGGCCGCGGCGAAGGAGGTCATCGGCACCGCCCTCAGCATGGGCGTTACCGTCGAGGGCAAGGACCCCAGGGAAGTCCAGAAGGAGATTGACGAAGGCGTTTACGACGAGATTTTCGCCAACGCCGAGGAGTGAGGGAAAAGTTTAAAAATCCCTCTTTTTACGCATTTTTGACTTTTCGTTGCTTAAATCAAAAACGAAAGGAGGGCTGTAAATGGCCTTTGACAGGCAGAAAATCGTGGAAGCGGTGAAGGAGGCGAAGGCCCGGGCTAAGCCGCGCAACTTCACACAGACCGTCGAAATGGCAGTCAACCTCAAGGATATAGACCTCCGCAAGCCGGAGAACAGGTTTAAGCTTGAGGTTGTGCTGCCCCACGGTCGTGGGAAGGAGCCCAAAATCGCGGTCATCGCTGATGGTGCCGTTGCCGAGGCGGCTAAAAAGCTCGGGCTTGATGTGATTAGTGGAGAGCAGCTTGAGGAACTTGCCAAGAGCCCAAGGGAAGCCAGGAAGCTCGCGAAGAACTACGACTTCTTCATAGCGGCGGCTCCCCTGATGCCGAAGATCGGTAGGTACCTCGGTAGGTACCTCGGTCCGAGGAACAAGATGCCGCAGGTCGTGCCGCCGACCATGACCAACCTCGAACCAATAGTGGCAAGGCTCAAGAGGACCGTCAGGCTACAGCTCAAGAACAACCCCGTTGTGCACGCCAGGATAGGAACCGAGGACATGGACGACGAGAAGCTCGCTGAGAACGCCGAGGCAGTTCTCAACGCCATCATCAACAAGCTGGAGCGCGGCGAGAACCAAGTGAAGTCAGTGTACGTCAAGACCACCATGGGACCGGCAGTTAAGGTGGAGAGGTGAGGGAGATGGCCCACGTAGCCGAGTGGAAGAAGAAGGAAGTTGAAGAGCTCGCCAACATCATCAAGAGCTACCCAGTGATAGCGCTCGTTGACGTCGCCAACGTCCCGGCTTACCCGCTCAGCAAGATGCGTGAGAAGCTCAGGGGCAAGGCACTCCTCAGGGTCAGCAGGAACACTCTCATAGAGCTCGCCATAAAGAGGGCCGCCCAGGAGCTCAACAACCCGGACCTCGAGAAGCTCATCGACCACATCCAGGGCGGAGCAGGAATCCTCGCCACCGAGATGAACCCGTTCAAGCTCTACAAGCTCCTTGAGGAGAGCAAGACCCCGGCCCCGGCGAAGCCAGGCGTTGCAGTTCCCAAGGACGTTGTGATTCCAGCCGGTCCGACCTCAATCTCACCGGGTCCGCTCGTCGGTGAGATGCAGGCTCTTGGCATACCCGCGAGAATCGAGAAGGGTAAGGTCAGCATCCAGAAGGACTACACCGTCCTCAAGGCCGGTGAAGTCATCACCGACCAGCTCGCGAGAATCCTCAACGCGCTCGGAATCGAGCCGCTCGAGGTCGGTCTCAACCTGCTCGCGGCCTACGAGGACGGAATCGTCTACACCCCGGACGTCCTAGCGATCGACGAGAGCGAGTACATCAACCTGCTCCAGCAGGCCTACATGCACGCGTTCAACCTGTCCGTCAATACCGCCTACCCGACCAGCCAGACCATCGAGGCAATCATACAGAAGGCCTTCCTCGGCGCGAAGAACGTCGCTGTGGAGGCTGGCTACGTCACCCCAGAGACCGTCGAGGACATCTTTGGCAGGGCTCTGCGTGCAGTCCTGCTCATAGCCCAGGAGCTGCCTGAGGACCTGCTCGACGAGAAGACCAAAGAGCTTTTAAACCAACAGGCACAAATAGCCGTTGCCGCTCAGCCTCAGGAGGAGAAGGTTGAGGAGGCTGAGGAAGAAGAGGAGGAAGAAGAGGAAGCCTCCGAGGAGGACGCGCTCGCCGGACTGGGCGCGCTCTTCGGCTGAACTTTCCATTTCCCTCGTATCCCTGAACAAATCCGTGTGAAATGAATGAAAAAATGAAGATGATTGGAGGTGCGAAAAATGGAGTACGTGTATGCCGCTCTGCTGCTCCACGCCGCTGGTAAGGAGATAACCGAGGAGAACCTCAAGGCCATCCTTGAGGCCGCTGGTGTCAGCCCGGACGAGGCTAGGATAAAGGCCCTCGTTGCCGCCCTTGAGGGCGTTAACATCGACGAGGTCATCGAGAAGGCCGCCATGCCGGTTGCCGCCCCGGTTGCCGTTGCCGCTGCTCCGGCCGCCGAGGCTCCGGCTGAGGCCGCCGCTGAGGAAGAGGAGGAAGAGGAAGAGGAGGCCAGCGAGGAGGAGGCCCTCGCTGGACTCGGCGCCCTCTTCGGCTGAAATCCTTTTCCCTTTTGTCCGCCTTCGGGCGGACACCCAACCACTTTTCTTTGCAGCCATTCGCCACCGTTAAATAACATGAGCGCCATAATTCTCTGGTGGTCTCCATGCCCATAACCCTCGAAAAAACTGAGGGCAAGCCCCTCAACGAGGCCCTCCAGGAGATGGGGATGGCCTCCAAGGTAATGGTTCTGGAGGAGCTCATGACCGTCTACACCGAATGGGTCAGTATGGTGAGCGAGGTTCTCGTCGGCCCGTATGGGCTGAGAAAAAACATCGGCGCCTACCGAGTTGATGCCCACTACAAAATCATGGACACCATGGCAAAGGTCTACGCTACCAGCGAGGCCTACAAAGCGCTTGACGACCTCATAAGAAGCCTGACTCAGGAGTGAGAGGCATTTTCGTATTTTGTAGGTCTATCTTTTATCTTAACCCCATTCGCACCGCCTGTGAAGCAAAGTTTCATCAAAGTTCGTGATTCCTTCGTGAACTGCTATTTGGAAGGGGTTCTCACTTAAATTGGCAGTTGATTTGGATTCATTCCACGAAGGCAACCTTCAATAGGCTCGGCTTTTTTAGCGCTCCCTTGAGTGCGGTATGAATTCAAACGGCGGCTTTAAACCTAAAATCGTTCTCAAGAAACTAACGTTGACAAGGTTGACCAAAAGTTCCTTTTTGTTAGACTGTCGCAAGATAAAGCGTGCACTTCAAAATTTGCCCGTGAAGAGGGTTTAACTTTAAAACAGTCCATTGATCAGGTTTCACTCTTAGTCTGGCGTCCGAAGGACGCCTTGAGAGAGTGAAACGTTGTAAAAGTGGCAATTGGAACATAAACCCACTTGAGAACCCAGCACGTTGTAATTGCACGCCATCTTTCCGTCAACGCTTTGCGTCAGCAAAGGGTTGTTATGGCGGGCCCGGCGGGATTCGAACCCGCGACTACCGGCTCCGAAGGCCGGCGCCATATCCCCTAGGCCACGGGCCCTCGGAAGTGTTTTAAGGGGCGGCAAAATAAAGCTTGCGGTGGTTGGTAATGATGCTCCCGGACTGGAAAATCAGGAAGGAAATTCTAATCGAACCCTTCAACGAGAAGTCCCTCCAGCCGGCAGGCTACGACCTGCGCGTTGGGAGGGAGGCGTACATAAACGGAGAACTGATCGACGTTGAAGGGGCCGGAAAAGTTGTGATTCCCCCCAAGACCTACTCCCTCATCCTGACCCTCGAGCGTGTTAGGCTCCCGGACGATGTCATGGGGGACATGAAGCTCAGGAGCAGCCTCGCAAGGGAGGGCCTCCTCGGCTCGTTCGCATGGGTTGACCCTGGCTGGGATGGCAACCTCACCCTCGGAATCTACAACGCCTCGGATGAAGCGGTTGAACTCGCCTACGGAGAGCGCTTCGTACAGATAGCATTCATCAGACTGGAAGGGCCAGCGAAAAACCCGTACCGGGGAAACTATCAGGGGAGCCAGCATCTCGCGCTTTCAAAGAGGAACTCGAAATAACCAAATCTGCCCATCAACCCTCGTTCTATTTTTGATGACATCCCCAGGCAGATATAAACCAACTCCCATTTTCCAGTGACCGTCCGGCCGATAGACCCCGCTATCACCCGGTTATAGCCGTGGGAAGGCACCATCTGGGTAAGGCCTCCTACGGCATGTTATGCTTTTGTCAGGTTATCTATCGCGGGGAATACTAATGAAAATATTCGGCTGGTCAAGCCGATTGTATCCAAAGGCGCATTGGGCATCTAGTCGACGTAGATGGCTCCGTTTACCGAAAGGTTTATATATCTCCAATTCCTTAAAAAATACCGAAAAACCCTTCCTGGAGGTGTTGTGAATGGCTGAGTTGCCGATTGCCCCGATTGACAGGCTTATAAGGAAGGCCGGTGCCGAGAGGGTCAGCGAGGAGGCTGCCAAGATCCTCGCCGAGTACCTCGAGGAGTACGCCATTGAGGTCGGCAAGAAGTCCGTCCAGTTCGCCAGACACGCCGGCAGAAAGACCGTCAAGGCCGAGGACATCAAGCTTGCCATCAAGGCCTGAAGGCCTTTTTGGCTTCTTTTACTTCCCATTTCCCAACCGTTAGCGTTTTAAGCCCCTTCTCAAGGCTTCAAACATGGCCGAGATAGCCGTCCGAATGACCAAGCGCAACCACAACGCCTTCGTCCATCTCCTCGGCGCCCTGGAGAGCCAGGGCTTTGACCTGAGCGAGCTCCTGATAACCAAGGACTTCAGGGAGATACTCCGGGCGAGGCCAAAGGTGGTTCTGTACTCCTTCTTCACGGAGGAGATATGGGGAAACCTGCCCCAAGAGATCCGCCTCCTGAAAGACATGGGGACCCTTCTCGTCGCGGGCGGCTACCACGCGATAGCGATGCCGAAGCACACCCTCAATCAACTCGGCTTTGACATCGCGGTTATTGGTGAAGGCGAGGAGGTTCTCTACAGTCTCCTGACCGCCCTCAAAAACAGTGGATATCGAGTCACGAAGGAGCTTCTGAACATCAGGGGGCTGGCCTTCTACCTCAACGGCGAGTTCGTCTTTACGGGCTTCGCCAAGGTTGAGGATTTCTGGCGCTTTCCGCCCTATCCCGAGAGCGTTCGCTTGATATCCCCCATCGAGATAACGAGGGGCTGTCCCTTCGGCTGCCACTACTGTCAGACACCATATATCAAGGGACTGAGGATGCGGCACAGGCCGATAGACCAGATAGTCAAGTACTCCCGCAGAATGAGGGACATGCGCTACATAACGCCGAACGCCTTCGCCTACGGCTCTCCAGGGGCGATTCTAAAGTTCAACAAGCTCGAGGCCCTCCTCAGGGCACTTCAGCCCCTTCGGAAAGAGGGCAGAAGGCTCTACTACGGCACGTTCCCGAGTGAGGTTAGGCCCGAGTTCGTCCTTCCGGAGACGCTGGAGCTCCTCATCGACTACGCCGACAACAGAAGGCTGGCGATAGGCGCCCAGAGTGGCGACGATGCAATGCTAAAAGCTATGCACAGGGTTCACAGGGTGGAGCACGTTAAGCAAGCGGTCGAGTACATGCTCGAGTACGGCTTCGAGCCGGTCGTTGACTTCATCGTCGGCCTTCCGAATGAAACGGAGGAGAGCCAGCGCAAGAGCATCGAGCTGATGAGATGGGTAATGGCCAAGGGAGGGAAGGTAAGGGCGCACTACTTCATGCCGCTCCCGGGGACGCCATGGGCACGCTGCAGACCGAGCCCACTGAGCGATGAGATGAAGAAGTTCCTCGGCAGGATGGCGGCTAAGGGGAAGATAGAGGGCTCGTGGGGGATGCAGATTGAACTCTCCAAAAAGCTCCGGAAACTCATGGACGAGTTCTACGAGGAGCCGATGAGCCACACGGTACCCGTGCGCAACGTCTGCTGATGTAGACAAAAAAGCGTCAAAAATCATCCAATAAACTTATAACCCCATTCTTTCGTTACCTAACCGACGGCAATATGTACGCCGAAAACTATAAAAGATTCCTGGAGCTTATAGATAAACTGCGAGAGTTTGAGGGAGCCCTCATCGTGGAGGGCCCGCGAGACGAGGTGGCTCTGAGGAATCTGGGGGTCAGGGCGGAGATAATAAGGCTCTCCCGCCTGCCTTTAACGGAAGTTGCGCTCATCGCGTCATCACATAAAGAGGTCATGATACTTACGGACTTCGACAGAAAGGGCGAAGAACTCGCAAGGAAGCTCCTCCGGTATCTGGAGGGCTATCCCTGCAGGGTTGATTCAGAGACGCGCAGGGAGCTCAAGAGAATAGCAAAGAAGGACATCAAAGGGATTGAGGACCTCTACGGCCTCTACCTTAAGGTCGTCTCCGTTTCTGACCCCCTGTTGGAGGGGATTCGATGAAGAGGAAGAAGACAGTGCTTCACCACATTTTGGCTGAAAAGCAGAAGTTTGAAAAACGGAAAGAAGGTGGTGGTATGTCAGCCAAAGACGAGTTTGGAACCACAAAGTACGTGATATATGCGGAGTTTGAAGCGAACGGAATTGTTGAAAGGCCCGACGTCGTTGGTGCTATTTTTGGTCAAACTGAGGGCCTTCTGGGTGACGATCTCGATTTAAGGGAACTTCAGAAGACCGGAAGGATTGGAAGGATAAGGGTTGAGGTTCACACCAAGGCCGGAAAGACCTACGGAACGATAACGGTCCCCTCGAGCCTTGACAGGGTCGAGACCGCTATCTTGGCGGCTGCTCTCGAAACCATCGACCGCGTTGGTCCGGCCGAGGCCAAGATAAAGGTTCTCCGCATCGAAGACGTCAGGGCGACCAAGAGGAAGTACATAATCGAGAGGGCCAAGGAGATACTCGAGAGCCTGATGGAGCAGGAGATACCGGAAACCCAGGAGCTTACCGAGGAGGTCAAGAAGGCCGTCCGTGCCAAGGAACTCATAGAGTACGGTCCCGAGAAGCTTCCCGCTGGACCTCACGTACCGTTCTCAGACTCAATCATAGTCGTCGAAGGCAGGGCGGATGTTCTCAACCTGCTCAAGCACGGCATAAAGAACGCCATAGCCGTTGAGGGCACCTCCGTTCCGGAGACGATAATCAAGCTCAGCAAGGAGCGCATCGTTACCGCCTTCACCGACGGTGACCGCGGCGGCGAGCTCATCCTCAAGGAGCTCCTTCAGGTGGCGGATGTTGACTACGTGGCAAGGGCACCGGAGGGCAAGGAGGTCGAGGAGCTTACCAAGAAGGAGATAGTCAAGTCCCTCAGGAGCAAGGTTCCGGCAGAGCAGGTCATAACGGAGATATTCTACAAGGGCAGGAACTTCTACGACGTCATCAAGGAAAAGGAGAAGGCAAAGGCCAGGGAGGAGAAGAGGGAAGCCAAACCACCCGCCCAGGCGGTGACTCCAGCGCAGCCGCAGAAGGTTGAGGAGAGGAAACCCCAGCCGGAGCCCAGGAGGGAGGAGCGCATAATAAAACCCATCCAGCAGCCGAAGCCGAGCGAACTCGACGAATTCGGCCAGTTCATAGAGAAGGTCAAGGCCTCCAAGGAGTCAATGGCACTCCTCCTCGACAAGGACAAGAACACCGTTGCGGAGATACCGGTTAGGGAACTCACGAACCAGCTCAAGGAGCGCAAGGACGTCTACGCGGTGGTCTTCAACGGCGTCATAACTCAGAGGCTCATAGACACCGTGAGCGAGAGCGGTGTCAAGTACCTCGTGGGCGCGAGGAAGTACAACGTCGTCAGGCGCCCGATAAACCTCAAGATAGTTACCTTCGCGGAGTGAGCTCCGCACCTCTTTTCTCCCAATTTCTGAGGACTAACTTTATAACTACTCCCGCCTTTCTCCCCCCGGTGAGGAGAATGAACGTGGAGGAGCTTATACTGAAGTACGCGCTCATAAACGCTTACACCCACAAGGGAAAGGCGAACGCCAAGGCGGTGATAGGGAAGGTTCTCGGCGAGAACCCGGAGCTGAGGCCGAGGGCGAAGGAGGTAATTCCCCTCGTGAACGAAATCGTCGAGAGGGTCAACGGCATGAGCATCGAGGAGCAGGAGGCTAAGCTGAGGGAGATTTATCCCGAGTTCTTCGAGGAGAAGAAGGCCAAGAAGGAGGAGAAGAAAGGCCTTCCACCCCTGCCGAAGGCCGAGAAGGGGAAGGTCGTTACCCGCTTCGCCCCCAATCCGGATGGAGCCTTCCACCTCGGGAATGCGAGGGCCGCTATTCTGAGCCACGAGTACGCGAGGATCTACGGCGGCAAGTTCATCCTTCGCTTTGACGACACCGACCCGAAGGTCAAGAGGCCCGAGCCCAAGTTCTACGACTGGATACTGGAGGACCTCGAATGGCTCGGCTTCAAGATAGACGAGATACACATCGCCAGCGACAGGCTGGAGATATACTACGAGTACGCTGAGAGGCTCATAAAGGGCGGAAAAGCCTACGTCTGCACCTGCCCGCCTGAGAAGTTCCGCGAGCTTCGCGACAAGGGCATCGCCTGCCCTCACAGGGAGGAGCCGGTTGAGGTACAGCTGGAGCGCTGGAGGAAGATGCTGAACGGCGAGTACAAGGAAGGCGAAGCCGTCGTCAGAATTAAGACCGACCTCAAGCACCCCAATCCTGCTGTGAGGGACTGGCCGGCGCTGAGGATAATAGACAACCCTGATCACCCGCGTGTCGGTGACAAGTACCGCGTCTGGCCCCTCTACAACTTCGCCTCGGCCATAGACGACTACGAGCTCGGTGTCACACACATCTTCCGCGGCCAGGAGCACGCGGAGAACGAAACGAGGCAGCGCTACATCTACGACTATTTCGGCTGGGAGTACCCGGTTACCGTCCACCACGGGAGGCTCAGCATAGAGGGAGTGATCCTCAGCAAGTCCAAGACGAGGAAGGGAATCCAGGAAGGGAAGTACCTGGGTTGGGACGACCCCAGGCTCGGAACCATAAGGGCCCTCAAGAGGCGCGGCATAAGGCCGGAGGCAATAAGGCAGCTCATCATCGAGGTCGGTCTCAAGCGGAGCGACACGACGATAAGCTGGGACAACCTCGCGGCGATAAACAGGCACATCATCGAGCCGATAGCCAACAGGTACTTCTTCGTGGCCGATCCGATACCCATGTACATAGAGGGCTATGACGAGGAGTTCACAGCGGAGATACCGCTCCACCCCGACCACCCCGAGAGGGGGACGAGAAAGCTCAAGTTCAGACCGGGAGAGCCCGTCTACGTCTCAAGGGACGACATGGAGCTCTTCAAGCCGGGCAGCTTCGTCCGCCTGAAGGACCTCTTCAACGTTGAGATAATCGAGGCGGGCGAAGACGGGATCAGGGCGAAGTTCCACAGCGTCGAGTACGAGGTGGCCAGGGAGCACCGCTGGAGGATGGTCCACTGGGTCACCGAAGGAAAGCCCTGCGAGGTTCTCGTGCCGGAGGGAGACGAGCTGATAGTCAGAAAGGGCCTCCTGGAGAGCGACGCAGAGCTCAAGGTCGACGACATAGTCCAGTTCGAGCGCTTCGGCTTCGTCAGAATCGATGAAGTTGGAGAGAAGGTCGTGGCGGTCTTCGCCCACAAGTGACCTCTTTTCTAAAATTTCAAAGGAGCGGGGCTACTCGAAGCCCCTCCACTTAACCAGTCCAAGCAGGAACCTGTGGGGCAGCTTCTCGTGGTGCGGGTAAACGCGGAGCGCGTAGTGCCAGCAGGGGTCGCCGAGGTGCCTCAGTGCTGTTCCCTCGTAGGTGTAGAGCCACCTGTTTCCGCCGAGCTCCTTCGGGTGCCTCAGCTCGATGATGTAGGGCTTCTCCACGTGGTAGCCCTCAGCCTTGACTCCGTAGTAGAGCTCGACCCTCACATCTTCCGGCGCGAGTCCGTCGAGGTACACGGTGACATCAAAGCCGCTTCTGTCTTCCCTGACCCGGAGGTCCTCTATCACCACGCTGTCCCACGACGCCGTGACGCGGTCCTTCCAAGCGGCTATCTCCTTGGTTCCCCGATAATTCTCGCGGGTGAGCCAGATGTGGTTGCTCATGGCCTTCGCGTAGAACCTGCCGACGTACTCCTTGACCATCCGGTGGGTGCTGAAGCGCGGCGCTATGCTCTTGATGCTCTCCTTCATCATGTATATCCATCTCTCCCTGTTGCCGTAGTAGGTCGGGATTATCTCCCTCTCCAGAAGGTCGTAGAGGGCCTGCGCATCCTTTACATCGTCGGCCTCGGTCTCCGGCTCCGTGCTCTCCTCCCCAACGACCCAGCCGTTCTTGCCGTTGTAGCCCTCGACCCACCAGCCGTCGTAGATGCTCGCGTTGAGGACGCCGTTTAGTCCAGCTTTCATGCCGCTGGTTCCGCTCGCCTCCATCGGCCTGCGCGGCGTGTTGAGCCAGACGTCAACACCAGCGACCATTAGCCTCGCGCTGCCCATGTCGTAGTTCTCCATCACGAATATCTTGCCCCTGAACTCGGGCATCTGGCTGACTTCGTAAACGCGTTTGAGGAACTCCTTTCCGGCCTCGTCCATCGGATGAGCCTTTCCACCGAAGACCAGGTAAACCGGCCTTTCGGGGTCGTTGAGGATTCTCTTCAGCCTCTCAAGGTCAGTGAACAGAAGGGTTGCACGCTTGTATGTTGCAAAGCGCCTGGCAAAGCCGATTATAAGGGCGTTCTCGTCCATATCGGGTAAAGGATCGTCCGTTCCAAGGCGCTCGTTCCGCCTCATGACCTTTCTCCTGAGGAACTCTATGAACTGCCTCTTGGCCTCGAGGTGCGCCTCCCAGAGCTCCTCGTCGGGGATCATCTCAACGGCGTACCAGAGGCCTTCGAGGTTGGTGTGCTCGCGCCAGATCTTGCCGAGGTAGCGGTCGAAGAGCTTCCTCATCTCGTTGTGAACCCACGTCATGGTGTGGATTCCGTTCGTGATGCCCTCGATGGGTATCTCGTCTATGGGAACGTCGGGCCAGAGGTCCTTCCACATGCGCTTGCTGACCTCCGCGTGGAGCTGGCTTACGCCGTTGACGTAGCTCGACGTTCTGATAGCGAGGAGGGTCATGTTCAGCTGGTTGTCCTCCCTGCCGAGCTCCAGCAGCTCCTCCCTACCCTCAAGGAACTTTGCCAGTCTCTTCCTGACCTCATCTATCGGGAACCTGTCGTGCCCCGCCGGAACCGGGGTGTGGGTGGTGAAAACGGTAGTACCCCTCACTATGCTGAGCGCCTCGGTGAAGGTAAGGCCCTCATCCATGTACCAGGCAATCCTCTGGAGGTTTGCAAAGGCCGGGTGTCCCTCGTTGAGGTGAACCACGCCGGGCTCTATCCCGAGGGCTTTAAGCAGTCTCATGCCACCGATTCCCAGGAGTATCTCCTGCTTTATCCTCTTGTCTATCTCCGCGTTGTAGAGGTAGTCGCATATCGTCCTGTCGTCGGCACCGTTCTCCGGTACGTCAGTGTCGAGGAGGTATATCTTTACCCTGCCAACAGTGACCTCAAAGGCTCTCGCGTAGATGATTCTGTCCTCTATTGGAACCTCCACCAGTAGGGGCTTTCCGTCCTTGCCGAGAACGGGTTTAATCGGCATCTCACCCGGCCGGTACTCCGGAAAGACCTCCCTCTGTCTGCCGTCCCTCTCAATTTCCTGCCGGAAATAGCCGTGCTTGTAGAGAAGGCCAATCGCGATGAACGGCAAACCGAGGTCGCTGGCGGTCTTAACGTGGTCTCCAGCCAATATACCCAGCCCTCCGGAGTAAATGGGCAGGCTCCTGCTTATCCCGTACTCCATGCACAGGTACACTATCGGCCTGTCCCACTTGGGGTAGTTGGTGGAGAACCAGGTGGACTGGGGGTTCATGTAGCTCTCAAACTGCTCGGTGACCAGGTCGTAGAGGTTCATAAAATCGTCATCCTTGAGAAGCTCGCGAAGGCGGCTCTGGGGAACGTCGAGAAGGAGCTTGACCGGGTTCTTGTGTTCCATCCAGAGCTCCGGGTCTATGTACTCCCAGAGCTTTGTGGCACGCCGGTTCCAGCTCCACCAGTAGTTGTACGCCAGCTCCGCCAAATCCTTCAGGGGATGCGGGAGCTTCTCCCTGATTACATCCTGGGTACAGGTGTCAAGTTCAACCATGGCAACCACCCGTGTATCATCTTGGGTGATACGTAATCGGCGCGAACCTTAAAAAGTCTTGCCGCTCGGCGTTTGACGAAAAGAAGGGAAGAAAGGCTTACTCCCCCTCGAGGACGAAGGGGCTGACGTAGTCACCGTACCTCTCCCTGGCCTCAAGGAGCCTCTTACGCTCCTCCTCAAGAACCTGGAAGAGCTCCTCCGGAACCTCCCTAACCTGCTCGCGGTAGATCTTCTCGATGCGCTCAATCTTCGCTAGCAGTTCCGGAACCCTTACCGTGAACTGCTTCTCGTAGGCCTCCCTGGTGTACTCCTTGTCCAGAACCTCCCTGAAGAGCCTCGCCAAATCCTCGTACTTCGGAATGTAGCCTATCGGCGTCTCGATGGCGTCAACGTCGCCGTGAACGCGAAGCTCCATCCACTTGAGCCAGACCGCCTTGTCGAGCTTGTGGTTGAGCCAGTTGCCGTTTTCGTCGCGGAGGAAGTAGTTCACCGCAAATATCTTCGGGGCCTTCCTCAGCTTCTTCTCGAACTCAAGGTAGTTTCTGATGTAGTCCCCCAGCGGAACGCTCATGAAGTCCAGGATGGCCATCGGGTTAAAGGCACGGACGCCCTCCTTGCCGAGGGTTGCCGCGGTGGTTTCGCTCTCAAGGGCGGCGCCCATCGTAACGACGCCGTGCTTCCAGTCGAAGGCTTCTCTCACCGGGGGCCAGGTGTCCTTGTCGCGGCCGCCGAATATCATTCCACCAACCTCAACCCCGCACGGGGCTTCGAGGGCCTCCAGGTCAACGTTCGGGAAGTGTTCAAGGCTGACTGTAAAGCGCGCGTTCTTGTGGCTCGGCGGTATCTCGTTTCCTTCCTTGTCTTTCTTCCCGCGCCACCACTTTCCGCTGTGGTTCTCTCCATCGTCCGGAATCGGAACCCCCATCTCGTTCCAGTAGGGCTTCCCGTCCTTGATGAGAACGTTGGAGAAGATTATCTCGACCGGCGAGTGAAGAACCTGCCAAATAATCGGGTCGTCCTCCGGGTTGACGCCCTGGATGATACCGAAGACACCCTTCTCAACGTTCGCTCCCCGAGCAACGCCGTTGAAGGGCATTATGAAGGCCAAATCGTCGCCGACGATGTTCTCCCAGCTTATCATGGCGGTGGAAGTCTTTCCGCACATGCTCGGATAGGCGCCGGTGAAGTAGGTCTTCCTTCCGTTGGGGCCGTTGACGCGCATCAGGAACATGTGCTCACTGAGCCAGCCCTCCCTGACGGCGCGCTGGATGGTGAGCCTGAAGGCGAGCTTCTTGAGGCCTATGGTGTTCCCTCCATACTGGGTGTTAACGGAGTAAACCGTCTCACCAACGAGGTCTATGTAGATGCGCCTCTTATCGAGGTTCTTGCTGGTCTTTCTTTCGTCGAGCTCGCCGGCTGAGTGGACGAAGCGGAAGAATCTGGCCTGCCTTCCGAGGCGTTTGAACTCCTCATAGCCTTTCCTGTAAAGGATGAACTCGGAGTGGGCAACGTAGGCCGAATCGGTGAGCTGAACGGCTGGAATCGTGAAAACCGAGTTCTTCGGTCCAAGGACGAAGAAGCACACGAAGAGCTCCTTACCCCTCATGACGCCCTTCATGAGCTCACGTATCTCCTTCAGCCCCTCGTCCCTGTCCTTGGTGTTGAGGAATGGAATCTCCTTCCCGCCTGGAACGAGGAGCTTGGTGTTGGCCTTGTCCCTGGCCTGGTCGTAGTAGTTGTCGTAGTGGACGGTGTGGTTCGGCGTTTCGAGGAGCTTCTCCTCCCCGTAATAGAGGGCCTTCCAGCGGACGTAGTGCTCGTCCTCTTCACTATCGGTGCAAACGAAAACCTTATCCGGCTCAAGCCATTCGATCCATTCTGCCAAAAACTCGTGGAGTTCGGGATTGTTTATCGCTCTGATTTTCTCAAACTGCTCTTTGTCGAGGAGCCTTTCGAGCCTCTCCAAGGCGTTCATAGTATCGCCTCCGATGGGAGTTGGATTTAAACTTAAAAATTCTTCGTCGTTGTGACCAGCCGAAAGCTCAATTCAGACCTTTTCTTGCCTCAATCCTGCAGAAACAGAGGGTCTGGTTGTCACAACGACAGGTGCGCGGTGTCCAAATTTAGTGACCGATGTCCATCTGCCTACCTCCGGCGCAAAGTATATTAACCAGCGGTGATATAGTCCAGTGGTGCGCGTAATGAAGGCAGTGATTTTGGCCGGGGGCAGGGGAACACGGCTGCTACCGCTGACCGTCTACAGGCCGAAGCCCATGATACCCTTCTTCAACAGGCCTCTGATGGAGTACACCGTCCAGAGTCTCGTGAAGGCGGGAGTTGATGAGGTCTACGTTTTGGTTGGGTACCTCAAGGAGCGCATAATGGACTACTTCGGCGACGGTAGCCAGTGGGGAATCCAGATACACTACTCCAACAAGGACAACGTGAAGCTTGGAACGGCTGGTGCCACCAAGAAGGTGGTTAAGGAGATGGACGATGCCTTCTTCGTAGTCTCGAGCGACGTGCTCACGAACCTGGACCTGAGGGCGTTGTACGATTATCACGTTCAAAAAAAGGCCCTCGCAACGATAGCCCTCTCGCGGGTTGAAGACCCGACCCAGTACGGCATAGCGATAATAAACGAAGATGGCAGGATACTCCGCTTCAAGGAGAAGCCAAAGCCCGAAGAGGCCTTCAGCAATCTCGTCAACGCCGGCATCTACGTCTTCGAGCCGGAGGCGTTTGACCTCGTCCCCAAAGGCAAGAACTTCGATTTTTCCAAGGACCTGTTCCCCAGGATGCTTGAGAACGACCTGGCCCTCTACGGATTCCCGTTCAACGAGTACTGGAACGACGTCGGCAGGCCTTCGAGCTACCTTCAGGCCACGGAGGACGTTTTCCTGGGCAGACTGGTCCTGCCGGGCCTGAGAACCGAGAGCCTCAAGGGGAATCTGGAGTACGGGGGCGCCCTGATAACCGGCAGGCGCTGCGTCCTGAGGCGGCCGGAGGTCAGGGGCTTCGCTGTGCTCGGAGACGACGTGGAAATCGGCAGAAACGTTAAAATAGAGCGTTCGGTGATATTTTCAGGGGCAATCATAGAGGAGGGCGCCGAGATTAGGGAGGCGATAATAGGGGAGAACGTCCACGTGGGCAAGGGCGTTGTTATACAGCCCGGCAGCGTTATCGGTGACAACACGCTCATAGAGGACTTCAGCAAGATAGGCTCCAACGTTAAGATTTGGGTGGAGTCTAGGATCGGTAAGGAGAGTATAATACTCCCGGATTGAGGTGGTGGAAGTGGAAGTGTACTACTCCCAGAGGTTCAACCCTGAGGAGCTCGCCCTTCTTGGAAGGGCCATAGGAACGATATCCCACGGCACGATAATAGTCGGAAGGGACGGCAGGGCGATATCCAGATACGGGAAGCGAGCGATGGTGGTCGGAATCGTCAGCACCGGTTCCACCATAATGGACGTCCGTCTGATTCCGCTGATAGCCCTGAAGGACTTTGCCCATAGAAAGGGGCTTCCGCTGGCGTACGTCTACTACTACGGCGGTGTTCGCGTCTACGTGAGCGGTATTGACAGCGACGAGATAGGGGCGATAATGGAGAGCAAGAGCTTCATCGAGGCTCAGCCCAACGACATCGGGGCGACCGTGTACTATCCCAACGCCCTGGATGACTTCCTCCACGAGGTCTTCAAGTACTACAACTTCCGCGTTGAGGCCAAGGCCCTCGTTGACGCCATGAACACGCCGGCGGTGCTGTTCTTCCCGCGCATGAGCGACCACTTCGGCTTCGAGGTCGAGCTGATAAACGACATGATGACGAGCTATCTCCCGCCAAAGCCCAAGGAAGTCTTTATGCACAAACTCCAGAAGGGGGATTACGACTTTGGACTGCGCTTTAGGCCCGAGGGCATCGTTGAGTTCTACAAGGACGGGGAGGAGTTCGAGTTCGGAAGCATGTGGAAGCTCTTGGACCACATGAAGAAGAACCTTTGAATTTTTGCCCTCCCTTTTAAACCCCTCAAAAATCTTTAAGAGAAAAGCGTTAAAAGGGTAGGGCTCGCTATAATCTTCCGTTCATTTTGGGGGTGACGTCTGTGGGAGCATTCATAGTCATGGAAGGCATCGATGGCGCCGGTAAATCAACCCAGGCAAGGCTTCTGGCGGAGTGGTTTGAGGAAAAAGGCTACGAAGTCGTTCTCACAAAGGAGCCAACGGATACCGCCTTTGGAAAACTGATAAGGAAGCTGGTTCTCACCGGAGGACGTGAGGGTATAATCGATGGCGCCAGGATAAGCCACGAGGCCGAGGCACTTCTCTTCGCCGCCGACAGGGCGGAGCACGTCAGCAAGCTGATAAAACCGGCCGTCGAAGCTGGAAAGGTCGTAATCTCGGACCGCTACTTCTACTCTTCCCTTGCCTACCAGTGGGCAAGGGGACTAGACCTTGAGTGGCTGATCGACCTGAACCGCTTCGCGATACGGCCCGACCTTGTGATTCTCCTCGATCTACCCGTCAAGGAGAGCATGAAGCGCATAAACGGGCGGAGCATAAAGACAGAGTTCGATAAAATAGCGGAGCTCCAGAAGAAGGTGCGCGAGAACTACCTCAAGTTAGCAGAGCGCTTCCCCGAGATGAGGATAGTTAACGCCCTGGCCAGCGTGGAGGACATCCACAACGATATAGTCGCACTGGTTGAGCACGAACTCTTCAAGAAGTGATGGGGTCGGCCAGTGCCAGTCTCTTCATCCGGTAGCGATCCGACCGGTAAACGCTCTTCATCCCCCTTCTTTCCTCGACGGATTCTTTTTAAAACCTTGGCATCAACTCCCTCAGGCCGATGACGAGCGTTAGCCACGCTGAGCGGTGAGGAGAAGAGGGTTAGCCGAGGCCGTTCTGAATCTCAGAATTTCTTGGGGGTTTATATCACATGACGCCCAAATAGAGACTGGGTGAGCCGATGAGAGCCCTTGAGATTAGGGGACTGAAGAAGAGTTACGGGGACTTTTTGGCATTGAAGGGAATAGACCTCACGGTCGAGGAGGGCGAGGTTTTCGCGCTCCTGGGGCCGAACGGGGCCGGAAAGACGACGCTCATAAGGATTCTGGCCGAGGGGCTGGGCTACGACTCCGGTGAGATAGTGGTCTTCGGTGAGCCCCTCTCAAAGAGGACCGCCAGACTGATCGGCTACGCGCCCCAGGCGAGTGTGGCCTACGATCTATTAACCGTGGAGGAGAACCTGCGCTTTTACGCCGACCTATACGACGCACCGAGAGAACGGGTGAAGAAGCTCATTTTGGAGTTCTCCCTGCCCGCGAAGAAGAAAGCCAGGGAGCTGAGCGGCGGCTTTAAGAGACGCCTCAATCTGGCGATAGCACTCCTCTACGAGCCAAGACTCCTCATCCTCGACGAACCTTCCGCCGGACTCGATGTGCCGTCAAGGAGGGAGCTCTGGAGCCTGATCATGAGACTCCGCAAAGAGGGGCGGACGGTACTCCTGGCGACCCACTACATGGAGGAGGCAGAGGCATTAGCGGACAGGGTGGCGATAATGAACGAGGGAAGGGTAATAGCCGTCGGGACTCCGAACGAGCTGAAGTCGTTGGCGGGGGAGGGAAGCGTGATACACGTCGAAGGCATTCTGAAGGGCACTGAACTCGTGAGAAAGGAGTTCCCGAGGACGATAGAGCGCGAGGGGACGCTCAGGATTGGCGTGGAGGAAGCAAAGACCGCCCTGCCGAGAGTCGTCGAGCTGCTCGTTGAAGCGGGGAGCGAGATACGGACGATAAGGGTTGAAGAGCCGACCCTGGAGGACGTTTTCCTGAAGCTCACGGGGAGGGGGCTGAAATGAAGGCCAGAGCCATCAAGGCCATAATCGGCAAGGACTTAAGGGAGACGAGAAGGGAGAGGATGGCGCTCTTCTGGATATTTGTCTTTCCGCTCATGTGGATCACCCTACTAGGGGGAATATGGGGCGGCCACAACCCGCCGATAACCGTTGACGTCGGCGTCGTCTACTTCAACGAGAGTGCCCCCTTCACCGCGGCGGACATCGTTAACGTGATGGAAAACGTGACGATGGAGGGTGTCCACGTTTTCAAGGTCAGACAGTACCCCAACGAGAGCGCGGGGGTAGATGCCGTCAGAACCGGAAGAATCGATGTTCTCCTGGTCTTTCCAAGGGACTTCGGAGAGAACGTTTCGAGCGGTCTGCAGGCAGAGATCTACGCCTACTTCGACAGGAGCGATCCCCAGAACTACCAGATAGTGAGCGGCGTCATCAAGGGCTTCTTCTCCGAGTTTGAGAAGGGGATGACCGAAAGGCGCTTGAACATCACCCTGGGCTACATGGAAAAGTACGTTCCAGCGGATGCAATGGGAAACTTCACAGTGGCTGACCTCGAAAGGTACATGCTCGGACTCACGAATCCACTCGAGCTGGAGGAGAGGGAAGTGAAGGGAGAAGCGCCCTCCGCTATTCAGTTCTACGTCACAAGCTTCATCGGGATTCAGTTCCTCTTCGCCACGATGCTCATGATAGGCTCCGGGACTCTTGAGGAGATAGAACATGGGACGCTGAGGCGCATAGCGGCCTCGCCGGCGACGGCGTGGGACTTCCTGGCCGGAAAGATGCTCTCGACCTTCATCGTCATAACCGTGAGCATAGTCATTGGAATAGTTTACGCAAAACTGGTCTTTGGAGAGACCGTCTTTCCAAGCGCCCTCGGCTGGCTCATAATATTCCTCGCGGCGGTCTTCTCAATGAGCCTCGGGCTGGCGATAGCCATGGGCACGAGGAGCATAAAAGCAACGAACGCGATAGTCAACCTCATCTCGATGCCCCTGCTTTTCCTAGCCGGCATCGTCATCCCAGCGAGCATACTGCCTGAGTGGGCGAAGCCCATAGCGAACTACTTCCCTCTCGGAACGGCGCTGAAGAGCCTTCGCCTGCTGGAGCTCTACCACAGGCCGGCAAGCGAGGTCCTGCCAGACGTTGCGTGGGTCGCAGTGAGCGCCTTTGGAATGCTCCTGATAGCGATACTCCTCTACAACTGGGCGGTAAAGAGGCTTGAATGAGGAATAAAGAAAAGCTAGCTAACCCATCCACTTCCCGAGGAACTCCCCCACTTTCCCTTTCCATTCCTCCGGGTGGAACTTTATCGTCCTCACGTGGGGGGCATCGGTAACCCAGAGCTCAACGTCCGGGTTTATTTCCCTGTTTTTCTCGTAGAACTCCCTGACCTCGTCGACCATCACCAGCGGGTCTTTCTCCCCCGCTATGAGGAGGAGGGGTTTTCTGACCCTCTCGGCGTACTCTATGGGATGAATCTCTTTCCCGCCGCTGAAGAGCTTCGTGAGCGGCCTGACGAATATGTGGAGCCACTCGGGGAGCTTTGCAAAGTATCTGAGTCCCCTGGCACCAGTCCTGTCGAGGTACATGGGCGGACTGTCGGCAACGCCGCAGCAGATTCCCTCGACCTCGGCGAGGGAGCGTATCGTGACTATGGCACCCATGGAGAAACCCACAAGCCCTATCCTCTGGGCGCGTTCGGGGTGGTTCTCCCTCAGCCACGCTATGGCTGCCCTGGCATCGAGCAGCTCCCTGTCACCGACCGTTGTGTACTTTCCTTCGCTCTTTCCGTGGGCCCGAAAGTCAAAGGCCAGAACGTTGTAGCCCTCGCTGAGGAGGAACTCTATCGTCGGTCTCATGTACAGCTTCTCCCACCTGCTCGCGGTGTAGCCGTGGAGTGGGAGAACGGTCTTATCGCTTCCGTTGTCCACCCACCAGCCCCTCAGCTTCAGGCCGTCCTCCGTTTCGAAGGTAACCTCTTCATAATCGAAGCCGAGGTCCTTTGGGGTCCAATCCCCGACGAGACGAGGCGGCGTTATCATCTTGTAGGCAACGAAGGCCGAAAAGGCAAGAAAAACAAGGAGAACAATGATAAAAACGCCAACCCACGTCATGCCTCAACCCTCCGCGGTCACGTCCAGGTTCCGCATGCGCCATATCATGGGCATCGCGAGGAGAACCATCAGGGCCCCGATGGGGAAGAGAACCCTGTAGTTCTCCCCGGTCAGGTCAACAATGGCGCCACCCAGGACTCCCGCGAGGAGAAGCGGCAGGGCACGGGTGGCCTCGAAGAAGCCGTAGTACCTGCCGGTGAAGGCCTCCTTTTCGAAGCGGGTCAGCAGGTCGCCGATTACCGGGTACGAGGCCGCCATCAGAATTCCCCATCCCACTCCCGCCAGCCCGAGGGCGATCACTATCTCGGTTCTGCTCGTCACGAACCATCCCCACAGCTGGGGCAGGGCAAAGATAACGCCGCCGAGGACTATGCTAAGGCGCCTCCCGAGCCTGTCGTAGATTATTCCCCCCGGCAGTGCCCCCAGGAGAACCGTGACGTTGAAGAGGGCCATCAGGTAGAGGCCCAGGGAGGTCACCGCCTTTATGTTCTCCTCGCTCGCCGAGCCGTACAGTATGTAAGCGAGTATGCCGTAGAGGAAGATGGCTATGAACTCAAAGCTCATCCACCAGAGTGTTTGAGCGGCGTAGAACTTGAGAAAATCGCGGTTCTCGACGATGCTTTTGAGATAGTCCCAGAGGCTCTCATCCTCCACGATCTCCGGCGCTTCGGGCTCCTTGACAATGAAGTACACGAAGAGCGCCGCGCCTATCAGGAACGCCGCGGTTACGAGGAACGGAACCTTGAGGTAGGGCGTCTGGGCCAGTGCCTTTATTCCCTCACTCTCCCCGGTCTCGGCCACGGCCTTCGCTATCAGGAACCCCGCCAGACCGAAGAGGAAGAGGTTGCCGGCCCATTCGAGGAGTGTTATAACGCCGCTGGCCTTCCCGCGGTGACCGCTCTCAATCGTGTCGGGCATCAGGGCGCGGTACTGGGCGGTGTAGAGGTGCATCGAGAGGTAGAAGAATCCCAGAACCAGCGCAAAGCCCCACAGGGGTGCCTCCATGACGTAGGAACCGTATATCATGAGCGCCGCGATGCCAGCGAGAACTCCGCCGGCCATTATGAATGGCCTTCTCCGTCCGTGCTTTGATTTAAGCGTATCGCTGTAATAGCCGAGGAGAACTGGAATGAACAGACCGATGAAACCCTCAACGGCCAAAATCGTTCCCTTAATGAAGGCCGAACCGGTGTAACTGGAGAGCAGAGGGAAAGACAGACCTTTGTTGAGAGCCCAGCCGGTGCTCCTGCTGAACCCGAGCAGGGCAAGGCCCAGAACGGTGCCCCATTTGAATCCCTTACCCTTCATGGTTTCACCCCCTTATTTTGACACCGTTATGTCAAAAGGAAGTTTTTACGTTTTCGGTTCAAAGGGCTAAAAACTGTAAAAAATGAAAGGGCATCAGTCCATGTCCGGAACGTAGTCCAGTGCCTCTCCCTTACGCCGGACGATGTCTCCACGCCTGACGAACTGCATCGCTATGGCCGCCAGGATGAAGAAGGCTATTGAGAACGGTATCAGCGTCCTGTAGCCGATGAGGTCAAGGAATGCTCCGGCCAGCGGGGGCGCGACGAGGTTTGCCGCCTGGCTGAAGAAGTAGTAGAGTCCCGTGTAGCCTCCGAGCTTCTCCTCGGTCGTCATGTCAACGACCATCGGCAGGGAGTTCACGTTGACCATCGCCCAGCCCATGCCACCTACGAAGAACAGCCCCATGAACGTCATGACCACGGGGTCCGAGAGGGAACTTGATTCCGGTTTCTGACCCTCGCCGACGAGATACGCTCCCACCAATATTCCTATGATTATTATAAGGCCGAGGGTTATGGTTCTCCTCCTGCCCAGCCTGGCACCTATGAAGCCCGCGGGAATCGCGAATATCATGAAGCTCAGGGAGAACAGCCCGAGCATAAATGCCCCCGTGCTCTCCTCGATGCCAAGGTAGTACTTGGCGTAGCTAGTGAAGAAAGTCTCCAGGGAGTTGAAGGCGATGAACCAGAGGAATATAGCAAGGAGAATCGCGAGCAGGCTCCTCTCATGGCTGGCAAAGACGTCCTTGAGGTTATCCTTGAGCTCGCCGAAGCTCTTGTGGGAGGTTTCGGCGAGGAGCTTCCGTATGTTGAGCTTCTTTCCTGGGACGCGGTACTCCTCCGGCTCGGGGACGAAGAGAACGACAAGAAGGTTGGCCAGGAGCATTATGGCGGCGCCGAGGTAGAACGGGTAGGCGTAGTTCATGTCGTAGAGGGCCTTGCCGCCGAAGTAGGCCAGCAGGGCTCCAAGGCCGCCCATGAAGTTGATTATCCCGTTGGCCTGGGAGCGCTTCTCGCTTGGGGTTATGTCGGGCATAAAGGCAACGACAGGGGAGCGGAACAGTGCCATGAAGAAGTTCATGAAGATTATCGTTCCCATGAAGAGGGCGAGGCTCTCATACATCCTCGAAATCGGTATGAGCGCAAACATTATCGCTGCAGAGGGGGCACCCAGGAGGATGTAGGGCTTCCTACGCCCCAGCCTTGTGCGCGTCATATCGCTCAGCGCGCCCAGGAACGGGAGCAGCAGGACCGCGAACAGGTTGTCGATGGTCATTATGAAGCCGGTCACCGTCTTGCTGAGGTGGAAGGTGTCCTGCAGGAATATCGGCACGTAGGCGTTGTACAGCGCCCAGATTATGCTTATTCCAAAAAAGCCAAAACCGAGGAGGAATATCCTGCTGTACTTGAACTCTACCATGTTCATCACCCTACTATTTTAGTCCTCAATGAACTAAACCGCTGAGTTTATAAGGATTTTCGGTCTTCACGTGAGTAGGGACCGGGGATGGAGCAACCAAGCATCTTGGGGCACAGGGGGTTCAGGGGAAGGCTCGAAAACACTCTCCCGGCATTCAGGAGAGCGCTCAAATACGCCGATGGAATAGAGTTCGACGTCAGGCTAACCGGTGATGGAAAGCTGGTGGTACACCACGACGGCTCCTTCTACGCGGACGGCTCGATGTACAGGCTAAGGACACTGAGCCTGAGGGAGCTGCGGAAGCTGCACCCCCTCGGAAGGCTGGTTCCAACGGTCGAGGAGGTTCTCCGCTCCTTTCCGAATGTCCTCCTAAACGCTGACGTCAAGGAGACGGAGGCCGTTGAGGGAATCCTAAAACTCGTTGAGGAGCATGGAGCCCTTGAAAACACGGTGTTCTCCTCCGAGAATCCAGAGATAGTAAAGGTCATCATGAGGAAATGTCCAGAATGCAGGGTGGGACTCTCGATAGTCGGGTATTCCTCGGTTCCCTGGATACCGCGCCTCGGGGGCATGAGTTCAATCCACGTTCCGATAGACGCGGTCTCATACATCGGCTATAGGCCGCTGGTGGTCCTCCTACGGACCCTCAGGAGGCGCGGACTGAAGGTCTACATCTGGAACTACAGGATGAACGAGCTGGCCTGGGTTCCCAGGCTCCTGCCCCTGGCCGATGCGGTTATCTCCGATGATCCTGCCAGGCTGAGGAAAGGTTTTTACGTCAGAGACCTATCGGAAGGAGGCGATGGAGATGTGGGAACGCGATAGGGTTATCGTCCTTGGACACAGGGGGTACATGAGCGCCTACCCCGAGAACAGTCTCCTGGCCTTCAGAAAGGCCATAGAGGCAGGTGCGGATGGAATCGAGCTGGACGTATGGCTGACCCGGGACGGAAAAGTCATCGTCATGCACGACGAGAGCATAGACAGAACGAGCAACATGAGCGGAAACCAGAAGAACATGACGCTGGAGGAGCTGAAGAAGGCGGACATAGGCATGGGCGAAAGAATCCCGACGCTTGAGGAGGTTTTTGAGGCCCTCCCCGAGGATGCCTTAATCAACATCGAGCTCAAGGACACCGATGCGGCAGGGGAGGTCGCTAAAATAGTGGCTCAGAACGGCCCTGAGAGGGTTATGGTGTCCTCCTTCATCATAGATGCGCTCAGGGAGTACAGGAAGCACGACAAAGAGACCGTGATGGGACTGTTGATAGACCGCGAAGAGGTCGTTCCCCTTATTCCACAGCTGAAAGGGGAGCTCAACCTCTGGTCGATAAACGTTCCCATGGAGGCGATACCCCTCATCGGGTTCGAAAAGACTGTTCAGGCCCTTCACTGGGCGCGCTCCCTCGACCTCAGGGTGGCGCTCTGGGCCGAGAACGACGTTTTGTTCTACCGGGACGGCAACCTGGCCAAGCTCAGAGGACTGTTTGACGTCGTCATAGCGAACGATGTGGAAAAGATGCTGGAGTATCTTAAAACGCTTGGGCTCAGGTAAAACCTTTTAAAGTTCTTCTCTTTACTTCACATGGTGGGGATATGCGGTGGGGTCCGATTCTAATTCTCACTGCCATCTCCCTGATGCTGGCCGCTGCAATGGTGCCCCCCGAGAGGTATGCTCCTCCTCCCAAGCTGAGCGTGTATCCCAACCTCGAGGACTTCACGGAGGAGCTTGAGGAGCACAACGTAACGAAGCCCTATCTATGCGTGCCAGCTGAAAGGGTTCTCGTCACGTGTCACCTCCGCTCCGATCGGGAGCTGAACAGAACCATAACGGCGCTCGATAAGTTTCCACACTTCTCGATAGAACTCACCGATGGATACGATGAAACCGATGTCGTGGTCTTTAACAAAAGCGAGTTCTACTCCGCCCTTCCGGACACATGCCGCCCCTGGGGGAACGTTGAGCTGAAACCTGTTGAACTGGATCGAGAACGGCTGGAAAGGGAGCTGGAAGCCTACCGCGAGCTTGAGGGCCTGATTGACGACCCCACAGAGAGGGAGTTCATCCACAATCGCACCATCGTGTTGGAGGGGCTCCTGGGATTGAGGCAGAAAGAGCCGATCTGCAACGCAACGTTCGCCCACGTCATCCTGATGTACTCAGGCAGGAAGGAGAGCAACGCACCCCTGATGGCGGCCCTGTGGACGGGTGTCATTCTCACGGAAATTGCCGGGCTGGTGATGGTATGGAGGGAAAGAAGGGCCTGATACTCGCGGTGGCCCCGTTTGTGATTTTCATGGTCCTAGGCTCAATATTCGTCGGCACCTACTACAGGGAGAGGTCCCTGGCCCGCGAACAGGTCGCCGCGATGGATAAACTCGAAAAGGTCGGGGAAGAAAACGCCTCTTGGAGTGGGCTCTGTAACATCGTGGAGGTCTACGTTACGGTGAGGGACCGGGAGGATGCAGCAAGGCTGGAGGAGTTTCTCAGGGAGGAGAAAATAAGGGTCGCCGTTTCAAGACATGGGGAGAGATTCATATCCATGATGGGCAGGATTGCCCTTAAGGATGTTGAGGGGATCGTGGAAAAGGGCAGGGAGAACGGATGGGTGGCGGCGTATCACAACAACTCCGATTTCTGCGCCAAGAGGATTTCCGAATTTGAGCTGGAAAACCGGATAATATCCGCCCATCTGGATGAACTCTCCCCCGAGAGTAGAGAAATCCTCACAGGAGTTATGGAGAGTAACAGTGAGAGGATTGAGGAAATCGAAAACGAGATGAGGCTGTGGGCGGAGCTGGACATCATGGTGCAGGCGGGGCCTTCGTACACACCCGGAAGCTTCCACGACCTGTCGGGCTTCCTGGCGACGTGGGGCGTTGTGCTGGGAACTCCCTTCCTTCTGTGGTGGGTGTTCGGTGGTAAACAGGAAGAAGGGAAAAAATAACGGCGATGTTCTCACCAGAACATTTCACCAAAGTTGCTAGCGTTCTCTATTCCATTAGGAGCCGCTATATGCACCGGCTTGTTCACGTCCGAGAGCCTGACCTCCTCGTGAACCGTCATGTGAACTTCCACAGGCTCCACGGAGATTGCGGTTATCGTCATTACAATATCCATGTACGTCTCCATGAAGACCGGTGTTCCATCGTCCCTGAGGTGAACCTCAACCCACCCGGATTTCGTGTCCACGGTCACGTTGCCGGGAAGAGTTCCCCAGGTCTCGTCGAGGTAGCCGGTCTGGTTGGTGGCGTTAACGAACTCCCAGAAGGTAACGTTGACGCGGAAGGCGTATCCGTTGGCTAACTTTTTGATGGTCACGTTCTTCCTCTTCAGGAGGTTCTCGATGTAGGCAACGTTGAGTGAACCCTTCGCCTGGGAGTAGATGGTATCATTGCTGGAGACGCGGTACCACTTTCCATCCACGTTGATGTACGTGCTGGTGCCGTTGACGAAGTACGGCCAGTCAAAGTTGATGTCCATCCCCATGGTGTGCGTCTTTATGCTCATGTTGCCATTTTCCAGGCCGGCGGTCTTGTTGAACATCCCGATGACACGACCGGACATCGTTATGTTGACGGTCTTGTTTGTCCCCGGATCAACGAAGTGCATGGTCATTGAGAAGTTTTGGTCGTACCTGGCAGTTTCAATGTTGTTCAGGGCATTCAAAACCTTCTCCTTAGTCAAACCAACGTTCTCCCCGATGCATCCGCTTGCCAGCGCTATGAGACCAACCAGCAAAAGGGCCATAACCCTCTTCATGGTACTACCCTCCGTGGTTTCATTAGAATGTGCGTGAGTGGACTTAAATACTTTTTCTATTCAGATTTTGCATACCATCGAAAAGAGTCAGCAAAAAGTGGAAAGCTCAGAGTGCCTCGAACTTCTGAAGGAATATCCTTAGGTCGGTCTTAAAAGGCTCTTCGGCGCGCTCTATCTCCTCGTTGAGGAGCTGAAGAAAGTTTTCTTCATCAACGGATTCATCCCAGAGACGCTTTACCAGGTTTTCGAGCCTCTCGTAGTATTCCACGTACGGCCTCGCTTCAAACAGGGCCTCTTCCAGCTTCACATCTCATCCCTCCGTTTGAACCAGTAGTACCAGAGCCTGCCAACGTCCTCGGCCTGGCCCATTATCAGGAAGTAGCGGAGTATCGCGAGGTTCACGAGTATGAGCAGTATGAGGATGATGTTATACGCCGGAACCTCACGGCTCAGGAAGGCGTAGTAGTCCCAGATGAAGTGGAGGAGCATCGCGAGGAGGAAGTACGGCGTGACCGAGTCTATCTTTCCCTCGGCCTTCATTCCGTAGCCAACGCCTATCACCGCGCTCCAGGCGCCGTGGGCGAACGGCGTCAGGAACGCCCTCACGATGGTCACTGAGACACCGTATCCCAGCCCGTAGAGGAAGTTCTCCGTCGCGGCGAAGCCCAGTCCAGCGGCAACGCCGTAGACGAGACCGTCCATTATGCCGTCCATCTGACCCGCTTTAAACGGCCACCTGATGGCCAGGGCCTTTGCCGGCTCCTCAACGATTCCAGCAACCATCGCCACGTAGAAGGCCGTCGTCGGAAGAACCGGGGTGACGGCTCCCCCCAGCGTCAGGACGCTCTCTATCATGTACGCTATGCCGACCGAGACCGTCGCCCCCAGCAGGAAAGTCCCTATGACGTACCTCCTGGGCTCGGGCTCGTACCTGTCGGCGTGATAGAAGTACCAGAGTATCACCAGGGCAGGGGCGTATGCGAAGAACACTATAGCACTGAGGAAATCCATGCCTCACTTCACCAAAAGAAATTGGAGGGCTGAAAATTTAAAGGTTTAGCATTTTCCAAGGAGTTCCTCCAGGTCCAGACCCTGGCTCTCCAGGTAGTCCACAAGGGTCTCCGGGGGTTTCACCGAAACCGCGTTGACGTTCCTTATCTCTATCGTTATCTCGTCCACCCATCTCTGGTCTTCCTTCCTGTAGTACGCCTTCTGGGTTATCTCCACCGGGACGAGGTCCTTGGTCAGCTTAACCGTCACGGTACCGCTGTAGTCCTTCTCGCTCCCGCCCTCGCTCCAGATCGTGTGGTTGACCGTGATGAGATAGTAGTCGCCCTCCGTCGTCACGGTCGCGTTTTCGAGCGGAAAATCCTTCCACAGGTTGTCAAGAAGGGTCGAGTTCACCTCGGGTCCCTTACCGGCCTCATAGCACGAAAACTGCCAGTTCACGAGGCCGCTCTTGTTCGTCAGCGTTACGAAGCCGGCCTTGGTGGTGTAGTAGTAGATGGCATAGACCAGCTTGCCAGTCTTGTTGGCCACGGTGGCAGAGGACTTCATCTCGTTTTCCTTGTCTATGGCAACCGAGGAGTGGAGCGTCGCAACGAGTTTGGTTCCGTTGTACGTTTTAACGTCCATGACGTACTCATAGCTCTTTATCCCAGCAACGGCGCTCTCAAGCTGCTCCTTCGTGAAGGGCAGATTTTGGGTCGTCGTTGTGGTAGTAGTCGGGCTGCTTCCCCCAGAGGAGATGCACCCTGAAGCGAGAACCATGAGAACGAGCATCGCGCCGATGATTCCTAGGTACCTCTTTCTCATTCTATCACCCGGAGAATAGTTCAGCTCCCGGTATTAAAACCTTGGCATCAGAGCGAGCCCAAGACCCTGCTCAAGTCGGCGAGTCTGCCGAAGTCCAGGAGCTCCTCGTCCAGAGGGACCAGAACCCTCGCGCTGGAGACGTCATACGCCCTAAGGAATGGAGAGACTATCTCCCTGAGCACGTCGTTTCCGTACGCCCATGGGCTGAACGCGGGCAGGACTATCAGTTTCTCACCCATCAGGAAGACGGGCACCTTGACGAGCGCCCCCACCTCATCCCGGAGCCGTATCGATGGATGCTCGTGCCCTATGATGAAGCGCTCCCCATCGACGAGTTTGTGACCGTGAACCAGCTTCCATCCGGCGAGTTCGAACTCATCAACGATCTCAACGCCCAGCTCCCTGAGCCAGAGCGTTCCCACGTCGTGGTTCCCCTTCACGAGGATCAGCTCGTCAACCAAAGGCCCAACCTCTTCAACGAACGCCCTCAGCTCTTCCCTCTCCCGCCATTCGGGCACGAAGGAGTGCTTCAGGTCACCATCCACGACGAGGATTTTCGGCCTTTCCCGCTCGAGGAGAGACCTCAGCCTTCCAACGACTTCGTTGAACACTCGAGGCAGGTAAAAGCCCTCCCTCGCCATGCTGACCTCGTAGCCCAGGTGAAGGTCCGCTATGATGAGCGCCCTCCCGAGTTTCAGCGCTTTGCCCGGTAGCGGTGTGGGTCTCATGTGTTGGAGTTTGGCCTTCGGCTTTTAAACTTTGTTAGGGCAACCGAAAAGGTTTTAAATCTGTCCACAAAGGGAACAATGGTGAGTAAAAATGCCCTATGTTGGATTCGTGAGGAGCCCGCACGGGCCGGTCAAAACGTACGAACTCATACTGAGAGAGCTGGAAAGAAGGGGCTTTTCCATCGAGTTCTCAAAGCACCACTGGGCGGGTGACCTGCCCTTCGGCCTGGTGATGGCGGAAACGAACATGGGAGAGGTGGCCGTGAGGTGGGCCCTGGGAAGGGAGTTCACGCTGGAGCTCGAGGAGGTTGACAAGGAAACCTACGACGAGTTCGTCGAGGACACCATCGAGTACACCAACGCAGACTCAGGCTGAGCGCTCCTGTTTTATCCTTTCTATAACGTCGAATATGCTCCACAGGTCCCTTATCACGTGGAGGTGCGGAATTAAGGCGAGCCTCTCGCGGTTCTTCTCAACGAACTTCGCGCTGAACGGGAAGTAGTACCAGACGTACTCCGTGTTCTCATCGCCGTGCCCTATGAAGCGCCAGGGCTTGTCATCCACCCAGACGAATATCTCGTCCCCATACTTCTCCCGAACCTCTCTGAAGGCCTCATCTATGGTCATCTCACGGCCGAAAACTATAACGTCGTCGAATAGGTCGTAGATGCCCATCTCCCTGAGCCTCCGGACCTTCATGCCGTCAATGAAGTCCTCCGCCGAGAAGGAGATTACCGTGTGCCCATCCTCCTTGAGTTTCTTCAGCAGTTCCGGAGCATCGTCGAGGGGCTTGCTCAGCTTTGCCCTCTCCTCGAACCAGGTTTCGAAGAACTTCGTGCGCAGAAAGAACGGGGGCTTTGAGGTCTTCTTGTGGCTACCGAACGTGGGTCTCTCAAAGTAGTTCTCAAGCTTCGTGAGGGCCTTGGCCCAGAAGCCCTTGAAGGGCAGCCAGCGGTAGCGCCTCTCCAGAGCCCGTCTGAACGCCTCCTCAATGCACGAGTAAGTGTCCGCCAGTGTTCCGTCGAAGTCGAAGGCTATTATCATGATGACCCCTCCCAAAGCTCTCCAATCGGGGCTTTAAGGGTTTTTCTTTTGTGGGCCTGAACACAAAGCATATAACAATCCCAACCTTATTTTCCCCCGACTGTCTTAAAGCTAGAGGGTGATAGGCATGGGAAGGCACTACCTCCCCAACGCTGCGCATAAGGAAGAACTTGCCAAGGAGATTGGTTTCGCCTCCGTTGAGGACCTCTTTTCCGACGTTCCTAAAGGTATGGTCAAGGAGTTCAACCTCCCGGAGGGTAAGAGCGAATACGAGGTTTTTCTCGAACTCAACGAGGTTCTCTCCAAGAACAGAACAGTTCTTGAGATGCCCAGCTTTCTCGGAGCCGGGACGTACTTCCACTACGTTCCAGCCCACGTGAAGTACCTCATCGAGAGGAGCGAGTTCCTGACGGCTTACACCCCTTACCAGCCTGAGGTAAGCCAGGGCATGCTCCAGGCCCTCTTCGAGTACCAGAGCCTCATCGCAGAACTTGTTGGCCTTCCGATAGTCAACGCCTCGATGTACGATTGGGGAACCGCCATGGCCGAGGCGGCCCTGATGAGCGCTAGGGTTAAGAAGAGGAGCAAGTTCGTAGTCCCGAAGGCCCTCAGTCCAGAGAAGAAAAAGGTTCTGCACACCTACACCGCGGGCCCCGGGCTGGAGATTGAGTACGTGGACTGGAACGAAAACGGCCAGGTGGACATCGAGAAGCTTAAGGAGGCGGTTGACGGCGCCGCCGGAGTATACGTAGAGATTCCAAACTTCTTCGGAATGCTTGAGGAAGAAATCGCCGCCATCGGCGAGATAGCCCATGACGCGGGAGCGCTCTTCGTGGTCGGCGTTGACCCAACGATCCTCGGCGTGGTGGAGGCGCCCGGGGAACTCGGAGCCGACGTCGTCGTCGGTGAGGCCGCCTACTTCGGAAACCAGATGAACTTCGGCGGTCCGAGGGCGGGAATATTCGCGGTTAGGAACGATAAAAAGCTCATACGCCAGATGCCGGGAAGGATAATCGGAATGACCAAAGACGCCGATGGAAAGAGGGCCTTCGTCATGACCCTCCAGACCAGGGAGCAGCACATAAGGCGCGCCAAGGCGACCTCGAACATCTGTTCAAACGAAGCCCTAGTGGCGGTTGCCGCGGCGATACACCTCGCGACCCTTGGCCCGAAGGGCTTAACCGAGCTCGGAGAGGTCATCCTCAAGAACACCGCCTACCTCAAGAAGAGGCTTTCGGAGGTCGCCGAGATTCCCTTCAAGGGCGTCAACTTCAAGGACGTTCTTGTGAGGTTCGGCAAGCCCTACAATGAGATACACGGGGCCCTTCTTGAGAGGAACATCCACGGCGGTTACTACATAGGGGAGCACTTCCCGGAGCTGGGAGAGAGCGCCCTCTTCGCAGCCACCGAAACGACGAGAAAGGAATGGGTCGATGCACTCATCGAGGCCCTCAAGGAGGTGGCCTGAATGTTCCGCCAGGCTAAATGGGATGAGCCGCTCATCTTCGAGCTTTCCCGCGAGGGAAGGATCGGCTACACCATGCCGAAGCCAATTGAGGACGTCAGCGTTGAGGTTCCAGAGAAGCTGAAGAGAAAGAGCCCCCTCAACCTTCCCCAGCTGAGCGAGCCGGAGGTCGTCAAGCACTACACCCGCTTAAGCGAGATGAACTACGGCGTTGACTCGGGCATATATCCGCTCGGCTCGTGCACCATGAAGTACAACCCCAAGATAAACGAGGAGATAGCCGGCCATCCGGGAGTTGCCTACGTCCACCCCTACCAGGACGAGAGAACCATCCAGGGAGCGCTAAAGATAATGTGGGAGCTGGAGCAGTGGTTGAAGGAGATAACCGGCATGGACCGCTTCACCCTTCAGCCGGCCGCCGGAGCGAACGGCGAGTTCACCGGAGTAATGGTCATTCGGGCCTACCACCTCGACAGGGGAGACACCCAGAGGACAGAGATGCTCGTTCCAGACTCTGCCCACGGAACGAATCCAGCAAGCGCCGCTATGGCGGGCTTCAAGGTCATCGAGATACCCTCCAACGAGAACGGAACCGTTGACCTCGAGGCGCTGGAGAACGCCGTGAGCGAGAGAACCGCCGGATTGATGCTCACGAACCCCAACACCCTGGGCATCTTCGAGGACGAGATACTCGAGATAGCGAAGATAGTCCACAAGGCAGGTGGGCTTCTCTACTACGATGGGGCAAACCTCAACGCGGTTCTCGGAAAGGTCAGACCAGGGGATATGGGCTTTGACGTCGTGCACCTCAACCTTCACAAGACCTTCTCGACCCCGCACGGCGGCGGCGGTCCCGGCAGCGGGCCGGTCGGTGTCAAGGACTTCCTCAAGGACTACCTGCCGGTTCCGCTCGTGGGATACGACGAAGAAAACGACCTTTACTACCTTGACTACAACGTACCCAAGAGCATAGGCAAGGTGAAGGAGCTCTACGGCAACTTCGCGGTGATGGTGCGCGCACTCACCTATCTCAAAGTCATGGGCAGGGAAGGTCTCAGGGAGGTCAGCGAGATAGCCGTTCTCAACGCCAACTACATCACCCAGAAGCTGAAGGGCACCCGCGGCTACGAGCTGCCCCACAAGGAGCTCAGGAAGCACGAGGTTGTGTTCAGCGCCGAGCCCATGAAGAAGGAAACAGGGGTTAAGGCCCTTGACGTCGCCAAGAGGCTCCTCGACTTTGGCCTACACGCGCCGACCATATACTTCCCGCTGATAGTCCACGAGGCCCTGATGATAGAGCCAACCGAGACCGTCAGCAAGGAGGAACTCGACGCGTACGTCGAGGCCCTCAAGAGGATAAGCGAGGAGGCCTACAGCAACCCGGAGATCGTCAAGAGCGCACCTCACAACGCCGCCGTGAGAAGGGTGGACGACGTTCTAGCCGCCAAGAGGCCAATAATCACCTGGCGCATGTACAGGGAGCTGAAGGAGAAGGGAGAGGTCGACATCTGAACCAGCCACCATTATCTCTCCTTTTTGGTTATCCTTTTCTCCATTTCTGACCCCAGTTACCCAAATATGCACCAAAAAGTTAATAAATACTCGCCCGAATCTATATGTAATAGAAAAGTTGCATATGGGTGATAGAAATGAACAAAATCGTGGGGAAGTATAAAACCGTTCATTATGAGGACGTTGTCGAGGAGTACGAGGTGCCGGTTAGGGGGTTTCTTTTCAGGGACGGTCGGCTTGAGGGGGTGTACGTAAAAGGGGGCATCCTTCCGGTCACGGAGGAGCTTCCCAGGGACGTTCATGAGGACATACTCCGGGGGAGGAGCAACAAGAAGCTACTCGTGAGGGAAGTAAGGTACGCGGGAGCGGAGGTTCTTGAGGTCTACATCCAGGATGATTACAGAACGTGGCCAGTTTACGTGACCAAGCTTCCAGAGGGGAGTTGAACGTATTCCGCCACTGACGGGGCTTCCACTCAAAAAAGCACTTCTGGAAGCAGTACCCACCAAACGAGGTTTATCCGCTCAGACAGCGTTTTTCAGAAGAGTTTCATGGTGGGCCCGGGGGGCTTTGAACCCCCGACCACGCGGTTATGAGCCGCGCGCTCTGACCAGGCTGAGCTACGGGCCCATGAATGGCGCCGCCGCCCGGACTCGAACCGGGGACCGCCGGATTAACAGTCCGGCGCTCTACCGACTAAGCTACGGCGGCACGACCCAATGTAGGGAATACAGAGGGGATTTATAAAACTTACGGTGATGGCCAGGCTGGAGAGAAAACTTTATATTCAGCCCCGTTGCTCTTAAAACCGTGCCCCGGTAGCCTAGCCTGGCGGGGCGGCGGACTTGTAATCCGCCGGTCGCGGGTTCAAATCCCGCCCGGGGCTCCATTACAGCCCTTTGCTTCGCAAAGCGCTGGCGGAAAGATGGCGTGCAATTTTAAAAAGCGTATTTTCTACGTGGTTTACTCTTCAATTGCTAGTCTCACAACGTTTCACTCTCCACAAGGCGTTCAAAGAACGCCAGAATAAGAGTGAAACCGAATTAATGGCTCGTTTTAAAGTTAAACCCTCCTCACAGGCAAATTTCAAAATGCACGCTCTAATTCCTGCCAATTTAATAGAAATAAAAACCATTTTAGCCTTTTATCTTCGCGAAGGATTCCCTCTGAAGGGCTTCTTTGAGTTAGGTTGGATCTGCCCAAAAAATCATAAAATTTCCGAGGATCTTTGTTGACTGCTAGTCCAGTAGGTGCCAAGCAGAGCTAGGAAGCGTCAAGATTTTCAGCAATTAGGGCACAAGATTTGGCCGTTCGCGTGGATACACTCCCATAGGGGCACATTCAGGATTTAGGGGCCTTTTGTCTCCCCAATTTTTACAAAAAACCGACCAAGTTTTACCCATGTTTTGTCGGAATATGGCAACTAAGACCTCTAAAAGATAGCATAACGACAATCTTTTTCAGTGAAAGATGTCAAAACTCCAGCAGGGTTGGGGAGTTTAGTCAGTTTTCAAGAAGTTCGAACATCGAACCCGTGCTGAGCCTTTATAAGCCTTTCCCAGTAAAGGTGAACATAAAGGTGCATCAAGGTAGCTTTCCGGCATGGAAAAAGGTTCTTAAACTTTTCGTAACCGATATAAACCCCTGTGAGCGAGT
Organism: Thermococcus sp. 5-4; assembly: GCF_002197185.1. NCBI lineage: Archaea > Methanobacteriati > Methanobacteriota > Thermococci > Thermococcales > Thermococcaceae > Thermococcus > Thermococcus sp. 5-4. The sequence goes on along the minus strand of NZ_CP021848.1, from coordinate 338,985 downwards.
TATCACTCGAAAAGCTTATATACCGAAACCCACAGGTGGGAGGTAGTGATAATCGTTCTTAAAAAATGTTAAGGGGGCAATTCTCGGTGGCGGCGAAAAAAGAATTTGATATATTCACTCACGAGCTGGTTCCTGAGCACAGAATACTCAGCGAGGAGGAGAAGGCTGAGCTCCTCAGAAAGTACAGAATCAGGATTTCCCAGCTTCCGCAGATCAAGGCTTCAGACCCTGCTGTTGTTGCTCTCGGCGCAAAGCCCGGAGACGTTCTTGAGATCAAGAGGAAGAGCCCGACGGCGGGCTACTATTACTACTACCGCCTGGTGGTTGAGGACTGATTCTGTGAGGTGAGATTATGGCATCGAGAGGACCGACCGTTGTTGATGTTACTCCCGACGACCTCTGGCTCGTTATGGAGGCATACTGGAAGGAGAAGGGACTGGTTAGACAGCACCTTGACTCTTACAACGCCTTCATAGACTACGGGATGCAGAAGGTCATAGACGAGTTCGGCGGCATCAAGCCGGACATCCCCGATTTCGAGGTTAAGTTTGGAAAGGTTCGCCTCGGCGAGCCCGAGTTCCAGGAAGCCCAGGGGCAGAGGAAGCCCCTCTACCCGATGGACGCAAGGATCAGAAACCTGACCTATTCTGCCCCGCTGTACCTTGAGCTCATTCCCGTCGTCAACGGCATCGCCCAGGAGGCCGTCGAGGTTCGCATCGGAGAGCTTCCGATAATGCTCAAATCCAAGGCGTGCAGGCTCTACGGTCTCAGCGACGAAGAGCTGATAAAGCTCGGCGAAGACCCGAAGGATCCGGGAGGATACTTCATCATCAACGGTTCCGAGAGGGTTATAGTTTCTATCGAGGACCTCGCCCCGAACAAGACCCTGGTTGAGAGGGACGAGAGGCAGAACAGGGTGATAGCCAAGTGCTTCTCTTACAGGCACGGCTACAGGGCTTTAATAACCGTCGAGAGAAGGAAGGACGGAATTCTCTACGTCAACATCCCGAACGTTCCAAGGCCCGTCAAGTTCGTCTACGTCATGCGCGCGCTGGGCGTTCTCAGCGATAAGGAAATCGTTGAAGCTGTGAGTGACGACCCGCGCATACAGCAGGTTCTCTTCGACAACCTTGAGGACGCAAGCGACATAACCACCCAGGAGGACGCTCTCGACTACATAGGAAAGCTCGCCCTCCCCGGCCAGCCGAAGGAGTACAGGCTCAGAAGGGCCCAGCACATAATAGACAACAACCTCCTGCCCCACATGGGCGTTGAGGAAAAGGACAGGAGTGCGAAGGCCTACTACCTCGGCATGATGGCCCTCAAGGTTCTGGAGCTCTCCCTTGGACTCCGTGGCGAGGACGACAAGGACCACTACGCCAACAAGAGGCTTAAGCTCGCTGGAGACCTTTTGAGGGACCTCTTCCGTGTTGCCTTTGGTCAGCTGGTCAAGGACATGCAGTACCAGATGACCAAGACATACCAGAGGAAGGGTGAGCGCTACACCTTCGAGAACATCCAGCGCTTTGTGAGAAACTCCATAAGACCGGACGTCCTCAGCGAGAGGATAGAACATGCTCTCGCTACCGGCGCATGGCCGGGCGGAAGGACCGGTGTGAGCCAGCTTCTGGACAGAACCAACTACATGTCAACCCTTTCTCACCTCAGGCGCGTTACTTCCCCGCTCAGCAGGGATCAGCCCCACTTCGAGGCGCGTGACCTTCACGGAACCCACTGGGGTAGGATATGTCCGACGGAAACTCCGGAAGGTCCGAACTGTGGTCTCGTCAAGAACCTCTCCCTCATGGCCCAGATAACCACCGGAATTCCAGAGGAAGAGGCCAGAGACTATCTGAACAGACTCGGCGTTATCCCGATAGAGGAGCAGAGACCGAACCCTGAGCTCTGGCGCGTCTACCTCAACGGAGTTCTGATAGGAACCGTGGAAGATGGAGAGGGACTCGTGAACAGAATAAGAACCGACAGGAGAAGCGGAAGGATAAGCGACGTCATAAACGTCGCCATCTACCAGGATGAGGAGGTCAGGGAGATATACGTCAACAGCGATGACGGCCGCGTCAGAAGGCCGCTCATCATAGTCGAGAACGGCAAGCCGAAGCTCACCAAGGAGCACATCGAGGGAATAAAGAACGGCACCCTGACCTGGAGTGAGCTCGTAAAGATGGGCGTCATCGAGTACCTCGATGCAGAGGAAGAGGAGAACGCCTACGTTGCCACCTGGCCGTGGGAAGTCACCGAGGAGCACACCCACCTCGAGCTTATGCCCGCCGCGATACTCGGTATTCCGGCTTCACTCGTTCCGTATCCGGAGCACAACGCGGCCCCGCGTAACACATACGGCGCAGGTATGGCCAAGCAGAGCCTCGGTCTCGGCTGGGCCAACTTCAGGATTCGCGTTGACACCCGCGGGCACCTCATGCACTACCCGCAGGTTCCGCTCGTCAACTCAAGGATAATGAAGGCCGTCGGTTTCGAGGAGAGGCCTGCCGGTCAGAACTTCGTGGTCGCTGTGCTGAGCTACGGCGGATACAACATGGAAGATGCGGTCATCATGAACAAGGCCTCCATAGAGCGCGGTCTTGCTCGCTCAACCTTCTTTAGAACCTACGAGGCCGAGGAGAAGAGGTACCTCGGTGGGCAGACCGACCGCTTCGAGGTTCCAGACCCGACAATCCAGGGCTATCTCGGCGAGAAGTACTACAGGCACCTCGACGAGGACGGTATAATCTTCCCGGAGTCAAAGGTCTCCGGCAAGGACGTCCTCGTTGGAAGAACCTCACCGCCGAGGTTCCTTGAGGAGCAGAGTGGCCTCGGAGGCATAATCCTCCAGGAGAGGCGCGAAACGAGCGTTGCCGTCAGGCCAAGCGAGAGGGGCATCGTGGACAAGGTTATCCTGACCGAGACGGGCGACGGAACCAAGCTCGTCAAGGTAACCGTGAGGGACCTCCGTATTCCCGAGTTCGGAGACAAGTTCGCTTCGAGGCACGGTCAGAAGGGTGTCATAGGCCTCATCGTCCCGCAGGAAGACATGCCCTGGACCGAGAGCGGAATAGTGCCGGACCTCATAGTTAACCCGCATGGTATCCCGAGCCGTATGACCGTCGGACAGCTCATAGAGGCCATCGGCGGAAAGGTCGCGGCATTGAAGGGAAGGAGAGTTGACGGCACTGCATTCATCGGAGAGCCGGAGGAGAAGCTCAGGAAGGAGCTTGAGGAGCTCGGATTCAAGCACAGCGGCAGGGAAGTCATGTACGACGGCATAACCGGAAGGCGCCTTGAGGCGGACATATTCGTGGGTGTCATCTACTACCAGAGGCTCCACCACATGGTCGCTGACAAGATGCACGCAAGGAGCAGGGGTCCGGTGCAGGTTCTCACCAAGCAGCCGACCGAGGGAAGGGCCAGAGAAGGTGGTCTCAGGTTCGGTGAGATGGAGCGTGACGTCCTCATCGGCCACGGTGCTGCGATGCTGCTCATAGAGAGACTGCTCGAAGAGAGCGATAAGACCGAGGTATGGGTCTGCGAGAGCTGTGGACATCTGGCACTCGAAGACAAGCGCAGAGGAAAGGTCTACTGCCCGGTCTGTGGAGAGGAAGAGAAGATAAGCAAGGTGGAGATGAGCTACGCCTTCAAGCTGCTGCTGGACGAGCTGAAGGCGATGGGAATAAGGCCGTCTCTCAATATAGTTGACAGGGTGTGATTGCCATGCAGTCGATGAAAAAGGTCATCGGAAGTATTGAGTTCGGAATCCTCTCACCCCAGGAAATCAGAAAGATGAGCGCGGCCGAGATAACCGTCCCAGACACCTACGACGATGACGGTTACCCGATAGAGGGCGGCCTCATGGACAAGAGGCTGGGTGTCATCGATCCGGGACTGCGCTGTGAGACCTGTGGAGCGCGCGCCGGAGACTGTCCCGGCCACTTCGGCCACGTCGAGCTGGCCAGGCCGATCATCCACGTCGGATTCGCCAAGACCATCCACCGCGTTCTGGAGAGCACCTGCCGCGAGTGCGGAAGGATAAAGCTCACCGAGGAGGAGATAGAGGAGTACACCCACAAGTTCGAGGTCATGGGCGACAGGAAGAAGGCCAAGGACAGGCTCATCAAGGAGATTCACAAGAAGGCCAAGGAGAGGATGGTCTGCCCGCACTGTGGTGCTCCCCAGTTCCCGGTCAAGTTCGAGAGGCCTACCATCTACTGGGAGCTCAGGAAGGACGAGGAGGGCAACGAGTACAAGCACAGGATGATGCCAAGCGAGGTCAGGGACAGGCTTGAGAAGATACCCGACAAGGACCTGCACCTCCTCGGCCTGCACCCGGAGAAGGCCAGGCCAGAGTGGATGGTCCTCACGGTTCTGCCGGTTCCGCCGGTTACTATGAGACCGTCCATCACCCTCGAGAGCGGCATTAGGGCTGAAGACGACCTCACCCACAAGCTCGTTGACATCATCCGTATCAACAATCGCCTTAAGAGCAACATCGAGGCCGGTGCGCCGCAGCTCATCATCGAGGACCTCTGGGACCTCCTCCAGTACCACGTCACCACATACATCAACAACGAGACCTCAGGCATTCCGCCGGCCAAGCACAAGAGCGGAAGGCCCCTCAAGACCCTGGCACAGAGGCTCAAGGGTAAGGAGGGACGCTTCCGTGGAAACCTCAGCGGTAAGCGTGTCAACTTCTCTGCCCGTACGGTCATCAGCCCCGACCCGATGATAAGCATCAACGAGGTCGGCGTTCCGATAGCGGTAGCTATGGAGCTCACCGTTCCAGAGAAGGTCACCGAGTTCAACTTCGAGAAGCTCAAGAAGATGGTCCTCAACGGGCCCGAGAAGTATCCGGGCGCCAACTACGTTATAGACCCAGAGGGAAGGAGAATCCGCCTCATGGAGAACAACCTCGAGCTCATCGCAGAGAAGCTCGACCTAGGCTGGACGGTTGAGAGACACCTGCTGGACGGCGACATAGTCCTCTTCAACAGGCAGCCGTCCCTTCACAGGATGAGTATAATGGCCCACCGCGTTAGGGTTATGCCCTACAGAACCTTCCGCCTCAACCTCGCCGTTTGCCCGCCGTACAACGCGGACTTCGACGGTGACGAGATGAACCTCCACGTGCCGCAGACGGAGGAGGCTCAGGCCGAGGCGAAGATACTCATGGAGGTTCAGAACCACATTATCTCGCCGCGCTACGGTGGCCCGCTCATCGCAGGAATCCAGGACCACATATCCGGCGGCTACCTGCTCACGCGCGAGGGCGCCTACTTCACCCGCTCAGAGGTCGAGCAGATGCTCATGTTCGCCGGCGTTGACGTGGACAAGCTTCCGAAACCTGACAAGGTCGAGAACGGCGTCGAACTCTGGAGTGGAAAGGTTATATTCTCCCTCCTCCTGCCGGACGACCTCACGATCTGGTACCGCAACAAGCTCTGCGACGAGCCGGAGCGCTGTGAGGCTCTCGAGAAGCTCATAGAGGAGAAGCTCATCCCCGACGAGGAGGAGGTCAGAAAGCTCGCCTACGACGGCTTCACCTACATCCTCAACGGAAAGCTCCTCAGCGGTGCGATAGACAAGAAGGCCTACGGAAGGGAGGACGGAAAGCTCCTCGACCTCATAGTGAGGGAGTACGGCGTCGAGAGGGCGAGGCAGTTCCTCGACCAGGTCACCAAGCTCGCGATCTGGGTCATAACGCACAAGGGCTTCACGACCGCGATAGACGACGAGGACCTTCCGAGCGAGGCCCTCGACAGGATTCACGAGATAATACGCGAGGCTGAGGAGAGGGTTAACAGGCTCATAGAGGCGTACAAGAACGGCGAGCTCGAGCCGCTGCCGGGTAAGACCCTCGAAGAGACTCTGGAGAGCAACATAATGGCCGTTCTGGCCGAGGCGCGTGACAACGCAGGTAAGGTCGCCGAGAGGTACCTCGGTATGACCAACCACGCAGTCATAATGGCCAAGACCGGTGCGAGGGGTAAGATGCTCAACATCACCCAGATGGCGGCGATGCTCGGTCAGCAGTCCATCCGTGGAAAGAGGCTCTACCGCGGCTACCGCGGAAGGGTTCTCACGCACTTCAAGCCCGGTGATTTGGGAGCCAGGGCGAAGGGATTCGTCACCAACTCCTACAAGAGCGGTCTAACCCCGCAGGAGTACTTCTTCCACGCGATGGGTGGTAGAGAGGGACTGGTCGACACGGCCGTCAGGACCGCCCAGAGCGGTTACATGCAGAGGAGGCTCATCAACGCGCTCCAGGACCTCAAGGTGGACTACGACGGAACCGTCAGAGACCCGACCGGAATCATCGTTCAGTTCAAGTACGGCGAGGATGGAATAGACCCAATGAAGAGCTGGGGAGGCAAGACCGTGGACGTTGATAGGGTGATTGTAAAAACCCTGCTCAAAGTGAGGGGGAAGGGGTGAGATAGATGGTCGCCGCAAAAACCATCAAGAGCATGGTTGACAAGGCCGAGCTTCCCGACAACATCAAGGAAGAGCTCTACAACAAGCTCATTGAGTACAACAAGAAGTACAAGCTCAAGAAGGCCGAGGTTCAGGCCATCATAGACGAGGCCGTCAAGGAGTACCAGAGGGCCCTCATCGAGCCGGGCGAGGCGATAGGAACAGTCGCCGCGCAGTCCATCGGTGAGCCGTCAACGCAGATGACCCTCAACACCTTCCACTACGCGGGTGTCGCGGAAATCAACGTCACCCTCGGTCTGCCGAGAATTATCGAGATCGTTGATGCCAGAAAGAACCCATCAACGCCAATCATGACCGTCTACCTCGACGAGAAGCACCGTTATGACCGCGAGAAGGCCCTGGAGGTTGCGAGGCGCATTGAGGGAACGAGCCTTGAGAACCTCGCAAGGGAGATGAGCATAGACATCCTCAACTTCGAGTTCATAGTTGACATAGACCCGGAGAGGCTTGAGAAGGCCGGTCTCGACATGGAGAGGATTCAGAGGAAGCTAGAGAGCTCCTTCAAGAGCGCTGAATTTGAAGTTGACGGCTACACCGTCATAATGCGCCCCAAGAAGGTCGGCAAGCTCTCCGACCTGAGAAGGCTCTCCGAAAAGGTTAAAAAGCACCGCCTTAAGGGTCTCTCGGGCGTCGGAAAGACCATCATAAGGAAGGAAGGCGACGAGTACGTCATCTATACCGAGGGCTCGAACTTCAAGCAGGTCATCAAGGTTCCGGGCGTTGATCCGACGAGGACCAGAACCAACAACATCCACGAGATCGCCGAGGTGCTCGGCATCGAGGCGGCAAGAAACGCCATCATCGAGGAAATCGTCAACACGATGCGCGAGCAGGGTCTTGAGGTCGACGTCAGGCACATCATGCTCGTCGCCGATATGATGACGCTCGACGGCGTGATACTGCCCATAGGCAGGCACGGTATAGTTGGGGAGAAGGCCAGCGTGCTTGCCAGGGCTGCTTTCGAGATCACCACCCAGCACCTCTTCGAGGCGGCTGAGAGGGGTGAAACCGACCCGCTCAACGGTGTCGTCGAGAACGTCCTCATCGGACAGCCCGTGCCCGTCGGTACGGGAATCGTCAAACTGGCAATGAATCTCCCCCTGAGACCGAAAAGGGAGTAGGGAGGTGTAGTTAATGGTTGACTTTGCGTTCGAACTTAGGAAGGCTGAGGAGACTGGAAAGATAATCATGGGTGCCAAGAAGGCCCTTCAGTACGCCAAGATGGGTGGGGCCAGGATGGTCATAGTGGCCAAGAACGCCAGACCGGACATCAAGGAGGACATCGAGTACTACGCCAAGCTCAGCGGCATACCGGTTTACGAGTTCGAGGGAACCAGCGTCGAGCTCGGAACCCTCCTCGGAAGGCCGCACACCGTTTCGGCCCTCGCCGTGATAGACCCCGGTGAGAGCAAGATACTGGCCTTGGCTGGGGGTAAGGAGTAATGCCGCTCAAGCTCAACACCGACCAGATCAAGTTCATAGCGCTCTTCGAGAGCATGACCGGAGCGACCGTCATGGACTGCCTCATAGACACGAACAGAAACAGGCTCATCTATGTCATCAAGAAGGGTGAGATGGGACTGGCCCTTGGAAAGAAGGGAGCCAACGTCAAGCGCGTCCAGAACATGCTTGGGAAGGACATAGAACTCATCGAGCACTCCGAGAACCCCGAAGAGTTCCTGAGGAACATTTATAAGAGCCTCGGGGTTAAGGTTAAAAAGGTCCACATCACTGAGAAGCGTGATGGTAAGAAGGTCGCCCTCCTCGATATAGGCCCGCGCGACAAGCCTCGCGCCATCGGAAGGGGCGGCCAGAACATCAACCTCGTGAAAGAGTTGATGGAGAGACACCACGGCATTCAAGATGTGATCATAATTTGAGGTGATGCTCATGCCTGGAAAGAAGGCCCCGTATGGAGAGTTTGCCGGTAGGAAGCTCAAGCTCAAGAGAAAGAAGTTCCGCTGGAGTGACATAAGGTACAAGAGAAGGGTTCTCCGCCTCAAGGAGAAGAGCGACCCTCTCGAGGGCGCTCCGCAGGCCAAGGGAATAGTCCTTGAGAAGATAGCCGTTGAGGCAAAGCAGCCGAACTCCGCTATGCGTAAGGCAGTCCGTGTTCAGCTCATCAAGAACGGTAAGGTTGTTACCGCCTTCACCCCCGGTGACGGTGCCATCAACCACATAGACGAGCACGATGAGGTCATCATCGAGGGAATCGGCGGTCCCAAGGGTGGTTCCATGGGTGATATCCCGGGAATCAGGTACAAGGTCGTCAAGGTCAACAGGGTCTCCCTCAAGGAGCTCGTCAAGGGAAGGAAGGAGAAGCCGAGGAGGTGAAGTGAATGGCCAAGGCAATCACCGAGCGCTTTTACCAGCCGAAGGAGCTCAAGGTCATGGGCAGGTGGAGCGTTGAGGACGTCGTCGTGAACGACCCGTCGCTCAGGCCCTACATAAACCTCGACGCGAGAATCCTCCCGCACAGCCACGGAAGACACGCCAAGAAGTCCTTTGGAAAGGCCCAGGTTCACATCGTCGAGAGGCTCATCAACAAGGTCATGCGCAGCGGCGCCAGCGGCCACAAGGTCGGCGGCCACTTCATGAGAAGGGAGCACCGCTCGCTCATGAGCAAGAAGATGAAGGCCTACGAGGTCGTCAAGGAGGCCTTCATGATCATCGAGAGGAGAACCAAGCAGAACCCGATTCAGGTTCTCGTCAGGGCCCTCGAGAACTCCGCCCCAAGGGAGGACACGACCACCATCGCCTTCGGTGGAATCCGCTACCACATGGCCGTTGACGTTGCCCCGCTCAGGAGGCTCGACATAGCCCTCAAGAACATCGCTCTCGGAGCGAGCGCCAAGTGCTACAGGAACAAGACCAGCTACGCCCAGGCCCTTGCCGAGGAGATAATCGCTGCGGCCAACAAGGACCCGAAGAGCTTCGCTTACAGCAAGAAGGAAGAGATCGAGAGGATCGCCCAGTCCTCACGCTGAGGACTGGTTGTTTCCGCCTCTTCTTCATTTCCGCTTTCTGAAAAATTAAAAGTCAGTGGGCCAAGGTTTTTCCGAGCCATTTTGCCAGGGCCACTATCGTCAGTATCGGCGGCAAACCGGGCGCTTTCGGGAGAACGCTGGCGTCGCATACATAGAGGTTTCTTACCGACGTTTCAAGGTGCTCATCAACAACCGTCCCCACGGCCGCTGTGCCACCCAGATGTGCTCCCTCGGGCTTCGAGACAATGAACGAACCCGGATCGGCCCCGATGCCCTCCAGTATCTCCTTGGCTATCGCAACGCCGTCGTCTATCCGCTTTTGATCATTCCTAGTGACACCCTTTGAAACGCTCCCATCGGGATAGACCCTGCCGGTGGGATCGTCGGCCGTCTTTACCATAATCCCCACGAGCTTGTCCGTGGGCATCATGAATCCTTTCCTTCCCGCCTCCATGAACCTGACGGTCCGGTTAATGTTTAGGTAGGGGGACAAAATAAAGCCCCGTTCATCGTGAAACTCGTGGTCAACGAGTGCCATGCTCGGCTCCCTAGCCTGGTGAAGTCCCTCGGCCCTGCCGTAGACGTTCACGAGGATATCAACGAAAAGATTCCATCCGGCACCCTCAACCCCAGAGTTCTGAAGGATTACCGGGGTGCTCAGTGCACCGGCCGCCAGTATGACGTTCTCCGCCTCTATCTCAGTGTATCCATTTTTTCCGCTTCCCCGAACTCCCACGGCCCTACCATTCTCCACGATCACCTCGTTAACCTTGGTCTCGTAGAGCACACCGGCACCGTGGGCAAGGGCATCGTTCAGGTAATCCAGGGCCGTCCACTTCGCACCCTGAAGGCAGCCGAGGGTGCAGCAGCCGCAGCGAACGCACTTCGAGAAGTCCAGAAACTTCGGCATCGGCTCCATCCTGTAGCCTAGGTCGGCAGAGACTTCCAACATCTTCAATGACGCCTCAGCGAGGAGGCTCTTCGGGGTTGGGGCTATCTTCATTTCCTCCTCGGCTTCCCGGAACTCGCTCTCCAGGTTTATCCCCGCGTCATTGAACTCCTCCTGAAGGCACCTTACCCCGTTTGCACATGAAACAACCGTTGAACCGCCCGCCATCATAGCCCTCCACAGAATCACTCCCTCCTTGGAGGTCCTTGGAGTTTTGTATCCAGTAGTCTCGAAGTACCGAAGGGAATCCCTGAAAGTTCCCACGTGCTCCTCGTACTTTCCGGCTTCTACGATTAGAACGTCCTTACCTGCCATACTCAGCTCTCTCGCCAGGGTGGCCCCACCGGCCCCAGAACCAACAACCACATACTCAGCGCGCTTTTTCATAGAAACCAACTCCAAGCCCAAATTGATTGGAGAAGAGTTATTCTCACTCCGTTTTACGCGCCCAAGGTATATATGACTTTGGATTCACATTTAAGCCGGTTTGGTTGCAGCCTGCAATTTACGAGATTGCGTTTATTCCCGGCTCACATGAATCGTTAAAGGAGAGCGGCATACATTTGGGGTTCTCACACTACGAGCAGGCTCTTCCCCACCATGTTCCCAGGCTTCTCTATTCCAAAGAACCCTAAAATCGTTGGCGCTATGTCCATAAGCGAGGGGTTTTCAAGATTAACCTTCTCAAACCCCCAAAGGATCAGTGGGACTCTCAGAACCGGTTCGTTCATCGAGCCGTGCATCCCCCTAACCCAGTGGCTCACTCCCTTTATGCCCTTGCACATCCTGTGGGAGCAGAACCAGTAGCCGGGCTTTGCTGAGACTATCAGCTCCCCGCTGTTCGGGGTGTTGAGGTGCGGCAGATCATCACGGAAGAAGACGGCCTTAACTCCCGGTGCCTTCCTGAGGGCTTCAAACGCTTCTTCGGCATCGTTCGGATTTCTGAGGTACACGTGAACCCCACCACCGGAGGAAACGCGGAGAGTCTCGATCCCGTGCTTTCTCAGGTAGGTCCTCAGGTTCACCCAGGTGTGCACCTCCTCCTGTCCATGGTCCGCAAAGATTATGAAGGCGTATTCGTCCTTCAGCCTCTCCCAGAGGGTTCTCACGGCGGTATCAACCGTCTCGACGGCCTTCAGCGCCCCCTCGCTCAATGGCCCGTGGTCGTGGCTCATGCCGTCAATCGAGGCAAAGTGGACGAGCAACAGATCAGGTCTGCACTCCTCGTAGAGGTACAGAGCGGAGCTGAGAACCCAGGCGTCCTTCCTCCAATCCCTCCCGTGTTGGCGGTACATCTTGTCGCTTGAGAAGAAGGGAGGAAAAATCCTCACGTCGGTGCCGCTGAATGGTGGCATGGTGTATCCGGAGACGCTGGCGGTTCTAACGCCCCTGGCACGGAGAATATCAACCACCGTTTGAGCCTTAATGACCCTGTGGGGATTGAACGCTATTTCGTAGTCGTAGAAATTGACCTTCCTGTCAGCGAGGCGGTCGTAGTAGCCGTTCTCAACGACGCCGTGGTCTTTCGGCCACACACCGGTCATGACGCTCGTGTGAACTAGGTCGGTGAGCGTTGGGAAGATGGAATCAACGATGGCAAAATCACCGTTTTCCGCCAGCTCACTGAGGAAGGGCATGTGACCAAGGTTGTAGACTCCGTTTCCGTCGAGACTTATGAGGGCCAGCTTCTTCCGCATTTCGAAACCTCCAGGTGGTGTCAGCCTGACGTGCACTCATCACATTCAGTGGGATGGAGTGGTCATCATCCACCGGGTTTCTCTCCGCCGAGGCGGTATAAATTCTTTCCGAGCCACTCGTCCAAAGTTTTCTGTCTCGCGAGACTTCCGAGGATGTAGCTTCTCGCAAGGTATTTCTCGAAGGGATGCTCAAGGCGCCTCTTTATGGTATCGAGGGCCTCGTTGAGCGTCTCGAAGCGTCCGATCAAGTTGCCCATCGCCTTCTTCACCCCGAGGCGAATCTGCCAGACGCCGACCGGTGCGTAGTACTCGGGGGTAACCTCACGGAAGACGACCGCTCTCGCCTGCCTCCTCCTTGCCCTGAGGGCTTCGAGAACGCTCAAACGGGCGGCATGATAGGCACCGGCGGTCTCCTTGACGTACTCCTTCCTCCCGCGGAAGTCCTCGTAGTCGTGGATTACACTCGGCTCGCTCGCACCGAAGAGCGAGCCCTTAAGCCAGACCTCAAGGAGTTCGAAGGCGTAAGGCTCCGGCATCAGGAGAACCGCGTAGCGGTTACCCATGAACCGGTAGAAGTAAACCTCGTAGTCGTTTATCTCCGGGTTGTGCAGAATCTCACGCCGCAGGTTCTTTCCAATGGTGTCCTGAACGGCTGTAATGCTCCATCTCGTTGGGACGAGCCTCTTGTCCAAACCCAGAAGACCTGCGGAGAGGAGCCTTATGATGTAGTACTCGTCGAAGCCCCAGTTGTATAGGCGCATTATAGCCGCTTCCGCCTTCAGCTCATCACTCACGACGTAGTCCGTCCTCCTCGGAATCTTGGGGTTCTCAGTGAGTTCGAAATCGAGGAGCTCGGCCTTCGGCCCGATAGGCGGTGCAAACTCACTCGGAAGGACTTTGAGAACCGGCTTCCTCTTGAGGAGTACCTCGCTGTCAACGGGCTTTATCGACATTGCCAGCTCCTGAACCTCGCCGAGGATTCTACCGCTCCGCCTCACGTGGACGTCAGCCTTCGTCTCACCCATGACGAGAAGCGAACGATAGTAGAGGATGTCCTTTATCGTCTTGTCCTCCCACTTCATCGGACTGTCGAGGTGACTGGTGTTTCCCTCAATAGGGGGCACCAGGGGTCCTATGCGGACCTTTGGATAACCGTACTCCCCAACGAAGATACTCGGAGGCGAGGAGCCGAAGAGGTGGCGTTTGTTCAATCTCTGTTCGACGGTGCGGGCTACTCTAAACCTCTCAAGAATCGGACAGGTTGGCCTGCCACAGAGGAGCTTTCTGCCCTTGCAGATCGCACAGAGTTTCGAGTTGAAGACCGGGGCACTCATCGAAGGTAGGTAAGCGGGGAGGTATTTATGGTTTGTTCCCTAGGAAACTTTGCTGGGCAAAGTTTCATCAAAGTTTGTGATTCCCCCACCAAATGCAGCTTGAGGGGTGTTGCAGTCTCAACAAGAATTTCAAGCAGGAATTCACTCTCAAAGAGGCACCTCAAAAAGGAATCACAACTTTTGATCAGACTTTTCGCCAGCAAAGTTCCGGGGTGGGGGGCGTTAGCCCCCCCGGAGGATTAAGAAATAAGGAAGGTGGGGAAACGTAGTTTCCAGGTTTTTAGAGAAAAAACGGGGCGCGGGGTGGAACCCGCATCGGGGGTTTGAGAGTACAGAGCAAGCTTTAACAAAGCTTGACCAAAAGTTCCTTTCCTGTTAAATTGTCACAAGATAAAGCGTGCGCTCTGAAATTCGCCTGTGATAGAGGTTTAACTTTAAAACAGGATGTTGAACGGGTTTCATTTTTATTCTGGCGTCCTTAGGACGCCTCGTGGAGAGTGAAACGTTGTAAAAGTGGCAATTGGAACATAAACCCACTTGAGAACCCAGCACGTTGTAATTGCACGCCATCTTTCCGTCAACACTGAAGCTTTTAGAAAAAGCTTCACCAAAAGTTTGTGATTCGTGGTAAGGCTTCGTTATAGAAGGGATTTCAAGCCCAATCCAGACCCTTAGACAGTTGGGTCAGCGAAAATAAGCTTTTTCCAGGTGGGCTCTACTTGAACCGCGCTCCAAAGGAGCGCCAAAAACGCTTGAACCCTCCTGAAAACACCTCCCGGAATGAATACCCTTTCTACTCAAAAAGTGGTTCTTGAAGAAATCCACTCCAGAGCACGCTTTTCAAAAGGAATCACCAACTTTTGATCAAACTTTTGCCCTGCAAAAGTTTGTTATGGAGCCGGGAGGGGGATTCGAACCCCCGTAAAGCGGATCTGCAGTCCACCGCCTCACCTCTAGGCTATCCCGGCATTTGAACCCCAGAAAGATTTTGGCGCCGCGGAGGGGATTTGAACCCCTGTGGCCAACGGCCACCGGCTTAGCAGGCCGGCGCCCTACCAGGCTAGGCTACCGCGGCACTCCAGTGCCCAGGTTATATGAGCCGGGGAGGGTTTTTAAGTTTTTTGGACCGAGACTCCCCATGAACGGCCGATGCGCTCCGCTCCCTTCGGGCTGAGAGGCTGGCCCAGCATCGAGCGGTGCGGCCGCTCGGTTTATAAAGGAAGATGGGCAACATCGAGCCGGTGGTGAGCGATGATCAGGGTAAAGGTCCTTGGCAGAGGCATCGAGAGGGAAGTGGAATGGCGAAAGGGCATGAAGGTCTCCGACCTGCTCCACGAGATAGGCTTCAACACGGAGAGCGCCATAGCCAAACTGAACGGCCGCGTTGCCCTCGAAGACGAGAACCTCAAAGACGGAGACTACGTTGAGGTAATCCCTGTCGTCTCCGGCGGGTGAAACGCCTAGAACTCAGTCTACTATTTTTAAACGGCTCAAGAAGGTTAAAAGGAAAGGCTCACTCGGAGAGCCTCTTCCTCATGAAGGCCTCGAAGTTGTTCATAGCCTCCTCGAGTATCTCAACCGGCGGCAGGAAGACTATCCTGAAGTGCCACTCGCCGGCGTATCCAAAGCCCGAGCCGTGGACGAAGAGCACGTGGGCCTCGTTGAGGGCGTCGAGGACGAACTCCTTGTCGTTCTTCCACTTCGAGCGCTCCTCAATGCGCGGGAAGATGTAGAACGCTCCCTGGGGCTTGGTGGTGCTTATCCCCGGAATCTCCGTGAGGCGCTTGTAGATGTAGTCCCTCCTCTCCTTGAGCTTGCCCATGTACTCGTCGAGATAGTCCATCGGTCCTGTTAGGCCGGCTATCGCGGCGAACTGGGCCGGCGTGCTGGGGCATATCCTTATCCTGGACATCTTGTCTATCGCTTCCCTGACCTCCTCGAGCTTGCCCTCCGGGTCGACGTAGTAGAAGTAGCCGAGGCGCCAGCCGGTGGCGAAGTAGACCTTGGACATGCCGTTCATGACTATAACAGGGACATCCTTCGTGAGCGAACCGGGGGAAACGTGTTGTCCCTCGTAGGTCATAAGGTCGTATATCTCGTCGCTGATGACCGGAAGGTCGTACTCGCCGGCCAAATCGAGTATCTCCCTCACGGTTTTCTTCTCGTAGAGGGCTCCGGTTGGGTTGTTGGGATTGATGACCGCTATGGCCTTTGTTCTCTCGTTAATCTTCTTCCTCATGTCGTCTATGTCTGGCTGCCATCCGTTCTCCTCAACAGTCAGATACTCGTTGGCGATTCCGCCGTAGAACTTGACGAGGCCAACGTAAGGCGGGTAGCTGGGACTCGGGACGAGGATGTTGTCCCCAGGGTTGAGAAGGGCGCCGAATATGAACTGTAGAGCCTCGGTAACGGCCGCAGTAACGCGAACATCCTCGGGCGTTATATCAACACCGTTCTTCCTCTTTTCCCTCGCGACTATGGCCTCCCTAAGCTCCGGAAGCCCCTCGCTGGGGCCGTAGTAGTTGTGGCCGTCCTGAATGGCCTTACAGTAAGCGTCCCTCATGTGCTTCGGCGGCTGGAAGTCATATTTTCCCGGATCGCCTATGTTGAGGCGGATGACCTTTATTCCCTTCTTCTCAAGCTCCCTTGCAGGCAGAACAACGTCCCTGATGGCGTACTCAATTCCCATGGCCCTTTCGGATGCACGAATCATGTGGATCACCATTTGAATGATGAGAGGTTTGTAGTAAAAAGCTTTGCCCACATAGGTTTAAAAAGAGGCGAGGATAACGGATTACGGGCGATGACGACTAGCAAGCATGCTGAAGAGATGCACCATGATGACGTGAACACCCACCGAGCCCCTCGATACGTTTATTAACCTTCAGAGGAAGGTTTTTGCATGAACATCTTTATCCCACTAATCGCAGGGGTTCTCATAGGCTACGTTCTCCGCAGGAAAGAGCGCAAGGTAAACGTTGACGCCCCCATGAGCATCGCACTTCTGCTACTGATATTCTTCATGGGCGTCGAGGCGGGGAAGGTGAAGATAGACGCCCTGTGGCTCTTGAGCTCATCCATCGTCTTCGCGGCCCTGACCATCGCGGGAAGCGTTGGAATCGCCCTTCTAGTGGGGGGAAGGGGATGAGGTTTCTGGTCTACGTTTTGGTGGCTCTGATTGCCGGCATACTCACAGGCCACTTCTACGCCCCGGAGTTCGGCAACCTCTACGAGGTCATGCTCTACCTGCTGATACTGATAATCGGAATAGATTTGGGCCAGAGCTTCCGGCTTGCGGAGATTAGGAAGCTCGGAAGGCTCGCCATAAAACTGCCTCTGGGGACGCTCCTCGGTTCTCTGCTCGGTGGCCTCGCCGCTTCCCTTCTCCTGGGGATAGAGCTCAGGTGGGGGCTTGCCGTCGCTGCCGGTTGCGGCTGGTACAGCCTCACAGGGCCACTGATCGCCCAGTACTCCGCCGTCTACGGCACCCTAGGCTTTCTAGCCAACCTCACCAGGGAGATATTCACCGTTCTGCTGTACCCCGTTGCCATCGGGAAGATGCGAAAGGAGCTGGCGGTTTCCATGGGCGGTGCAACCACGATGGACACGACGCTACCGATAATGACGAAATTTGGAGGAAGCGAGGTCGCGCTCATAGCCTTCGTCCACGGCTTCGTCCTTACCGCACTGGTGCCCTTCGTTGTCCCATTCATCCTTCAGTTCTAACCAATAATCTTTTAAGTTCAAACATTCTAGGTTCCATGAACAAACCAAAAGGGTGATGAGGATGGCAGAGGTTGAGGTTGTTTTCAAGGTTCTGAAGGAAGCCGGGAAGCCCCTCAAGAGCAAGGAGATAGCCGAGCTCGCCGGCATAGACAAGAAGGAAGTGGACAAGGCCATAAAAGTGCTCAAAACGGAGGGTAAAATCATTTCACCGAAGCGCTGCTACTATGCTCCGGCGGAGTGAGAGTACTTCTCAACGAGCTTTTTGAGGATGGCCTCGTGCTGTTCCTCGTTTCTCTTTATCTCCCTGAGGAGCTCCCTAACAACCGGGTGGAAGGCCCTCCTTGAGAGCCTGTCGTACAGTTTCAGCATGTTCTCCTCAAGCTCGATGTAGTCCCTAAGCAGCTCTCCAATCCTTCCATCGCCGTCCTCTGGCAGGACGACCTCCGTCGGGAAGTCCTTGAGGTACTCCTCGATTATTTCCTCAGGCGGGACTCTGGCACCAATCGCACCGAAGCCCAGGGGCATCACCATCGTCGGCAGACCCGGGATGAGAGCCACCTCCTCCGCACCTTCATCGGTTCCGTACTCCTCGATCAGCCTCACGGAGTCGTGGTATGCCTTCTCAAGGGCCTCCATCAGGTGTTTGTGGAAAGCCGCGTCTATGGCCATCCTAAGGATGAGGGCCCTGAGGTCCGCGTATTCCGGATCGCTGAGCCTCTTGAGGAGCTTTCGGTACTCCTTCTCGGCCTTCTCCTCCAGCCTTTTCAGCTCCTCCACGGTTGTTATCATCCGCTCCATGGCCCTCACCCCCGGAGCACTTTAATAACATTTGGTTATTTAAAAATTTTGGTTCAAACCGCAAAAACTTTTTTAAAGCCTCACGCTTACCGAAGCCTGCAGGCACTATCATGCCTCACGGCTCGGGGGTGTCCGAGGCAGGGGCGAGTAGGAACCCACCGGGCCTCTGCGTGGAGGTGAGAGAATGAAGTATCCGAAGCAGATAAGGACTTACTGCCCCTACTGTAAGAAGCACACAATCCACAAGGTCGAGAAGGTCAAGAAGAGACCGAGGAGCGAGCTCAGCCAGGGTCAGAGGCGCTTTAGGAGAATCATGAAGGGTTACCGCGGTTTCCCGAGGCCGAACCCGGCCGGAAGGGAGAAGCCGGTCAAGAAGCTCGACCTCCGCTTCAGGTGCACCGTCTGCGGCAAGGCCCACACCAGGGGACAGGGCTTCCGCGTTAAGAAGTTCGAGCTGGTGGAGGTGTGAAGCATGGCGCTCCCGAAGAACCTCATCCCGATGCCGAGGAGCAGGTTCCTCCGCGTCAAGTGCATTGACTGCGGCAACGAGCAGATAGTCTTCAGCAACCCGGCGACTACCGTCCGCTGCCTCGTCTGCGGCGCGACCCTCGTCGAGCCGACCGGCGGAAAGGGCGTCATCAAGGCCAAGATACTCGAGGTTCTCGAGTGAACATTTTCCTTTCCTTTGCCTCCGTTCCCGGAGGCTTCTGCTAAACTTTAAATACCTCTTTTCGTAACTTACCCCGGCAGAGAAAATTTTGAGGTGGTTAAAATGCCGAGGAAAGCCAAGGAGTACCCCGAAGAGGGAGAGTTTGTGGTTGCCACTGTCAAGAGCATTCACCCTTACGGTGCGTTCCTCAAGCTTGACGAGTATCCAGGCAAGGAAGGATTCATGCACATAAGCGAGGTCGCCTCCACCTGGGTCAAGAACATCAGGGACTACGTGAAGGAGGGCCAGAAGATAGTCGCCAAGGTCATCCGCGTCGACCCGAGCAAGGGGCACATAGACCTCAGCCTCAAGCGCGTCAACCAGCAGCAGAGGAAGGCCAAGCTCCAGGAGTACAAGCGCGCCCAGAAGGCCGAGAACCTTCTCAGAATGGCGGCCGAGAAGATAGGAAAGGACTTCGAGACGGCCTGGAGGGAGGTCTGGGTTCCCCTCGAGGAGGAGTACGGCGAGGTTTACGCCGCCTTCGAGGACGCGGCCCAGAACGGGATGGACGTTCTCAGGGGGCTCATCGGCGATGAGTGGACCGAGGCCCTGAGGCCGATAATCGAGGCCTACGTCGAGATTCCGACCGTTACTATCGACGCCGAGTTTGAGATAACCGTACCCAGCCCGAACGGGGTTGAGATTATCAAGGAAGCCCTGATAAGGGCCCGCGACAGGGCCAACGAGGAGAAGGAGATAGAGGTCAAGTTCTCCTACCAGGGAGCGCCGAGGTACAGGATAGACATAACCGCCCCGGACTACTACAAGGCCGAAGAGGTTCTTGAGGACATAGCCGAGGAGATACTGCGCGTCATAAAGGAAGCGGGCGGCGAAGCGACGCTCATCCGGAAGGAGAAGAGGATCAAGAAGATAAAGAGGAGAGGGGCATGAGGTTCCGCATAAGGAAGTGTCCCGAGTGCGGGCGCTACACCCTCAAGGAAACCTGTCCAGTCTGCGGGGCTAAAACAAAAGTAGCCCATCCGCCGCGCTTCTCGCCGGAAGACCCGTACGGCGAGTACAGGAGAAGGCTGAAGCGCGAGCAGCTGGGCATCGTCGGGAGGGATTGAGATGAAGGAGTCAGTTATCCACGTCTACGAGAGGCCCCAGCTCAGGGACCCCGTTTTCATTGAGGGGCTGCCCGGCATAGGCCTGGTGGGAAAGCTCGCCGCCGAGCACCTCATCCAGGAGCTCAACGCGGTCAAGTTCGCGGAACTTTACTCACCGCACTTCATGCACCAGGTTCTCATCAAGAAGAACTCCGTCGTCGAGCTGATGAAGAACGAGTTCTACTACTGGAAGAACCCCGACGAAAACGGCAGGGATATCATAATCATCACCGGCGACCAGCAGGTTCCGCCCACAGACAGCCCCGGCCACTTCGAGGTCGTCGGGAAGATGCTGGACTTCGTCAACGAGTTTGGCGTTCGCGAGATAATCACGATGGGCGGCTACCAGGTGCCGGAGCTTCAGGGGGAACCGAGGGTTTTGGCAGCGGTTACCCACGAAGAGCTCGTTGAGTACTACCAGAAAAAGCTGGAAGGCTGCGGCATCGAGGTTATCTGGCGCGAGGACGAAGGGGGAGCGATAGTCGGCGCCGCCGGCCTTCTGCTCGGCATGGGCAAGCTCCGCTCGATGTACGGGATAAGCCTGCTCGGCGAGAGCCTTGGCTATATCGTTGATGCGAAGGCTGCAAAATCCGTCCTCCTCGCGGTGGCGAAGATACTCGGCCTCGAGCTCGACATGACCGCCCTCGAAGAGCGCGCCAAGGAGACCGAGGAGATACTCAGGAAGGTTCAGGAGATGCAGAGGGCCATGCTGGAGCAGCAGATGCCCCCCACCCCGGAGGAGGAAGACAGGGGCTACCTCTGAGCCCATCCCATTTCTTTTCCGTAAAGAGCCTCACAATCACCCTTCTCAACCTTTGGTTGGTAATACGCGGTTTAAAAAACACTTTTATTTCGTGTTACTCGTTATTCAACTGATAACACAACAAAACCACCGGAGGTGTTTGGGTTGCATATCCCGGATGGACTGTTGAGCACTCCTGTGATAGTCATAACCTACGCGATAACGATAGCAGGAATAGCCTACGCGGTACGGAAGCTGAGGGACTTCCCAGAGGAGAAGATACCGCTCCTCGGGCTCTTCGCAGCCGGAATCTTCGCGGCGCAGATGGTCAACTTCCCGATAATAGGCGGCGTCAGCGGACACCTGCTGGGGGCAACGCTGGTTGCGATAATGCTCGGACCCTACGCGGCGGTAATAGTCATGACCGCGGTTCTGCTCATCCAGACTCTCCTCTTCGGTGACGGCGGAATAACGGCAATCGGCGCAAACATCCTCAACATGGGGCTGATAGGGGCATTCATAGGCTACGGCCTCTACACCAAGCTCAGGAACATCAACGAGACCTTTGCAATGGGTTTTGCCGCCTGGCTCTCCGTCGTTCTAGGAGCTGCCCTCGCATCGGTCGAGATAGGCCTCAGCCACAGCCTTCCGTTCCTCAAGGTCCTCACCCTGATGGTCGGCTACCACTCGATAATCGGAATCGGTGAGGCTGTACTCACCGTCCTGATAGTCTACGCCGTAAGGGCAAAGCTTCCGTCGGTGGAGGGGGTGCCCGCATGAGGACGGTTTTCAAGGGTCTGATCGTTATAGCCGTCGTACTGGCTCTTGTGCTGCCGCTGGCCTCAAGCAACCCAGATGGACTTGAGGCAACGATGGAGAAGGTCGGCCTCGAGGAGAACCCCGTCTACCACGCTCCCCTTGACTACGGAGAGACCTGGGGCCAGAGCGTGGTGATGGGTCTGCTCGGCATAGCACTGGCGTTTGGAGTCGGCTACGGTTTAGCAAAGCTCGCAAAGGGTGCCTGAGGTGTACCTGCCCTTTATTTTCCTTTATGCGATTGGAGTTGTGACGAGAGAGAGCCTAACGGAGTTGGCCTACTTTGGACTCCTCTTCATCGTTGTTGTCCTCACTATGAGGCCGAAGAGGGGGGTTTTCAAAAAGCTCGGCTTCCTCCTCGGCTTCGAGGGACTTCTGTTCATGATGGCGCTCTTCAACCCGGGGCAGCCACTTCTGGAGACCCCCCTCGGCCCGATAACCCACGAGGGAATTTACTCATTCTTCATGCTCCTCGGAAAGGCCTTCCTCTCCGCGGGAACCGCCGTCGTCGTGACGAGCTCGGTGGGTTTCTCAAGGATTCTCGCCGAGATGGAAGCTCTGAGGTTCCCGCGGATACTCACCCTTACGCTGGCGTTCACCTACCGTTACCTCGACCTCTTCGCCGATGAGGCGACGAGAATGAAGCGCGCCCTCGACTCAAGGGCCTTCGGCATAGGCAGGAGGGAGTACTACGGAAAGCTCGGCTCCCTCATCGGCGAGATATTCGTCAGGGCCTACCTCAGGAACGGAAGGATATACCGGGCCATGCTCGCTAGGGGCTTTGGGGAGTTCCCGAGCCTGGAAGAGCCAAGGCCAAACGTCCAGACGGCGATGCTTGCCCTGCTCGCTCTGGGGGGACTGCTGCTATGATAGAGCTAATGGACCTTCACTTCTCCTATTCAGGCAGGGAAGTGCTCAGGGGAATAAACCTCACGATTGAAAGGGGAGAACTCTTCGGCTTCCTCGGTCCGAACGGCGCCGGAAAGAGTACCCTCATGCTGCACCTCAACGGAATCCTCAGGCCACAGAGGGGTAGGGTTCTCGTGGACGGTCTCGACCTGAGGAAAAAGCCGAGGGAAGTCAGGAGGAAGGTAGGGATAGTCTTTCAGGACCCCAACGATCAGCTCTTCTCGCCGACCGTGTTCGAGGACGTGGCCTTCGGTCCCTACAATTTGGGCCTGAGGGGAGAAGAGCTGAGGGAGCGCGTTCTCTGGGCGCTTGAAAAGGTGGGAATGCTCGAATACGCCGGAAGGGAAACCAAGGAACTGAGCTTCGGCGAGAAGAAGCGGATAGCGATAGCGACGGTTCTGGCAATGGAGCCGGAAGTTATAGCCTTCGATGAGCCCTTCGCCAACCTCGACTTCAAAGGCAAAAGAATTATGAGGGAACTCATCATGGGGCTGAAGGGCGAGGGAAAGACCGTGATTCTGGCCTCCCACGAGGCGGATTACCTGGCCATGTGCGACAGGATAGCCCTGATGGACGGGGGAAAGATAGTAACCGTCGGAACGCCAGAGGAGATACTCGGAAACCCGGAGCTTCTGAGGAGGCACAACCTGGATGTTCCGCCCCTCGTTGAGCTGTTTCTCAGCCTAAACATGGGCGTTCCAAGGAGCCTCGAGGATGCCAGGGAAAAAATAATCAACCTGCTAGGCAGTTCAGCTCAAAAGCCAAAGGAAAAGTAGAAGAACACGAGATGCCGCACCTCCAACTTACAGGGAAACTCGGCAGGTTTAGGAAGCCTGTCCCTGTTCCTCCGTCCCCTCGCTCCACAGGATTATCCGTTCTATCGCCATTCCCATAATAATCACAAAGAACACGGTCAAAAGGAGCCTCGTTATCATGAACTTCAATCCAAGGAACTGGAGCTCTACTAGCTCCTGGGGAATCTTGATACACGCCCACGCCGAGAGGAAGACAATAATGTTGGAGATACGAGCGCCCTTTTTAAGCAAAGTTGCGGCTATTGGGAAAGACACATAAAGGGGACCCGTAGGAAACGCCCCTAGGAGTATGGCGATGAACATGCCCTTTATCCCGGAGCTCCTTCCAAGATACCTTACTATTACATCGTTTGGGACGAATACCGCAAAAAGCCCCATCAAAATCATCACGGCGGGCAGTATCAGAATCATTTCCACAAAGAATCCTTCCGAGGAGGAAACTACAGGCTCCCTCTTTTCGGGAAACATTAACAGCAGGACCCCCGCAACCACTAACACAGCCGCCAGAAAGAGTATATCTTTTACGAGTCCCTTTTCCTGTTTTTCCTTCGGCATCTTTTTCATAATATTGCCCCCATGAGAAGTCCTATAATGATCGCAATGATAAAGCTCAATCCGTTTCTAAGCAACGCCATCTTTTTCCCCAGGATTCTTATCTCAAGGGGCAGGGTGACCATTCCAATCATCGTCAGTGTGGTTATGAAGACTGCCACTGATGTGACCGACGCCCCCTTTTCAAGGAGAGACGCCGCCAGCGGGAAGGATATCAGCGAGGGGATGTGCAGTATCGCCCCCAGAACTGCAACGGTGAGAACTCCTTTAAACCCGGCGTTTTCACCGATGATGCCGGAAATCCAGCCTTCCGGCACGAAACCAAAGAGCAGGCCTATGATGACTATTATGGCAAGCATCGTGGGCATGATTCTGAAGAACGACCTCAAGGCTATCTTTAACGCCCACTTCGTTTTTGTGCGGTCTTTTATCAGGGCAAGGCCCAAGCACAGGGCAGTTAAAGCGTTTATAAATATTGCAGTCGTACTCATTGAAATTCCCTCCGTGACAGGAAAAGATTCGAGGTATACACCATAAATTTTGGGATAAGAAAAGCTTGGAGAGATTACCCCTCCAACACCCCTTCCAAAAGGCTCAATCCCAGCTCAAGGTACTCCTTAGCTTTCTCCTCGCTCTTGGCCTCGCTGAAAATCCTGATTATCGGCTCCGTCCCGCTGGCCCTGACGAGAACCCAGCCGTCCGGGAAGAGCACCTTCGTCCCGTCGGTGGTGTCAACGGTGTAGCCTTTGGCCCTGGCAAGCTCGGCTACCCTGGAGACTATCGCCTTTCTGTCGCCCTCGACTTTCCTCTTCGTCTTGAACTGATAGTATTTCGGCAGTTCGTCAATCAGCTCGCTGAACTTCTTGCCTGATTTTGCGAAGATCTCGACTATCTTTGCCGCCGTCATCGCCCCGTCCCTGCCGAGGACGAAGTCCGGGAAGATAACGCCGCCGTTCTCCTCTCCTCCTATCGTCCCGTTGTGCTCAAGGAGAGCCCTCGCAACGATGAGGTCGCCGACCTTTGTGCGCATGACTTCCGCGTTGTTCCTCTTCGCTATATCGTCGAGAAGGTTGGAGGTGGCTATCGTCGTGACGAGAAGCCCCCCGCCGTTCTCCCTCAGAACTGCATCGGCAACGAGCGCGAAGGTCTTGTCGCCCTGGATGAACCTGCCGTTCTCGTCTATGAACACCGCCCTGTCGGCGTCGCCGTCCTGGGCAACCCCAAAGTCGGCACCGAGGGCTTTCACAATCTCCATGAAACCCTTCAGGTTCTCCTCGTTCGGCTCGGGATTTCTGGCCGGGAAGTGGCCGTCCGGATGGGCGTTGACGCTGACGACCTTGCAGCCGAGCTCGCGAAGGAGGTAGGGGAGCGTTAGGCTTCCGGCACCGTTGGATGTGTCCACGACCACGAAGGGTCTCCGTTTTTTGATGGCCTCAACGTCAACCCTGCTCTTTATCGCCTCGATGTAGGGCTTGATGACGTCCTCCTTCCTGACGTCGCCTATCTCGTCCCATCTGGCCCTGTCGAAGTCTTCGTTGAAGAAAACCTCCTCCACAACGGCTTCGCGCTCCTTCTTCAGCCCCATGCCGTTGGGTTCGAGCAGCTTTATGCCGTTGTACTCGGGCGGGTTGTGGGAAGCGGTTATCACAGCGCCGCCGTCGGCACCGAAGTGTGCCGTTGCGAACTGTATTGCTGGGGTTGGGGCTATTCCGACGTCTATGACGTCGCAGCCGGTGCTGAGAAGGCCGCTTATAAGAGCGCCCTTGAGCATCTCCCCGCTGACACGGGTGTCCATGCCAACCACTACGAGGGGCTTCTCCCTCCCCTCGCGCTTGAGCATCGTTCCAAAGGCCATTCCCATCCTGAGGGCAAAGTCCGGGGTTATCATTTCGTTGGCTATCCCCCTGACGCCGAAGGTACCGAAGAGCTTCCCCATGCTATCACCTCACATCAGAGCGCTGGCAAAGTTGATTATCATCATCACGAAGATGTAGAGCCCGTAGACGAACGCCCCAGCCTGAATCAGAGAGACGAGTATCTTCAGCGGCTTCCACTTGCCGGAGAGCAGGGGCACTGGGATGCCGATCAGTATCGCCGCGAAGAGGTATATCACCGCGTTCTTTATGGCGGCGTAGTCCACAGGTATGTTTATCTGCGGGTAGGTTATGGTGACCTCCTGTCCCTGGACCGTGAACGTTATATCCGCGTTCTGAAGGCCCACGACGATTATGTAGGACATTATGAGCACGAAGAGCAGCGTGGGCAGGAGACTGAGCGAAAGGGAAGATATCGAGCTGCTGAACCGCTCCCACTCATCCCCACAGTTCTTGACTTTCTCCTTCTTTTCCTTCTTTTCAGATTCTTCAGCCATCATCACTCCCTCCCAAAATCGTCCGCAAAGCGGACTATATCATCCTCACCCAGGTACTCCCCGATCTGGGTCTCGATGACCTCAAGAACTACCTTGCCCGGGTTCTCAAGCCTGTGGATGACGCCGGCGGGTATGAACGTGCTCTCGCCCGGCCGGAGGAGGATTTCCTTCTCCCCGACGCGGACCTTTGCGGTACCCCTGACCACTACCCAGTGCTCCGAGCGGTGATAGTGCATCTGAAGGGAGAGCTTCTTGCCGGGCAGAACCGTCAGGCGCTTTATCTTGTAGCGATCGCCCTCCTCCAGGACCGTGTAGCTTCCCCAGGGCCTGTATGCAGTTCTGTGGACCATGACACGCTCATCGTTCATCTCCTTGAGGCGCCTGTAGACCTCCTTCACCCTCTGTCCCTCGCCGCGGTGGGCGACGAGTAGGGCATCGTCGGTGTCTATGATTATCAAATCCTCAACACCAACCGTGGCCGTTAGGCGGCTCGTCATCACGAGGTTGTTGCGCGAGTTAACACCGATGTGGTAGCCCTTCTTGCCGCCGACCTTGACGGCGTTTCCACTATCGTCCTTCTCCATTACCTCATAGATGGCGTCGAAGCTGCCCAAGTCGTTCCAGTAGGCGTTGAGCGGAACCACCGCGGCCCTGTCGGTTTTCTCCATGACGCCGTAGTCAACCGAGACCTCGGGAACTAGCTCGTAGGCCTTCTCGATGGTATCCGCCGTTTCAAAGGCCTCGTAAACGTCGGGGGCGTGCCTCTTCACCTCCTCGGTGAAAACCTCCGTGTCGAACATGAACATGCCACTGTTCCAGTAGTAGCCGTTCTCGACGTAGCGCTTCGCGGTCTCAAGGTCCGGCTTCTCCTTGAATTCTGCCACCAGATAGCCGCCCTCGAGCTTCTCCCCGGGCTTTATGTAGCCGTAGCCGGTGTGGGGCTTGGTCGGCTTTATCCCGAAGGTCACGAGGTAATCCCTAGCAAGTTTCTCCGCGTTTCTGAAGGCTTTTACGTAGTTCTCGTCGGCCTCTATCAGGTGGTCGGAGGGGAGCACCGCGACTATCGAGTCTCCAAAGGTCTCCTCGATTCTCTTTATTCCCCAGAATATGGCCGGCAGGGTGTTCCTTCCCTTGGGCTCGAGGAGGATGTTGTTCTCGGGCAGCTCAAGGCCGAGCTCCCGCAGGTCGTCGAGAACGCGGAAGCGGTACATATCGTTGGTGACCACGAAAATCTCCTCAGGCTTTGAAAAGGTAAGCGCCCTCTGGACGGTTTTCTGGAAGAGGGAGTACTCGTCGAACATCCTTATGAACTGCTTGGGCATCAGCTCCCTGCTGAGGGGCCAGAGCCTCGTTCCCTTTCCCCCGGCAAGAATCAGCGTCTTCATAACACCACCTCCAGTAGTTCGGTGGCCGAGCTTATATTTTTAGCCCTCCGATGTCTGAGGCTTCCAACGATGAACGGATGGTCAACGACGTCCAAGAGGGGGAAATCGTTCTCCCCATCCCCCAAAGCGTAGCTCTCGACCCGCTTCAGGCGGGAGTAGAGGTTCAGCAGCTCCACCGCGGCCCGTCCCTTGTCGGTGTCTCCTGTAACGCCCAGGAATCTGCTGCCCCTCGACACCCTCAGGCCCATGCCCTCGAGTGCTTCCTCGAAACCTGAGCTTTCCCACTTGAATATTGTCTCGCTGTAATCGCGCTCCATCGCCAGCCTCGCCAGGCTCTCCGGGAGTCCCGTGAAGGCCACGACCTCTTCAAGCGTGCAGTTGCCGTAGTACTTGAGGCCGTATTCCCCTGCGAGACCATCGAGGGCAGCCTTTATCCTGCCGTATTCCTCCCCCAGCTCGACGATAACATATTCCCCCCGCTTCCTTCCGTTGACCTCGAAGGGGAAGTAGCCCTCGGGAATCACGATAGCACTTCCGTTCTCGACTATGAACGGACCCTTCAGCCCCCAGGCCTTCCTGTAGTACTCCTGCTCCGCGAGGGTCTTCGAGGAGTTGAGCACAACCTCAAAGCCCGCCTCGAGAAGTGATTTAAGGACCGGCCTGGCCGGTTCGGGGGAGTAGTCGTCGCCGAGCAGTGTTCTGTCGAGGTCGAGGAAGAGCACCCTCATCGTCACACCTCGAAGCGCAGGAGCGTTTCGGCGTTGTCCTCCAGGGTCTCCATCCACCGGTTCACGTCTATGTTCTCTATGGGGGGCATGATCCTCGGACTCGGCGGTTCCTCGTTCTCACCCAGGAGACCGTGGAGACGAAGCTCCTTAAGTATCTGGTTCCTCATGGATTCCGTCGCCAGCTTGGAGTGGTATATCGTCCCCAGGGAGCTGAGAATCATGTTAACGACGTGCTCCTGTCCCTTGTCCTCGTGCAGGTGGGGATTCAGCGTTTCTATCTGGAACACCTCAACTCCCTGGTCGTAAACGTCAGTATGGGGATCCTCTCCCCACCTCCCGAAGGTCTCGAAGAGGTACACCAGCTCAAAGGGCTCTATCGAGTAGCCCGTCGAAAACGGCATTATCTCGGCCAGCTTTATGCTCATCGCGTGCTCGCCGGCGTTTCCCGTCACTATGATGCTGGTCTCAAAGTTCGTGGCCACGCCGAAGAGGGCGTTCATGTAGCGGTTCGTTATCTCGCTCACGCGGCCCCACTTTCTGAAGTACAGCCCCTTCGTGCTGACTTTGGGCTTGTGGCGCCAGCTCAGGCGAACCATCGCGTATTCGCTCTCGCTCATCAGAAAGCCAGCCGCGTAGTCCTTCACGTACTCGTTGACGGAGCCAGGGATGTAGTTGTCGGCATCAACGAAGCCCACGTACTTGGCCCCTATAGCCTTCGCCAGGAGGATTCCTATCAGCATCCCCTCGCCCTTTCCACTCCGCACGCTTCCGTTTTCGTCGAGGATGTCCGTGTACCCCACCTCACGGAAGGCCTCGGCGACCCCCACGTCCTTCTGGTGGACCATTATTATGCGCGAGTGGGTGAGGTTGTAGAAGTGCTTTACGAGGTCAACCTCCTGCTTGAAGAGGTTTGGCCCCTTCCTCTTGCTGTTCGAGACGATTATTATCGGGCACTGGTGCGGTATGGCCTTCAGAACACCGTCGACAAGCTGGAGCTTCTCGTTCTTCATCGGGACGACTATCGCGATGTTCTCGAGAATCCCGTAGATGTCCTCGCGGGGCACGTTCGTGACGGTGAAGCTCCCCACGTCTCGCGTCTGGGTGTCCAGCTTGATGACCTTCTGAACCTCGTAAATCTCAACCGCTCCAAACAGCTCCTTGTAAACCGGAGCCTCCAAAAGCAATTCAACCACCCCTTGACAATTTTCGAAGATGAAAAGGAAACCCCGTAAAAAATTTGGGAACACGAAAATAAAAAGGTTTGTTTTACGGGCGCAGTGCGAACTCACCAACGAAGGCCGAACTCGATATGGTGTCGCCGATTCCGACGGTGCTCTTTGGCCTCGCCACTATCTTCGTCGGGGCGAAGGAGAGCTGATAACCGTCTATCTCAGCGATGCCGTCCTTCATGCCGTACTCCCCGGTAAGTCTCTCCTCCACCGCCCCAGCCTTCTCGTTCACTGGGACGTCTATGGCCTTGACCACGTCGTCTATCGAGCGGACGTCGCCGAGCTTCGCCTTGGCGGCGGCAGCCAGTGCCGCGAAGAGCAGCGCGTCGCGGACGAAGTCCCCCCCGTAGTCGGTCAGGGCGAGGTAGTAGCCGTAAGTGTGGAAGTGTATCCTCTTAACGCCTGTTCTCTCGGCGAGCTTGAGTATGGCCTCGGTTACCGCGACTGGATCCACTGGGTCGTCGGCGAGGAGCTTCCCGGCGAGGCCCTTCTCACCCATGACCTCCATTATCGAGGCGAGCTCGACCTCGTTGAGGCCGACGCTGTGGAAATTGCCCAGGACGTCAATCAGGGCCCTTCTTACGGTCTCATCCGCGGTGAAGGCGAACTCAAGGTGAACCGGAACATTTCTCGCGTTCAGAATTTCGAGGTGCCGCACCATCTCCTCGAAAGGCTCGCGGTAGTTCTCCCTCGTCAGGGTCTGGAGACCGCTGATGATTCCCAGCTCGGCTTTTTTCGCTATCTCCTCAAAGTGTTCAGTGAACTCGGGCCTTATGTAAACGTTTGGGTTGTAGTCATCGGCGGCGCCAATGAAGCGGTTCTCGCGGGGCGCCTCGAAGTCAAAAACCCTGAACCCGCGCGGGAACTCGTAGATGTAGTGGATGCAGTTCTCCTCGTCGGCCCGGAACTCCTTCGGATGGACGAGGTTAAGCTTCCCATTCTCGAGCTTAGGGACGTAGATCGGTCCGTCCTTGAAGAGAGCCGCCTGAAGCCTCGAAATCTGGGGAACGTGGGCTATTACCGGAACGTTGTAAACGCCGCCGAGGAGGTTGGCCATTATTCCGACCTGACCACCCATCCTGAGCTCGTCCCAGCCCCACTGCTTCATGTAGAACCTGACGGTGCAGCTCTCCACGAAGAGTTCCGCCGCCTTACCCCGGCGAATGCTCCAGAGAATCCCGCCGAGGAGATGTTCAACGGAGGTTATCTTCTCCGGAAGCTCCTCGGAGTACCTCAGAACCCCATCCTTTCCGACCCGCTCTATCCTCCGCTCCAGATCCACAGAGTCAAGGTACTTTATGGCGTCGATGTTCGTGTTGTACGCGAGGAGAACCCCATCGATTTTCCCGATGTTTTCGCGAACTTTATCGAAGGCCGATGAGTAGAGAGCGTCCCAGGACATTGTATCACCGGGAGTGATGTAACTACTGAAAGTTAATAAGGGTTGCGGTGAGGAGAGAAAAATCAAAGGCTCACTCCTTCCACTTCGGGTTGTCAACGATTCTGACCTCACCGTTCTCCTCGACCACGAGTTTGGAGAAGCCCTTCTCGGCTATGCTGCCGTAGTCGTGGCCGGCGTCGGCGGGATAGACCGCCAGGAAGATGAAGGGCTCGTCGCCCGTGTTAACGGTCCTGTGCGCCCAGTAGGGGGGAACGTAGACAACCGTTCCGGGCTTCATCTCTATCCATTCGGCCTTTCCTTCGGGCGTCTGAAGGAGCATTCCGCCCTTCCCCTTAATGCCGTAGTATATCTCCGCCCTGTCCGCCTTGGAGTGATAGTGCCCCTTGGTGAAGAAGAACTCCCTTCCTACCTTACCCGGGTGGAGGACGGTGGTTGCGAAGTTGAGGTCGCCGTCCTTCTCATCCTGCTCAATCGCGTAAACCTCGTAGACAACCGGGTCCTCCTTGAGAAGCTCTTCGTAGGCTTTTTCATCGACGAAGTACCCCTTCAGATCGCTGAGCCTTCTGACGAGCTTTTTGGCCCCGGGAATGACGCCGGTTTCGAGGTCAATATCAACACCCAGCGGGTTCTTGTACTCCATTGGAATCACCGTGATAGAAGTGAGGGCGAGCCTATTTAACCTTTCCCTTCTGTATCACCGAAAGTGTTACAGCAGTCTGAAGAGTAGATAGGCGACGCCGATGGAGACCGCCCAGTAGCCGGCGTTCCAGCGGACGACCTTGGAACCGTCCAGCGGGGGGAACGGGAGCAGGTTGAAGAACGCCAGCCACAGGTTGACCGTTGCCGTAGTCTTGATGACCCACCAGACGGGCGTGAACGGAGCCACTGCCCTCAGGGCCACCAGCGCGGCAGCGCCGACGGCTATGTTGGTAAGCGGACCCGCGAGGGCTATCTTTCCGAAGGCCTCCCGGGAATCCACAGCGTAGGGAGCGTAGACCTGAACGGCGCCGAGGGCGGCGAATATCCACGTCGTTTCTGTGAGAAGGCGCGTCGCTACCCCCATGAGGAGCGCCAAGAGTATTCCCGTGTCCCAGCGTTTGTAGTACGCCCTGTAACCGTAGTGCCGCGCCACCTGCCTGTGGGCTATTTCGTGGAAGATGAAGGCCGTCAGAACGGCGATGATGGAGTAGGGAATCGCGTAGGGGTCAAAGTTGGAAAACAGCAGAGCGAGGACTAGAAAAGAAATCAGTAAATCCTCGATCTCCCTCCTTCCCATGCCGCTCCTGTGAACTCCCTTCCACGGTTCGTAGCCCATCGGAACGCCCCGCGGGGAGGCTCACTTGCCCTTTACTTCAATCTTCTTGCCGATTACAAGCTCGGCGGCTTTAACGGCGGCACCGCCGCTTCCCACCGCTATCCTCACCTGATCCTCCGGAACGTAAACGACTATCTTGTCCTCAAGCTCCTCGATTTCAAGGATCTTGACGTTGAGCATCTTCTCGAGTCTGTCCTTCATGGTGAATCCCCAAGAATGCTGTGGCGGTTCTAAATATAAAAGTAACGAATCAGTCGAAGTCCCAGATGGTTCTCCCCTTGTGAAACATCATGACGTAGCCGCAGTTCCTGCAGATGACTATCTTAACCTTGTGAGCCGTAAAGCCCCATTTACTGTCTATCTTCCCCTCCTCAACCTTGAAATCCATTCCGCCGCATAGCGGGCAGACCAGATGCTTTCTCTCCATCACATCACCCCCGCAGTCCAGTAGGGTGAGAGAAACCTCCGCTCCTTTGCCCTGTCGAGGAGGTGCTCTATCCCGGGCTTGTGGCCAAGGCCAACCACGGCTATAACCTTCGGCCTCTTAACCCCCCTGAGCTTAAGATTTTCAACTATAGAGACGAGGTTCCTCGCCATGACCTCATTCCTCTCCTCGACCAGAACGCGGTAGAGGTATGGATAGCGGCGCTTGAACCCCACCATCATGACCCTGTACTCCGCCATTGGGTCGGAGGGCTCGCCGAGCCTAACGGGCAGGAATATCCCCAGGGCTTCCAGGGCCATTAGGAGCTTCTCCCTCCCAGGGGCAGCGGCTATCTTGGAGAGTATGACGTTGATATCCTCATCTATGAGGTAGAGGGGGACGCCGAGGGCTTGGGCGGCGCTTATAGCCGCTTTCATCTCCTCGCCGGGCTTCATCCCAAACTCTTCTCCCAGTTTCTCCTCGACCTTCGCGAGTGCGTAGTTTATCAGCCCCTTTCTGCCGAAGCGGAGGGCCTCCTCGAGGGTCATCTTCCGGTTCTCGTTCATGGCAAGGAAGCGCGCCCTGTCGAGCTCTATCGCAACGGCATGGGGTCTCTCATCGAGTATCGTTCTGATGACCTCTTCCCTGCTCTTCGGCGAAACATGCATCGTGCCTATGAGCTTGACGTAGCGAAGATAGCTCATCCTCTCTCCTCCAGAAGGTTTCTCACACTGAATTTGCCCGATTTAAACTCCAAGACGTCGAAGTCCCTCGGGACTATGAACTCCAGTCCAAAATCGCGGCATATCCGCGAGGCTTCGCTCAGGTATTCATCGTAGGTGTAGCGGAAGGCCCTGTGGAAGAGTGCCAAAAGCTTAACCTTGGCCTTCTTAGCGACCTCGCAGGCCTCCTCAACAGTCGAGTGATAGCTATCTCCCCTATCCTCAGAATTCAGATAGGTCGCCTCGTGGATGAGGAGGTCGGCGTTTTCGGCGAAGAGCCTCACCCTTTCACACGGCTCCGTGTCGCCGGTGTAGACGACCTTGAGGCCTTTCCTCCTCGGCCCGGTAACGTCTTCGAGGCGAATTATCCGGCCGTTCCACTCGATTTTACCTTCTCGCTCAAGCTTTCCAAGTATCGGCCCCTCGCTCAGCCCGTACTCGGCGAGTTTCTCCGGGAGAAACTTTCCACGCCTGTCCTTCTCCCTGAAGACATAGCCTAGGGCGGGAACGCCGTGCTCGACCTTGAAGCTCCAGATTTCGTAGTCCCCGAACTTCAGCCTCGTCTCGCCGAGCTCGTGGACGTGTATATCGAAGCCCGGCCTGAAGAAACCGCTCTGGAGAAAGTGCTGAACGAACTCGAAGGTGTACTTGGGACCGTAGATGTGGAGGGGCTTTTCCCTGTCCCAGAGGTTCATCGTCTGTATCAGGGCGGCCAGGCCGAGGTAGTGGTCGCCGTGGAAGTGGGTGATGAAGATTTTCTCCACCTTCATCGGACTGAGCTTTGCAGTGTTCATCTGCCTCATCGTGCCCTCTCCGACGTCGAAGAGTACAATCTCACCCTTGTAGCGGAGCGCAATGGCTGGAACGTTTCTCTCCCTGGTGGGCATTATGCCGCCGGTGCCAAGGAAAATCACTTCAATCATGTTATCACCTCCGAGGAGAAGTTTAAAAAGCTCCCGGGGCCTTCACCGCCGGAGACTTTCTGAAAATTCTTCTAGTTATCCACCAAAAATGTAAGATATATTTATGAAAATCGTTTTATATTTTGAAGTGTAATAAGTATTGGGTTTACGTAGGTTACCATTCTGGGAACCTTCGTGGGCTCAGCTTGAGGGGGCATTTGTATGAAACGAAAGACTGCTTTGTTTGTTATCCTGCTTCTGGCCTTTTCGGTATTCCTCATGCCGGGTCACAGGGTCACCGCGGAGGAATCCGACCTCGTTGACGGTTATGGTGGTATGGTCATAGCCGACGAGGAGATAATCATCGGTGACCGTGACGACTACTTCTGGGCATATGAGAACGAGAGTGGGAACGTCATCGGGAAATTCCACACCGGATACGAAAAATGGGACGAGATGGCGGCCTGTGACGTTAACGGCGATGGGAAGGCCGAGATAATCCAGGGCGACAGGAGCACGGACAAGATATACATCTACACGATGGAAGGAACCGAGCTGGGCAAGCACGACGTCAACTTCGAGGCCGGGGACGACCTGGCCTGCGGAGACCTCACCGGCAACGGGAAGGCAGAGATAGTCCATGCAGACAGGAACAACTGGATACACATATTCGACGAGAACTTCAACCTCCTGAACCAGTTCAAGGTCGATGACTTCGCGGATGGCGATTCAATAGCCGTCGGCGACCTCGACGGCGACGGAAAGGCCGAGATAGTGCACGCTGACGTGAGTGCAAACATCATAACGGTCTATGACATGAACGGCAACGTCAGGGGAAGTCTCACAACGGAGGACTACTTCGAGCTGACGTCGAGGGACGAGATAGCGATTGGGGACGTCAACCTCGACGGACTGAACGAGCTGGTCGTGGCCACCCAGGATTCGGACGACTACCAGGAGAGGGGCATGCACGTCTTTGGCTTCTCAAAGAAGGGCGCCCAGCTGGAGGGGAGCGAGTTAGCGACCTTCGTGATGCCCTTCCAGAAGGGAGACAGGATGGCCGTTGGGGACGTTAACACCGACGGGCTCGACGAGATAGTCTGGGCCTCTCAGGACGGCTACGTGAAGGTCTACAACCTCGGAGGCGACCTGCTGAACGGACCGAAGGGCCTGAAGACGGAGTTCAGTTACGGAGCGGGCCTCGCAGTTGGCGACGTGAACGGCGACTCGATAGTAGTCGGACCGCCAAGGAAGGGAAGGATGCACGTTGAGAACCTCGTGATAGCCGTGATAAACGCCCCGCCGGTCGACTACGACGTCATAAACAAGACGGGGGTATTCTACTCGGAGTTCACGACCGAAAAAACCCAGGCAACGAAGTTCTCGGTGAAGTCCACCCACGACGTCAAGATGAGCCTCGGAATGAAGGCGGTCATGGGCAACAAGAAGGTCGCCTACGCTGAGGTCAACCTGAAGGTGAGCATGGGGTTCCAGCTCCAGAGGGAGAGGGGACGGAGCTACGAGGAGAGCATAACCTATGGACTGACGTCCGACATGGGCGACGGGGCGCTCTACGTGACCACGGACTACGACGTCTACGAGTTCCCGATAATAAGCCCGCCGGAGCTTGCCGTCGTGAACGGCGAGCAGCAGTACATACTCGTGACGGTTCCCAAGGGGCCACCCCACGTCCACTTCCAGAACTACAAGTCGGACCTCCACGAGATTGGAGATATAAACACCTACCCCGAGAACCTGAACGAGCTGAAGAACTACGAGCCCGGAAACCTTCTCGACATGTTCACCATAGAGGTTGGCCAGGTGGGGAGCTCCTACGAGAGGTCCGTCAAGGAATTGAGATGGACAAAAAGCAAGAACACCTTCAACGTCGGCGTTTCCATCGGTATCGGAGGTGGCTACACATCACCCACGTCAAGCCTCGACCTGAAGATGGAGGGCAGCTACGGATACGAGAAGGTAACGACCCACGAGGTGACCGTTTCCAACGAGACCAGCGTCAAGGTTGTCTACGAGGGCGGCATAAGCGACCCGAGCATGTGGTACAACGCAACCGGCGTTATCTACCTCGACGGTGAGGACGGACACTTGGTTCTCGACTTCCTCGTGCCGAGTAAGGGGGAGCACTACGAGGCGAGGAGCGGAAGCCCGATACTGATAAACTTCGGCTTCTTCACGATAGACTACCAGGCCCTAATACTGATGAACAAACCTCCGGAGTGCTCGATTTCAGCTTCTCCAAGCTCCGGGAAGCTTCCGCTCGAGGTGGGCTTCGCCCTGAACCTAAACGACCCGGAGAACGGCTCCATGAGATGGGAGATTGACTTCGGGGACGGTTACTCCGCAGAGGGCAACGGCACTGAAGTTGGCCACGTCTACCGCGAGGAGGGGAACTACAAGGTCACCCTGACGGTCTACGACCCCTGGAACGCCAACGCCACCTGCAAGGCATCCGTAAACGTCAAACCCAACGAGAAGCCAACGGCGCTCTTCAGCTACTCGCCCGCCGAGATCAAGGCCGGGGACGAGGTGCTCTTTACCGACAGCTCCACGGACCCGGACGGAAGCGTTGCCAAGTGGAGCTGGAACTTCGGCGACGGAAGCACTTCAACCGAGAGGAACCCGAGGCACACGTACACGAACCCCGGCTCCTACACGGTTATGCTGACCGTCGAAGACGAGAGCGGACTGAAGGGAACCTACTACAAGGAGATAACCGTGGAACCGCGGAACTATCCTCCGACGGCTGACTTCACGTTCCTGCCAAAGGAGCCGAAGGCCGGGGAGGAGATAAGCTTCGCGGACAAGTCCTACGACAAAGACGGAGACATAGTTGGCTGGAGCTGGGACTTTGGAGACGGGAGCACATCCAGCGAGGCTGAACCTGTTCACACCTACTCAAGCGCCGGCAACTACACGGTGACCCTGAAGGTGAGGGACGACGGTGGCGGAGAGGACGTCAGGAGAATCACCATCACGGTTGGAGCCGCGGAGAGCCCCTCGCCAACCGAGACGACATCAACCGAAGCCCCAACTACCACCACACCATCCGAAACGACGTCGAGCACACCGAGTGAGACAACCGGTTCTCCGAGTCCAAGTTCCTCCAGCGCCCAGCCATCCCCGACCGAGTCAGGGGGCACGTGCGGACCGGGAATAGTCGTCATCCTAGCGGCACTCGTTGCCCTTCGGAGGAGACGCTAGTCTTCTCCATTTAATTTTGACCAAAGCGTTAAATACTCCCGGACGGCTAATTATTCTGAGGTGTTCTGAGATGGAGGAGATTCTGAAGGCAATCGAGGAAAAGGATTGCAAAAAGGTTGCAACCCTTCTGTACCACAGGGTTGACGAGCTGGGCGACGAGGAGCTTAAGGAGGCCCTCGAAAAGGCCGAAAAGCTCGCCCTGGAGTGTGGTGATTTCGAACTGTACAAGCTCACCGTTTACTACTTCCACGAACTCCTCGGTGTGGACAAGCTGAGCGAGTTCGAGAAGATGGCCGAGGAGAAGGACACATTTGAGATAAAGTTCGAGCTGGCCGACCTCTACTACCTCATCGGGGAGCTGGAGAAGAGCCTCGATCTCTACAGGGCCCTCCTCGAGGAGGAGACCGAGAAGGGCAACAAGGGGAACATAGCGAAAATCTACTACGCCATGGCGCTCATCCACGAGGAACTTCAGGAGTACGAGAAGGCCATCGAACTCATGGAGAAGGCCGAGGAGATACACCGCGAACTCGGAAACAAGGATGAGGTTCTGAGGATAGCCATCCACAAGGCCTACGTGCTCTTCGAGTCCGGTGAGACCTACGAGGCAAAGGCCATGCTCGCAGGCCTTCTCCCGAAGGTTCTGGACAAGAGCGACCTCCTCGTTGAGATACACCTCAGCTTCGAGGAGATATTTGAGGAGGACGAGAACTACGACGCGGCTTTGCAGGAGTGTCTCTACGCCCTCGTCCACGCGAAAGGAAGCGACTACGAGGACATAGCCTTCGGCTCGCTGATGGACGTCCTCTGGCAGCTGTTCCTCGAGGACGATTTCGAAACGGTTTACCTGCACATGGACATGTTCGCAAAGGCCCTTCCGGAGCTGGCGGACTTCTTCGAGGCCGTAAAAGCGATAGCCCTCTACAAGGACGGCAAGATTGAGGCGGAGGAAGCAGGAAAGGCCATAGAAAGCGTCAAGGACCCGCGCCTACTCGACCTGCTCGAGTTCCTCGGCGAGGCTGAGATGTGAGAGGGGAACCACGACGGGGATTCCCCCCACCTCTTCTATTCTAACCTTCACGTCATAGACCTCCTCGAAGAGAGCCGGCTTCAGTATCTCCCTCCCACCGTCGGCCACGATTCTTCCATCCTTCATGAAGACGAACCTCCTGGCGAAGCGAAGGGCCAGGTTGACGTCGTGCATAACCACGATCGACGTTCCCCCTTCCTCCGCGAACTTCCTCGCCGTTTCCATGACCTCCAGCTGGCTCTTGATGTCGAGGTTGTTGGTCGGCTCGTCCATGAGAAGTATTCTGGGCTCCTGAGCCAAAGCCCTCGCGATGCTCACCTTCTGGAGTTCTCCACCGCTCAGCTTGTTGGTGGGCTTCAGCGCAAGGTGACCTATGCCCATCATCCTCAGAACCCTTCTCACGGTCTCAACGTCTCGCTTCGACGGCCTCAGCCCCATGTAGGGCCTCCTGCCGAGCAGAACCGTATCAAAAACCGTCATGAAACCCGGCTCGCACCTCTGGGGCACGTAGGCGAGAACCCTCGCCAGCCCATCCCTGGAGTAATTCGCTACCGGGCGTTCAAGCACTTCAACCGCCCCGCAGTCCAGGATGCCCCCCACGCACTTGAGGAGGGTTGACTTTCCGGCACCGTTCGGCCCGAGTATCGCCACGAATTCCCCCTCTTCAATCTCCAGATCAACGCCCCTGAGGACCTCCGAGCCGTTGTAGGTGAAGTGGAGGTTCCTTACCCGTACGGCCTTCATCTCCGTCCCTCCATCCTTATCAGGAGGTATATGAACGCTGGGGCACCGAGAAAAGAGGTCACTATGCCAACCGGAAGGATCATCGGAGACAGTACCAGCCTGGCGATCGTGTCCGCGGCCACCAGTAGCAACGCGCCGGCAAGGGCCGACAGGGGAATGAGGAAGCGATAGTCGCCACCGGCGACGAGCCTGATGGCGTGGGGCGCTATGAGGCCAACGAAGCCTATGACACCGACAAAAGCAACGCTTACGGCTGTTATCAGCGCCGCCAGGAAGGTCGAGATAAGGCGAACCCTCTCAACGTCAACCCCAACGCTCTTGGCGACGTCGTCCCCCATAACGGAGGCGTTCAGATCCCAGCGCTTAACGACGAAGTACGCGAAGATTGGAACGAACACAACGAGCATTATCGCGTTTTCCCGCCAGGTGGCCCTTCCGAGGTCCCCAAAGCTCCAGTAGACCATGGCCGCCAGCTGAAGCTCGTCAGCGAAGTACTGAACGAGGGTCGTTAGTGCAACGAAGAGTGAGCTCATTGCGACTCCGGCCAGAATTATGGCCTCGGGGCTGAGTCCCTTCAGCCTCGCCAGTGCAAGGATCACAGCCGTAGCGCTTATGGCGCCGATGAATGCGAAGAGCACAACGGCGTAGGGGTTGTCAAGCGAAATCCTGCCGGAACTCTCGGCGTAGCCTGCCCCCAGGAGGATCGCGAGGGAAGCGCCGAACATCGCCCCGTGGGAGACGCCCATTGTGAACGGCGTGGCCAGCGGATTCCGCAGAAAGCCCTGCATGACGGCACCGGCTATGGCAAGGGAGGCACCGACCAGAAGACCGGCAGCTATCCTCGGCATCCTTATGTTCCAGACTACCAGCCTGGCACTATCCGTTCCACCGCCGAGGAGTGCATCAACGACCTCCCTCACCGAGAGGAAGTAAGCGCCGTGGGAGAGGGAGTACAGGCTAACCGCGAGAATGGAAAGAAGAAGGAAAATGCCGATGGACAGTTTCCTGGCCACGTAGCCCTCGTAGTCCATTCCCATCACGGTGAGGTCGGCAGTGAGTATTTAATCGTTCCGTTGGAGAGGTCTATCTTTCCGAAACCGCCGAACTGTTCCTTCATGGTGCCGTAAACCGGCTTTCCGAGCAGGAAGGCGTATATCTCGTCGGCCTTCTTCGCCGGGTCAACGTCGCTGAACCTCTCGGGATAGAGCACCTTTCCGATGAAGTACGCATCGGCCAGGGCCGTTCCAACGTTGGTGGTGTAGAAGTTGTAGGGGAGTATGCCGTAGACGTTGCCTTCCTTGACGGCCTTAAGCGAGGCGTAAAAGTCCGGGTTCTTTGAGTAATCGTCGAGGATTAGCTTAAGACCGCCCTCGTCGATAAATATGTACTCAGGCTGCCATTCGAGAAGCTTCTCCTTGTCGATGAACTGGTGGCCGCTCCCAAGCTCGTCGGCAACGTTCTTGGCGTGAACGACGATGAACGGCGGATAGCTGGCCTCCGTGCTCTCAATCCCGTGGGCGCCCTTGTAGCCGATTCCGCCGACGAAGACGGTCTTCGGTTCAACGTCGGCCGTGCGCTTCATCAGGTCATTCTGGGTTGCATTGATGAAGTTTATGACCTCCCTAGCCCTATCCTCCCTTCCGAGTATCCTGCCCGCCAGTTCGAGGGACTTGAAGAGC
The DNA here is from genome assembly GCF_002197185.1 of Thermococcus sp. 5-4. NCBI lineage: Archaea > Methanobacteriati > Methanobacteriota > Thermococci > Thermococcales > Thermococcaceae > Thermococcus > Thermococcus sp. 5-4. Next base: position 298,188 of record NZ_CP021848.1, on the reverse strand, counting down.
TCTTCGTCCTCGAAGGTCGCCAGCTGGCCGTAGCTGAGGACGATGACGGGGATTCCGGTCTTGGCCTGTATATCGTCGGCCGTCTTCTTGTCCACGTAGGTTATGAAGATAACGTCGGGCTTCAGCTCTATGAGCGCCTCGAAGTCCGGCAGCTTGCCCGGTCCGCCCGGCCCGACGGTCGGCAGCTCCCTGAGTTCGGGGTGGGCTATGATGTAGGGCCTTCCGAAGTTGTAGCGTTTCTCGAAGTCCTCAACCCCTACCACCATATCGCTCGCGTTCAGGTAAACCACTAGCCGTAGCGCCCCAGGGCCGACGGCAACGACCCGGTTCACCTTCGCCGGAACCTCGACGCTCCTCCCAAGGGCGTCCGTGACGGTTATCGTGGCCTTTTCGGTTTCCCCCGTTCCGGTGTTGCTTCCAATGCAGCCGCTTATTGAAACCACAAGCAGGATTAGAAACAGGGCAAGGAACCTCCTCATCTCAGCACCCCCTCGGCGAGACTTTCACTATTCCTCTCCCGATTACCGCACGGTAGGATTCCCCCGCGCAGCGGAGGCAGAAGGGCTCGTCGTTTATGTAGACGGCCCTGGTTTCCATAACCAGCTCCCCGCACTTCGAGCAGCGGACGCTCTCCACTATCGGCGCCTGCTCTATCGGGGGAACCTTAACCCGTTCGATCTTGAACTCCTCCCTCGGGAGCTCCAGCATGGTGTATGCTATCTCCCCCCAGAGTTCCCAGAGGCGTCTCCGCTCCTCTTCGGTTCCCTTTCTTTCCCTCACGACCCTGTTGAACAGCTCAGTGGCTCCGGGAGGGTAGTACTTCTTCAGCCTCTCGGCATCCGCGTAGACCCTGACGCCTTCCCAGGTGGAGCGCTTGACGAGGGTCAGGGCCGTCTTTCCGAGGTCGAGGTAGACGAGAGAGTTGTTTCCCAGGGTGCAACCCGTCGTCACCTGAACACCGTCGGTGAAGCAGCTGTTGATCTCGACTATGGCGAGAATGGACTCGTCAACGCTTCCAGAGTAGTCGAGCCTCCCGACGCCGAGTTCCTCCATGGCTATAAGCGACGCCCGGATTCCGAGCGCCAGGTAGGGACAGACGTGACCGTGGAACTCCCTGGCGTACTCCAGGATTCCCCGGGCGTCACCCTCATCCACCAGCCTGTTGAGAGCGAGCATTGTATCACCAAAGGCGGATTGGGTAACACACTTTTAACGATTTTTTGAGCTAGGTGTTATTAACCTTTGGTGTTGGTGTTCCAGAAAAGCGTGCATATGCACAAGCTTTATATGTGAAGGCTTTTTCATGATAGTGGTGGTTTCATGAGAATCGCGGTTCCCCTAAAGGACGGGAGAGGCCTGGATAGCGAGGTCTGTGAGCACTTCGGTCGGGCAAAATATTTCGCGTTCGTTGAGGTCACAGATGGCACCATCAATGGCACCGAAGTCGTCGAGGTTCCCTTCGAAGAGCACGGCCCGGGCGATATTCCAAACTTCGTGAAGGAGCACGGAGGGGAAGTTGTACTTGCCTACGGAATGGGCAGGAAGGCCATGGCCTACTTTGAGAGCCTAGGAATAACCGTCGTCACCGGGGCCTACGGAAGGGTTAAAGACGTCGTTGAGGCCTTCATACACGAGGTTCTCGAGGTCGACCCCCACTGGAGGGAGAGGATAGAGGCGACGAAGCACCAGTGAAAAAGTTTTTAAATGAAATTTTTTTCATTTAATTTGGTGGTCGTATGGGAATCAAAGACTTCGCGCCGAGCTGGTTCGCGAGCGTTATGGGAACCGGCGCCCTGGCCCTCGTGAGCAAGGCCTACTCCGGCAAACTCCCGCTACTCGGAAACTTCGCGGAGTTCCTGACTTACCTCAACACGGTTTTGTTCTTCATCCTGCTGGTGCCCTGGGTTCTGAGGTGGCTCAGATACAGGGAAGACGCCCTCAGGGACCTTCACCATCCAGTCCTCGGCAACTTCTACGGCACCATCGCGATAGCCATGCTGATACTGTCCGCCGATTACCTCCTGGTTCTCAAGAACACCACGCTCGCGTGGGCGTTCTGGCTGGCCGGCGTTCCGCTGACGGTATTCTTCGCGTTCCTCATCCCGTATCTCTTCTTCACCTGCGAGGGCATAGACACCAAGGCCATAACCCCAGCGTGGTTCATCCCGCCCGTGGGCCTGATAGTCATCCCGATAAGCGGCGCCAAGCTGATGACGCTGGCGAGCGGAACGGCGAGGGAAATCATGGCCCTCATCAACGTCTTCGCCTGGGGCTCCGGCTTCTTCCTCTACCTGGCCCTGTTCGCGCTGGTGATGCTCCGCTTCATTCGCCACGAGCCGATGCCCTGTGGAATAGCCCCCTCGATATGGATAAACTTAGGACCCATCGGAGCCGGGACGAGCACGCTCTACGCGCTAATAAAGGCGAGCGACTTCATAACGGTGAAGGAGCCTTTCCTGGCCTTCGGCCTGCTCTTCTGGGGCTTCGGCGTGTGGTGGCTCGTCATGGCGATCCTGATGACGCTCCACTACGTCAGGAAGCTCAACCTCCCCTACAGCCTCGCCTGGTGGGCCTTCATATTCCCGCTCGGGGCCTACGTCAGCGCGACCTTCAACGTGGGGACCACCTTCGGGATAAACGCCATCACAGACTTCGGATTCGCCCTCTACTGGCTCCTCTTAGTGATATGGCTAGTCACGGGGGTAAAAACGGTGAGGCACTTCCTCCTGGGCTGACCCCCCCATGCCTCAGCTTTTCTTCCTGTAGGCAACGTAGATGTCCGCCTCTATCATCTTCATGTCCTTCGTAAAGAAGTGGTGCACGAAGTATACGTTCCCCTCGGCGTCCAGTGCCGGCTCCCCGGCAAAGTTCGAGATGATTTCCTCAGGTTTGCCCCACCCGCTGCCGTTCCACACCGAGCGGAATATCGCTGGACCCGGATAACCGAGCCTGCTCTGCCCCGTAAACCATAGCTCCCTGCCGTCGGGCGTTATGAAGGGCTGGTCCTCGTTCAGCTCGCTGTTTACGTTCGGCACCTTCCTGGGGTTCACCCACGAGCCGTTCACGTAGTCCATCATGCATATGTCGCCACCGCATCCGTAGTACATCGTTCTGCCGTCGGGGCTGATGCAGAGCTCCCCCACATCGTAGATTTTGTTCAAAAGCTCACCGGCGTTTTTTACGTCCGTCCACCGGCCGTCCTTGAACCTCGCCGTGTAGATGTCCACCTCCCCGTAGTTCCCCCTTCTGACCGAGGCAAACCACATCGTGTCGTTCAGTATGAAGACCGCCCCGTCGAGGGATTCCGTACTCCCCAGCACAACCCTTACAGGCTCAGTCCATTTCCCGTTAACCTTCCGCGACCACCATACCCCCGTGACCCCGTCCACGAGCTGTTTCTGAGGCGGAACGTTGACGTCGGGTGTAAAGAAGAAGTAGAGATTTTTCCCATCCGGCGTCACGAAGGGTGAATCCTCAGCGCCGGCGGTGTTTATGGGACCTTCCAGCGGAACCGGCTTTTCCCACTCGTCGGAATGGATAACCGGAGGAAAAGCGTCGGTTTGGGGTGTCATTTTAATGGCCCCCTGTGGGATGGAGGCCAGCCGATCGGGGCTTGGGGTTGTGGTCTGCGACTGGCCCGAGCCGATGCACCCGGACAGGAACACCAAGAGAATGAGGACAACCACGGCTGAAAATATTCTCATGTGCAACCCCATATCCCTTCCGGGAGCAAGGTATAAATGTCTATCCCTCCAAGTTAAAGCATGGAGCGGAAGACCAAGGTAGCTTTAATCCTCTCGCTGGTCTCACCCATCTTCGCCGAAGTGCTGAGCGGTTCGACTCCACCGCTTGAAGTCCTCACGAACCCCCTCTCGTTTCCGTTCCTGTGGGCCTACTACGGTGCCGGTGTTCTCCTTGTCAGGGAGGCGTGGGTTAGGTGGGGGAGGAACTACGTTAGGCTCATGCTCCTAGGCTTCGTCTACGGCATCGTGGAGGAGGGGCTCGTCATAAAGTCGTGGTTCAATCCGGAGTGGCCGGACCTGGATGTTTTCAGCGTTTACGGGCGCGTCTGGGGTGTGAACGCAGTCTGGGCGGTGTGGCTGACGATATTCCATTCCCTGATGAGCATAGCGATACCGATAATGGTCGTCGATGCCCTCTATCCGGAGTTCTCGAATGAAAGGCTCCTGGGAAGAAAGGGGATAACGATAGCGCTCGTATCCTTCGGCGTCTCCGCGGTGGCGTTCTTCCTCTTCCTCGCCCCCTACCGCCCGCCCGCACTCCAGTATTTCCTCACCATCGTCCTCACGGCACTTCTGCTGCTCCTCTCAAGGCGGGTAAAAAGGGAGGCCATCTTCAAGCGCGGCATTCCGAAGGGACATCCCTTCGTCTACGGCTTCGGGGTTTCCTTCGCGTTGTTCTTCATATTCACGGCCTTCCCCCACTCATCGGTACATCCAGTTGTGCCTTCCATCCTCGGACTCCTGGTGGCCCTCCACTTCTACTCCACGCCGGCCCGCCTGGACGAAAGGGGGAAGTATGCCCTCGCCATTGGCTTCCTGGCCTTCTGGTTCGTGCCATATGACATAATCCTCGAGCTCAACGGCGCGAGGGGTGAGGCCCTCCTCGGCGTGGCCACCTTCGCAGTTCTCGCCTGGAAGCTGAGGAAAATGGGAGTCAGTGAACCCAAGGTTTGAAACCCGCCCATTTTTAAGCGCCGGGGGCTAAAATCTAAACGGAGGGATCGAGATGCACGAGTGGGCACTCGCCGATGGGATAGTTAGAACTGCCCTGGATTACGCGCAAAAAGAGGGCGCATCCAAGCTCCTCGCCGTTCAGGTCGTTCTCGGCGAACTCCAGGATGTTAACGCCGAGATAGTCGAGTTCGCGATGAAGGAGCTCCTCAAGGGAACCATTGGAGATGGCGCGGAGATAGAGTTCATCGAGGAGGAGGCGGTTTTTAAGTGCCGTGACTGTGGCCACGAGTGGAAGCTCAAGGAAGTCAAAGGAAACTTCGACGAGCGCATAAAGGAGGACATACACTTCATCCCCGAGGTGGTTCACGCGTTTCTAGCCTGTCCGAAGTGCGGCAGCAGGGACTTCGAGGTGGTCAAGGGGAGGGGAGTTTACATAAGCGGCATAAAGATCGAGAAGGAGGGGGAGGCATGATAAGCATAGACCCGCGCGTCAAGGGCATAGAGGGCAGGCTTGAGAAGGTGAAGCGCATAATCCCCGTCGTCAGCGGGAAGGGTGGGGTCGGAAAGTCGCTCGTCTCAACAACTCTAGCCTTGGCTTTGGCGGAGAAGGGCTACAAGGTCGGCCTCCTAGACCTCGACTTCCACGGCGCGAGCGACCACGTTATCCTCGGTTTCGAGCCGAAGGAGTTCCCCGAGGAGGAGTACGGCGTAATCCCGCCGACGGTTCACGGGATAAAGTTCATGAGCATCGTCTACTACTCCGAGGACAAACCCACACCCATGAGGGGCATGGAGATAAGCGACGCCCTCATAGAGCTTCTCGCCATAACACGCTGGGACGAGCTGGACTATCTCATCATAGACATGCCACCCGGCCTCGGCGACCAGTTCCTGGATGTGCTGCGCTTCCTCAAGAGGGGTGAGTTCCTCGTCGTTGCAACGCCGTCGAAGCTCTCCATGAACGTCGTTGAAAAGCTCCTAACACTGCTGAAGGAGAAGGAGCACAGAATCCTCGGAATCGTCGAGAACCTCAAGCTGGACGATGAGAAGGGCATAGAGGAGCTGGCGAAGAGGTTTGACGTGCCCTACCTAACCGGCATACCCCTGTACAGGGACCTAGAGGACAAGATAGGGAAGCCCGATGAACTCCTGAAGACGGCCTTCGCGGAGAGGATAAGGGAAGTCGTGGAGAAGATTTAGCGAAGGGTTTTTCTTTTCTTCATCCTAAACTCGCTAAAGGTGAAACGATGGAACTCCCCGAACTCCTCAGAAGGGCCAGACGGGTCGTCGTCTGCGGAATAGGGAACGAGGTTAGGGGGGACGATGCATTCGGCGTCCTCGTTGCCGAGAGGCTGAAAGAACTGGTGGAGAACCCAAACGTCCTCGTTCTCAACTGCGGAGAGGTGCCGGAGAGTTACACGGGAAAGATAACAAAATTTGAGCCCGATCTGGTGATCTTCGTTGATGCGGTTGACTTCGGCGGGGAGCACGGTGAAGTCATACTCGCCGATCCAGAGGGGACCCTCGGTGAGGCCGTCTCGACCCACAGCCTGCCGCTCAAGGTTCTGGTAGGATACCTGAAGACGCGCCTCAACGCGGAGTTCGTTCTCCTCGGCTGCCAGCCGGCCGTCCTGGGCCTCTTCCAGGAGCCGAGCGAGGTTGTGGTTGAAAGGGCCGAGGCCCTCGCAGAATCCATGGCCGGTGTTCTCAATGAAACTGAGGGTTAGGGAAGCCACCATCTGGGACTGCCAGAGGATAGTTGGCATATACCTCTCCAACTCGCCCTGGAAGGACTCGCCCTACGAGACCTACCTCCAAGTCGGCCCCTGGGGTCTGGAGGAGACCTGCGCAATCCACCTGAACAACCTCAAACTCGCCGGGGGAATAGCGCTCGTGGCTGAGCTGGATGGAAAGATAGCTGGAGAGGCCGAGGTCTTCATAAGCGATGAGGTCTGGGACGGGGAGCTCGTAAAAACCGCACACCTCAGCGTCATCGAGGTGGCGCGGTGGTATCAGGGGAAGGGCGTCGGAAGGGCCCTGCTGGAGCGCGTGGTGGAGCTGGCCGAGAGGGAGGGTTGCGACCTCCTCACGGTGACCCCCGAGAAGAAGGCCCTCGGGTTCTACAGAAAGCTTGGATTCGACAGAACGGTCTACCACGGGGTTATCGCAGACATCTCAACGGACGCCGGGAGGGGAGCTCCAAAGGTTGCCGAACTAACCCCCGACTGGAACGACCTGAGGGGACTGCCCCTCAGCCTGGGGCAGTTTCAGAGCTCCTACAACCACTGGTTCTCAGAGTTCGTTGACAGGGTCGCCGACGTGGACGGGAGGGTTCACTTCGAGAGCGGGAGGATCGAGGGCGGCTTCTTCGTGCTCGAAGGGAGCTTCTTCGACAGAAAAACCGCAACGGCGTATTTCTGGGGAGAGAACGGCCTGGATGGCTTGAGAGAGCTCGTAGCCCTCGCGAGGAGCAGGGGCTTCAAAACCCTCAGGACGAGCCTCAGCAGGGAACTGGTAAGCGGCAGTCTGGAGTTCAGCATAACGCCCCTGGACGAGGTTCTCATACTCGCAAAGTCACTCTGACTTCCTTTCGAGAAGTTTTCTGAGGTCACTCCGCCGGTTAACGTTGAAGAAGCCTTCCTTCCAGAGGGACGGCAGCTTCTCCACATTCAGGTAGCACACATCGGCGGAGCGTATCGCACCGTTCAGCGAGTAGTCCCCGCTGCGTATTCTCTCCTCAAGGACCCTGCGGAACGCCTTTGAGTAGGCCGCATGGAGGGGCTCGAGGTATCCATTGGCCCAGCGGGGGACGCAGGCTAGCTTTTCGCTCCCCCGGAATTTCTGGATCATGAGGTCAACGAACTCCGGGACTATGAGCGGCATGTCCCCCGCGACGACGAACGCATCACCGAGGCCCAATGCAGTATAAACCCCGCCTATGGGTCCGATGGAGAGTTCGTCAACCACCACCTCGTAGCCGAGGCTTCTGAGCCTCCCGGCGTTGTCGGCAGATGCCACGATAACGACCTCCTCGATAAGCAACGCCGACTCAATTCTCTCGATGGCGTACGAAATGAGCGGCCTTCCACCTATCCTGAAGAGAAGCTTGTCGCCCCCGAAGCGCTTACTCCTGCCCCCCGCGAGAACCGCACCGAGCATAATATCCGTTGGATTCCGGGCTTTTAGGGTTGACGGTTGAAAACCAGAGGTTTAAAAAATCCCTAAAAAGGCCTGTGAGAACTAATCACAGGTGAGAGAAAATGTGCCTAGCGATTCCGGGAAGGATAATCGAAATCACAGGAAAAACCGCGGTTGTAGACTTTGGAGGCGTGAGAAGGGAAGTTCGCCTCGATCTGCTCCCAGAGGTCGGGGTCGGGGACTACGTCATAGTCCACACGGGCTTCGCAATAGAGAGGCTCGACGAGGAGAGGGCGCTGGAGATACTCGAGGCGTGGGCAGAGGTCGAGCGGGCGCTGGAGGGATGAACGTGACCGACGTCCTGAACGCCTTCAAGGACAGAGAACTGGCTCAGAAGGTCGTGAGGAAGATACGCGAGGAGGCAAAGGGCCTCGATGAGCTCCGCTTCATGCACGTCTGCGGAACGCACGAGGATACCGTAACCCGCTCCGGGATACGCTCCCTCCTGCCGGAGAACGTCAAGATAGTCAGCGGGCCGGGCTGTCCGGTCTGTATAACCCCCGTCGAGGACATCGTCAAGATGCGCGAGATTATGAAGGAGGCCTACGCTGAGGGGGACAGGATAATCCTGACCACCTTCGGCGACATGTACAAAATCCCCACTCCCCTCGGGAGCTTCGCGGATTTGAGGGGCGAGGGCTACGACGTGAGAGTGGTTTACTCCATATTCGACACCTACAAGATAGCCAAGGAGAACCCGGAGAGAACCGTCGTTCACTTCAGCCCCGGCTTCGAGACCACCACCGCCCCCGCGGCCGGAATGCTCAACGCCGTCGTTGAAGAAGGCCTCGAGAACTTCAAGATATACTCCGTCCACCGCCTGACTCCTCCGGCCGTTGAGGCCCTCGTGAAGGCCGGAACGCGCTTCCACGGGCTCATAGACCCGGGTCACGTCTCAACGATAATAGGCGTTAAAGGCTGGGAGTACATAACGACCGACTACGGCATACCGCAGGTCATAGCGGGCTTCGAGCCGGTGGACATGCTGATGGCAATTCTGCTCCTCGTACGGATGGTCAAGAACGGCGAGGTGAAGATACTCAACGAGTACACCCGCGCCGTCAGGTACGAGGGCAACGTAACGGCTCAGAGGCTCATCGAGAAGTTCTTCGAGGTTACGGATGCCAAGTGGCGCGCCCTCGGAACCATACCCGAAAGCGGGCTTGAGCTGAGGAAGGAGTGGAGGGAGCTGGAGATAAGGACGTACTATGATCCAGAGGTTCCCGAACTCCCGGACCTCGAGAAGGGCTGCATCTGCGGCGCAATCCTTCGCGGTCTGGCGCTGCCTCCGCAGTGCCCACACTTCGGCAAGACCTGCACGCCGCGGAGTCCAATAGGGCCGTGCATGGTCTCCTACGAAGGAACCTGCAGCATCTTCTACAAATACGGAGCTTTGTTTTGACACCAAAGGTTGAAAACTCCTCCCCGGTTTTTAACTTTTGGTTTTAGAAACCTATAAAGGCCCGGATTACGAAGAAGAAACCGGTGAGAGGAATGAAGGCTTACCGACTTCACGTTCAGGGCATCGTTCAGGCCGTCGGATTTCGGCCCTTCGTCTACAGAATCGCCCACGAAAACAACCTGCGGGGCTACGTCAAGAACCTCGGCGATGCGGGGGTTGAGATAGTAGTCGAGGGCAGGGAGGAGGATATAGCGGCTTTTCTGCGAGACCTCAGGGAGAAGCTTCCCCCACTCGCGCGGATAGAGATGATAAGGAAGAAGGAGCTCCCTCCCCAGGGCTTTGACCGCTTCTACATCGAGAAGAGTTCCCAGGGCGGGGAAGGCGGGGACTCGATAATCCCACCCGACATAGCGATATGCGACGACTGCCTGAGGGAGCTCTTTGACCCGACGGACAAGCGGTACATGTACCCCTTCATCGTCTGCACCAACTGCGGGCCCAGGTTTACAATCATCGAGGATTTACCCTACGATAGAATCAACACCACGATGAGAGAGTTCCCGATGTGCGACTACTGCGAGAGCGAGTACAGAGACCCGCTCAACAGGAGGTATCACGCCGAACCCGTCTGCTGTCCGGTCTGCGGACCGAGCTACCGGCTCTACACGAGCGATGGAGAGGAGATCATAGGGGACCCGCTGAAGAGGGCGGCCGAACTCATAGACAAGGGCTACATCGTCGCCATCAAGGGAATAGGAGGGATACACCTCGCCTGCGACGCAACCAACGAAGAAGCGGTTGCAGAGCTGAGACGGAGAACCCACAGGCCCCAGAAGCCCTTCGCCATAATGGCGAAGGACGTCGAGACGGTGGAGGAGTTCGCCTTCCTAAGCAGAGAAGAACTCGAGGAGCTGACTTCATACAGGAGGCCGATAATAACCCTCCGCAAGAAGGAGCCATTCCCGCTTCCCGAGAACCTCGCACCGGGGCTTCATACCATAGGCGTCATGCTGCCCTACGCGGGAACGCATTACATACTCTTCCACTGGAGCAAGAGCAAGGTTTACGTCATGACATCCGCGAACTACCCGGGAATGCCCATGGTCAAGGACAACGACCGGGCCTTCGAGGAGTTAAAGGATGTCGCCGATTACTTCCTCCTCCACAACAGGAAGATACTCAACAGGGCCGACGATAGCGTCATCAGGTTCGTCAACGGGAGGAGGGCGGTGATAAGGCGCTCCCGCGGCTTCGTGCCTCTGCCAATAGAGATACCCTTCAACTACCGCGGCCTGGCCGTCGGGGCGGAGCTTCTCAACGCCTTTGGCGTCGCCAAAAACGGGAAAGTCTACCCCAGCCAGTACATCGGGAACACCTCAAAGGTCGAAGTCCTCGAGTTCATGGAGGAGGCCATAGAACACTTCAAGAGAATCCTCCGGGTGAACGAGTTCGACCTCATCGTTGCAGATCTCCATCCAAGCTACAACACGACAAAGCTCGCCATGGAGATGGCCAACGAGCTAAACGTGGAGTTCCTCCAGGTGCAGCACCACTACGCACACATAGCGAGCGTTTTAGCTGAGAGGAAGCTGGACGAGATGATAGGCATAGCCGTTGACGGCGTCGGCTACGGGACGGACGGCCACACCTGGGGCGGCGAGGTGATATACCTGAGCTACGAGGACGTCGAGAGGCTAGCTCACATAGATTACTACCCGCTCCCGGGCGGAGATTTGGCCAGCTATTACCCGCTGAGGGCCCTGATGGGTATCCTGAGCAAGGTCTACGGCGTCGAGGAGCTCGAAGGAATCATCGAGAGGTGCTGTCCGAAGGCCATCGAGAGCCTCCGCTACGGGAGGGTGGAGTTCAACGTCGTGCTGACTCAGCTGGCGAAGGAAGTTAACACAGGCTACGCCTCCTCAACCGGCAGGGTTCTCGACGCCATCTCGGTTCTCCTCAACGTGGCGTACAGAAGGCACTACGAGGGCGAGCCGGCAATGAAGCTGGAGAGCTTCGCGATGCGCGGGAAGAACGACCTGAAGTTCGAAGTCCCTGTTGACGGAGAGCTGATAAGGGTGGAGGAGCTCTTCGCACAGGCACTCGACGTCATTGACACAGCCAGTCCGGCGGACATAGCCTACTCGGCCCACCTCGCCCTCGGGCGGGTTTTCGCGGAGACGGCGATAGATAGGGCGAGGGAGTTCGGGGTTAAGAACGTTGGAATAAGCGGCGGCGTCGCCTTCAACGAACTCATAGTAAAGACCGCCAGGAAGATAGTCGAGGCTGCCGGCCTGAAGTTCCACACGACCCACGAAGTTCCGCGCGGCGACAACGGGATAAACGTCGGTCAGGCCTTCCTCGGCGGCCTGTACCTCGAGGGATACCTCACGAAGGAGGACCTGATGCTGTGAGGAAAGGTTAAATTCAGGTTTGCTGCACGGTTATCCGGAGGGAGAAACATGAAGATAAAGCTCGAACACGGGGCAGGCGGAGAGATAATGGAGGAGCTCCTAAGGGACGTCGTACTGAAGAGCCTGAGCCTGAAATCTGCCGGTGGAATCGGATTGGATGCCCTCGACGATGGGGCGGCGATACCCCTCGGCGATAAGCACCTTGTGTTCACGATAGACGGCCACACGGTCAAGCCACTCTTCTTCCCGGGTGGAGACATAGGGCGCCTGGCCATCAGCGGGACGGTGAACGACCTGGCCGTTATGGGAGCCAAGCCTTTAGCATTAGCCAACTCCATGATAATTGGCGAGGGTTTCGACGGTGAGGAACTGAAGAGAATCCTCCGCTCGATGGACGAGACTGCCAAAGAGGTGCCGGTTCCCATCGTCACCGGCGATACCAAGGTTGTTGAGGACGGTATAGGCATCTTCGTCATAACGGCAGGAATTGGAATCGCGGAGAGGCCTGTAAGCGACGCCGGAGCGGAAGTTGGCGACGTTGTTCTCGTCAGCGGGACTGTCGGAGACCACGGGATAGCGTTGATGAGCCACCGTGAAGGTATAGCCTTCGAGACCGAGCTCGAGAGCGACGTTGCCCCTATATGGGAGGTCGTCGAGGCGGTGGCTAAAGCGATAGGCTGGGAGAACATACACGCCATGAAGGACCCCACGAGGGGCGGCCTAAGCAACGCCCTCAACGAGATGGCGAGGAAGGCCAATGTCGGGATACTCATAAGGGAGGCCGACGTGCCCGTGAGGCCGGAAGTAAGAGCAGCGAGCGATATGCTGGGCATAAACCCCTTCGATGTCGCCAACGAGGGCAAAGTGGTCATGATCGTTCCACGAGAGCACGCGGAGGAAGCGCTGGAAGCTATGAGGAGCACCGAAAAGGGGAAGAACGCGGCGATAATCGGCGACGTCATAGAGGACTACCGGGGCAAGGTTCTCGTGGAGACGGGCATAGGCGGAAAGCGCTTCCTTGAGCCGCCGGCTGGAGACCCGGTTCCGAGGGTCTGCTGAGCCCCTTTTCACGATTCCCACTTTTGTCCTTAACCTTCGGTTTGGGAAAGCCGTATAAGGCTCTTTTTCCAATTTTGACCGGTGGGGGAGATGATAATCGCAAAGCCCTGCGTAACGATGAAGGGAGTCGTCATAAGCGGCTACTCGTGGGACAGGAAGGTGAAAGTTGACCTCACGAGAACCGCCCAGTGCCTGAAGGAGAAGGGTTACACCGTGAAGAAGCTCCTGCCGGGGATGATGCTCATTCTCGAAATGGAGGGCTACGAAACGAGCGTCTATCCGAGCGGCAAGATAATAATCAAGCTCCTTGAGGACTCAAAGAAGGGTGAGGAGCTCGCTCGAATAATCTACGACTGCGCTGGAGTTCTGGAGGTGGTTTCATGAGGATTCCAGAGGACGTTAGGAAGGACATTCCGCTGACCGAGGAGGTAATATACTTTGACAACACAGCCACTTCGCTCACGCCGAGGCCGGTTATAGAGGCAATGGACGAGTACTACCTCAAGTACCGCGCCAACGTTCACCGCGGCATTCACAGGCTCTCCCAGATGGCGACCCACAAGTACGAGGAGAGCAGGAAGGTGACGGCGGATTTTCTCAACGCCAAGTTTGAGGAGATAGTCTTCACCAAGAACACGAGCGAGAGCCTCAATTTAGTTGCTCTCGGCCTTGAGCACCTCTTCAAGCCCGGCGACAAGATAGTGACGACGCCCTACGAGCACCACTCGGATTTGCTCCCATGGCAGAGGCTGGCCAAAAAGCTGGGGCTGAGGCTCGAGTTCATAGAGGGTGACGACGAGGGCAACCTCGACCTGAGCGATGCAGAGAGGAAGATTAGAGACGCGAAGCTGGTGGCCGTTCAGCACGTCTCCAACGCCCTCGGAGTTATCCACGAGGTCGAGGAACTCGGAAAGATGGCGAAGGAAGCGGGGGCGATATTCGTCGTCGATGCCGCCCAGAGCGCCGGTCACATGGAGGTAGACGTGAAGAGGCTCCACGCGGACTTCTTGGGGTTCTCGGGCCACAAGGGGCCGATGGGGCCGACCGGGATAGGCGTTCTCTACATCAACGAGGAGTTCTTTGAGGCCTTCGAGCCGCCGCTGATAGGCGGGGGGACGATAGAGGACGTCGAGCTGGAGGACTACAAGCTGACCGAGCCGCCCGAGAGGTTCGAGGCTGGAACTCCCAACATAGGCGGTGCGATAGGCCTCGCCGCAGGGATAAGGTACATCGAGAAAATCGGGATAGACAGAATCGAGAAACAGGAGCACAAGCTCGTCAAGCGCATAACCGAGGGACTCGACGAGCTCGAAGTGCCCTGGTACGGGCCGAGGAACCTGAAGAAGCACGCCGGTGTCGTCAGCTTCAACGTTCCACCGCTCCATCCCCACGACGTCGCGGCTATACTTGACGAGCACGGCATCATGGTGAGGAGCGGCCATCACTGCGCTTTACCCGTGATGAAGAAGCTCGGGATAAACGGCACCGTGAGGGCCTCATTCCACGTCTACAACAGCGTGGAAGAGGTCGAGAAGTTCCTAAGCGTCATGGAGGAGCTGGTGAGGAGCCTGAGGTGATCCCCTATTCTTTTTCCTTTTGAACGGCTGTCGTTCGGGAAAATGTAAATCAGAGGGGCAGCTCACCCCACTCCACGTTTATCGTCTCCGGGGTGCGGTAGATGAAGGCCGCCTCCCCCTTGTGGACGTGCTTCCTCATTGGGCCCGGTGGAACGCCGTTCGTCTCGTAGATGACGCTCTGGGTATCTGGGTCGTGGTAGAGGACCAGGCTCGGGCCGGCCAGGTTCATTATCGAGTCTATCGCGTACTGCGTCGCGAGAACCGTCACCCTCGCCCGAATGGGCCTCGTTATCAGAGGTATGGCAGCACCGCCCGCTGTGGTGTATGCCAGGACGGCGGCATCGTTGACGCCTATCATGGTGTTCCTCCTGTGTCTAACCACCGCACCCACAACCAGAAAAGCTATGCCCGCTATGGTTATGCTGTAGGTCTCACCCAGCTCCACCAGGATGTTCTTCCCGAACTTCGGCGGTTTCCCTGAGTAGAAGGCCTCGTCCAGAGGCGTGTAGCTCTCCTGGATAACCTCGGCGTATTTTCCGTCCGACTTCATGGCCTCGGGAACGCTCTTCACCTTTCCGGCAAGGAAGTCGGCGTAGAGCCTGTCCGTCAGGGTTCTGTCGAGCCCGTAAACGGTCTGGACTATCGTCGCCGCGGTGTAGCCGTCGAGAAGGCCCTCCCTCGCGAGGGCTATTGGGTCGAGGCCAGTTCCCTGGCCGTCCTTCACCCTGATGATGGTGTCAAACCCCTCCTCCGGGAAGTCGCCCTCCGTGTCGAAGATAACTACCCCGTAGTCAATCTCCCTGTACCTGTCCGCCAAGTACTTCAGGGCCTTTCCCGGCCATTCGTCCATTCCAAAGACCTTGAGAGTCCTACCGTGGTAAACGGGGTCGTAGAATGTGTCCTCCCCCTCCCTCTCAAAGAGCCTAACCGCTATACGGCTGTACTTCATACGGTTCACCGATTGAGAATAGGGAAAGGTTCTATAAACGGCTTCTGGTTCGCCCGCCTAAACGACCTTCACCATCCTCTCCATCCAGGGGCTGACGCGGACGCGGATGTAGCCGCGCAGTTTGTCGTCAACCTCCCTGTCGCCGGTGTAAACCCTAACAAAGCCGTTCCTGAGCTTGGAAGGCGTCGCCACAACGATTATGTTCTCCTTGGGAATCCTCCGCAGAACCTCTGCCGAGAACTGCTGGTTTCCCCTGCCGAAGAGGAATCCAAGGCCCCCGATTATCGTTACAACGATTCTGGTGTTCTCTCCCGCGAACCTCAGCAGGTCTTTCTCCGCGGCATCTTTGACGAGGAGTCTGGCCTCGCCGTTTTTAATCTCAACGATGTCAACGCCTAGGAGCGTTCCGTTTATTCCCAGCAGGTCTTTGAGCTTCTTGACCGTCGAGCCAGCGCCGAGGAAATATATCCCATCCTCAAGCTCCTCGGCCAGGGCCTCTATTATGGCATCCACATCCTCGGCCTCGTCCGTCTTCGTAGGCTCCTTCGCACCCTGAAGGAGGAGCTCGGCATAGGGAGTCAGTGCCTTCCCGTAGTGCTTCGGCCTCACCTCGTCGTGCCTGAAGGCGTTCTCATCCAAGTCCATGACATCCCGCTCTACAAGCTTGGCGTTCCCGTTGAGGAACTCGACTACGAGCCTCGCCGCGTCCTCGGGGGATGCCGCGAAGACCCCGGAGAACATCTTAACGCCCGTTGGAACACCGAGTATCGGAACCTCTCTCCCGGCGACGCTGAAAACGTCCCTCGCGGTTCCGTCGCCGCCGGCGAAGACTATCAACTCAACCCTGCCGAGCATTCTCTTCACGAGTTCCTTCGTGTCGTCGCTATCCGTATCCGGAATCCTAACGCCGAGGACCTCGCGGTAGCGTACATCCCTGTGTCTGGTGACCTCGTAGGGGAAGTCGAACTCCGCCAGAACCTCTTCCCCCAAACCATTGGGGCCGGTTAAGAACTCGATATCCTTTCCCTCCGCGTAGTTGCTCAGCTCGTGGAGGAAAAGTCTCGCAACGTCGGCCGCGATGGGCCTTGCACCCCTATTTATGGCCTCCTCAACAACGCCGTCCGTGCCCTTCAGGGCCACCTTACCGCCCATTCCAGCTATGGGGTTGATTATCAGTCCAACGCGCATGCCATCACCTCATGTACTTCCTCGCGAACACCGTCAGGAAGACCGCCCACATGAACATGCCAAACAGGGCCTCGACCGAGGCTATAACCCTCCCAACCCCAACGGGGTGATAGTC
This sequence comes from Thermococcus sp. 5-4, assembly GCF_002197185.1. Classification (NCBI taxonomy): domain Archaea; kingdom Methanobacteriati; phylum Methanobacteriota; class Thermococci; order Thermococcales; family Thermococcaceae; genus Thermococcus; species Thermococcus sp. 5-4. The sequence goes on along the minus strand of NZ_CP021848.1, from coordinate 281,592 downwards.
ACCGTATCCCAGGGTCGTCGCGGTGACAACGCTGAAGTACTCGTAGTCGAGGAAGCTCATAGCTCCGGAGATGCCTTCGACGCTCCGCGTCAGGAAGAACAGGATTGGGAAGAAGACGTTGACCGCGCCGAGCCATATGAGTATGGGCCTCTTCCAGTCGGTGCCGTACTTGCAGGTCAAATCCGCGAAGAGCCACTCGAAGGCGGACTCCATCCTCATGAAGAGCCGCTTAATCCCCTTCCTCCTGCCGCTCAGCCGGGAGTTCCTCTTGGCCACCATCTCCAGGTAGTAGTAGCGGTCGGCCCTCTCGAAGTCCCCGTTCCGCTCCCAGCTTATCCTGGCGAGGCGGTAGAGCACCTCGGCAGCGCGGTGGCTGTTGAACTTGCAGTCCTCGACCTCAACGAAGCCCTCGACGTTGAGTTCCACCGGGATGTTGGGCAGAACCGTGGAGTTCCAGGCGAAGTCGCCGTGGAAAGACACCTTCCGGAATATCAGGTTGCCCATGACCCTGGTGTGCACGAACTCGGGATTCCTGAGCCAGCTTCCAAGGATTTCGGCGTGGCCGAAGACGTTGAGGTTCTCGAGCACGAGGTTGCCGTGGAACCGCCTTATGCTGAGCCTGACCTGCCTCTTGAAGCGCGCCGACTGGTCGAAGCCTATGTCCCGGAGAACGAGGGCGGTGGCCTTGACGGCCCTCTCGCGCGATTCGGATGGCTTTACCCCATGTTCCTCAAGGATTTTTCGCAGGAGGGGATAGCGGACGTTTATTCCAATCCTGCGGACTTCACTCAGGTCGCTCAGCTCTATCCTCCCGGTCGCGGTTCTGCGCTCCCCGTACTCCTTCTCGCCCTCCTCTCCCCTGCCGGTATACTCGGTCGAGTTTATCATGACGTAGCGAACGCTCGAATTTCTGATGTAGACCGAGTTGGAGAACCCAACGCGGAGCAGGTTCAGGCCGAAAACGTGGGAGCCGTGAACTGTGAACGTTCCAAGCTCGCTCTCAAAGACGACCAGTCGACCCACCGTGGAGTTGTAGAAGGTTACACCCGGCACGTTAACGCCGTCGAAGAGTATCGTCCTGATCTGAGAGTTTTTAAAGACTATCGGCTTCTCGGCTTTGAAATCGCTTATTTTGACGTCGTAGAGATAAACGCCCTCAAAATAGGTCTGCCCTGCCCTGAGCCTCTTGAGAAAAGCCTCCTCCTTTACCCTCTTTATCTCATCCCCCAAAAGCCTCTCGCCCTCGTCGTAGGGGATGTGGAGGGGACAGTAGGCGGAGCCCTCGATGGGCTTCAACCTGCACCTCTGCCCGTTCTCGTAGGTGTACTCGCACATGGCTCTCCCCGGTAAACTAGTTTCCCGAATAATTAAGGTTTTCTCCTGCTCGGAAGAGCGCGCATGTAGAAGCGCCTTCCCCCGTACTCGAGTTCTATTAACTTTCCGTCCCTGAGGAGTCTCTCCACCACGTCCCAGTCGGCCCCTGCTTTTCTCAGGAGCTCCCTCACGGCTTCTTCCCTCATCGGGTGCACGGCGGTTATGCTCAGCAGGTCTTCCTCGACGTTCCCTGTTGAGGCAAAGGCGTTCCCCTCGTAGCCTATGAGGTATTCGACCCGGTCCCCACCGAGCCTCTCCGAGAACAGCTGGTAGGCGAGGTGTATCGTCTCCTCGCTCGCAGGTTCGACCCACGGCTCGGCAGGAGGCCTCGTGGGGATTCCTATGTACGCCTTGTCCGGCCCGAGCTCCGCCAGAAAGTCTGCAATTTTCTCAAGTTCTCCATCGTAGTCAACGTTTATCAGCATGGTCTCGGTAACGAGCTTCCCTCCGAAGCCGTCCGCGAAGGTCAGCATGCCGTCGAGGATTTTCTCAAGCGAGAGGCTCCTGTGGGGTCTGTCCACCCTGCGCCATAGGGATTCGCTCACAGCGTCGACCTTCAGGGAGACGAAGTCGAACTCAAAAAGCTCCTCCCTGACGTCCTCCCGCCATATCAGCGAGGAGTTCGTGAGTATCGCAAGGGGTATCCCGAGGGTTTTCAACATCTCCACCTCTCTGGACAGGTTAACGTCGAGCGTCGGCTCCCCGTCGGGAACGAAGGTGATGTAGTCTATTTTCTCCCCGGCCGCTTCGGCTTCCTCTACCTTCCGTGAAACCTCCTCGAAGATCAGTTCCGGCTCGTAGAAAGCTCTCCTCTCAACCTCCATCCTCAGGGTTCTGCCTATCTGGCAGTAGACGCAGGCGTAGGAGCAGACCTTGTCGGGTATGTTGTTTATCCCAAGACTCTTGCCGAGCCTCCTCGATGGAACCGGACCGAAGGCTATCATGTCACCACCAGAATTAGGTTAACCTAAAAGCGTATAAGGTTTGCCCAAACGGAAGGTTCAAAATCAGAAAGAAAGAAGGGGTAACAGGGTAACCAAAGCTGGGGAGTGAGGTGTTCGCATGCTGCTGACCAAATTCAAGAAAAAGGCCCTGAGGCTCATCGATGAGGAGCTCAAAGTTCTGGACTTCTCCTTTGGCCTGCCCTACACCTACGTGCTGATTGAGGGGAAGAGGGGAAAAGCCCTCGGCGTTGCCATGACCCTCCCCGAGGAGATAGGGAGATTCGACAACTCCATCGAGGAGCCCACTCTGGAGGCGTTCATTGAAAGGGCCGATAGCCTCAACCTCATCGAGAGGTCCCTAGGCCTGGCGGCGATAAACGCGGTTTCGCAGTACTACATCGACTTGAGTGATGCAAAGTGGATTGACGCCGTGGAACTGCTCGACGATGACATCGAGAAGGTAGCGGTCATCGGAAACATGCCGCCGATAGTCAGGGCCCTGCGGGAGAGAGGCTTCGACCTCTACGTCTTCGAGAGAAACCCGAAGCTATGGGATAGGGAAACGCTGAGCGATTCCCTGGAGTACTGGCTCCTGCCGGAGGTTGAGGCAGTTATGGCGAGCGCCTCCTGCATGATCAACGGAACCCTCGACATGCTCCTCGACAGGGCAAAGAACGCCAGGATTTTCCTCCTGACCGGCCCTACGGGACAGGTTCTCCCGGAGTTCCTCAGGGGCACCAGGGTAACCCACGTGGCCTCGATGAAGGTCGTGAAGGTTGAAAGGGCGATACTTCAGCTAAAGCTCGGCTGCTTCAGGGGCTTCTCCGACGAGAGCAGAAAATACGTCCTCGAAATATGAGGATTTCTTCTTCCTTCTTTATTCCGGGCCCACTGAATGAACCATTCTGAACATTACGGTATGCCCTGCGTCACGAATCTTTTTAAACCAAACCGGCCTCCCGGAGGCCTCAAGGTGAGAAAAATGAGCCAGAGAGTTGCCGTCGCGGTGAGGAACGCATCGGTCGCAAACCGCTACCGCTACATCCCCAAGATGCCTAGGTGGTTCTACTCCTTCGTGCCGTTCAAGGTGGCCACCGGCGGAAGCTCCGCTCTGGTGAGCCTCTACCTCCTGGAACTCGGGGGAAACGCCTCAACCGTTGGATTGACCTTCGCCCTCGCGAGCCTAGCCTCGATGCTCGGCGCGCTGTTCTGGGGCAGGGTGAGCGACAGGACACTGCGGAGAAAGCCGTTCATACTCCTTGGCTTTGCCAGCGTTCCGCTCTTCCTTACAGCGATGGCCTTCGTGAAGACCCCGGCTCAGCTCATCGCGGTAAACACGGTATACGCATTTTTCCTTGCCTCAACCCTATCGGTTCCCATAGCCCTCGTGCTGAGGAGCGTGAGGAAGCACAGCTGGGACCACGCCATCGGCAAGTTCAACGAGATAAGCGGCTGGGGGTGGGTCCTCGGACTGGTTCTCGGTTTTGGCCTGTCGAGGTTCCTGACCATGCCCCAACTGTTCATAGCCTTCGCCATCCTGGGCCTGCCCTCGGTCTTCATGGGGGAGCGGATGATACGGGAGGCTCCGATATACATCAACAGGCGGGCCATCAAAGCCTTCGGCAACTACGTCGTCGAAAAGGCCCGCTACTTCCCCAGCTTTATACTACACACCAACTTCAGCCTTCCAGAGGGTCTGAGGAGGTTCTACATAGCCTTCCTGCTCTTTTGGATAGCTGCGGGCCTCTACTTCCCCCAGATGCCGGTGCTCCTTACGAGTGAGGGCTACACGAGGGAGATTGTGTACCTGGCACTCATAGCCAACTCCGCGGTCTCGGCGATGAACTATACCCGCGTCGGGGCCACGATGGGAGGAGGGAAGGAAGGGGTCCTGAGAAAGGGACTGCTCCTCCGCGCCGGGGCCTTCGCCACGATGGTGCTCGGAACCCTGCTCTCCCCGGTGCTGCTTCCACTGGCCTTTGCCTCCTACATTCTGGCGGGCTACTCCTGGGCCTTCATCGGAATATCCTCGACCGCCATAGTCAGCGAGAGAGCCGGAGAAAAGGAGAAGGGCAGCGCAATGGGGACTTACAACGTCGTCAGCTCGGCGGGGTACATTACGGGCAGCGCCCTCGGCGGCTTTGCCGCTTCCACCGTCGGCTTTGTCCCAATTTTTGGAGCAGGACTGCTCCTGCTGGGCACCAGCATCGCCCTACTGAAAAAGTGAGAAGGGTCAGAACTTTAGAACCCTGGCAAGGACTATGAGCGGGTCCCAGACCGGAGCGAAGGGCGGTGCGTACGCCAGATCCGTGAAGAAGACATCCCTGGTCGTGAAACCCGCGGTGAGCATGGCCGCCGCGGTGTCTATTCTCGACAGTATCTCCGCACCGACGGCCTGAACTCCAAGGAGTCTGTTCGTCTCGTTGTCCACAACTCCTTTCAGCCATATCGGCTTGGCACCTGGATAATAATGCGGCCTCGTGCCGGCTTTTATGAATGCAGTCCTGACGTCGTAGCCCTCCCTTATCGCTTCGGCCTCCGTCAGGCCGGTCTTGCCTATCTCAACGTCGAAGAACTTGGTCACGCTCGTTCCCAGGACGCCCGGGAAGTGCACTTCCCTCCCGGCTATGTTGCTTCCGGCAACGTAGCCCATCTTGTTTCCGACGGGAGCGAGGGGTATCCACACCCTCCTGCCGGTGATGAGGTGCTTCGTCTCGGCAACGTCTCCGGCAGCGTAGACGTTTTCGACGCTCGTCTCCATTTTCTCGTTCGTCCATATAGCGCCGGTCTCGCCCATTCTTACGCCAAGCTCCCTGGCCAGCTCAACGTTAGGCCTTATCCCCGTGGCCAGTATCACGATGTCGGCCCTGTACTCACCGGCGTCGGTGATGACCCTCTCGACCCTCTCCTCACCCTCGATGCGTAGGATTATCTCCTGCGTTCTCAGGTTTATCCTCTTCCTCATCTCCTCTTCAAGGACGTCGGTGACTTCCTTGTCGAAGGCCTTGGCCATGACCCTCTCGTTCCTCTCTATGAGGGTGACGTTCTTCCCCTGGGCCGCGAAGGCCTCGGCCATCTCAACGCCTATGTACCCGCCGCCGATGATGACAACGTTCTCAACGCTGTTCCTCTCCATGTACTCCCTTATGGCAACGGCATCTGGCGGGAGGTCCGCGGTGAAGACTCCCGGGAGGTCGATTCCCTCAACCGCCGGAACCCTGGGCGAGGCGCCGTTAGCGAAGACGAGGTAGTCCCATCCGTAGGTGTGCTCCCCATCGGGCTCCCTGACCCTGACCTCCCCCTGGGCGACTTCAAGGACCTCCGCCCTCATGTGGAGGTCTATGCCCCTCTTCTTAATGAAGACCTCCGGCGGGTAGTGCATGAGCTTCTCCTTCGGCGAGATGCCCTCGACAACGTAGGGCACGCCACAGGGAGCGTGGCTGACCCACTCGGTAGCCTCGAAGACCTTGACGTCCCACTCCGGTTTGAGCCTCTTAACACGTGAAGCCGCGCTCATTCCGGCCGCTCCACCACCTATGATAACCACCGTCTTCCTCATGAGCATCACCAGGAAAGGTTCAAAACCTAAGGTTAAAAAGATTGGTGGAACAGAAACGGGTCATTCCTTCCTGCCGAGGAAGTACTTCCTGCCCTTGACCTCTATCATGCGGTAGACCTCGCCTTCCTTGAGCTCCATGGAGGGCCTTTCTAGTTCGTAGGTCTCGTAGGTCTCCATGTCCATGAGCTGGACCTCCCTCGGGGTTATGCTCGTCACCATCGCCTCGCTCCTCTCGCCCTCGACCACATCTATGCCCTCGCGCTTAACGGTTTTCCAGTCGCGGTATTCGCTCTCGCGGGTGGCCAGGTTCCTCATGCTCATGCCCTTGCCGTCAACCCGCTCGACCTCGTAGACGTTGCCGTGCCTGTCCGTTACCAGGTCTCCCTTCTGAAACTTGGGGATCCTCACGCTCACGCTGGTGCGGTACACTTCCCTGCTCGTCTGCCTGTCAACCCCAACGAGTTCGTAGGCCTCGCTTATCGTACCCCCGAAGCGCTCCCTTATCGCCTGCGCCAGCTTCCTGGCGCTCGACGTGGAGCCCATGTAGAAGTCCAAGCCTTCTTCCTTCTCTATCGTGTCCTGGATGAAGCCCATCCTGTCCTTGCGCATTATCTCGTCCACCTTCTCCTCGACGAGTTTTCCGATGGCCTTCCTCTCCTCATCGGTTAGTGGCCTGTCCTCGGCGCGGACCTGGAGTATCGCCTCGAAGTAACCGCCTAAGAACTTTGAGCAGCGGGGGCAGACCGTCTGCCGGACGTAGACAGTAACGTGCTTGGTCTCGTCGTGAAGCTCCCTCTGAAGCTCATGTATCCTCGCCTTGACCCTGATCTCGTAGGTGATTATCGCCGGGAAGTACTCTATGTGCCAATCAACGGGCTGGAAGGCAACAAGGGCCTTCCCAACCGGAAGCTCCGCCGTCTCCTCAAGTTCCTCGAGGGGGACTATCTCAAACTCCCTCACCCTCTCGTCCAGTGAGTCTCCAATGGTCTCCAGCAGGGCGTTATCTGCAACCTCGAATATCAGCTCCTCAAGGTCGTAGCTGTTCGGATCGACCCAAACGCCCCTGCGCTTGTAGCTCCCGCAGTTCTGGCAGAGTTCGGTGTTTATCTCGCCTTTAATGAGCAGAACTGGGTTCTCCTTTCGGTAACAGACCTGACAAAGGCCGTCTATCAGCGGCCCTCCCTCGCTCTCGCTTATCCCGCATCTGTAACAGAACCTCTCGCTCATTCATCTCACCGGGGAGAAGTGAGGAAGGGAGTTTAAAAATCTAATCACAGAAAGAGCTTTGCCATCTGAGCGTGGGGAACGCCTGCAATCCTCAGGATGCGCTCCTCATCCACGTAACCAAGTTCAATCGCCTTGGAGACGCACCTTTCTCCAGTCAGGTTTGCTATCGTGGCCTCTTCGAGCAGCGAGCCGAGGGCGTCCTCTTCGACAAGTTCGCCTTTGTAGAAGCGCTCCTTCACCTCAAGCTTCAGTTCGCCCTCCCTGAATGTCTTTCCCAGGAGTTCCTCGTCGCATGCAGCCAGAAGGACCTCTCCCTGAACCCTGTACACTTTGACGTATATCATGGAGCGACACCGAATGAAGAAACGTCCGATGGTTTAAAAGCGTTGGGAAAAATCAAGAGAAAAGAGAGGGCATCAGCCCTCGGAGCCCTCAATCTCGTTGATGGCCTCTTCCAGTATGCTGTACGCTTTGCGGATGTTGAGGTACGCCTTGCGAATGTAAGGTAGTGCCGCGATGGCTAGGTTCTCCCTGCCAGGAGTGATGTATTTCTTGGCCTCCTCATAGTACTGGTCGGCAAGCTGCTTGTACTGCATGGCCTCCTGGAGGGTCTCGTTGTCGACGCCGAGTTCGACGGCCTTCTGGTAGAGCGGGTCGAACTTCTGGTCGTACCTCCAGTAGAGCATGTACCAGACGTAGTTCCAAGTACTGATGATCCAGCGCGAGGTCTTGTACTCGACGGTTATCGTCACCGGGGACGCGTACTTGACTTTGAGGACAAGGTAAACCGCGTTCTCTCCAGTGGTGGTGTAGTAGCTAAGCACGTGGCTTCCAGCAACGGTGATATACTGGGTGTCCACAGGCAAGGTGACCACCAAGTAAGCCACATCCCCGCTCGGACCGTCTGCGGTTATTGTCATGGTTGTGGTATCCACGCTTACATCGGTTACGCTGCCACTACCGATGGCGATGAATGGTTCAACGTCGCTTGGAGTAAGTACCCTGCCCGGAGCGATATCGACAACAGTGTATGCGAGTTCTTTTGAGAGCTCGGCGTATCCTTCCCTCTTGACGGTTACGTCAATTGTGTGCTCTCCAATGCTAAGCATTCCAGGCTCGAGGTCAACTTCAAGCTTTCCGTTCTCATCAGTAAGTCCGTAGTACTCCCCGTTGATGTAGATCTCGGCACCGGGTACGGGTACTCCAGTGAGGGCATCCCTAACGACTATTGTGGGAGCTTCTTTTCCAAGTTCAAGCTGGTTCTTTTCGAGACCCACTGCGAATGATGAACCACCTACTTTGACGAGTATTGTTGTTGTAACAGTACCCTCGAGCCATGGCACATCCGGAGTCAGTATAAGCTTTCCAATGTTAAGTCCCGGCAACACGTCTTCAGTGGCATTAAGCATTAGGGTTATGTTGGTGGTTCCTCCGGTGTCCAAGTTAATCGTGTTCTGCTCGGTGCTGAGGGTACCGGGGACTATTGCATACTGAGCAATCTGGAAGTTTGCAACTTTTGGAACTTCAATGCTTCCCGGGTTCATAACCCACCAGTAAACCATTACGTGGTACACTCCAGGCGTTGGGTTGGGTATGTCAACTACCTCATTGGCACTAGCAGTTGCCGAGGAATACAGAGTTCCGTCCGGTGCCACTACGTAGAGATCAAGATCAGCCGTTGAATCGTTCACGTATTGGATTTCAAAGTGGGCATTTACAGCACCTTCGGGGACTGTAAAGTCCAGATATGCAAAGTCTGCCTCCTTTATCTGTTCGATAGTTGCATTGTATGGTCCCACACCAACTGCCGAAACATTGCCATAGATCTTGTAATACCTGTTAACCAATGTGTAGTTAAACTTCTGAGCCCCACTGGAGTACTCCACTGTTGGTATCTCTCCACCGGGTGGAGTGGCTGTAATGCCATAGTAAGTAATGTTGAATGTCGCATCCACATCCGTTAAAACTGGGAAGAACCCAGTCTGCGGCCAAGCAGTTATCATTGAAGTACTCGGGAAGATTTCCCACGTTCCAGGCATTAATACTGGACTAAGCACGCTCTCCTTGCTAATGCTAGTAGCTTCAAATGGGCCTCCATAGTTGGAGCAATTTGTGGGATTACTCGGGCTGTAAGTGCAGTTGCATGGGTAATCTGGTCCTGTAGTCGTGAAACGGTCATAAATGAAGCTACTGGCTATCGGGTAGTATATACCAGTCCACAAGTCTCCGCCAGCCGTCTGATTTATCGTGATTCCGACTAGATCCACGTCCTTCGGGATGTCAAAGAAAATCCTGGTTGGTGGGACGTCCATTTTGTTGACATGGACACTTTTGACAATATTTCCATTCCCTATGTCCTCAGGAACCACTATGCTTATTGGAGTTATGGCATCAACTGGAAGCGGAGAATCTGGGTCATCCCAGTAAAGGATGAGCTCATTGAGTCCCGGTGGGAGGGTGTCTCCCCAATAATATGGCGTGGTGAAGCCAAGCCAGAGGAAACCATGGGCAGGTACCGTTAGGTTGTATGGGTCCACCCGGTATCCTGTCATCATGTCAAAGAACAATAGATCGTAGAAAATCAAGCGTGAATTTCCTGCACCAGGAGAAGCTCCTGCAAACTTAAGGGTTATGTTCTGGTCTCCGTTGTTCTTTATCCAGAACGCTCCGAATGGGAAGTCATAGTCCGGAGCGAAGGAAAGGCCGATGTCACTTATTGTTCCATCCTCCCAGTCAGTTGCGAAGTCAATAAGTGCCGGGTCTCCAAAGATCAAGTTCTTGTAACCAATGTTTCTAGCATAATATCCAGAGTACACAAGTGGCTCATTAACGACCTCCCCGTTGAATGAGTCAAGGAGGCTCCATGCGCTGGTTATGTTCAAGGCCCCAAACCCTTGGTCTGCAAAAGGCATTCCCAGGTCATCTGCCCCAAGTTCCAGGGAGAGCTTAAGCATATCCACGGTTGGCTTAACACCGTATTTCGCTTTGTAGGCTCCAATCAATATCGCCAGAGCACCGCCAACGTGCGGAGCGGCCATACTGGTTCCCTGCATGTACTGGTAAGCGATAGTAGATTCGGCATTGTAGTATCCCTGCGGATTATAGCTTCCAAGCATTGTAAGAGGCATGGTGGACATTATTGCATCACCAGGAGCCAGTATCTCCGGTTTTAGTATTCCAGTGTCCGTTGGACCTCTTGAGCTAAAGCCAACAACTGCATCGGTGGCCATTCCAAATCCGGATATCGGATCTCCTGTGACGTTACATCCAGAGCAGGCGACGCTGAAGAATTCCGCACCATACTCTGGCGTGTTGAACATGTGCTGATCGAGCCAATCCATGCGTTCTTTCTCGATGTACGCGCCAACGGCTATTGCATTGAACGCGTCTGCTGGACTTCCAATGGAGTTTACTTCGGGTCCCTCATTGCCAGCTGAGATTGAGAAGGGAATCCCCGTAAGCTCTGCCACATAGTCAAGAACATTTGCATCGTCCTCGATATACGGCCACCCCTGGAATATCGGTGTCCACCCAATGCTCATGCTGACGGCGTCAGCTTCATCTCCGGTGTTAGGTTCTCCGTCGGGACCAAACGCGGCATAAAGAAATGCATCGATAATGGATTCAGTCGGGATATACCCTCCGAAGTCAGTTCCGACCTTTATCACCATGAGCTGAGCGCCAGGGGCAACGCCTTTAATGAAGCCGTTTGCCGCTATGGTGCCAGCAACGTGGGTTCCGTGATCGCCCATGTCGTAACCCAGGATGACCCAATTGCCGTGAGAATCCAGGTCTGATACAACAAAGTCCTTCTTCTGTCCTAGGGTTTCATTCCAAATCCATGCACCAACGTTGTCTGGGCCTGGGGCAGTCCTATACACCCTCAATGGCTTTTCATCTGCAAAACTTCCATCGTCATCTGTGTCAACATATACGAGGTCATAGACCCCTGCAGTCTGGTTGTCAACTACAAGGATCGCCCCCGCCCAAGGATCATGGTGGTTTGAATAGCACTCCTCATCGATGGGATCATTTGTGTAAGGGCAGTGGTTGGGGTTATTGACGAAGTCTCCATCAAGTTCAACACCCCATTCCTCTACGTGTCCAATATGATAGTCCCCGCTCTTTGAGATTGCATTAGTAGGGAGTTCAAAAGTTCTCCCATCATAGACAACAGTACCATCTTGGGCTTTGACTACTGTTGATGTGTTGAACCATCCAGAGACGGGTTTGTTCGGTAACCCGTACCTATCTGAAATTACGTCCCAGTAGCTTAGATCGACATAATCAACTATCTTTGGCTTTCCATCTGTTGTCCATTGGAGGTCCGGATGCCCTGGGTCGACACCGGTATCTATAACAGCCACAGTAACGTTTTTTCCATCATATCCCAGAGTCCACATGTCCTTTGCTCCTGTGGTCTCAGCGCTAATGTCAGCGAGTTCTTGGACTTCAGTCAGGTTCAAAGTGACATTACCTGCAAACCAATTGGGACGTGGGGTGGGTGGAACAAGCCTGTAAGTCCTGCTGACCCACACATGCTCAAAGTACTTGCTTGCCTGGTACAATGAGTCAATATCATTGGGCGATATTGAAACTGCCACCAAGCCAAAGTGGCCGAAATCTTTTCTAATCATAAAACCAAGACTCTCAAGGAATTCGGGAGTATATCCTGGTTTTAATTGGACAATCAATGGCACAGATTTTTCTCCGATGGCCTTTGCGTACACCATTTCCGCAATAACAGACTTGGGGATAATTGCTGTGGACTTCTTGTTAACTGCTACATTTGTTGATATTTTCTCAGGGATGGAATCTATGTTACTGCCCAAATTTTTAGTGAATTTCGTGGCCGTAACTCCAGAATACGCCCCTGGAACTACTGCCAACAACATTACTACCACAATCAAAAGACTCAAAGCCTTCCGATTCATCCTGACACCTCCGGGTTGTAATGTTCACCTATACTGTGGATGGAGCACCGATATAAACGTTTCGCACCACAGGGATGTATAACCAACCTTAGCAGCCATATTACAACCTGGATGATTATTCTAGAACATTAGTGACCTTCCTTTATGTTACATCCGGCTCGGAGGCTAAGAATAGCAGAGTCCCCGCGATGAATAACATCACGAACGCATCCACACCGGGATCAAGGGAGTACAGCATCAAAGACAACACGACCACAAAGCTTTCTTTGCTCCGCTCGCTGTTGTAGAGGAACGTCCCAAGCAGAAATGCCTCCAAAATCCCTAGAATGCCAAAATCGGCTATGGGCTGTCCGAAAAAGAAGTAGGTGTAGTTGGTGGACGCGCCGAACATGGAGGCCACAATGTGACGGGGGTTATCGCTGAAGAGCAGCGCACCGTGGAAGAAGCCCCACGGGAGCGAAAGGCGGACTAGATTGTGGAAAACAAGGAAGGTGAACCCTATCCTGACAAGAACGGCGTTTAATCCGCCGCTCATTCCGAGTATTAGAAAGAGGGGAACCGTGCTGAGGGCAGCCAGCCATCTCCTGAGCTCCGGATAGTCCAGGTAGACCACCAGAAAGTAGGCGAGGTACACCAGAAGAACCAAGGAGCGGAACGTTCCCAGGAAGAACAGAATGGAATAAACCGCAACCAGAAAGGTCTTCCAGCGAAGGGAAACCTTGGAATACGCTATTCCGATGACGGCCAGAATGGCTGCCAGCACCAGGGGACCGACGAGCTCGTACCTGAGGGCGCGCTCGAAGAACGGAACCCCGATTACGATGTAGAGGCTGAGCGGAATCAGGAGGGCAACTATGAGGGAGATGTGAGGAAACAGCCGGAAGGGGTTTATCCGGAGCCGGTAAGCGATCAAAACCAGAACCGCCAGGGCCGGAATCACGGGGAAGTCATGAAAGGAAAGCACCAGGAAGAGCACCGCTAAGAAAGCCGGACTGAGCTTTATTCTGGAAACGTACCCCAGGGCAAAGACCGAGAAGAACGCAACGGCATAGACCGTTCCCAGAAGGAGCATCGAAGGCTCCAAACCGCGGGAGTATATAACCTCCGCGAGCTCCCCGTCGAAATAGTTGGCGTACAGTGAAAGTGCGAGGTACGAAAAGAAGGCAAGGCTAAAGATTTTTAACCCCCTCACTTTACCACCAATTAATGTTAAGAAAAGAACTTAAAAACTTGAGGGGTGTCGTGGAATGAAAAAGGAGAGCCTCTACCTCCCGCTGCTTCTCATCGCGTCCTTCATCGTTAGGCTAATACCCCACAGGACGCTCCTGCTTGCCACTTACGATGAATACCTCCACAAGGATATAACCCTGAGAATCGTCCACTACGGTCTGGATTCCATATCGAAGGATATCCCCTCCCTGCTCGGCCTCCGGGCGTACAGCTACCCTCCCCTGTTCCACATAATTGGAGCCGCGTTCTATAAGATTTTCCCATCGGACTACCTGTTCTTCGTTCTCCCCGCGATCTACGGCACCCTGGCCGTTTTTGGCTTTTATCTCGCTTTCAAGGAACTCATGGAGGATAAAAAGCGTGCACTCCTCGCCGTGACCCTCCTGGCGTTTGCCCCGAACTTCATCTACAGAACGAGCCTGTACATACCCGAGAACCTGGGGCTGTTCCTCTTCTCCCTCAGCATGCTCTTCGGGATAAGGTTCCTCAAATCAAAGAGAATCCCGGACCTAATCCCTCTGGCGCTCGTCTTCGCCCTGTACATGGTGACCCACAGGGGATGGATATTCTTCGTCCTCGCCGCGTTCCTCGTGCTCGTCTCGTACTGGTGGGATTTCATAAAGCGGCATCTCCACTACTTCGTGGCCCTTGCGGTGATTGCGCTCCTCGCCTACACGCAGGTTTCCTTCGTACACTCCACGCTGGGAGAGCTCGCCCTGAGGCTCCAGAGGAGCGAGGTCAGCTTCCTCGGATACTTCAAGTGGATAGGAGTTGTCCAGCTCGTTTTCGGGGCGATAGCGAGCCCGTACTACTTCAGGCGCGACAGCATAAGGCGCGGCTTTGTTTTGTGGGCATGGGCATTCATATTCGCCGGCGGAATCTCATTCCGCTTCCGTGACCCCTACGCGGCCATACCACTCTCCGCAATGGCCGCCGAGTACCTCATCGACGTCATATTCCCTACCATAGGGCCAACGCTCAGAAAAGCCTTCGAGGGCGTCAGGGGCTTCGGTGCGGAGTGGATACAGGGAGTATCAAGAAAGAAGTGGCTCACCTCGCTCGTAATCCTGTTGATCCTGGCCTCCCCCCTAGCCCAGGGCGTTTACGGGGCCTATAAATACGTTGAGGCTCCCACGGTGAGCGATAAAGAGGCCTACGAGTGGATAGTCCAGAACACACCGGAAAACGCCACGATACTCGTCTGGTGGGACATGGGGTATCTGCTGATAGGCAACACGAAGAGAAAGGACGTCGTCATCTGGAAGAAGGTCTACCAGGGCTTCTTCGGGGAGGCTCCAACGGTTCAGGAGGCCACCCAGGCGTACTTCGACCACGTCGTGATGTTCAGCTCGAACCAGAGGGAGTGGGCGTACTACCTCATGAGAAAATACAACGTGAGCTACATCTTCGTTGACAGGAGGCGCTATTCCTACGGCTTCATCCGCTACGGCCTCATGGAGTACGCCCCCTACGACACCCACTTCAAGCTGGAGTTCTGCAACGGCGGTTCGGTAATATACCGCTTCATTCCGGAGCCAACTCTGAAGATGGAGCAGCCGTTCCCGGTGAACTACACCGGCAACTACTCCCCGCTGGTGAACTTCCTGGAGAAGTTCTGGACCGGATATAACTACGCTGACTTCGACAGCAGGTACAAGGCTTACTTCAACCTCAACGCGTGGATGGTTGACCTGTACTCGCGCCTCTACCAGAGGACCGGCGATGAGAGCTTCAAAGCGAGAAGAGACTGGCTCCTTCGCTGGCTTTCGTACAAGCAGATGGATAACGGAGCGTTCCCATGGGGCATCCCCCCCAACGACTTTACGCTGTATACCTCATACACGCTCGAACCCCTGAAGGACGTTAACTTCGACGGAAAGGAGAGGTCGCTCAAGCTGCTGGAGAGCAGGGAACGCGAGGACTACTTCATGACGACCCCCAAGGACCAGCACGGAGGAATGGTGACCAACGCCCTCATGCTCCCCGTTTACAAGGAGCTTGGCATCCTGAACTCCACGACGGAGAAGAACATCGTCGACCAGCTGCTGAAGGAGCAGAAGGGAGACGGAAGCTGGAACGATAACCTCGGCACCACCATAGCGGTTGCATCGAGCCTCGCGAGGTACTATCAGTTGACTGGCAACGAGAGCGTTCTGGACTCCGTTAAGAAGGCCGCCCAGTGGATGACGGGGGAGCAGGAGGAGAGCGGAAAGCTCAAGGCCGAGAAATACGAATACGCGTATTCCAGGGCGACATACGCTCAGATGGTCTACATCTATCACGTGGCCGGGCTCACGGACGCCGAGGAGAAGACGCTCAGGTTCATCGAGGATACCTTCAACCCCAACAGGGAGGTTCATCCACTTGACGCGGTGCTCACGATGTACCGCTACTTCGGCTACGCCTACGGCAGTGAGAGGGCCATTGACATGCTGAACGAGCTCCTCAGTGACCATCCCCTGCTGGAGTTCGACTGATTTTTTTAATCTCGAAATGTTTAAATAGTAACACCAACAAGAGTAAAGGGGGTCAGCATGCCGGGGACTTCAAGGAAGGGAGAGTTGTTGGTGGCGGGGGGAATATCACTCTTCACACTAGTTCTTGCGGTCATGACGCTCCCCTCAAGGACCATAACCTACGACGGGGCGCTCTACATCAACATAGCCAGGAACCTCCTCCACGGGATAACGAACTACACGTACCAAGGAACTTACATGATGTACCGCCCGCCCGTTTACGTCTACACCCTGGCCGTGCTCTTCAGGTTTTTCTCGCCGGAACACCACGTGACAATCGCCCGACTGGTATCGGCGGTCTTCTACTCACTGACCGCCGGCCTCGTGTACCTCTTCGCCGTCAGGATGTGGAATGACAGCGTTAAGGCCACCCTGGCTGCCGCGCTGTACATCTTCAACCCCCTGGCATTCGCGATGGGAACCAGAGAGCTCGTCCACAGCGAGTTCACCTTCTTCTACACCCTCGCGGTGTACCTCCTCTACACGGGCAAGAAAAATCAGGCTCCCCTGAGGATATACCTGTCTTTCGTGGTTGCGGGAATAGCGATACTCACCAGGTACACCGGTCTGTCAATAATCGGGGTTATGGTGGCGTACCTGTACCTGACCGAGCACTGGGAATGGGCAAAGAAGAGGGAGTATCCCCTCGGCTTCGCCCTGCTGGCGATAACGCTCCTTCCCTGGCTGTACATGGGGCACCTCCACTACGGTGGAGCCTTCAAACCCTTCAGCGTTGCAACCCAGTACGTGACCAACGCACCCCCTGTATCGGCCTTTGACTACATCGGGATGCTCGTCAACACCATCGGGGTAATCGCCCTGCTGGCGGCAATAGGATTCATCCTGCTCAAGAAAGACGAAGAGGGTTGGCTCCTGATTAGCTGGCTCTTCGTTGGTCTGCTCGGCATAATGACCGTGACCCACAAGGAGGAGAGGTTTATAACCTTCCTATCACCCGTGCTGGCACTCCTCGCTGCCCACGGGCTGTGGGGAATCTCGAAGGCACTCTCAGAGGCCACCAAAGCTGTTGAATACAAAAGGCACGTTGCCGTTCTGCTCCTGGTGCTCTTCCTGGTGCCCATCTGCAGGGACGCCTCGGCCCTCAAGGACGACTGGGACGAGCAGGGGGCAATCTACGTGGAGGTTTTTGAGTACGCCTCGGAGAACTATCCCGCGGACTGGCTGCTGGTTTCGCAGAAAATGTATACAATGGCCGGCCTCTACTATCCGAACGCAACCATTCAGGTGATAATGGACGTCCCCCAGGTGAGGGAGCGCATCTCTGAGGGCCGCTATGACGTCATAGTCCGCATGAAATCGGACCCTGCGCTTAACATAGAGACCAGCGGAAACTACAGGATTGCGAGGGAATTCCAAAACGGGGACTTTATTGTTTACGTTAGAAAGTTTTAGGGAACCCTTATTCCCCCAATGGACACATTTGCCTTTTGTTTCATTCCTGTACGCCAGAGAACAGCCTTGGATAGTTAATTTTAAATATGAACCCTCGATATATCACCCGCAGTAAACGATTGTGGAGGGATTCGCATGAGCGAATACAAATTTATAAAGTGGTTTGAGGAACTCGGAAAGGGCGACGTCGCTCTTGTTGGCGGAAAGGGTGCCAACCTTGGAGAAATGACCAACGCCGGTATTCCGGTTCCGCCCGGCTTCTGTGTCACCGCCGAGGCCTACAAGTACTTCGTCGAGAACGTCAAGCTCGAGGATGGTAAGACCCTCCAGGAGTGGATTATGGGCGTCATCGCCGAGACCAACGTCGATGACTCCAAGCAGCTCCAGGAGAACACCGCCAAGATCAGACAGAAGATAATTGAGCTTCCGATGCTCCCGGAGATCGCCGAGGAGATTGAGAAGGCTTACAAGGAGCTCTCCCAGAGGTTCAACAAAGACGCGGTTTACGTTGCCGTTCGCTCTTCTGCCACCGCTGAGGACCTTCCTGAGGCCAGCTTCGCCGGCCAGCAGGAGACCTACCTCGACGTTTACGGCGTTGACGACGTCATAGACAAGGTCAAGAAGTGCTGGGCCAGCCTCTGGACTGCCAGGGCCACCTTCTACAGGGCCAAGCAGGGCTTCGACCACAGCAAGGTTTACCTCAGCGCCGTCGTCCAGAAGATGGTCAACAGCGAGACCAGCGGTGTCATGTTCACCGCCAACCCGGTCACCAACGACAGGAGCGAGATAATGATCAACGCCGCCTGGGGCCTCGGTGAGGCCGTCGTCAGCGGCAGCGTTTCCCCGGACGAGTACATCGTCGAGAAGGGCACCTGGAGGATAAAGGAGAAGTACATCGCCAAGAAGGAAGTCATGGTCGTCCGCAACCCGGAGACCGGTAAGGGCACCGTCTACGTCAAGGTTGCCGACTTCCTCGGTCCGGAGTACGTCGAGAAGCAGGTTCTCACCGAGGAGCAGATCATCGAGGTCGCCAAGATCGGTGCCAAGATCGAGGAGCACTACGGCTGGCCGCAGGACATCGAGTGGGCCTACGACAAGGACGACGGCAAGCTCTACATCGTCCAGAGCAGGCCGATCACCACCCTCAAGGAGGAGGTCAAGACCGAGGAGGCCAAGATGACCGAGGAGATGAAGGTTCTCCTCAAGGGTCTCGGAGCCTCACCGGGCATCGGTGCCGGTAAGGTCGTCATCATCTTCGACGCCAGCGAGATCGACAAGGTCAAGGAGGGCGACGTTCTCGTCACCACCATGACCAACCCGGACATGGTCCCGGCCATGAAGAGGGCTTCCGCTATCGTCACCGACGAGGGTGGAAGAACCTGCCACGCCGCTATCGTTAGTAGGGAGCTCGGCATCCCGGCCGTCGTCGGCACCAAGGAGGCCACCAAGGTCCTCAAGGACGGTATGCTCGTCACCGTCGACGGTACCAGGGGTGTCGTCTACGAGGGCATAGTCAAGAGCCTCGTCAAGAAGGAGGAAGAGAAGGCCGAGGGTGGCAAGGTCGTCGTTGCCGGTGCCCCGCTCGTCACCGCCACCGAGGTCAAGGTCAACGTCTCCATGCCGGAGGTTGCCGAGCGCGCTGCAGCCACCGGCGCCGACGGTGTCGGTCTCCTCAGGGCCGAGCACATGATCCTCGGCATAGGCGCCCACCCGATCAAGTTCATCAGGGAGGGCAAGGAGGACGAGCTCGTCGAGAAGCTCGTGGAGGGCATCAGGACCGTCGTCGAGGCCTTCTACCCGAGGCGCGTCTGGTACAGGACCCTCGACGCTCCGACCAACGAGTTCCGCGAGCTTCCGGGTGGAGAAGAGGAGCCCGAAGAGAGGAACCCGATGCTCGGCTGGCGCGGAATCAGGCGCGGTCTCGACCAGCCGGAGCTCCTTAAGGCCGAGTTCAAGGCCATCAAGAGGCTCGTTGACGAGGGCTACGACAACATCGGTGTCATGCTCCCGCTCGTCAGCCACCCCGAGCAGATCAGGAAGGCCAAGGAGATCGCCCTTGAGGTCGGCCTCGTTCCGCACAAGGACGTCGAGTGGGGTGTCATGATCGAGACCCCAGCGAGTGCCCTCATCATCGAGGACCTCATCAAGGAGGGCATCGACTTCGTCAGCTTCGGTACCAACGACCTCACCCAGTACACCCTCGCCATCGACAGGGACAATGAGAGGGTCTTCAAGCTCTACGACGAGAAGCACCCAGCAGTGCTCAAGCTCATCGAGAACGTCATCAAGACCTGCAAGAAGTACGGCGTCGAGACCAGCATCTGCGGCCAGGCCGGCAGCGACCCGAAGATGGTCAAGCTCCTCGTCAGGCTCGGCATCGACAGCGTCAGCGCCAACCCGGATGCCGTCGAGCTCGTCAGGAAGACCGTCGCCAGGGAAGAGGCCAGGCTCAGGCTTGAGGCCGCCAGGAAGGCTCTCTTCGAGTGAGCTTTCTTCCCTTTTCTCTTCGTTTCTACCGCTATTACGACTTCAGCAGCGTTTTTCGGGCGAAGGTATCCATAGTTGCTGGCTCTTTTATCCACCATAAGCCTTTTATACACACGTTTCGATAGCCGTCTCAATGAGGAGCGACAAAGTAGAGGCAATGCGCGACCAGATCGTCAGCGGACCGATAGTGAAAACGCTCATAGTGCTAGCCTATCCTTTAATCATAAACCAGCTCGTGCAGGTTCTCTACAACCTCACCGACACGTACTGGCTCGGAAAGCTCGGAAGGGAGGAATTAGCCGCCCCGGGAACGGCGTGGCCCCTCGTCTGGTTCTTCATGGCAATAGGCATGGGGTTTGCAACGGCGGGCTTCGCCTTCGTCAGCCAGTACGTCGGAGCAAGGGAGTACGAAAAGGCAAACCGCGCCGCCGGAGCGCTCTACTCCCTCATGATGTTCTTCGCCATCGGCGTTGGGATATTCGGCGTCATCTCCGCTCCCTACCTCCTCCAGTTCATGAACGTGAGCGAGACCGTTTACCCATACGCACTCGACTACACCCGCGTCATCTTCGCGGGGATACCCTTCGCCTTCACGCTCTTCGCCTTCAACTTCCTCCTCAGAGCGATAGGCGACACCAAAACTCCCGTTAAGATAAACATAGCCACCGTGCTTCTCAACCTGGTCCTGGACCCGTTCTTCATCTTCGGCTGGGTGGGCTTTCCGGAGCTCGGGGTCGTCGGTGCTGCCGTCGCCACGATGCTCTCCAACAGCCTCGGCTCGCTCGTTGGCGGATACCTCCTCTTTAAGGGGAAGGTCGGGATACACCTCACGGTTGAGGGTCTGAAGCCGGACTGGCCCTTCTACAAGCGCATCTTCCGCGTTGGCATACCCTCGAGTGTTGGTTCATCAACTACCGCCCTCGGCTTCGTCATACTCACTAGGATAATCTTCACCCTCGGTGGCCAGTTCGGTGAGGCCGATGTGGCCTTCGCAACGTACAGCATAACCAACAGGCTCACCAACTTCATGTTCGCCTTCTCTGACGGCATAAGCATGGCCATGGGCACGATGGTCGGCCAGACGGTCGGTGCGAAGCTCTACGAGAGGGCCAAGACCATAGCCGAGAAGACGATGGCGATAAACTTCGCCATCCTGAGCGTCGGAACGCTTCTTTTCGCCCTCTTCCGCGTAGAGATATTCAGCTTCTTCATCAAGGATCCGGCGATAATAGCGGAGAGCGCGAAGGTCGTCAAGTACTTCTCCGCATCGCTGCCGTTCTTCGGAATCTTCTCGGCGGTGAACAACGTCTTCCAGAGCTCCGGGCATACCAAGAAGAGCATGGTGCTGAGCATGTTCCGTCTCTGGGGGCTGAGGCTTCCCCTCAGCTACGGCCTTGGAATCCTCGTGAAAGACACCGCAGGAATGTGGCTCGGGATGGGCTTGAGCAACGTTCTCGGCGCGGTTGTTGCGCTCGCCTGGTTCCTGACCGGGAGCTGGATGAGCCGCATCATAGAGGAGAAGGGGTAGCTTTATATATCACCGTTTCGATTGCGGTCTGATTGCACATGAGGGGCGAGAAAATCCAGAGGATGCGCGAGGAGATACTGACAGGACCCATAGAGAAAACCCTCCTCGTTCTGGCGGGTCCGCTTATCGTCAACAACCTAGTCCAGGTTGTCTACAACATCACGGACACCTTCTGGCTCGGCAAACTCGGGAGGGAAGCGCTCTCGGCCCCCGGCGTTACCTGGCCGATAATCGGAACCCTCATGGCGCTGGGCATGGGCTTCACGACGGCGGGCTTCGCCTTCGTCGGGCAGTACATCGGGGCGGGGGAGTACAAGAAGGCCAACCGCTCGGCCGGGGCACTCTATTCGCTCATGCTGTTCTTCGCAACGGCAACTGCCATAATCGGAACGCTCCTCCTACCGTACGCCCTGCACTTCATGAAGGTCAGCGAGAACGTCTATCCATACTCGCTCACCTACGCGACGATAATATTCCTCGGCATCCCCTTCTCCTTCACCTTCATGGCCTTCGGGGCCCTCGTAAGGGCGACGGGAGACACGAAGACACCCGTCAAGATAACCCTCCTCACGGTGGCGATAAACATAATCCTCGATCCGATACTGATATTCGGCTGGCTGGGCTTCCCCGAGCTGGGCGTTGCAGGGGCTGCAATAGCGACGGTTTTTGCCAACTCCGTGGGAGCCTTCATCGGGCTCTACCTCCTGTTCACCGACAGGGTTGGACTGAGCCTGAGCCTTGAGAGCCTCAAACCTGACTTCGAGTTCTACAAGAAGATATTCAAGGTCGGCCTGCCGTCCAGCATAGGACAGTCGGCGAACAGCTTCGGCTTCGTCATCCTCACGAGGATAATCTTCGGCTTCGGCGATGTCACCTACGCCGCCTACGTTATAACCACCAGGCTAGTGAACTTCCTCACGAGCATTTCGCGCGGCATAAGCATGGCCATGGGAACGATGATAGCCCAGAACGTCGGGGCGGAGAACTACGAAAGGGCCAAGAGGATAGCCGAGAGGACGATGGTCATAAACTTCGCCATAGCGAGCCTTGCGATACTGATAATCGGGGTCTTCCGCGTCGAGATATTCCGCGTGTTCCTCAACGATCCCGCCGTCATTAAGGAGAGCGAGGTCGTTCTCAAGTACTTCCTCATATCGGTGCCGTTCTTCAACGGAATCTTCATAGTCGTCAACAGAACCTTCAGCTCCGCCGGCCACACCAAGAAGAGCATGGCCCTCGGCATATTCCGCCTCTGGGGGCTGAGGATTCCGCTCAGCTACGCTTTTGGATACATCGGAGCCATAACAATCCTTGGAATCACCATACCTCTCGCGGAGCTCTTCGACTTCACGAGCAAGGGAGTGTTCTTTGGGATGGGAATGAGCAACTTTATAGCCGCGATAGTCGCCCTCGCCTGGTTCCTGCGCGGAACATGGATGAGACGGATAATCGAGGAAAAATCAAAAACCGAGCCTGAGAAGGCCACGGCTTAACAGCCGGAAGGCTAATAAACCCTTCTCCCGACCCACCACCGGTGAGAGCGATGATAGAGGACAAGCGGTGGAAGGGTGTTTACTCCTTTGAGGACTCCCCGTTCATCATGGAGATTCTGACGGAGCTGAGGGACGAGAAAACGGGGCCAATACCGTTCAGAAAGGGACTCGTCAAGCTCGGCCGCTACATGGCCTACGAGCTGACCAAGACGATGGAGGTCGAAAGGGTTCCGATAAAAACGCCGCTTGAGGAGACAACCGGAACGATAGTCAAGGACAGGCGAAACGTCGTCATAATCACCGTTCTCCGCGCGGCGATACCCCTCATGGAGGGCCTCATCAAGGTCCTCGACCATGCCCGCGTTGGCATCGTTTCAGCATCGCGTGGAAAGGCGCCGAAGTTTGAGATAGAGATGAGGTACGTCAAGGTGCCGCAGGTAAAGCCCGAGGACACAGTCATCATAGCGGACCCAATGATAGCAACCGGTTCAACGCTCATCAAGGTTCTCGAAGAGGTCAAGAAGTACGGAAAGGCCAAGCGCTACGTCATAGTTGGAGTTCTCGCAGCTCCGGAGGGAATAAGCAGGATAAAGGAAGCCCACCCGGACGTCGAGATGTTCGTGGCGGCCATAGACAGGGAGCTCAACGACCACGGCTACATCCTGCCCGGCCTTGGAGACGCCGGCGACAGGGCCTTCGGTGCGCCGATTAAGGTTTGAGGTCCCTCCTTTCCGTTTTCTCCGCGCGAGGACGTTAAATTTATAAGCCAGCCTTTTGTTATTCTTTTTGAAACCCGCAGTGCGCGGGGGTTGCCGAGCCTGGTCAAAGGCGGTGGACTCAAGATCCACTCCCGCAGGGGTTCAGGGGTTCAAATCCCCTCCCCCGCACCACAACGAAAGACAAGGGGGCTCCGCCCCCTTATCTCTCTGTACTCTCAAACCCCCATAGTGGGGCTTCGCCCCACAACCCCGTTTCTCTTTAAACTACTGGGGGGCTAACGCCCCCACACCCCCAGAAATTTTCTTGTGCAAAGTTTCATCAAAGATTGTAGCGCCTTCTCAAAATTCCGAGTTTCTCATGTGATTTCTCTCCTTGATGGTGCATTTGGGAGTGGAGAACCTGTGGAATTGCTTCTTTTGGTATGGGTTTGTCGTTTTTAAATCGACGCCCAAAGGGCGTCAAGAGAAGTAAACCCCTTGTTAAAGCCGTTTGAGAGTGTTCTCCTATGGGAAAGCAGGTTTTATGAGTGTTAGGAAAATCCTTGCAGTGGGTTTTCTGTAAGGAGCTACTAACTTTTGGTCAAGCTTTTTCCAAAAGCTTCAGCGCCGTTCTCACTATCGTTCGAACGTCCTTGATGGACGGCGGAAAGAATACGTACGATTATGACGTACTTGAACAAGAGTCAAAACGAAGCCCGCAGAAAAGAAAAAACCTCAGCGCTCCAGCTTCTTGACGCCGTCCTTGGTTCCTACGAGGACTATGTCGGCTATGTCTGCAAAGATGCCGTTCTCCACCACGCCGGGGATGTTGTTGAGCTCTATCTCAAGGTCGAGCGGGTCGTCTATGCGGTGGAACCTGGCGTCGAGGATGAAGTTGCCGTTGTCGGTAACGACCGGCCCGTCCTTCTTGCTCGCCATCCTCAGCTCAGCGGTGGCGTTGAAGACCTCTATCTCCTCGGCTATGGCGCGCCAGGCCGCCGGAATCACCTCGATGGGAACCGGCATCCTCTGGCCGAGCCTCTCGACTAGCTTGCTCTCGTCAACGAGGACGAGGAAAGTTCCGGCGCGGTACTCGATTATCTTCTCCATGGTGAGGGCAGCGCCGCGACCCTTGATGAGGTTGAGGTGCGGGTCAACCTCGTCGGCGCCGTCAACGGCGATGTCAATCGCATCCACCTCGTCCAGACCAACTACCGGAACGCCGTTCTCGAGGGCGAGGAGCCTGGCCTGGTAGGATGTGGGAACACCGTAGACGTCCTCGAGCTCCTCCTCCATTATGAGCTTGCCGAGGTACTCGATGAAGTAAGCGGTAGTGGAGCCTGTGCCGAGGCCGACTATCATGTCGTCCTCGATGAACTTCAACGCCTCCTTAGCGACGGCCCTCTTGAATTCCTCCATAGGCTCACCCCATCACCGTTCCGTTCTGCGTGAGTTGATACAGCAGGCTCTGGTTTGAGTAGAACTGGGGCTGGAAGCTGACCATCAGGGTGTAGCTGAGCATGGTGAAGTATAACCAGAACAGGAACCAGCCAAAGAAGGCCTTCCTGAGTATAAGACGCTCCTCCTCGATGTCGGGCGGCAGCTCCTTTATGAGGGCCATGACTACCTTATCAATGACCAGGAACATGGCGATGCCTACCATCCAGCCATACTGAAACTTCGCAGCGGCAACCCCACTGACCAGGCCACAGATGAGTCCCCAGAGGTAAACTGAGAGTGAAAACTTGTGTTCAATTGCCAGCTCCACGTTCTTCACCTACGCTTAGCTTTAAAAAGACCTTTTAAAACCTTTCCGTTACTCGGACAGTGTCTCCAGGAACTTGCGACCCTTATCCGTCAGCCTGTAGTAGACGCGCCTGCCCTTTCTGTGGGATTCACCTATCAGACCCAGGCTTTCGAGCTCGCGGAGGTGCTGGTAGACCGCCTGGTACTTCAGGGGCTTCTCAAGGGCCTCCCATATCTCATAGCCGTACATGACCCTCTCGCTGAGGAGCCTTAGGATATCGAGCTTCGTTCCTCCTATGCTGAACTTCTCCCTGGTCTCGGAGTAGTGCCCCTTGAGACCCGAGCTGGTCACAATGAGCGCTATCCTGTCGTCCCTCTCAAAGTAGTTCTCCTCCGCCAGCTTGAGCAGAGCTGGAACTATCACCGCCGAAGCGTACTCCGCGAAGATGCCCTCACTGGCAAGCAGTCTCTGCCCGAGGTCAAGCTCATCCTCGCCGACCATCACCGCGGTTCCATCGGTCTCGTGTATAGCCCGGAGTGCGAGCTCCTTCATCACGGGGTTCTTCACGTAGAGCGCCAGCGCCTTGGTCGGCTCCGCCCTCGGCTCGACGCCCAGGATTTCGCTCGCTATGGGGGAGCACTTCTCGGCCTGAACCGCTATGAGCCGGGGCATCTCCTCGATGGCCCCTATCTCCATGAGCTCAACGAACCCCTTGTAGATGCTGTAGAGGTTGCTCCCGCTGCCGGTCGGAACCACCACGTGGGTCGGGTTCAGCTCCTCCCAGAGCTCAAAGGCAAGCGTCTTCTGCCCCTCAAGACCGATGATGTTGCTCTCCGGCGTTACGTTGTAGAGCCCTTTCCCCTCGGCCAATCCCTCCGCGTAGCTTATGCCCTCATCAACGCTCTCGCCGTAGCGTATAACCTTGGCACCAAAGGCCACTATCTGGTTGAGCTTTCCGGATTCTATCAATCTGGGCACGACAGTGTACGCATCGACACCCGCCCTCGCGGAATAAGCAGCCAGGGAAGCGGCCGCGTTTCCGTTGCTCGCAACCACGAAGCCGTTCTCGGCGTAGGGGAGACCGTAGGAAAGGGCGACCGTGATGAGCCTGTCGCGGAAGGAGCCCGTAGGGTTCCGGGTCTCGTCCTTGATGAATACGTTCAATCCCAGCTCTTCCCCAAGTTTCGCCTTCAGAAGGGGCGTTCCGCCCTCGTTCAGACTGATGACTTTCCTCACATCGGGGAGAAGCTCCCGGTACCTCCAGACACCGGGTTTCCTGTCCCTCCAGGCAGAAACGTTCACACCCTCGTAGTCGTAGGTTATTCCAAGGGGTTCACCACAGGAGCAGGTTAGGGGAATAAGGGAGGAATAGAGCCTCCCGCAGCTTGGACAGCGAACCTGCATCGGGCATCACTTCAGCCTTATGGCGTCGAGGTTGTTGGGTGCCCTCGTCGACAGGCCGAACTTCTTGTGGATGCTGGTGCTCAGGTCGAGGCACTTGTGGGGCTCGCCGTGGACAGTTATGACGCGCTCGGGCCTAGGCCTCAGCCTCGCTATGTAGCTTATCAGCTCCCTCCTGTCGGCGTGACCGGAGAAGCCGTCTATGGTGTGGACCTCCATGTTGACCTTGACGACCTCGGTCTTTCCGCCCTCTCCAACTAGCGGTATCTCCCTCAAGCCCCTCTGAACCTGCCTTCCGAGGGTTCCCTCGGCCTGGTAGCTGACGAATATCATGCTGTTCTTCGGGTCGGGGGCGAGCTGCTTGAAGTACTCGACGCTCGGTCCACCGACGAGCATGCCCGATGTTGCTATGATTATCGCGGGCTCTCCGCTGTCTATGATGTCCTGCCTCTCACGGCTGTTGGCGACGGGCTTGAATATCGGGTTGAGGAACGGGTTGTAGCCCTCGTGGAATATCTGCTCGCGGAGGTGCCTGCTGAGGTACTCCGGGTAAGCCGTGTGGATTGCCGTAGCTTCCCATATCATTCCATCGAGGTAGATTGGCACCTCTATGCCGCCAACGCGGGCGTACTCCTCAAGGACCATCATTATCTCCTGGGCCCTACCGACCGCCATCGCCGGAATCAGAACCTTGCCCTTCCTCCTTATCGTCTGGTGGATGACCTCTATCAGGCGCTTCTCAGCTTCTTCACGCGGCATCTGGTAGTCGTTGCTTCCACCGTATGTGGACTCCATGACGAGCGTCTCAAGCCTCGGGAATCTGCTCACAGCGGGCTCGAAGAGCCTCGTCGGGATGAACTTGAAGTCGCCGGTTATGGCTATGTTGTGGAGACCGTTGCCTATGTGGAGGTGGACGATGGAGGAGCCGAGAATGTGACCCGCGTTGTGGAGGGTAAGCCTCATGTCCGGGGCTATGTCCCTGACCTCGCCGTAGTCGAGTGTTATGGTATGCTTGATGACCTCTTTGATGTCCCTCGGCCTGTAGAGCGGCTCAACGCCGTTCATCTGCTGTATCTCGATGAAGTCCTGCTGGAGGAGCACCATCAGGTCCCTGGTCGGGGGAGTGGTGTATATCGGCCCGTCGAAGAGCTTGTAGCGGAAGAGGTAAGGCAGCATTCCGCTGTGGTCGAGGTGGGCGTGGGTTATGATGATGGCGTCAAGCAGGCCGGCATCGAGGACGTACCTGAACTCCGGCGCCTCGAAGTGTGGAAAGGCCTTCTTGGGATCCCTCAGTGCAGCTATGTTAACGCCGAAGTCAACGAGAACGTAGCTCTCGTTGGTTTGAACCAGGAGTGCACTCCTTCCAACCTCGCGGAAGCCTCCAAGGCCGGTGATTCTAATCCACTCACTCTTCAGCTCGGGCTTGCGGTAGATGTTCCGCCCAACCTGCCTGAGGAACTTCCTCCTGTCCTTCGCCTCGGCCTGGAGTATCTGCCTTATGGAGTAGATGGTCTGGCTCTGGAGGGGGGGAGTCCTTATGACCCTGGGGGCCCAGTGGACCCTCTGGGTTATGAGCCTCAGGGTTTCGCCGTTCTTTCCTATAACCAGACCCGGCTTCTTGGCCTCTATGAGGACCTCTCCGACGGAGGGGTCAAAGCTCACATTGGTTATCTCTGCCTCCGGTGGAACGAGCTGCTTTATCATTTCCTCGGCCTTTTCCGGCGGAAGAAGAACCTCCGGGTCAGGGCGAACGCTGATGCGCTTCTTGAGCACCTTGGCGAGGTTCTTGATGAGCTCCCCGTCCTGCATTATGGCCTCGGGGTTCTTGACGTATATGACCAGCTCCGGTCCCTCGAACTCGACGTCGGTTATCCTGGCCTCCCTGGGGACCATCTGACTTATAACGGCTTTTATGTCCCGTAATATGTCATCAACGAAAGTTTCTCTCCTTATCAAAGTCACCACCTCACTTTAGAAGAGCCTCTATCTCCTCCTTGCTCAGCTCTCTGTAGCCATCCTTTGTCACGGTAACGAGGGTTATTCCCTCTCCGGTGAAAACATCGCGCCTTGTGGCGGCTTTTATCGCCCGGAGAGCAAGTTTTATGCCCTCTTCCAGCTTAATGTCCTCGGTGTAGCCATCCTCCAGAACCGCGAAGGCAAACTCCATTCCAGAGCCCGCGGCGGTGAACTTATCCTCTGTAATGCCCCCGGCCATGTCTATCGAGTACAGCCCGGGCTTCTCGTCGTGGCCGGCTATGAGAAACCAGCCGAAGTACGGCATGAACCTGCTGCCGTGAAGGATGTTAGAAGTCAGCGTAGCAAGGGCCTTCACGCTCATTTCATACCCAACCTTCGCCCTGTACAGCTTGGCCTCGGCCCTCAGAAGCCTAACGAGCGAGAGTATGTCTCCAACGCTCCCCGCACCGGCCAAGGCCAGGTGGTCGTCTATCTGGAACACCTTGGTAACGCTCTCTGAAAGCACCATGTTGCCGAGCGATGCTCTCCTGTCCGCCGCTAGGACGACGCCGTCCTTACATACAATGCCGACCGTAGTCGTTCCCTTTAGCTTTTCAGCCAATTACAACACCCCTGCTGGTATGTTTTTAGAATAGAAGAACCTCTACAACGCCAGTTTAGGGGAATAGTATTTAAAGGTTTCGTCCGAAGTGTACGTTTAGACGCAGTGGGGTGGTATGATGAAGGAAGTTATCCTGCTCACCGGGCCGCCACTCAACGGACGGGACGAGTACATAACCGAGGCGCTGAAGCTCGCCGACGGGGAGAGCTACGCCTACTACCACGTCTTTGACTACATCAGGGAGGTCGGAAAGGAGCTGGGCGTCAAGATAACGAGGAAGAACGTTCTCGACTTCGCCATAAGCCACCAGGATTTGATGAATGAGATACGGGACGAGGCTTTCAATAGAATAAGAAAGGAGATAGACGAGAGTGACAGAGGCTTCCATCTCGTTTCAACACCGAGCCTCTTCCGCTGGGGAAGCGGAAGCGTCATCGGGTTCACAACCAGCAATCTGAAGCTTTTGAGGCCGAACCGCGTGATAATAGTCCTCGACGACGTCCTCTCGGTCAGACGGCGCATCATCAACGATCCGGAGTGGTTCGAGCGCTTCGGCGAGAACCCAGAGAATATTAAGCTGACGACCCTCGTCATGTGGCGCGAGGATGCCATAAATCACGTCAAAACTCTGATACACGAGCTGAAGAAGGAAGGCATCGAGGTCCGCTACATCCTCCAGTTCGGCATAAGGCACCCATACCATGTCTTCCTCGACCTGATATTCCACGAGGCCGAAAAGCCCCTCGTCTACCTCAGCTACCCAATGACCGGCCACGAGGAGGAGTACTACCACCGCGTCAGGGATTTCTACAACAAACTGAGCGGGCACTTCACGGTTCTCGATCCCGGGGCGCTGGACGACTGGTGGGTGGTCGCCGAGTACGACGCCCAAGTCAACAGGGACCCCTCGATAACGCGCATCAGGATCAAGCACCTCCTGGACGGGGAACAGGTGGAGGAGCTTGATCGGGAGGACATAGAGCAGGCCACGGACATACTGAGGCGCCAGCTCGTCGAGAGGGACTTCAACCTCGTCGATGTCAGCAAGGCCATAGCGGTTTACCACTACGCGGAAGGCGTTTCCGCCGGCGTTATCAGTGAGATGGCCGAGGCGTACAGGACGCTGGCGGCGATATACCTCTACTACCCGTTCAAGAGACGCCCGAGCCCGTTCATGGAGTTCTACGGCATGCAGAACCCATCGCGGAGGACGATGTTCAAGGATGAGGACGAGATGGTAAGGGCGATGGTTGAGGAGAAGGAGTACTGGGCGAAGGTGTGAGGGATGGAGAAGAGGACAGAGGAAGGGCTCGAAATCGAACTCATCGGCTTTCGCACCTTCCTTCACGAATTTTTGAGGGTTCTCTACTACGTCAAAAGCATTCTCCTCGGCCTCTTTACGATAATAGTGGTCTTCGGGGTGGTGCTGTCCTTCCAGGAATCCCTGAGCATCGGCAACGGAATTTACTTCGCATTCATCTCCGCCTTCACCGTCGGCTACGGGGACATAACCCCCACAACACCGGTGTCAAAGCTCCTCTGTGCCCTCGTGCTGCCCATACTGGGCATGATAATGACGGGAATAATGGTCGCGGCCGCGATGCAGGCGATATCGAGGCTCTATCAGGAGAGGGGCAGAAAGTTCTAGAATCTTTTCTTCATTGTTCCCAGGCTAACAGAAACGAATAGAAAAGGGAGAAGAAATCACTTCTTCACCCATCCGCGGTGCTTCATGGCGTCGTAGACCCTCTGGACGGCGACGACGTAGGCGGCATCCCTCATCGGGATGGCCTTCTCCTTGTGAGTGTTGTAGACGTCCCAGAAGGCCTTGGTCATCTTGTCGTCGAGCCTCTTCCTGGTCTCCTCGACGGTCCAGTAGAAGCCGTTGATGTTCTGGACCCACTCGAAGTAGCTGACGGTAACACCGCCGGCGTTACAGAGGAAGTCCGGTATGATGAGGACGCCCTTCTCGTGGAGGATCTCGTCGGCCTCCGGGGTGGTCGGACCGTTGGCGAGCTCGGCGACGATCTTGGCCTTGATCTTGTCGGCGTTGTCCTTGGTTATGACACCCTCGATGGCGCTCGGGGCGAGGACGTCGACCTCGAGCTCGAGGAGCTCCTCGTTGGTGATGTTGGTCGCGCCTGGGAAGTCCTTGACGCTGCCGTTCTTCCTCTTCCACTCGAGGACCTCGTCGGCGTTGAGGCCGTCCGGGTTGTAGATGCCGCCCTTGCTGTCGCTGACGGCGACGACCTTCATGCCGTACTCCTCGCTCATGATCTTGGCCATGTAGTAGCCGGCGTTACCGTAACCCTGGATGGCGATGGTCTTGCCCTTGAGGTCCATGCCGAGGGCCTTGGCGGCTTCCCTGACGGTGAAGCTGGCACCCCTGGCGGTGGCGTCCATCCTGGCGACGATACCGCCAACTCCGGGCGGCTTGCCGGTGATGACACCGAAGCTCGGGCCCTTCCTCCTGCTGATGACCTCGTACTCGTCCATCATCCAGGCCATGATCTGCGGGTTGGTGTAAACGTCCGGGGCCGGGATGTCGGTCCACGGGCTGATGACGTCGTAGATGGCTCTTATGTAGTTCCTGGCGAGCCTCTCCTTCTCCCTGTCGGAGAGCTCCTTCGGGTTGACTATGATACCACCCTTACCTCCACCGTAGGGGAGGTCAACGACGGCGACCTTCCAGGTCATCCAGGTTGCGAGGGCCTTAACGGTGCTGAGGGTCTCGGCCGGGTGCCACCTTATACCACCCTTGGTCGGACCGCGGGCCCAGTTGTGCTGAACGCGGAAACCGGTGAAAACCTTAACAGAACCGTCGTCCATCTCAAGCGGGACGGTAACTTCCACAATCCTCATGGGCTTCTTGAGCCACTCAAGGGCCTCTTCGCTTATGTCCATGAACTGGGCAGCCCTCTCGAGCTGCTTAACGGCCATCTCAAACGGGTCAATCTCGACCATCTTTACCACCTCGGGTTTCGGTAATTTGCGATAGGCTCTTAGGCATTTGCATATATAAACCTTTCGATAAAGAAGGCCGGAGAACGGTTAATTTTAAACAAAAAGTTATATACGCAAATTTTCGACGAAAAGAAAAATCCTCCCGAAATTTTAGGACAAAAACGGGGCTGTACATCCAAGATTTTTTATACATTGACGCACATAAAAAAGCACCATTGAATATAAATGCATGAAACGATATTGAAACGAGCGCCCTCAGCGAGAAGTCGGTCATCATCCCTTCAGATCACTCGCGTTCCAATCATCGGGCACCATTACAATTGTAATCGCCTTCAGTTAAATATTTTGGTGGGTGCGACCTGGCAAGGATTTGTCATTTTGCACTATTTTGGCCTTTTGATTGTCATAACGTCAAAAAGGTGTTTACGTCCCATTAACGTATTAAAAAAATGACGAGAGCGTAATTACCTTGGTTTAACGGTTGAGTAAATCGTCTTTTGTCGAAAAAAGCTATCAGAAAGCTTTTTATAGAATGCCTTGCCTTATACATAATGCCCCGCCGCAGTACACGGGGTACTAAAGCCCATGCATTTAAGAACGGGGGTGAATTGTGTGGAACAAAGAGATCAATGGGCTACAAAGATCGGTTTGATTTTAGCGATGGCAGGCAACGCCATCGGTCTTGGTAACTTCTGGAGGTTCCCGTACCAGCTCGCCAGCAACGGTGGCGGAGCGTTCATGATACCATACTTCCTGGCGCTCGTACTGCTGGGAATCCCTGTGATGTGGGTTGAATGGACCACCGGTCGCTACGGTGGTAAGTACGGCCACGGTACCATTGGACCAATGTTCTACCTCATGGCAAGGGAGAGCGTCAAGCCCAAGACCGCATTGATATTCGGTGTTATCGGCGGAATGCTGGCGTTCTCAGTCGCTTCGCTGCTGAGCTCATACTACTACCAGATCATCGGTTGGTCGGCAGCGTACACCTACTACAGCCTTACGGGAGCCTACTTCGGCAAGGACACCGTGCAGTTCTTCCTCAACTACGTCGCTGACACCAAATCGGTGCTGTTCTTCTGGGGACTGACAATGCTCCTCCTCGGAATAGCGGTCGGACAGGGCGTCAGCAAGGGTATCGAGCGCTGGGTCAAGGTCATGATGCCGCTCCTCTACGTGTTTGCTATACTCCTCGTTATCAGGGCACTGACCCTCGGTTCACCGGTCAAGCCCGAGTGGAGCGCAGTCAAGGGCCTTGAGTACATCTGGAAGCCGAACTTCGAGGTCCTGAGCCAGAACTTCTTCAAGATCAGCCTGGCAGCGGCAGGACAGATATTCTTCACGCTGTCTCTCGGTATGGGTATCATCCACAACTACGCCAGCTACCTCGGTCCGGAGGACGACGTTGCCCTCAGCGGTCTCGCGACGGTCTCACTCAACGAGTTCGCAGAGGTCATCCTCGGTGGTTCGCTCGCCATCCCGATAGCCTTCGCCTACATGGGTCCTGACGCCGCAACCAAGGCCGGTGTCGGTCTGGCCTACATGGCCCTGCCGAACGTCTTCATGAACATGCCGGGAGGACAGATATTCGGTGCAATGTGGTTCCTGCTCCTCTGGTTCGCAGGATTCACCTCGGCCATAGCAACCTACAACTACCTCGTCGCAATGCTCGAGGAGGACGTCCACCTCGACAGGAAGATAGGCACCTGGGCGGTCTTCGGATTCCTGTTCCTGCTCGGACTGCCCGTTGCCCTTGACAGCACTCTCGCCTACCTCAGCGAGCTCGACATGTGGGTCGGCAGCTACTTCCTCGTCATCCTCGGTCTCTTCGACGTCATCGTTGCAGTCTGGCTCTTCAAGCCCGACAACTTCTGGGAGGAGCTCCACAAGGGCGCCTTCATGAAAGTGCCAGGATGGTACAAGCCGATACTCGTCTACATAGCGCCGATCTTCATGCTGTTCCTCCTCGGAGGAAACACCTGGAACTACGCCAAGATGGGTGCCTTCAGCGTCTCAGAGGCCTACGTTACACAGGTTCTCGGCTACGACTACACGCCTGAGGTCGTCAGCCTCATCACCAGAGCGAGGATAGTGATCTTCATAATCCTCATCATCGGTGCCATCGAGGCATACATGGCCATCAAGAAGAAGTACGGCGAGGAGCTTGCAAAGAACGAGGTCCTCATAAAGATCTGAGGTGGTGAAGATGGACACAGGCGCTCTGGCTTTCCTAATCTTTGCTTGGGGCTCCATATTTATATTGATGTACTGGAGCATTACCAAGCTCCTGCACTCCGAGAAGCAGCAAAAGGCTTAAAGCCTTCTTTTCTTTTACATTTGGGAGGTGCGGTTAATGAAGAGCGCAGAGATTCTGCGAGATGTTGCGCAGACGTTAGAGGATGTCGAAAAAAGGATAAACTCACTCAAAAATCTCTCAGATAAAAACAAACAGAAGGCCCTCAGGCTCATCCACGAGTCCCGCGAGAACTTCCTCAAGTTATCCGAGACCCTCGCGGTGGACAACGAGGAGCTGGCCAACTTCTTCCTCAAGAGGGCGGTCAGGCTGAAGAACAACACGACCGACAAGTACATCGAGAAGATGGGGGAGAAGGAGTACATGAAGGACGTCACCGCGATGAACAAGTA
The DNA here is from genome assembly GCF_002197185.1 of Thermococcus sp. 5-4. Taxonomy (NCBI): domain Archaea; kingdom Methanobacteriati; phylum Methanobacteriota; class Thermococci; order Thermococcales; family Thermococcaceae; genus Thermococcus; species Thermococcus sp. 5-4. The sequence goes on along the minus strand of NZ_CP021848.1, from coordinate 246,853 downwards.
CTCCAAGGTTGCGCCGTACGATTTCGCTGGCGAGGTCAAGGTTCTCCGCCGGGCGTACTTTGCATTCCTCGCGGGAATGGTCCCGTTCTACATCGTCTCGGGTATATTCGGCCCGATGTACGCGTTCACCGCGCTGATACTGATAATCCCCACGCTCCTGGCGATGCTGAGCCTGAGGAAGAGGGGCAACCTCGGCCTGATGCTCTCGTTCGCCGTGATGCCCATTCCAATGGTCATGGGGGCGTTCTCGATAAGGTACGCAATCTACGCGTTTAACGACCCGAATGAGCTAGCCAGAATAGCGGAGGCCTTTGGAAGGAGCATATCTTTTGCCCAGGGAATAGTTGCTATGATGGGCGTCCTTGGAGCGGCCACGCTAATCCTGCTCGGGTACGCAAGCTACATGCTCTACAAGCACAGGCATGCTTTCCTCTGAAAAAAGAAAGCCCTCAGTAGAGGGCTTCGTTTCCCCTCTCCCCCGTTCTTATCCTGATCGCGTCTTCCACGGGGCTTATGAATATCTTCCCATCCCCCGGTGTTCCGCTCCTCGCGTTCCTGATGATGACGTCAATCACCTTCTCAAGGTCTTTGTCCTTCACGACGATCTCTATCTTCATCTTTGGAAGGAGGTCGTACGGCGGAACGCCTCCCTGAACGCCCCTCCCCTGTACGGGATAGGCCGTCAGGGGCACGATACCTATCTGCTTGAGGGCGTTCTTCACGCGGTCGAAATCGTTTCCCCTAATAATCGCCTCAACTTTCTTCATGGCAACCACATAGATAGTTTGTAGAAACTTCAGAAAAGACTTTCGAAAGGAAAAACGGAGGGTTAAGAAACCTGGGCCAGAAACTTTCTCAGCCTTTTGGGCGAAATGCGCGTTTTTCTGGCCAGTTCCTCAACGTTCGCCATCTTGAGGTCTTCGATGCTATGAACCCCGGCTCGCTGGAGCTTTGCCAGCGTTTTTGGCCCGATGCCCTTTATCCTCAGGAGGTCGCTCTCGACCCTGCCGGGTTTTCCCTTCTTCCGCGTCCGGGGCTCTCTGGATTCCTCCGGGCTGGGCCTCTTTACCTTTCTAGGGGGCTTAACGGCTATCTCCTTGACGACCTCGGTAGCGTACGCCCTCTCCGGAAGCTCCTCCCTCGGCCGTTCAACTGGCCCTTCACTCCTTTCGGGCGGAACCTCTGGCGGTTCCACGTACTCCTGAACCTCAGGGGGACTTTCGCTCACGTAGCTACCAACAATCACCGGTCTGAATGCGTTGTCCCTTTCCTCGAGCTCCTCGAGGAGCCTAACGTCGAAGTCTCCGGCTTTGGCGTACCTCACCAGCTCGTTGGCCAGCCTGTGGAAGTCCCTGCTGTGCACCAGAATCCTCCTCTTCCCGTACTCCTTCGCCTGTCCGGTCGTTATAAGAAACTGCCAGTCGCTCGCTTCGAGGATTAAAAGCTCCCTCGCAAGCTGTTCGAGGATTCTATCGGCGGTTCTATCCCTTCCGTAGTACTCACTCGCCAGGGCCACCATCCGGTCCTCGGCGCTGTAGACGTGCCCCCACGTCCATTCGGTCTCCTCGTTCCACCACGTCGAGTGGTCTGCATTGGCCCCCCACGATCCCTCCGGGAGCTCAATCTCATACCTCTCGCCGGTGTAGTTGTCAAGATAGGATGAGAGCGTTGTGGTGACGATTCCCCTTTCCGCCATCAGCTCAAGAACCCTTCCGAGCCACTTGACGCCCTCGAACCACCAGTGGCCGAAGAGCTCCGTGTCGTAGGGAGAAACGATTATACCCTTCTCCCCGAACCTCTCCTCGAACTCACCCAGCAGCCTCTCCGCCAACGAGACGAAGTGCCTGGCGTGCTCCTCGACCCGCTCCATGGCCTTCTCGGGATCGTAGAACTCCTTCTCGCCGAGGTCAACGTTTTTCCCCGTTACGCGCCAGTACTGGCCACCGCTTTTTTCGGCCTTCCTGTGGAACTCCCTGTACCAGAAGTCGCCGGGATAGCCGTAGTGCGCGCTCCAGACCTGGTGGCCCGTTTCCCTGTTGCGGGCAAAGACTGCCACCCGAGAACCCTTGATCCAGTAGGGCCTCAGCGTGCTCTTCTCTCCCTCGTAGAGTGGAATCTCGCCGTAGCCCTTCGTCACCGGGCCCTCGTCGATCAGGTTGCTCTCCACGAAGAAGTACTCGATGCCGAACTCTTCCAGGAATTTCTCTATGCCCTGCCTCTCAACCTTCCTCCCGTCCGGCAGCTCCCACTCCCCCGCGGGCCGGTAGGCGCATTCGGGCAGCCATATTCCCCTCGGCCTCCTGCCGAAGTGCTTCTCGTAGGTGGCTATTCCGTTGGCGAGCTGGGCCCTTATCGCCTCATCCCTTCCGAGGAGTGGCAGGTAGCCGTGCGTTGCCGCGGAGGCTATCACCTCGATGTATCCCGCATCCTGGAACTCGCGGAACTTTCCTACGATGTCGCCGTTTATGGCCCTCCAGTAGTCGTAGACCTTCCTGAAGTGGTCGAGGGATGCTCTGACGGCCCTTTCGTCGTACTTGCCCGATTTCAGGTCTTCCTCGGTGGTTTCAATCTTCCGTGTTAGGTACCTCTCGAACTCGGCCTTAATGTAGTCGTCGGCCAGTTGCTCGGCCAGGACAGGGGTTATGTTTATCACGAGCTGGAACCTCACCCCAGAGGAGCGGAGGCGCTCGAACTCCATGAGGAGGGGTAGGTAAGTTTCGCTCATGGCCTCGTAGAGCCATTCCTCTCCGAAGGGCCATTTGCCGTGCTTCCTAACGTAGGGGAGATGGGTGTGGAGGACGAATGTAAAGTAACCTTTCACTCTGTATCACCGGGAGTGTTATCGCACTCGGAGTATTTAACCTTATCCGGAACAGAGTTGGCCCCGTGAACACTTGCGAACACCGGTTAGGTTTAAAGGGGAGAGGAACAATCCGTGAGGGGTGAGAGGATGAAGGAAGAGATGAGCAGCGTTGATATCCGCTACATCGTGAGGGAACTGCAGTCCCTAGTTGGCTCTCGCGTTGACAAGATTTACCACGATGGCGATGAGATTAGGATAAAGCTCAGGACGAGGGAGGGGAGGCAGGATTTAATCCTCCAGGCCGGGAAGCGCTTCCATGTGACGACGTACGTGAAGGAGGCGCCGAAGCAGCCGTCGAGCTTCACCATGCTCCTTAGGAAGCACCTCAGCGGCGGCTTCATAGACGCGATAGAGCAACACGGCTTCGACAGGATAGTGAAGATCCGCGTTGGGGACTACACCCTCGTCGGCGAGCTATTCAGGAGGGGAAACGTGATACTCGTGGACGGGGAGAACAAAATCGTTGCGGCGTTACGCTACGAGGAGTACAAGGACAGAAGGATAATGCCGAAGGCGGAATACCAGTATCCCCCAGCCAGGGAGAACCCGCTCGAGGTAACGCGGGAGAGGTTCATCGAGCTGATGAGGGAGAATGAAGAGCTCGAGCTCGTGCGCGCCCTCGCGAGGAAGCTCAACATGGGCGGGATGTACGCGGAGGAGATTTCCATCAGGGCAGGCTTCGACAAGACGACACCGGTTAAGGAGCTGAGCGACGACGACCTGCTGAGGGTCTACGAGGCAATGATGAACACGTTCAACGATGAGCCGAGGCCCAACATAGTCCTCAAGGACGGGAACATGCACGACGTCGTTCCGATAGAGCTGAGAATCTACGAGGGGTTCGAGAAGCGCTATTTTACCACCTTCAGCGAGGCCCTCGACGAGTACTTTGGGAAGATAACCATTGAGAAGGCAAGGATTGAGCAGACGAAGAGGCTCGAGGCCAAGAAGAGGCAACTCCTCATGACACTCAAGAAGCAGGAGGAGATGCTCAGGGGCTTCGAGGAGGGTGCGAAGGCCAACCAGGAGATAGGAGACCTGATCTACGCGAATTACTCCCTCATAGAGAAGCTTTTGGAGGAGTTCAGGAAAGCCACGGAGACCCTCGGCTGGGACGAGTTCAAGAAGCGTATAGAGGAGGGCAAGAAGGCCGGAAACAGGGTCGCGCTTATGGTGAAGGGAACCGATCCGAAGGAAAAGGCCGTGACGATAGAGCTTGAGGGGAAGAAGGTCAGGCTGTACCTCAACAGGAGCATAGGCGAGAACGCCGAGCTCTACTACGAGAAGGCCAAGAAGTTCAGACACAAGCACGAGGGGGCGCTCAAGGCCTACGAGGACACGAAGAGAAAGCTGGACGAGATAGAGAGGCTCATCGAGGAGGAGCTCAAGAAGGAACTCAGCGTTAAGAGGATAGAGAGGAGAAAGAAGAAGTGGTTCGAGAAGTTCCGCTGGTTCGTTTCGAGCGAGGGCTTCCTTGTTCTAGCTGGTAAAGACGCCGGCACCAACGAGATTCTCATAAAGAGGCACATGGACGATAACGACCTCTACTGTCACGCCGACGTTTACGGCGCCCCGCACGTCGTCATCAAGGACGGCCAGAAGGCTGGAGAAAAGACCATCTTCGAGGCCTGCCAGTTCGCGGTTTCGATGAGCAAGGCATGGAGCAGGGGCGTTTACAGCGAGGACGCCTACTGGGCGCATCCGAACCAGGTCACCAAGCAGACGCCCAGCGGCGAGTACCTGGGCAAGGGGGCCTTCATGGTCTACGGCAAGCGGAACTGGCTCCACGGGCTTCCGCTCAAGCTCGCCATCGGCGTAATCAACTACGAGGGCGAGGACTTCGTCGTCTGCGCGCCTATCGAGGCCATAAAAGCCCACACGGACAGGTACATCGTAATCCGTCCCGGCTCACTCAAGAAGAGCGAGCTGGTGAAGAGGATAAAGCGCATCCTCGAAAAGTGGGGCTACAAGGTAAGGGAAGAGGACATCATGTCAGCCCTGCCGCCCGGGAACGGTGAGATAGCCGAGGTCGTTGGCTAGAGCTTTTCGCCGCCCGCGACTACGAAGCCTATTACAAAGCTGAGCAGGGCTATAACGTAGCCCTCCGCCAGGATTCCGAAGTAGCCGGAGCCGTAGACGTACCACGAGACCACGGTGAAGACGAACATTCCAACCGTGCCGATTCCGGGCCCGAGCCTGCCGCCCAGGACTCCGAAGAGCACCGCCACGAGGATCATGAATATCCCCGCAAAGAACGCTATGAAGGTGAACATGCCCGCGGTGCTGTTGGGGTTGAGCCACCAGAAGGCCCCCTCGAACCCGCTCGGGATGGTCAGGACTTCGCGGAGGATGCCGATGAATGTTATCTCTCCGCCGTCAAAGCGGAACCACGGCAGGGCGAAGGAGAGCACGACCAGCAGGGATGAGAGGAAGGAAAAGAGCCTCACCTTCGCCACCTCTCAAATTTTATCAAACCAGTTCCCTCCCGGTGGTCGTCATCACGAGCTTCCCGTGCTTTACCCCCTTCAGGCTTATCAGCCTCTCGGCTATCTCCTTTATCCTCGTGGCCTTGCCCTTGACCACGACGACCTCGAGGCAGTTGTGCTCGTCCATGTGGACGTGGAGGTTTGAAATTATCTCGTCAACGTAGTCGTGCTGGAGATCGAGGAGCTCCTTCACGACGTCGGCCTCGTCGTGGTTGTAAACTATCGTGATTGTACCGGCAACGTCCCGGTCTCCCTCCTCCCACTCGTGTCTGACTATGAAATCCCGCATCATGTCCCTTATTGCCTCGCTCCTGTTGACGTAGCCCTTCTCCTCGATTATACGGTCGAACCTTTCGAGCAATTCATCCGGAACCGATACACCGAAGCGAGTGATCTTCATGACACCACCGTAATCTCTTTGGACGTCATCGTTAAAAACGTGACGCGAAACCCTTTTATTCCCCCGGGGAAAGATAGCCCCATGCCAATCGAGGAGCTGTACGCCATAGCGACCAGGGAGCTCGCCAAGGACCTTGTGTTCGAGATAGACGAGGAGCCGGTGACCCTCTCCATAAGGGGGGTTCTGCTGGCGAGAACCGACTCCAAGAGCTACAACTTCTCCTTCTTCGAGCTGAGCGAGGATGAATTCGTTCTCGCGGTCCAGATGAAGGGCTTCGTCGTCTACCTCGGCATCGAATCGGACGAGGAGCTGGAGGAAGAGGTCTATCCCGAACTCGTCAGAGCACTCTTGGAGCACCTCACGCCCCAGATAGCCCTCCTCATCACGAAGGCTGAGAAGGAGTACCCCGGAAGGGCCGATCTGCTCCTCGACGACGAGATGGGTCCGGACATGAAGGAGTTCTTCTACGGTCTCCTGGTCAAGCACAGGAAGGGCAGACCCGTCTACGAGCAGACGGAAGTGGCCTAGCTGAGGAGCTCCACAAGGACGAGAGTGACGAGCATAACTGCCAGCACCAGCATCGTTCTCTTCGTGTAGAGCTTCGCGGCCCTTCTCTCGTAGTAACTCCTGGGGGAGACGTTCAGGACGTAGAGTCCAAGTAGAGAACCGCTGAGAAGGCCGAGGACGTTCTCAACTGTGAGGACGAGCGAGCCCCTAAAAATTCCCCACCAGCCCATAGCGAGGGATATCCCTATGACCGTTGTCGGCGGGACGAGGGCGGCGGCGATCGAGACGCCTGCCAGAATCTCCGGGATTCTGCTGACTATGGCAACTATTCCGGCGTAGCCGAGGATTATAGCTAAGAGTATGTAAATCAGCCCGGAGTCGCCGCGGACGAGTATCTCATGGGTTGGTTCGGGGGGCATTGAGCCCGCAAACCTGAGGGCCAGGGACACGAGGAGAGCCGACAGGAATATAACGCCGAGGAGCTTTAGGATTGAGGAAACGGCATCGAGGGCATCCCTCCCCTTGCCCATGACGATGTTGAGGGAGAAGCCGTAGAGCGGGCCGAGGATCGGTGAGAGGAGCATGGCCGAGATTATCATTACTATGCTGTCGTTGATGAGGCCGAAGAGGGCTATAATCGAGGCAACGGCACCGAGGGTGAGCTGAATCGGGTCGACTTGAGCCTGGTTGTTGGCGTTCTCGATGAGCCCCTCTATGGCCGCCAGGGTCCAGCGGCGCTTGAACTTTTTAAGGGACTTTACCGAGTTTGCGTATTTCACGGACTTCCCGCTGACGGGGGCCCAGGTTATCGATGAGTGCCCCTTCCGTAGGTCAACGGCTTTCATCAGCTCGTCGACGACGTCGTTAATCACGAAATCCGGCACGAGGACGGTGAATTTGAGCGCCCGGTGCTCGTTGCTCTGCACTTCCTCGGCGTAGAACTGGAGGCTCCATTCGGTCAGAACCTTCCTAACTTTCTCACCCTCACCCTCGTCGCAGTAGATTTCCAGCCGGAGCATGGCCCATCGTTTCAATTTGAACGGCGTCCCTAATAACGCTACCGCTTCAAACGGGTTCGAAGTGAAGGGAGCCGTTATAAAATCCGGCGCCGTAGTGGCCATTATGAAGGGACTCGCCCTATCACTCCTCTTTGGGATTCCCCTGCTCCTCGCGGCGTGGATGGTCGTTCAGCTGAACGAATTGGCCGGAGCTCTGCTCTTCATCACAGCGTTCACGCTCCCGCTCATCCTCCTGAGGGGATATTTTCACAAAAATCCGGGGAAGGCCGCCATCTTCGTGGGCGTCATGGTGGTGCTAACCCTCTTCCTCCGACCACCCTCGGCCTCCGGCCCCAACGTTTATTTCGGCCTTCACTTTGCTACCGGCTGCTGGAAGCCCGAGGAAAACCCCTGGCCTCTTAACGGGAGCGCGGACGTTGCCTATTCCTGCTATTACCTTACCGAATCGGGGGTTCTTCACGTCTCCGGCATGGCGTGGGAGAAGACGTGGGTGAGGCTTCCGGTGACCGGGCGCGTTGTTGTTTTGGATACTCCCACAGAGGAAGCGGACAGAGCTTATCTGGCCGCCGTCGAAAGGGCAGAGAAATCGGGATACGAGCCAGTGACGGGGAATCAGATCCCAAAAGCGACACTCCTGCGGAAGGGAAGTCAGTGCGTCTATATATCGGAGATGGACGTTTTGGGAGGGGGCGTTGCGGTGGTTTCCGCGCGGGGGAACTGCGAGGCGGTGAAGGAATTCGCCCGGATTCGGAGCCGTTGAGGGGGCACTTCGAACCCTGGGGAAGGTTTTTATAACCCGAGGGCCAATCCAATAGAAGGTGATACGATGGACGTTCAGGATGAGAAAAAACTGGCCGCGATTCTGATGATTCTGATGGTTCTCGGGGTCGGGATTGCATTCCTCGTTCTCAGGTACGGGAACTGGATGTGGAGCCCCTGAGCTTCCCCAGAATCCTCCTCGGATAGAAGTTCAGGCTGGCTCTGGCCTTTGGAATTTCCATGCCGACGTTTATCCCGAGACTCATCAAATCCCTCGGGGAGCGAACCTCCCACTTGCTCTCGGCCGAGCTCGTAATGAACCTCGGAACCGAGTACTTGTCAACGAGCTGCCAGGTCTTGGTCATGAAGCGGAGGAGCTGGACCCTCTCGTAGGGATTGGCGGTGAGGAGCGGGGAAAAGGAAAACCCTATCGCGACCCCCTTCTTGGCCGCTATCTTCGCCAGAACGTGGTCGAAGCCCGGGTCCTTCCTCCCCAGCCACGGGCTTATGAGTGCATCAACGCCGGCCTCAAGGGCGAAGCGGTTGACCCTCATGTCGCCGCCCTGGACGTAGAGCAGGACCTTTAAATTGCGGTTCTTCACCTCCCGGATGAGGCTGGGTTTCTTCGTGATGAGAAGGAGGGCGACCTTTCCGTATCTCTCGCGAAGCTCCCTAATCTCTTCCTTGAGCTCGTCCCAGTTGGGAGAACTTTCGAGGACGAGCTTTTTTGTGAAGACGACCTCGTCGAACCACTCTTTGGCCAAATCGTAGGCTTCCTCGCTCCTCACGTCCATCTCAACGAAGTAGTCCCTCGAGAAGGAGACCTCCTCGCTCATTCCTCCAGCCACTCCCTCACGGCTTTAACGACCGCTTCCTTCCTCATCGGGAAGGCCTTGACCTTTATCTTGACCTGGATGGTATCGCCGCCCTCGTCTATCTCCGGCTCGCCGAGGTAAGCTTTCTGCTTGTTGAAGCGGACGTAGAGCGTTCCCTCCTCGTCCACCTTTTCATCGAGGTTCTCGATGATGTAACGCCTGTCCTCCTCGCTCAGCAGCTCCTTGAAGTAGTCGATGAACTTTCTAACGGCCTTGCTCCGTTTTATCTCCACGTTGACGACCTTGATGGGGTTTCCGAAGAAACCCGTGGTCTCGTCTATGTCAAAGATGACATCTTCGTCGTCTATATCTTCGGGGATGAAGGTAGATATCGCTTCGAGAACCTTGTCTTCATCCTCGGTGGCGTGGATGAACGTGGTAATCCTGACGTGATGCGCCCTTATCTTCCCCATCGCTCTCACCGGGGTTGATTCGACGCCGTGCTTTAAAAGGTAACCGCTCAGGTCGTACGGCCACATTGCAGAAGACCCTTAACATGGATAGAACAGCAGAACGGGTTTCTGGAGAAACTCAACAGAAACCGAAACGAAGAGAAAAAGGGCCGAAAAATCACTTGCCCTTGCCCTTGTTGGCCCTTATGCTGGGCCTGATCTTCTCGGCGCCCTTGCCCTTGTTCCTCAGGCCGCGGCTCTTCCTGCCGGCGCTGGTGAGTCCGCGGAAGACGCGACCCTTGTGGGCCTTGCCGGTGATCCAGTTGATCTTGGGGTCAGCCTTGATGACCGGGTGGTGCGGGTCGACCATTATGACCTCAAACCACCTGTACATTCCGTCCTCGCCGACCCAGTAGCTGTTGAGGACCTCGAGGTTCGGGAACTTTCTCGCGGCCTTCTCCTCAGCTATCCACTGGAGGCTCTTCTTCGGGCTGTACTTGACCATACCCATCTTGCTCGGCTTTCTTCCGCCCTTCCACCTGGGCCTCTTCCTTCCGCCCTTTCTCACGCGGACGCGAACCATAACGTAGCCCTGCTTGGCCTGGTAGCCGAGGCTCCTGGCCCTGTCGAGCCTGGTCGGCCTCTCGATCCTAACGACGACAGGCTCACGGCGCCACTTTATCATCCTAACCTTGAGAAGCTCCCCGACGTAGCTCTTCTTGGGGCTCTTCCAGGCTTCCCTAATGTACTTGTACATTCCCATCTTGCTCCCTCCTTCCGTGCTTGTGGTTCTCCCTTACGGGAACATCCCGCGGGCTTGGCCCGCCCAGTCGGTCGAGGTTCGAGGTTGAGTTTTTAAGCCTTGCGGAGTAGTTAATACGGTGAAACCGATGCGCCTTCAAAGACTCGTATCCCTCATGAAGGAAAGGAACTTCGACGGTGCTCTAATAAGCCCCGGAACGAACCTCTACTACCTCACGGGGCTGAGGATACACGAGGCGGGCGAGAGGCTCACAGTTCTGGTTGTAAGCGCCGACGGTGAGTACCGGCTCCTGGCCCCGAGCCTCTACGAGAACGTGGTCAGGAACTTTCCGGTGACCTTCTGGCGCGACGGGGAGAACCCCTACGACAAACTCGCCTGGATTCTGGCGGAGTTCCACCTATCTGACGGGAGGCTTCTCATAGAGGACACGATGCGCGCCGACTGGCTGATGAACGTCATAAGGCTCGGCCCCTTCGAGTTCTATCCCCTAAGCTCGCTCGTCAGGGAGCTCCGCATGAGAAAGGACAAGCACGAGGTAGAGATGCTGGGGCACGCCGCCAAGGCAGCGGACAGGGTCTTCGACGAGATTCTGAGCTGGGACCTCGTGGGAATGCGCGAGAGGGAGCTGGCCTTGAAGATAGAGCTGGCGATAAAGGAGCTCAGCGATGGAATCTCCTTCGAGCCGATAGTGGCCAGCGGTGAGAACGCGGCCAATCCACACCACGAGCCGGGAAACAGGCGGCTCAGGAAGGGGGACATGGTGATACTCGACTACGGGGCCAAGTGGAAGGGCTACTGTTCGGACATCACAAGGACAATAGCCCTCGGACGGCCGAACGAAAAGCTCGTAGAGATCTACGAGGTAGTTAAGGAGGCCCAGGAGAGGGCGTATAAGGCCGTCCGTGCGGGTGTTCTCGCAAAGGACGTGGACGAGGCAGCAAGGGAGACGATAGCAAAAGCCGGCTACGGCGAGTACTTCACCCACAGGACAGGACACGGATTAGGGCTGGACGTCCACGAGGAGCCCTACATAGGGCCGGACGGAAACGTGGTCCTAGAGAACGGCATGACCTTTACGATAGAGCCCGGAATCTACGTTCCCGGCCTCGGAGGGGTTCGCATAGAGGACGACGTCGTCGTTCACGATGGAAAAGGAAAGAGGCTGACGAGGGCGGAGAGGGAGCTTATCAGGCTTTGAAGACCCTCTCCCCTCCTAGGTACGTTTCAAGGATCTTTATTTCCCTCAGCTCCTTTTCATCGACCTCGAAGGGGTCATCGCTGACGATTATGAAGTCCGCGAGCTTTCCCTCTTCGAGGCTTCCCAGGTCATCTTCCATGAGAACTTCCGCGGAGCCTGCGGTGTATGCATGAAGCGTCTCTTCAAGGCTCAAAGCCTCATCCGAGGTGAGCTCCGCGAGGGGGACTCCCTCATATTTCCCGCGCGTTACCGCGGCATAGACGGTTTCCCACGGGTCAAGGGGCTCCACCGGCGAGTCCGTGCTGAGCCCGAAGGGCATCCCTGCCTTGGCGATGCTCCGGAAAGGATAGACCCACTTTGCCCGCTTCTCACCAACCCTCTCAATCACCCACCAGTCGGTCATGACGAAGTGCGGCTGGAGCGCGAGTCTGACGCCGAGCCTCTTGGCACGCTCTATCTGGTCGGGTCTCATGAGGGAGGCGTGTTCTATCCTGTGGCCGGCCCCTTCAACGTTCCCAAGGGATTCGTAGACGTCGAGGACCATGTCCATAGTCGCGTCGCCTATCGCGTGAACCGCCATTTGAAGTCCGGCCTCGTGGGTTCCCCTCGCCACCAGCTCAAGCCACTCCTTCGTTACGTTTGGATGTCCACTCGTCTCGGCATCGCTGTAGGGGCTTGATAGCCACGCGGTCCTCGCCCCGAGGGAGCCATCGGCGAGAACCTTTATCCCACCTATTTTCAGTCTCCCACCGCCGAAGCCGCGCCTTATCCCGAGCCTTTTAAGCGATTCGAGAACCCCGAGGTTCTCACCCGGGTTCAGGTAGACCTTCACCCTCAGCCTGAGTTTCCCCTCGGCATCGAGCCTGCTCAGCGCCTTCAGGGCCCTCTCACTAACGCTGACGAAGCCGACGGTTGTTACACCCTTCGAGAGGGCATATTCAGCCGCCTGGAGCATGTACTTCCCGTATTCATCCTCGGTTACCATCTCGTCGAACTTCCTGACGGCATAACTGAAGGCATCCTCCTTCACGATGCCGGTGGGCTCTCCGTTTTCGTCCCTGAGGACGTCCTCTGAATCCCACTCAATCAAGCCAGTCTCCTCGAGGGCCCTCGTATTCAGAACGGCAGCGTGGAGGCAGACGCGGGAGAGCATGACCGGCCTGTCGCTCACGACCTCATCCAGATCGTGCCTCGTGGGCCAGCGCCTCTCCTCGAAGAGTTCCTGGTCCCAGCCGTGGCCGCGGAGCCAGCCGTCCTTTTTCTCCGCGAACTTTCTGAGCTTTTCCTTCAGCTCTTCGATGCTCCGCACTCCCCGGAGGTCGAGCATGTTGAGGTACTCCCCGAGCTCGTCGAGGTGCATGTGGGAGTCTATGAAGGCCGGCAGAACCGTCCCCCCGTCGAGGTCGATTATCTCAGCGTTCAGAACTTCGGCAGCCTTGAGGACTTCCTCCGTGCTTCCGAGCATTGCTACTCTCCCGTCCACGACTAAAAACGCCTCGACGCGCCTGACGGGACGGAATGAGACGTAGACGTTCCCGTTTATAAAAGCACGTTTCAAGCACATCACCGATCAGAGATGGCAAAACGAAAGAAAAGGGTTTCGAAGTATCAGAGGATGTCCTCGACCGAAACCTCTATCTCCCATCCCATCATCCTTATGTCCGGGGATTTGCGTATCCTGCCTATCAGCCTGTTGCCGTCGAGCCTAACGTCCAGGAAGGTGCTCGCGATCTTCTCCAGTTCGGGCAGGGGATTTATGGGAATCCTTTCGCAGATGTTCCTGTCGAGCAGGTAGAACGCTTTTCTCTTCCGGTTTCCGAGGAACCGGTCTATGCTGGAGATTATCTCGTAGAAGTTGCGGTAGTCCTCAACGAAAGCGAAGAGCTTTTCCAGTCCGATAACCACGTTTATGGACTCCCTCAGACCAGAGAAAGCCTTGGTACTTGCTTCCTCGTATCTGCGCAGGTATATCGAGGCCTCACTCTCCACTTTCACCCTGCCAACGACATTTCCGATGTTGACGATCCCCCCGGTCTTCAGAACGATGGCATCGTCGAAGATGTTCCTCACCCCGAAGAACTTGAGGTGCTCATTGATAACGTGGAGGGTGTCAAGGTTATCGTCAACGACGAAGGGATGGCCCCTGTCATCGGCGTAGCGTTTCAGAAGGAGCACCATGAAGTCCAGGGTGTAGTTGGGTGAAGTGTACTCAACGAGCACGGTTTCCCCAAATCCGATGGAATCCAGGAACTGGAACACCTCACCGAGCTTTCCCACAGCCATCACCCCACCAATTTAACCAAACGAACCCAAGATATATAACAACTTTGGTTCGGAAGACGCCGAAAAGTAAACGGAGGGAACCACCAGAACCCAGCAAAAGATTTAAATATGAGGAATCCTACTCGCTCCGATGCCAATGAGGGGGGAGTGTCTTCTCCATCGCTGGAATCGCAACCGTGCCTGATTTCCCGAATAGCCCCCCTATTCTGGAGTATCGCTCACGCTCTTTTGAAAAAATTCTGAGGAGGTATGGCCATGGCTGAGCTTAACTTCAAGGCCATTGAGGAGAAGTGGCAGAAGCGCTGGCTGGAAGAGAAGGCCTTCGAACCAAAGGCGAATGAGAAACCGAAGGAGAAGAAGTTCTACATCACGGTCGCCTTCCCGTACCTCTCGGGACACCTCCACGTCGGCCACGCGAGGACCTACACAATTCCCGACGTTATAGCACGCTTCAAGCGCATGCAGGGCTACAACGTTCTCTTTCCGATGGCCTGGCACATCACCGGTGCGCCGATAGTCGGAATCGCCGAGAGGATAAAGCACCGCGACCCAAAGACGATACACATCTACCGCGACGTCTACAAGGTTCCGGAGGATATACTCTGGAAGTTTGAAGATCCCAAGGAGATAGTCAACTACTTCATGAAGGCCGCCAGGGAGACCTTCATCAGGGCTGGCTTCTCCGTCGACTGGACGCGCGAATTCCACACGACGAGCCTCTTCCCGCCGTTCAGCAAGTTCATAGAGTGGCAGTTCTGGACGCTCAAGGACAAAGGACTGGTCGTTAAGGGTGCCCACAGGGTCAGGTGGGACCCGGTCGTCGGCACTCCGCTCGGAGACCACGACATAATGGAAGGGGAAGACGTTCAAATACTCGACTACGTCATCATCAAGTTCATCCTAGAGGAGAACGGCGAGGAAATCTACATGCCGGCCGCGACGCTGAGGCCGGAGACGGTTTACGGCGTCACCAACATGTGGCTGAACCCCGAGGCAACCTACGTCAAGGCGAAGGTCAAGCGCGGCGATAAAGTTGAGACGTGGATAATCAGCAAGGAAGCGGCTTACAAGCTCTCCTTCCAGGACAGGGAGATTGAGGTTCTGGAGGAGTTTAAGGGCGAGAGGCTGATCGGAAGGTACGTGAGGAACCCAGTCACCGGCGACGAGGTCATCATCCTGCCGGCCGAGTTCGTTGACCCGGACAACGCAACTGGAGTTGTCATGAGCGTTCCGGCCCACGCTCCCTTCGACCACGTGGCCCTTGAAGACCTCAAAAAGGAAACCGAGATTCTGCTCAAATACGACATCGACCCGAGAATCGTTGAGGAGATAAGCTACATCTCGCTGATCAAGCTCGAGGGCTACGGCGACTTTCCAGCTGTGGAAGAGGCGGAGAAACTCGGCGTGAAGAGCCAGAAGGACGTTGAGAAGCTCGAAGAGGCCACCAAGAACATCTACAAGGCCGAGTACCACAAGGGAGTCTTCAAGATTGAGCCCTATGCCGGCAAGTCCGTCCAGGAGGCCAAAGACCTCATAGCCAAGGAGCTGCTCGAGAGCGGAAGGGCGGAGATAATGTACGAGTTCGCCGAGAAGCCGGTGATAAGCCGCTTCGGCAACCAGGCGGTCATCAAGATAATCCACGACCAGTGGTTCATAGACTACGGCAACCCTGAGTGGAAGGAGAAGGCCAGGGAAGCGCTGGCAGAGATGACGATCTACCCCGAGAGCAGAAGGGCCCAGTTCGAGGCGGTGATAGACTGGCTTGACAAGAAGGCCTGCGCGAGAAAAGTTGGATTGGGAACGCCGCTCCCGTGGGACCCCGACTGGGTCATCGAGAGCCTGAGCGACTCGACCATCTACATGGCCTACTACACGATAAGCAGGCACATGAACAGGCTGAGGGAGGAGGGCAGGCTCGACCCGGAGAAGCTCACGAGGGAGTTCTTCGACTACCTGTTCCTGGAGGAGTTCAGCGAGGAACGCGAAAAGGAACTCGAAGAGAAGACCGGAATCCCGGCCGAGACGATCCGCGAGATGAAGGAGGAGTTCGAGTACTGGTACCCGCTCGACTGGCGCTGCTCTGCCAAGGACCTCATCCCGAACCACCTGACGTTCTTCATCTTCAACCACACGGCGATATTCAGGCACGAGCACTGGCCAAAGGGCATAGCCGTCAACGGCTTCGGAACGCTCGAGGGCACCAAGATGAGCAAGAGCAAGGGCAACGTGCTGAACTTCATAGATGCAATCGAGGAGAACGGTGCAGACGTCGTCAGGCTCTACATAATGGGCCTGGCCGAGCACGACAGCGACTTCGACTGGCGCAGGAAGGAAGTTGGAAAGCTCCGCAGGCAGGTTGAGAGGTTCTACGAGCTGATAAGTGAGTTCGCCACCTACGAGGCGGAGGAGACCGAGCTCAAGGACATCGATAAGTGGATGCTGCACAGGCTGAACAAGGCCATCGAGGGGGCAACCCAGGCTCTCGAGGAGTTCAGGACGAGGACTGCAGTGCAGTGGGCGTTCTATTCAGTCCTCAACGACCTGCGCTGGTACATGAGGAGAACCGAGGGCAGGGACGACAAGGCCAAGCGCTTTGTGCTAAGGAAACTCGCCGAGGTCTGGGTCAGGCTGATGGCGCCGTTCACACCGCACATCAGCGAGGAGCTCTGGAAGAAGCTGGGCGGAGAGGGCTTCGTGAGCCTGGCGAAGTGGCCGGAGCCGGTTCCGGAGTGGTGGAACGAAACCATCGAGGCCGAGGAGGAGTTCGTCAAGGCCCTCATCGAGGACATCAAGGAGATCATCAGGGTCGCCAAGATAGAGGACGCCAAGAGGGCCTACGTCTACACCGCCCCGGAGTGGAAGTGGCGCGTCCTCGAGGTGGTCGCTGAGAAGAGGGACTTCAAGAGCGCCATGGCCGAGCTTATGAAGGACCCGGAGATGAGAAAGCACGGCAAGGAGATCAGCAAGCTGATACAGAGGCTCATCAAGGAGCGGGCCTTCGACGTCAAGCGCATAGACGAGGAGAAAGCCCTGAGGGAAGCCAAGGACTTCATGGAGAAAGAGCTCGGTATCGAGATAATCATCAACCCGGAGGAAGACAAGGGAAGAAAGAAGAAGGCCGCGATGCCGCTGAAGCCGGCGGTGTTTGTGGAGTGAGCTCCTTACTTCCATTTCTTCTAATTATCTTCGCTTAAAATCGTCACCTTTAATCTGGCGGATAAACTCCTCTATCAAAGCCAGAGCATCATGAGCTCCACTGAGCAAAAGCACTACTGGCAATATCACTAAGAAGGGGGCTACTATCGGCAAATCCCCAAGATTCTCAACATTAGCAGTACTAAGAAGTATCCCGATAGCCACGGCAATGCCCAAGATAGACAGTACCATCCCTCCCACCTTGTACACTAAAACGGGCACCTCCTCCCCACTTTCTCTAAAGTTCATAACCAACCACCATCCAGAGATTGAGAAAATCCCTTATAATCCTATTTTTACGTACAAAATCCACTGCAACATAAATAGAAGACAAAAAGCCTACGAGAAATGGAAGAAAGGCGCGGAGCATCCGCCGGTTGGCTGGCTACTTGCGAAATAGTCATTCCCCTCTTTCCACCTCTTTCACCGCTTCTGGTTCCGGAACGGCCCCGGCCTTCTCCCCCCTCGGCAGGAGGAACGAGAGCAGGGCGCTGATGACGAGTATACCCATCATGAAGATTACCGCGACCTTCATGGTGTCTATGAAGGAGTTGTTCACGATTTGGAGCACAGTGTCATGGTACTCCGGCGGAATGTTAAGGTCACCCTGCTGCATCTTGATTATCCACTGGATCACGGCTTCCTTTATCTGCTCCTTGCTTCCCTCAAAGAGGCCCGACTCGTAAATCTGCCGGGTTATGCTGTGAATAACACCAAGAACCAGGACCGCACCGATGAAGGCCGTTCCAAGGGACAGACCGAACTGCTTCTGGGCGTTGAATATTCCCGAGGCGTCAGCCTGCTGCTCGGGCTTGGCGCCCATCATGGCGAGGTTGGTTATCTGGGAGAATATCAGCCCGAAGCCGGTGCCGTAGAGGGCGAGGCCGATGGCGAAGTCCGAACCTTCCACGCCGGGCTTCAGGACGCGCAGGACGAGGTAGAGGCCGACGAAGGTCAGAACGATGCCGAGCTGGATTATCTGCTTCGGAGTGAGGTACTTCGCGAACCTCTGCCCGCTCATGGAGAAGATGAACATCATTATCGAGAGCGGGACTATGACGAAGCCCGTCTGGATGGCGTTGTAGTGGAGGTACTGCTGGACGAAGACCGGAACGGTGAACATTATGCCCGCGAGGGTTATCTGGAAGAAGATGCTCACGAGGTTGGCGGCGGTGAAGACCTTCGACTTGAAGATGTCCACATCTATGAGCACGTCCTCTCCCCTGGCCTTTCTCCTCTCCTCGTACTTCCAGAAGGCCGCCAGAACGACCAAACCGGCGACCATGAGGAGCAGAACCGGCGGGTTCGACAGCGGATCCATTATGAGGACCGAGAGAGTCAGCAGGAACAGGCCGATGCCGACGAGTGCCGCCCCGATAACGTCGAGTTTTATCCGCTTCTCTGGCTTGTAGTCAGCGAGTATCTTCATGTAGGCGAATATCCCCGCGGCGATGAAGGCCTCCATGAAGAAGCCGAGACGCCAGGTGATGTAAGTAGTGAAGAAACCACCTATTATCGGGCCGAAGGCCGCCGCCGCTCCGCCGACGCCTCCCCAGACGCCGAAGGCGAAGGCCCTGTCCTTGCCGGTGTAGGCCTTGGTGATGTACGTAACCGTTGCGGGCATCATCATCGAGGCGCCGATGCCCTCGAGGATGGACCATCCAAGAAGAAGAACGGCGAGGTTTGGAGCGAAGGCGGCCATCAGCGTTCCAACGGTGTATATAACCAGCCCTCTGAAGAAAACCTTCTTTGTTCCCCAAATGTCCGCGAGCTTCGCACCGGTTATCATGAATGCCGCCATCACGAGGGCGTAGAGCGTTATCGCGCCCTGGACGCCAGCCACGGTTGTGTCGAGGTCCCTCACAAGGGCGCTTATAGAAACGTTCATCATCGTGGTGTCGATGAACATTATGAAGAGCGCCGCGCTCATTATGATAAGAACTCCCCACTTAGACTGTCCCATGCTTTTCACCAGAGAAGGATTAGGGGGAGCGATGTTATAAGATTTTGCATGAGAACCCATTGGTGGGATAATCAAAGGAGAGGGGCCAAAATCAGAACTCCCTTTCGACGAGGAACTCGGCGAGCAGCTCCAGATCCTTCCTCGCCTCGCTCTCGGGAAGAACCTTCAGGGCTTCGTTGGCCTCCCTGACAAGGTTCTTGGCGTATTCTGCCGCATAGTCTATACTGCCGTACTTCCTGAGGAGCTCGATGGCCCTCTCAACCTCCTCCTTGACCTTCTCGTCGTGTATCAGCGCGTCGCCCTTTGCATCGCCCGCGTACTTGCCGAAGACCCTCATGAACTCGGCCTTGTCATCCTCGCTAGCGTGCTGGAAGAAGTGGCTGACTATCAGCGTCTTCTTGCCCTTCCTTATGTCGCTGCCGACGGGCTTTCCGAGCTTCTCCTCGTCGGCTATGAGGTCGAGCACGTCGTCCCATATCTGGAAGGCTATGCCCACGTTCATTCCCCACTTGGCGAGCGCTTTGATGTACTCCTCGTTCTCAGTTCCGACTATCGCGCCTATCTCCGCCGAGCCCTCAAAGAGAGCCCCGGTCTTGCCGCTTATCATCTTGAGATACTCCTCGACGGTAACCTCTTCCCTCGTCTCGAACTCTATGTCAAGCGCCTGCCCCTCGCAGAGCATGTTGGAGGTTCTGACCAGAACGTCGAGAATCCTCGCCTTTTTCTCAGGGTTTACCTCGGCCTTGGCGATGGCCTCGAAGGCCTTTGAGAACAGCAGGTCGCCTGCCAGAATCGCCATGTTGACGCCCCAGAGCTTGTGAACGGTCGGCCTTCCGCGCCTCAGCTCGTCCATGTCCATGATGTCGTCGTGAACCAGCGAGTAGTTGTGGATGAACTCGACGGCGGCTGCCGGATAGAGGGCCTTTCTTGGGTCGCCTCCTACCGCCTCAGCGGCACGGAGAACCACGAAGGGACGAACCCTCTTTCCGCCGGCGAGCGGATAGTGTCTGGATGCGTCGTAGAGGTTCTTCGGCTCCTTCTCAGGGATGAGCTCAAATATCGCCCTATCAACGTCCTTCGCCATCTCCTTAACCCTTGCGAACAGCTCATCGTACTTCCCCATTATATCACCCCGTGAGTGATGAAAGCAATCTAAAGGAAAAATAGGGCAACTCTTTATCAGTTTTACCCTACCTTATCTCGACCAGGTAGCCGTTCCTCGACACGAAGACGTCCCTGCCTATCAGGTAGCCCTCCTCCTCGGCGAGCTCGGCGTAGTGGGTGAGCATCCTGAAGTCTCCGTGCGCTGGAACTATGTTCTCCGGATTGAGCATCCTGAGAAGGTAGCGGTGGTCCTCCCTGCTGGCGTGACCGCTGACGTGGAGGTCCTTTATCATCCTAACTCCCTTCATCTTGAGCTTCGTCTCAAGGACGTAGCGCTGGGCCCTGTTGAGCGGGTTGGGTATCGTTCCGGCGGAGAAAACCACGGTGTCGCGCTTGCCGATGTCGTAGAGCTCACCGTTGGCCATCCTCGTGAGGACCGCGCCGGGTTCTCCCTGGTGGCCGGTGACTATGAGCAGATAGTTCTCCCTCGCTCCGGAAACCTCCTTGAGAACCTTCCTGACGGCGTTTGGACTCCTCACGGCCTTCGCGCCCTTCATCTTAATGAGGCCAAGCTGCTTGGCTATTCCCGTATATTTAGCGAGCGAGCGGCCGACCAGCACAGCCTGCCTGCCCATCTTATTGGCTATCCAGATGAGCTCCTGAAGTCTTGCAATGTGGCTGGCGAAGGTCGTCGCTATCAGCCCATCGGCCTCCATGCCCTCGTAGAGGAAGAAGTCCTCAAGGAGCATCTGGGCTACCGCCTCACTGGGTGTTTTGGTCGGCTGTTCTATGCGTGTTGATTCGGGAATGAGAACCTTAACGCCCTCCTTGCCGAGCTCCCTCAGGCGCTTGTAGTCCGGCCTCTCCCCGAGCGGGTTGTTGTTGTCGAACTTGAAGTCGCCGGTGTGAACTACCGCACCTTCCGGGGTGTGGACGACGACCATGGAGGACTGGGGGATTGAGTGGGTTATCCTAACGAACTCTATCGCCAGGTTCTCACTCACCTGGACGATCTCGCCGTACTCGGTCTCGTACATCGGGTTCTTGACCTCGAAGTACTGTTCGCTCTTGACCTCACCCTTCGCGAGCTTTATCGTGTAGGGCGTGCCGTATATCGGGACGTCAGGGTAGTGGGGGGCGAGCTTGGCAACGGCCCCTATGTGGTCGAGGTGACCGTGGGTGAAGGTTATGGCGACAACCTTCTTGTTCCTTATTGACGAATCGTCAGGAATCGCACCGAGCTTCTGGAGTTCCTTCGTGGGGAACTGCTGGATGTTGACATCTTCATGAATGAGAACGCGGTCAAGCCTTATTCCCATATCTATTATAACAACTTCCCCGTTGTATTCGACGGCGGTCATGTTCTTGCCTACTTCCTCGTAACCGCTAACTGTATGGATTTTTATCATGTCTATTCCTCCTTACGCCCCCAGGCCTCTCCTGAGGCGTGGGGCTGCGTTGGTCTTAGTTGTGGGCAGGGGTTTAAAAAGGTGTGCATTACTTTTCCTCAGTTATTTCAAATATTGAAATTTCACTCCAGGGGATGTATTTTAAAATATTCCTAACTTTGAGCCCATCTCTTTCTAATGAAGCTATGACTACCACATTCTTATCAGAATAAAATGGAACCAAAAACCCCTCAATGATTCTACCGTTTTTTAAAGTCACTTTGGATTTGGGAAGAGCAATGTTTTTGGAGAATACTAATAGGTACTTTACTCTAGATATCATTAACCCTTTGTTAGAGTTGTAGGATCTGTAAAGATATACCAAATAAAGAATGAATATGAAAATAACAATACCTATTGTATACAAATGAGAAGAGTCACCAGAGTCAAGATACAATGCATACTGACCCAAGATATACATGCCGCTAGTGACTATAACAGAAACTATTCCCAAAAACATGAAAGTATCAAATAGCATTATGAAAAGGCGATCCTTAAAAGAAAGTAGTTTTTCCGTAGACAAGGTGAGTGTAGTATTCCGAAAATAACCTATTGCCATTAACCACGTAAGAAGCAATATCATACTCAGATTCATGAGAAACGCCATTCCATTACTTCCATTGTCCTTTATAAAGAGCTCATCTAGAATATCACCCTGGCCGATATTTAAGCTCGAAATCATCTGTTTCAGTAAGAAATAGAATAATACAAAACCCCCCACTACAGCTAGAGCCAATATACTTCTTTCCCGTGTTTTTGGTTTACCAAGCAAAACTAATTCCGACTCTCTTTCTATAATCTCGTTTATCTTATGATAAAAGATCGAAGATCTAAAAAGAGACCCCCTAAAAATTTTTTCAGGGGATTTTATAGTGTCCTTGTATAAACCATATAATGCCACAAAAGCTATTACTATCTGAGAGATTTCAACAAACGGAAAACTCACCTTTTCACCTCCCGCTCTTTAAATAGGCCGGCAGGTCGATCCTCTGCTCAAGCCACTCCCTCGTGAAGCCCGTAACCACGAGCGGAACCTTTCTCAGCTCCTCGACGTTCCTCGCCCCGACGAGGAACATTGCGTTTCTGAGTTCCTCGATGTAGCGCTGGAGGACTTTAATGACTCCCTCGACGTCGCCCTTCACAGCTGGCTTGAGGAGTGGCAACGCAACACCGGCGAAGGTAGCTCCCATCGCCAAGGTCTTCGCCATCGTTATCCCATCGCGCATTCCGCCGGTGGCTATAATCGGCAGGTCGGTGGCGTAGCGAACCTCGGCGACGCTTACCGCTGTCTTTATTCCCCAGTCCCAGAACCTGAGGGCAAGGTTCCTGCCCATCTCGTCTTTGGCGCGGTAGTACTCGACGGCGCTCCAGCTCGTTCCGCCGAGGCCGCCGACATCAATCGCGTCTATCCCGATGCTCTCAAGCCTCACCGCAACCTCCATCGAAACGCCGGCACCCGTTTCCTTTGCTATTATCGGATAGGGGAACTCAGCCTTGAGTTCTGCCAAAGCTTTAAGAACGCCCCTGTACTGGGTATCGCCCTCGGGCTGAACGCTCTCTTGGAGCGGGTTCATGTGTATCGCTAAAGCGTCCGCCTGAATGGTCTCAACGGCCTTTAGGGCCTCCTCAAGGCCGTATCTGCCGGGCATCGTCTCGGCGAACTGGGGGGCGCCGAGGTTGCCGACGAGGAAAACATCGGGCGCGACATCGCGAACGTAGTAGCTCTCCCAGGTTTCGGGCGTTCTTATCATCGCCCTCTGGCTGCCGACGCCCATAGGTATGTTAAGCTCCTGGGCGGCCTTTGCTAAAGTCTTGTTTATCTTTCCGGCCAGCTGGGAGCCCCTCGTCCCGCCGGTCATTCCGGCTATGAAAATGGGATAGTCGAACTTCCTCCCAAGAAACTCGACGCTCAGGTCTATTTCCTCCTTGTCTATCTCGGGCAGGCTCATGTGGACGAAGTGGACGTCCTCAAAACCGTTGGAAACGTGGGATTGGACGTTTCTCTTCAAGCAGTGCTCGATGTGCTCAAACTTCCTGATGATCGTGAGTTCCTCCTTATCAAAAGCCTCCATTTCAACCACCGAAGAGAGAATGGAGCCGAAGGTTAAGAGGTTTTTGGAGTGCAACTCGGGTTATAACCCCGGCAACGCTTATATACATCAACGTAGGATTTGGTATATTACGGCTCATTTCACGGAGGAATGAAAAAATGTCAATATCATCTGAGCGGAATGTTGGGGACATCCTGATCATCGACCTAACGAGGGAGAAGGTTGTTAAACGGGAAGTTTCGTCCGAGACCGTGAAGCGGTATCTCGGGGGAAGGGGGTTCAACTCAAAGGCCCTCTTCGACATTATACCCGGCAGAATAGACCCCCTGAGCCCGGAGAACGTTCTCGCACTGGGCAACGGAACCTTCGCGGGAACTGCACTGCCGATGACGAGCAGGCTCCACATAAGCACCCTCTCGCCGCTCTCTGGTATCCTCGGAGACGGTAATGCCGGCAGCGAATTCTCGGCGATGCTGAAGTTCGCCGGCTACGAGCAGATAATCGTGACCGGGAGGGCCCAAGAACCAAAGTACGTCTTCATCGAGGACGACGAGGTTGAGATAAGGGACGCAGAGGGGCTCTGGGGTCTGACCACCGGCGAGACCGTTGAGTGGCTGAGAGCCGAGCACGGCGATGAGGTGAGCGTCGCGGGGATAGGGCCTGCCGGAGAGAACCTCGTGCGCTTCGCCACGACGATGGTGGACAAGTACCACTCCGGGGCGAGGGGAAGTGGCGCCGTGTGGGGCTCGAAGAACCTCAAGGCGATAGCGGTCATAGGGACGAAGGGTGTCGAGCCGGCGGACCCCGAGCGGTTCTACGAGATGGCCAAAGAGGATATCGACTACTTCAACCGCAACGAGTTCGTCAAGAGGATTTACTCAGTCATTGGGACCCATTACGGGCTGATACAGTGGTATCCGAGCTGGAAGTACTTCCAGGTTCCGCTCAGCGCGGAGGAGCTGCCGGTTGGGTTAAGGCCGCAGGATCTGGCCGAGTACGAGGTCGGAAGAACCCAGTGCTTCTCCTGTCCTCTCGCCTGCAAGGATGTTTACTACCTGCCGAGCACGGGCGAATACGGCACCTCAAGCGAGTTCGAGTCGATATACGCCCTCGGGAGCAACAACTGCATAACCGACACCGAAGCTATTCTGCGGATGGAACACATGGCGGACGAGTACGGAATGGACGTGATGACGCTCGGAGACACGATAGCGCTCGCGAGGCTCCTCCACGAGAAGGGAATCCTGAGCGGGGAGGATGTGAGGGGCGTTTCGCTTGAGTGGGGTGACGCAGAGGGGCAGATCCAACTCATCGAGATGACCGCCTATAGAAAGGGCCTCGGGAACAAACTCGCCGAGGGCTACCGCAACTTCGCAAAGCTCTACGGAGAGGAGGCTTTAGCCTACTGCTACGACGTGAAGGGCGTGAACAGGGGCTGGTACGAGGTAGACTTCATCAACGGGATCTTCACTCTCTCCCACGCGACCTCGACGAGGGGGGCCGACCACCTGAGGGGCCGCTCGTGGGCCTACTGGGAGAACGACAAGCTCATGGACATCGAGGCAGTTAGGGGGATGCTCGAGGCCGGCCTGCCCGACTACAGGAAGGACCCCGTCGGGGCGCTCATCTACGGTGAGAGGGCCTGCACCCTGGCAGATTCCCTCGGGAGGTGCAAGGGCTCGATAAACAGCTGGCTCCAGGCGGTTCCGCTCGTCTGGAAGTATCCGGTCTTCAAGGGGACGGCGATGCTCCTGACGGCCTTCACCGGCATAGAGTTCACAGAGAAGGACGTCATAGACGCGACCGACAGGATATACCTCACGGAGATGGCCTTCAACGTCAAGCAGGGGATCAAGAAGAAGCACTACGACGTCAAGTTCCCGCCCGAGTTCGCCGCGACGGAGAGGGCAAAGGCGCAGGTAAGGCGGCACTGGGAGCTCGTTGATGAGTATCTGAGAAGGCGCGGATGCGACGTGGAGACTGCCTACCCCAAGAGGGAAACGTTGGAGGGACTCGGCATCGGCTACGTCGCTGACCAAATCGAGGGGAAGGAGTTTCCCGAGTGGGACGGCCCGGTAAGGGAGGTGGCCTGAATGTTCGTGCTGGCGGTTATCTACGAGAACTGCACCGGCTGCCACCTCTGCGAGCTCGCCTGCTCCTTCAAGCACCATGGCGTCTTCGACCTCTCGCTGTCGAGGATAACGATCCTCACCAAGCCCGAGGTGCAGACGTCGGTTCAGGTCTACTGCCTCCAGTGCCAGGATGCAGCCTGTGAACGAGTCTGCCCAGTGGATGCCATAAGCAGGGACAAAAACGGGGCCTACATCATAAACTACGACCGCTGCATAGGCTGCAGGGAGTGCGCCTACGCCTGTCCCTTCGGGGCGATAAGCTTTGAGGTAGAGGCGAGGCCGATAAAGTGCGACCTCTGTGAGGGTGAGCCCGAGTGCGTGGCGGTTTGTCCGCACGACGCCATAGTCTACATGGAGGAAAAGAAAGCCGTGAGGGAGCTGAAGAAGGCCAAAGCTGCCGGAGTTGCCTACGGACTCTACGGCGGGAAGGAGACGTCAGAACACCCCAGAAAGAAGGCGGAGGAGGCCGTTGAATATCTGCTAGAGCTCGTGGAGAAGAGCGGGGAGCTGGACGTCTGATGGAGTACCTTCTCCATGTTCTGACGGAGAAGTGCACCGGCTGCATGGACTGCGTCGAGGCGTGCCCGATCGAGGATGGGATTAGGGTGATTCCCCTCCCCACCCTTCCGGGGCGATGGGACGTCGTCCTCTGCCGTCACTGTAACCCAGCACCTTGTGTCGAGGTCTGCGAGTTCGGGGCGCTCAGCGTTTCGGAGAACGGAGCTGTGATCCTAAACCAGTCCCTCTGCACCTCCTGCAAGGCCTGCACTGCGGTGTGTCCATTCGGCGCGGTCTTCCTAAGGCCCGACGGGACGATGACGAAGTGCGACCTCTGCTCCGGAAGCCCAAGGTGCGTCGCGGCCTGCGAAGAGGGTGCCCTCGTCTACGAAAGAGTCGAGAGAAAGAGGTTTCTGATGAGGGAGAAACCTTCGGTGGTGGAGCTTCTAGAATTCAAGGGACTGCGGTGAGAGCATGGAAGGGAAAATCGTGATAATCGGCGGCGGAATCGGGGGGCTCTACACGGCCTTCAACCTCATTGAAAACGGGATTGACGCGGGGGGAATAACCATCGTGGCCAAGGAATGGCCGCCCTACACGAGGCACCGCCTTGCGGAGATAGTCTCCAGGGGACTCCCCCCAGACGAGGCCGTACTCGGCCTTGCGGAGAACCTTCAAAGGGCGAGCATCGATGTTGTGGAAGGTGAAGCCCTAGAACTCAGGGAGAAGGAAAAGCTCGTCTTAGTTAAAACCGGAAACGGAAAACGCCGGCTGAGATACGGCAAGCTGGTGGTGGCAACGGGAGGAAAGCCCTTCGTGCCGCCGATAAAAGGGATTGAGAAAAG
The DNA here is from genome assembly GCF_002197185.1 of Thermococcus sp. 5-4. Lineage (NCBI taxonomy): Archaea > Methanobacteriati > Methanobacteriota > Thermococci > Thermococcales > Thermococcaceae > Thermococcus > Thermococcus sp. 5-4. The sequence continues at coordinate 220,072 of NZ_CP021848.1, read as the reverse complement.
GGGTGTTATCGGATTCCACGGCCGAGAAGACCTTGAGTTTCTCGCCTCTCTGCCCTCCGGAAGTAAGGTAGCGGTAATCGGGGCCGGGCTCGTCGGGCTGACGGCGGCGGTGGCACTGAAGGAGAGGGGACACTCCGTCACCGTGATCGAGGCGATGGAGAGCGTTCTCCCTAGCATTCTGGCGGGAGAACTCTCGGGGTTCCTCGAGGAACACTTGAAAGGCGAGGGAATTCAGATTCTCACGAGTTCCCTCGTGAAGGAAGTTGGGGGAAATGGAAGGGTAGAGGAGATAAAACTGGCGGATGGGAGAAGAGTCGACGTCGACGCGGTCGTCCTCGCCACGGGCGTGAGGCCCAACTCCTCTCTTTTGAGGGACGATGGGAGGCCGATAGAGATCGACAGGGTTGGGAGAACTGTGATTCCCGATGTATACGCCCTCGGGGACTGCGCGATGAGCTGGGACTTCATCACCGGAAAGGCCGTTTACCGTCCCCTCGGTTTCGTCGCCGGACATTACGCGCGGTTAATAGCGGAGGAGGTCGCGGGGAAGAGCGCTCTCGACAGGGGAGTAATCCCCGCGGTCTACGAGAGGATTGGAAGGGCGGAGGTCTACTCCATTGGACTGACGCCTGCGGAAGCAGAGCGGCTCGGCTTTGAGGTTAAGGTGAAAATTTCGGAGGGGCGGAACTGGAGGGAAGCCCTCCTAACGGATGAGAAGGGACGCGTGCTCGGATGGCAGAGGGTTCATCTCGGTCATTTCCATTCGATAGGCTCCGCGGAGGCGTACATCAAGATAAAAGAAGCTTGGGGATAATCAGTCGCTTTCGCAGGGAAGTGTGACGTTGAAAACCTCTACCCTGAGCCATCCACCCCTTTCGTCCCAGAATGTTCTGTGGACGAGCTCCGTGCCGTTTATTAGAAAAATGCTTTCAGCACTCCCGTTGCCGAAGAACGGATATTCCGGTCCGGGACGGAGAGTGAGTTTGAGGGAGGACTCCGTGGGGGTTACTTCGCGCCCACCGGTGTCGTGGAAATAGACGAAAACGACAGGTATTTCGGAGCACTCCGAAGGACCGGTTGGAATAAGAGGAAGTTCAATCCTCCCGGAATTTGAGCGCTCCGGTAGTGGATAGGCTATAGATCGCAGGACTACCCTGAAGGAGAGGTATCCAGAGACGGGAAGGTACTCCATGTGGAACGGCATCTCCGAAAGGGAAACCACTTCAGAATCCGTTTTCAGGGTTATGTTCACCCGCTCCTCATCGAGGAAAGACCTCGAACTGGCAGGCCCGGTTATCATGAGAGGATACATGAGGAAAACGGCATCCCTGCTTCTTCTGAGGCGCTGAACATAGGTTTCCTTCAGGCTCCACTCCAGAACAAAGGTTTCGGTTCCGTTTACGGTGATGGTCTTGGTCTCTATAATGAGATCATCCGGCTTTGCATCGTGGGCCGCCAAAAGGCCGTGCTGGGCGAGGGAGGAGAGTATCAAACTGACCCAGCCGAAGAGCACGAGGATCACTATCAGAGCCTTGAACGACCTTCCCATCCTTTCCCCCTGGGTGAGTAATCCAGAAACAATAAAAAGTTTACGATTTGCGGGCGTTACCTTTTGATTCTCGTTCCAAAGCCGTCGCCCCGTATCGCCCCGCTCAGCCTTTCCGGAACCTTTCCGTTGACGAACCAGACCTCCGAGTGTTCGGCTATCTTCTTTGCCTCCTCCAGCTTGTTGCAGATTCCTCCGGTGACGTCGGTTCCAGCCGCTGTGCAGTGGAGCCTTTCGAGGAGGGAATCTATTTCCGCCCTGCTGAGGTTCTGAATCAGTCTCCCCTCGCCGGGCCTGCCGTCGTAGATTCCATCAACGTCCATGAGGAAGATAACCTTGTCCGGCCCAAGCATCTTGGCGAGGTATGTGATGATCTGGTCGCCGGAGAGTATGTCGATGCCCTTCGCGAGGTCTATCGAGACGTCTCCAAAGAGAACGGGGATGAACCTGAGCTCCAGCAGTCTTTCCACGACTTCCATGTCCCCGTAGGCGACCTCACCGTTCTCGGTTATGAAGACGGAGGAGGTCGAGACGGAGAAGGCCGGCAGACCCTCACGGACGAACGCTTTGATGAAGTTCGCGTTTGCCCGGAGCATGGCCTGATGCGTCTCGGTGAAGCCTACCCTCCTGAAGTTTGCAGTATCCCAATCCTCGGGAAGGCCCTCTCTGATCCCGTATTTCTTGGCGTAATGGTGGCCAAAGCTCCCCCCGCCGTGGACGATGATGAAGTTCTCACGGGGATAGAACTTGGCTATCTCCTTCGCTATGTTCCCCACGGTTTCATGGTCAAAGTTCTCGGGCTCACCCTTCTTATCGCTGAAGACGCTGCCGCCAACCTTGACGATTATCATGGCAGAACCTCCTCTATCCTGAGTCCCTCGCGGCTTATCCTCGTTATCATCGGCGTTCCGCCGGCTATCGTTATGGCGGTTGCAACCTCGCTCTGGTTCTCCGGGGCCAGGGCGTACATACAGCCGCCACCACCGGCGCCGGTTATCTTCGCCCCTATCGCTCCGGCAACCCTCGCGGCGTAGACCAGCTCGCTGAGCTTTTTCGTTGAAACCCCAAGGGCATCTAGGAGGCCGTGGTTGATGTTCATGAGTCTTCCGAGCTGGGCGAAGCGGAGCTCCTCGTCGAGGTCGGAGGTTATAACGTCGCGGGCCTTCTCGACTATCTTGCCCATCGCAACGAGCACCGGTTCTATGACCTCGGGCATTTCCTCGTAGGTTCTCCTCACCATGGCCACCAGTTCCTTCGTTGACCCGCTCGAACCCGTGTAGCCGACGACTATGGGCAACTCCATGAAGGGCAGGTGCTCAAAGTCCCCCTTCTCGTAGTGGATGAAGCCGCCTATGGCAGATACGGTGGGGTCAATCCCGCTCGATGCCCCCTGAACGAGGAGCTCGACCTTATGGCCCAGCTTTCCTATCTCCTCGTTGGTCAGCTCAAGGCCGAGGAGCTTTGAGACTGCTCCAATAGTCGCTACCGCCACAGCGGCGGATGATCCGAGGCCGGCCCCAACGGGAATCTGTGACGTTATAGAGACCGTTACACCCTTACCGTTCGCATCGGCTTCCTCCCTCACCAGCTCTATTGCCTGACGGACGTAGCTGAGAACTTCAGCCGCCTTTCCGTAGTCGCTCTCAAAGTAAATCTCGTCCTCGGAGAACGAAACAGTAAGGCCCGGAACGCGGATGTCCTTGGCCTCTATCTTTATCGCACCCCTATCGTTGAACCCTGCTCTCACGTAGGTTCTGAGGTCTATGGCGGCGGCTATCGCGGGTTTGCCGTAAACGACGCTGTGCTCGCCGAAGAGTATAATTTTAGCCGGGGCAGATGCCAGAACCCTCATCTTTGACCCTCCCAGAAGAGAAAGAAGTGAAAGTTTATGTGGCTTTTGGTCTTACCTTCTCATCACGATGCTCGCGTAACCGACGATGGCATCCGTAGAGCGGCTGACCTCGAAGCTCGTCGTGTAGTGGAGCAGTTCTGCCTCAAGCGCCCCAGCGGAGCGGGAGTAAACAATCGCCGTTCCGACGGCGCCAGGCCCGCACATGGTGTGGTTCATCTCACGGAGCTCCCTGAACATACCCTTAACGTCGAAGTCGAGGATTCTCCTTATCACGCGGAAGTCCCACTCCTTTATCCTGTGGGGAAGCTCATCGGCTCTGGCTCTGAAGGGCACGTAGCCGTACATCGGGCCGTAATGCATGAAGTCTGTGCTCGCTATGACAATAACGTCCCTGCCAAGCTCCTGCGAAGCTTCAAATATGGCTCTTCCAAGGTCTTCGGAAACCTCCTCGTCCTGGATGCCGAGGGCTATAGGCACGATTCTAACTTCTTTCCCGGCGAGCTCGCCGAGGTACTGGATGAAGGGAAGCTGGACCTCTATCGAGTGCTCGTATTCGTGGGCAAGCTCGTCCAAGTCAGCTATCCCGGAGAGCTTCGCTATGGTCTTGGCCATCTCGGAATCAACATCGACGTCACCGAGGGGTGTGCGCCATTTTCCTGAAGGATAAATCGCTATCGGAGAGCCGAGGCCGGTATGATTTGGCCCGAGGATTACAAAGGTCTCCGGCAGGCCGTCCTCGAAGATGGCCTTGTACGTCCTCGAAGCCGTGTAGCCCGAGAAGACGTAGCCCGCGTGGGGCGCAACACCGGCAGTAATCCTCCTCTCGCTTCCCTCCTCGCCGAGGTCGTTGAAGAATTCCTCCAGCATCTCGATGAGCACTTCGCCCGAGGGGTAGAAGCTGCCTGCAACGGAGGGGTATCTTATCTCAGCCATTCTCCCACCTCCAGCGGTTCTTGGGATTCAACCCTTAAATACCTTCAACCGTCTTCAGCCCTGAGCCGGTGAGCGGAAGGAGGACCCTTGAGCCAGAGGGGATGAAACCGCTCCCCTGGAGCCTCCACAGGGCTGCGAGAACCACCGCGGAGGTCGGTTCCACCATGAAGCCCCTCTCCCAGAGCCATTTCAAAGCGCGCGCTATTTCAGAATCCCCGACGCTTACACAGGTCCCGGTTTCGTCAAGAACTGCTTTCATTTCCTCCAGCCGAGGAGGCTCGGTTATCGGTATCCCCTCCGCGAGACGGCTTTTAACCGGCGAGCGCTCGCAGAGACTCTCGTAGCCCGAAGCCTGGACGGCGACAAAGGTAGGGAGCTCCTCTATCTCTCCCATACCTTTGAGTTCTGAAAATCCCTTCCAGAGGCCGAGGAAAAGCGTTCCGCTTCCGGCTGGAGCAATAACGTAGTCGGGGACGCTTAGTTGCTCGTAGGCCTCAAAGGCAACAGTCTTCGTCCCTTCAATGAAGTAAGGGTTGAGCCAGTGGGAAACGTAGGTCAGTCCTTTCTCCTCTGAGAAGCGCACTGCATCCCAGTGAACGGTCATTCTATCGCCGTTGACGATGTGAAGCTCGGCCCCCAGTTTCCTCAGGAGTCTCAGCTTTCCGGGATTTGTGTGGACCGGAATGAAGAGGTGGGCCGTTATCCCTGCCCTCCCAGCAAAGGCGGCCAGGCTTATCGCCGCGTTGCCGGAGCTGTCGAGGATTACCTCTGGAATGCCCTCTTCCCTCAGCTTCGCCACGGTCACCCAGGTGCCTCTATCCTTGAACGAACCGGTCGGCTGAAGGTATTCGAGCTTGAAGAAAGTTGTTACATCTCCGATATCGAGTTTGGAGAGGGGAGTTATCGCGGGAACCGGTTCGGGGAGATGCTCCTCAGAAACCGGAAGGAGCCTCAGGTACCTTCTCATGTCGAGATACCCAGTGAGGGCATCGCTGAAGCCCGGGGGGAGTTCATGCCTGACCAGTAGCGTGCCACCGCAGTCACAGCGCAGTCTGAATCTTTCTGGATATTCCCTGCCGCATTTCGAGCAGACCAGCACGGGAACCACCCAAGGCTTTTTAGGACGTGCGTTGATATCTATGGCACAGGTGAATAAAAAGGTGGTTGCCATGGGAGAGAAGTTCGTTTCGGCAGACAGGCCCCAGACAAAGGAGGGCTATCAGTACCATATCGCGTGCAAGCCAGGGGACGTTTCGAGGTACGTTTTGCTCCCCGGCGACCCGGAGAGGGTTCCAAAGATAAGCTCCCTCTGGGATGAGGCCAGGGAAATAGCCTTTCACAGGGAATACAGAACGCACACCGGGAAATACAATGGAGTGCCAATAAGCGTCACCTCAACGGGAATAGGCGGCCCCTCAACGGCGATAGCCATAGAGGAGCTTGCCGCTATAGGCGCGGACACCTTCATAAGGGTCGGCTCGACCGGTGCAATCCAGCCGGGAATGGAAATCGGAGACCTCATCATAGCCAAAGCTGCCGTCAGGCTCGAGGGGACGTCGAAGCAGTACGTCCGCGTCGAATATCCGGCCGTTGCGGACCTTGAGGTTACCCTAGCGCTCATCGAGGCGGCTGAAACTTTGGGAGTGCGCTACCATATTGGCATAACGGCCTCGACCGACAGCTTCTACCTCGGCCAGGGAAGGCCCGGACTCAGGGGGTATTTCCCGAGCTTCGCAAAGCACATAATGGACGACCTGAGGCAGGCCAACGTTACCAATTTCGAGATGGAAGCTGCTACCCTCTACACCCTCGCCAACATCTACGGACTGAGGGCAGGCTGTGTCTGTGCGGTCTTCGCCAACAGGATAACTAACGAATTCGGGAAGGCTGGAGAGAAGGAGGCGGCCCTCGTTGCCAGCGAAGCGGTGAAGATACTCGCCGAGTGGGACGAGGAGAAGGAGAAGGCCGGGAAGAAGGTCTGGTTCCCAGGGCTTAGAAGGGTTTGACACCCAAGTTTTTGTTTTGTTATTTTCCTGAAACGTTCACAAAGATTTCTTTTCCCTTATTAGCACCCTCAGGGCGCTTTAGATACCGAAACCATCTATCCAGCGACAACAACTTAAAATCAAAACCTGCCTGAAAACATTATAGAAAAGGCACTTGATCTTCCGCCAACGCTCCTTGGGAAGCGAAGCTTCCCGAGGTGTTGAGGCAAAACCTCAACATGGGAAGGAAGCCTTTGGAAAAAGCTTCACTGAAAGTTCGTAGCTCTTCACCCAGAGGCTCAGATGAAAGAGGTTTTGCTCACAAGCCCTCACCTTTTAGAAGAGAACGCATCAGATAAGAACCATGACAGAGGGTTTACTTCTCTTTTGACGCCCTGCGGGCGTCGATTTTTAAAGTTAAACCCACACTCAAAGAGCAACTTGAGAAGTTCTCAACTTTAAAACGGCCGATTGATAAGAAATCACACAGAATTGAGCCATGAAAAGGAGCTACCAACTTTGATGAAACTTTTGCTTGTCAAAAGTTTCTGTGGCGCCCCGGCGGGGATTCGAACCCCGGACCTCGAGGTCCGCAGCCTCGCGCCCTATCCAGACTAGGCCACCGGGGCACTGCCCGCTAACCCTTCTCGGCAACGCTTTATAAATTTAACCGTCTCAGCTCACCGAAAGATTTATAAAGCGCCCGAAGGTGAGTATTCTACGGGCCTGAACTGCGGTGGTAGTCTAGCCTGGTCTAGGACAGCGGCCTGCCACGCCGCTGGCCCGGGTTCAAATCCCGGCCACCGCACCACACAAACTTTTCTGGAGAAAAGTTTGATTAAATGTTTCTTACTGCACGACTTATTTTTGCCTTCCGGAGAGAAGAATATTTTTGGTCAACCTTTGCTTGCGCGAAGGTTGTTCGCCAGCCTTTCCCAAAGGCCTGGTCAAGCTTTTCCAAAAGGCCAAAACAAAGAAGAAGAGGTGAGATTGCACAACCTCTTCAAGTTCTCAGCTTCGCCAAGGCATCCTCCGCGGCCTGGAGAATCTGGTAGCCGACCGGTGAGGCTGTAAGGAGCGGGTGGGTGGCTATCTGGAGCGTGTAAAGCTCGCTCGCCGTCAGTCTCTTCTGTATCGCGAGAGCGAGGATATTTATCATCTCCCCAACGCTCTTCCCTCCAGCTATCTGCGCCCCGAGTATTGCCCCCCTGTCGCGGGAGAATATGAGCTTCACCGTGACCATCGAGGTGTCGGGGAACTTCGCCGGGTGCCTGTCTGGCCCTTTTCCATAGCCAACTATGACCTCAAAGCCTTCCCTCTTGGCGGCTTCCTCTGTGAGTCCGGCCGCGGCCAGGGTGAGGCCCGCCACGTTGGTGGAGTAAACGCCTATCGTTCTCCTGTTCTCCCTGACGATCTGGAGCTTGAAGAGGTTCGCACCCGCTATTCTGGCCTCGAAGGTTGCCGTTGAAGCGAGCATGAGGCCGTAGGGCTTGCCCGTGAAGAAGTCCCTGTGTTCGACGCAGTCTCCAACGGCAAAGATATCAGGGTGAGAGGTTCTCATGTACTCGTCCGTCCAAATGCCATAGCGAGTAACTTTAAGGCCGGTCTTCACAGCCAGCTCGACGTTTGGCCGGTAACCGATGGAGGAAATCACGAGGTCTGCAGGAAGCTCCCTTCCGTCCACGAGCCGCACTCTCTCGACTTTTCCGTCGCCAACGAGGGCCTCAACCTGGCCGTAGACCACGTTTATGCCCCTCTCCCTCAGCCGTTCCTCAACCATTTCGCTGAACTCCGGATCGAAGGAGTTCCTCAGCAGTCTGCTCCTGACTAGGAGCGTCACGTCCTTTCCGAGCTTCCGTATCTCGTCACCGACTTCCAGGGCTATGAAGCCGCCGCCGACGATGACTATCCTCTCGGCCTCCTTGATCTTCTCCCGAAGGGCCTTCAGATAGTGGTAGTCCTTGGGGACGGTGTGAACGCCCTCCAGCTCGGAGCCCGGCACGCTTGGAAAGACCGGCTTCGAACCGGTCGCAATGACGAGCTTTTCCCAGGCGATTTCCCTTCCAGCCTTCGTTCTCACCACCTTACCCTTGGGGTCTATCTCGAGGACTTCATCCACGAGAACCTCAACATCAAGGGGTTCGAGGAACCTCTCCACTGGGAGAATGTCGTCGTCAACGCTCTCGAAGGTTCCAAAGACGTAGGGGATTCCGCACGGAACCATGCCAACGTCTTCCTTCTTGATGACCAGGACGCTCTTGTCCGGATAAAACCTCTTGGCGGCTATTGCAGCGGTTAACCCTCCCGCACTCGCACCGATAACTATAACATCGTACCTCATATTAGGCCCCCCTAAATGTTTTCGGTCTTATTTACACACCAAAGGATTTTAACCTTTCGTTAACCTCGGGTTCAAAACTCGGGCACTGGGAATTTCATTGATGAAGAAAAAAGAACAGGGAGGTCAGTCTCCGGTGGCGCCCCTGAGGGCATCCTTACAGCCACAGCGGCGCTCCTTCGGGATGTACTTGATGGACTTCATGAGGATGTACTTTATCTCCTCGCTCTTCTGGGCCATCAGCTCGACGACCTCGGTGTGGGTGAGCTTCTCCCTGCTTATTCCCGCGGCGAAGTTCGTGACGATGGCCACGCTGGCGTAGCACATCTCGAGCTCCCTCGCGAGGATCGCCTCCGGGCACTGGGTCATACCGACCACGTCGGCACCGAGTATCTTCAGGGCCCTTATCTCCGCCCTTGTCTCAAAGCGCGGCCCCTCCATGCAGGCGTAGGTCCCCATGGGGTGGTACTCAAAGCCCAGCTCCCTGGCGGCGGTTATGAGGGCCTTTCTGAGCTCCGGGCAGTAGGGGTCCGTGAAGTCCACGTGGGCGACGAACTTCCTGTCGTGGGGGCTCTCCTCGCCATCGTAGAAGGTGTAGTGCCTCGTTTTCGTGAAGTCCATGAGCTGGTCAAGAATGACGAAGTCGCCGGGCTTCATTGCCTCGTTGAGAGAACCCACGGCGGAGGTCGAGAGGATTCTCTCAACGCCCAGCTCGTGAAGGGCCCAGATGTTGGCACGGTAGTTTATCTTGTGGGGCGGAACGCTGTGACCCTCGCCGTGCCTCGCGAGAAAGGCTATCTCCTCCCCGTTGTACTCCCCGATTTTGACCCGTACCTTTCCGTAGGGCGTGCTCACGAACTCCTCCCTGACGTTCTGGAGCAGCTTCGGATCGTAGACTCCGGAACCTCCAATAATCGCTATCCTCGGCATGGTATCACCTGAAGAGAAGAGACGAAGGGAAGCTTAAAACGTTAGCCCTTCTCCCAGAGAATCCGCTGATGTTTGGCCCTCTCCTCTATGTCCTCGCTCACCTCGCCCTCGGCATGGAGTTCCAGTATCTTGGTCAGAATCTCACTGAGGAGCCATGAACCCCACTTGGGGTCCTTGACCTCAAGGGCAGCGTCTATGGCCCCGTCGATGTCCCCAGCCTTGAGCTTCGCGACGGCTATGCTTCCGAACGCCAGTGAGCGGAGGTAGTGGCCGCGGACGAGCTGGGCGAACTTAAGGGCGTCCTCAAAGTCGCCGAGCTTGGCCAGATAGGTCGCCACCTTCACCCTCACGGAGTCCTCCATCGTGCGCTCTCCGATGGTCTTAACGAGACGGCGATACTTTCCGTGGGCGGGCTTTGAGAGCAGCTGGTCCATTACGAACCCCGCTATCCTCTCAAACTCCTCCCCCTCAAGGTGGTTTATCAGGTCAAAGAGAACGTCCTCCTTGTCAACGGAGGTCTTGACGATGCCCTCGATTATCGAGAGCCTCTCGTCCGGATAAACCCTGCTCAGTATGTCCATGACGAAGTCCAGCTCCCCCTGGTTGCCCAGGCCTATGAGGAGGGATCTCAGGACGTCAAAACCCGTGTCTGAGGACATTCCAAGCGCTATGTCCACGAACTTTTCGTAAGTCGCCGTCGGAACGTCCGAGTTCTTCAGGTAGACGGCCACCTCCTTCATGGCCTCCCCAAGCCAGTACTCGCTCTTGAGCTCGGAGAGAACCCTGATGGCACTCCCGAACTCCTCCCTCTTAAGGTGCTCCTTTATGGCCTCTATGGCGGCTATGGAGTGCCAGGGCTCGTCGTCTATCTGCTCTATGATGAGCCTCGCCCTGCGCATGTTTCCTTTCCTGAGGTAGACCCGGAGTATCTTCAGAAACAGGTCGTTGCGCTTCACGGAGTCCTCAACATCGGTGGCGTAGAAGAGTGCATCGTCGGGCATGTCCAGTTCAAGGAGCCGTATAACCAGCTCTTCAAGGAGGTCGTCCTTCAGGGGTTCCGGAAAAGTCAGTATGGATTCGTAAGCCTGGTGAAAAACCTTCTGGGCGGTTTTTGAGTCGGCACGCCTGAGGTACGTTCCTATCTCCACAAGCGCCTTGACGAGGAGGACGGGGTTCTCAATAGAGGCGGCGGCGTTGAAGGCGTATTTGAAGGCGGTTTTATACTCTGGTTTTTTGGCCCGGTACATATAATAGCCAATTTTAGCGTAGGTGACCGCCCTGAGGTACTTATCCCGTATATCAGAAGCCAGCCGAAGGGCCTCGCGATAAACGTCCACAGGCATTATTTTCACCGGGAAAATTTACGATATCGGAGTATTTAATTATTTCCAACACCCCAAACAGAAGGCAAAAGGTTAGTCAAAAAACGAAAGTTCAGCCGAGCTCGTCGTAAACCACGCCGACGACCTCTCCGTCGTCCAGGGAGACGAAGCTTACCTTGGTTTTTCTACCGCTCTTGGGGTCAACAACAACGAAATCCGGCTTGGACAGATACTTACTGGTAGGCATCCTCCAGACATCGCCGTAATGGGCCCTAAGCTCCCTCAGAAACCTTTCCGCATCACGTCTAATAACGGTTGTCATCGATATCACCACTAGTATGTACTACTTCAAAATATAAAAAGCTTTCCTATAGACATTCGTCAAAGATAATATCGGCAATCGTCTAATATTTTCCCCTTACACAAACCATGGAACCCCTCGGAACCCCCAGCTCCCGTGATATGGGGTTGCACTTCGCCTTGAGCAGGAAAAAGATTCTCGGGTCTTTTAGGTCGCTCAGAGTCTCGAAATTGGCCTGTCCCTTCGCGATTATCACGTCCACCCTTTCAAAGAGCCGCAAAAACTCGGACGATGCGTACTCCAAGGGCGTTCCCGGCAACCTGGAACCGGTGGAGACCACCTTCGCGATTTCATCGAATCTTGCCTCGCGGAGGTCTTCGACGGTTGCATCGTTGATTATGGGCCCCTCCTTGGCGGCGACGTACATCTCGAGGCCCGGGAACTCCTCGCGTATGCGCTCTATGAATATCCTGTCGAAGTATATCTCACCGCAGTTGTCCACGAGGTAGAGAAGCGATTTCGCGTTCCCCAGTTCAGAGAAAAGCTCATCGCTGTGGTCGATGTAGAGCTCCTGGGAAGCGAGGCTGAGAACGTCTTCCTCGATCTTCTTTGGGTCGTAGCCAACGGCGAAGTCTATCAGATTTCCGGCTATCGCGAGTTTGAGGGCGGTTCTCAGGTCATCCACGCGGCCTATGTCCTCCGCCACGTCCCTGGCAAGCTCGGTGGAGATTCTCTTGTACTCCCCAAACGGGTCATCGTTTCCGAGGAACGCATAGAGCTCCAGGAACAGCCTCCCCCCGTCCGTCGCGGGGACTGAATCCTCCCTGAAAAATTCTCCCAGCCTCTGAGCGATGAAGAGCATCGCCCTTTTTCTCTGGGTCACGTCGTCCGTGCTCATCTCGGCTATCTTCTGAGCCTGATTGACGGCACACGCTATGCACTCGTAGTGAATTTTCATATGACCACCCAAGAGGAATAGAAAAGGGCCTTAATAAATCAAGCCCTCAGCATCTCGACGTACTCCAGCTCCTCGGGAATCGGCCTCCTTCTCCTCCTCATCTGTACCTCAACCATGTAACCGTAGAGCGCGGTCATCCACTCCATATTCCCCACCCTGTTTGAGTTCTCCAGGATTTTTTAACTCTGAGTCACGTTTAAAAGCTTTGTCAGTCCCCAAAGTCCCATTTATGTCCATAAACATTCCCCACCCTTCCGGAAAAGCAGAGATGCAGGTTTTTGTCAGGGAGTGTACATAAATTGACAGTTAAAAGGGTCTTCGTAGCCTTTCTCCCTCCAAAAGCATACATTTGAACAGAAGGCAGAAAACCCAACCGTTTATAAACTTTGGAGACTCCATCACTACGGTGGGAGAAAATGGCTTTAGAGAAGCTTGGAAAGGCACTCAACACGGCCCTCAGGAAGCTCGCCCGTTCGAGCACCGTTGATGAGGCCACCATCAAGGAGGTCGTGAGAGACATCCAGAGGGCGCTCATCCAGGCGGACGTTAACGTCAGGCTGGTTCTCCAGCTGACTAAAACCATAGAAAAGAGGGCACTTGAGGAGGAGCCCCCGGCGGGGGCCTCGAAGAAGGAGCATATAATCCAGATAGTCTATGAGGAGCTCACCAAATTCCTCGGAACCGAGGCGAAGCCCCTTGAAATAAAGGAGAGGCCGACGATTCTCCTGACCGTCGGTATCCAGGGCTCCGGTAAGACTACGAGCGTGGCGAAGCTGGCGAGACACCTCCAGAAGAGGGGCTACAAGGTCGGCCTTGTCTGCTCGGACACCTGGCGTCCTGGTGCGTATTACCAGCTCAAACAGCTCGTTGAGCCCTTTGGAATAGAGGTCTTCGGCGATCCCGAGGAGAAGGACGCCGTGAAGCTCGCCCGGGAGGGCGTTGAATACTTCAAATCCAAGGGCGTTGACGTCATCATAGTCGACTCCGCGGGAAGGCACAAGGAAGAGAAGGGCCTCATCGAGGAGATGAAGCAGATAAGCGAGGCGATAAAGCCCCATGAAGTCATCCTCGTCATTGACGGAACCATCGGACAGCAGGCCCACAACCAAGCGCTGGCCTTCAAGGAGGCAACGCCGATAGGCTCGATAATAGTTACCAAGCTCGACGGCTCCGCCAAGGGTGGAGGCGCCCTCTCAGCGGTGGCTGCAACTGGGGCACCCATAAAGTTCATCGGTGTCGGCGAGAGGATAGACGACCTGGAGCCCTTCGACCCCAAGCGCTTCGTGTCGAGGCTCCTTGGCATGGGTGACATAGAGGGCCTTCTTCAGAAGCTCGAGGAGCTCCAGAAGGAGCAGGAGTTCAAGGAGGAGGACCTTGAGAAGTTCCTCAAGGGCAAGTTCAACCTCAAGGACATGTACACCCAGCTCGAGGCGATGCAGAAGATGGGGCCGCTCAAGCAGGTTCTCCAGATGATTCCGGGAATGGGCTACTCCCTTCCTGACGATGCGGTCAAAGTCGGCGAGGAGAAACTGAAGAGATACAGGATAATAATGGACTCCATGACGGAGGAGGAGCTGGAGCATCCCGAGATAATCAACTACTCGAGGATAAAGAGGATTGCCAGAGGTTCTGGAACGAGCGCCCAGGAGGTCAGGGAACTGCTCCACCAGTACAACCAGATGAAGAAGATGTTCAAGAGCATGGACAAGAGAAAGCTTTCTAAGATGGCAAGGAAATTTAACTTTGGAGGGTTTGGCGTATGATAGAGGCCTTCGTGCTGGTCGTTGTTAAGCCGGGAACCGAGGAGAAGGTGTACAACGCCCTGGCCAAGGAAGAGAAGATAAAGGAGATATACCGCGTCTACGGGGAGTACGACGTGATAATCCGCGTGGAGGTCGAGAACATCCACGAACTCGACAGGTTCCACGACGAGACCCTGAGGAAGATAAGCAACATTGAGATGACAGAGACGCTGATAGCCAGCTCCTACAGGGGGTGAAGGTTTGGAGAAGAGGTGGGTCGCCAGGATTCACCTCGACACCCTCGAAGTCGAGTACGACTCCTCTTTTAAATTTAAGTGCATCGAAAACTGCGGGAAATGCTGCTACGAGCTTGAGATACCCGTCAGGGATGAGGATATAACTAGAATAGAGGAGCTGGGCTACAACGCCTGGGAATTCGTTGATTATGAGAAGATGTTCTACCGTGGGGACAAGTTTCTGAGCTACGCCCTCAAAAAGCGCCCCTTCGACGGAGGATGCGTTTTCCTTGACCCCGAGACCAAAAGATGCAGGATATACGAGAAGAGGCCCCTCGCCTGCAGGCTCTACCCCTTCGTCTTCGTGAAGCAGGGAAACGTCATGGAGGTTTACGTCAAGATGGACTCCTTCTGCCCCGGCCTCAACCATCCCGATGGGGAGCCCATAACCAGGGAGTTCCTCCTGAGGGAGTACGGGGACGTCATAGAAGCCTACCGCAGGAAAGTTGTGAAGAGCAGGGAGTGACCGAAACATATTTATACATTTTCTTGTTAATTTTTGGCCACCGGAGGTGAGAGAATGAGTCAGCTAAAGTCCGTTCAGGAAAAGCTCAGACTCGTCAGGGTGCTCAGGCTGCTCAAGAAGACCTACACCTACGAGGAGCTGTCCAAGATAACCGGCCTCCCCATCACGGTGCTCAACAGGTACGTGAGGGGGAAGGTCCTGCCGAGTGCCGAGAGGACCAAGGAGCTCCTAGACCTGCTGCTCCCCTACATTAACATAGAGGAGGAGGTTAGGAAGAGGATAAAATTCGACGAGTACGGGTTCTTTGACAACATGCCCGTCCTCAGCGACACGGCCTTGATGAGCCTCATAGCGGAGGACGTTGCGAGCAGGTACATGGACAAGAACGTGGACAAGGTGCTCACCGCGGCAACCGACGGAATCGCCCTCGGTGTCCACGTTGCCAGGGAGCTCAGCGTTGATGTCGTCTACGCCAAGAAGAAAAAGGAGGTCGGAGTCGAGAAGTTCTACGAGGTCAGCTACGTGCCGAGCGCCTCTGGAAGCGTGACAACTCTCTACCTGCCACAGTGGGCGCTCAAAAAGGGCGAAAACGTCCTTATCGTTGACGACGTAATCAGAAGCGGTGAAACCCAGAGGGCCCTCCTCGAGATGTGCAGAAGGGCCGGAGCGAAACCGGTCGGTATGTTTTTCCTCATAAGCGTCGGCGATGTCATAGACCACCTAAAGAAGGACTACAGCATCCCCGTCGAGAGCCTTATTCGGCTGGAGTGATACGGATGAAAGTGTTCATCTACAACGCCGATGGCCTCACGATACCAGTGGAGGTCGAGCTCGGCCTCCCCTTCAAATTCGTCTGTACTGAAGAGGAGTGTGGCAGAGAGGTCGTGATAGAGGGCGTCGTCAGGCTGGCGAGCGAGGAGGAGTTCACTCAGACCATCGAGGACACCATAGCGGAGAACTCGGACTTCAAAAAGATACGCGAGATAACCGCCAAGATGCTCATCTTCGAGGGGAAGGTGAACGGAAAGGAGGTAAAGCTCCCCGTTGAGAGCTTTGACGACTTCGCAAAGCGTTTCTTGGATGAGGTCTTAGTCCTCCGTTAGCTTAAGCCGCAGATCCTCCTTCACAACCTGCATCGCCACGCTCGTGTTCGTTTTTTCTACCCCTTCTAATGAGAGGAGCCACTTGACGAAGCGGTTCATATCGGCCCTGTCCTTGAACTTGGCAACCACGACTATGTCGAACTCCCCCGTTATGTCGTAGACCATTATCACCCTGTCGCTCTGGGCTATTTCCCGCTCTATCTCGACTATCCTCCTGCCCTGGGCCTTGACCCCTATGACCGTGGTGAGGCCAAAACCAAGCTTCTCGTAGTCGAGAATAGGCGCAAAACCCTTGATTATTCCCTCCTCTTCCATCCTCTTGATGCGGTTGTACACGGTTCCCACGGCAACCTTCAGTTCGCGGGCTATCTCGCGATAGGAGAGCCTAGCGTTCTCCTGGAGCAGAGAGAGTATCTTAAGGTCCAGCTCGTCCACCATTCTCACCACCGGGAAGAATACACCGTAAACTTTAAATACCCTTCCCTTGGAGGGAATAGCGGGCAGTGGACCGGTAGCCTAGCTAGGATAGGGCGGCGGCCTCCTAAGCCGCAGGTCCGGGGTTCAAATCCCCGCCGGTCCGCCACAACAACCCTTTCTAACGAAAGCGTTGACGGAAAGATAGTGTGCAATTTTGAAATGCTTGTTTTCCAAGGGGATTACTCTTCAATTGCCAATCCAATAGCGTTTCACTCACTCAAGGCGTTCGAAGAACGCCAGAATAAAAATGAAACCCGTTCAACAGCCTATTTTAAAGTTAAACCCTCCTCACGGGCAAATTTCAGAGTGCACATCATCCTTGCGCCAGTTGACAGAAAGAGAACCTCCTGATAAACTGTTCTCAAGGCTTCAGCGCTCTTCTCACTACTCAAGCAATGTTCCGCGATGAAGGAGGTCTTACAGTATTTCCCAAGGAACACAAGCCCCCAGCAGATGCCAAATCGAGCGTGGGGCAGGGGTCCATTCATCCCGGTTTCCCGAAAGATTTAAATATCCTTGAGCTTTTAGTTAATTTAGGTAAGAAAAAGTTGGAGGTGAGAGCATGGTGTACGTTGCGGTTCTGGCGAACGTCAACGGGAACCTCCCAGCGCTGGCAAAGGCCCTTGAGAAGATAGAGGCCCTCAAAGAGGAGGGCTACGAAATCGAAAAGTACTACATCCTCGGGAACGTGGTTGGCCTGTTCCCCTACCCGAGAGAGGTTCTGGACACCCTGGACGACCTCATAAAGAACAACAGGGTCAGCGTCATCCGCGGTGAGTTCGACCAAGTGATAGCCGCGAGCGACCCTCATGCGGAGGGGCAGGATTATATAGACAAGGTGGACTATCCGGAGTACGTCAAACGGGCGCTTAAGTACACATGGGAGAGCCTCGGTCACGAGGGCAGGGAGTTCATAAGGGACCTGCCGATTTACCTCGTTGACAGGATTGGAAAGAACGACATCTTCGGCGTCTACGGAAGCCCACTCGACCCATTTGGGGGAAAAATCCTGCCGGAGCAGCCGACGAGCTACTACGAGGCCATAATGCGCCCCGTGAAGGACTACGAGATACTCTTCGTGGCCTCGCCGAAGTACCCGGTCAACGCCATGACCCGCTACGGAAGGGTCGTCTGCCCGGGAAGCATAGGATTCCCGCCCAGCAGGGAGCACAGGGCCACGTTCGCCCTGGTGGACGTTGATACACTCCACACGAAGTTCATAGAGGTCGACTACGACAAGAGGCTCATCGAGGAGAGGATACGCAGGGAGGGCCTTCCCGAGGAGCTCGTCAAGATCCTCTACCACGGAAGGATTTGATGAGTTCTATCCCCTCCATTATTTCCCTTCTCTCGTAGGCGAGGAAAAGGAGGAATCCGAGGAGTACCGCGTACTTGGATAGGAATACCAGGGACTGAAGGAGCAGCGCCACGACCAGAGGGACGTATATCCCGGGGGATATTCTCAAAAGACTTCTGGCATAGTGGGCGACTCCGATGAGTATAAGGCCGTAGCCGAGGGTGAGGCCAACCATTACACCTATCGCCTCAAAGGCCGGGATGAGGTATAACCACGAGAGGAGAACTGCAAAGGCTCCAAGGAGCGCCACAAAGGTTCCTTTTTTAACGTAGGCGGTCGAGTTGAGGGCGACTATGCTGGGGTTGTAGGCTATGTAGACCTCCATCGCCATGAGGGCGAGGTAGAATGCAGGACCGACGTCGAAGCCGAATATTGCTGAGAGGACCTCCCTGCCCAGGAGCATTAGGACGAATATGGCAGAGCCGGTGGCGAGTATCAAAAAGGCCGTTGTCTTCTCGGCGAGGAGCCTAACGTAGTCGTCCTCGTTCCTGCCGTATTTGTACGAGAAGAGGGGCATTATGGCGGACTGGAGAACCTGGGGCAGGTACGTTAGGAGGAAGGCCGCGGAGAGTATCGCCGACACCACCCCCGCAACTTCGGGGCTGGATAGGTACTCGCTCATGAAATAGGGACCCTGTATCAGGAAGACGCCCGACAGAGTTCCCAGGAACGCAAAGGATGAATACGAGAGGAGCAGGCTCATCTCGCTTTTTCTCGGCTTTCCAACGAGATCGAACCTCACCAGATAAGCGGCGGAGAAAACCGCTATCAGGCCCAGGAAGAGCAGGTACGGGGCAAAGATGTTGGGAAATAAAAATCCTGCCAGAAAGCCCATGAAAGCCAGGGTTATTATGTACGCGTAATGTTCCCCCCTGTGGATGCCGTAGAGGAAGTTTCTGAGGGTCAGCTGAATCCCCCTGAGGGTTGCAAGGATTCCCAGGTAGAGGTTCAGGGGGAGCAGGAGCAGTCCGGTAAGGGGAAGGAGAAAGGCTGGAAGGGTTATGGAGCGTATTGAGTCGGTTTTGCCACCCCCCAGGAACTCGGAGGCGTACTTGCCGAGGGCTACCGCGAAAAAGCTCAGGGGTATCGCAGCAAAGAATGCCTTCGAGATCAGAGAGTTGGCCATCCCCAGCTCCTCAACGCCGAAGCGCCTGGCAACTATTGCGCTGTACAGAAACCGGGTTAATCCCGTGAGGCCCAGGGCAATCACCGATGCCAGTGAATGGCGTAGAATGACCCGGCGCTCGTAGCTCATGGATGGAGAAGGAAAGGGGAAAATTTAACCTTTGTGGAAGCCGAGGGCAAAGCCGCCGAGGAAAGCGGCCGTTCCAGGAAGGAGGGCCATTACCTTCTCCCCGAGGGTCAGGATTTCATGGGTCCACTCACCGGCCAGATTGAAGAGCTTGTCCTTGTCGATTATAAGGACTCCTTTCTGCTCAAGCCACAGGAGACTAACCAGGTAGGCGCCGATTAGTGCCAGTGCCAGCTTCATCACCTTCTTGACAGCGTAGCCCGTCACGAAGCCCACCACTGCACCAACGCCCATGTCGCCCATCATGGCGCTTACGTCGAACTCCATAGTACGCTCACCTGTAGAATACTAGCCTCCCCGAGGATAAAACGTTTTTGCCAAAACGTTTAAATTACACGATTCCAAAATATTTCCAAAGCATAAAAGTAGGTGTGAGAACATGACGACCCCGATGGAGAGGCTCAAGAACAAGATAACGAAGGAGGTTCTGTGGCTCTACATCCTGAGGCTCCTGAAGGAGAGACCCATGTACGCGTACGAGCTCAAGGAGAGGATAAGGGAAGCCTTCAACTTCGAGCCCGCAACGGTCAGTTCATACGTCGTCCTCTACAAGCTGGAGAAGGACGGCTACGTTACCGCGGAGTGGCAGGAGAGCGAAACCGGAAAGCCGTCGAGGAAGTACTACAGGCTCACCCCGGAGGGCGAGAAGCTCTTCGAGGAAGGAATAGCCTTTCTTGAGGACATGCTCTCGAAGCTCAAGGAGTGAATTTCTTCAAACTTTCTCGGTTTGATAATGCGTAGAAAAGTGCAAAAGAGAAACCTTTGAGGGCCAGAGCCCTCAGCGTCCCATTCCACCGCGCGGCTCTCTCGCCTTCGGGCGGAGACCCTTGTAGCCGCACTTCCTGCACTTCTTGGCCTTCCACGGGTTGGTAGCGCCGCAGCGCATGCATATGTACTTCCTAAAGATTCTGGCCTCAGCCTCTGGGAATCTCGCCATCGTGATCACCTCATGATCTTAATCCAACACACCTACCGCAACGGACTTTTAAAGCTTTGGTGCGGGGGACGGGATTCGAACCCGCGTAGCCCTGCGGCAGCGGATCTTAAGTCCGCCCCCTTTGGCCAGGCTCGGGCACCCCCGCGCGAGGGAGTGTAAAGCGGGGGGAATTAAAAGCTTTCCCCCTCAGGTTCTGATGATCCTCATCTCAAAGTCCTCAACCGGAACCTTGAAGTCCTCCCTGCTCTCTATCTCCTTCCTGTTGTAGAGTACCTCCCTCGCGAGGATCCAGTAGATGAGCGCGAGAGCCTTTCTACCCTTGTTGTTGGTTGGAATCGCAACGTCGACGTAGCTGAGGAAGTTCTCGGTGTCGACGAGGGCCACTATCGGGATTCCTATCTCGATGGCCTCCTTCATGGCCTGGTGGTCGGCCCTCGGGTCGGTGACTATGAGGACGTCCGGCTCCATGAAGTTCTTGACCTTCGGGTTGGTCATGGTTCCCGGCAGGAAACGGCCCGGAATGGCCCTGGCACCGGTGACGTCGCCGAACTTCTTGACCGGCTTCTGACCGTAGAGCCTGACGCTGACGGCGAGGATGTTCGCCGGGTCGAACTTGGCCAGGAACTTGCCGGCAACGCGGAGCCTCTCGTCGGTCTTCCTGACGTCAAGGACGTAGAGACCGTCCTGTCTAACGCGGTATATGAACTTCTTCATGTCCTGGGTCTTCTGCTGGGTGCCGATGTGGACACCGGCGGCAAGGTACTGGTCGAGTGGAACAAGGTATTCCTCCATTCTTCACACCTCCTCATCCTTCAAAGGTTATTATCCTACCCCTTTCACCCAAATCTTCGGCTATTCTTATCAGCTCGTTCAGCTTGGCGATGGAGTCCCCCCGGAGCACCATCGCCGGGCAGCGCAGACCCACCGCGAGGTGGGCCAATGCCTCATCGGAGGACTCGTAGCGAGCCTCCGCGAGGATGGGGGTTATCCTCTCCGACTTCGCGTCGTTCACGAGGTTGTATAAGTCGGTGAGCGTGCCTAGGTTTATCGGCTTTATTGACAGGGCGTTGTAGTAGCGCCTGTCGAGTATGTCCTTCTCGCGGAAGAGGTGCTCGCCGTCAACGAACACCCCGTGGGTGCCTGCTATGAGCTCGAGGAAGAGCTCCTCGTCGCCGAGGGGCTTTATGTAGGCGACGTTGTTGTCCTCAACCAGGGAGAGTACCTCCTCGGTCTCCATCGGAACCTTCTGCACGAGCCCGATGGCAACTTCGAGGCCGAGCTCGTCGGTTGCCTTTTCCGTGGCCTTCGAAAAGGCCTCCACCGTTCCGGTCTCCGCGTGCTCAAGGACCTTGTTGGCGGCGTCGACGACGTCGGTTATCTCCATGAGGTCACGGACCATCACGTAGTAGTCGAAGGCCTCACCGCTCGCTATCTCAAGGATTGGAACCGGTAGCTCGGTCGTGAAGGTGCCGCCGATATAGCTGTACAGGGGCATCCTCTTGACGCTCGCTGCGGCTTTGGCGACCGCTATCGAGACGGCCAAAGCCGTGTTGGCCCCGATGTGGCTGAAGTCCTCGGTGCCGTCTATCTCCCAGAGGTAGCTGTCTATGAGCTCCTGCTCGCCCGCGTCGAAGCCTATCAGCTCGGGCCCGATTATCTCGTCAACTTCGCTCACGGCGCGGTGAGCCTCGGCTATGTAGAGGCTCGGGTTCTCGTCCACGGGCGCGGCAAATCTTCCAAAGCCCGAGCTCGTTATGACGTCTACCTCGACGGAGTACTTTCCACCCTTGAGCACCGCGACCCTGCCGATTACGTTCTCTATCACGGTCATCTTTCATCAGCTCGGCCTGATTACGGTGAGCGGGATTATGCCTTTCTCGAACTCGAGCAGCGCGGCGTCGAGCGGCGTGATTCCTTCCGGGACGTCGATGAGTATGGGCGCACCCATCGCTATCTGGAGGGCCCTTGCTCCAATTATACGGGCCTTTTCAAACCTCGTGTACCTGAACATTCCAACCACCCGTGCAAATTTTGGTGGGGCCGCCGGGATTTGAACCCGGGTCTCCGGCACCCCAAGCCGGGAGGATAGACCAAGCTACCCCACGGCCCCCCAGAAATGTGGTTTTTCAGTATACTCTGTAAACCATTACCTGGTCGATGAGCTCGACGTGGCTCAGCAGGGTTCTCCTGCAGCAGTACCTCTCGATCCCGAGGTCGTCGAGGACCTTCTCGGGATCCTCGCCCTTCTCAACCCGGGCCTTGAATTCGTAGTATTTGTCCCCTATGACCTTTCCACACGTGAAGCACCTGACGGGAACTATCACCCGTATCACCTTCTCGAATGAATATTAAAGGAAAGCCATCAGCGGTAGGACTTCTGCCTCTTGGCGCGCGGACCCTTGGTTGAGCGGTTGGGCTTGTGCGGCTCGGTTCTCCTGCTGTCCCCGACGAGCATGGTCCTGTCGTACTTCATAAACTTTTCCTTGAGGTTCATGTCGTTCGTCCACTCGACGAGAGCCCTTGCTATGGCAACGCGGGCAGCCTCAGCCTGTCCCATGAAGCCTCCGCCCTCGACCTTAACGTCTATGTCGACCTTGCTCACTATTTCCTCGCCAGCGAGGACGAGCGGCTCCATGATGGTGAAGCGCGCTATCTCGGGCTCGATTATCTCAACGGGCTTGTGGTTGATCCTGACGCGGCCCTTTCCTTCCCTTATGGTGGCCCTCGCGATGGCCGTCTTTCTCTTACCAGCAGTCTGGATGACCTTCATTTTCTCTCACCTCAGAACTTTCCACCGAGGAACTTGGCAACCTCGCCAACGGTAACGTACTTCGGAGTTGCGAGCCTTGACATGTGGGCCTCGATTATGGTCTCAAGCTCCTTGCCCTCGAACTCCTTCGGAACTCCGGCGTAAACCTTGAGCCTCTTGAAGGCCTTCCTTCCGCGGTCGGTCTTCCAGGGGAGCATTCCCCTGACGGTTCTCCTGACTATCTCGTCGCTCCTCTTCGGATAGAACGGACCCTTCCTCGGGTTGGTCCTGGTTCTCAGCTCGGTTCTCTGCTTGTACTTGGCGAAGATGTCCTCGCGGTTTCCGGTGATGATGGCCTTGTCGGCGTTGACTATGACGACTTCCTCGCCCTCGAGGAGCATCTTGGCGACCTTCGAGGCGAGCCTTCCGAGTATGAGTCCTTCAGCGTTAATTATCCTCATGGCCCATCACTCCATTATGATTACTCCACTACCCTTCGGGTTCCTCTCGATGAGCTCCTCAATAGTGAGGACCTCTCCACCGGCCTCGACTATCTTCTTCTTGGCCGTCTCGCTGAACTTCCAAGCGGCAACGGTGACCTTGTGCTCGAGCTTTCCTGCACCGAGGACGCTTCCCGGGACGATGATGGTGTCGCCCTCCTTGGTGTAGCGGTTGATCCTGCTGATGTTCACTTCAGCCCTCTGCCTCCTGGGCCTCTCAAGGCGCCAGGCTATGTCCTTCCATATCTTAACCCCTTCTTCGTTAGACTTCTTTCTGAGGTAGCGGATGAGCCTCCTCAGGTTGATGTCAGTGGGTCCGGTTCTCTTGACCATGAACATACCTCCTTAACGCTCTCTCGCAGGTGGGAAACCGACAGGTCCAACGGGGTGAGCGTAAATACTGGTGCGGGGGCGGGGATTTGAACCCCGGAACCCCTACGGGACGGGACCCTGAATCCCGCGCCTTTGACCAGGCTCGGCAACCCCCGCGTCAGTCGGACGCTAATTTATGGAGTTCGCTTATAAATCTATCGCTCTTCCTCATGAGGATTTTGAGGGCTATGGCCACGATTTCCTCAACGGGGAGCTCTCCGTTGGTCTCCACGGTAAACACGAACGCCCCGGGAACTACCTCTTCCCTAATCTTATCACCCTGGTAGGCCTCGAACTTCCTCGGCAGGTAGAAGGCCTTGGTGGTCGTGATGATGAACTCCCCCTCGGTCTCCTCGACCGGAAGGCCGCGCCTCTCGGCGAGCTTCTTAAGCTCCTCCCAGTCGGGAATCTCCTTGCTCACGTGAATCTTCGTCAGGTACTTGTAGTAGACGAAGCCGGGCTGCCACTTGGCGTGATCCCTGCCACGGCCGAGCTTGGCGTAGGCGTTGAGTGTAAGCCTCTGCCCCTCCGCGAGCTTGACTATCGGTATGTCAGGGTTGGCGGGCTTGACGCCCTCATCGTCGCTCTTGAGGTCACCGGAGTAAACCATTCCCGGCCCTTCAGCCTCAAGGGAGAGCGTGACGGTATAGTCGTCGAGCTCAAGGGCATCCAGCGAGAATCTCTCAACCGGGGTGGTGAGCGGAATCATCGCCAGCCTGTGGGCGATTATCTCGTCAAAAAGGGCTGAATCGTTCTCGAAGAACTCGACCTCGTCAACGGCGAAGGTGGGAACCTCGGCAAGGATGGTTCTCCTCAGGGCGTTGGCGAAGGGAACGTCAACTCCCTCGACGAGGAACTTAATCGAGTCCTCCCTTTTCTCAAGAATCTGAAACTTTGGCTCCATCGGCATCACCAAAAAAGAAGTTGTTGGGGGTCAGACGCGCCTGCCCCTTCTTCCGCCCTTCGGCCTGGTGCCGTCGTGCGGAATCGGGGTGACGTCCTCGACCCTTCCTATCCTCAGACCGGCCCTAGCGAGCGCACGTATGGCTGCCTGGGCACCCGGTCCGGGGCTCTTGCTCCTGCTTCCACCGGGGGCGCGAACCTTGATGTGAACGCCGACGAAGCCCTTCTCCATGGCCTCCTCGGCGGCCCTTCTGGCGGCAATCATGGCCGCGTACGGGGAGGGCTCGTCCCTGTCGGCCTTGACGACCATACCACCGCTCCACCTGCTGACGGTCTCGGCCCCGGTGAGGTCGGTGATGTGGATGATGGTGTTGTTGTAGGAGGAGTAGATGTGGGCAACTCCCCACTTCTCCTTCTTCTTAAGGTTAACCTGCTGCTGAACTTCCTCACTCATGAGGCCTCACCCTGCTTAGCCTGTTCAATAACCATCCTCTCAGGGTGGCTCTCCTTCGCGAAAGGAGAGGTCTTCGAGTAGGTTATGGCGTCTTCCTCCTCCCTGAGGACGAGGTATCCCGGGGAACGGATGATCTGTCCGTTGACCTCGATGTGGCCGTGGACTATGAGCTGCCTGGCCTGCCTGATGGTCCTGGCGAGGCCCTTCTTGTAGACGAGGGTCTGAAGGCGCCTGTCGAGGACGTCCTCAACGGTGAGTGAGAGAACGTCATCCAGGACGGCATCGGCCGGAAGGAGGCCAAGCCTGTTGAGCCTCTGGAGGAGCTGAACCCTCTCGACCTCTGCCTGCTTGCCGCGGGCAGCGAGGAGGCGCCTGGCCCTACGCCTGAACTCCTTGAGCTGGGTCTCGTGGCGCCAGAGCTCCTTCTTGTTTTTGAGGGCGTACTTCCTCATGAGGACTCTCTCGCGGTCGAGCCTCTCCTTAATCCAGGGGTGAGAGGGAGTCTCGTACCTCTTCCTCTGCCTCTTAGGGTCTCCCATCTAAACCACCTCACTTCTTCTTCCTTCTCACGCCAATGGTCGAGCCGTGCCTGAAGTTCGACCTGGTCCTCTGTCCGCGGAGCGGCAGGCCGAGCTCGTGCCTTATGCCGCGGTAAGCGCGTATTCTCCTGAGTCTGTTGACATCCTCACGCCAGGCCATGACGAGCTTGGCGGTGATGAGGTGCATGTCCTTGCCGGTCTCGTAGTCCTTCGGCCTGTTGACTGCCCAGGCGGGTATACCGTGGGCGATTGGGTCTTCGAGCACTTTCTCAATCTTCTTGACCTGCTCGTCGGTGAGGTAACCGGTCTTCATGTACGGGTCGATTCCTGCAACCCTGAGCACCATCGTAGCGAAGTTTATGCCTATACCCCTGATGCCCGTAAGGGCCCATCTCAACTGCTTATTTCCGTCCAAATCAACTCCCGCTACACGGACGATGTGTCTGAAGTTGTCCGTCATTACGAATACACCTCCATCTCAATCCTTCATAGAGGATTTTGGCGCCGGGACGGGGATTTGAACCCCGGTGTCCAAGCGGACACGGGCTCTCAAGGCCCGCGCCATCCCAGGCTAGGCGATCCCGGCATACACGCGGTAGCCGCTCCCCTTCGCCAGCTCTCTCACTTCGGTGAAGTGGTCATCCATTAGAGCCTTAATATACTTTGCCCCCTGCTTCGTCTTAATTACCAGTTGCAGGAGGCCTCCATCGTTGAGATGCCGGGGAGCGTTTATAACTATTTCCCTCAGCACTTCCTTTCCCGCGTGCACCGGGGGGTTAGTGATGATTGCGTCGAACTTTTCGCCCCTAACGGGTTCGTAGAGGCTTCCCCATCTCACCTCGGCGTTTCTAACGCCGTTGATTTTTAAATTTTTCCTCGCCATCTTCACGGCCCTTCTGTTCACGTCGGTCATGACGACGTAGTCCACGAAGCGCGATGCAACGATTCCTATCGCCCCATAGCCGCAACCCAGGTCGAGGACGCGCCACCCTTCATCGAGCACCATGCTCTCTATGAGCAGTTCGGTTCCACGGTCGAGCTTCCCGAAGGAAAAGACCCCACTGGCCGTGATGAACTTGAAACACTGTCCCCTAAGGCAGACCTCTATGGTCCTCGTCTTCAGAGGGACGTTGGGCTCCTCGGAGTAGTAGTGGCTCATGTGCGGTGGTTCGTTGAGGGGTTTATAAAGATGAACCCCCAGCCAAACGCCAGAGGGTATCCCCAGCAACGGACCCAACGAACATGAAAGCCGTTCCGAGTGCCATAACGATTAGGACCTTCCTAACCCCCAGCGGTGCCGGACTATTCGTCCCCGGAGTATAAGCCGACAGTATCATGCCGTAGAGGCCCATTGCACCCCCGCCGAGCAGCACCAAACCGCTCCAAGCACCGTTCAGGATTATCTCAACGAAGAATCCAAAGAGCGCTCCAAAGAGGAAGAACTCACCGCGCGACATCGGTGCTATACGATGAGCCAGGTAAAGCCCCGTTCCAATCCCCATGAAGACCGGAACGGCTATCGTTAGGTCGTGCGCTAGGCTCGTTGCTTTTCCACCTAGGCCGCCGCCGTTCAGGGTCACCAGGGTTTCCTCAAACAGGGCCATCAGAAGAGCGGCAAGGAGATACGTGAAACCCGGATGGTCCTCAAACCACACCGATTTTTCAAAAACCTTATGTAAAGCCACCGCCGCGCACCACACGAGGAGGAGTATCCCCGAGCTGAGAACGTTTCTTGGGGAGCGCTCAAGAAGGCCGAGGAGCAGAAAGAGCAGAACATCCAGCCAGAACCAGAGGAGGACAAACCTCACGGAAAGCCGTACCCCTCGAGTCTCAACCGGGGAAGAAAAGGCATCGAGAAAGTGAAAAAGCCGGGACAAGTCCCTCACCACAGCTTCGGATACCAGTCCCTCGGCATGAAGACCTTGTCCACGTCGACCGCTATACCCTTGCTCCGCTGGAGCATCTCGCCGCTCGTCATGGTGGCCTTTCCGAGGGCAACCAGCTCATTTTTAAGGGTCATGACGGCGACGAGGTCACCCTTCTTGATGCCCTTGTTCAGCTTCACTATTCCCGGAACGGCCAGGTCGGCGCCGTAGGTTACGGCGGCAACGGCTGAATCCCTAATCCACACCTTGGGGAGATGCTCAACGGCTTTCTCCATCGGCTGGATGGCCTTCCTGAAGTATTCCTCGATGCCGTCGTCCTTCCAGAAGTGGTAGTAGTCTATGAGGTCGTGGAGCGTCACGAGGGTTTCGTCCTCCTTGAAGGGACCGCTCCTCGTTCTCCTCAGCTCGGCCATGTGCGCTCCAACTCCCAAGGCAAGGCCAATGTGGTGGATGAGCGACCTTATGTAGGTTCCGGCCTCGACCCCAACGCGGAAGAGCACATCTTTA
This sequence comes from Thermococcus sp. 5-4, assembly GCF_002197185.1. NCBI lineage: Archaea > Methanobacteriati > Methanobacteriota > Thermococci > Thermococcales > Thermococcaceae > Thermococcus > Thermococcus sp. 5-4. Next base: position 192,307 of record NZ_CP021848.1, on the reverse strand, counting down.
CCGTCTATCTCAAGAATCTCGATGTAGTATACCTTCCTCGTCCTCAGCCTTCTCTTGACCGCGCTCCTCAGCGGCGGCCTCTGGATTATCTCGCCCTCGAATTCCTTCATCACGGCGCGGATCTTCTCCTCAGGAACGTCGCCGTGGAGATGCATCAACGCGACGTATTCCTTACCCGCGGGCAGCAGCGCCTGGACAACCCTCGTGGCCCGTTCAAGGGCAACCGGGAGGACACCGCTGACCTTAGGGTCAAGGGTTCCGCCGTGACCGGCCTTGCCCAGGTTGAAGAGCTTCTTGACCCACGCAACGACCTCGTGGCTCGTCGGCCCCGGTGGCTTGTCGAGGTTTATTATGCCGAACTGCATGTGCATCTCCATGGGCCTCTTCTCGGGTGGAAAGCCCCACTTGGGGTTCGTCTCGGCCTTATCATCCTTAATCAGGACCTCTCGCTTTATGTCGGCCGGAAGAATTCTCCTAACTTCATCCCTCGCCATGAGCATCACCCGATGAGCGTTATCGCCCTAAGTTCGGAATAGCGCCTTATAAACCTGAGCTTAGTATTTGAACCGGTAGGTGAATACCGGCCAGCGGGGGAGGTATTTCACGAACTTCATATAGCCTGGCACGAAGACCTCGCGCCTGCCGCCCTCAATGGCCTTCAGTATAGCCTCGGCAACGTCCTCCGGGCGGAGTGCCCCCTTTGGGACCCGACCGTTCCAGAAAGGCGTTGAAACCTGCTTGGGATAGACTCGTATGAGGATTACTCCCTTCTTGGCCAGTTCACGCTCCAGGTTAACGGAAAGATAGTGGAGCGCCGCCTTCGATGCCCCGTACGAAGGAAACCCCCTCACGTTCACAAAAACCACGCCACTCAAAACCATCACAACCTTTCCACCTTTGGGAATCAAGTCCAAGAGTTCCCTCGTCAGAGCTACGGGGGCTATTGTGTTCACTCTAAAAACCTCCTCCAGTTCATCCTCAGTTTGCTCGAGTAGAGGCTTCAGTATTCCAAAGCCCGCGTTGTTTATGAGAACATCAAGCCTCTTAATTCCGAGTTCCTCCAGACCTTCCCTGACAAGCCTGGAAGCTCCCTCCTCCCTCAGGTCGACCACGATATAGTCAAAATTTTCCAGTGCCTTCAGTTCCCCAAACTTCCCTTCGCTCCGGGCAACCCCAATAACGTGGTATCCATTCCCTACGAGTCCCTCGACTAGAAGCCTCCCAATACCTCCGGTGGCACCGGTAACGAGTGCCGTTCTCATGCAACCACCGGAAGAACTTCGAAAAGCGACTTAAAAGCGTTGGGAAGTAAGAAGAGGCCAGAAGGCCTCAACAATTCACTCAAGGCTGATTCCAGCCTGCTCAAGGGCGGCCTTGACGGCCTCGTCGTCGGCGCCGCGCTCGATGCTGACCTTCTCCGGAAGGGGCTCGAGGTGCTTGACGTTCATCCTCCTGCGCTTGACCTTGTTGAGGCCAGCGCCGGTAACGAGGACGAAGTTCCTGTCGATGACGTCAACGACGACGACCTTCTGACCGGCCCTCCTTCCGGCGATTATAACGGCAAGCCTTCCGACTTCCATAGCTGGCATTCATCCCACCTCCTCATCTTTTGTTGCCCGGGTTTGCACCCGACCCCGCGTCACCGTCGGGGTAAAGGTGGTCGATGGCGGCCTTCACGATCTCGAAGACCCCATCGGGACCCCATTTAGCGGTGTTGATTATCAAGTCGTAAATCGACTTGTCGTCGATGTCAATTCCATAGAGGTTTAAATACCTTTTCCTGTTGCCCTTCTCACGCTCGGCGATTCCCACGAAGGCCTCCTCAACGGAGACCCCCTCACGACGGGCAACTCTCCTGGCGCGCTCCATTATCGGAGCGTCGAGCCATATCTTGAGATCGGCATCCTTGACCATCCAGCCGGCGAGGCGGCCCTCAATAACGACGTTGCACTCCTTGGCTGCCTCCACCTGCCTCCTGTCAACCTCGCGGTCGATTTCGGGGTGAAGCTCGGCGTACTCCTGGAACTCCTCCAGTGTCATGCCCATCTCCTTGGCCATCTGCCTGAAGATGAGGCCAGCGTAGATGTGCTTGAACCCGTAGTGCTTGGCCAGGTTCCTGCAGAGCGTCGTCGTTCCCGAACCTGCCAAACCGCTGACCGTTATGACGAGGCAGCCCTTCGGCATGATTACACCTTCAGAGGGCTATGCCGGCTCTTACCTGGGCCTTCATGACCTTCCTCATGCAGCTCGGGCAGAGGTTCGGGTAGGGCCTCTCGGGCCTCTTTGCCGTCTTCGGGAGCTTCCTGAGCTCGCTGGGCCTGCCGCGCGGAACGCCGTTGAGCGGCCTGCCGCACATGGCACAGTGGGCAACCTTGGGCTTTCTGCGCTCGAAGTGTATGACGGTCCTTCCGCCCGGAGTCCTGACGTACTTCCTTCTCCATGACCTTGACCTGTACATCGGCTTCATTTCTCTCACCTCGCAACCCCTATTTTCAGAGTGTTTTTAAATTTAACCCATGTCGAGCAGCTTCCTGAGGATGTAACCGGTTATCATCGACGTCATTATGTACCAGCCGACGTAACCGAGCTCGTTCGCGGGCAGTCCAGAGTGATAGAGCCTGTGGAACCAGTCGAAGATGAAGAAGTTGAAGGGCGATTTCACTATGCCAACCTCAACGTACCATCTCCTGAGCCAGCCGAAGAATATCCAGAATATCGGCAGCGTCAGCAGCGTGACCTTGAACATCTGATCCTTCATGACCTCGCTCTGGAGCTTCATGAGCTCCATCTGCTCCTGCTGGAGCTTTTTGAGCCTTTTTTCATCCTTCGCAGCCTGGGCTTCCTTGTACTTCTTCTGGAACTCCTTGCTCTTCTTCTGCAGTCGCTTCATTTTCTCCTGGTCGACCATGATGTAGTTAAGCAGGGTGAAAAACCCACCTAGGATTATGCCAGCAACGGTAACCACCACTATCGGATGGTGGGCCTGTATCAGGGGTCCAAACAGATTGTCAAGGAAAGCGTATATTCCCTCAATCATACTCTCCCACCGCCAGGTTAAGTACTTCAACAAGCTCATGAACGGCCTCTTCGAGGCCCTTATCCTCATGGTTCTCGATTATCTTGATGAGCGCGTTCGAGTGCATGGCGTAGCTCACGGCAGCGGCACGGTTAAGGTCCTGGTGCCTCTGTATCTGCTCCTCCGTCTCAACGTCCCTATCGCGCTTCAGGTCGCGGAGGCGCCTTCCGAGTATCTCGCTCGGCGTGGCCTCTATTATGACTATGAAATTGGGGTTTATGACCTCAATAACCTCCTTGGGGAAGCCTAGGAGGTATCCCACCGGCGTCCTTATGGTTGCGTGGGTGTCTATGAGTATCGGCTCGCTCTTGGACATCTCGACTATTCTCCTGGCAGCCTTCATCTGGAGCTCCTTCTGTATCTCAGGGTTTAATTTCCTCATCTCGTCCCTGTGGCTCACAAGCCCAGCCGTAACCGCCTCCTCGAACATCAGGTCGCCGAAGTTGACGAGCCTGAACCTAACCTTCGTCTTCCTGAGGGCCAGCCGGGTTATGGTGCTCTTTCCCACCCCTGGAATCCCTGTTATCATGACCACAAACGGCATCACGCTCACCCAAGGAGGTTTCTGGAAGAAGTAATCGAACCGGGTTTAAAAGGTTTTGTGAAAGAAAAGAAAGGCTCACTTGGTGAAGAACTTTCTCAAAGCCGGGAACATCTCGGTGGCCTGTTCCCTCGCTATCTCCTCGTAGAACCTGTAGAGGATACCGACCGTAAGGAGGATTCCTGTTCCGGTACCCAGGGCTCCGAGGAAGTCCGCCAGCACCGCGACTATTGCCAGGGTGAACGAACCCCAGAAGGTGACGTAGGGAATGTACCTGTTGAGCACCCTCTCCAGTATCCTCGGGTCGCGCCTGAATCCCGGAATCTGCAGGCCGGCGCTCTGGAGCTGTCTGGCGATGCTCCTGGCGTCGAGGCCGGTGAGCTCAACCCAGAGGAATCCGAAGAGTATCGCCCAGAATATCGTCATCAGCGCGTAGACAAGGGCCCTTCCTGGGTCGGCTATGACGTGATAGATGTCCCTCGGTGGGTAGAGGTAGGTGACGAATCCTGTCAGCGGATAGCCGTTCTCGTCGAAGGTTCCAAGGAAGGTGTAGCCGAAGTTGTTGAGGAGCCTGGCCCAGAGCTGGATGTTGGAGTAGAGGGCAAACGTCAGGATGATCGGTATGTTGCTGACGTACATGAACCTTATCGGGTACCTTCCGCGAACGGTAACGCGGCCGTAGCTCAGCGGTATCTCAACGCGCATGCTCTCGAGGTAGACGACCACCAGGAAGACGACTATCGTCGCCATCAGGTCCATCATGTCGGGCAACGTTCCCCTGTAGAGGGCGCCGGTTAAGTCGCCGTAGAACAGGTGCTGTATGAACGCTGGGATGGCACCTATTATCGCGGGCCCTCCCGTGACTGGGTCGATGTAGTCGGGGGTTGTTGCCGGGTTCAGGGCCTTCGTGATGACTGTCTGGGAAACACCCGCGGCGATGAAGAGACTGATACCGCTTCCGATTCCCCACTTGCTGACCAGCTCATCGAGGAGGATGAGCATCACGGAGGCGAATCCGAGCTGGAGTATGATGAGTATCGCCAGGCCGAGTCCGATGTACGCCTCACCGGCGGGTGTCGTGACGGTCTGGAAGGCGCCGAGGCTGGTGTCAACCCTACCGAAGGCGCCAGCGAAGACGTAGATGGCTGCCTCAAAGAAGCTCATGAACACTGCGAACAGCTTCTGAGCGGCCTGGTAAAACCTTCTATCCTCATGATTGGAGAGATCGAGGTGAACTATCTCGGAACCGACGAGAAGCTGCATGATGATGCTCGCGGTGACGATTGGTCCGATACCGAGCGTCAGAAGAGAACCGCTCCTTCCGGCAAGGACGAACCTGAGCGTGGCGAAGTAGTCCTGGATCTGCGAGGGGATTCCATAGAGCGGAATCTCCGCGAGGATGAAGTACAGCAGTAGAACGATTCCCGTCCACATGAACTTCTCCTTGAGCGGCACGTGCCTCTTGGGCCGCTCAACCTCGGGGAAGTACCTTTCAATCGCGAACACTACGTTTCTGAACCCCATGATTAACACCCGCCAAAAGTTAAATTAAAGGGGAATCAGGCGAGGAGAACCTCGCCGCCAGCGGCCTTTATCTTCTCCTCGGCCTTGGGGGTGACGTAGTAGGCCTTGATGGTAAGGGGCCTGGTGAGCTTTCCGGTTCCGAGAACCTTGTCGACGCCGAGCTGGGTGACGTCAACGACTACCTTCCCCTCCTCCTCGTAGGCAACGCCCATGTCAAGGAAGAGGGTGAGGTTCTCATCAATGTCGCTGAGGTTTATGGTCTTCGGGGTGTACTGGACGGCTTTGGGCCTGTGGAAGCCGCGCTTGCCGAGGTGGTCCGGGGCGTACTTGATGACCCAGGTCCACTTGGTGTTCTTCCTCTTTCCTGTTCCGGCCATTCCCTTACCGCCCTTGCTACCGCCGCCGCGGTGCTTCTTCTTGCAGCCCCATCCGTGAGTGTGACTTCCGCGGAGCTTCCTAACCTTCTTCTTTCTCCTTATCATCTCTCGCCACCTCAGAGCATTCTCTCAATGAGGTCGTTTATCCTCTCGCCGCGGTAGCCGAGGGCTCCGCCTTCCTTAAAGCTGCGCTTCTTGCTGCCCCTGAGGCCGCCCCTCGGCGGGTGAAGCCTGAAGACCGGCTTGATGTTCGGCAGGTCGGTGAGCTTCATCTCGCCGGCAACGACCTTCTCCGCGAACTCCTCGATGGTCATTCCAAGCTTCTCCTTGACGTACTCGTCGGTTATCGGCCTGTTGCCGATGAGCCTGCCCCTCTTCCTGAGGAGCTCCGCGAGGGTCTCGGCGTCGATCTCTCCCCAGGTGATGTAGTCCTTGACCTTCTGAACCATTCCCTTGTAGCTCGGGTTGTCGTCAACGAGGACGAGGTGGTTGATCCTGTGGAGGCGGAGCATGGCGAGGGTGTCCCTCACGTCCCCCTTCGCCCTTATCCCGCTCCTAAGCCTGATGAGTGCGAGCTTTGCCATTCTCTCTCACCTCACTCCAGCTCAAAGTTCGCCGGCATCTCCCTTCCGACGATGATACCGTACTTCTCCTCCATGCCCGGCTGGATTGCGACGCGGTTAGTGTTGTAGAGCGCGTTGAAGACTGCCTTGGCGAAGTTAACGGTGGTCCTCGTCTCACCCAAGCTCTGTGACCAGACGTCCTGAACGCCGGCGAGGCTGAGTATCTTCTTGCCGACGTCACCGATGACCAGTCCGAGGCCACGCGGTCCCGGCATGAGCTTGACGCGGACGCTTCCTTCCTTGCCCTCGACGGCGAACGGAATTGAGTGCGGCCTCCTGCACCTGCACTCCCAGGAACCACAGCCGCGCTTGATCTCGATGATGTTCATCTTGGCGTAGTTGATGGCCTTCCTGATGGCTATTCCAACCTCCTTTCCGTGGCCGATTCCGAGGCCGACGTAGCCGTCCCTGTTGCCCACAGCGGCAAGAACCCTGAAGCGGATCCTCCTGCCGCTGTCGGTCATCCTGACGGTGAGGGCTATGTCGAGAACCTCCTGGTTCTCTCTCATGTTGACCTCCGGAAGGAGGACGTCCACTATCTCCGGCTCCTTGATCTGGTATCCCTTGCGGAATATCTCGTGAATGTCAGTTATCTGGCCTTCTTTGACGAGCTGGCCGAGCTTGGTTCTCGGCTCCCACTCCTCCAAAACCCTCTGGGCGATCTCCCTCGGGTCGCTCATTCTCTCGCCTCCTCAAACTTCTCGATTATCCTCGCCTTGACCTCCTCAAAGTGCTCGGGGAGCTTCTCGGGCTCGAGACCCCTGACGAGGTATCCCGAGAACTGCTTCCTATAGCGCTCCTCGTCCTCCTCCTTGAGAGCCTTGGCGTAGTTGGCTATGTGCTCGCCGTTTATCCTGTAGTCCTCCGGGTAGATCTCCTCGCTGTGCGGGACGTTGAGGCCGGCATCCACTGCGCCCTTGAGGACGGCGAAGATGCTTGAACCCCTGGTCGGCGGGTGAAGGCCTATGTCGAGGATGGCCTCTTCAACGCCGGCCTTCTTGGCCTTGTAGCCTATGAGGAGACCGAGCAGGTAGGCTGAAGGCGTGTTGCCGCCGTGTCCCTTCCAGCCGAAGTCCCTCATGAGCTCCCTGGTGTGGGCTGAAACCACGGTCTTGTCTCCCTTAGGGTCGTAGACGACGATCTGAGCCACGTGGTGGTTGAGGGTCTTCCTCACAACAAGCCTGGGCTTCCCAGACTTGAGGAGGGCGAGCCTCTTGTGATAGTTAGTCTTACCCTCTCTCCTTCTCCTGAACGGAACCCTATACCTCGGTCCGTGTGCCATCTCTCTCACCTCACTCCTTCAGTATGTCGTGCTCCTGCATGAACATGTAGAGCTGCCTCTTGTTCTTGAACTGGCCGCCCTTGGCGCGGATGTAGAGCCTCCTGTAGGTGTGCTCGTCGAGCTTGCCCTCGGCCTTGAGCTTCCTGAGCTCCTTCCTGAGTGCCCTGATGGTCATCATCCAGCGCTCCTTCTTGCCCATCCTGGCGGTCTTCTTGCCCTTCCTGCTTCCGGGGCCCCTGTGGCGTCCCTTCTTCCTGGCTTCCTGGTAGGCCCTGGCGCGAGCCCTGCTCTGGCCCTTGACGGGCTTTTTCTTGATGACGCCGTCGTTGATGAGCCTCTTGATGTCCTCCCTGGTGATGGCAGCCGCGACGTCATCAATCCTCTCCGGGTCGATCCAGACCCTGTTCTCACCGCACTTCAACAAATCAGCGGCAATCCTTCTCTGCATCTTGAGCATGAGTCTCACCTCGCGTTAAGAACCTTCACACCGAGCTCCTTCGCCCTGGCAAGTATGGCCTCCCTCTTCCTGGCGCCAACGGTTCCGGCTATCCTGGCAGCCTGCCTGGTCGGGTCTATGGCCTCAAGCTCCTTGACGTTGTGGACGAGGACTTCCTCGTAGCCGCTCGGGTGGAGTCCGCGGACGAGCCTCGGTGAGCTCCAGCCTATGCTCGGTGATCTGGCCTTGCCCTTCTTCTTGAGCCTCATCTTGCTGTCGATTCCCTTCGGCCTGCGCCACTTCGGGTCGTTCTTGAACTTGGGGAACCTCCACCACTCCTGGCGAAGGAAGCGGGGCTTCTTCCTCTTGATCCTGGCCCTTATCCTAAGGAGTCTCGCCTTCTCGTTCATTTCTCACACCTCAGAACTTTATCGGCTTACCAGCCTTCTCAACGATGTAGATTCCATCCTGGAAGACACGCCTGTCCCACTTGGTTATCCTGGTCGCCTGCTCTATGTTCGCTGCGGTCTGGCCAACGGCCTCCTTGTCGATGCCTTCGACGATGACATCGCTGCCCATGACCTTGACGGTGACTCCCGGAAGTATCTTGGCCCTCCTCGGGTTCTTCTCACCGAGGAAGTTCTCGATGACGACCTCGTCACCCTGAACCTTAACGGTCATGGGGAAGTGGCTGTAGACGACCTTGAGCTTGTAGGTGAAGCCCTCGGTTACTCCCCTGATCATGTTCGCTATGTGGGCCTTGAAGGTTCTGGCTATGGCTATGTCGCGCTTCCTCGGGAACTCCTTGAAGACGACGACCTTACCGTCCTCGGTGAAGATCTGAACGCCCGGGTACTTGAGCTCCCTCTCGAGCTCGCCCTTCGGGCCCTTGACCTTGACGACGTCCTTCTCAACGGTGACCTCGACTCCCTCTGGAATCTCAACCTCTTCCCTTACCCACGCGTCTATCGGCATCTCTCTCACCTCAGTAGACGTAGGCTATCAGCCTTCCGCCGATTCCCTTCTCGATGGCCTCTTTGTGGGTCATGACGCCCTGGGAGGTCGAGACGATGAGGATACCGAACTCGAAGGCCGGAAGGAACCTCTTCTCCCAGGCCTCGTACTCCCTGGCCTTGACGGGGAACCTCGGCTTTATCGCTCCAGCCTTGTTGATCTTTCCTATGAGCTGCACCCTGTAGATGCCTGCCCTTCCGTCGTCTATGAACTCGAACTCACCGATGTAGCCGTTCTCCTGCATAACCCTGAGAACCTCTCCCATGAGCTTGGAGGCCGGCTTGAGGTAGACCTCCTTCTTTCCGACCCTCTCGCTGTTGGTTATGTGCGAAAGCGCGTTTGCCAGCGGGTCAAGCAAAGTCATCTCCTCTCACCTCACTCGTACTTCTTAAAGCCCAGCTTGGGGGCTATCTCTCTAAAGCAGTGCCTGCAGAGCATAAGGCCGTGTATCCTGATTATCGGGCCGTACTGGCCGCAGCGCATGCACCTTCTCGCACCCTTCCCAAACTTCCTGGGCTTCCTCTTGTTGTAGTCAGCCTTCGCCATCTCACAATCCCTCCACGGTAACCTTAAACTCCTCCATAGCGAAGACGATACCTTCCTCCTTGGTCAGCTTGTGCCTGTTCGGTATCTTCTTCCTCTGCCTCTTCCTCTTGGCGACCCTGAAGCCGGGCCTCTCGAGGGTGACGCAGACGTCCATACCGAAGATGCCTATCTCTGGGTCGTACTCGACGCCCGGTATGTTGATGTGCTCGTCTATTCCAAAGCAGAAGTTGCCGTGCTCGTCGAAGTTGCTCGCCTTGAGTTTGTTGTCAACCGCAGCGAGGAGTCTCTTGAGCATCTCCTCCGCCTTCTCGCCGCGGAGGGTGACCTTGACCGCTATCGGCTCTCCGCGCCTAATTCCGAAGTCCTTGTTGGTCTGCTTTGCCCTTCTCCTTATCGGCTTCTGGCCGACGAGTGCCTCGAGCATCTTCTCGGCCTTGGTGAGCCTCTCACCGCTCTCGCCAACTCCGATGTTTATGGTGACCTTGGCAATCCTGGGCTTTCTCATCGGGTGAGCTTCCCAGTCTGCAAGGATAGCCTCTCTGTTGATCTGCATCTCATCTCACCTCACGGAAGGGAAATCTCCGGCTTCTCCTTACCAACGACGAAGGCGTACTCCTTCAGGGTGTCGAAGAGCTCGCCGTTCTCGTCCTCGATGGTGACGACGTCCGGCCATCCCATCGGGAACTGCCTAACCTCGACGACCTTACCCTTCCTCGCAACGTTCTTACCCTGGGTAACGAAGACGTAAGCGCCTACCTCGAACGGGATGACCTCGATGACCTCCCTGTCGGGAACCTTCATGAGGACCGTGTAGGCCGTCCTGTACTTGTCCTTCTCGTCCATGGTGACGAGGTGGTTGCTTCCGTCGTGGAGGTTGAGCTGAACCTTCGCTCCCTTGACCATGCGCTTGTTGCTTATCCTGAGCGGCTTGATGTTGGCTTCCTTCTCGCTTATCGGGTGGAGTATGAGCTTGCCAATCCTGTTCGGAAGAACCCTGTAGTGCTCGCCGGTCTCGGGGATGGAAACGACGTCCATGATTCCGACCGGGAACTTGTAGTCCTTCCTAACGCGGCCGTCAACGAGGACCTTGCCCTCGTTGAGTATCTTCCTCGCCTCACGAGCGGTCTTGGCGTAGCCGAGGTAGTCCCTGACTATGTAGAGCAGCGGGATCGAGGTCCTCATGCTGTGCGGACCCGGCCTCGGCCTGACCGCCCACTTGTAGGTTTTCCTTGAGATGTACCACTGATTCGGAGCGGCAAGCCTCTTAAGGTGCCTCTTGGCTCCTTTCCTCGCCATCAACCAGCCCTCCTATTAATTATCTTCTCCCTCTTCTCGTCCTCAAGGTTGAGGTCTATTATCATGACGTTCGACGGGTGGACCGGGTAGAAGACCTCGGTGCCGTCGACCTTCTTCTGGGTGACTCCCTCGACGTGTATCCTGTACCTCTTGAGGTCAACCTCAAGGACCTTGCCTTCCTTGCCCTTGAAGTCGCCGCGCATAACGCGAACCTTGTCGCCCTCCCTGATCGGAAGGCTCCTCACGCCGTACTTGTTCCTGAGCTCCGGGCTCAGGGTGGCAGCCATTATCTTGCTCCTAAGGTGAAGGGGAGCGTTGTAGAGGAACTTCCTCTGCTTCTTGGGCTGTCTCGTCTTCAACTTCATCATTCTCACCTCACAACACTATGCTCGCTATGCTTCCGAGCCTGACCCAGCGCTCGGCGGCTTCCCTGGCTATGGCACCCCTGATCTCGGTTCCCCTCGGGACACCCTCGGGGGTGACTATCGCTGCCGCGTTGTCCTCGAACTTGACGCGCATGCCATCAAGGCGCCTGTACTCCTTCCTCTGCCTGACGACAACGGCCCTAACCACCTGGTGCCTGATGTCCGGCCTTCCCTTCTTGACGGCGGCGATGACCATGTCGCCGACACCGGCTGAGGCGAGCCTCCTCCTGGTGCCCTTGTAGCCAACGACGCCGATTATCTGGATGACCTTGGCGCCGCTGTTGTCGGCAACCTTGAGGTAAGCGCCTATCGGAAGAGCGCGAGTCGGCCTGACCGGGCTAATACCTCTCGTAGCACCTGCACCCTTCTTCGCCATTTAGATCACCTCTCGCCAGCCCTCTTGGTAACTGCAACGACAACCCAGCTCTTGGTCTTGCTTATCGGCCTGGTCTCGGCTATGAGAACCTTGTCGCCGACCTTGGCGTCTATGCACTCCGGGTTGTGAGCGTGAACCTTGCTCCTCCTGAGCTCATACCTCTCGTACTTTTTGAGGTAGTGGTAGTGCTGCCTCTCGACGACGACGGTCTTCTTGCCCTTGTCGCTGACGACTATTCCCTCGAAGTATCTGCCGTGTATCTTGAGGTGTCCGTGCCAGGGGCAGTGCGGGTCGTCGCACTTCTCAGCGGGAGGCTGAACCTTCAATCCGATCTCTCTCATTTTCGCCACCTCTTCTTCAATCTCATCTCGGGTCTTCCAATCAGCTCTTTTCCGTTGATTCGGATCCTTTTATCGCCAACTTCAAACTCGAGCTCCACCACGTCCTTCGGGATAACCCAGACCCTCTCACCGCCGATGGTGAGGGTGTTCCTCGTCTCGTCAAGGACGTAGCCCTCGATGCCAACCAGCTCTGGATGAGATGCCCTTATAATTTTTGCTTTCAGCCCTATGAGCTCGCTCCAGATGATGTTCTTTGCCGTTACTCGATTTCTATCAGGTCCTCTGAAAATCCAAGGTCTCCTAGCAACTTCTTGACCCTTTCTCTGTGGTCTCCCTGGAGCTCTATCCTTCCCTTCTTTACCGTTCCGCCGCATGCCAGCTTCGCCTTCAGCTTCTTTGCTATATCTTCGAGGTCGAACTCCTTTTCGTCTATGCCCTCGATTATGGTTTTAAGCTTTCCGTAGCGGGCCTTCTCTATGTAGACTCTAATTCTCTGCTGCTCCTTCAGCACTTCTTTAAAGAGCATCTCATCCAGAGGGTTAACAATCCTAGGCACTAACCATCACCTTTTCTCCCTAAGCTTCTCCTTCTTTATGGTCAGCAGGCGCGCGATGTCGCGCCTGATGTTCCGGATGACCATGGGGTTCTCAAGCGAGGCCCCCATGGTGAGCACACCCCTCTCCTTGGCGAGCTCGAGGCGGAGCTCCCTGAGCTTCTTCTCGATCTCCTCGATGCTCATCTCCCTAATCTCACTCGGCTTCATTGGTGCTCACCTCTTCCTCGACGGGCTTCTCTATAACCTCTATCTCGTCCGGGAGCTTGGCGTCGGGCGGCATGATGGAGACCTTAACTCCGATGACACCGAGCTTGAGCTTGGCCTGGGCGTAGCCCTTGCTGACGAGGGTCTCGGCGGGGTTTCCGACCTTGGCGAGGTAGCCCTGGTAGAACCTGACGCTCTTGGCCCTCTCACCGGTGAGCTTTCCGCTCAGGCGAATCTCAACGCCCCTGGCACCGTTCCTCATTATGGCCCTGATGGCTGAGTAGGCTGCCCTCCTGAAGTGGATGCCCCTCTCGAGGGCCTGGGCAAGCCTGACGGCCTGAACCTTGGCGTTGAGGTAGGGGTTCTTTATCTCCTCAACCTCGATCTGCGGGTTCTCAAGGTTGAACTTCCTCTCGAGGGTTCTGGTGAGCTCCCTGATGCGCCTTCCACCCCTTCCAATGACGTAGCCGGGGTTGGCGGCGAAGATGACGACCTTGGTTCCGAGGGGGGTCTTCTTGATGTCTATTCCACCGTAGCCCGCTCTGCGGAGCTCTTTCTCAAGGTACTCGTCGATGAGCATCTCCTTAACGCCTTCCTTGATGAAGTATCTCTCGATCGCCAAAAGTCTCACCTCCTAACTTCCTCAACGACTATCTCGATGTGGGTGGTCTGCTCGTTGAACGGTGTGGCCCTTCCGAAGGCCCTCGGTATGTATCCGCGAAGTACTGGTCCGCGCTGGGCAGCCGCGTGGATTATCTTGAGCCTGTCCGGGTCGAGGCCCTTCTGCTCGGCGTTGTTCTTGGCGTTGAGGAGGACTTTCTTGACGGCCTTGGCGACCTTGACCGGATAACGGCCCGGACCGAAGCCCTTGCCAGGCTTGTGACCCTGGCTGTCGTTGAAGCGCCTCATCGGAACCGGCCTCTTGAGTGCTATAATGTCGTCGAGGTAGCGAAGCGCGTCGTTGAGCATCATGCCCTTTATTTCCCTGAGGAGCTCGATGCTGTGCTTGGGGGAAATTCTGAGGTCCCTTCCGCTGGCGCGAGCCATCCTGTCCGGGTCAAAATTTTGGAATGAGTAGGAAAACCTGCCCCTGCTCATCTATACCACCTCACTTGATGGCCACGAACATTGACGACCTGGTCGCACCGACACCAGGTGAGCCGTGCTGGACGATTCTCCTCGTGAGGGCGAACTCGCCGAGGTAGTGGCCTATCATTTCCTCCTTGATCTCTATCGGGACGAACTCCTTTCCGTTGTAGACGTGGATGGTCATGCCGACCATCTCGGGGAGAATGACCATGTCCCTGCTGTGGGTCCTTATGGGCTTCTTGTACTTGCCCTTCTTGGCAAGCCTTATCTTCCTGAGGAGCTTCTTCTGCTCCGGGCTGAGGCCCCTCCTGAGGCTCCTCCTCTGCCTGCTCGGAAGGAGCTTGGCGAAGTCCTCGAGTGACATGTTGAGCAGTTCCTCGAAGCTGTAACCCCTGTACTTAAACTCCTTCTTTCTCGCCATCTTCACTTCCTCCTACCAGTTCTTCTCGCGGCTATGTGACCGACCTTCCTTCCGGGCGGGGCGCGCCTCGAAACGGTGCTCGGCCTGCCGATGTGGTGCTCCTTACCACCGTGCGGGTGGTTGACGGCGTTCATCTTGACACCCCTCGGCTTCGGCCAGAACCTGTTCCTTGCCTTGGCGATGTAGTAGGCCTTACCAGCCTTGACTATGGGCTTCTCGAGCCTACCACCGCCGGCGACGACACCTATGGTGGCCCTGCAGGTCGGCTTGAACTGCTTGAGCTCACCGCTCGGAAGCTGGACTATGACCTTGTCCTTCTCCCTGCTGACGACGAGTGCGTAGGCACCACCTGCTCTAACATACTTTCCACCGTCGCCAGGAACGCCCTCGATGTCGTAGACGTAGCTTCCCTCGGGTATCATTGCCAGCGGGAGGGTGTTGCCGATCTTAATCGGGGCGTTCGGCCCGATGGCTATCTCCTCGCCGACGAGGATTCCCTCAGGGGCTATGATGAGCTTCTCCATGCCGTTCTCGAACTTGACGCGGGCGACTGGGGCGGTCCTTCCCGGGTCGTGGAGTATCTCGACGACCTTGCCGACGAGGGTCTTCTCCTTGGTAAGGTTGAGCGGAACGTACCTGACGGCACCCCTGTACCTGTGGGAGGGGGCCCTAAAGGTCGTGGTTCCCTTACCTCTCCTCTGCTGAATCAAACTCTTTCCCATCTCACTCACCCCGTCAGAACAATCCTATCCTGGCAGCAACCTCACTTGCGCTGTACTCAGGCTTGAGCTTCACGTAGGCCTTTTTCTCTCCCCTCATGGTTATGAGGGTGTTGACCTTCTCGACCTTGACCTCGAACATCGCTTCCACGGCCCTCTTGATGTCCTGCTTGGTGGCGCGCTTGTCAACTATGAAGGTGAGCTTGTTCTCGTTCTCTATCATCGCCACGGCCTTCTCCGTGACGACCGGCTTGATGATGACCTTGTACGGATCCATCTCTCATCACCCGTAAATCTCCCTAAGCCTCTCTATAGCTCCCTTCGTCCAGATGGTAAGCCTTCCGGGGTGGGTACCCGGAGCGAGCAGCTCGGCACTGAGGTTCTCGACGGTGACGACGTCAACACCCGGGTGGTTCCTGGCTCCCTGGACGATTCCCTCGTTCTTGGCGACGACGATGAGCGGTCCCTTGGCCTTCTTGTAGCGCCTTCCGCGCATCTTACCCTTACCTGCCCTTATCTTGGTGTTCTTCTTGGCCCTCTCGATGTCGTCCCAGACGCCGAGCTTCTTGAATATCTCCCTGGTCTGGGCGGTCTTGAAGACCTTCTCGAGGTCGTCGGTGACGACTATTGGAACCTGCGGAACGTTGTCAACGATGTGGCCCCTAGCCCTGACGAGGTCGTAGTTGGCGGTTGCAGCTATGGCGCTCATTATAGCCAGCCTGCGCTCCTTCTTGTTGATGTCCTCCCAGATGACCTTCTCAACCTTGGGCGGATGGGTTCTCCTTCCGCCCCTCGCGAAGGGAACGAAGGCAGCAAACCTCGGGGAGGTCTTTATCCTCTCAACCCTCGCCATGCCGTGGCCCTTTCCGATGTTCTCGGTTACCCTTCTCTTACCGGCCATTGGGTCTCTGCCCTGCGGCTGTATCCTGTGGGTCCATGAGGCGATGACGGCACGCCTGATGAGGTCGGGCCTGAATGGAGTGGCAAAGACCTTCGGAAGCTCTATCTCCTCCACAGGCTCGCCTTCGAGATTGAAAACCTTAACCTTCATCTATCTCACCTCACTGCTTGGATTCCCTACTGACGTAGGTTATCTGCGGCCTCTCAACCGGCGGCTTCTTCTTCGGCGGCCTAATAGCCGGCCTGACCCTGATGATCCTCTTGAAGGCTCCCGGAACGGTGCCCTGTATCATGAGGAAGTCGCTCCTTATGACTCCGTAGTGCGGGAAGCCACCCTTCGGGGTGACCTCTACCTCGTTCTTCTCGTCGAGCTTGAGCTTGCCGTTCTCGCCTATCGCTATGAGCCTCTTGTTGAACTCGGTCCTGTGGTGGAAGCCCATCTGACCCGCCTGCGGAACCGTCCACATGACCCTGGTCGGGTGCCACGGACCGAGGTTACCGACGTGCCTGGCCTTTCCAGCGCGCTGGGCCTTGTGGAACTGTATCTTAATTCCCCAGCGCTTGACCGGGCCCTGGGTTCCCTTACCCTTGGTGACGGCTATGATGTCGAGGAGCTCGCCCTCGTGGAGAACCTCGCTCGCCCTAAGTTCCTTGCCTATCTTCTCCTTGGCGTACTCGAACTTGGCCTTGACGTCGTCGCCACCGATGGCGTACTCCATGACTTCCGGCTTCTTCTTGAGTTTGATGAGCCACGGCTGGGTGTGGACGAGAAGGCGAACGTCAACTATCTCGCCGTCGTTGACGAGGTCCTCAAGCTGGCCGAGCTTGGCCTTGAAGGCATCCTCGCCGTACTCCTTTGGCAGGGTCTTTATCCTTCTCTTAACGTAGTCGTTGAGCTCGTGGAACCAGACCTCGGTGGCGGTCTCGAGACCGAGGTAGCCCTGCCTGTAGGCCCTGATGCCGTAGACGAAGAGCGGCGGGACCTCGACTATCGTGACCGGCATGAAGATCTCCTTGCCCTTGGTGAGCCCTGGCCTGTCGTCTATCATGAGGATGTGGGTCATGCCAGCCTTATAGCCGGCGAAACCGAGCATCCTGACTTCGCTGTCCTGTGGCCACTTCCTGATTCTCGGGACTATGCTCTTGGCCCTCTTTCTAGGGGAGTAAGCCAGTGAACCTCTCCTTGGCCTATGTATTTTTCCCATCTCAATCCCTCCTTATGAGATTAAACACCGCGAGTGTGGCCAACACGGCCTCCTCGGTGCGGACGGTTTTCGTCCGCTGATTCGGAACGGTGTTGAGGATTAGATCAAAGTCATATTCCTCCTCGCCGAGGAGCTCTATCACACCTTTCCTCGGTGAGCCAAACACGAATCCGACCTCCCCCTCAAGCGGGGGAAGCTTCACCTCTCGAATGTCACGCCCCTTCCTGGAGGTGGCAATCGCCAAATCCAGCCTGGCCTTTTTAAGTGTTTTTGCCAGTGACTTCCTAGTTAGATGCACCCTGTATCCCCAGTATTCCTCTGGCTTCGCTGGTATCACTCGGAGCGGCCTTACCGAGACGATTCTGAACGTTGCACGCCCCTCAATGTCCCCCTCCACCATCGCAAGGTCGTCGAGACCTATGTCCGCGTAGGTTCTCCTGCCCTTCCGGAAGGCGAAGCCCTCACGGATTTCTCCAACCTTGGGCTTGCCCTTGAGCTTGTGGTGGGGCGTTCTCAGCGGCGGGATGACGCCGACGTACTTGAGTTCCGGCATGAGGGGGAACAGCCTCTTTCTGAGGTACTGGGGCGTTTCCGCGTACTCCAGGATGGTCTTGATGAACCTTCCGTCCCTGCCGCCGGCCCTGTAGATCCATATGTGCTCAACGCCGAAGATTGCGCAGGCCCTGGCTATCTGGCCAACTTTGTACGTTCTGATTTTGGGGTCGTCGGTCTCTTCGAGGAGCGAATCCGGAATGAAGACGTGCCAGGCCATTTTTCCGTCATCCTTCGCTATGGTAACTTCAACGCTGAAGTGGGGTCTATGGAGAGTATTTAAAAGGCTTTCGAACCCTTCCACCCTTTTTTGGGTTCGAAGGTATACAAATTTTTTGCAATCAGCCCTTGCTTCGCAAGGGCTAGCAAAAAAGAATGAGTAATTAATCCACAAACGCCAGCCCGTTCCACAACTCCCTCATCTCGCGTGTGGCGTCTGGATAGACCCTCTTGAAGGTTATCCGCCAGTAGCCGTTCCTGAGATCCTCTATGTCCTCGATGTGGATTTTCACGCCGAGTCTCTCGAAGTGGGTCACCATCCTGTGGGCGGTGCTTATGTTCTTCACCCTCACCGTGAAGACCTCCTCAACCTCGCCGCCGTTGGCGACTTCGTGGATGCTCTCGACGAACGGCCGGAGGAGGGCCTTGCTGAGGGCTTTCGCATATTCGTCGAATTCCTCGCCCTTAACGTGCTTTTCGGCCAGGTAGAACGCGAGGCGTTTAATCCTCCCCATGAAGTAGCCGTGCGGCAGGTCGAAGAATATGTGGGAACCTATCCGGATGTCGTTAATGTTGGCGTATGGCGTTACGTATTTCGCGATTCTCTTCATGTCAGGCGTTTTCATGACGATGCCCTCTCTCCTCTCCCGGCTGAGCCTTTCGATCAGCTCATGTAGCTCTTCAATTTTTGAACGGTCGTAGAGGCCGAAAGTTTCAACGTGACGAATGCCGTACTCCTCGGCAAGCTTGAGCCTCTCCTCCACCGGAAGGCTCCTCCCCGTTCCATTCTCCTGGATGTCAAAGAGGAAGAACTGGATGTCCTCCTTCACGTAGGGCGGCCCCTCCACGATGTACGGGCTTTCGGGCCCGGCCATCTCGCCGGCCAGGACTAGGTTGGGGTAATCCCTGAAGAACTCCTCGTTCACGAAGTCGAGTATCCTCTCAGTCGTGAAGGGGCAGACGAAACCTCCCCTGGTGAGGGCGAGAACCCTGTCTCGAACCTTGACGACACGGACATTGTAGCCGTCCACCTTCTCCTCGACGTGGAAGGGTTTGTTCTTGAAGACCCTCTTTATCCCCCTCTCCAGCTGGACGACGCGCTTTATGTGGGGAAACCCTAGGACAACGTCACCGTTCTCAAAGACAACGGTTCCACGCCGGAAGCCCTTGGCAGAATCGCGAAAGCGAACGTATCTGATGCCTTCGAATTCGCCCTCCACCACTCCACCCTTACCCTCAAGAACGGCCAGCCTGTCCTCAGGAACGCCGAGCTTGAGAAGCATTGCCCTAAAGCTTGAGCTTACCATCATCCCACCAGTCTAAGTTGGACTACATCGTTAATAATCATTATGAATATATGGAAAAACCCTCAGGGTCACGGGCACAAAACACACTATGAAAATTAGAAGAAGGTAAGGGCGCTGCGCTTCAGCGCTTCATGGTCGAGAGAACCTTGCTGGTGATGTCGTTGCCTTCCTTGTCGTATATTCTGTAGTAGGCGCTGTAGGGCAGCTTCATCTTGGCCCTGTGCATGGCGCCGAGGGCGAACTTGAGGTGGTTCTCGTTCACCCAGACGGTGAGTATCTTCTGGTCCTTCTTGACACGAGCGGCGAGGCCTATCGGCTTTCCGAAGGGCCTTCTCATACCGTTTCCGTAACGGTCGGCCTTCCTTCCGGTGGCCATCGGGTTCTCACGGAGAACCTGGAACGGGTAGACCCTTATCTTGAAGTGGAAGTTGCTCCTTCCAACGTTCTTCTGGAGGTACCTGTTCACCTGGATACGGATGGCCTCGAGGGCGTTCTGCCTTATCTGCATGGCCTGCTCGGCGTGAAGGCTGACTTCGTACTGGAATTCAGCCGAAAGGTTGCCCATGTCGAAGATCGTTATCTTCGGACCGGGCGCACCACGTATGTATTCCCTCCTCGTGTAAGCGGGCTTGTCAACGTCCCTATCAATCTTGGCTGGTCTCAGTCCCATACTCTCACCTCCAAATGAGCGTAAGCTAAGCCTAAACTTAGGCGAGTGCTCTCTTTTATAAAAGTTTTGGAGTGCTCGCCTGCATCAAAGGTTATTCACCACGACCTTTAAGCTTAACGCTCTGCCAGAGCAGGGCCACCGAAACGGGTGTGAATGCCAGCAGGGCAAGGTTGAGCGTTACAACCCCGTGGAGCTCCCCCAGAGAGTAGGCAAAGCCGAACAGCATTCCGCCCAGGAAAGTGGAGAGGTTCTGGACGCCGTTGACACCCCCAATGGCCAGGGAGGAGCGGTGGTAGCTCGCCAGAACCTTTCTGGAAATCGGTCTGAAGCTCTGGAAGGCGAAGAGGGCAAGGAATATCCCCAGAAAAACCGTCGGGGCTGTCTTTACTGCCGCAAGGAGCGGCGAAAGTGCTGCCATTATGGACGTGAGCAGAACCATCCGCCTCTCGCTCCTCACGTCGGCGAGCCAAGAGACGCCGTAGCTGAGCATCGCGGCGAGAAAACCCGCCCAGCCGATGAGCGTTGCGGTCGTTGCCTTCTCCATACCCAGGGCCTCGGAGACGTAGACGTAGGTTATCTCGCCGGACGTGAACGCCACTATCACCGCCATCAGCGAGGCGATGATTAGAACCCTCTTGGGTTCGAGGCTCGGCTTTTCACCGTCGGGAGTTTTCTTCCTTTTTGGCGTTATTCTCTCGTAGAGAAGGACGTAGCTGGCCACCATTATCAGGCCGGTCAGGATAAAGAACGCGGAGGAAATCCACATCTGCCCGCCCAGCCCGAGGTCTATCGTGTATGCGTAGACGTAGTTTCCGAGGAGGGAAGCGATGCTGCCAAAGAAGAAGTAGACCGCAGTAACCCTCGCCCTTATCTTCTTCGGAGTCGCCACGGCTATGACGAACTGCGCCATCGGCCAGCTCAGACCGTTGAGAAAACCGTTGAGGAGCTTTATCCCTGCAACCTGGAACCACGTCGAGGTCAGGGGGTAGAGCTGAACCGCCACGGCGTTTCCCATCATCGCTATCGCGCCGATGTAGACGAGCCTCTTGCCCCTTTCAAGCATCAACCCACCAAAGACGGAGGAAAATGCCCTCGCGAGCACGAACGACATCGAGACAATTGAAACGGATAGCATCGAAGCCTTGAGTATGTCGCGCGTGTAGAACGCTATGGCAGGGGTGGCGAGGCGGAAGGCTATCGTCCCGGTGAACGCCGAGACTATGAGAAGGATTATTCCAGCGAGGCGTCTTCGTTCCATCAGACCACCTTCTAAGCGTTAGGGCGAAGCTTTTAAAAGTATTGACCATGCCGAAGATTTTTCAGTTATCGGTGGAATAAATGAGTGGAGCTTCAACCAATCGGTGCACAATGCCAGCGAACCCTTTTTATATTTCCCCTCCAAACTCCCGCCGAGGTGATGCTGATGGAACTCAGGTTCGAAATGGAGTATGAAGAAGCCTACAGGGAGGTTTACGAGCTCGTCAAGCCGAAGTACAGGCTCTTTACCGCCGGTCCAGTTGCGTGCTTCCCAGAGGTTCTCGCGATAATGAGCGTCCAGATGTTCAGCCACCGCTCGGCCGAGGCCAAGAAGGTTCACGTTGACACCCTCAACAGACTCAAGGCTTTTCTTGAAGCCGAGAAAGGCGAGATAATAATGTTCCCCAGCTCCGGAACCGGTTTCATGGAAGCCGCTGTGAGAAACACCGTGCCGAGGGGAGGAAAGGTTCTCGTCACGACCGTGGGAGCCTTTGGAGACAGGTTCGCCGAGGTCGTCAACTCCAACGGCAGGGAAGCGGTTATCCTGAGGAAGGAGCCCGGCTACGCCGTCAAGCCGGAGGAGCTCGACGAGGCCCTCAGAAAGAACCCCGACGTCGTTGCGGTGACCATAACCTACAACGAGACCTCGACCGGCGTGCTGAACCCGCTCCCCGAGCTGGCAAAGGTCGTTCACGAGCACGACAAGCTACTCTTCGTCGATGCGGTCTCGGCCATGGGCGGCGCGGACATAAAATTCGACAAATGGGGCCTCGACATGATATTCGCCAGCTCCCAGAAGGCCTTCGGTGTCCCGCCCGGCCTGGCCGTCGCCGCTGTCAGCGAGCGCGTTTTTGAGATCGCCGAGAAGATGCCGGAGCGCGGCTGGTACTTCGACCTGCCGCTCTACAGGAAGTTCAACGAAAAGAAGAAGGGAACCCCATCAACTCCACCGCTTCCGCAGATATTCGGCCTCAACGTCGTGCTCAGGATAGTTGAGAAGATGGGCGGCAAGGATGCCTGGCTCGGAATGTACAAGAAGAGGAGCGAGACCATCCGCGAGGGCGTCAAGGAGATGGGCCTCGGCGTTCTGGCTGAGCCCGGCTACGAGAGCCCGACGATAACCGCTGTCGTCGTCCCCGAGGGGATGAAGGGCGTCGACGTCTACAACGCTATGCGCGAGCGCGGCTTCGAGCTGGCCAAGGGCTACGGAAGCGTGGCGGAGAAGACCTTCAGGATTGGAAACATGGGCTACATGACCTTCGAGGACATCGAGGAGATGCTCGCCAACCTCCGCGAGGTCATAGAAAAGCTTAAGGGCTGAGCCCTCTCCTTTTTATTCTAGTGAAGGTCATGGTCTCGAAGAAGTGGATAACCGCCTGGCTCGTCCTGAACTTCCTCATCTTCTGGTTCGTTGGACTGGCCTCAAGCGGTTATTCCCTGGAAGGCTACATGCCGGGCCAGAGTGAGAAGATAGACCTCTACACACCGATCGTTTATACCGCTCCGGAGGACAGACCGGTGGGAATCCTCTACATGGTGGACTACGACGGCGTTCTCTACTACTACATCGTCTGGGAGGACGAATACTTCAGCAACTCGCTGATAGACAAACTCTACCGCTTCTTCAGGGGCCTCGTTTACGGGGGCGCGACGCAGGACATAGAGGTCGTGAAGGTTAACCCCGAGAACGGCACCTTCTACTTCCAGACCTACGAGCACACCGATGTCCACGGAAAGCTCCTGGAGAACGGGAGCTGCCTGTGGGTGGACGAGAACG
This sequence comes from Thermococcus sp. 5-4, assembly GCF_002197185.1. Lineage (NCBI taxonomy): Archaea > Methanobacteriati > Methanobacteriota > Thermococci > Thermococcales > Thermococcaceae > Thermococcus > Thermococcus sp. 5-4. Next base: position 169,574 of record NZ_CP021848.1, on the reverse strand, counting down.
AGGTCATTCCAAACTGCACGGTTAACGGGACCCACATCAACGTTTACGTCGTAACCTGGAACCACATGCTGTCCCTAATCCCCGCCGAAGGCACCGAGAGGGCGGTTCTGCCCATGAAGCACATGACCCCCAACGACTACGTTGCCCTCGGAATGTTCAGGAGGACGCAGAAAACGATAGCCGGCGTCGCCGTCAACTCCCTGCTTCTGGCGGTGGTGGCTACGCTCGCGTTCAACGGCTTCATGTACGTCGCGTGGAGGAAGGGCTACCTAACGAAAGAGGGGCAGAGAAAGGTCAGAAACGAGATAAGGGACGGCTGGAGAAAGTTAAAGGAGCGTCTGAAAAAGCGCTCTAAATAAGGAGCCTGAGCTCCCCGTTCTTTACCTCGTATATGCGGTTTATGCTCTTCCTACCGGTTCTGAAGTCCCTCTTGAGCTCCACGACCACGTCGAACTTGTCGAAGGTTTCACCGCTTATCCTGAGCCAGTGCCTGACCTCATCCTTTATATCGTCAGTGAGGGCGAGGGAGGTCACTATAAAGGCGTAATCATCTATAAGCTCGCGGAATATCCTCGCGGCGTCAACGGTGTGAAGGGTGTCGATGACGACGTAGTCGGGATTCAAAGCTTTGATTTTTGAGATAACGTCCGAGGTGCGCCTCTCAAGGGGCTGGCTGTCGAACTGAGTATCTATGACGACGATGTTCGGCTTGAAGGGCTTGAACTCGCCGTAGGCGGTTATAACGGCCACCTTCCAGTCGTCGGGTATGAAGTGCATCAGCGCCTCAACGAGCTTGGTCTTTCCGGAGCGGCTGGAGCCAACTACTAGGATATCCTTCTTGGAGAGAATCGCGTTCTTCAGAACTCCCAATTGCTCCTCGGTTGCGGCGCCGTAGCGTATCAGGTCCTCAGGCGTGAATATGTACACTCCCATGCTTTACCACCATACAAGGTTCTCGACTGGCGTTATAACGCTATCGCCGGTGGGCTTTGATAAACGTCAAATAGAGCACAATATATCGTCGTATGTCCAAAAATTATCACATTTAAATGTCATATCTTGCCCAAAATCCAAAAGTTTTTGCACAAAGGCCATAAAGGGGAAAGTCTGTGGCAAAAATTAGGTGATAGATATGAACGCTCTCCAAATTGTGACCAGAAAAATTGAACCGGTTATGGAAATACAGACGAGAGTGATTGACTATATGACAAGATACATGGTGGGCGAGGGCTTCAAGTGGATGCTCCCAGTGATGCTCAGCTCCATAACAGACCCCCTCTGGCCGGATCCAGCGGCGGAAGAGGCGCTCAGACCGCCCGAAGTCGAGGTCTACGGCTCGAGGCTGAGACTGACCCACAGCATGATACTCCACAAGCAGATGGCGGTGGCGATGGGGATAGATAAGCTCTTCATCCTCTCGCCGAACGTGAGGCTTGAGGGACGCTCAGCTGACGACGGAAGGCACGCCTACGAGTTCACACAGCTCGACTTCGAGATAGCCCATGCCAGCATGGACGACGTGATGAGCCTCATCGAGGGCCTCATCAGTGGACTCTTCAAGGAGGCAAGGAGCTGGGGGCTCGAGAGGGAGGTGCCCAGAGTCAAGCCGCCCTTCAAGCGCTTCACCCTGGAGGAGATAAAGGAGGAGTTCGGAGACGAGGACGAGGCCAGCAAAGCCATGAAGGAACCCTTCTGGGTGACCGACATCAAGAGGGAGTTCTACGACAGGGAGGACCCCGAAAGGCCGGGGCACTTCAGGAACTACGACCTCTACCTGCCGGAGGGCTACGGTGAGGTCTCGAGCGGCGGCGAGAGGGAGTGGGAGTACGAGGTCATCGTCCGGAAGATGAGGAGCGCAGGGATAAGCCTCGAGGCATTCAGACCGTACCTTGAAGTGGCCAAGGCAGGTCTCCTGAAGCCCAGCGCCGGGGCCGGAATTGGCGTCGAGAGACTGATCCGCTACATGGTGGGGGCAAAGCACATAGCCGAGGTGCAGCCGTTCCCGAGGATTCCAGGTGTCCCCGCGGTCATCTGAGGCCTTTTTACATCTTCCCCTCTCAAAACCCATTTAAACGATTCCTTCCCTATTTCTTCGGGGATTTCTATGAGGAGGACTCTGTTTCCGGCACTGGAGAAGTTTGGGGCATACCTCAACACCGCGAGCCTCGGTCTGATGCCTTCAACCGCGGTTCTCGAGGCAACAAAGCTTCTCAACGACGTTATCGAGTTCAAAGGGGAGGTTAACTCGGTCGACTACATGGACGAGGTCGTTCTGAAGCCGCTGTTGGACGAGGCGGCGAAACTTATGAGGGTTAGTCCCGAAAACGTCGGTCTCTCAATACAGACCACAGAGGGCCTCAGGAGGATTCTGCTGGCACTCGAACCCATGAAGGGGCAGAACATCGTCTCGCTGGACACGGAGTTTCCAACCGTGCCCGCGCTTCTCAAGAGCTACGCAAGGCGTTTTAACCTCGAGCTGAGGGTCGTGAAGAACAGGAACGGGATTCACAGCCTGGAGGACATCGAAAAGGCCATAGACGACGACACCTTTGCGGTGGTTCTCAGCTCGGTGAACTGGGTCACTGGACAAAGGCTCAACCTGAGAGAGCTCTCGAGGATTGTCCACGAACACGGCGCCTGGCTGATAGTTGACGCCGTCCAGCACCTTGGAGCCCTGAGGCTGTTCCCCGAGAAGGAGGGCGTTGATGCGCTCTCGGCTGGCGGTGAGAAGTGGCTCATCAGTCCGGACACGGGGGCCGGCCTAATCTACGTCTCAGACGAGCTTCTGGAGAAAGTCAAGCCGATAACAGGATTACTCAACAACGAACCGCCGACGGGGGAGTGGGGCAGCTGGTGGGGATTGCCCGAGAAGGATCCTTGGGGTGAGCTGAAGCCCGCCAGGGGAGTCAAAAAGCTCGACTTCGGCGGCGGGCCGCCATACCTCATAGCTGCAGCCTTCAGAGCCTCGCTGAGGCTGATAAACGAGATAGGCATCGAGGAGATAGAGCGCCACAACCTCAAGTTAGCGGGCAGGATAAGGGACGAGGTTTTAAGTGCGGGCCTTGAAGTTCTCGCTGAGGGTTCCTCGATAGTCACGATAAAAACAGGGTTGAGCTACAAGGAAGAGGAGAGACTGCATGGGAAGCTCGCTGCGGAGGGAATCTCGGTCAGCCACCGCGGCGTTCTCGGCCACTACGGGATACGGGCTTCACCGCACCTGTACAACACGCCCGAGGACGTTGAGACTTTCCTTGAGGCGCTGTTCGGGGCTATGGGAGAATAAACCAAGACATCAAAGAGAAAAGAAAATCACGAGAAAAGCTCCAGCGGAGAGTAGCCTTCCCTCGCCATCTCCATTTTCAGTTTCATTCCGAAGGCGTTGGTGACGGTTCCGCTCTTCTCGACCCACACCCCGGCGGGAATCACGAGGACGTCGCCCCTCAGGTCCTCCACCGGCCTTCCGATCACGACGTAGGCCCCGCTCTCCGGGATTCCCGTTATTCCTGCCTTCAACAGTCCGGCGGCGTTGACCCCTTCATGGAGGATCAGCGTTGGAACGTCGAGAGGCTCTCCCCCTTCCACTATCGCAACGTCGTAGCCCTCCTCGACGATTTCCTTGCCCTTCAGGAGTATCTTGAGCAGCGGGAACTTCTCCAGGTCCGCCTTCAGGAGAACCCTCCTAGCGTTCCTTATGTCGTCCAGCGTGGCCGTGGATATGCCCCCGCTCACGGTTGAGCCTACTGGAATACCCCTCTCCTCGGCGAAGGCCTTGAGCCGGGCGATTTCTTCGTTCGTCAGCTCCGGCGTTAAGATCAGGGCGTAGCTCCTCTCGGAGAGGAACTTCTTGGCCTCTTCCCAGCCCACGGGTTCACCGTTGAGGAGCGGCCCGGCTAGGTCTTCGGCCCAGGGTCTGGCGAAGCGGCAGTAGTCGCAGAGGTGGCCGTTCCATGAGTTCTCTACCCTCGAAGCCCTCACGAGCATGCCGTCGTAGACCTCCACGTTCATCTCGCAGGCGAAGGAGCAGCCGTTGCAGACGGTTTTGACGGGCTTCGTCTTCCAGGGCCCGGGCTTGACGAACGGAAGCTTCTCGGTTATTGCCCCAACCGGACAGAGGTCTATCATCTCCCCGATGAACCTACCCTCCACCTCCCCGAGGCTCTCCCCGAGCGGCGGCGAGATCCTCGTCTTGAATCCGCGGAAGAGGTAGTCCAGCACACCCTCTCCGGCTATCTCGTGGGTGAAGTTGACGCACTGGCCGCAGAGGACGCACTTGTTGTTGTCGAGCGTCACCCACGGGTGGCTCTCGTCTATCTCGAACTTGTTCTGCTCGCCCTCGAAGGCATACTGTTCGGCACCGTAGAGCGTTGCATACTCCCTCAGCTTGCAACGGAAGACCTCCATACAGCCGCAGCTCATACAGCGCTGGGCCTCTTCAAGAACCTGCTCCTCGGTTAGGGCCGGCTCGACCTCCTCGAAGGTTCTCTTCCTCTTCTCTGGATCGAGGAGCTTCACCTTCGCCCTCGGCTTTCTTTCAACGTCCTCGTAGTCCTTCTCGGTTACTTTCTTCCAGTGGTTGTAGGGCCTGAGGTCGAAGAGAACTCTATACAGGTCGTCGTCGCTTAGGACTTCCTCGATGTGCCTCTCGGGCTCGGTGAGAACGGCTTTAGCCTTCTCCAGCTTTCCCTTGAGATATAGGTCTATCATTATCGCGGCTCTTCTTCCTGTGGCTATGCTCTCGATGACCGTTGACGGCCCGAGGACGAGGTCGCCGCCGGCGAAGACGCCGGGAACGCTCGTCTGGAGCGTCACCTCATCAACGAGGGCCTTTCCGCGCCTCGCCTCGATGCCGAGGCTCTTCAGGAACTCCTCGTCGCAGTACTGACCTATGGCAAGGATAACGTTGTCCGCTTTGACTTTAAACTCCGAGCCCTCAATCGGTATCGGCCTCCGCCTTCCGCTGGCGTCCGGCTCGCCGAGGCGCATCTTGATGAGCTCTACCTCCTCGACCTTCCTGTCTCCGAGAATCCTCACCGGGTTCGTGAGGAACATGAACTCAACGCCTTCCTCCATGGCCTCTTCCACTTCCCTCTCGTTGGCGGGCATCTCTGCCTTCGAACGGCGGTAAACGACGGTAACCTTTGCACCGAGCCTCAGAGCCGTCCTTGCAACGTCCATGGCCGTGTTTCCACCGCCGACGACTATAACGCGCTCCCCGAGCTCGACCCTCTCGCCCATGTTGACCTTCCTGAGGAACTCTATGCCGTGCATGACGCCTTCAAGCTCCTCGCCCGGAATCCCCATTTTCCTGCTTCTCCAGGCACCGACGCCGAGGAATACGGCATCATACTTCTCGCGGAGCTCCTCAAGGGTCACGTCCCTTCCGAGGGCGGTGTTGGTCTTCACCTCTATTCCCGTGTTGATTACGGTCGCTATGTCCCTGTCCAGAACGTCCCTCGGCAGCCTGTAGGGCGGAATGCCGTAACGGGTCATTCCGCCGAGCTCCGGCATTGCCTCGATTATGGTAACCTCGTGTCCCATCGTCCTGAGGTAGTAGGCGCAGGCAAGGCCAGCCGGCCCGCCTCCGACGACGGCTATCCTCTTTCCGGTTGAGGGCGGAATCTCGGGCATCCACGGGCCGTGCTCAAGGTCGTAATCTGCCGCGTATCTCTTCAGCTGCCTTATCGCGAGGGGCTCCTCCACGAGGTTCCTCCGGCAGGCGTCCTCACAGAAGGCCGGGCAGACCCTTCCAAGGACAGCCGGTAGGATGTACTTCTCCTTCATCAGCTTAACCGCCTCGTGATACTTGCCCATCGCTATGAGCGCGAGGTATCCCTGAACGTCGCTGTGGGCCGGACAGCCGTCCTGACAGGGGCCGATACAGTCGCCGTAGTGGTCAGAGAGGATGAGCTCAAGTGCCGTCTTCCTCATCGAAACGACTTCGTCGCTGAGGGTCTCCAACTCAAGCCCTTCCATCGGCTTGAGTGTGCACGAGGTGGTGACTCCCCTCTTGGTGGAGACGAGACAGAGCCTGCATGAGCCGTAGGGATCGAGCTCGTTCGTGTAGCAGAAGCCGGGAACGTGCTCCCCGATTTCACGGAGGAAGTCTATGAGCGGCTTTCCTTCCGGAGCGTCGATTTCCTTCCCGTTGACTATGATTTTGACCATTTCACTCACCCCCCGCATCGACTATCTCTATGGCGTTGAACCGGCACACCTCGTAGCAGGTCCCGCACTTGATGCAGGCAGACTGGTCGATGACGTGGGGCTTGAGCTTCTCGCCGCTTATCGCCTTCACCGGGCAGAATATAGCACACGCCGTACAGCCGGTGCACCTGTCGGTGATGATGACGTACCTGATGAGTGGCTTGCAGACCTTGGCGGGGCATTTTCCTTGGATATGGGCAAGGTATTCGTCCCTGAAGTAGCGGATGGTCGTTAGAACGGGGTTAGGTGCCGTCTGCCCGAGACCGCAGAGCGAACCGGCTTTGACCTGATATGCGAGCCGTTCGAGCTTTTCGAGGTCTTCCTCCGTTGCCTCGCCCTTGGTGAACTTGTCCAAGATTTCCCACATCCTTTTAGTGCCTAAACGGCAGAAGGTGCACTTCCCGCAGGATTCCTTCACGGTGAAGTCGAGGAAGAACTTGGCGACGTCGACCATACAGGTGTCCTCGTCCATGACGACCATTCCGCCGCTCCCCATTATCGCGCCGGTCGCGTTCACGCTCTCGTAGTCAACGGGTGTGTCGAAGAGATACTCCGGAATGCAGCCTCCTGAGGGACCGCCGAGCTGGACAGCCTTGATCCTCTTGCCGGTCTTGGTTCCTCCGCCTATCTCGTAGAGTATCTCCCTCAGCGTCATTCCCATCGGAACCTCAACGTTTCCGCCGTGCTTTATCTTGCCCGACAGGGCGAAGACTTTGGTGCCCTTGCTCTTCTCGGTCCCTATCGAGGCGTAGGCCTCCCAGCCGTGCTTGATTATCCACGGCACGTTCGCCCACGTTTCCACGTTGTTGATGTTGGTGGGCTTGTCCCATAGACCCTTTTGGGCCGGATAAGGCGGCCTCGGCCTCGGCATTCCGCGCTTGCCCTCTATCGAGGCTATCAGAGCCGTCTCCTCACCACAGACGAACGCTCCGGCGCCTTCCTTGATGACGATGTCGAAGGAGAACCCGCTTCCAAGGATGTTCTCACCGAGGAACCCCCTCTCGCGCGCCTGCTTCAGCGCTATCTTCAGCCTCCTTATGGCGAGCGGGTACTCTGCTCTCACGTAGATAAAGCCCTTCGTCGCTCCAATCGCGTAGGCACCAATTATCATACCCTCTATCACCCTGTGCGGGTCGCCCTCCAGGACGTTCCTGTCCATGAATGCTCCGGGATCGCCCTCGTCGGCGTTACAGACGATGTACTTGACGTCTCCCTTGGCTTCCCTCGCGAACTTCCACTTTAATCCCGTCGGGAATCCCGCACCGCCCCTTCCACGAAGCCCGGACTTCATGATGACGTCTATTATCTCCTCGGGCTTCATTTTGAGGGCCTTTTTCAGCGCCTCATAGCCACCGGCCGCTATGTACTCGTCGATGTTCTCGGGGTCTATGTAGCCGGAGTTTTCGAGCACTATCTTCCTCTGCTTGGCGAAGTAGCCATCAACGTCCCAGGTCTTCCTCTCGCCGTTCTCCCACCAGTCGCGCTTGACTATCCACTCCTCTATGGGCTTTCCGTTGATAACGTGCTCCTCTATAATCCTAGGAACCTTCTTGGGGTCGACGTGGCCGTATGTGATTATCTCCTCATCGGTGATGATGTCCACGAGGGGCTCGCGGTAGCACATGCCGACGCAGCCAACTATCTTGAGCTCCACGTCGAGGTTTCTCTTCTCGATCTCGGCCTTTATGGCCTCATAGGTTTCTCTCGCTCCCGCTGCTATCCCACAGGAGTTCATGCCGACGGCGATGGCCTTGATTTCAGACATCGAGCTTCCCCTCCCTGAGCTTTCTCATCAGTTTCCTGACTTTATCCGGCGTGAGCTTGCCGAATACCTTGTCGTTTATCATTATGACCGGTGCCAGGCTGCAGCATCCGAGACAGGCGACGCGCTCCAGCGTTACGAGGCCGTCCTCCGTCGTCTGTCCCTCTTCAATTCCAAGCTCCTCCGTTATGGCCTGGGATATATTCACCGCACCGTTGACGTGGCACGCCGTCCCGTGGCAGATTTTGACGACGTATTTTCCGAGGGGCTCGAAGCGGAACTGGGCGTAGAAGGTGGCCACACCGTAGACCCTGCTGAGGGGAATTCCGAGGTAGTTCGCAATCTCCTCAAGGGCCTCCCTGGGAAGGTAACCGAAGCGCTCCTGGGTTCTCTGAAGAAGAGGGATTAGAGAACTCGGTTCCGGCGGATAAGAGCGCATGTAATCGAACGAGGCTTCCATCTTGCATCACCGCAAGGATTTTTCGGAAAAGTTTCGACGTTAATGTTTATAAGAGTGCACTAAAGTACAAGTTTGTAACATCTGGTTGGCAACCATTTGTTTGAAAAATTCTTAAATCAATCCTTTACAAACTTAAAATTGCAAGCCCATTCAAGGCGGTGATGCCCTTGAGATACATAAAACTACCTTCCGAAAACTTTGAGAGGTTCTTCAAGTCACTTGAGGCCTGGGGTACCCTGTATGCCCCGGTAAAGAAGGGTGGCATCTATTCTTTCCAGGAAGTCCACGACCCGGCGGAGATAGCGCTGGACTACAACAGAACCATGCTCCCGCCGAAGAAGTTCTTCTTCAGGCCCAGAGAAGCGGTTCTCCGCATGAAAAACGGCCACTGGGAGGAAGAGATCGAAGCAGAACCGATGGTTCTCTTTGGACTCCATTCCTGCGATATCCACGGTCTGAAGATACTCGACAAGGTGTACCTCGACGAGCCGGCCGACCCGTACTACAAGAGCAGGCGTGAGAAGACCCTGATAATAGGAATAAGCTGCATGCCCGACGAGTACTGCTTCTGCAAGAGCCTCGGAACGCACTTCGCAATGGACGGCTTCGACCTGTTCCTGCACGAATTGCCCGACGGCTGGCTGGTCAGAATCGGGAGCGTCCGCGGCCACGAGATAGCCTGGGAGAACGGCGAGCTGTTCGAAGAGGTGACCGATGAGGACCTCGCCAACTTCAAGGAGTTCGAGGAGAAGCGCGCGAAAGCCTTCCAGAAGGAAGTCCCGCAGGAAGGCCTCGCCGACATGCTCGATTTAGCGTACAACAGCCCAGTGTGGAAGAAGTACGCTGAGATATGCCTCGCCTGCGGTAACTGCAACATGGTCTGTCCAACGTGCCGCTGCTACGAGGTCTGCGACAGCTGGATGGACGCATACAGCTCGGTGCGCGAGAGGCGCTACGACTCGTGCTTCATGGAGAACCATGGACTCGTCGCTGGAGGCCACAACTTCAGGCCTACGCGATTGGACCGCTTCAGGCACAGATACTACTGCAAGAGCTACTTTGACCCCACTGCCGGCTACAACTGCGTCGGCTGTGGAAGATGCGACGAGTTCTGCCCGGCGAAGATAGAGCACGTTAAGGTTCTTGAGGAGGTAAGGGGGTCCCTGAAATGAGCGAGAACCCGTACCAGACGTACGACGCAAGGATTCTCGAAGTGAAGGACCTAACGTCGAGGGAGAAGCTCTTCACACTGCGCTTCCTCGACCCCGAGGTTGAGGCCAAGTTCGACTTCAAGCCGGGACAGTTCGTCATCGTTGACATCCGCGGCTTCGGAGAGTTCCCGATAAGCATCTGCTCCTCACCCACGAGGAAGGGCTACTTCCAGCTCTGCATCAGAAAGGTTGGCAGGATGACCAAGTTCGTCCACAAGATGAAGGAAGGGGACGTCGTGGGAATCCGCGGGCCCTACGGAAACGGATTCCCCATGGAGAAGATGGAGGGCTCAAACCTGATTCTTGTCGCGGGCGGTCTCGGAATGGCACCCCTACGCTCGGTGCTCTGGTACGCCATAGACACCGGCAAGTACGAGAAAGTCTGGCTGCTCTACGGAACCAAGGCCTACGAGGATATCCTCTTCCGCGACGAGATAATACACCTCCTCAAGCACGGCGAGGCCATGAACTGCTCGGTAAAGCTGGCGTACGAGGTTGAGAGCCCATCGTGCATCTACCTCGAACAGGGCTTCTCGGACAGGGTGTGCAAGGGTGTCGTCACCGACCTCTTCAGGGGCGAGGAGTTCGACGTTAACAACACATACGCCCTCATCTGCGGCCCGCCGGTCATGTACAAGTTCGTCATAAGGGAGCTCCTGGACAGAAAGCTCTCACCTGGCAGGATTTACATGACCCTGGAGAGGCGCATGCGCTGCGGTGTCGGCAAGTGCGGCCACTGCGTCGTCGGAACCAGCGTCTCCATGAAGTACATCTGCCAGGACGGCCCGGTCTTCACCTACTGGGACGCTCTCTCCACGAGGGGGTTGATATGATGGACAAGCTCAAACTGGGGGTTTTCGAGCTTACCGACTGCGGCGGCTGTGCCCTCAACATGCTCTTCCTCTACGAGAAGCTCTTCGACCTCCTCGAATTCTACGAGATAACCGAGTTCCACATGGCGACGAGTCTCAGCGAGGAGAACCACTACGACGTCGCCCTCGTAACCGGAACCGTCTCGACCCAGCGCGACCTGAACCTGCTAAAAGAGGCAAGAAATCACTCCGAATACCTCATAGCCCTCGGAACCTGCGCAACCCACGGCTCGGTTCAGGCAAGCGTTGAACTCCCCATCAGGGAGAAGCTGAAGGCGGTCTACGGGGACGACGGCAACCCGATGCGCGCCCTCGACTCCAAGCCGGTCGTCGAATACGTAGCCGTTGATTTCGCCCTACCTGGCTGCCCGTACGACAAAAACGAGGTCTACCAGGTGCTTATGGACATAGCCAAGGGCATCGAGCCCGTCAGGAAGGACTATCCCGTCTGTCTGGAGTGCAAGCTCAACGAGTACGAGTGCGTGCTGGTAAAGAAAGGCCTTCCCTGCCTCGGCCCGATAACCTACGGCGGCTGCAACGCCGTCTGCGTGCGCTCGGGTCTGGGATGCATCGGCTGCCGCGGTCCGCTGCCAGGCGAGGTGAATCCGGCCGGGGAGTACGAGATACTCAAGGATCTCGGCTACGATGACGAGTACATCATAAGGAAGTTCAAGACCTTCGCGAGGTGGGAGCCATGATAATCGAGCTCCGCGAGTTCACGCGCGTTGAGGGCAACGGAAAGGCCGAGATAGTCATCGAGAACGGCGAGGTAAAGGACGTCAGGCTTAAGATCATCGAGGGGCCGAGATTCTTCGAGCTCCTGACCCTCGGAAGGCACTACTACGACGTTCCTGACCTCGAGGCCAGGATATGTGCCATCTGCTACCTCTCCCACAGCGTCGCTTCCGTCCTAGGAATCGAAAGGGCCTTCGGCGTTGAGGTTCCGGAGGAGATTGCCCTCATCAGGGAGCTCGGGCTCATAGGCGAACTGCTCGAGAGCCACGCGCTGCACCTGTACCTCCTCGTTGCGCCGGACGTGTTCGGTTACCCAGACGCCATAAGGATGGCCACGAAGCACGGGGAGCTGGTGAAGGAGGGCCTCGCCCTGAAGGCCTTCGGCAACAGGATAAGGGTGATGGTAGGCGGCAGGGAGATACACGGAATAAACGTCAAGCCCGGCGGCTTCGGCAGGTATCCAACGGTGGAGGAGCTCGAAAGGGTGGAGAAGGAAAGCGAAGCCCTCCTCAGGCTGGCGAGGAGAGCTGTGAGGCTCTTCGCCCAGCTGGATCCATACGGCGCCCAGGCAAGGCACTTCGTCGCCACCGACGGCTACCTCTGGGGTGAAAAGCTGGTCTCTGACGAGGAAGGTGCCTTCCACTACACCGAGAGGATAGAGGAGCGCTCCCTCGTCTACAGCTTCGCCAAACAGAGCCGCTACAAGGGTGAGGCGTTCTTCGTCGGGGCGCTGCCGAGGCTGCTCCTCAAGTCGGAGATGCTCACCCCCGGGGCCAAGAGGCTCTTCGAGGAGCACAGGGAGAAACTGGAGACCGGCTACGTCAGCTACAACAACCTGGCCCAGGCGATAGAGCTCGTCTATTCCCTCGAGAGGGCAAACGAGATAGCGAAGACCCTGCTCGATAGGGGCATCGAAGGGGAGAACGTCCCGGTTGAGCCCAGGGAGGGCGAGGGGATAGGCTACGTCGAGGCCCCGAGAGGGGTTCTGATACACCATTACAGGATAGACGCCAACGGTAAGGTCGCCTACTCCAACATAATAACCCCAACAGCGCTGAACCACGCGATGATGGAGGCCAGCCTGCTGGAGGAGGCGAGGAAGCTGTACGGTGAGGCCGACGAGAGGGCGATGATAGGAAGGCTCGAGGAGACCGTCAGGGCGTTCGACCCGTGCATCTCATGCTCCGTCCATCTGGTGAAGCTCTAGGCCGGCGAAAGATTTTTCCATTTTTATTTTCCGTACGTCCCCAATAAAGGGTGCTGGGCCGAGGATTCTTCCAAAACGTTTATATCTTTCCCAAATAACCTTTAAAAGGTGAGAGCCATGGAACAGGAAAAGGTCGCCGAAATCATCGACTCTGTTCTGCCCGGCGAAACGGTTCTGGTAACATACACCACATCCTACATCCCCGAATTCGCCCTGAAGTTCTTCATTGAGTACTCAAAGGAAAAGGGCATCCCCCTCGTTATTGATGATAATTTCGACACCCTTCACGCCATTATAATCCACGCTAAGACCATGGGACTTTCCCTGGACTTTGACAACGTCTACGTCCTGAAGACCGGGGGCAAGTTTGAGATAGGAAAAGTCCTGGCGAGGGTTCCGTTCCACCCGGATCCGAGGGTTTACCTCAAAAACTACGAGGAGAGCAGCGTTAAGGTCTTCAAGGAAATCCCCTCCCCGATGATAAACCTCGTCCTCGGGCTTGAGAACCTCTTCCTCGTCACGAGAACTCCCCTCGACACGTACCGCATCATACTGGCCATGCAGAGGTTCACAGGAAACGAAAGGAGGAAGGCGTTCTACCTGGTCAACGAGGGGATAATGAAGAGCCTCCCCGTCAAGAGCCTCTACGAGCTGGAAAGGATCTCCACGACGGTCATCAGGCTGACACCGTACCACACGGGAGCGGGGGTTAAAGTCCTGAAGAGCATCAACCCGAACTTGGTTGGCCTGGAGACGACGATAGACGCAGGGGGGTGGAGCTGATGGAGGCCCTCAAAAAACCCGTTCTGATTGCAGAAAAGGACCTAGACGAACTGCTGGAGCAGATCTGGCCAGGAGGGACCACCATAGTCGAGAACAGGGCATCGCTGGGGATAGAGTTCTCACTCCACGCATTCATCCAGTACTCGAAGAAGAAGGGAATCCCCCTCATAGTCGAGGACATATTCGACACACTACCGGTCTACATGACGCACCTTAGACTGATGGGGGTTCGGGTGAATGATTCCGACGTGAAGGTCATCAAGGTCGGAGGAACCCAGGAAGCCGGGGACGTAATAGCGAAGATAAAGTTCGGAAACGACCCCTACGTCTACCAGGAAAAGATCGATAGGGAGCTCCGGAAGATAACGGGCGACTCCATGTACGTACACCTCGTCCTCGGCCTAGAGAGACTGCTGGTCCTTCAGGGCGACGTCCGCAGCATCTACACCCTTATGGGGCTGATAAAGCAGAAACTTGGGGACGAGAGGAGAATCAACCTGTACCTAGTAGAAACGCCCATCATAGAAACCCTCGACTTCAATCCCCTCCCGATGCTCGAGGATCTTGCGACGTCGGTGATAGAACTCCAAGACGAGGACGAACTCATAGATATAAAGTTGAAAAAGTCGGTGTTCACCCTGCTCATGCACAGGGATCACCTGCTCGTCTCCCCGAGGGAGATACTGCGGTGGTGGATGTGAGCTTTCGGAGGTAGAATTCGCCGCGAGCGGCGATAGAGTGGCCCTCATGCTGGAGAACGGGATGTCCGCCGAAGAGGGGGATGTGCTGGAGGTATACCCGTGATAATACCGGGGAGCAACACGGGGCAAGTTTTAATTCCCCTTCGCCAATTTCTTCCGGGGGAAGAAGATGGGAATTTTCAAACGGTTCAGAAAGAAAAAGGACGAGCCGGAGATAGTCTCGAGGCACCCCGTCGGAAAGTTCAAAGTCATCGGGACGACCTACGTCCTCGGAAAGCAGGTTTTGGGTGGAGTTGTGCTTGAAGGTATCATATACCCAGGCTACAAGCTCAAGGGCGGGGGAATAGCGCTCGTTAGGGAGATACACATCCAGAACCGGAAGGTGGATTTCGTCGTGGAGCACGACGAGGCGGCCCTGGTTCTCGAGGGAAAGCTGAAGGTCAAAGATGGCGAAATCATAGAAGTTTACCGATCGTGAGGTGATGGTATGATAATCTGGGACGACCACTTCCACGTTGACCCCTACAAGGGGCTCTTCATTGAGGCCGTGAAGCAGTTCCACCGCGCTGGAGGGACGCATCTCGTCGTCGTTTACAAAACCGCCCACGACTACGGCTTCCCCGGGCTGAAGGCGGAGGACTTTATGAAGGCGATGGACTTCCACATCGAGCTCGTCGAGAAGATAAACAAGGAGACGCCCGTCAAGGCCTACGCCGTCGTCGGTGTGCACCCCGCGGAGTTCGTTTATCTCGCAGAGGAGAAAGGCCTCGAATACGCCAGAAACGAGGTCATGAAGGCCCTTGAATACGCCCAGAGGCTCTGCCTTGAGGGGAAGGCCATAGCCATAGGCGAGATAGGCAGGCCACACTACGAGGTGAGCGAGGAAATCTGGCAAGCGAGCATCGAGCTGATGAAGTACGGGATGAGCCTGGCCAAAGAAGCCGACTGCGCGGTTCAGCTCCACACCGAGAGTTTCGACGAGGAGAAGTTCAGGGAGCTTGGAAGATACGTGAGAGAGGTTGGAATAAAGCCGTATAAGGTCGTCAAACACTTCTCGCCGCCGCTCGTGAAGGTGGCAGAGGAGGTTGGAGTCTTCCCGAGCATAATAGCCAGCAAGAAGAACATCAAGGCGGCGATAGAGCAGGGGAACAGGTTCATGATGGAGACCGACTACATAGACGACAAGCGCCGTCCTGGTGCGGTGCTCGGGCCGAAGACAGTGCCGAAGAGGACGAAGGCATTCCTCCAGAACGGCCTCTTCACCGAGGACGACGTTTACAAGATTCACGTCGAGAACCCGAGGAAGGTCTATGAGGTAGAGGTGGAGGAGTGATCAAGAGTCATCACTTATTACCTCCACTCCTTTAATTGTCCTCCACTCAATGTTTATAGTACTCCTTGAATCAACTCTCTTAAGCTGTAACCAAGTATCATCAAAAACATTTTGCAAGATTCCAATGAACTCACGCCCATCTTGGGTATAAACTCTTAAAGTGATACTTTTACGTTCATTGGACAGTTTGAACCATTCTTCCCTAACTAGTTTGTCTTCTTTTTTGGAAAGACCCCATCCTAAAAGAATAATTGTTCCAAAAACTATTAGATAAACAGCTAAAAATTGTTCAGCAGAGTTTGAATTTAGAGTAGCTATCCCAAAAGAAGCTATAAACACCAAAGAACTTCCAAGATATATCCTGCTAACGGGATACAGGAAACTGTCCTTAAAAGCAAAAACAACATACGTTGCAAGTAGCATTAAGAACCAAGTAACAGAAGCCCACAATAACAGGATAATTGCGAGCGTGTTAAAAGTTAGAGGCGAAAGTTTATCATAGTACATGCCTACATAGCCTATAGTAAGTACAATAGGAATTAACAGCCCCAGCAATATCCCTATTGGAATTCCCCAAAACACTTCTCTCTGAAGATGCCTGCTGCCTAATTTAGACTGGGCATTTTTCTTGAGATTGTTTACAATATCCTTGAAATTCGGACTCTGTTCCAAAAGTATTCTCACAACGTTCTTACGTGAGGTCTCCCATGGAAAGTGCTGAGTAAAGTAGTACATTAAAATTGCAGATAGCAAACTAGCGGTACTTCCAATAATCGTTGAAATCGTAGTCAAGTCCATTGCTTTCACCTCATACATAATCCAATTATTTTGTTAAAGCCCTCACCAAGACGCCGCCTTCCTAACCACCCTCACAGTCCCGGGCCCTCCGATTTCTCCCTCCACTTCAAAGATTTTGCCAAGGAACTGCTCCACAACCCAGACGTTTGTGACGAGGTGGCTGGTGATCTCCGTTACCCCTATCTCGCCGCCCGCGAAGGCCAGGAACGGTATCAGATGGTCGCCGAGGAACCTGTCAACCGCTTTTCCGCCGGTCAGCTGGTCGAGAAGCTCATCGGCGGCTTCCCTGCCAACAACCTCTGCCGACTTTCCGCGTTTTCCAAGGGCATCCCCTCCGAGCCTCAGCGAATCTGTCTCAGCCCAGACGACGATGCCGCTTCCCGGCCCAAGGGAGCGTGAGATCTCGGTCTCTATCTCGACTGGGACGCTGTAAAGCTCCTCAAGCCTCTCCCTCGCTGCCTTTGCCTGCCTCTCAGCGACGTGGGCCGGCAGATTTGTTGCGTGGCTTATCCCGACGAAGCGCTCCACCTTGCCCCATTCGATGGCCTCCAGGGACTTCCTCTCCTCCCAAGGCTCGATCCTTCCGGTGACCAGCCCGCCGCCCTTCGGGTAGTGGCCCCTTCTCCTGATTTCGAGCTCGGCCTCAACCCCCATCTTTCCGAGGGCGTAGAGCGTTACGTTCTTCAGGTAGTCAGCTGGAGGGCTCCAAGGGACGTCGGTTCCGCCGGTTATCTCAAAGCTCCCGCCCGTGAAGGCCATCGCCGGTAGCAGAGCCTGAAGCACGAGGGTTATACTACCGGCGGTCTTTATGGGAACGCGGACGTGCCTTGGCTCGGCCTTCCCTGGAACGAACTCAAGAACCGTCGAGCCGACCTGGGCGCCATTAACCCTTGCGCCGCTCAGCTCCTTCAAGGCCAAAATCCCGTGGAGGTGCTGCGGTCTGAGACCGGGGTTTGGTCTGTTCGCGCGAATCTTGACGATTTTAACAGGCTTTTCGGTGATGACGGAGAGGGCTATGGCGGTCCTCAGTATCTGCCCCCCACCCTCGCCGTAGGAACCGTCTATCACTATCATCTCTCCCACCGTTAGGAGTTTCGATGGGAACGCTAAAAATTTTGCCGAAAGGCTTTTACTCGGTGAAGTCAACTCCAAGCGGTGTGAGTATGGACGAACTTGAGTTCTGCATCAAGAGCATGAGCTATCCCCTGGGCATGCCCATCGAGAACCTCCGGAGGGAGAGGGGCCGCGTTGCCACGATTTCGGGGGATACCCTGGTTGTGCCGGAAGCTCCCCTGGCGGTCGGGTGTTACCTCACTGCCCTGGTCGTCTTCGCAAGTCTCGACGTGGTGGACAGGAAACGCCTGAGCGACGATTACCAGAGGTTCGAGGAGTTCAGGCTGAAGATTCTGGGCTCAGAACTAGGGAACGCCGTTGGAAAATACCTCAGAGAACCCTGGGAGTACATCCGGGTGGAGACCTCAACGGCCATAGACTGGCTGGAGTTCGAGAGGCGGGAAGAGAAGGTACGACCGTACCTTAAAAGAATCGTGGAGCTCAGGGAGAGAACTCCAGACCGCTCCGAGTTTCTAGCGAAGACGGACTTTCTGAGAGAGCTGAGCGTTGACGATGCTCTGCTCTTAAGCTACCTGGCCGACGAAGCAGGGCTCAGGGAGCTTGTAAACGCCGCCTTCGGCAAGCACAACAGAGATTTCCGCGGGATGGTCGTTCGCTACTTCAAGGCCCTCCGAGGTTGAGCCTCACAGCGAGGGAAAGGGCCTCCTCAGGAGAAAGCCGCTTCCGTGTCATGAGGGCCCTGACCAGCCTGGCCAGGGCATCGACGTTTCTCAGATTCAGCCTCTCAGGGGGATAGTCGAGGAAACGCTCCGGCTCAACCCTGAAGCCCAGTCTCTCCGATAGCTCTGCCGCGAACTCCTCGACGGTGAGGGGCGGGAGGCGGACGATGGCGGGAAAATCCAGGGAGGAATACTTCCCCGCGTCCTTCGTTTCCACAACAATGGGAAAATCCCTCTCCTTTTCAAGCAGTTCGTAGACTTCCTTGAGCGGCGGCTCCCTCAGAAGAACCGCGTTTGGAGGGAGGACTTCTCCCAGCTCGGTTCCCCTCAGGTTCTCGACGAGAACGTCAACGCCGAGCGAGAGCACGTCCAGTGGCTCGAACTCGGGAACGGGCTCTTCCTTCACATCCTCCCCCTTTTCGAAGGTTATGCGCTGATAGAGAGCCTCGCTGACGAGCGTGAACTGGTAGATCCTCTCAACGCCCTCCAGGTAGAGAACCCCGTTGGAGAGTAGCCTGAGGCCGAGCCGGGCGAGGGAGGCGCTGAGCGAGGCCTCGCTCTTCGTTGTTATCGCCTTCCTCTCCCCTACTTCCTCGCTCCCCCTGCTGACGAGACGGTAGTCGCCGGGAAAGAGGCCCTTGGCACTGAAGAACTCCTCTAGGGTCTGCTTTGCCTTCTCCTCGCTGACCGCGTAGACCTTGATGAACTCCACGTTTTCATCGCGGTCAACTCCTATCAGCACGACCGCGTCGCGCCTTTCCTTCGGAATCAGTATGTCCTCCATACCCATCGCCGGTTCGTTTCTGCTGATTTGATGGCCAAAAATCGAGAGCGCGGAAGTTAGAAGCCCTTCAGAGACCCTCTTTAGAGACGCTCGTTAGAGACACTCTTCAGAGATGCTCATTAGAGACTCATTGCCCCCAGGAGCTCCCCGGTGTCGAGGTTGACTATCCGCACCTCCCTCTTCCTGGTGTCGAGCAGGGCGACGCTCTTCACTCCCGTAACGTAGCCGCAGACCTCGCCGGGGTTGACGAGTATGGTCCTGCCCTCCTCGCGTATCTCGTAGCGATGGGTGTGGCCGACTATGACAACGTCGTATAGCCTGCTCCTGGCAAGCGCACGGACGATGCGCTCGTCGGTACCGTGGGTTACGGCTATCTTCATGCCGTCGGCCTCGATTTCCAGTATCTCGTCGTAGATGCCCAGTGCCTCGTAGAGGCCTTTCCTTTCGCCGTCGTTGTTGCCGAAAACGCCCTTGAGAGGCGCCTTGAGCTTCTTGAGTTCCCTAGCAACGAATGGGGCAACGTAATCACCCGCATGAATAACCAGCTCAACGTTCCTCCCGTTGAACAGCTCGACCGCCTTTGCAATGGCGGGCAGGTTATCGTGGGTATCGCTCATTATCCCTATCAGCATGCCCTCACCCATGAGGATTACACCCTCAAGGCTTATAGGATTAACCGTGAAAATATGTGAAAACTCCCAGATTTTTTCATAGAAAATCCGGGCAAAAAAACAATAGCAAAATTAATAGGTCTCTGGGAGGATGGGTATATTCGAGAGGGTGATGTCATGTTCACCGGTAGAGCCGTCATAGCGGTTAAAATCCTCCGTCCTCTGGGCGACTGGAGCGCCGGCGACGTCGTTCTCCTTGAGGACTGGAAGGCAAAGGAACTCTGGGAGGCCAAGATAGTCGAGGTTATCGATGAGACCGACAAGGTCATAGGAGAGATAGACCGCGCGATAGCGGAGGAGCGTGAGAACGAGCCCCTGATGCCCCTGCCCGCCGGACTGTACGAGAGGGCCGAGTTCTACATGTATTACCTGGAGAACTACGTGAGGATGAACGCCGGAGAGGGGATAGAGACCATAAACGTCAAACTGACCAAGCTCGCAAACCTGAAGAAGAAGCTGGAGCACCTGAAGACGATACGCTTCAACAAAATCCTGAAGGCGGTTATGCTGAGGCCCAACAGCCTGGAACTCCTCTCAAGACTCTCGCCGGAGGAGAGGAGGATATACCTCCAGCTTTCCAGAATCAGAAACGAGTGGCTGGGTGAGGAGTGATGGACAGGGAGGACATGATAGAAAGGTACGCACGCTTTCTGAGGGAGTACGTGGACGACAGCGGAAACGAGGTCTACCTGAACAAGCTCAAGGATTTGCTCACGGTTACCCCAAAGCGCTCACTGGCAATAGACTGGACGCACCTCAACTCCTTCGATCCGGAGCTTGCTGGAGAGCTCCTTGAAAACCCCGAGGAGAGCATACTCGCCGCGGAGGATGCCATTCAAATAGTTCTCCGCGAGCCGCCCCTCCTCAAGGAGGAGGAGTTCAAGGTTCATGCGAGGTTCTACAACCTTCCGAGGACTCTCCTCGTCAAGGAACTCGGGAGCGAGCACATAAACAGGCTCATTCAGGTGGAGGGTATAATCACGCGCGTGAGCGAGGTGAAGCCCTTCGTCGAGAAAGCCGTCTTCGTCTGCAAGGACTGCGGCAACGAAATGGTTCGCCTCCAGAGGCCCTACGAGAACATAGTCAAGCCGAGCAAGTGCGATGCCTGCGGTTCCAGAAACGTTGACCTCGACGTCGAGAAGAGCCGCTTCATAAACTTCCAGAGCTTCCGCCTCCAGGACAGGCCCGAGAGCCTCAAAGGCGGCCAGATGCCGCGCTTCGTTGATGCGATACTCCTCGACGACCTGGTGGATACCGCCCTGCCGGGCGATAGAATCCTCGCCACCGGAATCCTCAGGGTCATTCTGGAGCAGAAGGACAAGAGGCCAATATTCAAGAAGGTTCTGGAAGTAAACCACATAGAGCAGCTCAGTAAGGAGATTGAGGAGCTGGAGATTTCACCGGAGGACGAGCAGAAGATACGCGAGCTGGCCAAGAGGAAGGACATCGTCGATGCCATCGTTGACTCCATAGCTCCCGCCATATGGGGCCACAAGACGGTTAAGAAGGGCATAGCCCTGGCACTCTTCGGCGGTGTACAGAGAACTCTCCCGGACGGAACGAAGCTTCGCGGTGAGAGCCACGTTCTGCTCGTTGGAGACCCTGGAGTGGCCAAATCCCAAATTCTCCGCTACGTTGCCAACCTGGCACCGAGGGCGATTTACACGAGCGGTAAGAGCTCAAGTGCAGCCGGTTTGACGGCCGCAGCGGTTCGCGACGAGTTCACAGGTTCGTGGGTTCTTGAGGCCGGTGTTCTTGTCTTAGCGGACGGGGGATTCGCGTTAATCGACGAGTTCGACAAGATGAGCGACAGGGACAGGAGCGCGATACACGAGGCACTCGAGCAGCAGACCATCAGCATCTCCAAGGCGGGTATAACCGCAACCCTGAACGCGAGGACAACGGTTATAGCGGCAGCTAATCCGAAATACGGCCGTTTCAACCGCCACAAGTCCCTCCCGGAGCAGCTTGACCTTCCACCGACCCTGCTCAGCCGTTTCGACCTCATCTTCCTGCTCCTCGACGAACCGGACGAGAAGGTCGACTCATCGATAGCCGAGCACATTCTCAAGGTGCGCCGCGGCGAGGCGGAAGCCGTTACGCCCAAGATACCATACGAGCTGCTCAAGAAGTACATAGCCTACGCGAGAAAGAACGTCCATCCCGTTCTGAGCAGGGAGGCGATGGAGGAGATAAAGCGCTACTACGTCAGGATGAGGAAGGGCTTTAAGAGGCCGGGTGAGGACGACGGCGTGCAGCCGATTCCCATAACCGCGAGGCAGCTCGAGGCCCTGATAAGGCTCAGCGAGGCCCACGCCAGGATGCGCCTCAGTGAAACCGTCACCAGGGAGGACGCGAGGGCGGCGATAGCGATAATCGAGGACATGATAAGGAAGATAGCCGTTGACGAGGAGGGGACGCTGGACGTCTCGATACTGGAGGTCGGCAAGAGCTCCAAGAAGATAAACAAGATCGACAGGATGGTTGACATCATAAAGAGCCTGGAGAGCGAGGGAGAGTTCGGAGCCCCGGAGGACAGGATACTCGAGGCGGCAAAGCAGGCCGGTCTCGGCTCGGAGAACGAGATAAAGAAGCTCATCAACGACCTCAAGCGCGACGCCAGGATATACGAGCCACGCGCGGGCTTCTACCGCGTCCTCTGATTCCCACCCTTTCCCCACGCCAAAAGGTTATAAACGTCTCCCGGTAGTTAAGATGGAGGTGAGGAAAGTGAGCGAGAAGAAGGTTGACTTTTACGATTTCGAGGGTCTGCTCGATAAGGCTTACGAGGAGCTTCCCGAGAACGTCAAGCATCACACTTCCCGTTTCGAGGTTCCGGCCGCGGTCGTCACGATAGCTGGAAACAGAACTATAATCGAGAACTTCGTGGACATAGCCGAGGCTATGAACCGCGACCCGAACCACCTGCTCAAGTTCATTCTGCGCGAGGTGGCAACGGCTGGAACGCTTGAGGGAAGGCGCGTCGTCCTGCAGGGACGCTTCACACCGTACCTGATAGGCAACAAGATGAAGAAGTACCTCAAGGACTACGTCATCTGTCCGGTCTGTGGAAGTCCGGATACGAAGATTATCAAGCGCGGACGCTTCCACTTCCTCAAGTGTGAGGCCTGCGGTGCCGAAACGCCTATTCAGCACCTTTGAATTCCCTTTTCTTTCCGGGGTTTGACGGTCGATAAAAACTCTTTTAAACTTTACAAACTACAAGTAGGCGACACTCTCAGCAGTCAGGGGGAGTTCTCATGAGCATGGAAGAGAAGGTTAACGACCTGTATGAGAGAAAAAGGAAGATTCTTGAGATGGGCGGCGAAAAGGCCGTCGAAAAACAGCACGCTAAGGGGAAGCTAACCGCACGCGAGAGGATTGAGAAGCTCCTCGACCCCGGAAGCTTCGTGGAAATCGGCATGTTCGTCAGGCACCGCGGAACCGAGTTCGGCATGGACAAGAAGGAGCTGCCCGCGGACGGCGTCATCACCGGCTACGGTACCATCGATGGAAGGCTCGTCTTCGTTTTTGCCCAGGATTTCACCGTCATGGGCGGTTCCCTCGGTGAGATGCACGCGGCCAAGATAAAGCGCGTAATGGAGCTGGCACTCGAGGCTGGAGCGCCTGTGATAGGCCTCAACGACTCCGGCGGTGCCAGAATCCAGGAGGGTGTTGACTCGCTCAAGGGCTACGGCGAGATTTTCAAGATGAACACCATTCTCAGCGGTGTCGTTCCGCAGATAACCGCGATAATGGGACCCTGCGCCGGCGGAGCCGTCTACAGCCCGGCGATAGGAGACTTCATCCTCATGGTGGACAACCCGGCGAGCTTCATGTTCATCACCGGCCCGCAGGTTGTCAAGGCCGTGACGGGTGTGGAGGTCACGCCGACCCAGCTCGGTGGAGCCATGGTTCACGCCCAGCGCGCCGGACAGGCCCACCTGGTCGGTAAGAGCGACGAGGAGGTTCTGGCGCTCATAAGGCGCCTCGTGAGCTACCTGCCCTCCAACAACATGGAGAAGCCGCCGCGCGTCAAGACTAACGACCTGCCCTTCAGGAAGACCGAGAGCCTCTACTCCATAGTCCCGGACGACCCGAACAAGGGCTACGACGTGAGGCAGGTAATCTACGAGATAGTTGACAGGGACGAGAACGGCAACCCGGACTTCCTCGAAATCCTTCCCTACTTCGCCCCGAACGCGGTCGTTGGATTCGGAAGGATGAACGGCCAGACCGTCGGTATAGTTGCCAACAACCCGATACACTTCGCCGGCGTTCTCGACATAGACAGCTCCGACAAGATTGCCAGGTTTGTTAGAACCTGCGACGCCTTCAACATCCCGATAGTCACCCTCGTTGACGTTCCGGGCTACCTCCCGGGAACCCAGCAGGAGTACGGTGGAATCATAAGGCACGGTGCAAAGGTCCTCTACGCCTACTCCGAGGCAACCGTTCCGCTGGTCACGATAATCCTCAGGAAGGCCTACGGCGGTGCCTACCTCGCCATGGGAAGCAAGCACCTTGGAGCTGACTTCGTCTTCGCCTGGCCCACGGCGGAGATAGCGGTCATGGGTCCGGAGGGAGCCGCCAACATCATCTTCAGGAAGGAGATAGCTCAAGCCGAGAACCCGGAGGAGGTTCGCCAGCAGAAGATACAGGAGTACAGGGAGCGCTTCGCCAACCCGTACGTTGCAGCGGCGAGGGGCTACATAGACGACGTCATAGACCCTGCCGAGACGAGGGCAAAGATAATACTCGCTCTCGAGGCCATGGAGAGCAAGCGCGTTAAGCTGCCGCCGAAGAAGCACGGCAACATACCGCTGTGAGGTGTTAGCATGGTTGTGATGAGCGAGTTCATGGAGGGCCTGAACCTGACGGTGCTGGGTGTCACAATAGTCTTCATGGTGCTCAGCATCCTGGCGGTCGTTCTCTACGCGGTTGGCTGGACCGAGAGAAGGCTGGTGGAGCGGGAAAAGCCAGCCCCCGCTCCGGTTCCACCCTCAAAGGTCGAGGCCAAGGAGGAAAAGCCGACTATACCCCCGAGGGACCTCGCGGTCATAACGGCCGCGGTTCTCGCGTACACCGCCGAGAAGGCTTCACAGCTCAGGCCGCTGCCGTTCAAGAGGAAAGTTTCAGACGCCTGGCGCCTCTACGGCGTCCAGTCGAGCATGGAGGAAGTTGAGGACTTCAACTACGAACTTGGGAAGTGGTGAAGATGGCGAAGGTCAAGGTCATCGTGGATGGTGTTGAGTACGAGGTTGAGGTTGAGGATCTCGGAATGGGCCGCTTTAAGGTTGCCTTTGAGGACAAGGAGTACACCGTTGAGGCGAAGGGCCTGGGAATCGATATGAGCGCCCTGAGCGCCAGTGCTGCCCCTGCAACCGCCACTCCTGCGCCCGCACCTGTTGCTGCTCCGGCTCCAGCCCCGGTTGCTCCGGCGGCGCCAACTCCCGCCCCGGCCGGGGAGGGTGCAGTTACAGCCCCAATGCCAGGCAAGATTCTAAGAATACTAGTCAAGGAAGGCGATGAAGTCAAAACCGGCCAAGGACTCTTAATCCTCGAAGCAATGAAAATGGAGAACGAAATTCCCGCACCAAAGGATGGAGTAGTAAAGAAAATCCTCGTAAAAGAAGGCGACACCGTCGACACCGGACAAACACTAATAGAACTAGGGTGAAGGGCCATGGTTGGACTCGTGGAATCGATAATAACGTTCTTCCAGGGCATGGGACTGATGAACCTCACGGCGGGCAACGTGATAATGATAATAGTCGGCCTCACGCTGGTCTACCTGGCCATAAGATACGAGATGGAACCGCTCCTGCTGCTCCCGATAGGTATCAGCGCGGTGCTGGTGAACATACCCCTCGGCCACCTGGCCAACTGGCCCATAGCCCCGAACCTTCCGGAGCATATAGCGGACAACATATTCGCAACCCTCAGCTACCTCAACCAGCAGTACGGCCCGCCCGGAATCTTTGATATCATCTATTACACCCTTATAAGGACGGAAATCGTCCCGCTCCTGATATTCTTCGGTCTGGGAGCGATGACGGACTTCGGTCCGATGATAGCCGACCCGAAGACGGCACTCATGGGTGCGGCGGCGCAGATAGGTGTGTTCATAGCGATGCTCACCGCTCTGGCGCTCGGTTTCAACCTCCACCAGGCGGCGAGCATAGGCATCATAGGCGGCGCCGACGGGCCGACGACGATATACCTCACCACGAAGCTTGCACCGGAGATACTCGGAGCGACGGCGGTAGCTGCATACAGCTACATGAGTCTGGTCCCGCTGATTCAGCCACCGATCATAAGGGCCCTCACGAGCAAGGAGGAGAGGCGCATAAGGATGGAGCAGCTCAGGCCGGTGTCAAAGAGGGAGAAGATAATCTTCCCGATAATCAGCATGATCGTCATCGGCCTCCTCGTTCCCAGCGCCGCCCCGCTCGTTGGAATGCTCATGATAGGCAACCTGTTCAGGGAGAGCGGCGTCGTCGAGAGGCTCAGCAAAGCTGCCCAGGAGGAGCTAATGAACATCGTCACCATATTCCTCGGCCTGGGCGTCGGTTCGACCATGAGGGCCGACAGCTTCCTCACCCAGGAGACCCTGATGATACTCGGTCTCGGAATAGTCGCCTTCGCCAGCGCCACCGCCGGCGGCGTGCTCTTCGGAAAGCTCATGATGAAGCTCTCCGGAGGAAGAATAAACCCGATGATAGGCGCCGCGGGAGTTTCGGCGGTCCCGATGTCGGCGCGCGTCGTTCAGAGGATGGCCAGCGAGGAGGACCCAGGAAACTTCATCCTCATGCACGCGATGGGTCCGAACGTCGCCGGAGTCATAGGAACCGCGGTGGCCGCTGGAGTTTTCCTGGCGGTTCTCGGGTGACTTCCCACCTTTTTGTCAATTTTTGAATGAAAAGCTTAAAATAGGAGAAGAGCGCTTTAGGTTAAAGCGGTGGTGAAGGAAATGCGTGTGAAGACTTTAATGACTCCAGACCCAGTGGCGATAGAGCTTCCGGCAACGAGGGAGTACGCCCTCAGCCTCTTCAGGAAGCACAAAGTAAGGTCATTCCCCGTCATCAACAAGAACACGAAGGCCCTCGTCGGAATAATAAGCATAAAGCGTGTTCTGCTCCACCCCGATGAGGAGCAGCTCGCAATGCTCGTTAAGAGGGACGTTCCCACC
Organism: Thermococcus sp. 5-4; assembly: GCF_002197185.1. Lineage (NCBI taxonomy): Archaea > Methanobacteriati > Methanobacteriota > Thermococci > Thermococcales > Thermococcaceae > Thermococcus > Thermococcus sp. 5-4. Next base: position 143,068 of record NZ_CP021848.1, on the reverse strand, counting down.
GTCAAACCAAACGATGACCTGAAGAAGGCCGTTAGGGCCATGCTCGAGATGGATTACAGGCGCGTGGTTGTGGTTGACGATGAGAACAAGGTTCTGGGAATTCTCACGGTTGGGGATATCGTGAGGCGCTACCTGGCGAAGAACGAGAAGCTGAAGAACGTTACCATCGAGAGGTACTACCAGAAAAACGTCGGCGTCGTCTGGCACGGGACGCCTCTCAAAGCCGCCCTCAAGGCGCTCCTCCTGTGCAACGCGATGGCAATCCCGGTCATCGACGACGAGGGCAACCTCGTGGGCATGGTTGACGAGACAGACCTCCTGAAGGACAGCGAGGTCATAAGGGTCATGAAGCAGACGGCACTGGCCGCCTCCAGCGAGGAGGACTGGATACTCGAAAGCAACCCGACGCTCCTCTTCGAGAAGGCCGAGCTCCAGCTCCCCAAGAAGCCCGTCTCGGAGATAATGAACCGCGAGCTCGTCGTTGCAACGCCCCACATGAGCATTTACGACGTCGCCCAGAAGATGGTTCAGTACCACATCGAGCAGCTGCCCGTCATCAAGGGAGAGGGAGAGCTCGTCGGCATCGTCAGGGACATGGACATCATAAAGGTCATCCTAAACAAATGAGCCCGCAAGGGCTTAAGGTATTCCCCTTTTCTTACGGGTGATATTCGTGAGGGAGGTAAGGCTGTCTCTCTTTGGTTTTGGAAACGTCGGCAGGGCCCTCGCGCGGGTTCTGATTGAGAAGGGTTCCATCTTCCGCGAGAGGTACGGTCTGGAGTTCAAGGTCGTGAGCATAGCGGACACCAGCGCCGTCGTCTGGCTTCCCGAGGGGGTAGACCTCAGGGAGGCGCTCATGGTAAAGGAGAACTTTGGAAGACTCTCCTCATGGACGAACGACTACGAGGTTTACAGTTTCACACCCGAGGAAGCGGTCAGGGAAATCGACGCAGATGTCGTTATAGACGTCACTAACGACAAAAACGCCCACACCTGGCACCTGGCGGCGCTGAAGGACGGGAAAGCCGTCGTCACGAGCAACAAACCGCCCCTGGCGTTCCACTACGCCGAGCTGATGAGGGAGGCGGAAATGAGAGACCTCCCATACCTCTTTGAGGCCACCGTGATGGCGGGAACACCGATAATAACCCTCCTCCGCGATGGGCTGAAGGGCGACACGGTGGAGAGGATCGAGGCGGTTCTAAACGCCACCACGACCTTCATTCTAAGCCGGATGGAGTCCGGGCTGGATTTTGAGGGGGCACTTAAGGAAGCCCAGGAGCTCGGGATAGCCGAGCGCGACCCCAGCGGGGATGTACTGGGTATAGACGCCGGATACAAGGCAACGATACTCCACTGCCTGGCCTTCCATCCAGTGACATTCAACGACGCTCATGTTAAGGGCATAGCGGAGGTAACCCCAGAGGACGTGAATAGAGCCATGGAGCGCGGAAGGACCCTGAGGCTGGTAGCGACGGTGGAGGATGGAAAGGTTAGGGTGGAGCCCAGGGAGGTGCCCCTCGACGGTCCCCTCGCCGTTGAAAGCCACGAGAACGCCGCGGTTATAAAGACAGACCTGCTCGATGAGCTGGTCATCAAAGGGGCAGGGGCGGGGCTGAAGGAGACGGCGAGCGGCGTGGTGAGCGACATTATAAAGGCAGCACTGAATCTCTGACCCAAACTTTTTTAATCCGCGTGCAAGCCCTAGCTCAGGTGAAACCATGGAGCACGTGATAGCGCTCCACCAGGTCTACGCGGAGCTGATATTCCGCGGACTGAAAACGGTAGAGCTGAGGAAAGCCAGGGCGTTCAGCGAGGGAGACACCGTTTTCCTCTACGTGGCGAGGGGAAACCCCTACGAGCTGAGGGACACGCTGAGAAGGCTCGGCCTCCACGAGGAGCAGACGCTGACGCAGAGGGGAACGATAGCCGGCGGCTTCGAGGTGGGTGAGGTAATAAAGGCCGACCTCGATACGCTCTGGGAGATGACAAAGGAAACCAGCGGTTTGGCCCTGGTTCACGGGGAGAACGGGAAGCGCTGGCTGGGCGAGTACATCAGGGAGTACGGTTACGCATTCACGATAGAGAAACCGTTCCTTTTCAAGGAGCCCATGAGCAGGGAGGAGATGAGGGAGCGCTATGGAGTTCACGTCGAGGGCATAATCCATCTCTCGAGAAAAACTAGAAAGCCCTGGGTGAGGGCTCTAATAGAGGACCTCTTGGCGCGGGAGGCCGTGTATCTCTAATCGTCTTTTTCCTCGCCTTCTTCCGGCTCAACGATTACGTAGGGGCCGAGACTGAGGCTCTCGATTTCCTCCTGCGTCAGGAGTCTGCTCTTCACTTTCTCGCCGATGAGGGCGCTGTTGCCGAGGGGGTCCATAATCCGCACTGTGAGCGGTTTTTTGCCCTCCTTGACCTCCTCGATGTACTGGAGTATTTCGTCGGCCTTTTTGGCGGCCTCCTCGTCGCCCTCGCCCTGCCGGAAGTGCTTGGCCATTACCAGCGTTTCTCTAACGCGTTCAAGGATTCCCTCGACGTTGGTGACGAAGCCCTCAGCGGCAGGCCCGGGCTCTATCTTGACGCCGATTTCCTCCAGCTCTATCGTTCCACTCTTACTCCTGACGACGCGGGTGAAGAGGTCCTTTTCCTCCTCAACCTTTACGCTGTAGAGCTTCGGAGGCCTGTCCTCCAGTATCATGACGTCGGCGTTTCTGTAGCCGCACTTCTCGCAGATTATCGTGCTCTCCATGACCTTCCCGAAGTAAGGAATGTCGTGAACGTACTGAAGGGCCTTGAGCGTGCCCTTACCGCCGCATATTGGACAGTCTCCCAGCCGGATTTCCTGAATCTCTCCTTCCCTCTCGGTCATCTCTCACCACCGAAGAATAGACTCAATTAACCCTTTATAAAATCGTAGGATAGAAAAAGAAAGCCGTCACTTGGTTATCCTGATGTCCGCCGGAACGAGAATCAGCTTTATCTCGTGCTTGCAGATTTTAGCGGCCTGTCCGCCAAGGGCGCTGACCATTCCCTTTATCTGCTCGGCAACCTTCTCAAGAACCTCCGGCTTGACCTCAAGCGGGGTGAGGTCGACCAGGATTATGTTGCCGTTCTGGAGCTCCTCGGAGATTCTCTCGAGGTCGGCATAGCTGGTAACGACGATCTTCTTGAGGTACCTGACCTGGGGCTTGACTATCTCCTTAGCAAGAACATCCTCCTCGAGAGGAATGACATCGATGTCACGCCTAGGAGCAACCTCCTTTTTAATCGCCGCGGGCGGCTTCTTCTTGGCCTTTTCGTCCTTCTTTTTGAGGCTGTCAAACAATCCCATAACTGTTCCCCCCAGTTAATCGTAAGGCTGGATTAATTTGGGCATTGGTGTTTATATCTCTTTCTGAAAACCCCCCAACCCCTCCTCTTCACGCAGCCGGAACAGCCCGAAGACGCTGAGGAGGAAGGTGGCAACTGCGAAAGCCAGGGGTACGTAGGTGTAGAAGTCCCACCCCCAGGTGAAGGAGGCGTTGTAGATGAGCCAGACGCCGAGGGTAATCGAAAAGAGCGCAAGCGTCAGGTAGAGCTCCTTCTTGGAGCCTCCAGCAACGGCTAGCCTGAGGAACTGGAGCAGGAAAAGCACCAGCACCGCGATGGCTATGACGTCAACGAAAAGGGAAGCCCCCATATCAACCACCCGGAAGGTGAAAAGAAAAGGTTCACCCGGCCTTGACGGCCTCAAGAACCTTCTCCCTGATCTCTGCGGCCTTCTTCAGGGCGAGGTCAACCGCGTACATGACCTCCTCCAGCTTGAAGCTGCCGCCCTCGCTCTTCTGGACCGAGGAAATCATGCCGTTCTCGTCGGTGGTTATCGTTATCCTGCCGTCCATGACGCGCTCCTCGTCGAGGTTCGGGTCGGCCAGCAGGTTGCCGCCTATCTTGGCTATGGTCACCGGGATTGGCACCCTGCTCACCGGAAGCGGCTCGTACTCGTCGAGGACCTGAACCTCGTCCTTCTCCTCGTCGTAGACGACCTTCGGGATCTTCGTGCTCAGCAGGGCAGCTATGGCACCTATTCCACTGGCATCGAGGAGGTTTCCGTCGTAGTCGAGGACGTGGACGTCGATGAAGACGACGCGGACGAGCTTGCCGGGGACTATGACGAGCTTCTCAAGCTCCACCGCCTGGCTCTCTCTTATGCCCCTGTCCACGACACGCGCCAGCTCGATGGCGTTCTCGTCGGGCGGCCCCGGCTCGAAGCTCGGGGAAGCGAGCGGCACGAGCTCGACGTTAGTCGTTATGACTCCCTTCTCCGGGAGGTCGGGGAAGGGCTCACCCATGTCCACCTTTATGCCGACGAGAACCTGGGTGTTGCCGAGCCTCACCCAAGCTGAGCCTTCCGCCTTCTCGATGACGTTGACCCTGACCTCAAGGTCGCGATAATCCTCAAGACCGCGGCCGTCTATGCGCCTGCCCTCCTTGAGGAGGCTCAGGATGTGGTCGCGCATTATGCTGGCCATCACTTCCATCTCACTCACCTCCACCGACCTCCTCGGCTATCTTGAGATACTTGACCTTCAGCGCCTCGCGCTGCTTCTGGTAGACCGCCTTGGCACCCTTGATGGCGAGCCTCACGGCCTCGACGAACTCATCCTTGGTGAGGTAGCCGTCCATCTGGAGCAGCGTTATGTCGTTCTTGAGGGGCATTATGGCAACTGGAACGTCGGCCTCGCCGTAGTTGTCCTCGTCCTTGTTGAGGTCGAGGACTATCTCGCCCTCTATCTTACCGGCGGCGCAGGCGGCGACCAGGTCCCTCATGGGCACACCCGCATCCGCCAGGGCGAGTGACGCTGCCGTTATTCCGGCGACCCTCGTTCCCGCGTCGGCCTGAAGGACCTCGATGAATACGTCTATGGACGTTCTCGGGAACATCTCGAGTATGAGTGCCGGCTCAAGAGCGCCCCTTATGACCTTGCTTATCTCGACGCTCCTCCTGTCCGGACCGGGCTTCTTGCGCTCCTCCACGCTGAAGGGCGCCATGTTGTACCTCACGCGGAGTATGGCCCTGTCCGGTCTCTGGAGGTGCTTGGGGTGAATCTCCCTCGGACCGTAAACGGCAGCGAGAACCTTGTTCTTGCCCCACTCAACGTAGGCAGAACCGTCGGCGTTCTTCAGCACGCCAACTTCCATCTTTATAGGCCTGAGTTCGTACTTCTTTCTCCCGTCTATTCTCTTCCCGTTCTCATCTATGAGCTTTAAACCCTCTGGCTTGCCCATCATTCTCCTTCACCCTCTCCAGCATTTGGCTCTTCAATCTGGGGTATCTCCTCAACGACTCCCTGCTCCTTGAGCTCCTGGAGTCTCGTCATGAGAAGTTCCTTGACCCTGTCGGTCAGTCCCTGGGTGTGGCTCTCCCTGTTCACCTTGAGTATCGCCTCGATCGCGAGCTTCTCCATCTCTTCCTTCTTGCCGCTGACCCAGACCCAGCCGTTCTGGCCGACTATTATCCTCGTCCCGGTCAGCTTCTTGATGAGGTTTATCATCGAACCGCCCTTACCGATGAGCCTCGGCACCTTGGAGGGCGTTATCTTCACTATCTGCCCTCCCCTGAGCGGACCGCCCTTGAAGGGCATGCCCCTCGTGGTCAGGTCTATCTGGTTTATCTCGTTGTACGCCTTTATCCTGGCGTAGATTATGTCGCCGATGTCGAATATCTTCCTCAGGTCGGTCTTCAGTATGTCTATGCGCTCCTCAGTGGCGTCCTGAACGCGCAGGTTGGCCTCGTAGGGTGCCCCTATGTCAACGCTCCAGTTGGAGAACCTGACGTCGGTTATCTTGCCGAGAACGTTGTCGCCCACCTCTGGGATGTACGGTCCCTCGAGTGGTATCACCCTTATGGCGTCTCCCCTGATCTCAACCAGTCCAACGACCGTCGAATATATCCTGTTGCCTTCTCTGAACGTTCCTCTTCCGCTCTTAAACGGTCCCTGGGCAAGCAGAGTCCCAGGAACCACCAGTTCCCTATTCTTTACAAAAATCCGTCTCATAGTCCCTTCCTCTCTATAAGTTTAGTTACCGCATTGCCCTTCGTGAGGGCGTTAAGCTTCTCATAAAACTCGTCCTCAATTCCCCCAGGAATCTCGATGAGGAACAGCCACGAACCGTCGCTGGCCCACTCCTCGCGCTTTATCGTTCCGAACTTCCTTACCTCCCCGTAGGCCTTGCCGACGTAGTCACCGGGTATCTTGACGGCTATGACCTTCAGCTCCATCTTTATCGGGAGAAGCGGCCTTATCGCCTTGATGACTCCGGGAACCTGTGCCTCGGCGTCCTTGAAGAGGTCAATGTGGACTCCAGCTTCTTCCATCGCCCTGAGGATTCTATCAACTGGGTGCGGGTAGCCGGTCCTCGGGTCGACGGCGTGCCTGTGGATCACGGTCGCTATGTAGCGCCTCTTGTCCTCGAGCATCTGCCTCCTCTGCTCCGCCGTCAGCTGAACCTCCCCCTTGCGGAGGATTATCTTCGCCACCTCGTAGGGGTCACTGGTGCCGAATATCTTCTCCATCTCGTGCTCGCTGGCCTTGTCGCCCTTGTGGGCGTCCTTGAAAACGTAGGGAGTGGCGAGGATCTCCTCAACGGGGACGTCCTTGCCCTCCTTGAAGTCCCTCGCCAGGTAGGGGTCAACGAGTATCTCGAAGGTCTCGCCGTGCGTCTTCAGACGGGCGATGACGGCTTTATCAACACTTATGGGCATCGCCCGTCACCTCAGTAGTTGCTGTCCAGCTCGGAGTAGTCCTCTTCCTTCTCCTCAACTTCCTCTTCCTTGACCTCTTCGAGGATTTCATCGAGGTACTTGGCAACGTCTTCCTTGCCGAGCTTCTTCCAGCGCTTGTCCTCCATCGTTATGTACGCGACCTCTATGCTGTCCGGACTCGGCTCCTCAAGGGTCTTCGCGAGGGCCATTATGGCGAGCTTTACCGCTCCCTCCATGTCTATGTCGTCGGTGTAGTGCTCCTCGAAGATGGCCATGGCGGTGTTCCTGCCGCTGCCTATCGCGACGGCCTTCCACTCGAAGTAGGCCCCGCTCGGGTCGGTCTCGTAGAGCTCCGGCTTGTCGTTGACGCCCGCCATTAGAAGGGCCGCACCGAAGGGCCTCACACCGCCGTACTGGGTGTGAGCCTGCTTGAGGTCGCAAATCTTCTTCACCAGAACGGTGAGCGGAACAGGTTCGCCGTAGGTGAGCCTGTAAACCTGGGCCTCAAGCCTGGCCCTGTCAACGAGGACTCTCGCATCGGCTATTATGCCGCTCGGAGCGGCGGCTATATGGTCGTCGATCTGGAAAATCTTCTCGTAGCTGCTCGGCTCGATGAGCTTGCTGGTTATCCTCTTCTCAACGGCGAGAACGACGCCTTCCTTCCACTTAACACCGACGGCGGTTGCTCCCCTCTTAACGGCCTCCCGTGCGTAGTTTACCTGGAAGAGCCTTCCGTCAGGGCTGAAAACAGTAATGGCCCTGTCGTAACCTGCCTGTGGTGGTACAAACGCCATTTTACATCACCTCTAACGTATTATCGTCATATCTCCTACTCTCTGGCCATAATTCTCGGACGGCCTAATTAAGCTTTTCTATTCACCCCGCAAGGCGAGCATCGCCATCTTTCTGGCTATTCTTCTGGCGAACTCCAGGGGAATGAATGCTATCACGAACAGTATCGCGGCCAGAATCAGCGACGGCTCCCGGCCGAGGGGCTGAACTATCATCATACCGAAGGCCACTATGAGAAACCCCATGCCAAGCGCGAGGAACCTCCTGTACGTTTTGTTCATTACCTCAAGGGTCTCCTCCATTCCTCTCACCGAGGCCTTTTTATTTGAAACCCGTTTTAAGTCTTTGGTGTTGCCGATGGAGTGTCCGTTCTGCAACGCGAAGCGGGAGGCGATTCTTTACGATGACGGAATCATCAGGATACTCGTTGACTCCTATCCAGCGAACAGGGGACACCTGCTGGTCGTCCCGAGGCGGCACGTTGAGAGTCCAAACGAACTGAGCCCGAAGGAGAAGGAGGCGCTACTGAGGGGAATAGAGCTGGCGATGGAAAAGCTGACCCGGGCCCTGAGGCCGGACGGCTTCAACGTTGGGATAAACCTGGGAAAGGCCGCCGGCCAGACGGTTCCCCATCTACACGTCCACGTCATCCCACGCTGGGAGGGAGACTGCGCCCACCCGCGGGGCGGCGTCAGGAAGGCTGTACTGGATCTGGAGGACGAGAACCTCAGCCTGAGGGAGCGCTGGGAGAAGAACAGGATGAGCGATGAAGAAATCGAGATGCTAAGGAAGGCGTTCAGGTCCTGAGCGGGTACTTCCTCCCGTTCTTCTCAAGCTTCCTCTCGAGGGCCTCGTCCAGGTCTATGCCGAGCTCGTGGGCGAGCAGCGTGAGATAGATAACGACATCGGCTATCTCATCGGCTATGGCCTCCTTTTTGGCCGGGTCTTCGACGGCCTCGAGTATCTCCTCGTCAGTCTCCCACTGGAAGTGCTCGAGCAGTTCGCCCAGCTCGACTGCCGCCGATATGGCCAGGTTCTTCGGCGTGTGGTACTCGGCCCAGTTCCTCGCATCTCGGAAGGCGACGACCCTTTCCTCAAGCTCCCTAAAGTCCATGGGACCACCTCAGTAGGCATGGGCGTCGGCATTCCTGAGAAGCTCAAGGAGTCTCAAAAACTCATCGAGCTCCTCCTCCGAGAAATGCTCCTCAACGTCGTCCTCAGGGTCGAGTTTGGCGAGCATCTCGCGCGCCTTCATCAGGTCATCCAGGTCCTCCTGAAGCTCCAGGGCCCTCTGAGCAAACTCGTAGCTCGTGTGCGGGCTCTCAAAGACCCTGTTCTGGTTCGCGATTATCGCTATCTTCAGGTTGGCTATGGTCTCATCGACCAGCTCGATAAGTTCCCCCACCTTCATTTTCACCACGTATTAACCTACACGCGGGGGTATTTAAGCCTCCCGAAAGGTTTTTACGTTCAATGGGATGAAATCCATACGGTGGTCGGAGTGGACTTCGACCTCTTCATGGAGAGGTACGGGTATAAAATCCTGTTCGGCCTGTTTGGGCTTGTCATTCTAACGATAATTGGGGTTCTCGCACTCTCGGTCTATACGGCTCTCAGGTTCTACGGCCTCTTCGCGGGAGGATTGCTCCTGCTGCTGGGAGCTGTCTACGCGTTCACCGTTAAGAGGCGCGTCCTCGATGCGCAGGCGCAGGCCCACGCGAAGTACTTCTACGATGACAGGAGGAGGTAAAAGGGATGGACCTGGGACTCTTTATGGAGAGGTACGGGTACAGGCTCCTAATGGTGCTCTTCGCCTCCATCGTGATTGGAGTAATCAGCATCCCGTTTCTCATCATGTTCTGGGGCTTCTCGGGCTACGCACCTGTTGCGGGCGTTATCACCGTGGTGGCCTTCGTCCTCGGGGCCATCTTCGTAGTGGCACCCAGAGAGTGGCGCTCGGAGACCATAACGAGAACCTGGTTCAGAACACCCAACGAGGTCTACTACGACAAGAACGAGAAAAAACGGCGGTGATTTTCCGAATATTTTTCGATTTTCATTGACACTTTTCTGAAGGTAGAGTTTTAACCCCCTACACAAAGAAACTACGGTGGTCATAGTGGAAGCGATTAAGGCTTATCCTTCTGATTCAACCGAAGTCAAGACCAGGAAGCGTGAGAAAAAGCTTCTCATGGGTAACGAAGCCATCGCTTATGGTGCCCTCGAAAGCGGCGTTGTCTTTGCGACAGGCTATCCCGGGACACCCTCGACCGAGGTCATCGAAACGATAGCCCATCTGAAGCCAGAGGTATTCGCCGAGTGGGCGCCCAACGAGAAGGTGGCTTTGGAAGAAGCGGCTGGAGTCGCTTACACCGGCCTGAGGACGCTCGTCACGATGAAGTGCGTCGGTCTCAACGTCGCCGCCGATCCGCTCATGAGCCTCGCCTATTCAGGCGTTGAAGGAGGTCTTGTAATCCTCGTCGCCGACGACCCTGGACCGCACACTTCCCAGACCGAGCAGGACGACAGGTACTACGGAAAAATCTCCCTTCTGCCGGTTCTTGAGCCTGCCGATCCTCAGGAGGCCCATGATTTAATCATCTACGCCTACGAGCTGAGCGAGCGCTACAAGGTTCCGGTCATCTTCAGAACCACCACGAGGGTGAACCACACGACGAGCGACGTTGAGGTCGGCGAGTTCGTCGAGCTTGACAGGAAGCCCGTCTTCAAGAAGGACATCGAGAGGTACGTCAGGGCGAGCATGGAGGGCAACAGGAAGAGGCACAGATGGCTCAACGAGACGCTGGCAAAGATAGAGGAGGAGTTCAACTCAATGCCCTTCAACTGGGTCGAGGGGGACGGTAGAATCGGCATCATCGTCGAGGGCGCGCCCTACAACTACGTGCGTGAGGTTCTCCCGAAGATCGAGGGTGATTTCAAGGTCCTCAAGCTCTCAACGCCACATCCTCTTCCGAGGAAGCTCGTCGTTGAGTTCCTCAAGGGAGTTGACTTTGCAATAGTGGTTGAGGACGGCGCGCCGTTCCTCGAGGAAGATGTCAAGATTGCCGCCTACGAGGCCGGCCTCAACGTCCCAATCTACGGGAAGAGAACAGGCCACTTTCCGCTCGAGGGCGAGCTCACTCCGAGCCTTGTGAGAAACGCACTGCTGCGGCTCATCGGCGAGGAGGGGGAGACCTACGAGAAGCCGGAGGATGTCAAATACGCCGAAAGCCTTGCCCCGAAGAGACCCCCGGTGATGTGCCCAGGCTGTCCGCACAGGGGCTCCTACAGGGCCGCGCTGGACGCTCTGAGGGACCTCAGGCTGGGCAGGTTCAGCGTCCCGATACACGGTGACATAGGCTGCTACGCCCTCTCGCTCCTCCCGCCGCTCGAAGCCATCTGGACCGAGTACGTGATGGGCGCGAGCATAAGCCTCGCCAACGGGCAGAGCGTGGCGCTGAACAAGAAGGTGATAGCCACCATCGGCGATTCGACGTTCTTCCACAACGGAATCCAGCCGCTGGTCGATGCGGTCTACAAGAACCTGAACGTTCTCGTCATGATACTGGACAACAGGACGACGGCGATGACCGGCCACCAGCCCCATCCCGGAACCGGCGGAAGCGAAACCGGCAGGAAGTTCAACGAGATCGACATCGAGGCGCTCGTCAAGGCCCTCGGAGTGAAGTACGTGAAAACCGTTGACCCCTACGACCTCAAAGCAACGAGGGAAGCGATAAAGGAGGCCATGCAGGTCGAAGGGCCTGCGGTGATAATAGCGAAGCAGGAGTGCGTTATACCGGTCATAAGGCGCGGCGAGATAGGGGAGATACCGCTCGTCATCGAGGAGAAGTGCACCGGCTGCAAGGCATGCATACTCCTGACCGGCTGTCCGGCGCTCGTTTACGAGCCGGATACCAACAAGGTCAGGATAGACAACCTGCTCTGCACCGGCTGCGGCGTCTGCAACCAGACGTGCCCGTTCGACGCGATAAAGTTCCCGAGCGAGCTGGAGAGGGGGGCCTAGCCCCTCACTCCCTCCAAACTTCAAGAACCATGAAGCGCCTCACGAGCGGGTTCGGGTAGAGCTCCCAGCCGATTCCCTCGGTTTCGGCCTCGATTTCCCCGAAGAGACCACCCTCGCGCGGGTCGAGGCTCTCACCGTAGATTTTTCCGGGACGGATTTCAACTTTCATATACCTCGGCAGGCCGACGATGGCCTTGCCGTGCTCCCTCGCGTAGTCAATCGCCCACTTGGCGGTGTAGAGGCCCGAGTAAATCTCCGCTATTCTAACCGGGACGCTGGACTTGCCGATGGCGACTATCTCTATCCCGGTCTCCTCCCAGAATTTCTTCGCCAGGGGCTGAAGGTCCTTGGCCAGGTCCTTCCATACTTCCTTGCCGCGGTCGGTTATCGTCAGAGCGTCGATCGTCGGCTCATCGAGCTTCCGCACCTCGATTCCACCTATCGTCGAGTCGAGGTGTATCACGTCGGGCTTAACTTCCCTCGCGAGTTCAACGGCCAGAAAAGCCTCCTCCCGAACGGCCTGCCTTCCGCTCATGTCGTAGTCGAAGGGATTCCCGTACCTCACCACGCTCATCGTTGCCGTTCTGTATGGCCTCTCCACAAGAACGGCCGCCGTGGCTATTAGACCTATTGGATTGTACTCCTCATCCAGCAGGGCACCACCCGTGTCAGCGGCGACTATTCTCATCGCAACCACCGTTAAGGACCAATTACCAATATACGAAGGGAGTCAAATATACATTGGTGATAGCGTTGGATGGGTCAGGCGATATTGTTTATGAAGCTTTGGGTTCTTACATAGACGGCCTCTGCGGTTCGGTGTTTCTGGGAACCGCCAGGGGAAAGGTCGTCCTGTACAAGATGGGGACGTATCCCCTAACGCCCACGGGGGAGCCCCTGCCGTTTCTCAACGTCTTCTACTCCCATGGCATGCTCGAGATAACCGGAATATGGAACCGCGACGGCAAGAGCGGGGCGTTTCTGCTGAAGATGGTTCCCTCCGGGATAGAGGTGAGGGACGGGGGCATCATCTACATAACCTTCCACCCCTCTGACGGCGGCATAGTGCTGGTCACCCTCTACGGAAACGAGGGGCTGGCGAAGACGCTCGAGGGCGCTGTTCTGGACTGCAGAACGGAGAGAAGGGAAGACGAGAAGATGCTCTCCTCAATGCTGGGGATAAGGTCGATCATTCCCCCGCAGTGGGAAACATCGCATCCCTGAGCCTCTCCACATCTTTTCTCATGGCCTTTATTGTTCCCTCATCAAAACTAGTCAGTCGAGAATAGCGGAATATAACCCCGTGGATTTCAGGATGCCGGCTCTCAAGGATTCCCATCATCTCGGCCACCGGCATGAGAAGCCCCGTGTCCAGGTAAACCAGGTAGGCCCCCATCGTGTAGAGGGCGTCCATATAGGCGTTGTACGCCATCTCAAAGCGTCTCTCCTCCAGATAGTATTCTGCACGGCTCATATACGCCAGGGCCTTTTCCTTTAGGGCCTTTTCCATCGCCGACACCACGCATGGTTTATAAGGGGAGACCTAATAAACCTGTCGAGGGATATGAAGGCGGAGAGACTTGCCTGGGCCATCATAGTGCTCATCATAGTCTACATAACATGGAAGGCCATAAGCCCACTGATAACGCCGATATTCTTCGGCCTGATTCTGGCCTACGCGGCCTATCCCATACACAGGAGACTCGCCCCCAGGCTCGGCGAGATTCACTCCGCGGTGCTCCTCACGGTGGGAATGCTAGGCCTTGGCGGCGTGGTGACCTTCGAGCTTTTAATGATATCCGTTCAGGTCGCAGCATCTTTCTACCAGAGCGTCGTTGACTTCTTCAGGTGGCTAATGACACAGCCGCTGCCCCCCGAGGTTCTCGATTTCCTCCAGAACTTCTTCAATCAACTCATTCCAAGGTTGTCGGACTACATATCGAAGCAGGCCTTCTCCCTCCCCATGTACCTCCTCCAGCTCGTCGTCTTCCTATTCACATTCTACTACGCACTGTCAAACGCGCATGAGATAGCGGAGGAGATACGGCTGGCGATTCCGGATAAGAACCGCCGTCTGGGCGAGGAGATACTCGAAAGTCTCAACAAGACCCTCGGAGCGCTGGTGAGGGCCTGGCTGGTTTTGAACGTCATAAAGGGTGTTCTGATGACGTTTGCCTTCCTCCTGTTCGGGGTCTCAGACCTCTACACCGCGATAGTGGCCGGGTTCCTGACCTTCATCTTCTCCTTCGTTCCCCTCTTCGAGGGCTGGATGATATGGCTCCTCGCGGCCGCGTACTTCGCCAAGGAGGCCATGTACCTCCACGCGATTGGGATAGCTATCTACGGCTTCCTCCTGGTCTCCCCGATGCCAGACTACACGATAAGGCCGATGATGGTCGCCAAGGACGCGAACCTCGACGAGACCCTCGTCTTCATAGGAATGATAGGCGGAACGTGGGCCATGGGAGTGAAGGGCCTCATAATAGGTCCTATAGTGCTCAACCTTCTCCTGGTTCTCCTGAAAGAATGGAAGAGGGTCATATCAGGTAGAGAACCTTCACGCCGGCCCTCTCCATCTCCCTCAAAGCCCGCTCCTCATCCTGGGGTTTGATTCCCTTCACCGCGTCGCGGAGGAGGTAGGTCTCGAAGCCGTTCTTAACCGCATCGAGGGCCGTTGCCTTAACGCAGTACTCCGTGGCGACGCCGCAGACGTAAACCCTCTTCACACCGTTTCTCTTCAGTATCTCTGCCAGGTTCGTCCCCTCGAATCCCGAATATGCCTCCTTATCCGGCTCCGTGGCCTTTGAGACTATCACGGCATCGGCCGGAAGCTCCACTACGAACTCCGCCCCGGGAGTGTTCTGAACGCAGTGCCTCGGCCACGGGCCGCCCTGCTCCCTAAAGCTGACGTGGTTCTCGGGATGCCAGTCGCGCGTGGCAACTATCAAAGCCCCTCTCTTCCTGAACTCCTCGATGTAGCGGTTGCACCTGGGTATTATCCTGTCTCCCCCTGGAACCGGCAGGGCTCCCCCTGGCATGAAATCCCTCTGCATGTCAACGACGATGAGCGCCTCCTCGGGCATGACATCACCCCAAAATAGAATTCGGCGGGATCGTTAAAACGGTTTGCGGAATAGAAGGAAAAGCCCTCACAGCTCGAGCCGGTCTTTAAAGCGCGACATGTCAACGCCCTTGTCCATGCCGAAGAGATACGCCAGAACCTTCTCGTCGAGGTCGCCATAGCGCTCGCGCATGGATTTGATGCCCTCAAGAACCTCCTCCCACTCCCAGCCGAGGGAATTTGCTATATGCATCACCATCTCGTTGAAGAAGTCCTCCTCGGCCTCTTCCTCCGCTAGCAGGGCTTTGTTGACCACCAGAACCCCTTCCCGCTCCTCGAGGAGGCCCTCCTCCAGGGACTTCGCTATAAGCTCCTTCACGGCCTTCACGTCCATCAGGCGGAGACTGAAGGCCAGTATCCCCACGAGCTCACTCCTGGTGAACTCAACCGAGCCCTTATACTCAACCGCGCGTTTTATCGGGTGCACGCAACCACCTAACTTTTTTTAGGGCCAGGAAATAAATAAACCTTTGCATAACTCCGTTAGATGTTTAAGCACCCGCGAGAACTCTAAACGGTGATGCCAATGGAGCAGAGGACTCACAGGCTGACCTCTGAAAAATTGGTTGGAAAACCCGTGAAAATTGAGAAGGATTACGCGGAAGTCATCCTCGAAACGACGGAAGAGATGGCCGTTGATGAATACGGGCTCGTTCACGGCGGTTTCACCTTTGGCCTGGCCGACTACGCGGCGATGCTCGCCGTCAACGAGCCGACTGTCGTCCTCGGAAAGGCCGAGGTCAAGTTCCTGAAGCCGGTCAAGACAGGAGAAAGACTTCTAGCGAGGGCCAGGATAGAGGAAGACCTCGGAAGGAAGAAGATAGTAAAGGCCGAGGTCTTCAACGAGAGGGACGAGAAGGTCTTCGAGGGAACCTTCCACTGCTACGTTCTCGAAAAGCACGTGCTCGAATAAGCCAAAATTTTTTTAAACCTGAATATCGAAATCCGATATCGGTGTTCGATATGAAGTACCGGGACTTCTTAGCCCTGCACATACTCCACCACGCGAGCGAAGAACCGGTTACAGGCTCGTTTCTGATGAAAGAACTTGAGAGACACGGCTACCACATCAGCCCGGGAACCATGTACCCACTCCTTCACTCCCTGGAGGGGGAGGGCCTCCTCAAAAGCCACTGGGAGGTCCGGGGCGGGAGACGGGTTAGGGTCTACGAGATAACGGAAATCGGCCAAAAAACCCTCGACGAGGGCAAGGAAAGGCTGAGGGAACTCTGCCTCGAACTGCTGGGGGAATGAGGAATGGAAGAAAGAGAAAAGAAGATATTCGGAATAAGCTGGAACGTCTTCCTGCTCGGAATCGTCAGCTTCCTCAACGACATGAGCAGCGAGATGATAATGCCCGTTATGCCGAGCTATCTGATGGAGGTTCTCGACGCCGGAAAGCTGCTCAGCGGTTCCGTTATGGGCGCGATAGAGAGCATGAGCTCGCTGTTCAAGGTGGCCTTCGGCTACGTGAGCGATAAGTTCCGGAAGCGGAAGGCCTTCGTCTTTGCCGGTTACGCCCTCTCAACCCTCGCCAAAGGTGCCCTGGCATTCACCCGCTACTGGTGGGACTTCCTCCTCCTGCGCGCGGTGGACAGGATCGGGAAGGGCATAAGAACCGCCCCCCGGGATGCGCTTATAGCGGAATCGAGCGAGAAGGGGAAGACCGGAAAGTCCTTCGGCTTCCACAGGATGATGGACACCCTCGGAGCCGTCGCCGGTCCGCTCGTTGCTATAGCACTCATCGAGCTCCTGAAGAGTCTTCCGGCGGAAACGGCCTACCGCTACATCTTCCTGATCTCCGCGGTTCCAGGGGCGATATCGCTCTTCGTCATAATCCTCTTCGTGAAGGACCGGGGCGGTGAGGTCAAAAGGAAGATCAAGGGTATCTCAACGCTGAAGGACAGGAACCTGCAGCTCTTCCTAGCGGTGGTGGCGATAGGTGCCCTCGGAAGGTACAGCTACGCCTTCACGATGTGGAAGGCGCAGGAGCTCGGCTACTCCGTCGTCCAGAGCATAGCCTTCTACGCCCTCTTCAACCTGATCTATGCCCTCTCGGCCTATCCCCTCGGAGTTTACTCCGATACCTTCGGCAAGAAGAGGATGATAACCATGGGCTTCGGAGTTGCGGCCCTAGCGGCTTTAGCTTTTGCATACGCGAGGAACTTCTACACGCTCATAGCGGCCTTCGTGCTCTACGGGATTTACATCGCCATCGAGGACACGATACCCAGGGCGTACATGGCGGATCTGGCGAGGGAATACGAGAAGGGCACTATAATAGGGGCATACCACACGGTCTTCGGCGTCTTCGTCTTCCCGGCGTCGGTGATAGCGGGCTGGCTCTGGGGGAGCTACTCCCTGACCTATGCCTTCACCTTCGCCGCAGCTATGAACGTCGTTGCCATGGTCCTAATGGCCTTCGTGAGGGAGTGACCGCTCCCTCAAATTTTTGAGAGAAAAGGTAAGGGCAGGCTGAAAATCATGCGCCCATCTTTTCAAGCTCTTCCTTTCCAATGAGCAGGGGTCTCTCAGCCTCAATGACGTAGCTGAGCTCCCACTTAACTTCACCCTTGTTCATCGCCTTTGCGTAGCGCTCGGCGATTTCCTCCGCCTCCTCGAGCGAGGAAGCCTCGACGATCCTCCGGACGTACCATTTCATGTCGCCGAAGCGAAGCTTGAACTCCGCCATGTACATGGCCATCACCGTAGAGAGTTGGTGGGGAACTATAAAAACCTAAGGCTCAGCGGCCCGGTAGATTCCGTCCTCCCCGGTGGCCTCGAAGATTTTCCCGCCTTCTTTCGTCTTCAGTTCGACGATCACGGCCGAGGGCCTTCTCTCAACTTCCTCCTCAACCTTCCGAGTGCTGAGAACCTGAATGAATGCATCCCCAAGCCTCTCGAACTCAAAAACCAGGGCATCTTCTTCCCAGCGATGGCCGCGGTAAGAAACGCCCCCCATTTTAAAAGTAACCTCAAGAACTATTCTCATCAACATTCCTCCAAACATTGCTCATGAATCCCTCGCTCTGCGATGTTAAAAAGGTTGGCATTGAAAGAAAAGGAAAGCACTTTCAGCCCGTCTTCTTCAGCTTGACCACCTGCTTCGCGAATTCCTCAAGCACTTCCTTGCGCATACCCTCGAAGAACTTTATAGAGCCGGCGTAGCTGTGGCCGCCGCCCTCGATTCCCGCGCTCGGCAGGGCCTCCTGGAGCTTTGGAATTATCTCGTTTAGGTCGAAGTTGTAAGCCGCCATGCCGTCCGCGGCCCTGACCACCGCGAAATCCGGACCATAAGCCAGGGTGAGTATCGGCGCGTCCTCGCCGTACTTCTCCTTGAAGTGGTCGTGTATAAGACCAGAGAGCTTGCCCGGGCTCGGATAGCTGAACTTTGGAGCAAAGAGCTCGATGTCTATCGTGTTGAACCTTATCCCGTTCGGAAGGACGACGCTCTTGACGTGCGGCAGCGAGGCCTTCAAAGCCTTCTCCTGCTTCTCCTTGACCTCAGGGTAGATAGCGTTGATGAGCTCGCGGTGTCTCTGGAGATTGCCGGTTAGGAGGAGTATCTCGTCGATTACGCCGTGTCCGTCCATGAACTTCCAGAAGTAGGCCTCGTGGTCTATCACCTCGGCTATCTTCTTGAGGTCCTCCTCGTCGAGGCCCTTGGCCTTCTTGGCTATCTCAAGGTACTGGTAGAATTCGGAGGCCTTGCTCCTGTCACCTGTGCCAGCTATGGCCGGCAGGTGCTTTATCCTGTCTTCCACTTCGGGGTTGATGAAGCGGGCCACCTCGGTTGCCAGCATTCCCGCCGTTAGCTCGTAGTAGCCGCGCTTTATGTGGTGCGGGTTGACGTGCACATCGACGTAGTCGTCGACCTTGGCCCTGTCCTCGCTCACCCACTCGCGCGGGTCGTGGTGGTCTATGACGACTATCGGGACGCCGAAGGCCCTTATGCGCTTGTAGGCAGGAATGTCCTCGCTCGTTCCGCCGTTGTCCACTATGACGAGCAACGGCAACGGATCGCCGAACCTCTCGTGGTCCTCGACCATGAAGATGATATCCTTGAGCACATCCTCCAGCTCGTAGAAGGGCGCCCTGCTCGGTCTGCGCTTGAAGAGCTTCCACCTGGCGCCGGAGTCCGGCGAGACCTCCTCGATGAGTGGAACTATCGCGTACTCCAAAGCCAAGCCGGAGGTGTAGCCGTCGGCGTCGGCGTGGTGCCTCAGCAGTATCGGCCTGCCCTCGTAGATCGCCCTGCGTATCATGAAGGCGGCCTTCATTATCTTCGGCTTCAGAGCCTCAAGAACCTCGCTCTCAATGAGGAAGCCGACATCCTGGGGCTGGGCGCGCCTGTCGAGCTCCTCCTCTATGCGTCTCTTAACTTCGGCAGCCTCCGGCCCCCAGAGCCTCGCCATGTCGCTGGTCTCTATCTGAATCTCGCCGGAGTGGAAGGCCACCTTACCTATTATCTCCACGATGTCGCCGACGTTTATGTTCGGGTAGGCCCTAACCCCGGGCGCCTCGAAGGCGGCCGCCCACGTTATGCCCGTTCCATCGGTTATCGTGAAGACCGTTGGACCGCCGGTCACCTGTATCTGGGTGACCTTGCCGCGAAGCCTGACCGTCTGGCCCGCCATGTCCTTGCTCAGGTCACGGATGAGCGTCACGGGAAGCTCCTTCCGCACAACCACTTCCTTGTAGTGCTTGAGCGCTGACTCGATGAGGTCTATCTCGCCCTTGTCGGGCCTCACATCGAGAACCTGAACCAGTATCTCGTCGCCGGGCTTGTACTCCCTGCCGCCGAGGAGGTCCTTCCTGCGTATCAGGCCCCTGACGTGCGGGTTGAGCCTGACGAATACGCCGAAGCGCTCCACCCTGTCTATGGTTCCCTTGTAGACGTTCCCAACTTCTATGTCCTCCACGTCGCAGGTCTTGTCGAGAACGTAGACGACCTTGTACTTGCGCATGCAGTCCGGGCAGACCCAGGTGGTCTCCATGCCCGGCTCCCAGGGTTCCTTCACCTTGCCGCAGATGTCACAGGCAAGAACCCTACCTGTTCCGCCGCAGGTCGGGCAGGTGTCGTAAACCGGCACTACACCCTTCCCGTGGCACTCCGGACAGGGTATCTCGTCAACCTCGTCCTCAACGCCTATGTAGTCGAGGTTGCGATAGCCCTTCAGCTTCTCCCCAACCTTGAAATCGGCAGGAACGTAACCCCAGCCCTCACAAACGGGGCACTCCTTCTCGCCAACCTTAACCTTCCCGGTTCCGTGGCACTCAGGACAGTCCTTAACCACCATGAGCATCACCCTAGAAATCTCTCGTCTGAGAGACCTAGGCAGACGGTGGCTTATAACCTTTTGTCTCCGCCCTACCGAAGAAGCCCCAGAACACCACCATCGAGAGGCTGTACAGGAAGGCGGTTATCAGGAACGGCCAGACCAGGGACATGTCGAAGAGAACGCCGCCCACGTACTGGCCCACCCCGAAGGTAGCCGTCCAAGCCAGGCTGTTAAGCGCCATCGCGGTGGAGCGCTCCCCTTCCTCGAAGAACCCCATCATGAAGGAGTTCCATATCGGGTTGACTATGTTCATCAGTATCGTCCTGAGGATGTATATCACCGCCGCAACGGGGAAGGCCGGCGAGAAAGGAAGGGCACCTATGAGAATGCTCGCAGTCCCGTTGAAGGAGACGATGGTCTTAACACTGCCGAACCTATCGGATATCATGGGCAGCAGGAACATCCCGATCCCCATTATGAACTGCTGGAATGCGAAGAGCCAGCCTATGCTCTCCAGGCTCGTCCCAAAGCGCTGGTTGAACCAGAGCCCCATGTAGGGAATCGCTATCCCCGCGCCCAGACCTATCAGCGCCCCTGGAAGGGCGAGGCGGCCTATCCTGACGAGGAGGCTCCTGTCGAGGTTCAGCCCGCGGGAGTGTCTCTCAAGGACGGGCCTGACGAAGAGAACTATCGCGAACCGAATAGGTATGACCACGAGAACCAGGGAGAACACCCCTCCATAGCTCAGCCAACGCGAGAGAAAGCCGGCGACGAGTATCCCGAGGGCGGAGGCTATCGTGCCGATTCCCGAGGAGAGGCTGAACAGGTAGTGCCTCTTCCCGTCCTCCACCTCCCCGCTGAGCAGCGCCATGAATGAGGGAGACTCCAGTGCCATGCCCATTCCTATCAGGACGCCACCCAGGGCGAGCATCCAGAGGGTTGGGTGGAGAACCTGAACGAGCCTTCCGAGGAACATCATGCTCACTCCAAGGAGGACGGTTCTCTTGTAGCCCACCCTCGCGCCGAACGGGCCCGAGAACAGCAGAACCGCCGCCTGGGCCAGAGTTGAGAGCGAGAAGACCACGCCTATGTTGGTGTAGTCGAAGCCGAGCGATTTGAGGTAGAACGGGAAGATAAACCAGGCTATGTTGCCCCCGAAGGCGGAGGCGAATGAGTAGGCAACGAGCAGCCATGCGTCCCTTCCGAACCCGCGGTAGTTCTGCAGTGACATGAACGTTCAGACCGCGATTTGAGTATATAAACCTACCTCCCCATCCACCGAAAGATTTATTAAAAGAATCGGGAATTACTCAGCGTTTAAATCAAAAATGAGGCTCAATTCTGGCTTGAGTCGAGAAGGTAAAATCAGGAGAAAATGGTAAAATAAGATTTTACATTTCCTCCATGAACTTCTCCACGGCGAGTCTGGTCTCCTCGTAGGTCTTTCCTGCCAGGATTATCACCTTGTAGCTCGGGTTGTGCGGATTCTTGAGCTCCTTTATCACGTAGCCCTTCTGGTTTATCTCGTCTTTGATAGCGTTGACCGTGTCCTTGCCGTAGGCCTGCTCCAGCAGCTCCCACGCCTTGTTGCTGACCCAACCGCCGACGATTATGACGTTCTTGTCAGCTGGGAAGTCCTTGAGCTGGGTGTCCTCGACTATGAAGTCGTAGACGTCGTCCGTTGCTTCGATCTTCGGCGCGGTTATGGAGACCTTCTTGGTCACGGACGCAACGCGCACGAAGCGGTAGCCCTCTATTCCGGTTATCTTACCGTCGTCGTTCTTCGTGAACACCGGCGCTATCTCGAGTCCCCACTCGGTGGGCAGCTTCAAAGCGGAGCCCTCGCCGATGAAGACCCTCTTGAAGCCGGCGAGGCTCTCGTTGACGTGGAGGTAGAGGACGTAGAGGTTGTTGGCGGGGTCTATGTCCCAGACCCACTGGCCGCTGTAAACGTCGCCGTCCTGGTACTGCCTGACCTTCTCGTAGTGCCAGTAGTCGTAGGTGACCATCTGGGCATTGTTTATTCCCACGAAGAAGTCGGTGGGAGTGAACACGAAGAGTTCCTTAACGCCCCTCTCAAGGAGTTCGTTTATCCTTGAGGACGGGTACGTATCAAACCATTCGAAGTCCTCGTTCCCGCTGGAGTCAACGTACATGATGTAGTAGTTGCCCTTGTCCATCGTCTTCTGTTTGATTATGCCGCTGGGGTATGTGAGGTCAACCAGCATCTCCTCCTGGTTGATGTTGATATCAACGAACTTCAGGGTCCAGCTCCCGACGGTTATGCTCTCTCCCAGGGAGCTCGTCGTTGATTCGACTTCCGTGTAGGCGTAGAAGTACATGGTGTCCTTCCCGTCGACCGTCGTTGAGATAACCTTGTAGTCCCCGCCGATGTTTAGGGGAGTGGTGTTCTCGTTGAAGATTATCTCGACGCTCCTGTCGGTGAACTCAGCGGCTTTTTTAGTGGAGTTGAAATCGACCCGCGAGAAGTTGACCTGAATAACTATGCCATGCCCAACCGGTTCGTCGCTGACGTTAACGCCGACGTCGGGCATGTCAACGGAGTTGAGCTTGTAGGTCTGGTTTTCATCGGGAATAAGCACGCTGTGGTACTCGACGGGCACAGAAACGGTTTTCGTGTACGTCCCCTGAGAAACACCCTGGAGAACCAGGAATGCACCGAGCCTCGAACCCGTTATGGCGTCCTCACCTATGTGGAGCGGCACACCGTTGACTATCTTGGTGGTCGGGAGGACTATCACTGTGTTCGAGGAATTGATTCCCGTAATCGCTGCGTTAATCGGCGTAAGGAGCAGGCCCAGAACCACCAGGCCCATAAACAGAACCAAAGCCTTTTTCATCGTTTATCACCGATTTAAAGTGCATCTCAACCTTTATAACCTTTCCCCGGAAGTTACTTCTGCGATGATGAGTGAATCCAATACTGACCGGATGATGAACCCCGAACCTGAGCATCGGATTGAAAACGAAGGGCGAACTGGAATGGAGAGACGTCTCGAAGAACTGTACTCCAGCATTGAAGAGTTGAAAAGAGAGAACGAGATGAGAAAAGCCCCGGACAAGCTCGGCTGGGACGACATAGCCCAGGAGATAGTCGGGGCTGTCACCTTCGCCCTCCCCTTCCTGTTCACCGCGGAGCTCTGGGAGATAGCGAAGGACATCTCCATTGAACGTTCAATCGCGGTACTCTTCATGACCCTTGGCATTGCGTACCTGTTCATAGCCAAATCTCGGATAGGGAACCTGAAGAGGGAGGAACTCTTCCACATCCCCAAGCGACTCCTAACCGTCACGGGAATAGCGTACTTAATCTCGGCCGTTCTGATATACGTGTACGGAATCAACAACCTGGCCGACTTCACCCTCGGCCAGTACATCAACGCGACCATACTTATAAGCACCTTCGCGGTGATAGGTGCCATAACCGTTGATATGGTGAAGTGAATGAGGGTAATAACCGGAGACAGGTTCGAGGCCTTCGCAGATGAGAAGGCCATTCTATTCCCCGAATACAGGAAAAACCGCGATGAGCTCATAGATTTCGTGGATTCCCTGAGCGGGGAGGAGACCGTCGTTACGGCGAGTCTTGAGCTCATCGATTTAATCGCCTGGAAGTTCAGGCGGGGCGAGGAGAACGTCCTCATATACTCCGACACGGGGAAGAGCCTCACAATGAAGGAGGTCTACGAGCTGAGGAAGTACCTCGATTTCGACGTCCGCGGTGGCTTTTCTGGGGAGAAGGCGAGGTCAAGTGTCCTCTTCGTCGAGGGGAAGACCGACTCCAAGTTCTTCAAGGCGGTCTTCAAGAAGCTCTTCGAGTTCAAGGAGAGCAGAGAGGCCCCATACAGCCTGCGGTTCATCGAAAGAGTCTTTGAGCGCGACAACTTCGACCTGCTGAAGCGCGAGGAGGACGAGTACTACATCGCGGTGCTGCCGAGTGAAGGCAACTCCGGGGTGATAAGGAACCTCGGCAACTTCCTCAGGGCCATGGACGTCTTCGACTTCACAGTCGAGAGGCTTGGAGTCGCCATTGACATCGATGAGGACAGAGACGCCGCCCTGGCCTCGATAACCGGAAAGCTCTCCGGCTTCAGGCACAGGAAAACACCCCACGGCTACCTCGTCGGGAGAACCGAGGTGGTTCCGCTGATAATCGGCCTGCCCTTCGGGGACGAGGTCATCGAGTGGAAGAAGCCGACCGTCGAGGATTTGATGCTCCACCTCATAGCGCGGGAGGGGCTCCTGGAGAGAATAAAGCCGGGACTCAAGGCCCTCAACGAGAGCCTCGGGAGGAAACTCAAGCCCAAGGAAGTCATGTACCTGGCCCTTTCTGCCTACGGCCACTGGGGCAACCTGGAGGGCTTCTACGAGCTGTTCGTCATACGCTCACGCTTCAGAAACCTCAAGGCGGTTCTAAGGGAGGCCGGACTCATGGAGAGCCTAGCCTACCTGGCAGGTAGGGAGAGGGGGCGTTGAGTTTTTATCCTCCGAGAGAAATCCAGACCGGTGGTGAAGATGAAGCTCGTTTCATTCGACGTCTGGAACACACTCCTAGACATCAACGTCATGCTCGATGCAATGGCCGTCGAGCTCTCCAAGCTGATGGGGGCGTGCATAGTAGACGTCGTCGAGGGAATGATGCTCTCCCGCGAGAGGATAAAGCGCATGAGGGCCCAGACGGCTGGAGACCCCTCTAGGGCTCTCGAAGAGAGCCAGGAGATGCTGGCGGAACTCCTGGGAACAGACGTCGAGCTCGTCAAGAGGGCCGCCGCGAGGGCAACCCTCAACGTTGGCGACGAGATAGTCCTCCCCGGAGCGAAGGAGGCGCTGGAGGGCGTCAAGAGAAAGGGCCTAAAAGTTACCGTGACGGGCAACGTGATGTTCTGGCCGGGTTCGTATACCCGGCTCCTGCTGGAGCGCTTCGGGCTCATGAACTTCATAGACAAGACCTTCTTCGCCGACGAGGTTCTGGCTTACAAGCCGATGCCCGAGATGTTCAAAAAGCCGCTCGAGGTTTTTGGTGTGGAGCCGGACGAAGCTATACACATCGGAGACACTTACGCGGAGGACTTTGAGGGGGCGCTGAGGACAGGCATGTGGGCGGTCTGGATAAACCCCGAGGCCGAGGAGGTCAGAAAAGTCCACGAGAGGGGCTTCGAGGTTCCAGGGGTTGAGGGGATTCTGGAGGTGCTGGAAAGGATAGAAAAGGAGGGCTAGCGAAGGAGTCTGGCATTTACATAATTTTTGGCGGCCAGATACTGTTTCTCGTCCGCAGTCAGAAAATCCGAGTTCAGCGCCTCGGCCAGGGCTATGTAAAGGGCGTCGTAGATCGTAATGTTCTCACTCAATGCTATTTCCAGCCCCCGCTCGAAGAAGTTTTGCGCCTCAAACGTGAGCATGCCCTCCCAGATGAGTTTGAGGACAGTTATAAGGTTTCTGCCGGCCTCTTCGGTGGCTCTACCCCTCCTAATGGCCTTCCATATAGCGTTCATTCCTTCAACGAAGGCATAGTCCAGCGTCGCCGTGCTGGAATCGAGCTCAATTCCCTCCCAGCCTGGTTCCTTGAGGAGAACCCTGACGAGAACCGAGGCATCAACGACTATCACGGTCCTCCCTCACTGACTTCGCTGCAAACCCCTTCTCAACAGAAACCGGCGTGCGTTTGAGTATCTCCATGGCCTCTTTTATCTTCTTTCTCCGTTCTTCCTCGTCTATGCGTCTTCTTATGAACTCTCTAATCTCCTCGCTCCAGTTTATGTCAAGCTCCTTCATCTTAAGCTTCAACTCATCGGGAACGCGGACAGTAACGATGGCCATGTAATACACCTCGAAATACAATTTGAAATACATGGATAAAAAGGTTTCGAAGGGTGTCACTTCCTCCCCTTCGGCTTAAGCCATGCGCCGAGGCCGACCTGCCTCGTTTTCTGATACCTGAGCTCCTCCTTCTTGTAGCCGAAGGCCTTCAGAATCCTCTCCACGGCCGGCAGAACCTGGTTTTCGATGTAGTACTCCGCGTCGTAGCGGTGCTTCGTCGGGTCGAACTCGTCGAACGGAATCGCCCTGTCGCCTATCCTTCCGGAGCCCTTGAGAACGATGTAGCTTATCACCGTGCCTGGGCGTATCTTTACTCCCCTCGCCGCGAGGCGCTTTGCTATGGCCACGTGGGGGCCAGTGGCCTTGTAATCCTTCAGCTCCCTGGTAATCTGCTCGTGGATGACCAGCTTCTCCGGCGGAACCTCGTATCTGCTCAGCTTTTCGGTAACGTCCTTGACTATCCTGACGGCCTCCTCAACGTCACCGTGCCTCAGTATGGCCTCTAAAACCCTCGCCTGGGTCTCCTTGGCTATCTCGCTCCAGTCGCGCCGGACGATTTCAAGCCCGCGCGTGGTTATCTTGCCCTCCTCGTCTATGACAGCGTACTTCTTCTTCGTCACGAAGAACCCCCTGATGTAGAAGCCCTCGTATTCGAGTTCGAGAAGTCCCGGGAGTTTGGGGTTGATGTAATTCAGGAACTCCTTCGCCTTCTTCTTGACCGTCTCGGCATCCTCTCCAGGAATTGTGGCGTGCAGCCCATCGGTGTCCGCGTAGAGCACCTTGAAGCCAAACTTCTCCTCCAGCTCGCGGATCACCATCTCGATGTAGTCCCTGCCCCAAGCTGTAACGCTCTCGGCGCACTCCTTGCAGTACCAGCGGGAGCGGGCGTAGCCGTAGTAGCCGTAGAAGCTGTTGGCAAGGATCTTGATAGCCCTCTGCCTGTAATCGAGGAGCTTCTTCTCCAGCGGGTCTATGCTGGCCTTCATCCTCTTCTTTATCTTCTGTCTCTCATCGAGAAGGGAACCCAAAAGGCTCGGGATGAAGCCCGGGACGTCCTTACAGAACTTATGACCTACCTGGGGAGCCCTGTCGTACTCTTTACAGCCCTCGCGGTTTAGGGTGTCCGGAGAGACGTTGTGGGTGATGATGATCGAGGGGTACAGGCTGCGGAAGTCCAGGTAGACTATGTTGTCCCACAGTCCACGCTCCGGCTCCTTAACGTATCCACCCGCGTAGCCCCCACGCCGTCTCGCAAGTTCCCGCTCGTCGGGCTTGTTTGGGGCGAGCTCGTTCCTCTCGTAGGCCTTCCTCAGGAGGAACCACTCCACGAGGTTGCCGGTGCTTGAGCGGGAGACGTCCCAAAGGCTCTGGCCTATCAGCCTTGAGAGCTGGGCCTCCATCGGGAAGAACTCCCTACCGAGTTCAAAGGTGACCTTCGCGTCCTCCATGGAGTAGTGCGCGACCCTTTCGAGTCCCTCACCGGTCTCCCAGGCCCTGGTTATCTCCTCCGGGTAGACCTTCTCCTTCGGCTTTCCGAAGACGGCCTCATAGACGGCCTCAAGAGTGTAGGTTGGAAGGTTTATCGTCCTCCTTATGACGGGGTACAGGTCGAAGTGGATCCTCCCCTTCACCTCGACCGCAAACCTGTCTCCCATGCGCTGTATTTTGGGCTCGCTCCCATCTCTCCCGAGAGTGAACTTTATCCCAAGCTTCTCGCACCGCTTCTTGAGGTAGGTGAAGTCGAAGTTGTCGCCGTTGTAGGTTATGAGAACATCTGGATCCTTCTCCTTTACAACCTTGAGGAAGCGCTTTATCATCTCCTTCTCGGTGGAGACGACGTCAACGTAGGGGAGGTCTATCTTTTTCCACGTTATGACCCTCGCTTCGCCCTCGTCGGCGTAGCTTATCATGAGAATTGGCCCTGTTCCGAACTCCTCGCCCTCGTGGTAGAGCGTCTCGATGTCGAAGGAGAGCAGCTTGAGCTCCTCGTCGCCCTCCATCGGGACGAGGTTCTTGTCTATGAGGTAGCGCTTGGCGAATGGTATGTCGTATTCGTAGATGTCAACGACGGCAGGATGCTTTCGTATCTCGTCCCTTATCGCCGGGACGTCCTGGGGGTGGGTGAAGTAGAGAACCCAGACCTCCAGGGGCCTGCCGAGGAACTTCTTCTTCACCTTCTCGGCGCGCTTCACCTTAACGACCTTGCCGTGTCGCCCGGCGGTTATCTTCTTGACGTCCTCTATGGCAGAATCGTCCTTCAGGAGGGCGTAGATGTAGGGCTCGAACTCACGGTCGTATTCTATCTTGAACTCGCCGTTTTCCTTCTTGAATATCCTTATGACGGGCTTCCCATCCTCGGTGATGTAGTCGGTATCGAGGATCATAACCAACACCTGTGGGATTATCGACGTGGGAGCTAATAAACCTCACCACCACCTTTTTAAACTCCCCCGCAAAGCCCCGTCCATGGAGCTGTTTTACCGCGTGAGCTTTCAGGAAGTGGTGGCGGACGCGTTAAGCTTGGTTGAGGAGCGCGAGCTCTCATCGAAGCACGCCCTTGAGAGGGTCTTCAAGAGGGTGTCGGGTAGAGACCGGGACAAGGCGCGGGGATTGGCTCATGCCTACGTCTTCGAGATAGAGAAGTGGAGGGCGAAGATAGACTTCATAATCAACTCCGTCCTCAAGGGTTCGAGGGTCGAAGACCTGGACCCATACCTGGCCAACCTTCTGAGGATAGGCACCTTCGAAATCCACTTCAGGAAAGTGCCGCCGGCGGTGGCCACGGACTCAATAATCAGGGTCGTTAAGGAGCACTTTGATTTCTCCCGCGCCAAGTTCGTCAACGCGCTCATGCACTCAATAGAGAGGTTCGACGTTGAAAGTGCCCTAAAGAGGCTCAAGGAGAGGGATAGAATCGAGTGGCTCTCCGTCCGCTTCTCTCATCCCCGCTGGTACGTCGAGTACGCGGTGGAGCTTTTGGGCTACGATGAGGCGGTTAGGTTACTCCTGAGCAACAACAGGCCGCAGAGGTACTACGTCAGAGCAAACACCCTTAAGACGGACGTGGACTCGCTGAGGGACTACCTCGAGGAGAAAGGCGTGAGGACGGCCTTAACTCCCGTTCCGGACGTCCTGAAGGTCCTCGAATATAAAACTCCGGTAACGAGGCTCGACTGGTACAGGGAAGGGAAGTTCGTTATCCAGGATTTAGCCTCTGCCTACGTCGCCCACGTACTGGCTCCCGAACCCGGCGAGAGGGTTCTCGACCTGGCGGCAGCCCCCGGGAGCAAGACCTTCCACGCGGCGGCGCTGATGGAGAACAAAGGCGAGATAATCGCGGTCGACTACTCCTACGACAGGCTCATGCGCATGAGAGAGAAGATGAAACTCCTCGGAATCAAGAACGTCAAGCTCGTCCATGCCGACGGCCAGAGCTTTAAAGACAAGGCCAAGTTCGACAGGATCATCCTCGACGCGCCGTGCTCAAGCTCCGGAACCTACCGGCAGTTCCCGGAAGTGAAGTGGCGCTTCGATGAGAACAAGATCAAGCGCATCGTAAACGTCCAGAGGAACATGCTCCGCAACGCATACGAGAACCTTAGGGAAGGCGGGGAGATGACCTACTCGACGTGCTCGATAAGGATCGACGAGGACGAGGAGAACGTACTCTTCGCGATTGAGAGGGTTGGGCTTGAACTGATAAACTATCCCTTCGACTGGGGAGACAAGGGCTTCCTTGAACTCGGCGATAGGGTTTTCAGAGCGTGGACGCACAGGCACGACTGCAACAGCTTTTTTATCGCAAAATTGAGAAGGGCGGATTAACCGCCCCCAAGTTCCTTCATGGCCTCAATGAGCACGTTGATGGCGTCCTTCTCGGTAACGTAAGCCTTTCTGACGAGGTGCATCTTTGGATACGTCGGTATGGCCCCCCAGACGCGGAGCTTTATGTCGTCGAGGTTGTCCGTGTCCCAGGCTTCCATTATCATCTGGGTTGCGTTCTCGTGGAGTTCCTTCGCCAGCGAAAGGGTGTCGTTGTCAACCCCGGCGGCACTTGCGTTGGCGTATATCTCATCGAACTCGTCGTGAAGCTTGAAGAAGTACATCGTCCATACCTGGGCGATGACCATCATGCGGTTGTACACGAAGAACGACTGGGGAACGTCGAACTTGACGTCGTCTATGAGAACCGCGGTATCTTCAATATCGTCACTGGCATCAGCGACTTCTAGAACAAGGGTTATCTCCTCGCCTCCGTACTGGGAGACGTCCACACTAGCTGTATAGATAGGGGTCATATTATCAAGAACCACGCCATCCTGGTTGTTTACATCTTGGAAATACGGCACGGCCGCGGTAATATAGGGGATACTTCCATTGGGAAGCGTTGCAGCGACTTTTCTTGTCCCATCAGGAAGCTCGACATAGGCGTAGAAGTAATCGTTGTAGGGGGGGTAATCATCCGAGACCATTCTCCACTTAAAAGATAATACCCTTGCACCGCGTGGGACCCTAAGGGTTAAGGTCAACCGCACAACGTCGTATGCATCCTGGCCCGTAACAGGTTGACCGTCCTCAACGTGTATCCCACTAACATTCTCAACATCGTAGTCAGCACCCGCTGTAACGTATCTCGCATCACCGGAGCTCAGAATTACATAGGAGTCCCCCTCAATCGGGAAACCGAGTAGCGGCTTTGTGGTCACCAAAATCTGC
This sequence comes from Thermococcus sp. 5-4, assembly GCF_002197185.1. Classification (NCBI taxonomy): domain Archaea; kingdom Methanobacteriati; phylum Methanobacteriota; class Thermococci; order Thermococcales; family Thermococcaceae; genus Thermococcus; species Thermococcus sp. 5-4. The sequence goes on along the minus strand of NZ_CP021848.1, from coordinate 112,547 downwards.
TCTTCAACCCCCTTGAACTCCGCACTGACGAGCGAATTCCTGAAGTTGGAGTTTAGAATCGCGTTCGCCTCATCCGTGGCGTCCCTCGTGATGACGCTCCCGTAGACCGCCCCCGTGGGAGGAGATGAAACCACGAAAACCAAAAAGAGCGCCATAACCCAGAGGAAGTTTCGTGTCTCCACTCCACCTCACCTTGGTTTGATGTATGTCATGAAACTATTTAAATATTTTCAAGAAATTCCGGAAATTTTTCGAAAAAATTTCGAAAACCGCTCACAGCGGCTTCCTCTTGACCGGTCCTCCGGGTTTCTCCTCCTCGAATATCTCCGCGGTGAAGCGGTAGACCTTCGTGCTCTCATCGAGCCAGCAGTCGGGCGGAAGGCCGGCCTTCCAGCAGGTCTGGGCCAGAAACTCCTCCTCGTCCCAGCCCCACTCTATCGGCACCTGCGGGAGCAATAGGCCAGAGTAGATGCCCTTCTCAATTATCAACCCATCGCGGCCAACCTTTATCTTCTTCGGCCTTTCCTCCGGAGGTCCTTCAATCGGCTCAGGGGGCGTCAGAACGCTCACCTCGATAACCAGGTCGTTCAGCTCACTCTCCCTCACGGGCGGGAAGCGCGGATCGTCAACGGCGGCGTAGATGGCCGCCTTTATCGTGGCTTCGACGAGCGGATATACCGGAAGGGGAAATCCAATGCACCCGCGAAGGGCCATCTGGGGCGGTGCATGGCGCTTGTTAATGGTCACGAAGACGCCCATCTTCTCCCACAGCTCCGGAGGGGTATCCTCGGGAGGCTTTATCGTTCTCCCGTTTCTAAAGTACTCCTCTATCGCCCTCCTCGCGAGCCTGACGAGGAATTCTCCCCACTCATCCTTGATTTTGTACATCGTCCTCACCCGTCGTTCCTACGGTGAGAAGGGTTATTTACCTTTCCCGCAAAGCTTAAAAAATTGCCGAAGGAAGTTAAGTCGGGTGTCGAAAGTGGTGATCGCTGAGTTCGTCATCGTCCCCCTCGGAGAGAGAAGTCTGAGCAGGTACGTCGCCGAGGTGGTAAAGCTTTTAGAGAGGAAGGGTGTTAAATACCAATTGACACCGATGGCAACCATAATAGAGGTTCCGACCGTGAGGGAAGCTTTCGATATAATCGAGGAGGCGCACGAGCTGATGTTCAAACTCGGCGCTTCGAGGGTTTCAACGACCGTAAGGATCGACGACAGACGCGATAAGCGCGTTCGCATGGAGGACAAGGTGAAATCAGTCCTCGAAAAGGCGAGGGGTGGTTGAGATCAAAGCACTGATTCTCGCTATAGACCGCGATGATGATTTTGGACAGAAGGCCGGCGTTGAGGGGCCGGTGATAGGACGAGACGCCTGCGTAGATGCAGCCCTCAAGCTCAGCCTGGCCGATCCCGAGGACAGCGACGCCAACGTCGTTTACGCCGCGGTTAAGCTCTACGATGGGCTGAAGGAGAGCGGCGAGTTCGAAGACGTTCAGGTGGCCCTGATAACCGGACACCCTAAGGTGGGCGTCAAGAGCGACCTGGAGCTCGCCAGGCAGCTGGAGCTCGTCCTTGAGAGGTTTCCGGCGGATGGCGTCATCACCGTCACCGACGGCGCCGAGGACGAGCAGATATTCCCGATAATAACCTCGAAGGTGCCGATAATAAGCTCCCACAGGGTAGTCGTCAAACAGAGCGAGGGCATAGAGACGACCTACTACATCATCTACCGCTACCTGAGGGAGATACTCAGCGATCCGGAGGTCGCAAAGGTAGTCCTCGGAATCCCGGGAATGATACTCCTACTCTATGGAATCGCGAGGCTGATAGGGGTCTGGTATCCCGAGAGTGTGAAGATAATCTCCGCGACGATAACCGGCACGATACTCCTCTTCATCGGCGGTTACTTCTTCACCAAGGGCTTCCGCTTCAACTTCAGGGAGACCATAGCGAAGCAGTTCATCTTCGTTATATCAGTCATCGCGGGCGCCCTCATAATCGGCGGAGGCGCCATAAACGCCTACTTCAGACTGGAGGAGTACGCGAAGGAGATAATCGGCGGCTGGCCCGGAACGCCGCTCCTGGCAACGCTCATCTACATAAACGCCATAGCGGCCCCGCTGATAATCGGAATCTCCGTGATGATAATGGGAAAGAGCATACAGGCGTACCTTCGGAAGGACTACCACATCTGGTACTACGTCTCGGCGCTCCTCCTGATGCCCGCGCTCTGGATAACCATCGACCTGACGACCAGGTACGCGATGGCCATACTCACGATATCCGACATAGACGTCTTCGCGAAGTTCCTGCTCGCCCTCGCGGACGTGGCGGTGGCCGTTCTCGTTGGAATCTACATGAGAGGAAAAGTTAGGGGATGGGAGAGAGTTGAGACTGGAACGAGCACTTGATGAGTACGAAAAGAGGAGAAAGAAGGCCGAGAAAGAGGTCGAGAAGGTCAGAAAGAAGTACAACAAACACCTCGAGAAGAAAATCCGGGAGATTCTAAAGAAAATAGACTCCCTGGAGAAGAAGGACGTTCCCAAGAACGTGGACGAGAATATAAAGAAAATCGTGACCGCGGAGAAGAAGAACTACGTCACGGCACTGAGGAACGCGCTGGCCAGCATAGAGAACATGGACGACCTCGGGAAGCGCCTTCCAGACTTAGCCAAGCTTCACGTGGGACACGGGAAGTACCTCCTCATAATCTTCGAGAGGGACGTCTACGCCATCAACCGCCTGTTGAAGGAGCTCAACGAGGAGTACGTGAAATACTACAACGAGCTGGGTAGAAAAGGCCTGCCCGACCTCAGACTCAGGGAGCTCATCACGGAAGAGGAGAAGACTAGAGAGAGCATTGCCACCGCGGAGAAGGAGAAGCTGGAGCTGGAGAAGAAGCTGAAGGAGAAGGAAGGAGAACTGGATGAATTCTACCGAGAGCATGGATTTGGGGAGCTTGAGGAGAACATAAAAAGTCTCTCCTCCTCGCTCCGAACTGCCGAAATGGAGGTTCGCTCGAAGGTCTCAAAGCTCCAGAAGCCGATAAAGCGGATGCGCCTCCACGAGCCGATAGCGGACGAACTCGTAAGGGACAGTTCCGTGGCCCTTAGAAAGCCGGACGAGTTCATTTCCCTGCTCCAGAGGATATACCCCAGGCTCGACGGCAAGTACAGGAAAACCGCCCAGTGGCTGATAGAGAACCTCAAAGAGAGGGCAGAGGCCATCGAAAGGGAGAGGGAGAAACTCTCCGAACTCGAAAGGAAGAGGGACAAGATTCTGGCGGATGGAGAGGCCAGGAAGAAGGAAATATGGGAGATTCAGAGGCTCATCGAGGAGAAGGAGGCCGAGATACGGAAGCTCAGACGCCAGCTTGAGCACCTGGAGAGGGAGCTGGACGAGAGTCTGGCGAGGCTCGAGGAGATACTCGGCGAATCGATAGAACGATAGGTTTATGAATTAGGCTTCCCTAATTCTTTTGGGTGGTGAGCATGTTCAAGGTGGACAGACTTCGATTCGGAACGGCCGGAATACCAATATCAACCCCAAAGCGCTCAACTATAGACGGGATAGCCCACGTGAGAAACCTTGGCCTCGATGCGATGGAGCTTGAGTTCGTCAGGGGCGTTAATCTGAGGCCGGAGCTGGCCAAGAAGGTAAAGTACGTGGCGAAGAAGCACGACGTTCTCCTGACCGCCCACGCGCCGTACTACATCAACTTGAACGCGGCTGAGAAGGCCAAGGTCGAGGCCAGCAAGAAGAGGATAATCCAGAGCGCCGAGCGCCTGTACGACGCGGGCGGATGGAGCGTTGTTTTCCACGCCGGCTACTACCTCAAGCAGGACCCGGAGAAGGTCTACCAGAGGATAAAGGGCGAGATCAAGGATATAGTGAGCAGTCTCCAGGACAGAGGGATAGAGGTGTGGATAAGGCCAGAGCTGACAGGCAAGCCGACCCAGTTCGGAGACCTGAGAGAGCTGGTGAGGCTGAGCGAAGAGGTCGAGATGGTTCTGCCGACGATAGACTTCGCCCACGCCCATGCGAGGCACGCCGGAGAGTGCAACACCGCCGAGGAGTGGCGCGAGATGCTCTCCCTGATGGAGGACAGGCTCGGAAGGGAAGCCCTGGACAACATGCACATCCACATAAGCGGCATAAACTACACCTCGAAGGGCGAGAGGAACCACCTGAACCTCCAGGAGAGCGACATGAACTGGGAAGACCTGCTGAGGGTTCTCAAGGAGTTCAGGGTCAAGGGCGTAGTCATAAGCGAGAGCCCGAACATCGAGGGCGATGCAATTCTGATGAAGAAGAAATACGAGGAGATACGGGTTTAAGCCCTCTCAATCCTCCCGTATCTTTCCATGATTTCGAGGAGCCTATCAACCGGAAGGGCGTACCTCACGTGCCCGTTTCCCTCGATGGTTCTGGCCTGCAGGAGCGCGTTGATTACAGCCTCCTCAGTGGCTTCGGCGGCTGCCCTAAAGAGCGGGCTCAGAGCGTTGTCGGGAAGGAAGCTGAGCAGATGGGCCTCCTTATCCAGCGGAACGGTCTGGGCGGTGGAGAATGCCAGAACCACGTCGCCGCTCCCGTGGTAGGCGTAGCCCCCGGTTCTCGCGAGCCCGACAACCGCCCTCTTCCCCAGCCTTCTCAGCTGCCTCGCTGTCAGAGGCGCGTTCGTGGCAACCACCATCGAGATGCTCCCCCTTCCGGAGGTTCCCCTGCCCGGATAGTCCTTCAGCTCAAGGCCAACGGGGACCCCTGCTACCGTCAGGTCCTCCCTCCTGCCGAAGTTCGCTAAAACGAGGGATGCAACCGCATACTCCTCGCCGCCGATTTCGACGACCCTCGACGATGACCCTATCCCGCCCTTGAACTCGAAGGCGCTCATTCCGGTGCCGGCACCAACCGAGCCTTCTTCGAAGTCGAGTTTCGCGTTTTTGACGGCCTCGAAGTAGTGGTCATCTCGAACGGCCATCTTTCTGATGTCGTTTAGGTAAGAATCGTTGCATTCCATGACGACTGGGGAAACGCTCTTCAAATCGGGGTTCAGCTCAATCATGTGCTTGACCATAGCGTTAGCGACCGTATAGACGCTCAGCGTGTTGGTCAACGCTACCGGCGTCTCGATGTAGCCCAGCTCATCGACCTGAACGAAGCCTATCGGCTTGGAGAAGCCGTTCATGACGAAGGTGGCTGAGAAAAGCCTCTCCCTGTATGGGTTCTTGACGGGAGGAAGCAGAACGGTAACCCCGGTTCTGATGTCATCCCCCTCGATTATCGTTGAGTGGCCGGCTTTAACGCCCAAATCCGCTATTGAGTTCCTTTTTCCGTGAGGGTGAAGCCCAATCCTTATTCCCAGCTCGGGAGCCTTCATGGTATCACCGGTGATAAATAGCATGCTGGACTTAACAACCTTGCCCAATCAACTCTTATAAACCTCTAAAACCGAGTTGTCACCATGGGGTCAAGGCTCTCAAAGCTCTTCCTGCTCATCCCTCTGGCCTTCCTCGTGGTCTTCTTCTACGTCCCGTTAGTCAGTATTCTAAAAACCGGCCTCTGGGAGAACGGCCTCACCCTCAAACACCTCTCCGCCGTTCTGGCCAACGACTACCACAGGAGGGTCATCCTCTTCACGATAGGGCAGGCGATAGCCTCAACCCTCCTTACCCTGGCACTCGGCCTTCCGGGGGCGTACATATTCGCCAAGTACGACTTTCCGGGGAAGGGCACCATAAAGGCGGTCTTAACAGTCCCGTTCGTCATGCCCAGCGTGATGGTCGCATTGGGCTACATACTCCTCTTCGGAAAGAGCGGCTTCATAACCGGGCTCATCGGCCGCGATCTGGGCATAATCTACTCCTGGAAGGGCATTCTCCTCGCCCATGCCTTCTACAACTTCCCGATAGTTATCCGCATGGTCTCGTCGCTGTGGCAACGCGTAAACCCCCACTACGAGGAGGCCGCGATGGCACTCGGAGCCAAAGGCTGGACGCTCTTCAGGAAAGTTACCCTGCCGATGATCTCCCCGGCGATTTTTGCCTCCGCGATGCTCACCTTCGTGTTCTGCTTCCTGAGCTTCTCGATTCCGCTCATCATCGGCGGTTACCAGTACGCCACGATAGAGGTGGACATCTTCACCTCGATAATGGTGCTCCTTGACTTCAAGACCGGCTCGGCGCTGGCCATAATCCAGATAATCCTCAGCATGGGCTTCATGTACCTCTACCTGAGGGCGCTCGATGCCTACGCCAAGCGCGAGGAGCAGCGCGTGTTTAGAAGGCCCCGGCCCTTCACGAGGCGTGACTGGCTGAGCCTCAAGGGCCTGCTCGTTGGAATATACTCCCTAATCGTCTTCCTCTTCATAGTCTCCCCGCTACTGGCTGTCCTCTACGACTCCCTGCGCTTCAACGATGCCTGGAGCCTCGAATGGTACAGGAGAATATTCTCGACCGAGTACAACCCGATGTTCGGGGCGACAACGCTTGACGCGGTAAGGAACTCACTCACATTCGGTCTGGCGACGATATTCCTGTCTGTTCTCGTGGCACTTCCAATAGCCTACGCCCTCCACCGGTGGAACTTCAGGGGAAAGAGGCTCTTCGACGTCCTGGTGATGCTCCCGCTGGCTAGCTCTGCCATAACCCTCGGTCTGGGATACATAAGGGTCTTCCACACCACGCCCCTCTACTTCACCGCCTGGATAATCATAGCCGCCCACACCGTCATAGCTTATCCCTTCGTGCTCCGTGCCGTTTCAACGTCCCTGAAGAAGATACGGCCGAACCTCTGGGAGGCGGCGCTGAGCCTGGGAGCCAAGGAGTGGAAGGCCTTCCTGAGGGTGGAGCTTCCGCTGGCCCTGGGTGGAGTCATCGTTGGCGCGATATTCGCCTTCGCCATAAGCATAGCGGAGCTGGGAGCGACCTACATGCTGGCCAAACCAGAGTACACCACCATGACCGTGGCCATATACAAGTTCCTCGGGGCGAGGCAGTTCGGCTCGGCCTCGGCCCTGGCGGTTCTTCTTATGGCCGTCTCAACGCTCAGCTTCCTGATAATCGAGAGGGTAGGTGAGGAAGTATGGTGAGGGTGGAACTGAAGGGAGTCCTCAAGGAGTGGGAGGATTTCCGGCTTGAGATAAGCGAGCTCGACGTCAAGGACGGTGAGTTTCTCACGCTCCTCGGGCCGAGCGGCTGCGGAAAGACGACGACGCTGAGGATGATAGCGGGCTTTGAAAAGCCGGAGAGGGGAGAGATACTCTTCGACGGAAGGAGGGTGAACGATTTACCGCCCTACGAGCGCGGGATAGGCATAGTCTTCCAGGACTACGCGCTGTTTCCCCACATGACGGTCTTCAAGAACATCGCCTTCGGCCTTGAGATGAAGAGGCTTCCAAGGGCGGAGATAGAGAGGATGGTAAGGTGGGCGCTTGAGCTGGTCGGTCTGGAGGGCCTCGAAAACCGCTATCCGGAGCAGCTGAGCGGCGGCCAGCAGCAGCGTGTTGCCCTCGCGAGGGCCCTGGTCGTCGAGCCGGAGGTTCTTCTCCTCGACGAGCCCCTCAGCAACCTCGACGCCAAGATAAGGGAAAGGCTTAGGGGAGAGATAAAGAGAATCCAGCGCGAGCTCGGCATAACGACGATATACGTCACCCACGACCAGGAGGAGGCAATGGCAATAAGCGATAGAATTGCAGTCATGAACGTCGGCCACATTGAGCAGGTTGGAAAACCGCTGGAGCTCTACTACCGCCCAAAGACCGAGTTCGTGGCGCGCTTTCTGGGTTTGAGCAACATACTGGAGCTTAAAGCCGAGAACGGTAGGGCCTGCCTTGGAGGGCTGTGCTTCGACGTCGGAAGAAATGGGAAAGTGAGGGTATTCTTCAGGCCAGAAAGCGTCTACGTAAAACCCGGCGATACCGCTGAAATCATTGACTACGAACTCCTGCCCGGCAGGATAAGGCTGAGGCTCGGGGTTGGGGGTGAGGTAATCCTCGCGGAGCGCTTCCTCGACGAGCTGCCCTTCGGCGTTGAGGCGATGCCCGAGCGGGTAGATGTGGAGGTTAGGAGCTTCTCGGTGCTGGATTAGGCCATCCAAGTGCAATTTTTCTTTCGGCCTTTCTTCAACATTTTTCTGTCAAAAAAACCTTTAAAAAACTAAGTTATTAGCAAAAATCAGTCAATCCAAGGGGTGAAGCTCATGGGATGGTTCGAGAACTACTTCGAGTTTGAGAGGTACGGCACTGATATGAAGACCGAAGTGCTCGCAGGAATGACGACATTCATGACCATGGCGTACATTCTCTTCGTGAACCCGGCGATCCTCAGCGATGCCATGGGTAAGGAGGCCTTTAACTCGCTCGTCGCCGTCACGGCCCTCGCCGCGGGGCTTGCAACGATTCTCATGGGAATTTACGCCAAGAAGCCCTTCGCCCTCGCGCCGGGAATGGGACTGAACGCCTACTTCGCCTACAGCGTCGTCCTGGGTATGGGCTACGACTGGAGAGTAGCCCTCGCGGCGGTCTTCGTGGAGGGTCTGGTGTTCATAGTCCTCAGCGTTACCAAGGTGAGGAGCGCGATAATCCACGCGATACCCATAAGCCAGAAGTACGCGATCGGAGCAGGTATAGGTCTCTTCCTGACCTTCATAGGTCTCAACGACGTGGGTCTCCTCACGGCGGTCGTGAACGACGCTGGGGTGCTTCAGTTCACCGGTCTCAACACCTCCGCGCTGACCAGCGGGGAGATACTGCTCTTCTTCTTCGGCCTGTTTCTGACGATGATTCTCATCGCGCTCCGCGTCAAGGGCTCGCTGCTCATCTCCATCATAGTCACCAGCGTCATCGGCTGGATTACCGGTCTGGCCCCCTGGCCCGAGCACCTGTTCTCAACCCCTGACATCAGCTACACCTTCATGCAGATGGACCTTCAGGGTCTCCTCAACGTCGGTGCGATAGGAGTTATATTCGCCTTCTTCATGGTGGACTTCTTCGACACGCTGGGAACGGTTACGGGCCTGAGCGCCAAAGCTGGTTTCCTGACCAAGGAGGGCAAAGTCCCCGACGCCGAGAAGATACTCCTCACGGATGCAATAGGCACGACCGTCGGAGCCGTCCTCGGAACCTCAACGGTCACGACCTACATCGAGAGCGCGGCCGGAATAGAGGAGGGCGGAAGGACTGGAATGACGGCACTCGTCACCGGTCTGCTCTTCCTCGGCATAGGCCTCTTCATAGCACCGCTGGCGGGGGCGATTCCGGCCTTTGCAACAGCCCCGGCCCTCGTTATAGTGGGTTACTACATGCTCAGCGCCATCAAGGAAGTGAACTTCACGGACCACACCGAGGCGATTCCGGCCTTCCTCGTGCTCATAACCATACCTTACACGTACTCGATAGCCGACGGGATAGGCATAGGCTTCATCAGCTACACGATACTCAAGCTCTTCAGCGGCAGAAGGGAAGAGATACACCCGCTCATGTACGTTCTGTCCCTGATATTCGTGGCGTACTTCGCCTACCTCGGCGGGGTCTTCTGATTCCACTTTTCTTTATCATTCCAAAGAGAACAGCAAAAGTTTGAGAATCACTTGGACTCGGCGTTCTCGGCCAGCTTCTCCTTGATGAACTGCTTGAGGACGTAGGGACACTGCTCCTGTATGTACTGGGCGAACTCCCTTATCCTCTGTACGGTTATCTCGCTGACGTAGTGCTCGAACTGACAGGCGTCGTGCTCGGCTATCTCAGGCGGAATGCCGAGGATGTCAATGAAGAACTGCGTGAGGAGCAGGTGCTTTGAATACGTTGCCTCCGCTATATCCCTGCCCGCGTCAGTCAGCAGAATCCTATCGTACTTCTCGTACTCCACCAGACCCTTCTCAGAGAGCTTCTTCAGGGCATCGACGACGCTGGGCGGCTTGACGCGCATCATCTTGGCGATGTCCTTGACGCGGATGACCCCTTTGTTCTTGTGAAGGATGTACATGGTCTCGAGATATTCCTCTTCCCTCTTGCTTACCTCCAACGACCTCACCTGTCGTTAGGTTGACCAAAAATGTTTAAGTAGTTTTCGCACCACAGGAAACTTTGCCTGAGTGAAGTTTCATCAAGGTTAGTAGCTCTTTTCAAAGAGCGTTCTTTAGCAGCGTGATTCCTCCAAACCTAACTCCAGAAAAGTCTTCCTTCCTGCTGAACTACCAGAGAACAAGAGAGTGCACTACAAAAACTGCCCTTGGAACAGGGTTCAACTTTAAAACTCCGAAAGTTAGGTAGTTTCGCTCATATTCTGGCGTCCTTTGGACGCTTTGTGGAAAGTGAAACCCTATAATCTGACAGTTGAAGAGAGCCGATTGAAAACAGGCATTTTTAGAAGAGCACTCATTCTTTCCGTCAACGCTTCGTGGGAAGCGAAGCTTCCCGACGTGTTGAGACAAAAGTCTCAACATGCGAAGCAAAGGGTTGTTATGGCGGGCCGGACGGGATTCGAACCCGCGGCCACGGGGTTAAAAGCCCCGCGCTCTAACCAGGCTGAGCTACCGGCCCACGCCCGATGGGATAACGGCGGAGAGATTTTATAAGCTTTGCCCCGAAACTTTTGCCTGCGCAAAGTTTCATCAAAGTTTGTGATTCCTTCGTGGATTGCTGTTTGGGCGGGTTTTCACTTGAGTTGGCAGTTTTGATTGGGATTCATCATCTGGAAGATGCACTTCAATGGGTTCAAGCTTTTTAGCGCTCCTTTGGAGCGCGGGTTGAAGTCGAACCCGCTAAAAACGTCTTTTGACATGAATCCAACGTACAATTCAACCACTAAAACAAAAATCCACTAAGAACCCGACCACTCAAAAGGAATCACGACCTTTTGATCAAACTTTTCGCCAGAAAAGCAAACTTTGCTCTGCAAAGTTTGACCAAAATATTCCCTTTTTGTCAAGTTGGCTGGAACCTAACGCGTGCACTCTGGACTTACTGGGAACAAGGGTTTAACTTCGAAACAATCCATTAATCAGGTTTCACGATTATTCTGGCGTTCTTTGAACGCCTTGAGAGAGTGAAACGCTATTAGAGTGGCAATTGGAGCGTAAACCACTTAGAAGACAAGCATTTTTAGAATTGCACGCGCTCTTTCCGTCAACGCTTTCGTTAGAAAGGGTTGTATGGCGCCCGGGTCGGGATTTGAACCCGAGTCACGGGAGTGACAGTCCCGTATGATGGGCCTGGCTACACCACCCGGGCGTTTGAGTGGCCGGCGGCGTCCCCGGTTTCCCGTCCCCTCCCGGAGGACAGTACACCCGGGATCGCTGGCGGGCTTAACTTCCGGGGTCGAAACGAGACCGGGTGTGACCCCGCCGCTATGACCGCCGCACCGCTGTTAACCTTTCGAGTTGGGTTTATAAAGATTACGGTCGCCTCGGAGTCCACACTCACGCCCTGGCCCCCACAGAGTAGCCAAAGCTTTTTATACATGCAGAACACAAGTTAACAGCCGGACGCACCAGGAGGGTCAAGATGAACACCACTCTCCTAATGGTAGGCCAGGCCCTGAGCCTCTCGGCCAAGTTCGCCGTTTCGGCGGTACTTCTAATGGTCTACATACAGTCACGACGAAAATCCGCGTTCATCTGGGCCATCGCCTGGCTCGTGGCGGCCATGAGCATAGTGGCCGATGCCCTCGGGATTCTCCAGTTCGCCGCGTTGACCGAGGCGACGTCCTCCTCGCTGCTGTTCCTTGGCTCCCTGGTATTCCTCTCCGAGGAACTCGGGAAGAACCTCAGATACTCGGCCCTGTGGGCAGCCCCGCCCCTCATCGCAGCGGTCTACGGCATTTTCCTTGGAGATAACTGGAACTCGGTCGTTGGAATTCCCTACGGGGTTTCTGCCTTCTTTATAGTTCTCTCGGGTGTTCTAATCGTTGCCTCCATCGATCCGAAGTTCAAAAGCGCCAAGCGTGCGGCATTCGCCCTCGCCATCCTTGGGGCCCACAAGATGGATTACCCGTTCCTCAGGACCGTGACGTGGTTCGCACCGATGGGCTTCGCCATAGGCGCGGCATTGACCGTGGTCGCGGCGTACTTTATGGCCCGAATGGTGCTGTCCAGGGAGTTCATAAACCTCACGGGAACGATAAGGTTCGAGATAGACCCCGGCATCGAGCTCGTATCGAGCAGCGAGTACCGCAGGGTAAAGGAGGACCTCAAGGGCTACCCCGTGCTCGCGTTCATCAGGGAGCTGACTCCCCCAGACGAATGGAAGGCCTACTTCCTGACAAGTCTGCCCGGGAGGGACACGATAGCTCCAACGAACCTTCCCAGAATTCTGGAGCTCTCGGGGAGGTACCTCCGGGAGGCCGAGATGAGGGGAGTGACCGGCGTCGTGGTCATCGACGGGATAGAGTACCTTGTTATACACAACGGGATAACGGCCGTGACCAAGTTCCTCGGGACGCTCAGGGACCTCGTGATACTGAGGGATGGCAGGCTGGTAGTGGTGGTAGACGAAACCGCTCTGGAGAAAAAGGATTACTTGACCATAAAGCGCGTTCTCATCGGAGGGTAAACCCTATAAGAGAGGGGCCCAATTTTCAATGTGGTGATAATAATGGGACTCCTTGAGGACAAGGCCCTTGTTGAGGCTGCACTGTTCGTTTCTGGAAGGCCGCTGAGTGTGAAGGAGCTCTCAAGGGCTCTAGGAATAAGATCGCTAGACTACCTCGAAAAGCTCATCGAGCTTATAGCCGCAGAGTACGCCGAGAGAAAGAGCGCGATAGAAGTTGTGAGAGTCCTTGGGGACAAATACGTCATGCAGGTAAAGCAGGAGTACAGCCAGCGCGTCGTTCACCTCATGCCGAGACCTGACCTGAGAACTGGCGAACTGAAGACTCTGGCCCTTATAGCCTACCTCCAGCCGATAGAGCAGAGCAAGGTGGTGAAGCTCAGGGGAAGTCAGGCGTACGAGCACATAAGGAAGCTCCTCGAGATGGGGCTGATATACGCCGAGCCGTACGAGAGGACGAAGCTCCTCGGAACGACTCCAAAATTCGCCGAGCTCTACGGCTTCCCCGAGAACGACCCCAACATCATAAAGGAGGCGTTCAAGAAGGTCGTTCACGCCGAGTACAGCGACCTCATAGCGAAGCTCGAGGGCAAAGGGGATGGCGAAGAATCTCAAGAACCCCAGGAGATTGAAGTGGAGACCTCTATGGAGGGCGAAGAGTAATTCCTTGGCCCTTCAGTCACTCAATTTTCCTTCAGAGGAGGAAATCGCCCTTCCTTTCTGAAAATTGGCCCCTTGGACCGAGTTTGGAGAAAGGTTTAAATAGTCCGAGCTATCATTACCATTAAGGTGAGTGTTATGGGAGTGTTAACGAAGGAGCAGATTATTGAGATGATCGAGGGGCAGAAGGGCCTCTCGAGGGATGAAATCGAGAAGAGAATATCGGAGATAGCCTCCCGCGAGGGAATCTCCGAGCACGCGGCGGCGTTGATGCTTGCCGAGGAGCTCGGGGTGAATCTTGAGGGCAAGGAGGAGCTCCTCCACATAGCAGACTTGGTTCCGGGAATGACCGGCGTTAACGTCGTGGCGAGGATTCTGAGGAAGTACCCGCCCAGGGAGTACCAGAAGAAGGACGGCTCCACCGGACAGGTGGCCAACGTGATAATATACGATGCCACCGGAAAGACGAGACTCGTTCTGTGGGACGGCCTCGTGACCAAATATTACAACGAACTCAATGCGGGAGACCTCATCAAGATAATCGACCCCAGCGTCAGGGAGGGCCGGAACGGCGTCGAGCTGCACGCCAACTTCAGGACTAGGATAATCCTCAACCCGGAAGACCCGCGCGCCGGGGAGATACCCCCGATCGAGGAGGTCAGGAGTTACAACTATCAGCGGAGAAAGATAGGTGAGCTGATGGGAGGCGAGCGGTTCATTGAGGTTCGCGGGACGATTGCGAGGCTCTACCGCGTTACCGTCTACGACGCCTGCCCGCAGTGCAGGAGGAAGGTCGACTACGACCCCGCAACGAACAGCTGGGTATGCCCGGAGCACGGCGAGGTTCAGCCGGTTAAGATAACGATAGTGGACTTCGGCCTCGACGATTCCACGGGATACATAAGGACAACGCTCTTCGGAGACGATGCGGCCGAGCTGGTGGGCAAGGATCCAGAGGAGATAGCCGAGAAGCTCAGGGAGCTCGTCGAGAACGGCCTGACGCTCAGGGAAGCCGGAAGGAAGCTGGCAGAGGAGGAGTACTACTATCTGCTCGGCAGGGAGGTAATCGTCAGGGGCAACGTCGTGGACGACAAGTTCCTCGGGCTCATCCTGAAGGCCTTTGGATGGGACGAGGTTGACCCGAAGCGCGAGATCGCCAGGGTGAGGGCCGAGCTGAAGGAGGTCCTCAAGGATTTGGTGTGAGGTGTTGACGATGGAGGAAGTTAGGTTCAGGCGCAGGAAGCCAGCCGTCGAGAGAAAGATTGGGGAGATAAGGGAGGACGACACCAGGGTTTCGCTCATCGGGAAGGCCTTCAAGGTCGACAAGATGGATTACACCTTCTGGCTCGACGACGGAACGGGTGTCATACTCATCGAGAGCGAGGAGAACGTTCTTCCCGAGAACGGGCAGATCGTCAGGGTCATCGGAAGGGTCATCAGGAACGAAGAGGGGATGCACATCTATGGCGAGGTCGTCCAGGACTTCAGCAATGCAGACTTGGATGCACTGGAAGAGATCAGGGAGCTTGAGAGGAAGGTCCTGCCCAAAGTCGAGGGCATCATAGAGTTCTTCGGAGGTGAGGGACTATGAAGAAGCGCCTTCCAGCGAGCAGGGTCTACATCAAGGACATCATAGACGGCTACTACGTCAAGAGCGAGGGCGACTTCGAGCCAAACTACCTGATAACGAAAGATGCCAGAAAGGTCTACCGCGTTAAGGTCGTCGCCACGGTCGTCAGAGACCCCATGATGAGCGAGGACGAGAGCTACGGAAGGTTCCAGATTGACGACGGCACCGGAACGATGTGGGTCTTCGGTTTCAGGGAGAACACCCGCTTCATAAACCTCGTGAAGAAGGGCGACCTGGTTCAGATTATCGGAAAGGTTGGGGAATGGCGCGACGACAAACAGATACTCGTCGAGGGCATAGCGAAGGTCGAGCCGAACATGTGGATACTCCACCGCTTCGAAACGCTGAAGGAGAAGGCCGAGCACGCCAAGAAGGCCAAGATAGCCTTCGAGATATACGACCGCTACGGGATAACCGCCAAGGCCAAGGTCATAGCCAAGAACAAGGGCGTAAGCGAGGACATGCTCATGACCATAGACGAGCTCTACACCATGATGCTCGAACAGAGGAGCACCGAGGAAGCCCTCTTCGAGGAGGAGGTCGTCGAGGAGGAACCCAAGGCAGAGAACCCGGAGCTTGAGAAGGCCAAGAAGGCCGTCCTCGACCTGCTCCGCGAGAAGGGCAAAGCACTATCGCACAAATTCATAATCAAGAAGCTCTCGAAGGAGATCGATGAGGAGCTTATCGAGGAAGCGATAACCCAGCTCCTAGCGGAGGGCGAGATATACGAGCCGGAGATCGGCTACTACGAGCCGCTTTGAGGCTCCTATCTTTTTTCTGAAAAAAGAGAAAAGCTAGTACTGCTCCCTCATCGTCCTTATGACCGGGTCATGGATCAGTGTTGAGGTTATGCTGTCCACCATGCGGAAGAACTCGTCGCGTCCCTTTTCGAGCGGCATGTTCTCCAGGCCTATCAGCTCGCATTTTCTCCCGAGTATCCACTTGCCGAGCACTATCTTCTCCCTGTCCCCCTTCCTGGCGTCTATCCTCGCCAGACCGTAGGGAATGTCGGCCGTCCACCAGTTGGCCTTAAAGGTAACGCGCCAGCCCGCATCCTCAACGGCTTCCACGAGTTTTTCAAGGGTCTTTGCAGGCCCGTAGGGCGTTTTAAATGTGATGACAGTCCACAGCTCCTCGGATTCGAGGTTTCTCACGAGCTCATCCTTAAACTCCATACCTCCACCTCCTCACACTATCGCGGCTATTATGAATGCCATGACGGCCAGGAAGATGCTCACCTTGAACAGCTTCTGGGCCCTGTGTGCCGATTCCCTGTCCTGGTTCTTAAGTATAATGTACGCGGCGTAGAGTATGATCAGGTCAACCGGCACCATTGCGTAATAACCGAGGCCGACACCGGCCCTCACCGGCAGGAACGAGGCCACCACAGTCAGAACGGCAAAGAGGGCCCCGATGTAAGCCGCCTTCTTCTCGCCCCATATTATTGGAAGCGTTCTGGCGCCCTTGGCAACGTCGCCCTCAACGTCCTCGATGTCCTTTATAACCTCCCTGGCAACGTTTACCAGAAAGGCACAGAGCGCGAGGTAGCCGGCCAGGCCGATGTGTTCAACGGCGAGGGCTCCGTAGAGCGGCGTCGCACCGGTGAGGCCAGCAACTACGAGGTTCCCTATGAACGGGAGTGGCTTGAGCTTCCAGGCATAGAGAATCATCGCGGCGTAGGCGATAATCGCCAGGATGAACGCCCGGATGTTTATGAGGTACGCAAGAGCCAGGCCGACCGCTAGCAGGAGCAGTGAGTAGTAGAGGGCGGTTTTTCTGCCCATCGCGCCCCTGGGAAGGGGCCTCTCGGGCCGGTTGATTTTATCTATCTCGTAGTCGAAGTAGTCGTTTATCGTGTTGCCCCCCGCGCAGCCGAGGGTGACGACCAGAAAGACCAGAACCGCCGTGGCCAGGTCCGGAAAGTGTCCAACCGCGACTATCGAACCCAGAACACCCACTACTCCGGCAAGAACGCAGTTGTGGGGCCTGGTTATCTCCACAAAGGCTTTGAGTTCCATTAGGGACACCTAATTCGA
This sequence comes from Thermococcus sp. 5-4, assembly GCF_002197185.1. Taxonomy (NCBI): domain Archaea; kingdom Methanobacteriati; phylum Methanobacteriota; class Thermococci; order Thermococcales; family Thermococcaceae; genus Thermococcus; species Thermococcus sp. 5-4. Next base: position 95,677 of record NZ_CP021848.1, on the reverse strand, counting down.
TTAGGTTATTGCCTTAAAAATCTTTGCTAGAGCTCCTCCCTCCGGAGAAGGCCAAGCTCCTCGCCCGTCTCAAGCACCCTTATCCTGCCAAAGCGGAGCTCAACCGCTCTACCAACTTCCTCAGGGGGGAGGGGCGTCAGAACCTGTGCTTTCATCTCGCCGAAGTTTATCCACTTGAGTATCCCTACGCCTAGGCAGAGTCCGTTTCCGTCGATGAAGCCCACCAAGAGGTTGCTCAGCCTCTCAAAATCGACCGCATGGATTACCGAGCGGCCGTACTGCCTGGGATCGGGCTCGACATCGGCCTTGACAACGACGTACCGCTCGCCCCTCCAGCCGGCTATGACGAGCCACCTAAAGAGCGCCGAGAGAAGGTCCCTCTCCTCATGAGTCAACGGCCTGCCCCTGAAGAGCTCCGTTCCGGTGGGAACAGTCTTCGAGAGGTCGACCTCGACGAGCGAGGCGTTCGAGAAGTAGGCCCTCCACTTCTCCCTCCGGACTTCCCTGCGCTCACCCCTCGAATGCTCCCTCGCCTTTTCGCTGACAGACAACGTTGCTACTTCCCCGTAGGGGGAGAGAAGCCTCCGCAGGTGGGAGAGCTCGTCGTTCCTCTCGAGGAAAACGATGAGCTCTGGTTTCACGAGCTCGGCCTTGAGGCGCTTCATCTCGATGCCCGGACCGGTGACGAAGCCGGTCGTGTCTATGAGGACCACGTCGGCTTCCTCTGAAGCCATGTCGGTCAGCCTCTTAACCCCGACGGCCATCTCTCCCGTGTAACTCCCGGGGGTTATGGTGCCTATGAAGTAGTGGGCATATGCCTGAAGTTCACCAATTGACTCAAAGGGACCCTCGGGAAAGGCGAGGCTTATCGTGGCGGGGGGAAGGATACCCTTCTGGCCGACGTCGCTGTCAACCACCGCAACCCTGAGACCCTCATCAATGAGCCGATTGGCTAGAAACGTTAGCAACGTCGTCTTCCCACTGTCGGTGGCGCCTATCAGCATGACCTTTGCAGGTCTCTCCAAGCTAAGTATCCGCTCAAGGAGCTCAAACCTGTCCGGCGGAACGTCCTCCGTGTAGGTCGCTTTGTTCATGTGAGTTCCTAGGAGGCTGGAATTAAAAAGCTAACTTTTGGAAAGACTTATAAGAGTGGTAGTGGCCATAATCCATGGAACCAAAAAATTTGACATAAGACTTAAAAATAGTTGGCTTAATAAAGCTGTAAACGCTAATCTTGCAAAAGGAGGTTTCGGAGATGGAAGGGAGGTCAACTCTTACCCCAAGGCAGATAAGGCTGCTCAGGAAGTTCTACGAGGAAGGAAAGACTATAGAGGTGCACACCGTCGAGAAGACCCAGGACGAGCTTGCGGAGGAGCTTGGAATCACCAGACAGGCCCTCAGCAATCATCTCAAGGTGCTTAAAGAACTCGGCTACATAAGGACCGGAAGGGGCTTCATAGACCTCACGGACAAGGCCCTCGACCTTCTCGGCGAGAAGAAGGGCGACGTCTTCGTCTTCGTGAAGATAGAGCCCACCAAGAGAAAGCACGTCTACGAGCACATCAAGGAGCTCAAGATAAAGAAGATATACCGCGTCACCGGCGACATAGACCTCATCATCGAGGCCGACAAGACGAAGCTCGACGATATCCTCGAGGAGATAGCCTCACTCGACGGCGTCAAGGAGACCATCACCCACATCGTCCTCGAAGTCCTCTGACTTCGTCTCCGCGGAGGGCCGCTTCCTGCCCTCTTTAAGCTTCTTCTCCATGAGCTTCCTCAACTCAAGGAGGTTCTTCCCGAACTTGGCGGATATTGGAACAAAGGTCTCGGGCACCTCGCTGTAGGGAACGCCGAACTTCTCGGCTAGAAAGTTTATCGTCCTCTGGAGGTTCCTTATCTTGTCCATCTTGTTGACCGCGACTATCACCGGGATTCCCAGCTCCCGGAGGAAGGCATAGAACTCCACATCTATCGGTATCTCCCCGCGCTTCTCCCAGCGCTCTATTATCTCCGGGGCTGCTTTGCCGTCAACCACCAGAACCGCCAGCTCGATGTCATCGGCGTTGTCCTCGATGAAGTGGACTATCTCGTCCTTGATCCTCTCCTGCTTCGCCTTTGGAACGCCGCTCATGAAGCCGAAGCCGGGCATGTCCACAACCAGCTTTCCGCGCCAGTTTATCTCCACGGGCTTCCTCGTGACTCCGGGCCTCTTGCCCCTCTTGACCCACTTGCCGGTCAGGCGAAAGATGAGCGTGCTCTTGCCAACGTTCGAACGTCCCACGAATATTATCATCCCTCTCACCGTAAGCGATGAAGTTCTTTCGCCTTATAAGCCTTGGCGGAAAAGTTAAGTAGGCGAAGGGATAAGTCCCAACGGTGGTGTTTTATGGTAGAGGGTGGCGAAACCAAGGCCAACCAGCTCATCAACAAATTCGTCATATCCCTGACGGACGGAAAGATACTGGGCTTTGTGACCGACATAAACGTCGAGGTTGAGGGTGACCAGTTCTACTTCATCCTCAAGATGAAGGAAGTGGAGAACCTAGGAAAGGGCCAGAGCATGTTCTCCAGCGAGAAGAAGCTCAAGATAAGGCCGAGCGATATAGTCAACGTTGGGCCGGACGTTATAATCCTCGGGAACGGCAAAGTCCCGCCGCTCAGGGAGATAGAGAGGCTGAACCAGATAGCGGAGGAGTACAACTCCCTGGTTAGGGAGCTCGAGGCCAAGGAGAGGCTCATCGAGAAGCTCAAGGAGGAGAACTACGAGCTGACGAAGAAGCTCGATGAGATACAGAGAGAACTGAGAAAGCTCCAGGTGATGAAGGAGGACTTCGAGCACCTCAAGGAGCAGCTCGTCAGGCAGGAGGGACAGCTCGAGATGGCCAAGGACTACATAAGGCTCTTAGAGGGACTCAGACACGACATCGACAAGATAAAGGACGATGTGGACAAGCTCATCCAGACACAGCTGGAAGAAGTGGTCAGGGCGATAATCAACGAGGAGCTGAACGCAAGGGGATTAAAGAAGACGAGCTTCATTTAACCGAAGAGCTGCGTTCCAAAGGCGTGAAGGAGTATCTCAAGGGCAACCAAGATGAGCGTAACCGCTATGACGCCCCTCGGGCTTATCTTTATCGCCCTGGTGTCCTCGTCGAAGAACCTCATGAGACCGGCACCGGTTGGCGGAAGCGTTGTTCTTTCTTTTGCCATTCATCTCACCCCTCAAGGAGTGCCTACGGGCGCTAAGGTATAAAAAAGTTTTGATTGAGGGTTCTCCTCTGAAGACGTGCTGAATTTTTACAAGTTTTTCCTTCTTGAATAGCAAGTTAATTCGGTCACAATCTTTATATATGATAAAGTCAATGTCCACACAGCAGGTTCTGTCTGGGTGAATCTAAAGCGGAGCGCCCGGAAGCAAGCGACCATTTTCACCCAGCGGCGCTCTCTCTGGCAAGAACATATGAAATTTATTTGATACATGGGAGGTGTTCGTATGGCGATGTTCCTCGTCACCCACCGCTATTCAGATGAAGAGAGCATCGAAGCAACCAAGGAAGCTGCCGATTTCTTCAAACGGCTGCCCCTCACTGGCGATGTTGAGTTCCTCGCCTCCTACAATTTCGTCGGCGGAAGCTACACGATATGGCGGGCCAAGGACAGAGAAGCCCTCGAAGAGTACATGAAAACAATAGATGCCCCAACCTTCCACAAGAACATGGAGATCACCGAAATAGTCCAGAGCTACCCTCCAACGGTTGAGTACACCGTCAGGCTCTGGGAGATGCTGTACCACATGAGCGGCGGCTGACCTTCCATTTTATTTTTAGAGGAAACTTTTTAAACACCAAACCACAGCGCTCACTGGATAAGGGGTTTACCCAATGAATCCCGCTAATGACATAGGAGGTGGGAGGAAATGGCGACCTTTAAGCTCGTTATATCCAACCCTAAGAACGGCATAGCCAGACAGGTTGAGATAAGCGGCGAAGGAGCCGAGAAGCTCATAGGAAAGCGCATAGGAGAGGAGATTCCCGCGAGCGAGCTCGGACTCAACCTCACCGAGATCTTCGGGGAGGAGATTCCGGGCAACGTCAAGCTCAGGATAACCGGTGGTACCGACAAGGACGGCTTCGCCATGAGGCCCGACGTCCACGGCCCGAGGAGGGTCAAGATCCTCGTTTCGAAGGGCCCTGGCTTCAGGCCGAAGGAGAGGGGCGAGAGGAGGAAGAAGACCGTCAGGGGCAACACCATCAGCCCCGAGATCGTCCAGATCAACATGAAGCTCGTCTTCTGAGCTTCCTCCTTTCCCCAAACTTATCGCTTTTCTGTCCCGCTCAAGTTCTCCCCATCGAGGTAACCTTAATAAACCGGCCAACGCTCTAAATTTAGGGGTGAGAGAAGATGGCAAAGAAGAAGGAGTTTAGACAGGCCGAGGTTAACATCGGAATGGTTGGTCACGTTGATCACGGTAAAACAACCCTCACAAAGGCTTTAACCGGAATCTGGACTGACACCCACAGCGAGGAGCTGAGAAGGGGAATCACAATCAAGATAGGCTTCGCCGATGCGGAGATAAGGAAGTGCCCGAGCTGCGGCAGGTACTCCAACTCGCCAGTCTGCCCGTACTGCGGCGCCGAGACCGATTTCGAGAGGCGCGTTTCGTTCATAGACGCCCCCGGCCACGAGGCGCTCATGACAACGATGCTCGCAGGTGCCTCCCTCATGGACGGTGCCGTTCTCGTCATAGCAGCAAACGAGGGTGTCATGCCCCAGACCAGGGAGCACCTCATGGCGCTTCAGATAGTCGGCAACAGGAACATAGTCATAGCCCTCAACAAGATTGAGCTTGTGGACAAGGAGAAGGTCATCGAGAGGTACCACGAGATAAAGGAGTTCGTCAAGGGGACGGTTGCTGAGAACGCCCCGATAATCCCGATTTCGGCCCTTCACGGCGCGAACGTTGACGTTCTCCTCGCGGCGATAGAAGAGTTCATACCAACCCCGAAGCACGACCTCAAAAAGCCGCCCAAGATGCTGGTTCTCAGGAGCTTCGACGTCAACAAGCCGGGAACCAAGCCCGAGAAGCTCGTCGGTGGCGTCATCGGCGGTTCGATAATCCAGGGCAAGCTCAAGGTCGGCGACGAGATAGAGATTCGCCCGGGTGTCCCCTACGAGGACCACGGCAGGATAAAGTACGAGCCGATAACCACCGAGATAACCTCCCTCCAGGCCGGAGGAAAGTTCGTGGACGAGGCCTATCCTGGAGGACTCGTCGGAGTTGGAACCAAGCTCGACCCGTACCTCACCAAGGGCGACCTGATGGCCGGAAACGTCGTTGGAAAGCCCGGAAAGCTCCCACCGGTTTGGGACGAGCTCAGGCTTGAGGTTCACCTCCTTGAGCGCGTTGTAGGAACCGAAGAGGAGCTCAAGGTCGAGCCGATAAAGAGGCGCGAGGTTCTCCTCCTCAACGTCGGAACGGCCAGAACTATGGGTCTCGTCACGGGGCTCGGCAGGGACGAGGTCGAGCTCAAGCTCCAGATACCCATCTGCGCCGAGGTCGGCGACAGGGTCGCCATCAGCAGGCAGGTCGGCTCAAGATGGCGCCTCATAGGCTACGGCTTCATAAGGGAGTGAGCCCTCTTCTTTTCCATTAACTTTCGGTGAGGCAGATGCCTGAAAGACGGGAATGGCTGGTGATTCCGGACACGAACTTTCTCCTGGTTCCGGGACAGTTCGGTGTCGACATAATCGGCGAACTTAACAGAGTTCTCGACGTGAGGTTCAGAATAGCCGTTCCGAACGCCGTCCTCCAGGAGCTGGAGGTCATAGAGAGGAAGTCCCGCGGAAAGGACCTAATGGCCATTAGAATGGCTAAAAAGCTCGTGGAGAGGTTTGAGGTCGTTGAAATAGGCCGCTTTGGTGAGAGGCCCATAGACGACCAGATCTTCGACTTCGCGGTCAAGAACGAGCGGGTAATAGTCTGCACCAACGACAAGGGACTGAAGAGACGCCTCCGCGAGAGGGGAATCCCGGTCGTCTACCTCCGCTCGAAGAAGATACTCGAGCTCGAGGGCATGCTGGAGTGAAAACCTTAAAACACCCTCTTCTCCACGTCCTTGGGTGGAAAAGATGTACACGGAGGAAGAACTGCTGGGCGAGATTAGGGAACTCCTCGGCGACGAGGAGCTCTACGGGCTCTACGAGAGGGCCTTCATGGAGTACCACTACTACTTCGAGACGACCAACTACATCGTGCTGAACGTCTACGGCTTCAACGACCACGGGCCAATTCACGTTCTGCTCACGACCAGGCGCGCACTGGAGCTTCTGAACATCATTAGGAAGTTCGGAATCCAGACTACGGCTGAGAAGCTCGGTAAGCCCTTCCGCTGGAGCAAGTTCATAGTGGCCTTCGGAGCACTGTTCCACGACACCGGGAACATGATACACAGGATAAACCACTACGGGTTCAGCGTTCTCCTGGCGGAGCCGATAATAGACGCCCTCGTGAGGGAGTTCGGAACGGATGACCCTCTCCTCCTCAAGGCGCTCACCCTGAACGCCATCTACACCCATGATGAGGCGGTTCCGTGCACCACCATAGAGGGCTCGCTCGTTACGATAGCGGACGGCTGCGACATGGAAGCTGGAAGGAGCAGGCTCGTCCACAAGAGGGACAAGGTCGACATCCACGCCGTCTCGGCCCTGGCCATCGAGAGGGTGGAGATAAGGGAAGGGGACGAGGAGCAGCCGATACTCATCGAGATATGGATGAAGCACCCCGCCGGAATCTTCCAGGTGGACGAGATACTGACGAAGAAGGTCAAGAGCTCCCTCCTGGGCGGGAGGGTCAGGCTCAGGATACACACCGGCACCGAGGTAATGGAGAAGGTTATTTAACCCTCCACCGTTTCTTTATCCATGCTCCTCGATGCGTACCGCGACCTGAAGTACCTCCTCAACAGGGGCTACCGGAAGAAGTACGCCCTCGAGTTCGTGGCCAACCACTACAGGCTGACAAAGGGTGAGCGCTACCTCCTGGCCAGGTGCGTGTTCTCGGACGAATGGATAGATGAGGTAGGAAGAAAGCTCCTAATGCCGGAAGAGCTCAGGGGCAAGGTTATTGGGATAGACGGCTTCAACGTCCTAATAACACTCGAATCGCTCCTCGAAGGAAGAGCTATACTCTGCGAGGACGGGCTAGTGAGGGACTTGAAGTACCAGGGAAAGTACCGGCTCAACGAAGGCACGGAGCGGCTCCTCAGCGACCTCGCCCGCGCCCTCGGGGGGCTGGGCGTTGAAAAGGCCGTGTTCTTCTACGGCTCGGCGGTTCCAAAGAGCGGGGAGGTGAAGGGGCTGACAGAGAAAGCCCTCATCCGGGAGGGGGTCAACTCCGAGGTGAGGCTCGTCAAAAGCCCCGACTTCGAGCTCAAGGCCTTCGAAACAGTCGCAACTGCCGACATCGGAATCATATCAAAGGTTCCCCACGTCTTCGACCTGGCAGCGTACGTGGGAAGACTCGCCGGATGGGAGGCTGGCGATCTCTTTGAACTCCTGGGAAAAGCGTATTCAGAGAGGTATTAACATTCAGATGGCCCTTTTAGAGCTACAAAGACGTTTGAAGCCTTGGAAAATTTTTAATACATTCGTGTACAAGGTAGGTGTATATTTCGCAGTACCCGCTTTTCTTTTTTTGGCGGGTGATGGAGGAGATTCGTATGAAGGGAACCGGGGCAATCTTGCTGGCCTTTCTGATTGTGGGGATAGTCATCGCCAGCGGCTGTATGGGCGGCGGAACGACTACAAGCTCCTCATCACTAACCACCTCCGCCGGTGCCTCGTCAACTTCAACGTCTTCAACACCTTCCGAAACGAGCAGTTCAAGCCCCTCACCGAGCACCACATCCACCTCGGTGCAGACGACAACGACCACCCAGGAGCAGACAACCACAACCACTTCATCCGTGGAAACGACCACGACGACCTCCACCCCGACGGAGGAAGCGTACTGGGCCCATCCCTGGGAATACGCACCCATCGAAGTCAACGGGGAGAGGTACATCATAACGTACTATAAGTACGACTACAAGGTACAGCCCGACCAGAACTCCCCGACCTACGAGTATATCGTCGAGAAGAGCGTTGAGAAGACCAAGGTTCACGTCTACGGAATGACCGTAACCGGAAGCAAAATAGACTACAAAGAGCACGATGCGTACGCCTACACTACCGTCGTGACGCCCGTTAAGGCCGCATCACTAAAGGACAAGCTCACAATCACTGTGTGGTTCGTCTTCAACAGGAGCGAGGCGTTCCTCTATCCCTGGGACGTTCTCTGGATAAGTTACCTATCCCCAACCTCACGGGACAGGGAGTTCGTCGGAATACAGGTTCAGTACGGAGACAGAACGTTCCTCCTCACCAGCCCAGCGCCCTACAGAAACGACCTCCTGCCCTACTTCGAGGGGGATAAGGACATACTGAGCGACATAAACGAGGACATGACCTACCTGTACATGGGGTGGATGGCCACCCTGCACTTTGGAATCTGGTACGCGTGGGAGAACAAGAACGTGCTCATCCCGCAGAGCGGCGTATGGAGCGATATGCAGGGGCACAGCTGGGCATGGAACACCAAACCCGACGGAACCGCGTCGTTCTCGGGAATCACCTTCAAACTCGTTGATTTCGAGTGGAAATACCAGGGTTCACCGGAGGGCGTTTCGATGGACGGGAAGGGCAAGTTCTCGCCATACCTTCCGCTCCTAGTAGAGGGAGACGGCCACTACTCCTACAGCGACCCCAAGACAGGGGAGAAGACCGTCATATACGCGTACTTCAAGCTCGAGGACCTCAGGCTGGAGAAGGTGAGTTCATGAGGCGTTTCGTTTTTGTCCTCCTTCTTTCCCTCATCGTGATAGCGAGTGCATGCGTGGGTTCCCAGGGCGGAACATCAACCTCCCCCACGACGTCAAGCGAGCCGTCGACGAGTCAGCCCGAAACTACTACGACCCCTGAACCATCAACCTGGGACATGAAAATAGTCTGGAGTGCCGACACTGGGGGAATACCATTCATGGACATGAGCCCGGACGGAAGCCTCTCGGCGGCCATAGAGTGGGACCGCGGTCGTCTGTACCTGGTCAAGCCGGACGGGAGCAACACGACCCTGAACCTCAGGAGGGATGAGGGCGAAATAGTGCCGGTGGTTTCGGGCGTGGTAGTGGTCGGAGACCAGGCCTGGGTTCTGGCGTCGTACGGAGGATTCGCGGGGATAAGAATCTTTTCCTGGAACGGTCTTGCCGGCGAGGAGAGACACGGCGGACCGGGAGCCGTTGCCGACTACATGCTCCGCTCACCGAGCGGAAACCACGTCTGCTATCTGGTGACGGTATCCCCCACGGAGCAGGAGCTCCACTGTGACGGGGAAAAAGTCACGCTCACCCCCGACGATTACGACCTCAAGTCCGTCTCGGACTCCGGGCTCGTCGTTCTGTCGGAAAAGGACCGTGCGTTCGTTTTCAAGGACGGGGGAAGAATCCTGACGTTCAACACGAGCAGGGTACTCGCTTACCGCGATAAACTGCTGGTGAGCGAGAACGGAAAGCTGAGGATTTTCTCCGAGGACGGAAAGTTACTGGCCGAGGGGAGCTACCCATTCGACCAGACGATACTGCTCAAGTGGACTCTGATCCCCACTGGAAGATACCTGCTCTGGCACGAGTCCTTTGGGGACACCCACGTCCTCACGTGGGACCTCACGGACGTCGGAATCCTGCCGGGCTTCCCGTACTTCGCAAACGAGAACTTCGCCGTTACCTCGAAGGATGGCGTAATCCACTGCTACTCGCTGAAGGACCTCCACGAGGTCTTCAGCGTGAAGGTTCCCGGCGATTCGCTCGGATACATAAAACTGAGCGACGACGGGATGGTCATGCTTGTCTCGGGGGAGACCGGGGGGTTCTGGCTTTACACTGCAGAAAATGTCACGTTTAAATATGATAAAAACCAATAAACTGTGGAGGAGGAGGTCAACATGAAAAGTAGGAGTTTGGCATTGTTTTTGGTTCTTGTTGTCCTAATGGGCGTAGTGGCAAGCGGCTGTCTCGGTGGCGGGGGAGAGGAGAAAACCTCCCCCAGTGAAACGTATCAGGAGAGTAGTGGGGAGACGCATGAGACCAGCAGCAGCCCAAGCGGGGGAGGAGAGTCCGGGGTTTCAACCTGGATGACTCCCTGGGACGCCTACAACCCAGTCCAGATTAACGGCCAGAGCTACTACATTAACTACATAAAGTACACGTTCACCGTCAAGAGTTCCGAGGGGGAGCGCTCCTACGAGGTGATAAAGCAGAGGGGCTACGTGAAGGCTCACATATACTCCGACGACAACGGAAAGAAGGACCTGGGGGAGTACAACCTCTTCGCCTACTACGGGAAGATAACCCCGTTGAACGACCCCGACATGAACGGGCCGCTCGAGTACCTCATACTCATAAAGGAGAGAACGAAGGACACCGACGCCTACTTCCTCACCCCCTTCCCGGACTTCGGGGCCATGATGTCGGGAACAACCGCGGTCATCGAGGCATCGTACGGCGGCAACTACTTCTACTGGAGCAACCCCGCGGCGATAGGCAAGTACTCGGAGCTCCCGTACACCGAGGGGGATTTCGAAACCATCATGGGTGGCATATCGGGCTCCACAATCCAGGGCTGGATGGCGATGGTGAGTTCCGCCGCCTGGAGCGGGCTTGAGGAGCACGACCTATCAAAACCGGACGAGTACAGTTTCTCGTTCATGGGTATTGGGTACAACTACAAGATCGAGCCGGATGGAACCGTGAGCTTCGGAGGAAAGAGCTTCAAGGTGAGCAACGTCGAATGGAGCTGGACCTTCGGAAACGTTAAGGGCCAGGGAAAGGCCAAGATAGCGCCGGAGCTGCCGATACCCGTGGAGACCGAGGGAACGTTCAGCCAGATGGGCGGCGAGAGCTACTACTCAAAGCTGAATCTGGAGGACCTAAAGTTATCGAAGGAGTTTGAGGGAATAAACGTCGAGATAGAGCAGAGCACATCCCCAGGGGAAACCGGAACTTCCACGGAAACCCAAACGGAGACTCCAACCTCAACTGAAACGCCGGGCGAAGGTTTATCGGACAACTGGCAGCTCGCCTGGGACGCGAGTAAACCCATAACCATAAACGGCGAGGAGTACGTTGTGAAGGAGGTAACCTTCGATGCGGACTACCATGTCTCCGGCGGCTCTCACGTCCGTATGCTCATCAGAAAAGGCTACTACGAAACTAAACTCAACGGAGAGGACGTTTATGCCCTCTACGCCATCCTCAACATCGGTGGGGAGACCTACAACTACACGGTCTACGTTGAGCCGGACTACCTCGACGAGTACACCTCGGGAATCCTGTGGGTTCCGGCAGTTTACGACATGATCAACGGCCCGGACTGGGTTAAGATCGAGGTGACCGGACCGAGCTGCCACTATTCAATGGACGATTCGGGGAACATGGAGGGCGACTACAACTGTGGCTACATAAGCGACGACTTCCAGCAGTACAACATGGTGTGGAGTTACCCAACAGGCTTCTACGGCGGAATCTACGGGGACGTGCTCACCTACGTAACCTTAACCAGCAACGGACAGGGTTACACAGTTGAGCCAGGAGACGATGTATCCCTAGCGGGCATGGAGTTCAAGACGTACAGGGTAACATGGAACGGCGTCGTCCAGGGTGGGCTGGCCCAAGCCAACGGAGGCACGATAGTTGCACCGGAGCTTCCGTTCCCCGTTGAGGTAACCGCCTCGCTCACCATGCCCGGAGGCGGGGCCATATACGTCCATGCAAAGCTTATCGATATAAAGCTCGAAGAGGCCAGCTAGTAAGCAAACTTTAAATCTTTTCTTACATTATTTTTACCCATGTTCGGCGAGCACGAGCTGAAAACCCAGTTCATCAAAATCATCGACAAGAAAATCCACCTCGTGGAGAGTTCTGAGGATACCGTCCTTTATCGGAGGGACGATGTGAGCGTGCTCATAAAGCGGGGCGGCGAAAATCTTCTGGTTCTTCCGGCCCCCGCCGAGGGCTACGGTGTGAAGTTCCTGATGATAAAGCTCTCGGAGAGGATAGCCGTACCCCCCGGGGAGAAACTGACCGGCTACCTCTCGGCGCCCATAGACATCTCCGTACGGAGCGGGAATATAGAGATAGACCGCTTCGTCGTCGGAAGGGAGAAATACGCACTCTACGGCGAGAAAACCATCGGGGTTATAGCGCGCTATCATGTTAGCGACTTCTACGGGGAGATACCCGACTCACCGGGGATCGTGAAACTGATTATCAACAATCCAACGGAGAGCTGGAAGCTCGTGGAAAAGATAGTGTTCCCGATAAGGAACAGCGTGATGTTCTACTCCGAGGACAGGGCGTATTATCCGCTGATAATACTCACCACGAAGGAAATCTACGAGGTCAACAACACAGGAAATCCGCCTGACGGAACGCTGAAGCCAACCCACGAGGCTGAACCGCTCCCCAACTTCAGGATGAGGTGGTGACCATGGCAACGAACAACACAACGGTTCCCCGTCCAGAGATACCCGTGGACATAGGCGTCTCACTCTTCACTTTGATCGAGGCCGCCCTGATAATAGCGGGCATGATAGTTCTGGGCAGGCTCATGAGGCGCTTCATCCTCAGAAAATCCAAGGAGACGACCCTCACCTGGATAATCAACGAGGACACGGCGGATATAATCTTCCGGATGTTCGTGCTCGGTGGAATAATCTGGGCCCTGTACCTGCTCGGCATAATGAGCTATGAGGTATGGAACACCACCGTGGGGAACATAGCCTTCGCGATAGGGTTCTTCTACTTCGCGTACCTCATAGCCAAGAAGTCCAAGGATTACATGATCGCCAGCTCTGGAAAGGAGGCCCGGCCGGATGTCATGGTTAAGGCAAAGATATTCTACTACATCTTCCTGACCGTGGCGTTTTTCCTAGCCCTCAACTTTGCGGGGGTAAGCGGTGAGCTGAGCGCGGTTCTGGCGGCCATTGGAATAACAGGTATAGTCCTCGGTTTCGCGGCTCAGACCGTTGTTTCGAACTTCGTCTCCGGAGTCTTCATGTACTTTGACAAGCCGCTCTCGATAGGCGACCAGGTGCAGATAGGCGAGCTGGAGGGCGTCGTTGAGGACATAAGGATACTCTCGACGAGGATAAGGGCCTGGGACGGGACTCTGATAAGGATTCCAAACGAGAAGCTCTTCAACAGCAACATAGTGAACTTCATGCGCTACCCGGTGAGGCGCGTGGACGTTGACATGGGCATATCCTACAGCGCCGACGCTGAGAAGGCCATCCGAATAATAAAAGACGTTCTGGACGGGATACCCCTTGTTCTGGCCGAGCCGGAGCCCCTGGTTTACGTCAACGAGCTCTCGGACAGCGCGGTTATGATCGCCATACGGGCATGGGCACCCAGCGAGAAGTGGTTTGACGTCAGAACGAGAGTCATACGGGACGTTAAGAAGGCCCTAGACGAGGCCGGAATAGAGATACCGTTCCCGCAGAGGGTGAACTGGTTCGCCAACGAGCTGAGGGTGAAGGTGGAGGAAAGCGGGGAAAGGGAGGAAAGGGCTTAGTCTCCCTTCTTTTCCATCAGGGCGTAGAAGAATCCTATGGTCCCGTGCCTGTGGGGCCAGGCGCGCATCGTCCCGGGCAGAAAGCCCTCATCGTATGGCCCATCGAGCGGAATCAGCGCGGCGTCACCGTGCCTCTCAAGGAACCACTCCACCACTTCCTCGTTCTCCTCGGGGAGCATGGAGCAGGTTGAATACAGCAGCCTGCCTCCGGGTTTGAGGAGCCTCCACGCACTCTCAAGAAGCTCCCTTTGAAGTTTCACGACCTTTGGAATGTTTTTCTCACGGAGACGCCATCGAAGCTCCGGGTTCTTCGCTATCGTTCCATCGCTGGTGCACGGCGCGTCGAGCATCACCCTGTCGGCTATTCCCTCCCCCAGCATCTCCGGCGCCTTCCTGCCGTCCGCCCTGATGGTCTCTGCAATCTCAACGCCCGTACGCCTGAGAACCTCCTTCATGCGCTTTATCCTGGCACCGTCCACGTCGAAGGCGTAGATTTTCCCCTCGTTGTTCATCAGCTCGGCCATGTGGGCGGTTTTACCCCCTGGGGCGGCGGCCAAATCCACGACCGTTTCTCCGGGCTCCGGAGCCAGAACCAGAGAGGCAACCGCTGCCGCCTCCTCCTGCGCTATGGCAAACCCCTTGTTGAAGAGCCATTCCGGGTTGAAGGGATCAAGGATTCTGAGAACGGTATCAACCCTACCGCTCCTCTCGAACCTGACGTTCTTTTTCCTCAGGTATCCCTCCACGTCCCCAGGGCTTGCCCTCAGTAGGTTAACCCGGATGCTCGTCGGCAGGGTCTCGTTGAGCGCCTTGAGAAGAGCCTCCGCCTCGTCACCGAGGAGTCCCCTCATCCCAGCTATGAACCACTCGGGAAAGAGGTAGTCCCATTTGAGGCGCTTTTCCTCGGTGTCGATGACCGGTACGTACTCTAGGATCTGCGGAAGGAGGTCGTAGTAGTAATAACCCACGTAGGGGTGCGTTTTCTTCGACAGAAACTGGGCGAGGCCCTTCAGATGTTGCCGCGTCCTTTCACCGGGATCCCTGAAGACCGCCACCTCAACGGCCACCCTGAGCGTCGCCCTGAGCCAGGGGTCCAGGATGAGCGGAGAAACACCCACCAGTTCCTCTATTACCTCGTCTATGAGGCCCAGCCTCCGCTGAATTGAATAGAATATCCCCGTGAGCTTGGAGTTCTCCCAGCCCTCGATTTTGTACCTCGCGAAGGCCTTTCTCTTGGCGCTCTGGCTGGGCTTGATTTCCTCCCCGAGCTTCACGGCCTCTATAAGGGCATACAGTTGCCTGTCGCTGAGCTTGAGTTTTCCCAAGTTCATCCCTCCGATAGGGGAAGCTTGGCTCAGGCCGTTTTGAACCTTTCCATGACCCTGGCCGCGACCTTCCGGACTTCCTCATCGTTCGATTCAAGGAGTTGCAGGAGGATTGGCTCAAAAACTGTCCTGTCTATCTCTGGGCGAATTCCCCACATGGTTATGGCGTCGAGCACCATGAGCGCGGGGAACTGAAGCTGGGGGTCCGTCAGGGCATCCTTCAGAAACTGCAGAACCCTGGACACGGCCTCCTCGTCCCAGGTGTAGATGAAGTAGTAACCGAAGAACTCCAGCGCCGGGAGCGGGCGCTCCTCGAGGAAGGACAGAACGCTCTCAAGAACGTCCCTCCTGCCCCCGCGGGAGGCAAGAAACGCCAGGATCTTCGCGGCCTTGTTCCTCTCCCATGGATTCCTGGACTCAACGATCTCAAAGAGCGCTGGGATCAGGGGGTGGAGAGCCTTGAGCTCCCCGTTGTTCAGTCTAGAGACAAGCTTGGAGAGCACCCACAGGGCGTTCGATCTCCTTTCCGCATCGCGGGAACGCAGGAAACTCTCCAGCTCCGATACCGACTCGGGCCTTGTGCGGAGGACCTCGGCAAGCGCCGAAGCGTCACCATCGTCAACTAGCTTTTCTATTGGGGGCAGCTCGGGGACATCAGCGACCTCTTCGGAAGGTGTTTCCTCCACCTCCACGGGTCGCGAGCTGGGAGCGGGAGGAGAGAACTCAAGAACGGCAGCCGAACCCCCAGAAGGGCCGCTAACGACCTGAAACCGGGGAGTGAACTCCTCTATTCCCTCCAGCTCCAGGGTTTTGGACAGCCACCTCAGGAGGAACTCGTCCCCAAGGGAGATGGCCAGGTCCATGGCCATCGAGTATTCACCATCCAACACAAGTCTGTGGAGAACGTTCTTGGCCTCCTCGGGCCTGGAACGGTAATGAGAAGAAAGGAGCTCCTCGATTCTGCCCTGGAGTTTTTTCGCCTTTGAACGTATCAGGAAGTCACCGCTCTGAACCGCGACCCGTTTAACCCTGGAGAGAACTCCGGGCAGGGTCTTTATCGCCTCCTCCGGAACCTCCGCGCGAAGTGCCTCTGAGAGCACGTCAAGCACGAAGTCCACGAGGAGGTCGTCATCCTCACTCAGGAGCAGGTCCGAGGCCTCTTCAAGTAGGGTTAGGAGGCTCTTGGCGTCCCCGGTGAAGACGAATATGTTGAGCAGAAGCCTGAGCCCCATCGCCCTGAGGCGCGGATTCTCGTGGGAGACCAGCCAAGAGACTTTGGAGCGAACGGCAGGGGAGGGATGGGAAACCGTGAGTTTGGCCACGAGGTCGCTTATCTCGATAGAAGTGAACTCCATCCCCGGATCCTTGATGAGCTTGACCAGGACATCCACGAGGCACAGAAACTCATCCTTTCTCAGGGGAAATCCATCCACCAGCGCGGAGAGAACCTTGAGAGACTTCGTGACCAAGCGCGTATCCTTGGACTCCAGCGCAGATAGTATCGTCCCAAAACCGTTGTTCATGACGAGGAGCTTCGTCCTGTCGTCTCCCTTCTTCAGAACCTCGCCGAGTGCAAGAAGCGCCCTAACCTTGGTGTTCTTATCGCCATGCCCAATCAGGTCTAGGAGCATTAGAAGAACGTCACTGTCCCTGAGGGCCAGCTCGACTGCCTCGTTTATCTGCCACGAGAGGACCATTTCGCGAAGTTCATCCTTGGATGGGATAGTCCTTTCAAGCGGCACGATGAGTAATATAACTAACTTGACATATATCACTTTCGCTTGAAATATCCGCGGAGGTCATTGCTCCCTTGAGAAGCCCAGCAGATCCGCGAGCCTCGGATCGACCCCTTCGGGATCCTCCTCCCAGAGCTTCATCAGCAGGGCCGTGCCGCCGATTATCAGGGCGAGGTTAAGAGCCTCCTCCACGCGACCCTCGATGAGAAATTCCCTCATAACATCAAGCGCTTCATCCTTCCTGGGGCTGTAGTAGGAAAACAGAACCTTCTCCACCTCCGTCCTCACGTTGGAAGCCCTGGAACGGATGAGAACGTTCTCAGCCCCGTTTTCGATGTCCTTGAGAATCGGCAGAAAACCGACCAGCGGACCCATCATATCTGGGGACATGTGGAAAGCCAGCACCTCCTCGAGGAAATCGAGGCCAGCCTCCACCAGAAGCACGTTGTCGCTCGTCATGAGCCCCGAGATGCACTCCAGAACCGCACGACCCTTTCCGTCCAGACTCCCCGAGTTCAGGAAAAGACGCATTCCAAGGGCCTGTAGGTAGAGGTTATCGGAGGACAAAAGCTCGTTTATCCTCTCCCTGCTCTTCCAGCTCAGGGGAGGCATCTGAAGCTTGCCGAAGAGGTCTAGAACCGAGAGGTACAGGAAGGTGTCGTTCCTCTCCACGACTGGGACAACCGCGTCTATGAGCGCCAAGAGCCGGAGTTCGTCGATCTGAACCCCATCGAACAGCCGCAGGAGAACCTCTATCGTTCTTGAGACTATCCTGCCGTCCTCGTCTCCAAGAAGAACCGTCAGTCTGTTAAAGCCGTTTCTAAGGACGGCGGACTTTATCCGCCCGTTCTGCTCCTTGAGGAGCTCTCCGAGTGCCGTTAGCGCCCTCAGGCGCGTTGCGGCATCCTCGTCTCTCAGGAGACCAAGGAGGGACGTCACGACGTACTCGTCCCCGTTGGCAATGTCAATTATATCCATCGCCCGCCAGGACATCACCAGCTCCCTAATTTGATCCATGGGTTCCACCCCTCATTATACCCACGAGATATTGAACTTCATCCAATATATTGTTTTCGCTTCACATGCGTTGGAACCTGTACACATCAACGGAGATTCTCTCCAGCCTCTTCCGATGGAAGAAGAACTGGGCCGGAATCTCAAAGGGAAGGGTTACTCTATGCGTTATCGAAAAACCGAAGTCTCTCACAAAGGCTTCGATGAAGCGCCTTACCTCGGGCTTGGCCAGGTGGATGGAGTACACAACGTCGCCCACCTCAAAGGCCTTGGTCAAAAAGGGCCTGTCGGCGTGGGGGTTCTGGCTGCCGAAAGGTGGGTTCATCACCACGGTGTTAACACTCGCCGAAAAATCCGAGACGTGGGTGTGGAGGACCTCAACACAGTCCGCCAGCCCAAGGCGCTCCACGTTACCGTGGAGAACCTCGACGGCATCGCCGTCAACCTCAACCGCGTAGACCCTCTCAGCGCCGAGGAGGCAGGCACCGACGGTCAAAACCCCCGTTCCTGCACCCAGGTCGGCAACAACTCTACCGGCGATATCGCCCCGGGAGTGCGCCAGCCAGAGCAGTTCGGCCGCGACATTCCCAGGGGTTCGGTACTGTTCAAGCTCAGGTTTTGGATTCCTGAAGCCCTCCAGCCGGGAGAGAGTCATGGCAAGGTGTTTTTTCTTCAATCTCTCACCCCGTGAAGCGCTATGCCCATCGGCTCGTCGGTCTCGCGCCTCCCGCCGAGTATCTCATCGAAGGCGTACTCCTCGCGAAGGCCCAGGAGTATCTCGACCTCCGGCGGCGTCAGCACCGGCTTCCTCCAGTTCTCGTAGTCGTCTATCGGAACGCGCGGGCAGGCTACCACAACGTACGCATCGAAGTCGAAGCCCTCGAGGGCGGGGTAGTTGATGTGGTTCATCGCTATGAGTCTCGCGTACTTCCCGTGTTCGCGGAGAAGCTTTACCACGCGCTTTGCCTCGGCCAGGCGAAGCTGTCCTTTTTTGGTGCTCGTTATCACGCCAAAGCGCTCCGCATCCATGGCCTTCGCTATCTGTGCCCAGCGCCTCCTGATCAGGCGCTCCGCTTCTTTATCCATCCAGACCGCATCGCCTGAGTACGGGTTGACTGCGAGGGTGGGCTTCCGGGTTGCCAGGGCAACGCCGATGGGGTGGAAGTAGCCGGCGCCGATGAAGAGAACCCCCTCCCCGTCAACCTTCGCCGCGGCAAAGTTGCAGCCGAGAACCTGACCCGGCCAGCTGACGCGCGAGTCCCCATGGTCCACAAGGACCTCGAAACCCTGCTTTTCCAAAAACTCCCTCGCCCGGTCGAGCTGGTGGATGTGCTGAGCGGTCGTGACGAGGGCTATCCTCCTTCCCAGCTTCCCGATCTCGCTCAGGTTCTTCTCGAGGGATGGAACCACATCAACGTTCGCAAAGGCGGGAACGAATATCGTTGGGACCTCGAGGTGAAGGCGCATGTAGGAGTGACCGAGGTGTATCAGAGCATCGCAGCCGAGGAGCCTTGCCTCCCTATCGGCGGGGTCGCAGGCACCGTAGTTTATATCCCCACTTATTATCGCCTCTATCCCGTTCTCCTCAAGGAAATCCGCCAGAGACTGGGCCTCCCTCTTCAGCCCCTCCGGCGTCTGAATGAGCACCCTCTCCACGCCAAGCTCTCGCAGGGTTTTCAATATCTCGCGGGTCGAAACCTCGTGCATGGAACCACCACACTGTGTAGCTGGGAAGCGTTTAAATGTCCATCGGCGTCAATACCATCGGAAAGAGTTAAAAGCAAAAAATCGCAACATGAAACGGTGAACAACGTGGTAGAGTTCACTGAGATTCTTGGCGAGGCATGGGGCAGGTTCGAGGAGACCAAATGGCTCCTGCCGGTTCCGGTCATAATGAGCCTGATGGACTACGGGAAGGTCATCGGAGTCCTGAACTTCGAGGGTACCCATGTTGGAATCCGGTTTCCGCTCCCCGAGCCCGCGCCGACACTCTGGAGCTTCGTCTCCCTGCCGGCTAATGCGTCCGGCCTGACGTTTTCCACCCAGGGTCTCATGGTCATGGCCCTCTTCATCCTCCTCGGGAGCTACCTCGAGGCGGGTTACCTTGGAAGCATAAGGGATGCTCTGCGGATGGTGGAGGGAAGCTTTCTCGATAATGCGAAAAGGGACTTTTTCGAGTTCCTTCAGTTCAATCTGATGCTGTACGCCGTTATGGTTGTCCTAATCATCCCCCTCATGGCAATGCCGTCCATGTTCCTCCTGGCCTTTCCGGCGCTCCTCGTGTTCCTGTACGCGATCTACGGGACACCGTTTCTGATCTCGATCCACGGGCTTGGATTCGGCGATGCCCTGGGGGAGAGCATCAACCTGGCGAGGATGGGCGGGGAATACCTGGACTACGCCCTCAAGTACCTCGCCTTGGGGGCGCTGATTTCAGTCCCGTTGACCTTCATCGTGACGAACACCGGGCTACCGGGTCTCGTGGTGGGATTACTGCTCTCAGCTCCCCTCTCCCTGACCCTGAGCGTCGCCACGGTTCTCTTCTTCATGGGACAGATGGAACATCAATAGACATCAATGGCTTTCAGTAAACCTTATCAACCATCGATGCACATATTACTTCTGCCACTCGGAGGTGGTAGCATGAGAAGGGAAATCGGTGTAGTTCTGGGATTTTTGGTTCTCCTGGCAATGGCCAGCCCAGTTTCGGCATTCAGCAAGGGCGGGGGAGACTACTGGCACCCGTACCCGACCAACGTGATACCCGGGGACATCGTCATAGGCCACGGCGAAAAGAGCGACTTCTTCATACCCGGCTACTGGACGCACACTGGAATCATAGCCTACTATGACACCTATTACGGCGATTGGGTGGTTATAGAGGCCTGGGAGTCGGGTATAAGGATGGTCCTGCTCTCGGACTTCCTCAGCAGGTACGACACAGTTGCCGTTCTTCGCGTCGCCACAAGCGACTACGTGAGACAGAACGCGGTTTACTTCGCCTACTATCAGCTGGGCAAGCCCTACGACTGGGGCTGGTGGACGAAACAGGTGTATGGCGACAGTTACTACTGCTCCGAGCTCGTCTGGGCAGCCTACATGGCAGCCGGTGGTCCCGATATAGACGCGCACCCCGGCTGGACGTGGACCTACCTGAACGGCGTCGCCCCGCAGGAGATTTACGACGACGGGGATACCTACGTGGTCTACTACCACTCGGTCTGAGCTTTCCCCTTCTTTTTATGCAATTCTGTTGAACAATCGTTCATGCAACCCTCGTAATCGGGCAAAATATCCTTGAGGAATACAAAGCTATTTATTGGTTAATGTCAAAGTTCTAACAAAGTCCCGGAGGGATATGTATGAGGAAATACGCCCTATTTGTGCTCTTGCCCCTTGTTTTTCTGGCGTTTCAGTCCCCGGCCCTCGCCCTCAGCGGTGGAGGGGGAAGTTACGAGCATCCTTATCCAACGGACGTGATGGTCGGGGACGTGGTTGTGGGACACAGCCCGAGCAGCGATTGGCTCATTCCCGGCCACTGGACGCACAGCGCCATGGTAGCCTACGAGGAGAACGGTGAGTGGTACGTTGTGGAGGCGTGGTTCAGCGGGGTTAGGATAATCACCCTGAGGGAGTACATGGCCCGGTACGACGAGGTCGCGCTCCTGAGGGTCTCGACATCCGGGGAGGTAAAGGCCAACGCCGTTGCCTTCGCCATCGCCCAGCTCGGGAAACCCTACGATTTCGCAGTTTGGACGAAGCAGGTATATGGAGACCGTTACTACTGCTCAGAACTCGTTTGGGCCGCATACATTGCGGCAGGTGGTCCAGATATCGACGCCCACCCACACTTCTCGTGGAGTTACCTCTGGGGAGTGGCCCCCCAGGAGATATACGACGACGGTGACACCCACGTGGTCTACCAGCACTCCGCTTGACCTTTTCCCACTCTTTTTGCCGGACAGAAAGCCTTAAATACTTTCAACGTCAATAATACCTCGAAGTTCGATGCATCGAGGTGACAGGCATGAGTGATTTTATCATAACGACCACCGAGAATATTCCCGGCTACCGGGTGGTCGAGGTCAAGGGCCTCGCGAGGGGCGGCATAGTCAGGGCCACCCACGTCGGAAGGGACATAATGGCGTTCTTCAAGAACCTCAAGGGCGGAGAGGTTCAGGAGTACACCCAGATGCTCGCGGAGGCGAGGGAGGAGGCATTGAGGAGGATGAAGCTCCACGCTGAAGACATGGGGGCAAATGCCGTCATAGGGGTCCGCTTCATGACCTCCGCGGTCGCCTCTGGCATGGCCGAGATATACGCCTACGGTACGGCGGTGGTCGTTGAGAAGATTGAGGAGGAGTGAGCATGTATCTCCTCCCGTTCCCCATAATAGGCGGGCTGCTGGCGTGGGCAACGATTTACTTCCTTGGCTTCGAGAAGCAGAGGTGGGGAGAGTTCGCCCTCGGTTTGGCCGCGTTCTTCATAGCCATGATTATCCAGAACCCCGTCCAGCAGCTTCCCCTCCTCGGGATGGGAATAAAGTCCAACGCCGACGTTATAGCGAGAGGAACCGCGTTCACCATAGGTGTTTCGATATGGCTCGGTCTTATCGCTGGGATAATACAGGAGGGAGCAAAGTACCTCTTGGTGAAGGGAAAGAGCCTGAACACGGGACTCTTCCTCGGCCTGGGCTTCGGGATAACGGAGGTCTTCGTCATCGCCGGGGCGGCCCTCGCGGGAGCGCTGGCGACCGGAAAGCCGCTCGACGTCCCGCTAAGCACGGCACTCATCTCGATGGTGGAGCGCTACTTCGTCGTCCTGTTCCACGTGGGGACCGGAATATACCTCGCGTACGCATACAGGGAGGGCTACGGGAAGACCGGCCTTATGGCGATTATAGGAATCCACACGGTCATCGACTCGATGGCGGCGTACTACCAGCTCACGAAAAGCGCACCGGTCATGTACGCGGTAGAAGTTATAAGCGCCCTCGCCGCACTGGGTCTGCTGTACTACACGATTCCGAAGGCGAAGCTCGAGCTTCCGGAGGAAGAGGCCACCCTGTGGTGAGCGACGTGCTGATGGATAGAAAGGAGAAAGCCCTCAAAAAGCTGAGGAAGGACCTTCGCTCAGGACTCTACTCCTACCTAGTCCTCCTGCTCCTGGAGCGGGAAGGGGAGCTGCACGGCTACGCGATACGGAAAAGGCTCGAGGAGCTGAGCGACGGCAGAATCGTGCCGAGCGAAGGGGCACTCTACGACATCCTCAAGAGCCTGAAGAAGAGCGGACTGGTTCAGGACACCTGGGCGGAGGTCGGCGGGAGACCGAGGAAGTACTACTCCCTGACGAAGCTCGGACGGACGGTTCTAGAGGAACTCAAAGCAGATGTGGATGCAATACTGGAGACCTTTGAAAAGATGGAAAAGGCGGAGAAGGGCATCAGCTCTCTAAAGCCTTAACTAGGTCTTCTCTGTCCAGCTTTTTTGTTATCCCCATCTCAACGGCGTGCTCGAGCACGTAATCGGGAAGTTCCTCGCCGAAGAAGGCCTTCACACCCTTTCCGGGGAAGTAGAAAGCGTAAACGCGGACGTTTTTATCGAGGCACCTGCCCCTCGCGACCATGAAGCCCTTCTCGGCGTTAACCCTCACAATCTCCCACGAGAAAACCTCCGCGAGGCCGAAAAAGGCCTCAAAGAGCTTTACTCTGGCATCTTTCAGAGCCTTGTTTACAGCCTGCCGAGAGATTCCGAGGGCCTCGGCTATTTCAACCTCGCGCATCCCCTTCGCCTTCATCAGCCAGACCCTCTCCATGCCCTCGGGGAGTCTAAGCATTTCTCATAGCCTCCCGGATGAGTTTTAGAACCTCCACCCCTCTATCCGAGGATAGCAGATAAGACTTTCCGTCCGCGACTATGAGGATGAGATCGCCCTTTTGGAAGGTCTTGACTATAAAAACTATCAGCAGGACGAAGAACGCCCCAGGGATGAGGGTTTTTGGGCCCCACTTGTAGAGGGGAAACGCCACCAAGAACGCAGCGCATACGAACGCTGCCAAGCGGAGGAAGGTCTTTTCGCTTTTTGGGAGGGTCTGTGCAAGGAAGAAAACTGTGAAGGTAGAGATTACAAAGACGTCCATGTAGAGCCTGAGTCCGTTATTCCCTGCATTCAAAATCACGAGGTCAGCGAGGGCCCACAAAACCACCGCGAGCCAGGTGAGGGAGTAGGCTTTGAAATGCCTCGTTATGCTTCCCCTGTCAAGCCTCGATAGGAGAGATATCTCCTCGATGGAGCTCAAATCTATCTCCTGCCTTATGAACCAAAAGCCGTAGAGGAGGACGAGCTTTCCGTCTCCAATCTTGGCGCCCATGCCAAGTGATAAAGCCCATGAGAGTATGAAAAAGGGCTCCACAGGAAGTCCAGTAAGCCTGGAAACGTACCACGCGACTGATATTCCAATAACTCCCATCGAGAATAGAAATAGCGGGAGACCCCTAACCGGAAAAGGGCCCGCTTTAATCAGCCGCATTCTGAAATCCCCTCCCATCCTGAAGTTGGACCATTTCCCTCAGAACCCTAAAAGCCTCTCCCCTACTCTCGATGGCTATCAGATAGCTCCTCCGGGAGGTTTTCAGGACAATATAATCCATTCTGTAATATCCAACGAGCAGCAAGAAAGCCATGAAGGTTGCCATAAAAATTGAGACCTCATCAATGGAGCCTGGTTTCACGCGGTTCACGAGAAAACCAAGAACTGGGGGTAAAAGAACGAGGGAGAAAGCTTGGGTTTCTCTCTTGAAGGGCAAAACCATGAAGCCCAGGTACACCAGCCCGGTGGCCTCAAGGACGAACCAGCTGTTAAGGCCGTACTCCGCCACCAGAGGGGAGGTGAGGATTTCAACAAACGCGAAAATTATGACGGAAACGATGAGGATGAACATCCCCGGAAATTCTCTCGCCATGACGGCGTTCTCCAGGCGATTGACGGTCTTCAACTCCCTGATCTCGGTAACTCTGACCTCGGAGCAGAGCCTTCCAAAGAAGTACCGGAACTTCAGCCTCTCCCCTTCAACCTCGACGGACGTTCCCCACGACGCGGCCAAGAAAAACCAGCCCAGGAGGGAAATCCAAACGTAGCCTAGGATAATGGGAACAAACAGAATGAGGGCACTGCCCGTGGCAGCCAAGAAGAGCTGAAAGCCAGAGAAATTCATCGGCACCGCGCCCTCGATCCGCATACCCATCACCTAAGTGTCAACCTATGTAAGTTGACAAAATATTTAAGCCTTTCGATGGGTTTAAATAATTTCACACATTCCTCACCGTGGTGATGGCATGTCCCTTGAGGAGCTCTACCGCTACATAAACTGGCGAATGAACCCGGGGGACGAGAGGGCGAGGGAGAGGTTCGAGAAGATAGAGGAGTTCTTCAAGAAAATCTCCGGCGAACTGCCTTCGAAGGGCAGGGTTCTGGATATATGCGCCGGAACCGGCATAGCGGGCGTTGCCCTCGCCAAGGTAACCGGAGCCAGACGTTTGACTGTCCTCGATGCAAGAAAGGACGACCTCGAGCTGGCGAGGGAATGGCTCAGAATGGCAGGGATACATCCCGAGCTTAGAATGGTTCAGGGGGATGCTAGGGAAGTCGGAAAGCTGGTGGACGAGCACGACGTTGCGGTGCTCTGGGGGTTCACAATGCCGCACTTCGACCCCTTCGATGCGGTCAGGCTCTTCGCAGGGGTTGCCCTGTCGCTCAGCGATGATGGTGTTTTCCTGATAGAGGACATGGACAGGGTTTACTGGATAATGTACCGCATCGGCTACAGGAGGTTCCTGGTTGAGGGAAGGAGGGACGGCCATACGATAGCGTCCATGCACGAGGGCTACGACTTCGTCAGGGGAACTTTCAAGAGGGGCTACTACCTTCTGCCGGAATTCAGGAGGATAAGCGGCGTGGACTTCCATTACTGGGACATCTCAACGCAGCTCGCAATCGGGAGGATGTTCTTCAGGGAGGCCCGGCTCATACCCGGGGAGAGCCGAGGCGTTGAGAACACCTGGGGCGTGCTTTACTTCAGGAAACCGAGAAAAGACGTGGCAGGGCTTGTGCTGGAGGACTTCAGCGCTCCGCTTTGAACCTCATCTCTATTTCCTGGCTCGCGTTGCCGTTTTTAATCACCAGGTAGTAGCCCTCGCCGGAAACGTTGATGTCGAGGGTGACGTTCGTGACGTTCTCCCATCTCATGAGGACGTTATCGCTGTTGCCTTCAAAGTAGCCGGATTTCGACGAGACCACGTAGGCGGAGAAGGGCCTCTCGGCGAGTATGTAGCCGGCTATGTGGGAATTCACGGGCAGAATCTCGGCCTGAACGTCGTTCGGCCCAAAAAAGATCCTCTGGTATGAGTAATCATCGGGAAACATCTCCGCATTGACGACTAGGGTAACCACCACCGCCACCGCAACGGGCACCAGCAAAAGGAAGTATCTTCTCCCTCTCGTCATCAAATACCATATTTGGCCTTAGTTCTTAAAACCCTTTCGAATCATTGCCCCAAAAAGGAAACAGGGGATAGAACGGCGATTTTTCATGAAGATCCTGCAAGGAAGGAACGCAAAGGTTGGATGTTATTGCATTCATCCAACCCGGTTTTGATAATATCACAACCGAATTGCCAACACTTCATAACCTTGGGAGGGAACATGGGAAAATTTCAAAGAGATGAAAAGTCAGGGCGTGTAGAACTCGGGCCTCCTGTCGGCGAATACATCGTTGATGTCGTTGAGCCTCTTGTCCCGCGCGAGGGAGAGGTCAACCTCGACGACGGCCACCTCCTCCCTATCCTCGCTCCCCATGGCCAGCACCTCGGCCTTCGGTGAGGCTATGGTGCTCTTGCCTATGAACCTAAGTCCGCGTTCCTCCCCAATCCTGTTCGCGGTTATCGTGTAAACCCGGTTCTCCAAAGCCCTGATCGGCATAGCCCTGGGCGCGTAGGGCATGACGAGGTTGCTCGGGTGGGCTATGATGTCGGCACCCTTTAAGGCAAGCGTTCTAGCACTCTCCGGGAAGAACCAGTCGAAGCACACCATGACGCCGACCTTCGCGATGCCGATGTTGAAGACGTGGAAGCCAAGGTTGCCCGGCTCGAAGAAGAGCTTCTCGCGGTAGAAGAGATGAATCTTGCGGTACTTTCCGATGTAGCCGCTCCCTATCGGCCCGGTCATCACAGCCGAGTTGTAGAGTCTCCCCTTCTCGTCCTTTTCGGCGGTTCCGGCGACTATGAAAACTCTCAGCTCCCTCGAAAGCTCCATCAGAAACTGAGTCGTTGGTCCATCGGGAATCTGACCCGCAACCTCATCAACCTCATCCCGGCTCTCGAAG
Organism: Thermococcus sp. 5-4; assembly: GCF_002197185.1. NCBI lineage: Archaea > Methanobacteriati > Methanobacteriota > Thermococci > Thermococcales > Thermococcaceae > Thermococcus > Thermococcus sp. 5-4. Next base: position 68,554 of record NZ_CP021848.1, on the reverse strand, counting down.
TTGTAGCCGGTATCAAAGAGCTCCGGCAGAACGACAAGCTGGGCACCCTTATCGACCGCCTCACGGATCAGCTCCTCGGCCTTGGAATAGTTAACCTCCGGCTCGAGAAGGGCCGGTTCCATCTGAACGTAAGCCACCTTCATGCTACCACCGTCCTAACATCGCCCGCGAGATAGATAAGGTTAGCGGAAGGTCTTTCCAAACCTCAGACCCAATGACATTGGCAGATAAATCCATTGTTGTTTTAAATCAGCCATTGCGATAGGAACAACAACGCATTAATCGTAAAAGCTAGATATGTTTACGGAATGACAGCAAAAAGGACCAAGAGACGTGAAAAGTTGGGGAACTCAGAACCTGCTCTCACACGGCTTTTTGGGGCAGTTGGAGCAGCGCGGCAGCTTTTCGACGGTTCGAAGGTAATCGACCCTTTCCCATGGAAAAGCTTAAAAAGGGACCGCTGGAGCTATGGCTGGAGAGAAAGTCAGGGGTGATGATCATGAAGAGGCGCCCAAGGAAGTGGAAGAAGAAGGGAAGGATGAGGTGGAAGTGGATCAAGAAGAGGATTAGGCGCTTGAAGAGGCAGCGCAGGAAGGAGCGCGGACTCATCTGATGCTCCTCTTCTTATCCTTTTGCTTGGTGGTTCCATGTACTCTTTTGAATCCTTTGAGCGGCTCTCAATGGAGATTGAAACTCCCAGAGGGAGAACTCTCCTGATAGCCGACCCCCACATAGGCTTTGAACTATCCCGGGGGCTGAGGATACGAACTCACTTCGAGGAGAGCCTCGCGGAGTTCATAGCCGAAAAAGACCCCGACCTGCTGATTCTGCTCGGCGACCTCAAAGAGCCGATAGGACTGAGCTTCACGATGAAGCGCCTCCTTATGGGTTTCTTCTCTGATCTCCGGGGGATACCTACGGTGATAACCAAGGGAAACCACGACGGCAGGATAGAGGAGGTGGCCGAAAAGTTTCCCAACGTTGAGGTCGTCGAGCATGCACTCATCGGAGACCTTCTGTTCCTCCACGGGCACACGAACCTTCCAAGGGTGGAGTTTTCGGAGGCCTACCTGGGACACATACATCCAGCGTATACGTTCAAGAGCGGCGGGACATCCAGGAAAACGAAGGTCTTCTTCCGCGTGGGCAAGTTTTTAATCCTCCCAACCATCAACCCCTTCATCGAGGGCTTCGATGTAAGGCAGGGGATAAAGATGGTGCCCTTTCTGAAGGATTCAAGGGAGGGTGAGGCGTTCCTCCCAGAGGGCATTTACTTGGGGCGTGTTCCGCTCTAGGAACAAGAGGTTGCCGTTTTGTCCCGCCGGTGGGGAAAGTTTATTAAGGTATGAAGGGAATACTTCATAGGTGGGATAAAAGTATATCAGGTGACCCGGAGATGAGTGACGTCTACGAGAGACTTGAGACACTGCTGCGTTCGCTTGGGGTTAAGAAGACAGAGCTGCGGATATACCGCCTCCTCCTTGAGAAGAGCGAGCCCATGAGGATAACCGAGATACAGAGGGAGCTCGGCATAAGCGAGCGCTCGGTTAGGGAGCACGTCCTGAGCCTGTACCGCAAGGGCATACTCAGGAGAAGGCTCATCGAGCAGGGATGGCTGGGCTACGTATACACAGCCGTCTCACCGAGCGAGGTCCTAGAGCACCTGAAGGAGAACCTGATAAAGAGGATAAACGAAATCGAAAAGGAGCTCAAGAACCCCTCCAAACAGAGGAACTAGAGTACCTCTATAACCCCAGTCCTCTCCAACAGGGCTAGGAGCTTCTCCAGCTTCTCTTCTTCAACTTCCCCGAACTCCTCCTTCAGCGCGCGCATTGCATCGTCCTTCGGGAGGAGCTCGCCGAGCATGAGAAGCTCGTGGAGGTGCACCAGCGTTTTCCTGTCCTTCGTCAGCTCTTTGAACTCCTCGTAGGCCTTTTCGTCGATGCTCTTTATGAGCGCGCCCGATACCTGCCCTTTTCTAACCCACCGCATCCAGGACTTCCTCTCGAAGGGGTGACCGCTCTCGATGCCCAGGAAGTGCGAGTCCCTGGCCAGGCCCATCATGACTAGCTTCTCCGCGTGTTCGGTGTCCCTCTCGAGGGAGAGCTCGCCGAGGTACTTCATGGCGTAGCCGCGCGCAAAGCGCTGGAGTTCCTCGGTTTCAGCCTTGGCGAGTGCCAGGGCGGTGGCCAGAACGGCCCTGCCGATGACCTCTATGCTGGTTTTGCTCACCTTCTCAACCGTGTCCTCGCTGGAGTGATAAAAGCGGTCCGGCCAGGTTATCGGCATCACCGACGGGATTCCAAAGAAGTTGAAGACGTCGTGGTCGCTACCCATCTCATAGGGGTAGCTCTTGAGCTTTAAACGCGGCATTGGACTTCCCGAGAAGCTCTTTCCGGCGGCGTTGGAGAGCCCAAGGAAGTACTCCAGAAGGCCGGAAACCACCGAGAACCTCGACAACGGAGTCCTTACGAGCATTATCGTTGAGCCGGCCCTGTCCTCGCTTCCGGCCACCATGTCAAGGTTTATGACGGCGTAGTACCTGTCCAGCCCCGCGTAGTTCTCCACGAAGGCCTGGGTTCCGTAGTACTCAGGAATCCACAGGAAGGCGAAGCCGAATCGGAAGGAGTCGTCGTGGAGCCTCCCCAGAACCCTCGCGAGCTCCATCAGCATGGCGCTTCCGGAGGCGTTGTCGTTGGCACCTGGCTTCGGATGACAGATGTGGGCGGTGAAGAGAACGAAGGGTTCCCTTCCCACCTCCGCGTAGAGGATCGGCAGAACCTGACGCTCGTTTATTTGGGTCTCAACTTCAATCTTCGCCTCGACTTTCTCCCCGGAGTTCAGCTTTCCCACGATGCCCTTTGCCAGGCTTTCGGGAATGGCAACGGCGGGAATCTTCGCCCATTCTAGGTCATCCTTGGTGAGGAAAAGGCCGATGTAGGGAATCGCATCTCCAGTTCCCTCGCGGTAGGCGATGAATCCTAGGGCACCGGCCTCATTGGCCTTCCTGTAGGCGTCCCGCCAATCCCTTCCGACCAGAACTATCTTCCCCTCCGCGTTCTCCCAGTCCTCCTCGCGGGCTATGTGCACGACCTCACCCTCTGCCTTTCCGCTCGGTGAGTGGGCCATGACGACGAGGGGACTCTGGGATGTCGTCAGTGTTTTCTCCAGAACCTCCACCTTTCCGTGCACCAGGTCCCATGCTATGGGGGACTTCAGAGTCAGGAACCAGCTCTTCCCGTCGTAGAACTCCTCGTAAAGCTCCACGTTGATTCCCCATATCCTTAATTCCTCCCGGATGAAGCGAACGGCCTCCGGGAGCTCCTTTGAACCCTGTATCCTGTGGAACTGGCTTATCTCGGCTATGTAGTGCAGAACGTTCGAAGGGTCAAAAACCTCGGCTTCCTTTAAAAAGCTCCTCATGACTATCCCCAAGCATAGTTCTCCTGAGGAATATTTAAGGTGCTCGCATAGAAAAATGGAAATCAGCGCCCCATGTGAAGCATCCTCGGTGGCTTCAGATGCTTCAGCGTGTCGAGGAGGTCGGGTGGAAGAAGGAGCCGCGTGGTCTCAAGGAAGCGGACGAACTCCACCTCCGGAGCCCCGGCCGTCTCTTCGGCTTCCTCCGGGGCCACCTTGGGCTTCGGCCGCTCCTCACCGGCGGTTTCCTTTCCGAGCCCCTTCCTTATCTCCTCCTCCCGCTTCTTCGCCCCGTCCAGCTTTCCACGGTTGTAGGCGTTCTTGACGAGCTCGTAGACGCCGAGCTCCTGTGCCCTCGCGTAGAGCCTCTCCCTGCGCTCGCGGACCCATTCCGCCCACTCGCTGTGCCCCTTGTATCCCACGAAGTAGCCGAACTCGTAGGCCTCCTGTACGAGCTTCTTCGCTTCCTCCATGCTTCCACCTCAGAACGGCGCCTCCGGATAGACCCTGATGCCCTCTTCGGTGAAGCGGAGTTTCTTGAGGTTGCTGTCGTGGGCAACGCCGTGCATCTTCAGAACCTGGAGGGCCCTTATCATCTGGTAGTTCTTCATGAAGTGGTGGAGGACTATAACGCCGTCGGTGAGGTAGTAGTCCTCCGTGTAGTTCTCGGAGCTCATCATCTCGGCCACTATGAGGCACGTAATCCCGCGCTCGTGGAGCTTCCTTATGAACCTGCCCAGCGCCATCCTCTTGTGCTCGGGGTCGAGAACCGAGTACTCCAGCGACGTGAACGAGTCTATGACCACCCTCTTGACGCCCTCCGCCTCGATGATGCGGAGGATGTTCTCAAATATCTCGCTCCAGGTGAACCTCCTCCCGGCTCCGAAGATGCTCTCACCCATGTCGTAGAAGAGTATCCTCTTCGACTTGAGGTGGGTTAGGAGCCCGAAGTTGTACCTGAGCATGTCCTGGGTTATTATCTTGGGATGCTCCAGAAGGGATATGAATAGCCCCTTCTCATCGTTTTTGGCGCCCTCAACCAGAAACTGAATCCCGAAGGTCGTTTTTCCGCTGCCAGGGGGCCCGATGATCAGGTACACCCTGCCGGGGATAAAGCCTCCACCGATGAGGTCGTCGAGTCCCGGAACGCCGGTTGAAACCCTGTCAAGACTCTTGAGGAGTTCTCCCACGTACATGATCACTCCCTCCGTATTACATAAACGTTCCCAGGGTATTTAAGGTTGAAGTGTCCAATGATGTCCAGATGAACCCACAATGTGAGAAGCGGTTTGAAGCGTGACGTAACCGGATGACACATAGAGAAGCCAAACTCCGCCCTCTGAGAAGCCGGGAACCAAAGGAGCACCGAGGCCATAACATTGTGAGGCAAACAAACGGATAAGAATCCCAAAAGGTTTATATCGCAGCCCAGGTTACTACCAATCATGAGAACCGGGGCCTCGGAGAGAATCTTCGGGTTTCTCGTAACATGGCTCACTGGTGGTCTCCTCCTGCTGGAAGACTACTTCAACCCCTCGTGGTTCTTCAGGAAGCGCATCTGCCTCGGGATTGCGGACATCGAGTGGAGCCTGCGGTGCCACGATTTCTTTGACCTGCTCTTTCTGGTGCTCCCCATCGCCGCCGTGGCCCTAGTCACATGGCTCTTCAGGAGATGGAAAGACGCGGACGGTCTTTCGCTCTTTGCCCTCACGGTCGCCTTGGGGTTTCCCGGAACGCTGGCCTTTTTCATCCTTATCGCGATGGCGATCTCGAAAAGGCTCCCCACTGGAATCGGAGAGGAGTTTGCCCTGGTCATCTCCTTCGTTTACTTCATAACGGTGATAGGAGTTGCCGCCGGGGCGCTAGCCCCACGTCACGTGCCTGTTGACGAGGAAGCGCACGACGAATGAAACGACTATCCCGATCAGGTTGGCGACGAGGTAATACAGCCCCAGGTAGACGAGGCCGGCGTAGATGAGCCACTGAACAACGGCCCCGGTTAAAGCCGCTATGTGAAACGTGAGGAGCCTCCTCCAGAGGGGCTTTCTCTTGAGATCCCTGAACGTCCAGAGATCGTTCCAGGTGAAATTGTTGAGTATCGCCAGCTCGGTCGCCGGGACGTTGGCGAGTATCTTGTCCCAGCCAAAACCGGAGACGAAGAGCCAGAGAAAGCCTTCGTTTACGAAAACGCCGGAGAGACCGACGAGGGTGAATTTGATCAGCCTGTCCAGCTCCCCCTCCCAGCGCATGAGCCTGTAAACGTGCCGGAGGTAGTTAAGCATCGTCTTCGTCCCCAGCTTGCTCTCCCCGGCTTTCCTGAGACCGAAGGTGAAGGGAACCTCGGCAACCTTCCCATATTTGCCCTTGATTAGAATCTCCATGAGGATTTTGAAGCCGACTGGATTCAGAGTTACACCCTCAACTACCTCCCTCCTGAGGGCAAAGAAACCGCTCACCGGGTCCTTGACGTTCCTTATCTTGGGTAGCGCGAGGCGGCCTATCATTATCGCGCCTTTGGAGATTAGCTTCCTGTACCAGTACCAGTTCCTCACGCCGCCGCCCGGAACGTATCTGCTCGCTATCGCTATGTCGGCACCGTTTTCAATGGCCTTCAGAAGCTTGGGAATAACCTCCGGCGGATGCTGAAGGTCGGCGTCCATGACGACGAAGACATCGCCAGAGGCCTCTCTGAATCCCCTTATCACGGCCGAGGAGAGGCCCTTCTCCTCGGTACGGCGTATCACCTTGACGGGGTACCTTTCACTCAGCTCTTGGGCAAACTCCCAGGTTCTATCGGGAGAATCGTCGTCAACTATGATGATTTCGTAATCGTAACCCTCAAGCGCTCTGCTGATTCTATCGAAGAGTTCCTCAAGGTTCTCCCTCTCGTTGTAGGTGGGAACTATCACGCTGATTCTCAAGGGGCTTCCCTCCACCTTCATCAAACTGTTCCGTAAACTTTATAAGTCCTGCCCCCGCCCTTAAGGGCGGGCATGGGGCCGTGGGGTAGCTTGGCCTATCCTTCCGGCTTCGGGAGCCGGGGACCCGAGTTCGAATCTCGGCGGCCCCACCAGAAAACAAACTTTTCTGGCGAAAAGTTTGATCAAAAGTGGGTGATCCTTTTTGACTGGTCAGAATTTTTAGTGGGGTTTTGTTTTAGTGGCCGAATTGTACGTTGGATTCATGTCAAAAGGACGTTTTTAGCGGGTTCAACTTCAACCCGCGCCCCAAAGGAGCGCTAAAAAAAGCCGAACCTATCAAGGGTTGCATTTTTTGGAATGAATCCAACCAAAATTGCAGATTTCAACTGAAACCCCCTGTTGCCTAGCGAATTCTAAGTAAGGAATCACGAACTTTGATGAAACTTTGCATGGCAAAGTTTCAGCGTTGACGGAAAGAGTGCGTGCAATTTTGAAATGCTTGTGTTCTAAGTGGTTTGCTCTTTAATTGACGGTCCTACAGTGTTTCGCTCTCTCAGGGCATCCGATAGACGCCGGAAAAGAGTCACAAACTTTAGTGAAACTTTGCCCAGCAAAGTTTCGAGGGATAAAATTTATAAATCCCACCCTGAACCTATCAACGGGCACAGCCCCGTGGTGTAGCGGCCAAGCATGCGGGACTCTGGATCCCGCGACCGGGGTTCGAATCCCCGCGGGGCTACCATTCAATCGGGCTCCAGACCTTCGAACCCCACAATCTTCCCCATTCTTAGTTTGACTTTCGAACCGCACATTATACTTCAAGAAGTATTCCCTTGGTTCCCAGTATTCCCACGTTACCATTGGGGGAGGTTCAATGTCCCAACCTCCGTGGGAATTTGTCCAAGATATCGTTGGATTTTTTCCAATATATAGTAAAATCCACAATAATGTTGGAAGGCCCGGCCAGAGAACAGGAAGATAACGGGAGTATTTCCAAGGTCCGTTTTGAAAACAGGAGATTGAACCAAGAATGGGTATAAAACAGCCCCAAATTCCAAAATCGGACTTTTCAGGAACTTTTAAATACTTTAGCGCTGAGTTTCAAAGTGATGTTACATACGTATTGCTTAACATGGAGGGGGTGAGGATGTGAGCAACGTAGTTAACCTGGAGGTTGAGATTATGAACCTCCTCAGGGTCCACGGATCACTCAGTGTCGCTTTTCTGACGCGGTTCCTCAATGAGAGAGGCATTTTCTGCACGAGGCAGAAGGTTGAGAGAACCCTCAGGAAACTAGTGGAGCAGAAGAAGGTGGAAGCATTCTACACCAATGGGAATAAGAGAAAGCATTACAGGTTGCGGTGATACAATGGGCGCGACAACCACGATACTCGGAAACGACAGAAGAATGCTGATGATAGAGTACCTCAAGGAGAAAGATGGAAGGGTTGAGCTCAGGGAGCTAGTTGAGTACATAGCCGAGAGGGAAGGAGACACAGATAGGAAGCACAGGAAAAGCGTCTACGTCAGCCTGGTTCAGACCCACATCCCCAAGCTGGAGAGGGAGGGCGTCATAACCTTTAACCACGGCGTCGTCACGCTCCTGAAGGTTCCCGACGATGTGACCGTTTACATGGAGGTAGTCAACAAGCACGACATAAGCTGGAGTACCTTTTACATGGGAACGTCGGTAATATTCATCATCGCGGGCTGGTACTTGGGCAGCATGCCGTTGTTGCTGGCTGCCATGGTGTATCTGGTCATAAGCCTGGTACACCACAACAGGGTAAAGAGGCTGTTTTAGCAGAATACTGCTATAACCTGTCTCTTCTAATCAAACTGGGCCCTTTTACCCCTGGTAATGAGGGATTACCACCCAGTAAGCCGGAATTTACTATATAGGTTGACATCACTATAATCAATGAGACATCCCCATGATGGCCTTCGCCTAGGGTGTCGGTTTGGAAAACATGGAGGAATGTACCATGAAGAAAATTTTGGCCCTCGGTATGCTGGGGCTGATGATCGCGGCGGCCTTTGCACTAGGCACCAGTGCGACCTTCAGGGACTATCGGGTAAACAGAAGTCTCCACATTGATGTGGTTACAGACGACAGTGAACTCATCGATTTGACACCGGTCCAGCCCTACGCATACATTAATGATAGAGGCAAGCTAGTTATAGACTTTTCTAAGAACAACCCCAACTGGCCAGGAAACCCAAATTCGCCATACTTCAATGCATCATGGAACAACACAGACTTGGGCTCAGGCCTTAGCAAAGGTTCGAGATATAACTTCGACGAAATCTTCAATGTAAGCAACCACTTGTGGGAAGACATGAACATTACTGTTAGGGTCGTGTCCTCAAGTAGCAACATTAGATTCTACAACCCTGACGGGAAGATCTATGTTACTGGTACCAGTAACAAACCAATAGACTCAGATAGTGCGGTATCGTATGACGCCAAGGATGTATGCTTTGTTCTGACACCAGGAGACGCAGTTAGCATAGGAATGGAGATCAATGCCGGACAGGAGTCCTATGATGCAACCATAACAATATACGCGTACCCTGAGGGAGACGAAGACTTCGTCTGTGGACCAGGAGGTGTCTGAAATGAGAAAGATTATGGGCCTGTTCGCCCTTGCTATTGGCCTCCTCGTTGCAGTTGCTGCCACTAGTGCCACCTTTGCATACTTTGAGGCGCAGAGAGACGTCCATATTGAGGTCGTCTCTGACGAGAACGAACTTATTGACCTAGAACCCCTACAGCCTTACGCATACACAGGAGAGGGAGGAGTTCTGACAATTGCCATCAGAGAAAACAACCCTAACTACCAAGAAGGATACGGAAAAGGCGTTAGCCCAGACTCAATCTACGTCTTCGAGCACGTTTTTGGGGTTAGCAACCACTTGTGGGAAGGTATGCCAATCTGCGTCGAGATCAACTATAATGACGACGAGTACAAGTTTTTCGTAGGCGACTACACTGGCGGATACGGAGACTCACCAATATACTTCATACTCCAGCCCGGAGAAATGAAGGCTGTTGGTATCGTCATAAACAGTACGGGCTATGATGCCGGAGACGCAATCGCGGATGACATAATCATCAAAGCATACGCAGACCTTAGTAACTGTGAGCAGGGGTGAATGTTTCATTTTAGGAGCGTTTGCTCCATTTACGTTTTACATTATTGTCTGAGGAGGGAGTGATGTGAAAATTGTCAACAATATCTTGATTGGAATGGGCTTGGTTATTATCCTCTTAATAGGCATTGGTACTATCTATCCTAATGATGCCCTCCAAGTGGTAGTGTATGGTGCTCCCAATCAGGCAATCTCCCTTGAAACTCCACTCCCTCCATATGCTCATCCAAGCAACGGAGTTCTGAAGGTGGATATTACTAATCGCAGTCCGTTTTATCCCGGATTTGGCAATGGACTCAGCAGAGATAGCGTGTATGTGTTTGATGATGTATTTACAATCACGAACAACGAAAGTGAGACAGGATATTCAAAAATTTGTGTTACCCTTATTTCTCAAACTGCATGGATTTCATTTTTTGAGGGGAACTTTAATGGAAATTGGACACAAACTTTGGAAATAGAGATTACCGCGAATGAGACCCTACATGTAGGGATGCGTTTTGACACGCATGATGTAGAACTGGGTGAGCATGCAACTAGTATTCAAATAACCGCTGTAGGGGGAAGTTGCGAATGAACAAAATAATAGAGTATTTCATACTAACATTCCTTGTAATTCTAGTTATAGGTTCCCTTTTAGGTGTCTTAATGAATAGACCAATTTTTGTATCATATGCATATTCAAACAGTATGACCCCAACAATAAGTAAAGGCGATGTGTTCTTTATAAATCCATTCTCAAGGAACCCAAACGTCGGCGATATTATAGTCTTCAATGCTGGAGGTACTTGGACTGTCCACAGGGTCGTAGGAGTTGTATCCGGTGGATATCTGACTAAGGGGGACAACAATGTTGCAACTGATCAGTTAAACAAGGAAATCCCTCCCATAAAGAGATCTCAGATTGGAGGAAAGGTCATCACTTTTGGCGGCAAACCCGTAGTAATACCAAAATTGGGGCTATACATAGACAAGGATCTAACCCCCAAAGCAAAAATGTTCCTCGCAGGAGCTCTAGTCATTTTTGGGGTTATTTTATTCACTCTGGGAGACGAGAAGAACACAAGAAAGAAACGTTCTAAGTTTATACAAATAAAATTCAAGACATTATACTTGATTTCGTCAATGTTTCTCCTGATAATGATCTCTGTCGCTACTTTTGTCTCGTGGCAAGTATTCCCTATAGAATATGCCGTAACTTCAGCCGGCGGACAGAGAGAAGGTTGGTATCTTCCAGGAGAGACGTTCGAACAAAAGCTAACTATACAGAATAACAATTTTTATCCCATGTTATATTTTGTTTCGCCAGAGAGTTCTACCATTGACAAAATTTCCCAGACAGAATTCACTTTGAATAGGAATGAAGAAACAGCCTTGAGTGTGATGATTACAGCCCCTGAGGAGACCTCGATATTCACTGCAAAAGTTAAAGTAAATGCATATATGCCCTTATTGCCTAAATCACTAATAAGCATGTTATACGCAATAAACCCTATGATGCCTCTTCTTGCAATTCTTGCAGAGGTTTCCCTGTTCCTTGGAGTGTTTTATATACTCTCAGGCATCGGGGACGAAGATGTTCTTAGAATCCGGAAAAAGAGAACTTCTTCCTTTAGAGGAATTACGGAGGTGTTTAGGATATGAAAGCTCTATTCTCAATCATTATAACGCTTGCACTGGCTTCGCTGATTCTCGTAGGCTCCAGTGGAACTTTTGTAAGCTTCGAGGCATCGAGAGAGGTTAAGGTTCAGGTTGTGCCCCACGAAAATGAATACTTGGGCTTTGACTGTGAAGATGGCCACGCCGCAGTTGTGGAAGTCAGTGCCAACAGCGAAACAGATTTTGATGCACTGACCGTCAGAAACTATCTGAACGAACTGAAAGACGTCTGGATACGGCTGGCCCCGGACTACTCAGGTCTTCCAGGAAATGTTGACATGTCCATAGAAACAGACGACGGCACCGAGAGAAGGATAGCATCGGGAGACGAGTACACCTTTATTGGACACGTGAGCGTGAGTGACGTCGTGCCTGGGGAGTACATAATCCCGGTTACAATGTACGCTCACTGGAACGGGGGAGATGCAGTCATAGAGACCTGCTCCATAAAACTAATAGTAAAGGGCGGGCCGACCATTGAAAAGACACTCCTCTACGGCAATACCAGCGGAATACCACTAAAGACGTACCAGGAATGGGTCTTCCAGATACTCGTGACAAATCCCACAGGAGAAGACCTCACCCTGACCATAACCGACACGATACCTGCGGAGTTCAACGTGAGCCTAGATAGAACCAGCGCAAGTGCCGGCACGTACAGGTTCTGGGCAGCAAACGATGGCAACCAGTGCGGAGGACACTGCGGAAAGAAAGGAGGACACCACGCCCAGCCGGCCACAAAGATGGAATGGAACGTGACGATCCCAGCGGGAGGAAGTGCCCACATGAACGTAACTATATTTACAAGAACCAAAAACAACTGTCATTGCGGAGGAGGACATGTAGGATTTACATCATGCGGAGAATACAACCTGAACGAAGGGGCAACCATAGTCCAGTACGGCATAACGAGCAACGCTCTTGTCGTGACTGTGGATTGCTGTGATGACCACGATGGATGCTGCCATGACGGCTGTTGCCACGACGACTGCTGCCAGGAGCACGATGAATGCGGATGCAATCACGACCACGACTATAATCATGAAAACGGCACAGGGGAATGTGAAGGATGAAGAAAGAAGATGTTTCGAGGTTTATTAGGAGGAAGGAAGTCCTGGGAGTATTCCTGATTCTCTTCCTAGTGTTTGGATTTTATTCCGTGAAGCTCATGAGCGCAAGCCCGTACGTGGTGAACACACAGAAGCTTGGAACTTTCAGGGAAGAGGGCCAGCTGAAGCACGCGGCCTACCTCAAGCCCAACGAACTCTACGGCTACATGGTTTTCAGGGACGAGTACCCAATAGCCCTAGTCGACAGGTTCCTGCTGATGTACACGTACCATTCAAGTCCGCCTCTGAGCAGCGGCACCTACGAAGTCACCGGGAAGGTCATCTACTACGTCAACAAGGGTAGTGATGAGGTCATAATGTGGGAGGAGACCCTCTTCGACAAGAAGGGCAAGCTCCAGAATGGGGGATTCACAGTTGAATACACGCTCGACATGAATAAGCTCAACGAGATGAACGCAAACGTGGCGGAAGAACTCGGAATGCGGAGATTGAACAGGCGTGTAATCATAACAACCACCGTTAAAGGAACCGGGGAAGTCGGTGGAAAGACGATAAACGAAAACTTTGACCATGAAATGGAGCTAGTAAGGGACGGCGGCGCGGGCCTTTACTACTTCAAGGGCACCACCAAGACCGCAGGGAGGACGCTAACAAAGACGACAAGGGAAGAGGTCACTGCAAACGTTCTGGGAGTGGAGAGCGACGTGGACACAGCTAAAGTGGTAACCACACTGCTGGCACTCCTGATGCTGATACCCCTCCTCGGATACGTGTACACCGCAAGGCCGCCCAAGGACGAGCTGTCCAAGATAAGGCCGTACATAGTCAAGGGCGCACCAGGGCCCGTGCAGAAGAGGGTCGTCCTGAAGACCCCCAAGGATTTGGAGACGACCTTCGAGCTTGTGGACAAACCGATACTCCACTATATCGACGGTGAGGACGAGGTCTTCGCCATAATAGACGACGGAATATCCTACGAGTACCGGAAGCCATTGCCTCAGGAAGGGGATGAGGCCAACTGAGAGCCCTCCCCTTCCCCCTACTGCTTTTCTGGTTTTCGTAACCAACAACTTTAAAAGCCCTATCCGAAAGGCTAACCTAGAAGTTCTACAAGAGGTAAGAGGTGGTTAGAGATGAACCCGTTCCACGAGCTTGAGCCCGGACCGGAGGTTCCAGAGGTCGTTTACGCTCTCATAGAGATTCCGAAGGGAAGCAGGAACAAGTACGAGCTCGACAAGAAGACCGGCCTTATAAAGCTCGATAGAGTACTCTACAGCCCGTTCTTCTACCCGGTCGACTACGGAATAATCCCGCAGACCTGGTACGACGACGGCGACCCCTTCGATATCATGGTCATCATGCGCGAGCCGGTTTATCCGCTCACGCTCATCGAGGCGAGACCGATAGGCATCATGAAGATGGAGGACTCCGGAGATAAGGACTGGAAGGTCCTCGCCGTCCCCGTTGAGGATCCGTACTTCGACGACTGGAAGGACATAGACGACGTCCCGAATGCCTTCCTCGACGAGGTTGCCCACTTCTTCCAGCGCTACAAGGAGCTCCAGGGCAAGGTCACCAAGATAGAGGGCTGGGGCAACGCCGAGGAGGCCAAGAAGGAGATCCTCAGGGCCATCGAGATGTACAAGGAAAAGTTTGGAAAGAAGGAGTGATTTCTTTCCCTCTTATTCCCCACGGGAGGTAAAGGCATGTACAAGCTCCTCAAGATTAGGGATGTTGTGAGAATCCCGCCCAGGATGTTCACGATGGATCCAAAGGAGGCGGCAAAGCTCGTCCTCCGCGAGACCTACGAGGGCATCTACGATAGGGACGAGGGAGTTATCCTTGCGATTATGGACGTCGAGGACATCGGCCAGGGCGTCATCGTGCCCGGCGACGGTGCCACCTACCACGAGGTGGTCTTCGACGTTCTCGTCTGGAAGCCCGAGATGCACGAGGTCGTTGAGGGTGAGGTCATAGACGTCGCCCCGTACGGTGCGTTCATCAGGATAGGCCCGATGGACGGCCTCGTCCACATCAGCCAGCTCATGGACGACTACGTCGTCTTCGACGAAAAGAACAAGCAGTTCCTCGGCAAGGAGACCAAGAGAATCCTCAAGCTCGGGGACGAGGTCAAGGCAAGGGTCATCGCCATAAGCATCAAGAGCAGGGTAATTAGAGAGAACAAGATAGGCCTCACCATGCGCCAGCCCGGTCTCGGAAAGAGGGACTGGATAGAGAAGGAGAAGCGCAAGGAGGCTGAGGCATGACGAAGGAGAGGGCGTGCAGACACTGTCACTACATAACTACCGAAGACCGCTGTCCAGTCTGCGGGAGCAGAGACTTGAGCGACGAGTGGTTCGACCTCGTCATAATCACGGACCCAGAGAAGTCGAGGATAGCGCAGAAGCTGGGCGTTACGGTGCCCGGAAAGTACGCCATAAGGGTTAGATGATGCTGTTCGTACTAACGCCCGAACTCAGACGGGAGCTGAAGGAGCCCTTGGGCGAGCTCGTCCGGGGCGAGATTCCCGAGCCGTACCTTAGGGTTAAGGGAGAGCTTGAAAAAGCGCGTTACGTCGTCACAGTCGGCGACGTGGTCACCGAGAACGTCCTCAAGGTCGGCATAAAGCCGAGCCTGGCCATATACGACCACAGGACAAAGAGGCGGGAGTACACGCCGGACATAGAGACCGGCGCGGTGGTTATGACCGTTCAGAACCCCGCCGGAACAATAACGAAAGCTTTATTAAACGCCATCAAAAAGGGGTTTGGACTGGCCGAAAGGGGCCGGAGGGTTTACATAAAGGTGTGTGGAGAGGAAGACCTGGCGGCCATTCCGGCCGTGCTCTACGCCCCCGTCGGGAGCATCGTGCTCTACGGCCAGCCGGATGAGGGAGTAGTGCTTATAAGGGTAACACCCGAATGCAAGCTCAAGTGCGGGAAGCTCATGTCGAAGATGGAGGTGGTTCGCGATGGAGATTAAGGTTACCGAGATTAAGGAGAACAAGCTCCTCGGAAGAAAGGAGATATACTTCGATGTCATCCACGAGGGAGAGGCCACCCCGAGCAGGGCCGACGTCAAGGGCAAGCTCGTGGCGATGCTCGACCTCGACCCCGAGACGGTAGTCGTCCAGTACATAAGGAGCTACTTCGGTAGCAGGGTCAGCAAGGGCTACGCCAAGGCCTACGAGAGCAAGGAGAGGATGCTCTACATCGAGCCGGAATACGTCCTCATAAGGGACGGAATAATCACGAAGGAGGAGGAGTGAAATGGGGCAGAAGTGGAAGCTCTACGAGGTTCAGGGCGGTAAGGTCAAGAGGAAGAACAAGTTCTGCCCGCGCTGCGGTCCAGGCGTCTTCATGGCCGAGCACAAGGACCGCTGGAGCTGCGGCCGCTGCGGCTACACCGAGTGGAAGAGGAAGTGATTTTTCTCCTTCTTCCGGCTTTTCTACATCCCTTAAGGGTTAACCTCAAAAGGACGTTGCGGTAGATGGTACCATGCCAGTCTACTACGGCATCAGGCTCAAGCTCCATCCCCAAGTCTATGAGCCTGCTGAGGACACGTTCCTCCTAGCGGAGAACCTCGCGGTCAGGGAGGGCGACCTGGCCCTTGACGTCGGCACAGGAACGGGGCTCATAGCACTCCTGATGGCGAAGAAAGCTAGCTTCGTTCTGGGAGTGGATATCAATCCGCTCGCGGTCGAGCTGGCGAGGGAAAACGCCCTTTTGAACGGGATTAAAAACGTCGAATTTCTCCTAAGTGACCTCTTTGAGAGGGTTGAAGGAAAGTTCGACGTGGTAACATTCAACGCCCCCTACCTGCCCGGGGAGCCAGAGGAGCCGATAGACCTGGCGCTGGTTGGGGGCAAGGATGGTAGAGAAGTCCTCGACAGGTTCATCCAAGAAGTTCCGGAGTATCTCAAGCCGGGTGGAACCGTCCAGATAGTCCAGAGCTCGATAACCGGGGTGAAAGAAACGCTGAGAAGGCTGGAAAAAGCCGGACTGAGGGGAAAAATAGTAACTAAGAGGCACGTATTTTTCGAGGATATCGTCCTGATAAACGCTAAGCCGAGTGATTGCGTTTGACCTCGAAGAGGAATTTGACCCTGGGCCTCTCCACTGGCTCAACCTCGTCCTCGAAGAAGTCAATTTTAATCTCCCTTGCATTCAGCGCGGGTTCTGGCTTCACTCTTTCGAACATAAAGGAAAAAGCGACGATTAGCTTTTAAAGTTTTCGCACATTGCCGAAGTATTTTTCGACGATAAAATTTCCCACCCCCGACCCATCACCTTTTTAAAAGGCTCGTTCAAAGCCAACCCAGAGAGATGAATTAGGTGAGGCTAATGGCGTTAACGTTCAAGTCCAACCCGAACATGCCGGAGGAGATTGCAAGTCTCTTCAGGAAGCAACACTACGCGCTCGTGGGCAGGCACAGCTCGGTCAAGCTCTGCCACTGGCTAAAGGAGAGCATAAAGCACGACCGCTTCTGCTACAAGCAGAAGTTCTACAACATACACTCCCACCGCTGCCTGCAGATGACGCCGGTTACAGCGTGGTGCACCCACAACTGCATATTCTGCTGGCGCCCGATGGAGGGCTTCCTCGGCACGGAGCTCCCGGAGCCGTGGGACGACCCGGCCTTCATCGTCGAGGAGAGCATAAAGGCCCAGAGGAAACTCCTCGTCGGCTACAAGGGGATGCCCGGCATAAACATGAAGAAGTTCGAAGAGGCGTGGAATCCAAAGCACGCGGCGATAAGCCTATCCGGCGAGCCGATGCTCTACCCATACATGGGCGACCTGGTGGAGGAGTTCCACAAGCGCGGTTTCACGACCTTCATCGTCACCAACGGGACCGTTCCGGAGAGGCTCGAGGAGATGATAAAGGAGGACAAGCTGCCAAGCCAGCTCTACGTCTCACTGACGGCTCCCGACGTCGAGACATACAACAGGGTCAACGTCCCGATGATTCCCGACGGATGGGACAGGATAAAGACCTTCCTTGAAATGATGAACGGTCTCCCCACCAGAACCGTCGTGAGGCTGACCCTCGTCAAGGGCGAGAACATGCACAACCCCGAGGGCTACGCGAAACTGATAAAGCTCGCCAACCCAATGTTCGTCGAGGCGAAAGCGTACATGTTCGTCGGCTATTCGCGCAACAGGCTCACCATCAACAACATGCCGCGCCACGAGGAGATAAAGGCCTTCGCGGAGGAGCTCGTCAAGAATCTGCCCGGATATCACATCGAGGACGAGTACGAGCCGAGCAGGGTCGTTCTCATAATGCGCGACGACGTTGATCCCCGGGGCAGCGGAAGGGAAGGGCGCTTTATAAAACATTGAGTCCCCTCTTCTTCCTATTATGGAAAAAGTTTATTTATTCTGGCCGCTTAGAATGAGCTTAGGGGTGTAAGGTGATGAAGAAGGTTCTGGCTCTAGTAATGATTGTTCTCATGCTGATTCCAGCCGTTAGCGCCGGAACGATAGACGGCTCCGCAAAGTTTCTCAAGGATGCGGCCAAGTCAAGCCAGCAGACGAGGGAAATAAGCCTCGCTATAATGGCGCTCTCCGAGGCCAGCAACGATCTGGAGTGGGACATAGCCCCAGACCTAGACAACCTCGTTACGACGCTTCTCAAGTATCAGAACCCGGACGGGGGATGGGGTCTATACCCCGGCGAGACCAGCAACGTCCTCGACACGGCTTACGCCGTTATCGCCCTAGAGAGGGCAGACCCAATCGTTGGGGCACTGCAGGTCGAGAGCGTAAGGGACGCCATCAACAGGGGCGTTTCATACCTCCTCTCCGCGAAGAACGAGGGCGGATGGGGTTACGTGCCGGGAACCCCAACCTCATGCTATCCAACCCTCGTGGCGATATGGGCCCTTGGAGAGAACGGATACAGCTACAACAGCAAAGTCGTCAGAGACGCGATAAAATACGTGGAGAACACCACAACCTGCGAGATATCCGAGTACGAGGCCCTCGCCCTAAAACTCATAGCTTACCACAGCACCGGTTATCCAGTCTCTAACGAGACCATTGAAAGCGTCAAGGAGGTCCTTCTCAACGACGAGAACCTCAAGATGAAGGAGCGCGCCATGCTAACGTACGCCCTCGTACTTCACACACCCATAGACTTCGACACGGCGAGGATACTCATCAAGCTGGAATCGTACAGCAAGAGCACGAACGACCTCGTTTACTGGATGAACACTCCAGACCTCTTCTCATCGACGGAGCTCATAGCCACCACCTCCTATGCTCTCATGGCGTTCTCAACACCGTTCGAGCTTCCACCTGCGGAAGAGGTAAAGAACCCCTACGAGATGCCATGTCAGGAACTGAAGAACATACAAAACCCCGACGGGGGATGGGGTCTCGGACCCAACGAGCCCTCCGACGAGAAGGCCACTTACTACGCACTTATGAGCATCCAAGCGTGTTATCCCGAGAAGGAGAGCATTGAAAAGGCCCTCGCGTGGACGAGAGAGGCCTTCGAGAGGGACGCGGCCTGGATGAGGCAGGAGCGCAGGATGTCCGTCGGCTACTACTACGCACTGAAGACGCTCCTTATGTACAACAACCTGACCGCCGAGGAAAAGGCCCAGGCGGAGGAGCTGATACGCAGCGTTCAGCTCGACTACGGCCTCTGGGGCAACACCGTTCTCGGTCCACAGCCCTACGAGACCGCCCTGGCCATCAAAGCCCTCCGCGAGCTCGGAGTTCCAGCAAACGACTCCCTGATTCAGAAGGCCAAGGAATGGCTCCTGGACATAAGCAACGACGGATGGGGAACCCACGTAACGACGAAGTACTACTCCTACATGCTCAAGCCGGACGTGCTGACGACCATAACCGTCCTGGAGGCTCTGGAGGGAATAGCCTCCCAGGAAGAGCTCCAGCCACACATAGACTGGCTCATTGACCAGAGGATCGACGGCGGCTGGCCGTACTGGAAGACCTACTACGTCTGGGAGAAGAACAGGGAGTTCCCGGGAACGCCGACCGTCGAGCTCACCGTCAGGGCAACGGACCTTCTGATCAACTACGGGTACAACTACACCAACGAGACGCTTGAATTCGTCATGAACGCCAGGGACTCCGGGGCCATAGACAACAAAACGATAGAAATCGCCAGCGCAGTAAACTACCTCTCCCGCTTCCAGTACGTTCCGCCGGTGAGCCTCTACGATGTGAGGGGCGCCCTCGACAGCAATGTGTTCGGAATAATCGCACCCCACATGGACGCCACCACGGTAAACGAGACAATAGACATGCTCAACGACCTCTTCAGCGGCGGCTTCATAGCCCTTAACACAACCACGATAGGCGAGGGCAGCTACATAGTCATGGCCCACTACGGCGAGTACTTCGTGAGACCGTACAACCCCTACCTGAAGTTCCACCTCACAAACGAAACCGTCACCGTCGGCAACGTCACGGTGCCCGTTGACAAGGCGGTCATTCTCATTCCTGGCAAGACCCCCAAGGGAGTCGTCCTGTTCGTATTCTACGAGCAGGAAAACGCCGAAATTGCCAAGGAAGTCTTCACCACAGGCTTCATAAGGTACATCAGGGGAGACGCGATGGTTCTCCTCAACGAGAACGGTAAGGTGAGGGTAATAGTCGTGGGGTGATTAAGAGGTGAGGGCTCTAATCATAGGGGTCGGCCAGTGCGGAACGAAGATAGCCGACCTCTTCGCTCTGGTTGATTTTGAGGCTCTGGCCATAAACACCTCCCGGGGCGACCTGGAGTACCTCAAGCACGTTCCCCAGGAGCGGAGGATACTCATAGGTGAGAGCCTGACCGGCGGCAAGGGGGTCAACGCGAACCCGATACTCGGCAGGGAGGCCATGAAGCGCGATTTGCCCCTCGTCATGCGCAAAATAGGTTCAATAATCGGCTACGAGGACATCGACATCTTCTTCCTAACCTTTGGCTTCGGCGGCGGAACGGGCGCCGGAGGAACGCCCGTCCTGGCCGAGGCGCTCAAAGAGGAGTACCCGGACTCCCTGGTGGTGGCCATCGGTGCACTCCCCCTCAAGGAGGAGGGGATAAGGCCCACCATCAACGCGGCGATAACCATAGACAAGCTCTCAAAGATCGCGGACTCAATAATAGCCATAGACAACAACAAGCTCAAGGAAGGTGGCGACGACATAAGCAAGGCCTACGAGAGGATTAACTACACGATAGTCGAAAGGATAGCGTCTCTTTTGGCCCTGGTTGACGTTCCCGGCGAACAGACGCTGGACGCGAGCGACCTGAAGTTCGTTCTCAAGGCCTTCGGAAGCTTTGCAACGGTCGGCTACGCCAAGGCCGACGCGGGCAAGGTAAAGAGCCTCTCAAGGCTCATCATTAAGTCGTTCGAGAGCGAAGGCCTGTACCTCGAGGCAAACATCGAATCGGCGCTGTACGGGCTGGTTGCGATTCATGGCCCGCCGGAGATACTGAAGGCCGCAGACATATTCGAGGCGCTCAACTACCTCACCAACAAGATAAGGGGCAAGCAGATATTCCGCGGCTTTTACCCTGACCCGCGCGAGAGGGAAGTGGAGGTTGTAACCCTCCTCAGCGGCATCTACGAGAGCAAGAGCATCGAGGACATAATCATCACCGCCAAGCAGTACGCCCAGTCCTTCATGGAGGCAAAGGAGGAAGCGGAGAACAAGAAGAAGGAGCTCCTAAGCGGCCTGCCCGACTTCGACGACGTCTACGCCAAGGGCGGGAGTGAGCTGAAGGGAATCCCCGACGGAGAGTACCCGGACATCGAGGGTATAAGCAAGAGGCTCCGGAGGGAGAAGGATGACTGAGCCGATAAAGGACTCCGTCGAGGTGGCCCTTGACCTCGACGAGAAGGAGGTCTACGCCCATATAGCCCACGAGAGCGCCGAGGACATCATCAGGATCATCTCCTCCCTCGATGCCGAGAGGGCGAAGCTCCACGGGGAGGTCATCTACTACAAGGATGACTGGGACGACCTCATCCGGGAGAGGATAGCCAAGGGGAAGCGCCACACAGCCTTTGATTTCTACAATCCGGCACTGCTCGACATCTGGGAGCAGAAGGTCAAGGAGATTAAAGAGGCGAAGAAGCGGGAGAAGGGCCTGTACGCCGCAATAGGTGCAGTAATAGGTGCGACTGCAATCGCGTCCTTCTTCGCTGGCCAGCCGTACTTCATCATCGGACTTGCGATGCTGCCAGCGGTTCTCCTGATCAGGGATTCCACCCGCGAGAAGCTTGATCTAATTTACTACGAGCTGACGCAGTTCTTCATCGACGAACTGGCCGAGCTGATAGAGAAACACTCCCTTCATCCTGAGAGGTACAAGTTCAAAATATTCAGCGGAGATTACTTTGGCGTTGAGACCAAAAGGGTCGGAACCGGCCTTTTTGCCGTCGTAAACGCCGGAAAATCGGAGAGTAACGATTAAATAGATGTTCGGAGATATACCATACTGAGGGGAGAAAATATGCGGATAAAAAAGCGTGGTCAGGTTTCACTTGAGTTCATGTTAATCTTTGGAATGATGCTCATACTCCTGCTTTACTCCGTAAACAACATCACGTTCAGGGAGGGCTCGACCTCAACCGAAACCCTTCGAATCCAGATAAGCCTTGAGGAGAAGAACCTCGCCAACGCCATCTCCAACACGATATCACAGGTTTACGCCCAGGGCCCTGGAGCAAAGTCAACCACCTATGTGAGACTGACGTACCTGCGAGACCCTGAGATGCTCCAGAAAGGGCTGAACGTCAATAACGCTTCCGTGTTTATAACCTACGGAAACTACAGCACCGAAGGCAACGGCACGTACATCACCGTAACCGGGACCAACGTCTCCACCGTTCTCAGCGGCGGGGACAAGAACGTCTTCTGGAGCAGGGCAATGTACCAGGCTGTTCTGTACACCAACTCATCCGTATGGTCGCCGTCCGGAAGCGTCACCTTTGGATCATCCACGGTCTACGGGCTGGATCTCGACCCCGCGACCCTCCCGGCAACGCTGGAGATAGTCGTTGAGTGGAACCCCGACAACCCGAACTCATGGACCTTTGACTCAACGACCGGTGAGCTTCACATAAACATAAACCCCGGTGGATGAAGATGAAACGGGGACAGATAAGCCTTGACTTTCTCTTCGCAGTGACCCTGATAACCATCACGATGCTCAACCTAGTTTACATTGCGGACAGCGAGAGGGCCCATTCCGAGACCTTTGACACGATCGCAAAGCTGAAGGCGTTCTCCGTGGACGTCAGGGACTCTGTGGTGAAGGTTTACGCGGCGGGAGACGGATTCGCTGTAAGGAAGGAGCTGCCGATAAGGCTGGACTCAGGAGACAAGGTTACTGTCAGCCTGATTACCCCTGATAGCATTGTCGTCAACGCGAGTCTGGGAGGAAGGGGCTACACCGTCGTTCAGAGGAGCCCTGTCCCAATATACGAGAACAGCTCGGTAACGCTTACCGACACGAAAGGGGACTTCGGCATAGTGGCGACGTACAACGAAACGGAGGGGAGGCTCGATGTCGTCCTCTCGCCGTAGGGCGCAGAGCGCCATAGAGGTTCTGTTCATCCTGGCAATAATCCTAGCGGGAGTCCTCGTGGTTACCCCATCGTACCTGAATGAGAACACCGCGATGTCCGCGGTATCCTACGTTCGCACTTCTGCTTCCGACGCGTGCGCATACCTAAATACCGGCGTTGTTAGCAACGAGAGCATATATTCTCCCCTCAACGCCATAATAACGGCGAGCAACTACACGTACAGGGCTTTCCAGTTCGCCGGCATTCGCAGTGCGGACGTAAACGGCAAGATGCAGATCAACGTCACCATAACCTACGCGGGGGCCGGGCTTCCGGAGGCCACCGTTGAGGCCAACATAAAGCAGTACATAGAGGACGACTTGGTCTCCAAGACCAACGTCGTTAGGGAGAACGGAAAGCTGTACCTCCGGGGAAGAGAGATTGAGATAAACGTTGATGTGGTGAGAAGATGAGGCGCGGTCAGCTGCTTTCACTCGATGCGATGCTGTCCATGGTGATAATCATACTCCTGCTCGGCACGATAACCACGACGTCCAACGCCCTAAAGGGAGAGATAACCACCGTTCTGGGCTGGTATGAGAGGGCCAACGTGGGCGACAACATGCTGGACATACTCGTGAAGAACCCTGGAACCCCCGACAACTGGCAGGAAAGCCCGAGCACCCTCGGATTCATCGGGCTGGAGAACAGCCAGTATCCAACCACAATAGACTACGCCAAGATAGAGGCGTTGAACAACGCCGTCGCAGCCGATGATCAGCGGGTAAGGACGGCCCTGGGGAATATAAGCGACGGGAAGGATTTCACGCTGGGGTTCTACCTCACGAGGGTCGAGATTGAAGGTAACGTCACCGTCATACCCCCCCAGGTTGAGGGTTCCGTGGACATTCCCTCCGGGGGACACCTTTCAGTCACCCCCCGCACGGGTTATGCCTACGGCAACGGACTCCACGTGGAGTGGATAAACCCCGCAAGAAGTGACAGCAATGGAGTCGGAAACATACAACACATAATCAACGTAACCGCCGGCGAGAGCTTCGTGTTCAAACTCGCGGAGGACGGAAGCGTCAGGCTGGATCTTGTTGGGCCGGGAAACCAGGGGGGGCCGGTAAACTATGACATACCATCCGGTGCGGTCGTGCATATCGATGTTGAAACTGGGTACTTACTCATAGGGTGGAATCAGCTGAACGATGGAACCTATGCGCTCTGGATCCCATACCACAGGAACAACCAGCAGATATGGACCACCTGGACCGGAACCGTCTGGTGGGGCCAGGGGGGCAGTGTTTCCTCCACAAATCTCACCATAAAGTACGTTTACGCCACCAAAGTCGTTAACGCGGACTACAACATCACCATGATAAACGGGAGCTTCGTGACCGATCCCCCCGTGATAACGGCATCCCGGAACAACTCTCCTTGGGTCACCTACACCGAGAGAAGAATCCCCATGACGAAGAGGATTTACAACAGCAGCTATGTCGTCACCCCCAGCTCATTGCCCGCGGAGCTCTACGTCGGGACGATATACACCCCCATCCCGGATTATATGACCCTCAAGGTTGCGTTCAACGACACGGGATATCTGGTGATGGTAGCGTGGATGAGGGGAACCAACATCTCGGGCTACTCCGTCCTGGCGGCATACAAGACCTCCACAAATCCGGAGATCAGGGCGATCATAAACCAGACAATCAACGGCAATTCGTACATCAAATCGTACTCATCAGATAACCCCTACTATGTGATAATCCCATGGAAGGAGTTTCTAACCCAGATACAGCCCGGAGAGAGCCTCGATATCTACGTATGGGTGTACGAGATGGACAACATAAACACCGCCATCATAGCCGATCTGAACGGTATGGACACGATAATGAAGCCTCAGGCGAGTCTGGCGGTATTAAAACTGTGGGTGTGGGATGACTCATGAAGAGGCGGGGATTCATATTCACTCTGGACGCGATACTTGCCCTTCTCCTAGTCACCATGTTCGTTGTCAGCATAACCCAGATCAACCCAAGCACGCAGGTGTACTCCACATACATGCGCTCCCAGTCAAAATACGTCGCGGACGATACACTGACGATGTTCAGAACGCTCCCATTGAGGGAGCTCGTTCCTCCTGAGAAGCTGGAGGAGTGGATGACCGGCTCCGATCCAGTCATCAACACGACCCTCGTTACGCCCGATATGTCACCCATAGACATCGTCGCCACTTACTGGGCGACGGCCCCACTCTTCCCCGGAGCGAACCTCACCCACAAGGCGGAGGTTATACTGGGCTACCTCCTTAACAACACCCTCAAGGACTACAACTACGAACTCCTGATAAACAACTACACGAGCCCGTACCTCCGTAAGGTCGGCTCCAACTACTCCGCCGCCCAGGACGTTACTCCGGCGACCCTTATACTCAGCGGCTACGCCTTCAATCAGACCCCCAGGGGTTACATGGCAAGGGCGTTTCTCAACAAGCTGGGAAGTAAGGAGAACATATACACGATAAGGGGTGGATATATCTACGCCGAGACGGATTCTTCTGATGACGCCGTCGTCATCAAGTACATAGTCCCCGCAGATGCTATCCCGAAGGACGCCCAGATAGAGGAAATAAAGTGGTTCGTTGAGCCCGCGTGGGTCGGCTCGTACTATGACCTGTACCTGAACGGCCAGTACATAACCTCAGACTACGTGCGCTATAACGAGATGTTCACCGACTCGGATTATCCGGAGCTCAAACAGTACTTCCATCCCGGCGAAACCAATGTCTTTGAAGTTAGGGTCTATAAAAGATGGTACGACGGCGGTGAGGACGGTGCCCAGTACATAAGCATAAAATACAGAACCTCTGTGCCGTCAACCCTCAAGTTCCCCAAGAAGTTCTATTTTGAGGACGTTACCGCCAATTACCCCATCACAAACTGGAAGTTCCTAATAATTCCGGGCGCATTGAAGGAACTCAACATCCAAGTGGCCGTGGGCAACATAAGTGCCAACGAGCCCATATCCTTGAGTTTCGTCTTCACGAACGAGGTTTCAATACCCCCCACCTACTGCTCCTATAACGCTACGACCCAGGTAAAAACCTGCTACTGGAGCAACTCCACCATAGCCAGCACGCTGAGTGCAAACGGGTACAACTACACCCAAATTTCCGGTAAGTGGACAACGGTCATCGTCCAAGCCGGAGGGAACTGGTACCACAACCCAAGGATTCATCTGATAGGTGACGAATCATACATAGAGGCGGATTACACGACCGGAATCCTACTCACGGCGTACACAATCGATATAACCGAGCCGATACCCCTGCCGAACACGGACTGGACCCACAACGTCAACATAAACTTCAACGTTCCGGAGGGAGTCCAGCCTCTATGGGTCAAGTTCCAGTTCCCGTGGTTGTACTCAAGTGGAAGCAATCCATCCCAGAGGCTCCAGGTGGACAATCCGGCGATATCGCCGACGTATCTCTACTGCCACAATGGAAATGGGTACTCCGGCTGCAATCCCTCGAACCCGTTTACACACTTTGCCCAGTTCGGCTACGCCGCCAACAGTTTTGATTACAAGTACGACCCGCTACCCCATGCCATCTCTAACGGATTGAACACCGTGAGTATCTCCCTCGGTAACGGTTATCAGCTGCAGCCCATGAACGGACACGGTGAACTGACGTACGTCATCCAGGGTTTCGCAGGGTACGGCGATGTCTTCCCTGCCCTTCTGAGACCCGGGTGTTCAGGCTACAATATAACGTACTACTGGACCGGGGACAACTCACCCCACTACGTAACCGCGGGTGATTCCCCCTACTGCGATGTCACCGCTCAGGACCTCCTCAACGGAAGGGACAGATACGCCGTCGACGACGCGATAATAAGGCTGTTCAACAACCTGGGCGGAGACGGAACCCAGGCCGATCCGATACTGGTGCAGCTACCGCCGACGGTCAACATAGTCTTCGTCTCAATGGGCAACATACCCGGCCTATTCCGGCCGATCACGATAACACTCAGAGTCTGGAGGGAGAGCTGATGAGAAAACGGCGAGCATTCCTAATGAATTCAACGGTCATCCTCCTGCTCATACCCCTGATGCTACTCCTGGCGACGTACGAGGATGTCTCGTCCCAGATAATAATGAGCCAGAGCGAGAGAACGCAGGTTGAGAGGACCTACAGAACGGTCTCGTACGTCGAGATGGACTTCCAGAGGACTCTCGAGATATCCGGAAAGAGGGCCATAGTTACGATAGTTGACTACATCGCCAACACCAGAAATTTCCTGGACCCAAGCGATCCCAACGGCATGGCAAATGCCACTATACGTGACCTGATACTGTACGGTCAGTCTGGAAGCATACCCAGTAACTACTCGGAAAGATTGATGAGGGATCAAACCGTTCTCGGCTGGCTCGGTAACATGTCCCGGGAACTTGAGAGGCAGGGTTATGAGCTCAGGATAGCAAATAAAACGCTCGACGAGATTAGGGCCATGAGTTCGTCCGAGAGGAGCAATTTCCTCAGGAGCAACATCGAACTAACCGTTGCTCCACTGGATGCCTTCAGAATCGTCATAAGGGCAAAGATAAAAGACGTGAGTATCTCGGACGTCTCTGGGAAGGTTGTCTACACCGGCCCAATACCGAGGGAGAACTACGTCTATTCCATAATATCAATTGAGAACCTGGAGGACCCGCTCTTCCCGGCGTTATCCTACGGAAGGTACTCCCGCTCGATAGAACCCTGCAACTACACGTTCCCCGAGATTATAGACAGGCCCATCAAGAGCCTCTACGGAAACGGTAGGAGTCAGGACGACCACGTTCTCGGAAAGTACTCCTCAACGGCCGGGGATTCCGGCCACATCTTCTACGGAAACGCATACCCCGGGGACGGTGCCGATGGATACGTGCTCCGCAGCGGCGATATCGCTAGCATATCCTCCCCAGTCATTGTAAACACCACTTTAAACGGCGTCCCAATTTCACCGCTGGAGGTCTTCAATGACGATGACATTGGAGTTCTGGTGTTCGGCAACGTCAGTGCAACCACCCACTGGTGCAACTACGACTACAAGTGGAGGGTCAACATCACGATACCCAGCTACGCGGACGGAAGCCTCGTGCTCCTCAAGATACCGACCTCAACGTTCCCGAACATATACCATACGGACGACACCGCCTCGATGGTTATATATGAGAAATCCGACACAGCATGCGTCTCCGTACCGTTCTGGATCGAGTACTGGGGCACCTCATACGTATGGATATGGATTAAGACAAGCGGTACAGACTACACCGTTTATTTCACGGACAACCCCTCATACGCCACCGATGGATACGACAAGCAGAATCTTTTCTGGCTCATAGACACCTTCAATGACCCCACGTTGACCCCCGTGCTCTGGAATAACCTCTCCAACGCCTATCTGGATGGGAACGGCCACCTTGTCGTCCCTGCAGGAACGAAAAAGCTCGCCCTGCAGACCGTCAACACGATAGACGGGCAGTTCTTCGTGAGGTTCCGCATGAAACCGGGAGACACCGCTCAGGATTTTGACGGCGGCGTTGAAACCGAGTTCAATTACACAAAGAACGTCTTGAAGGTAGTGGTCAACTACGACGGACCCCAGCTCGACAGCTACACGGACATACAGATACCCATTGACCTCAGTGCGGCGAACGTGAGTGGAATAAACGCAGACCCAATCACCAACAGGGCCGAGATTAAGGTTTACTCGGATAAGGATCTCCAAAACGAGATACCCTTCTGGATAGAGAGATGGGATCCCGCTGGAGCGAGGGTGTGGGTGAAAACCGACCTCACCTACGTGGGCAGTTCAGGCGGGACGTATCAATACACCGCCACGGTCTACATCGAGTACAACACCGACACCCTGACGAGGGGAGATGGGCGCGAAGTCTTCGAGTTCTTCGATGACTTTGAGAACCCGAGTGAGTGGGGATTGTGGGACGACTACCGCAACGGCAACCTCAGCATCACATCCATCTACGTCCACGATGGGAACTATGCGATGAGCAAGCTCCTCAACAACGACCCCAACGGAGGATACAGACCGATAGGAAAGACCCTTGGGAGGGGCATCATCCTGGAGTACTGGGACTACAGGATAAACACCAGCGGAGGCAAGCTTGACAGGGTTGGTGTGATAGACAACAACGGCAACGGTTACGGGGCCATGTTCCGACCCGACAAGGGAGACGTGGGCATAGACGTTAGAAACGGATACGGGGGGAACCTCCAGAGGACGTCAGGCTCAACCTACGGGATCAACTTCTGGTACTTCGTCCGCTTCGAGATTAAGACCGATGGAACGCTCCACGTTGAGGTATACGATGAGGACGGCAACCTCATGGGAAGCTATACCAGGTCAGACAGCACATACGACACTTTCACCCGCGTTTACATCTTCGGAGGCCACGACTACGCGGTGGACGACATAAGGATACGTAAGTACCTGGACGAGAGCTATTTGAGCTACAGTGTGACCGTGCCTCAATACACCGAGAGGGTCGAGTTCATCGACGACAACCCCGGATTCAGCGACCACAACGGAGACACCCTGGCGATACTTGAGAACTGGGGCAACAGCCTTGCCTCTGACAATCCGACGGTTCTGAATGACTACCACAGGTATCAGGCCGTGTTTGACCCGGGAGTGGGTGGCGTGGACTTCGAGTTCGCCGACGTAGACAGCTCGTTCAGAAGCACCACAGCCAGTGTGAACAGAGAGCCCGAGACGCCGGCAAAGGTTGGAATCGTAATCGACGGGCAAACGGATGCATACTTCGACTGGATAGTCATCGGCGAGATGCCCTACTACACCACGGACTCCATAACCTCCACAGGGGTCGAGGAAGCCCCCGCGTCAACAAGCGAATACAACTCCCGTGCCTACGACCTCCAGCCGCTGATATCGTGCATAATAGACCAGAAGTACTTCGGAACCTACGCTGGCGTATCGTTCTTCGAGCGCCTCGAGAACAGCAGGGCAAACCACGCCAAGTACTTCCAGCTGGCAAAGGAGATGCAGGACGAACTCGGAATGAAGTACGGCGGGGAGTACTACCCCATCGGACTCGTAAGCTTCATGGTGCCCAATGCAGACTACGACCGCAAGCTCTTCGACATATTCAACAACTTCGGAATCTCCATAGAGGAGGGACAGAGCAGCGTTGACTACTACTTCCTCAACTACTACTTTGGAAGCATGGCAAAGACGCCCGGCTACCGTGTATGGGGAATATCCTATGGCACAAGTGCCCTAACTGGAGATTTAAGCGTTGTACCGTTCTTCCTTGACAATCAAACGGCAGCGGCCATTCTTGGGCCAACCGGAGCAGAGGACCTGCTGAAGAGGTGAAATCATGTCGGTGGAAGACTTCCTCTACGGAATCGGTGAGTCCGTGGATTCTGCGATCCACGGCATCATAGATTTCATCAATCCCTCCCCCTCGGAGGAACCGCCGAGCTTCAAGTATCTGAGCAGGCTCGTGAAAAAGAGGCTCACAACTCATGAGTACCTCAGCCTCAAGCTCCAACTGGCATTTCTTCTTTACCTTATCGTGAACCTTGCCCTGCTTTTCCTCAAGGCCAGTCCACTGTGGCTTGTGGGAGTGGCAGTGGTGTACTTCCTCTATCTTCGCTATACCTTGGTCAGAAACAGAGAGTTCTTTGTTGAGCACGAGCCGTACAGGTTCTTCTACTACGCGATATCGGCAATTTCCTTTGCAGTTTTCCTCGGGTACCTGATGATACGCAGGATAGCCACGAGCATCTACTATTACTACGCATACCTCCTTGTGGCCTTTGCGGTCGTCATGGCATTCAGGTGGTACTTCAAGCAGAGATACGGAAGGGACTACACCTACGGCATTGTTGAGGAGATCAAGGGCGATGTCGTCAGAGTCTTTGTTCACGACGACATAGCGGCAAACGTCAAGCCCGGCCACTACTGGGTCGATGCCGTGGAAGACCTAGAGATTGGCAGGGTGGTGAAGCTTATCGTGGAGGACAGAAAGCTCAAGGGGGCGGTTCCGGTCAAGATAATAGAGGTCTATCTCACGGATCAGTCCTCCCAGAGCTCGACAGAGCCGAATGAAGAAACCGAATGAAGAACGAGCAGATAAATCGAGTGACAGGGCTCGACGAGGTTCGTCTTGACGAACCCCTTACCCATCTTCTTTATCTCCAGAGGCTCGACACCGTGGCATTCCGGAAAGATTATGACGGCATCTCCATCCTCAAGGAAACCGAAGCCGAGCCCTTCGCAGACCTTCCCCAGGAACCCCCTGAACTCCTTCCATCTATCAATCCTGGTGCGGTAGTAGACCGTGTGCCCCAAACTATCACCACAGATAGTAAGAATTAAACTTTAAAAAGTTTTCTAATTTGCAATTCTTAGTCGTAACCAACAAGACTTTTCAGGGTGGCCCCAACGTGATGGAGGAACGAGGATGAGAGAACCCGTTACCGATAAAAGATGGGGAGAGGACCGACTAGCTGAGCTCCCCGCAGAGCTGGGCAAAGTTGCGGTAAATATCCGGCCCGCGCTCGGTGTGGAAGACCTCGGGGTGGAACTGAACGCCGTAGATGGGAAGGCTCTCGTGCTTCATGGCCTCGACCGGGCAGGTCTCACTTCTGGCCAAGAGCCTGAAGCCCTCAGGAAGTTCCTTCACCTCGTCCATGTGGCTCTCCCAGACCTTGAGCCTCTTTGGAAGTCCACGGAAGATATCGTCCTCCTCCAGTATCTCCACCTCAACGAGGCTGTACTCAGCCTTTTCGCCCCTTCCGACCTTTCCACCGAAGTGCTTCGCTATCAGCTGGTGGCCAAGGCAGATGCCTAGGATTGGGACGTTGAACTCATCGTAGTGCTCCAAGATGGCGGAGCAGTTGCCAGTCTTCTCGATGTCCGGGCCGCCGGAGAAGATTATGCCCTTCGGCTTCATCGCCTTTATCTCCTCAAGCGGCGTCGTGTTGGGGATTATCTTGGCCTCAACACCGAGATATCTCAAAGTCCTCCAAATCCTGTGGACGTACTGCCCGCCGTTGTCCATTATGACTATCATGTCACCACCTCACTCGAACTCAATCGTTGCCGGAGGCTTGTTGGTGATGTCGTAGAGTACCCTTCCAACCTCAGGAATCTCGCTGGTTATGCGGAACGCTATCCTCTGGAGAACCTCAAAGGGGACGTTCATGGCATTGGCGGTCATTCCGTCGAGGCTCTCAACGACGCGAACAGCAATTGTTTCTTTGTAGGCCCTTATATCGCCCTGAACGCCAACGGTCTTCACTCCCAGCAGAACAGCGAATGCCTGCCAGGGTTTCAGTCCAGCCTTCTCGATCTCCTCCTCGACTATAGCATTAGCTTCTCTAACAATGGCAACCTTCTCCGGCGTGACCTCTCCAAGGACGCGGACGGCGAGGCCGGGCCCCGGGAAGGGCATGCGGTTGTATATCTTCTCAGGTAATCCAAGCTCCTTACCCAGCTCCCTGACCTCGTCCTTGTAGAGGTCGCGGAGCGGCTCTATCAGCTTGAGGTTGAGCCTTTCGGGTAAGCCGCCAACGTTGTGGTGGCTCTTGATTTTTCCCTTGCTCTCGATCCAGTCCGGGGCTATCGTTCCCTGGATGAGGAACTGGGCGTCAATCTCCCTCGCGACCTCCTCGAAGACCTCGATAAAGACCCTGCCGATTATCTTCCTCTTCTCTTCGGGGTCGGTAATACCCTTAAGCTCGCTGAAGAACCTCTCGCCGGCATCGACGTAGTGCAGGTTAAGCCCGAACTCGTCCCGGAAGGTCTTGACGACGAACTCCGGCTCGTTCTTCCTCATGAAGCCGGTGTTGACGAAGACCGCGTGGAGTTTATCCCCTATGGCCTTGTGAGCAAGCACAGCCGCAACGGAGCTGTCAACGCCGCCGGAGAGTGCTATTATTGCCTTACCATCACCGACCGTTCCCCTAATCTCCTCAACCTTCTCCTCGATGAACCTCTCCCACATGAGCACCACCTTTTTGCCAACCATTCGGACGTCAATTTATAAACCTATCCGAGCGGGGATTAAACATATTCACGTCAAAATTTCGTCGAGTCTTTCTTCATCCTCAGCTTGCCTCAGCTCCATCGCTATCCTCCTTCCCGTGCTGACTGGATAGTCATAGCGGAGCCAGCTGTAGGGGGAACCGTGGACGAAGGGGTTCGTCCCGGCGACTATCCTGGCGGAAATCTCGAAGACGACGAATTCAAGCTCCTCGGTGAAGACTCCCTCCAGACAGAATGGGCCCCAGAGACCGCCCATGAGCTCCTCGGCCGCTTCTACAACCCTTTCCCCGGCCTCGATGACGTCCATCAGCAGGCTCTCCCTCAGGACTATCGGGATGTTGCCTATCACGGTGTAGTTGGTGCTGAGCCCGAGGTCAAGCTGTTCCTCCGCAGGAATCCTGCCTATTGCATCAACGTTGGACTCATAACGCCTGTCTATGCTCATCAGCTCCAGCTCATGGTTGAGCTTCGAGTAGAAGTAGTGGGGGTAAACCGGAACGCCGAGGACGTACTCCTGAATTTGAATTCCCCCAAGGCTGTCTTTGTCCCTGATACCGAGCCTCTTCGCCTTTTCCCAGAAGTCCTCGGGGCTCTTTGCCAAAAAGTAGCCCTTTCCGCCCTTGGCACCGTGGGGCTTGACTATTACAGGCCCGTCTATGTCGTCTGGGTCCTCGTAAACCCTCGGAAGGCGGAGTTTAGCCCTCTCAAGCCACCTTCGCTCAAGCGTTCTGTCGCTCTCCCACCTCAGCACCTCTTTGTTACCGTAATAGGGGACGCGCATCTTTTCAACGAGTTCCACCCCGAGGTGAGCCACGAAGGAGCCGGTGGGTATAACGACGGCATCCAAGCTGAGCAGCTCTTCCTCTGGATAGCTCCCCTCAATGAAGTAGTCCGCCACCGGGAAGTACTTCGTGTAGAGCGGTTTGACCCGGGCCTTTCCAAAGGCAACCGTCTCAAAGCCCTCTTCCTTTGCTCCCTTCAGGATCTGAAGGGCAGAGTGGGAGGCATACGTCGAGACCTTCATTCCTCCTCACCCAGGAGCTTTGGCAGGGACTCGTGGACTGCCTTCAGCTCGGAAACCGACCTTCTCAGGAGCTCCTTTCCGTCCCAGTTGAAGATCACGTCACTTCCTTCCGCCTCTCCGATGACTGCGAAGTGTTTGAAGAGTGTTTTGAGCTCGTCAAGGTTTTCCTCGGGGAAGGCAACTATGTAGCGTCCATGGCTCTCGCTGAAGGCGACCTCGATCGGGTTCGAGATTTCGGAGGGAACCTTTGAAAGGTCAACCACAAAGCCCGTGTTTCCTGTGATTGCCATCTCCACCAGAGCTACCGCTATTCCACCCCTGCTCACGTCGTGAACCGCTTTGACAAGGCCCCTCTTTATCGCCGTCAGGATTCCCTCGGCGTTGGCCTTTTCCTCGTCGAGGTTCACGCGCGGGGCAAAGCCGCCTTCGACGCCGAGTCTCGCAAACAACTCCGAGCCGCCGAGTTCCGCCTTTGTTATCCCGACGACACCTATGAGCAGTCCGCCGCTCAGCCCCATCTTGGGAATCTCCTCAAGCTTAACCTTCCCGAGGCCGGCAACCACAGGGGTGGGCTTTATCGGCCTGTCAACGACCTCGTTGTAGAAGCTGACGTTCCCGCTGACGTACGCTAAACCGAAGGCTTTGGCCGCATCGGCCAATCCCCTAACGGTCTCGGCGAAGCTCCAGTAAACCTCGGGCCTTTCAGGCGAGGCGAAGTTGAGGTTGTCCACCAAGGCCAATGGTTCAGCCCCGACACTCACGAGGTTTCTAACGACTTCAGCAACGGCCCCCATCGCGCCGTGGTAGGGGTTGAGGTAGCTGTGGCTGGGGTTTCCGTCGGCCACGAAAACTAAGCCGTATTCCTCGCTGAGCTTGAGCACGGCAGAATCCGCTCCGGGCTTGAGGACCGTCCTCCCCTGAACCTCGTGGTCGTACTGCTCCCAAATCCAGCGCTTGCTTACGACGTTCGGACTGCTCCAGACGAGGTCAAGAGCATCTCCAAAAGAAACGTCCGGTGTCTCAGCAGGCTTTTCGATGCTGTAAGGTTTCAGCTCCCATTCTATCGTGGGAACGTCCGCCAGGAGCTCCACCGGAAGGTCCGCTGCCTTCTCCCCCATCCAGTATATCACAAAGCGCGGCTCCTTGATGACCTCCCCGACAACCGTCCATTCGAGGCCGTGCTTCTCGAAAATCTTTCCGAGGGCATCAACGTCCTCCGGCTTAACCGCAAAGAGCATCCTCTCCTGGCTCTCGGAAATCATTACCTCGGTAACGCTCATCCCCGGCTCGCGAAGTGGAACCCTGCCGGCGTAGATTACCGCGCCGAAGCCCTTTTTGCCGGCCATCTCGGAGGCAGCGCAGGTCAAACCGCCACCACCAAGGTCTTTAAGCGCCTTGACTTTGCCCGTATAAACTGCCTCCAGCGTCGCCTCGATGAGGAGCTTCTCGGTGAAGGGGTCGGGAATCTGGACGGCGGAGCGGTCTTCCTCCTCCGCGTTCTCTCCGAGTTCCTCGCTCGCAAAGGTGACTCCGTGGATGCCGTCCCTACCGGTTCTGTTGCCGACGAGTATGAGCTTCAGACCGGCTTCAGTTACGTAGCTGTGGACGAGGTGTTCCGGCCTCATTATCCCGACGCAGGCGACGTTGACGAGCGTGTAGTTGTCGAGGCTCTCATCGAACTCCGTCTCACCTCCAACCGTCGGAACACCGATCCTGTTGCCGTAGTCGGCTATGCCCTTGACGACATATTCGAAGAGGTATCGGTTTCTCTCATTCTCCAATGGCCCGAAGCGTATGGGATCGAGAAGCGCTATCGGCCTTGCACCCATGCAGAGTATGTCCCTCACTATTCCCCCGACTCCAGTGGCCGCTCCCCCGTAGGGCTCAACCGCACTGGGGTGGTTGTGGCTCTCGATTCCAACGACTACCCACGTTTCGTCGTCGAACTTCACTATCCCGGCGTCCTCGCCGGGGCCCAAAATGACATGCTCGTTCTCGGTCGGCAGGAGCTTGAGCCACGGTCTGCTCGACTTATACGAGGCGTGCTCGCTCCACATGACCTCGAGCATCGCCCACTCAAGTTCGTTCGGCTCCCTGCCGAGCCTTTCACGGATGAGCTTTTCCTCGTGCGGGAACATGATTAACCCTCCTTTATTGACGAGTTAATGTAAAAAAGTTTTGTTTTTAAGGTTTATTTTGACGGAAAAATGTTAAACAGAGAATTACTCAATTCTTATCTTAATTCCGTTTACTGTGTAGTTCCGGTTCTCATTGACCATCCACTCGTTGGGATCAAGGAGGATTGCTGTGGGCTTGCCTTCAAGCTCAAAGCTGACTTTAGCTCCACCATTGACCCACACTTTTTTGATAGCTTTCTCTTTTGTTGTTATCACTTCAATTTCCAAGGGCATCGTGAAGTTGTTTTTGTCTATAATCTCGAAGCTTAGGAGGTATTTTCCATCCTTTTGTTCTATACTCAGGTTTTCAACCTCATACTCGGGAACTTTGGTAGTGTAAAACCACTCTTTAAAAAACCAGTCTAAGTTCTGATCGCTGACCCTTTCAAAAACCCCCAGAACATCCGTCAAATTGCATTCCCTACCATGACACCCCCTTAAAAGCTCTCTAATACTCCTAAAGAAGGTTTCATTACCAAGAACAAACTGCAGAGAGCGGAAGACGGAAGCGCCTTTGTAATAGATCATTCCTTCTGCATGTGCGTTGGATATCTCCTCTTGGTAGACCTGCTTCAAACTGTAAGCAGAATTAATTAAAGGGGAATGCTCCGTAAAATTGAGTAACTCAGGGAAGTTTGTGTAGGTTAAGGCAAGATAATTCGCAAGCGTTTCATCCATCCTGCCAAAAGACGCATAGTCGCCGAACCAGGAGTGAGCAATTTCATGAGCAAGAATTAGAGTTCCGTTTGTCTTAGGATTTATCAATATAACTCCACGCGGAAATTCAAACCCTCCCCTGGTACCCAGACTTTCCAGGTAAATGATTCTGAGATCAGAATACGGGTAACCCCCAAGAAGTTTAGAATAGTCCTCCAAAACTTCTGAAGCGATGAAAAGCACGTCTTTTCTTCGCTTTCCCACTTGGTATATGTCAAGTGATACTCCTGAGGGGGCATTACTAACGCACGAGAAATTACCGGCAATTATTACTGGGTTTCTCGAATTCTTCGAGTAATAAACAAAAACAGCCCTCTCATCTGCTGATTCTTCATGAATGCTCTCCCAGAATCCTTCTCCTTTTTCGTCTATCACAACTCCTCTCCAACCCTTAGGGATCTCTAAGCGTATTTGGGATTCATAGCTTTTGAAAACTTCAACCTCCCTCAATAACCACATTGATGACAATACTAACTCGCTACCATCATACGTTGTCCTGAAAATGCTCCAGCCGTCTTTCATTCCTACGTAGCTGATAAAGGGCTCAAAGCGTGTTAGTTTAGCGTGATATTCTATTGCTATGGTCCCAACGTTATTCTGCGATGTTTTCAAAACGAGTATCAAAATATCTGCTTGGGGAGTAGTAGCTATTGAGATATTCTTAATCCTCGCATTTTTTGCCGTGATGTTATCAAGAACAACCCCTTTAGGATAAATCAAGGATATCCTGCCAACGTCACTTTCCTTGACGTTTCTTA
Organism: Thermococcus sp. 5-4; assembly: GCF_002197185.1. Lineage (NCBI taxonomy): Archaea > Methanobacteriati > Methanobacteriota > Thermococci > Thermococcales > Thermococcaceae > Thermococcus > Thermococcus sp. 5-4. The sequence goes on along the minus strand of NZ_CP021848.1, from coordinate 31,023 downwards.
CCACCAAAATTTTCTTTCCATACAATTTCAAGCCTTTTTGAGAGGAAACATCAATTTTGAGTTCTGTAAATGACTTAACATCAAGTTCAGACATATTACTTCGAACTAAATAGGTGATTTCATGGAAAGAGACATTTACTTTAGGGACATCATCGCCCGGGATTACCTGAAAATTTTCTGAATTTGAATGGTTAGGAATACCCCAACTTTCGAAGATGGATATCGTGAATATAATACCAACGCAGGTCAAAAACAAAATCACCAACATTTTCCCCAGTTTCATATACGCTTACTCCTCACTGAATCCTTAAATAAATATTCTTTATTGTCCGCGTAGAGCACAACAAAACGCAATTCAGCTTCGCAATATAAAGAAAGCACACGTCTACAATGCTCAAACAAATTGAGAAGGTGATTACATTTTCTCCTGAAATACCCCGCCCTTCGGGGCCGGGAAGAGGTCAAACGACCTCTGTAGAAAAATAAAAATCTATCTCTTTGCCCACTCCACCATGCTCCTGAAGAGCCTCAATCCGTCCTCACTGCCCAAAAAGCGGTCGCTCGCGCGCTCCGGATGGGGCATGGTTCCGAGGACGTTGCCCCTCTCGTTGGCTATCGCCGCTATGTTGAGAACCGAGCCGTTGGGGTTGGCTTCTTCGCTCACGTTTCCTTTCTCGTCGCTGTACTGGAAGACGGTTCTGACCTTCGACGGGTCGTCAATGTAGTAGTTGCCCTCCGCATGGGCTATCGGCATCCTTATGACCTCTCCCGGCTCGTAGAGGAAAGTGAACGGCGTCTCGACGTCATTAACGCGAAGATGAACCCACTTGCAGAGGAAGCGCGGGATTCTGTTCGGCCTCAGTGCTCCCGGAAGGAGACCCGCCTCAGTGAGAACCTGGAAGCCGTTGCATATCCCGAGGACGGGCCTTCCCTCCCGGGCGAACTCCTTGACCTCCTCCATTATCTCCTGACGAGCGGCTATCGCCCCAGCACGAAGATAATCAGCGTAGCTGAAGCCACCTGGCAGAACAACCCCGTCAAAGTCCTTGAGGTTGGCTCTGTACCAGACGCGCTCGGCCTCGGCACCGGCCTTCCTTATCGCCCTCTCGGTCTCGAAGTCGCAGTTCGTTCCGGGGAATACGATCACGGCGAAGCGGACCATCTCAGCTCACCGGCTCTATGCTGTACTCGTAGTCGTGGATGAGCGGGTTAGCGAGGAGCTTTTTGCACATCCCCTCTACTTCCTTTTCCGGTTCTTCACTCTCCAGCTCGAACTCGAAGTACTTGGGAACGCGAAGATTATCCACGGCGTATCCGAGGTTTCTGAGGGCGTTTCCTATGACCCTTCCCTCTGGGTCGTTCAGTCCTTCCTTAAGGCGAACGATGACGGTAACCTTCCACTTCATTTCAACCACCTCACGTGAGGACCTTCTCAAGCTCATCAAGCTCGATTGCGCGCTTTATCTCAAGCGCCACCCTCCTTCCCGTGCTCATCGGTTTCCTCCAGAGGGCGTTGCCGTAGGGGTGACCCATCGCCATGTGGATGTTGGTTCCGCCGCCGGTTCTTGGAGCCACGTCGTAGATGTAGAATTTTAGATCCTTGTCAACGGCCGTCTGTAGGGTGAAGGGCCCGATGATTCCCGGGGAATAGTACTCCTGGGTGGCCTTCACATAGCGTTCGGCCATGTCGAAGACCTTCTCAAGGAGGGACTCGCGGAGCGTTGAGGATGCATGACCGGTGACGGTGTATTCCGGTTCGAACTGGTGCTCCGGGAGCCTCAACTGCTGCGCCGCCGGCAGGCGAACGTGGCCGTCCAGGCTCGTCTCAAAGCGCCAGTCTATGCCCAAAAGCTCAATCTCCCCGTCGATCGGTGAATAGAAGAAGTCGAAGTTGAAGACCGGGCCGATGATGTAGCGCTCAATTCTGGCCCTAGCGAGGTCTTCCTCGGTGATTACGCCGAGCTTGATGAGCTTCTCAGCCTTCTCACGGAACTCATTGTAGCTTGCCGCCGTGAAGAAGCCACGCTCAAGCCTCTTCTTCGCGTGCGGGAGCTTGACGATGACGAGGCCGATCTCGTCAATCTCCTCTGGCTTAACGGGCTCCGGATAGGGAAGTCCGGCCTTCTCAAGGAGCCAGTAGTAGCTTTTCTCCTCGCTTCTCTCCTCGCTTCTGAGGAGGTTTCTGCTGCCGAAGAGCGGAACCTTGAACTCGTTCTCAACCCTATCAATGCCCGTGTAGACCACGAAGGAGCGGTTCGGGACGAAGATGACGTTTCTCTTGACCAGCTCCTCCTGGACATCAATGATCTGGGCAAACTTCTCAAGGACCATAACCTCGTCGATGAAGCCCTTGCTCAGACCGTCCCTCGTCTTCCGAAGCTTGAAGTACTCGGCGTAGGTTCTGTGCCTGCCCCTCTGGGCGACGACGAGAACCGGAAGACCTTCCTCCCTTGCACCGTCGGCTATGTCCAGCGCGGAGTGGCTTCCAATAACTCCGACAGTGATTTTCTCGGGATCGTAGCTTTCAAGAACGCTCAAAATCTCCTCACGGCTTATCATTCTAACCACCTCAGCATGAATTCGGCTCGAACTCCTTTCCAAACTCCCGCATCAGGCCAATCCTCTTCTCAACGCTCTCCCTCGTGCCGACGTCCCTGCGATAGAACAGCTCACCTTTCACGTGACCGATGGCATTCTGGGCTATTTTCTCCGCCTCTTCGAGCGTATCGGCGACTCCAACGACTGCTATGGCGCGGGAGCCGAGGAGCGTGAAGTTCTCGTCAATGGAGGCGTAGTAGAGCTTCGCCCCGGTTTTGGCGATGGCCTTCTCGTCCACCTGAACTTTAACTCCCTTAATCGGGTTCAGGGGATAGCCCTTTGGAGCGAGGTATTTGACGACCGTTGCCTTTTTCTCAAACTCCGCCTTTCCGAGGTTACCGTCAACGATTCCCTCGGCAATCTCAAGCAGGCTCGTCTTCAGGAGAGGGAGAACGTTCATTGCCTCCGGGTCGCCGAAGCGGGCGTTGTACTCGATTATGACGGGACCGTCTTTGGAGAGCATGAACTGGCCGTATAGGATTCCCTTGTAGGGCGTTCCATTCTTCCTCATGGCTTCAACGGTCGCTTTCAGTGTTTCAAGGGCCTTTTCGTAGTCCTCCCTCAGAACGAAGGGAAGAACGTGGCTTGAACATGAGTAACTCCCCATGCCGCCTGTGATAGGGCCTTCATCACCCTCGTAGGCATGAGGATAGTCCTGGGCGAGGGGCATCGGAAGGACACGCTTTCCGTCAGTGAAGACCTGGAAGGTGAACTCGACGCCGTCGGTTCTTTCCTCTATGAGAACCTTCCCATCCTTCTGGATGAGCTCCTTGGCGTAGGCCTTGGCCTCTTCGTTATCCTGCAGCTGATAGCCGACCACCTTAACGCCCTTCCCGCCGGTGAGACCGAGGGGCTTCACAACGACCGGCCTTCCGAAGTCGTCTATCCACGAGCGCATCTCAGAAACGTCCTCAAAGACGCGGAAGAGCTTCCTGCCTGGAATCTCATACTTCTCCATGAGGGAGCGGGCGAAGGCCTTGTTGGTCTCGAGCTGGGCCGCCTCCTTAGTCGGTCCAACCGCAGGGATGCCCTCACTCTCGAAGGAATCAACGATGCCTTTCTCGAGGGGGGCCTCAGGGCCGATAAAGGCAAGCTCTATCCCCCACCTCTTGGCGAATTCGATAACTTTCTCGATATCCGTCTCCCCAGCCAGACCGTAGTCATTTGCGAGTCTGGCCAGCCCAGGATTTCTGTGCTTCGAAACGACGTACAGCTCGGCGCCGCTTCTCACGAGCGCCTCACCGATGGCGTTCTCCCTACCGCCGCCTCCAACGAGCAGAACCTTCATGAGCTTCACCATTTACTTGTCAAAAACTTCAGCTTTTAAGCTTTGTTTTTACATTAAAATGGCAAAATTTATAAAGACCGAAGTAAACTCCCTCCGGTGAAGTCCATGAAGGTGCTCGTGGTGATGGGAAGCAAGAGCGACTCCCAGATAGCGGAGAAGGTTACTGCTGTTCTCGACGAGTTCGGCGTTGAGTACGACGTTGAAGTCGCCTCGGCCCACAGAAACCCAAAAAAGGTTGAGGGACTGGCCAAAAAGGATTACGAGGTGTTCATAGCGATAGCAGGGTTAAGTGCGGCCCTTCCCGGGGTTATCGCGGCCCACACGGTTAGGCCAGTTATAGGAGTTCCCGTTTCGGCGAAGCTCAACGGCCTCGACGCCCTCCTCAGCATAGCCCAAATGCCCCCAGGAGTCCCGGTTGCAGCCGTGGGAATAGACAACGGGAAGAACGCGGCATTACTGGCGATTGAAATTCTCGCGGTAAAGAACGAGGAGCTGAGGGAAAAGCTCGAAGAGTACAGGGAAAAGATGCGGGCATGAGCCCGCATCGAGACAATCTCTTATTCGACCCTCACTTTATTTTAGAAACGTCTGATTTAAGCACACATTTTGGAACATTTTAGCCTTTTTAAGCCTTTCCTTCTTTCGTCGAACTGTAACAAGATGTTAATCAAATTATGTGTTTTCTCCTCTCGTAATCCTGGGAGTGCCACTCTGAACCCCTGGTCCTGAGCTCGACCATGTGTGCCACCATCTCGGCACGCCTCTTTGCCTCTCCAATGTTCTTATCCCAAGCAAGCGCAACACCCAGCCTTCTACCTGGGTACGCCTCCGGCTTTCCAAAGAGGCGAATCGTCGAGTTGGGGACGCTCATGGCCTTAGCCAGGCCGCGGAACCGTGGGGAGTAACCGGAAACGTTGGCCTTGATGACGTGGGTGGCAGCTGGCGTTAGGATTGGGAACAGGCGATAGTCTTCAACCCACTCGCCGGGAATCGGAAGGCCGAGAACCGCCCTGAGGTGCAGTCCGAACTCGGAGAAGCCCGTCGGGTGCGATGCCAGCGTCACCATGCCCGTGTCATGGGGCCTTGGCGAGACCTCGTTGGCCCAGACCCTGTCGCCCTTCACGAACATCTCGACGCCAAACAGTCCAAGACCGCCGAGGACGTCGGTGATGCGCTTTGCTATGCGATAAACCTCGCGTTCGGCCTTTTCGCTTATCTCTGCCGGCTGCCAGCTCGCGTGATAGTCGCCGTCAATCTGATAGTGACCGACCGGTCTCGGGAAGGTCGTGACTACCTCACCGTTCTCGTCGTAGTGTCTGACCGCCAACTCGGTAATCTCGACATCGAAGTCTATGTGTTCCTCGACGATTATCTTGTCCGCGCTACCGCGAGCCTTCTTCTTGGCCACTTCCCAGGCCTTCGGAACATCTTCTGGGCCTTTCACGAAGTAGGAGCCCTTTCCTGAGGAACTCATTATCGCCTTCGTGTGGCAGGGATAACCTATCCTCTCACAGGCCTCGTAGAGTTCGTCGAGGGTGGTCGCGTAGGCGTAGCGGGAAGTCGGAACCTTGGCTTCCTTCGCGAGGGTTTCCCTCGTCCTCTCGCGGTGCATGGCAATCCACGTGGCCTTGGCATTCGGAACGACAAAGTAGCCGTCCTTCTCCAGCTCAAATAGAGCATCCAGATTTATGGCCTCGATCTCTGGAATTATCGCGTCGGGTTTTTCACGCTCGATAACAGAGAAGAGAAAGTCTGCTTTGCGCATGTCTCCGACGTAGGAGCGGTGGGCGACCTGCATCGCCGGAGCGTCGGCGTAGCGATCAACGGCGATAACTTCCACGCCGAGTCTCTGAGCCTCAATCGCTATCTCCTTTCCCAGCTCGCCACTTCCGAGGAGGACTATCTTCTGGGCAGAATCCGTGGTGGCGGTTCCGAGCTCATCACGGGGCTTGATCATGAACATCACCTCAGGTTTTGACGTTAAAATGTTAAAAATTCATAATATTTAAGCCTTTTTAAGCAGAAAAATGGCAAACCTTTTAAGCCCTCGGTAGAACTCCCACCGGTGATGCTCATGCTGACCTACGCGCAGGCTGGAGTTGACGACGAGAAAACCGCGAGGGCCCTCAGGGAAATCATAGGGCTCGCGAAGGAAACATTCCAGTTCAGGAGGGGAAAGCTCGGAGAGCCGAGTGAGATAGGCCACTACGCGGCGTTGATGGATTTTGGCAAATTCTACCTCGCCATGACGACTGACGGAGTCGGGACGAAGGTTCTGGTAGCGGAAGCCGTCGGCAAGTTCGACACGATAGGGATTGATATGATAGCGATGAACGTGAACGACCTGCTCTGCGTTGGTGCCGAACCGGTGGCGCTCGTTGACTACCTCGCCGTGAAGGAGCCGGACGAGAGGGTGTTCGATGAGATAGCCAGGGGACTCTATGAGGGGGCAGAGGAAGCGGGAATAGCGATAGTCGGGGGAGAAACCGCAGTGATGCCCGACCTGATAAACGGCTTCGATTTGGCAGGAACGGCCATAGGTACCGTCCAGAAAGGGAAGGTAATAACCGGCGAGAGGATACGACCAGGGGACGCGGTCATCGGGATCGCCAGCTCGGGAATACACTCCAATGGCCTGACACTGGCAAGAAAGCTCCTCATCCCGAAGTATGGCCTCGAGTACGAATACGAGGGAAGAAAGCTCTGGGAGTGGCTTTTGGAGCCGACGAGGATTTATGTGAAGACCATTCTTGAGCTGATTGAGAGCGTCGAGGTTCACGGGCTGGCACACATAACCGGCGGGGGCCTGACCAACCTGAAGCGCCTTACGAATTACGGCTTCTCCATTGAGATGCCCCCCATCGAGGGAATATTCAAGCTCATCCACGAAAACGGCGTCCCCCTGGAGGAGATGTTCAGGGTTTTCAACATGGGTGTTGGCATGGTTGCTATAGTGCCGGGGGAGGAGAAGGAGAACGCACTTGATGTCCTCGGCAGGCACTTTGAGGCCTTTGAGCTTGGAACCGTCACGGAAAAAGAAGGGATAGTCGTGAAGAACTATGGGGTAAGACTTTAAGCCCCTTCCCAAACTTTTCTTGGTGATACCATGGAGCTCACGGTAAAGAAGAAGGCATTCCTTGAGAACCTGCCGGAGTTGGTGGAAAAGGCCGTAAGCGAGTACGGAATCCGGCTGAGGAGAATAGTAATAGAAGAAGACGAAAAGGGCTGTTACACAGTTCTCATAACCTACGAGTCCAGCTTCAAGCCTCCCCAGTGAGACGGTGGTAGAGCTCCTCGTAGGCGTTTATCAGGTCGCCCTTGTCGAAGCGGAAGACGTCCTTGTCGAGGCTCTTCTTCGTCTTAGCGTCCCAAAAGCGGCAGGTGTCCGGGCTTATCTCGTCACCGAGGATAATCTCGCCTCTCTCGTTCTTTCCAAACTCCAGCTTGAAGTCGACTAGGATTATCCCGCGCTCGGCAAAGTACTCCTTGAGAATCTCGTTTACTTTAAGGGCTATGCGCTCCATCTCCTTTATCTCGCCCTCGCTTATCCCGAGAACCTTTGCGTGGTGGTGGTTTATCATAGGATCGCCGAGGCCGTCGTCTTTATAATAGAGCTCGACTATCGGCTCCGGCAGTTCCCTTCCTTCCTCAATGGGAAGACGCTTCTTCAGGCTACCGGCAACGACATTCCTTACAACGACCTCAAGCGGATACATCTTGAGCCTCTCAACGATGAGCCTGTTGTCTCCGGCGACGCCGATGAAGTGCGTCTTAACACCTTTTTCCTCGAGAACCTTGAAGAGAACCGCGCTAATCTGGGCATTGAGCCAGCCTTTGCCCTTGAACTGGGCCTTCTTCTTGCCATCAAAGGCCGTTGCATCGTCCTTAAACTCCATGATGACCTTTCCATCGTCAAGCGGGATAACTTTCTTGGCCTTGCCTTCGTAAACCTGCATGGGCTTCACCATTTTCGTGTAAAATCTTATCTATATTTAAGGCTTATTTTAGCATAAAAATGGCAATCAATGGGCAAAGCTTTTAAACATAAAAAGGCTAAAGTACGGCGTCAAGTCCATAATTATTAACATGCTTACGTCAATAAGTCGGCGGGATTCATTATGAGAGAGAAGTGCGGTGTCTTTGCAGCGGTTACCGAGAACGCGCCCAGAAAAGCCTACTACGCGCTGATAGCACTGCAGCACAGGGGGCAGGAGAGCGCGGGAATAAGCGTCTGGAAGCACAGGATAAAAACGGTAGCTGGTCGGGGGCTCGTTTCGGAGGTCTTCAAGAACGGTGAGATAGCAAAGCTGAAATCCAACGTCGCCATAGCCCATGTCCGGTACTCGACCTCCGGCTCCCTCACCGAAACCCAGCCGCTGGAGACGGGCTGCTGCGGAAAGAGAATAGCCGTCGCCCATAATGGAACTCTCACGAATTTCCTTCCCCTCCGGAGGCATTACGAACGGCTGGGAGTTAAGTTCGGGCACTCTGTTGATTCCGAGCTGTTAGGAATCTCTTTTCTCTGGCACCTCCGCGAGACCGGGGACGAGTTCGAGGCTATGAGGGAAGTTTTCAGGGAGGTGAAGGGAGCATATTCCGTGGCTTTTCTCTTCGACGGGAAGATACTCGTGGCAAGGGACCCGGTTGGTTTCAGACCGCTCAGCTACGGGGTGGGAGACGGTCACTATTTCGCCTCGGAGGATTCTGCGTTGAGGCTCTACGTTGAGGAGGTAAGGGACGTCAAGCCAGGGGAGGTTTTTCTGCTCTCGGAGGATGGAATAGAGAGCCGAATAATAGAAACGGGGGAGCACCACGGCTGCGTTTTTGAGTACATCTACTTCGCCCGTCCGGACAGCACGATAGACGGTGTAAACGTATACATCGCGAGGGTCAGGATGGGGCAGGAGCTGGCCAAAGAGAGTCCAGCCGACGGAGACGTCGTCATAGCCGTGCCGGACTCCGGAAGGGCTGCGGCGCTTGGATTCTCCCGGATCAGCGGGATTCCCTACTCGGAGGGTCTCATAAAGAACCGCTACATAGGAAGGACCTTCATAACCCCGGGCCAGTTCTACCGCGAGCTGAAGGTTAAGCTCAAGCTCTCGCCGGTGAGGGAGGTAATAGAGGGAAAGAGCGTCGTGCTGGTTGACGATTCAATCGTCAGGGGGACGACTATGAAGCGCATCGTCGCCATGCTCAGAAGGGCCGGCGCGAGGGAGGTTCACGTTAGGATAGCCTCCCCACCGATAAGGTATCCGTGCTACATGGGGGTGGACATTCCGACGAGGCACGAACTCATAGCGGCGTTTGGAAGCGTTGAGAAGGTGAGGGAATCCATAGGGGCTGACAGTCTGGCTTACCTCAGCGTTGAGGGGCTGAAAAAGGCCGTTGGGAGGAGAGATCTCTGCTTAGCATGCCTCACCGGCGAGTATCCTGAGTGGGCTTTCCGCTTCTGAGCTTTCTCAGTCTCGCCGCGGAGAACTTGAGCTCCGGTGTTCCAGCTTTGTTTAGAGCTGGGCTCGTTATTTTGTTCGCCTTGAAGTGGAAGGGAACCGCAACTACGCCCGATGGAACACCGTCGAGCTTGGCCCTCATTCTAATCTTCCCGCGCCTCGTTTCAATCTCGACCCAGTCGCCGTCGTGAATTCCAAGCCTCTCCGCGTCGCTCCTGTCTATCAGCACCCTGGGCTCTCCCATCAGCCTGACGAGCGATGGGCTTCTGAGGGTCATTTCGCCGGTGTTGTAGTGGCTTATCAGCCTGATTGTTGTGAGTATGAAGGGGTACTCGTAGTCCGGCCTCTCCCACGGCTGCACCTGCTCTACAGCGATGAACATGGCCTTTCCGTCGGGGGTTGAGAACTCCCAGGTGTGGAGCCTCTTCTTCGGAAGGAATACCCCATCGCCCGCCTTCAGCTCGTCAACGCTCCTCTCCTCCAGCGAAGGGAAGAGGCGGAAATACTCGGCGGTGATCTCTTCAACGCTGGAGTAGTTGAACCCAGGCAAACCGAGGGCCCTGCCGAGCATGGTCAGTATCTCCCAGTCGGGCTTCGAATCACCCATCGGCTCGCAGACCTTGTGGCTCCACTGAATCCTCCTCTCGCTGTTCATGTAGCTGCCCGATTTCTCGCAGAAGGCCGAAGCCGGCAGGACGTAGTGGGCGTAGCGGGCAGTCCTGCTCATGAAAACGTCCTGAACGACGAGGAGGTCGAGCTTTCTGAGGGCATTTCTCACCCGGACGAAGTCCGCCTCGCTGACGGCGGGGTTTTCCCCGACTATGTAGAGCGCCTTGACGTCGCCGCTCTCTATCGCCTCCCAGAGCTCTGTGAGGTAAAGCCCGCGCTCCGTTGGAAGGTCTTCCACGCCCCATATCTTTGCCACACGCTTCCTGAACCTCTCATCGGTCAGGGGGACGTAGCCCGGCAGAAACTCACTCAGCGCTCCCATGTATGCCGCTCCCTGAACGTTGTTCTGACCGCGCATTGGGTAGAGGCCGCCCTTTTCGCCGATGTAGCCGAGGAGCAGGGCGAGGTCTATAACGGCCATAACGTTCTCAACGCCTGAAACGTGCTGCGTCAGACCCATTCCCCACATTATCGCACCGCTTCCGGCGAGGGCAAAGGTTCTCGCAACTTCTCTGATAGTTTCGGCCGGAATTCCGGTTACCTTCTCCGCGTACTCCGGCTTGTACTTCCTCACAGCCATCCTTATCTCGGAGAAGCCAACGGTTCTGGTCTTTATGAACTCTTCATCGTAGAGCTCCTCCCGGATTATGATGTTCATCAGAGTATTTGCGAGGGCTATGTCCGTCCCCGGGCGGATGACGAGACTGTAGTCCGCGAAGGCCATCGTCCTGGTTTCCCTGACGTCAACAACGATTACCTTCGCTCCCCTCTTCTTGGCCCTCAGGATGTAGTCCATGACAACAGGGTGGGTCTCGGCGGGATTGTAGCCCCAGATGAGTATAACCCCGAATCTCTCCAGGTCTTCGTAGGGGTTGGTCTGTGCCCCCGCCCCAACGGTCATCTTGAGGGCGTGAACGCTCGCCTCGTGGCAGAGACGGGCGCAGTTGTCTATGTTGTTGGTGCCGAAAAGCCGCGCGATCTTCTGGAGGAGGTAGTTCTCCTCGTTGCTGACCTTGGATGAGGCTATGAAGGCGACGGCATCCGCCCCGTACAGCTCGCGGATTTCGAGGAGCTTGCCGGCTATCTCCTCGATGGCCCTTCCCCAGCTTATCGGCCTTATCCTAGAACCCTCACGCTTCAGGGGGCGCTTGAGCCTGTCCCCGGAAAGAACGAACTCAGTCGCGTGGAGACCCTTGGGGCAGAGCTTGCCCCTGTTGGGCTCGCCTCGGTGGGGTTTAACCCTCATCGTCTTGGGATCAACGAGAAGCCTGCAGCCAAAGCCGCAGTAGGGGCACACGACCGTCCTGGGCTCGTCCACGTTACCACCTGTGAGCATCTAAGCGGCAAAAATAAAAAGCTTTCTGGAAGAAATTTGATGAAAAAATGTTCAAACCAAAGACCTATGTTGGAGATAACCGCGAAGGTTAACATCTTTTGACGGGACAGAAACGGGGAACGCCAAGAGGGTCCAAAGGAATTGGGAAAGTGAAAGTCCTCCGTTCAGAGCTTTCCAATTATCTCGAGGCTGACGTCGAAGTTTCTGACCGAGTGTGTGAGGTAGCCGAGGCTTATGACGTCGATGTCGAGCGCCGCGTACTCCTCGATGTTTTCAGGGGTTATCCCACCGGAGACCTCGATTTTCACCCTCTCGCGAAGGCCCTCACGCCTTAGAGCCTCCACCGTCTCAGCTATCTCGGCCGGACTCATGTTGTCGAGCATCACCACGTCCGCCCCGGCTTTTGCTGCTTTTAGTGCATCCTCAAGACTCTCGACCTCAACCTCGACGACTTTGTAAACGCTGAAGGATTTGGCGCGCCTTATGGCCTCCTCCAACGGAACGAGAGCGAGGTGGTTGTCCTTTATGAGTATCGCGTCGCTGAGGGAAAAACGATGGAGCTCGCCACCGCCGATGAGTATCGCCTTCTTGTCTATCGGCTTGAGGAGGGTCTTTCTTGTCCCTGCAACACGAACCTTCGGGTTTACAGCTTTAACCTTCTCGACGAGCCTTCTTACCTCAGTGGCAATCCCGCTCATTCTGCCCATAATGTTCAAAGCCGTCCTCTCGACGAGGAGTATCGAGTGGGCGTCGCCTTTAAGCTCGAGGATGGTATCTCCCCTCTTCACTTCCTCTCCATCACGCTTCCTGACCTCAACTTCGACCTCGAAGTGCTCGAACAGAGCTTTGGCTTCTTCAACGCCCGCTATTATTCCTTCCTGCTTCGCAATTATCACTGCCTTGGCCCTGATTCCTTCCGGAATCACCGCTTCACTCGTGACGTCGCCGAAGGGAGTGTCCTCCTCAACGAAGCGGAGAAGATAGGAAAGGGGCACCACCATCTCAGCTCATCTCCAGCATCCTTTCGATGGCCTTCCTAGCCTTCTCCGCTATCTCCTCAGGCACTTCAACCTGGTACTTCATGTCCCTGAGCGACTCGTAGACGTGGTTTAGAGTTATAGCCTTCATGCCGACGCAGACGGCGTCTTCCCTGGCAGGGTGGAACTTGATATCGGGGTAGAGCTTCCCGAGCCTGTAAACCATCTCGTGCTCGGTGAAGACGACCCACTCGTCGTGCTCGGGGGCACGCTTTATCATTCCGCCTGTGGAGACTATTATGTCAGCTTTTTCCTGCACTTCCGGCTCGCACTCCGGGTGAACCATCAGCTTGGCGTTGGGGTAGAGCTTCCTCGCGCGCTCGACGTCTTCAAGGGTGAACTTCCTGTGGACATAGCAGTGTCCGTACTCGGGGACGGGGATGACCTTCTTTCCGGTGACCTTGGCGACGTGGTGGGCCAGGTTCTTGTCCGGTCCAAAGAGTATGACGTCGGAATCGAGCTTTTCAACTATTCTGACCGCGTTGGCTGAAGTTACCGTTACGTCGGCGTAGGCCTTCGTCTCGGCGGTGGTGTTCACGTAGAGAACCACTGGAGCGTCCGGGTACCGCTCCTTGGCCCTAAGGATGTGCTCGACCTTCAGCATGTTGGCCATGGCGCAGGTGGCCATTCTACTGGGGAGAAGGACGGTCTTCTCCGGATTGAGGATCTTCGCCGTTTCCGCCATGAAATCCACTCCCGCGAAGACTATGACGTCGGCATCAACGTCCACAGCTTTCCTCGCGAGCTCAAGGCTGTCACCGAGGAAGTCGGCTATATCCTGGATCTCAGGTGGCTGGTAGTTGTGGGCCATTATCATAGCGTTGCGCTCTTCCTTCAGGCGTTCAATCTCCCTCACGAGCTCCTCCATCTTCATGGTCTCACCTGCGGAATGCTATGTTCCAGGGTATAAAAGCTTTCAGAGAACGAGGGCTATGTAGACAATGCCCCCAGCGAAGAGTAGCAACGCTGGAGGAAGGAGCCTCAGATAGACGCTTCTGAGCTCAGCGCCATAGTATTCGGCCGAGAACACAAAGCAGAGGTGCACGGGACTGAAGAGCATGCCCATGTAGCCGCTCAAGTAAGCAAGCGCCACCATGTCAAAGCTGGTAAAGAAGGGCAGGAGCAGGGGAAACGTCATGCCCACGTAGGCGAAGCTTATGCCCGTCATAAGGCCAACGATGAACGGCGTCACCATGAGGACGAGGACCACCGGCAGGTTCATTGATATCATGGCGTTCGGAAGCGTCTCAACGGCTCCTGTAACCTGGAGTACGTATTTGAAGTACATGACGGCCACGAGAAGGAAGACTATCTTCGGCTGGAGGGCGTGGACGAGCACTTTCTTCACGTCCACCCTTCTCAGGTTGGGTACGAGGGCTGCGATAAAACCCAGGAAAGCGCCGTAGACCATATCCAAGCCGAGAACTATCGAGGCGAGTATGATTATCAGTATCGGATAGGTGCTCTTCAGAAGAAGCCCGAGGCCGGTTTTGAGGTCTCCCTCCCCGGAACCATCATCCGGAAGCGGGCGGATGAGGAGGACGTAGCCGATGAGCGCCATAAGAATCGTCAGGGGAAACATCTTGGTGCTCATCTCCTGTATCGAGATTCCAACGAGGGCCGAGGTGATGACTATGGCCTGATACATCGGCCACGAGTGCTCCCATACGTGCCTGAACCAGTAATTGACGAGGGTTTTGTCAGTGGGGCTCATCTCGAACTTCCCGGCGACCGGCTCTATCATGGGAGCTGAAACCAATGCACCGGCGGGCATGGGCATAAGCCCGATGAGGGCCGGAAGCATGGCCAGGGAGTACTTGGCCTTGGGAAAGAGGTTGCTCGCCGCAGTTTCCATGTCCTTCAGGTAGCCTATCTGGGAGAAGACCGAGGTCATGCCCATGATGAAGGCTATTATGAGCACCAGCCTTATCGTCTCCCACGAGGTGGCGGAGTGGTAAAGGGCCGCAACGGCATCCACCGGACCCATTCCAAACAGGAAGGCCAACACTAGAGAACCGACGAATATTGAAACGCCAATGTTGATTTTAAGCCAGATGAGGGCTATTACTATCGCGAAGGAGGCGATCAGGTATAGCAGTTCCACTCGTTTCACCGGGCATGATAATGATTCGATGAGAATTTAAACCTTTGGTCAGAGCCTGCACCTTCCATCGAAGAAGCTCGGTCTCTCGAAGGATTTGCTCATAGCTGGAAAGTCATCGCGGTAGTGAGCGCCCCGGCTTTCTTCCCTGGCCAAGGCGCACTCAAGGACTCCTCTCGCGAGCAGCTTTAACCTCGGGTCTGCTTCAACCGAATTGAGCCTTTTCAGGCCTTCCCTTAGGGAGGAACCGCTCCTCACTATACCCGCATGCTCCCAAAGTATCTCCCTGATAGAATCAATGTCCCCCAGTGAATCAAAGTGGTATGGAACCTCCCGAACCTCGTCGGGCCTCGGTCTGTCCCTCGCTATGGTTCTTGCAACTTCAAGGCCGCTCACGATGCACTCAAGGAGGGAGTTGCTGGCGAGTCTGTTCGCCCCGTGGAAGCCGTTGCTCATGGCCTCTCCAACGGCGTAGAGGTTCTTGATTGTCGTCCTGTACCAGAGGTCAACCGCTATCCCGCCGATGGTGTAGTGGGCTATTGGAGAGACCGGGATTAAGTCTTTAGCCGGATCGATGCCGTCCTTCCTCAGGAAAGCGTATATCTGCGGGAAGATTTTCTTGAAATCCTCTATGTCAGTCGCGTCAAGGAAGACTCTCTTGCCGGCCTTCATCTGGTTGTATATCGCCCTCGCGACGATGTCCCTCGTGGAGAGCTCGTTAACGAAGCGTTCTCCATCTTCCGTCACCAGCTTTGCCCCGGCACCCCGGACGGCCTCGCTGACTAGGAAAACGCCACTCCTTCCAAGGTAACCCGTCGGATGGAACTGAACGAACTCCAAGTCCCTCGCTGGGGAGCCTTTCATTATGGCATCGCCTATTAGAGTGCCGAGGTTGAGGGGCGAACCGGCGGTGTACTTGAAGAGCGAGGCAAAGCCGCCAGTGGCTATAACGGTGGCATCGAAGGTAAGAAGCTCTCCGTCGAGAAAGACCCCGTAGGCCTTGCCCTCTCTCACAGCCAGCTCCTCGGCGATGCCCTCGACGAAGTGAACGCCCGCTTCCTTGGCGGCCAGATAGAGGACTTTCATCAGATGTTTTCCGGTTTCGTTCCTTACGGTGAAGACGCGGTGGAAGGAGTGGCCTCCCTCGGTCTCATTGGTCTCGAACTCCAGCCCTATCGAGAGGAGGAAAGCGTAGGCCTCGCTCGCCTTTGAGATTACGCTCCACACAACCTCTTCATCGTTGAGATACTTGCCTGCCTTGATCGTGTCGAGAACATGAGCCTTGGGGGAATCGCCGTCAAGAATGGGAAAGGCTACTCCGGCCTGGGCAAGGTAGGAGTTGCTCTCCTTTATTCCCCTACCGATGACCGTCACGTCAAAGCCCCGTCTCGCAAGGGCTATTGCAGCGGTTAATCCCGCGGCACCGCTTCCAACGATTCCAACGCTGGTCATAGCTCTCCCCAGGCTGGACTGGGAGAAACGCCTTATAAGGTTTTCAAAAAGAGGAGAAGGAATCACTTTCCGACCGGATAGTTCGGCGCCTCGTTGGTTATGAAGATGTCGTGCGGGTGGCTCTCCTTGACGCCCGCCTGTGTTATGATCACGAACTTACCCTTCTCCTTGAGTTCGGCTATGCTTGAAGCCCCTACGTAGCCCATTCCAGAGCGGAGACCGCCGACGAGCTGGTAGAGAACGTCGCTGACCGGTCCTTTGTATGGCACGACGCCCTCGACTCCCTCCGGAACGAACTTTCTGGTCTTCATGTGGCCCTTCTGGTAGTAGCGCTCCGCTCCTCCTTTCATCATGGCACCGAGGGAGCCCATGCCGCGGTACTGTTTATAGCGCCGTCCGTTGATGACGACCTCCTTGCCCGGTGCCTCCTTTGTTCCGGCCAAGAGTGAGCCGAGCATGACCGCGTCAGCTCCCGCTGCTATCGCCTTGACTATGTCGCCGGAGTAACGGATTCCGCCGTCGGCTATGACGTGAAGCCCGTACTCCTGGGCCCTATCTGCCACGAGGGCTATTGCCGTAACCTGTGGGACGCCGACGCCAGCGACGACACGCGTGGTGCATATACTTCCTGGCCCTATTCCGACCTTCAGGGCATCGGCAAAGGTGAGGTCGTCAACCGCTTTGGGGTTGGCGATGTTCCCAACGATCAAATCGGCATTGACGGCTTTCCTTATCTCCTTCATGGCCCTTATGGCCTTGAGGTTGTGGGCGTGGGCGGTGTCAACGACGATTACATCGGCGCCTGCCCTGTCGAGGGCCTTGGCGCGCTCGATGTCAAAGGGACCAACGGCGGCCGCAACTATCAGGTCTCCGTTCTCGTCCCGAACGGCGTTCCTGTACTTCTTCCTCATCATGAGGTCGCTCATCGTGATTATCCCCACGAGACGGCCGTTCCCATCGACCACCGGGAGACGGGCTATTCTATTGGCCACCATCACATCAAGGGCTTCCTCAACCGAGACGTCTTCGCCGACTGTTATGACCTCGCCGGTCATGACTTCCCTGACAAGGCTGCCCTCTTTGGCCGCTATGTCCTTCTTGGTAACGATGCCGACTATTCTACCGTCCTCACCAACGACCGGAAGGCCGTCAATGTCGTTTCTCTCCATGAGGAAGAGCGCGTAGTCAAGGGTTTCATCGGGGCCTATGGTGATGACGTCCTCGACTATGAAGCGCTCGGCGCGCTTGACTTTCCTCACCATCTCGGCCTGTGCCTCAATGCTCATGTTCCGGTGGATGACGCCGATGCCTCCTTCTCTGGCCATCGCAACGGCCATCTCCCACTCGGTGACGGTGTCCATGGCAGCGCTCAGAATCGGTACCTTGAGCTCCACGTTCGGCGTTATCCTGGTTGAGACGTCAACGTCCTTGGGCTCGACTTCGGTCGCCTGTGGTATCAGAAGAACGTCGTCAAAGGTATATCCCTTAATCGCATTAACAAGTTTGTGTTCAAATTTCCCCATTTTTCTCGCGCCTCCGCGTCCTTTTTAACATGAACCTGGCAGGGGTTTTTAAGGGTTTCCGCCCCAGACGGCATAACTCGGCTACTGCGTTAACAATATGACATTGAATGAAGAATAAGTTGGATATTCGTCCAGAAGTTAGCCTTAATTTTTGCCTTTCTTGACAGATGGCCAAAGGTTCCGCCAAAAAGCACAAATACTCCCAAACACTCCTAGAATCGGTGATTACCATGAGGGGGGAGTACCAAACCCATCTCTAGGGCTAAGGTTAGGAGCTTTGGTTTTGAGGAGCTGTTGGGTGAAATCCTGGAGGAAGGTCTCTTCTGGGCGGCTCTCGGTCGGCCGTCGGAAGTCATGCCGTTTCTGAGGGGCAAGCTCTTGAGCAACGGCATCGGTATGGACCGTGGACGCAGGGAATACTTGGAGTACCTGCTTGACGACCTGGAAAGGTTCTACAAGCGGGTGTCGTGGAGCAATGAGATTGACGAGCGGCACTGGAAGGCCTTAAAGTCCTTCCACAGGGACATAGTCTCAGTGGTTTCCTCTGAGAGGGCTTAGCTTTTTAACCCCTCTTCCCTACTCCTTCTGGGATGATGAGGGAAGTTTCGTCCGATCGGTGAGGAAACTCGCATGGGCTGACCACCCTCAACCTTTTAAACGGCTCTTCTCTTCGCTCATCGGGAGGAAAAATGGACGAAAAACTGGAGAAGTTCATCTCTCACCTCAAGGTACTCGTCGAGATGGAGCGTAAGGCCGAGATAGAGGCCATGCGCCTAGAGATGAAAAGGCTCAGCGGGCGCGAGAGGGAGAAGGTCGGGAGGGCCGTTCTGGGACTCAACGGGAAGGTCGTCGGGGAGGAGCTGGGCTACTTTTTGGTGAAATACGGCCGCGATAGAGAGATAAAGACCGAGATAAGCGTTGGCGATTTGGTCGTGGTCAGCAGGAGAGACCCGCTGAAGAGCGACCTGGTTGGAACGGTCGTCGAGAAGGGAAAGCGGTTCATAACGGTCGCCCTTGAAACCGTCCCTGAGTGGGCCCTAAAGGGAGTCCGCATCGACCTCTACGCCAACGACATAACCTTCAAGCGCTGGCTTGAGAACCTTGAGGCCCTTCGCGAGAGCGGGAGGAAGGCGCTGGAGCTCTACCTCGGTCTGAGGGAGCCGGAAGAGAGTGGAGAAGTCGAGTTCACGCCCTTTGATAGGAGTCTGAACGCGAGCCAGAGGAAGGTGGTTGCCAAAGCCCTTGGAAGCCCTGACTTCTTCCTTATCCACGGCCCCTTTGGAACCGGCAAGACGAGAACTCTGGCTGAGCTGATAAGGCAGGAGGTGGAGAGGGGCAACAAGGTTCTGGCAACGGCGGAGAGCAACGTTGCCGTGGACAACCTCGTGGAGAGGCTTGTTGACTCCGGTTTGAAGATCGTCCGCGTCGGCCACCCGAGCAGGGTCTCAAAGAGCCTCCACGAGACGACCCTGGCTTACCTCATAACCCGGCACGAGCTCTACGGTGAGCTGAGAGAGCTGAGAGTTATTGGCCAAAATTTAGCAGAAAAGCGCGACACGTTCACCAAACCATCGCCGAAGTACAGGCGCGGGCTGAGCGACAAGGAGATACTCAGGCTGGCCTCGAAGGGCATCGGAACTAGGGGTGTTCCGGCGAGGCTGATCCGGGAGATGGCGGAGTGGATAAAAATCAACCGGCAGGTTCAGAAGACCTTCGACGATGCCAGAAAGCTTGAGGAGAGAATCGCGAGGGAAATCATCCGAGAGGCGGACGTTGTTTTAACGACGAACTCCTCGGCGGGCCTCGACGTCGTTGACTACGGCTCCTATGATGTGGCGATAATAGACGAGGCCACCCAGGCGACGATACCGAGCGTCCTCATACCCATAAACCGGGCGAGGCGGTTCGTTTTGGCCGGCGACCACAAGCAACTGCCCCCAACGATACTCAGCGAAAAGGCTAAGGAGCTGAGTAAGACCCTCTTTGAGGGCCTGATTGAGCGCTATCCCGGGAAGAGCGAGATGCTCACAGTCCAGTACAGAATGAACGAAAGGCTCATGGAGTTCCCGAGCAGGGAGTTCTACGGAGGCAGAATAGAAGCGGACGAGAGCATTAGGGCGATAACCCTCGCAGACCTCGGGGTTAAAAGCCCCGCGCGCGGTGGTTCATGGGGCGAAGTCCTCAGGCCGGAGAACGTCCTGGTCTTTGTGGACACCTCTGGGAGGGAAAACCGCTTCGAGAGGCAGCGCTATGGAAGCGAGAGCAGGGAGAACCCGCTTGAGGCGAGGCTGGTTAAGGAGGCCGTTGAGAGACTTCTGGAGCTCGGTCTTAAGACGGAGTGGATTGGAGTGATTACCCCCTACGACGACCAGCGCGACCTGATACGCTCGCTCCTGCCGGAGGAGGTCGAGGTGAAGACGGTGGACGGCTACCAGGGGAGGGAAAAGGAGGTAATCGTCCTGTCCTTCGTCCGCTCCAACGGGAATGGCGAGCTGGGATTCCTGAAGGATCTGAGGCGCCTGAACGTCTCGCTGACGAGGGCGAAGAGGAAGCTGATTCTGATAGGCGATTCCTCGACTTTGAGTGCCCATCCAACTTATAAACGGCTGGTGGAGTTCGTGGGTGAGAGGGAGACTGTGGTCGATGCCGGAAAGCTGGGGGTGTGATGGATGTTCCTCTACACCAAGAACTTCGACGAGGGGAAGGAGAAGGCCATGGCCGGCCTGAGAGAGGCCTTAGCCGAGGGCAAGGTTGATGGGGATATAATCCCGCTCTTGGAAAAGATAAACTCGCTCGAGAACTACTTCACCACCTCCTCGTGCTCGGGCAGGATTTCGGTCATGGAGATGCCCCACTTCGGGGACAAGGTGAACTCGGTCTGGCTCGGCAAGTGGCACAGGGAGGTTTCCGTCGAGGAAGTCCTTGAGGCCATCGGAAGGCACGAGAAGGGTCAGCTCTGGTTCCTGGTCAGGAGCCCGATTCTTCACGTCG
Source organism: Thermococcus sp. 5-4 (assembly GCF_002197185.1). NCBI lineage: Archaea > Methanobacteriati > Methanobacteriota > Thermococci > Thermococcales > Thermococcaceae > Thermococcus > Thermococcus sp. 5-4. The sequence goes on along the minus strand of NZ_CP021848.1, from coordinate 10,578 downwards.
GAGCGCGAACCATGGAGGACGCCGTTAGGTTGCTCAACCTCGCCATCGGGCTGGGCTTCAAATACAGCAACATCAAGAGCGTGAGCCACAAGAAGCTCCTCGTTGAGATACGCTCCACCGAGAGGATGGACGTTCCGCTCGGTACCGATGGGGAGCTCTGGGTTGATGATGCCTACATCGAGAGAATAGTTGGAATCGCCAACTCCCAGGTAAGGCGCTTCAAGGGGAAGCTGAAGAGGCTGGAAGAAGAGATTGAAAAGTTAAGAGATTAGGGACTTGGGACTTCAGTCGAGGTCGCTACCGAAGTCCTCGCTTCCGCCCTTGCCTTCCTTCTCCTTCTCGAGCTTGCTGGCGGCGATGACGTCGTCGATCCTGAGGATCATTATTGCCGCCTCGCTGGCGCTCTTGATGGCCTGCTTGGTGACCCTGACCGGGGCGATGACGCCGCGCTCCATCATGTCTGCCGGCTCGCCCTCGAAGACGTCGACGCCGATGGTCGGTCCCTTCTCCTTGTGCGCTGCTATGACCTTCACGAGGGTCTCGATCGGGTCGAGACCGGCGTTCTCGGCGAGGGTTCTCGGGATAACCTTGAGGGCCTCAGCGAAGGCCTCGATGGCGAGCTGCTCCTTGCCGCCGACCTCCTTGGCGAACTCGTCGAGCCTGATGCTGAGCTCGATCTCCGGGGCACCACCGGCGGCGAGTATCTTGCCGTCCTCGACGATGTCCTTGACGACCTTGACGGCGTCCTCGAGGGCCCTCTCGACCTCATCGACGACGTGCTCGGTACCGCCGCGGATGAGGATGGTGACCGCCTTCGGGTTCTTGCAGCCCTCGACGAAGATCATGTTCTCGCCGGCGACCTTCCTCTGCTCGACGAGCTCGGCCTCACCGAGGTCCTCGCTGGTGAGGTCGCGGACGTTGGTGACGATCTTGGCGCCGGTGGCCTTGGCGAGCTTCTCCATGTCGCTCTTCTTAACTCTCCTCACAGCGAGGATGCCGTACTTGGCCAGGTAGTGCTGGGCAAGGTCGTCAATACCCTTCTGGACGAAAACGACGTTGGCGCCGACCTCCTTGATCTTCTCGACCATCTCGCGGAGCATCTTCTCCTCCTGCTCGAGGAAGGCCTGGAGCTGCTCCGGGCTGGTGATCCTGATCTCGGCGTCGGTCTCGGTCTCCTTGACCTCGAGGGCCTCGTTTATGAGGGCAATCTTGGCGTTCTCAATCCTCTTCGGCATGCCTGGGTGAACGACCTCCTTGTCGATGACGACGCCCCTTATGAGCCTGGTGTCCCTGACGCTGCCGCCCTCCTTCTTCTCGAACTTGATGTTGTCGAGGTCGACCTTGTAGGTGCCGTCGACCTTCTCGGCGACCTGCTTGACGGCCTCGACGGCGATGTTGGCGAGGTACTCGCGCTCCTCCTCTGCGGCCTTTCCGGTTATGGCGGTGACGGCGGCCTTCTTGAGCATCTCAACGTCCTCAACGTCGACGTCCTTGGCTATCTCGTCGAGTATCTCCTGGGCCTTCTCAGCGGCGAGGGCGTAACCCTTGATGACTATGCTCGGGTGGATGTTCTGGTCGAGGAGCTCCTCGGCCTTCCTGAGGAGTTCGCCAGCGATAACGACAGCGGTGGTAGTACCATCACCAGCCTCCTTGTCCTGGGTCTTAGCAACCTCAACCATCATCTTGGCAGCCGGGTGCTGGATGTCCATCTCGTCGAGGATGGTGGCACCGTCGTTGGTGATGACGATGTCTCCGAGGCTGTCGACGAGCATTTTATCCATACCCTTCGGACCGAGGGTGGTCCTGACGGTTTCAGCTATGATTCTCGCGGCGAGAATGTTGAGCCTCTGGGCATCCCTTCCAACGTACCTCTGAGTTCCCTCAGGCAGAATAACAACCGGCTGTCCAGCGAGCTGGGCCATCTCCTCTCACCTCCGCCCTTTTTTGTTTTCGCCGACGGAGGACTTTTAGTTACAATTAGTGTTTCCAGTTTATGGTTCCTTTAGGTTATTTATAAAATTTTCGGTCAGTTGCCACCATACCTTTTTAACCCGTTCGGGGAACCGAAGTCCGGTGATGAGAAATGGCCGACGTTAAAGCGGAATGGGAGAATGTCCTAGCCGAGAAGAACTGTGAGAAACTGCTGGAGCTCTTTGATGATTACATTGATTCAATCGAGAGCGAGGAGGAACTTAAAAGGGAACTCGAGCGGCTCGGGGAAGTATCTATTGAGTGCGAAGACCCCTACGATCTGCTCCATGAGATTGCCCACGTTTACGCCCATCTAGACGACATCGAGGGCGGAATAGGCCTTTACAGGAAAGTGGCCGAGGCCAAGAAGTCCGAGCCTGAGGAGTACGCGACTGCCCTCTATTACCTGGCCGACGCCTACGAGCACTTCGGCATGCCTGAGAAGGCCATAGAGACCTACGAGGAGCTGCTCAGGCTCGAGGAGGAGGTCCTCAAGAACGAGAGGGAGATAGCACTCACACTGGCCAACATGGCTGTGAACTACGACGAGATGGGCAACACAGAGAGGGCGATAGAGCTGATGGAGCGCGCTAGGGACATCTTCGAGAGGCTCGGCGATGAGAAGAACCACATGATAAGCCTCCTCGATCTGGCGCACTTCAGGTACGAGCTCGGCGACTACGACGCGGCCGAGGCGCTGATAAACGAGGTTCTCAGGAGCCCGAGGGAGGACGAGATTGAGATAAACGCCAGGCTGGTGGAGGCGGAGATATTCGCCGGAAGGGAGGAGTACGAGAAGGCCTTCAGAGCTATACGGGACGCTCTCGTCAAGGCTATCAATGTAAGCGACGATATTTTTGGCCTGGTCTTCGACACGCTGGTTGATTTCATCGAGGGGCTCTTCAACGAGGGTTCCTACGGCGTTGTCGCGGAGAACATGGAGTCCTTTGCGGAGCTCTTCGAGGACGACACTGCATACTTCTTCAGGGCTATCGCGGAGCTGGCGCGGTGGAAGGCTGGGGAAGAAGATGCCAAGAAGCGCTTTGACGAGCTCTACTCCAGAGTGGAGAACGAGGAGCTTCGCTCGGTTCTGGACGAGTGGAAGAGGCCGAAGCTGAGTTTGAGCTTGGGGCTCTAGGCCTTTATCTCCTCATTTAATCCCTTTGTGTAGCGCTCTATCTCAAGGAGACTCTTTCTGATGACGTTCTCTCCAGCGTTCCATATCTCAATCCCAACGACGTTTCCATTCTCGTCGTACTCAAACCATACATCGTCGTCAACCTCATCGGTATCGGCCACGGGGCCCTCCCTAATGAGGATGTAGAGGATGTCAGCCTTTGGATCGTATCTCACCTTCATAACTCCACCCACCTCCGGGATGATAATCTTCTTTCAATGATTTTATCGAGGCTCTTACTGGTGTCTATAACTGTTATAACTTCAACAACCCCATCCCTTCTGTCGTGGACTACTATCAACCAGTGCTCAGGGATGTCTCTTAGGCCAATTACGATGAAATGGCCCGAGCGCAGGTCATAGAACTTTCTCCTGGGCGAGTTAATGACCCTCTCCACTTCCGCGATACCAATTTCCCGTTCTCTAAGTCTCTCTTTTGCATGCTCTGTCAGGACAATCTTCATCAGAACTTAATTCAGTTGAAAAACTAAAAATATTATGGTTTTGTTTATGGAAGTTACATTCAAATGCTGGTAAGAGAGAAAGGGATGGAGGAGTCAGATCCTCGAAACGGTCTCAACTTCCGCGCTCTCGACGTTCTCGACCTGCCTGAAGAGCTCGGTAACCTCGTCGTAGGAGTAGCCCTCGGCGTCCTTTCCGAGAACGTAGAACTTGAGGGCGACGAGACCGAAGGCGATCGGCTCGCGCTCGATCTTGGCAAGGCCGAACTTCTCGGGAATAACCGCCTTGAGCTTCTCCTCGAGCTCGTCGAGGTTGACCTCGGGGTCGGTCGGCATGACCTTTATAACGCCAACAAGGTTGAAGTCAGCCATTCTTTTCACCTCCTAACTTTCACGGCCCCTCCCAGCCGCACTTGGGGCACTTGTAGGGGACGCTTAGGACCCTGCAGCTTTCGCAGCGCCAGATTATCTCCTCGCCACAGTTCGGGCAGACGAAGTGAGTGGCGTGCTCCCTTGGGGTTATCTCCTTTCCGCATGATGTGCATACGGGTATCTCGAACTTGGCTTCCACTGCGAACACCTCCGAGAAAGGTGGTTTTTAATCACTGGAGGGCATTGCGGGGGTTGACTTATAAACCTTTCTCTAGGTTCCCTCGGTTGGTGGTTTTTCTTCGATTAAAGATTGGCATGGTCAAATCTCAGCAGGATTCTCGAGGGTATCCAAAAAGCTTATAGGTTACAGGGGTGTAACTAGTTACAGGGGTGTAACCTATGATATTCAGTGAGAGGCCTGTCTCAGATATAAGGAAGTTACATGGCGAGGAGCATAGGAGGGCGGTTCAAGAGCTGAAAAAGAATGTGGAAGCGGGAAAGTTTACCGCGGTACTGGGTCCGAGAAGGGTGGGGAAAACAAGCGTTCTAAGAACTTTCCTCAACCACTACCGCTATCCCTATCTCTACTATGACCTATCCCCTTACATTGGACTCACCGGAGTCAGCTACCAGGCCCTAACTCCCGCACTGATTGGGTTTGAGACAAGTAAACTCTCCGGGGAGGCGCAGCTTAGCCTGGGAATTCTCAAGCTGAATTTCAAAGTCGAGAGGGGAGTAGAGTTTGAGAACGCAATGATAAACCTCCTTCGGGAAGTCAACGAAAAGTATGAGCGCTTTCTCTTGGTATTCGATGAGGCTCAGGTGCTCGCGTTCGTAAGAGGTGTGAACATGATGGGGCTTCTCCAGATGATCCACAACACCTTGGATAACGTTGTCGTGATAATGACTGGATCGATGCCTGGACTTCTTGAGAACATGCTCTCACCTTCATCCAGCAAGCCTATGTTCGCCAGGTACGTTGAAAAGATACGAATAAACAGGTGGAGTCTCAAAGAGGGGAAGGAGTACCTGAAGAGGGGCTTTGATGAGGCAAACGTTGAGTACTTGCCGGATGAGTTGGAGGAAGCGGTGGAAGAGCTCTCTCCAGTGCCCGGTTTCCTGACGATTTACGGGATTCACAGGGTTAACGGAAAGAAACACGGGGAGGCTTTGGAGGAAGCGATAGATGAGGCAGTGAGTCTATGGGAAAGGGACCTTGAGGCGTTCCTGAACATATACAACTCAAAAACATACGTCCGGGTTCTGTGGATACTCGCCCAGAGCAGGTTGGGGTTCTCGTGGAGTGAGCTAAAAAGGGAGTTGTCCAGGTTGGAGACCGTTAGCAATCCCAAACTATCAAGAGTGCTGAAGAACCTCCTCGGAGCTGGGATGATAGAGAAGAGGGACGGTAAGTATTACATAGCCGAAAGACCTCTCGCCAGGGCAGTATTGAGGATGAGAGTATAGGGGCAATGTTTAGAGAAGACTTTGGCCAGAATAACATTGCATCAATTCCTCACGAAGTAGGAATTGTTCTGGTGGGCCCGCGGGGCTTCGAACCCCGGACCTCCCGCTTATCAGGCGGGCGCTCTGACCAGGCTGAGCCACGGGCCCACGAGAAGGATTTTGGTGCCCCGGCCGGGATTTGAACCCGGGTCGCGGGATCGAGAGTCCCGCATGATTGACCGGGCTACACCACCGGGGCGCGTCCGAAATTAGGGAGCCGGGAGGATTTAAAAAGTTTTCGGTAAGCTGGGGGATGACTCCGGAGTGTGGAACCACGTCTGCACGCTGAGTGAGGCTCTCGATCCTTCATAAAACTGGGACATCTGTATTGAGGCGATGGTTTCTTGAAGTTATTTCGAAAAGTTGCTAAAAAATTTTGCACTAGATAAAAGCAAAGCTTTATATAGTTAAAGCATCTATAAGTCTTTGAGGAGTGCTGTGCGGAAGAGACTGAAGCGAAAGCTTCACCCCAAGACAAACCGGACCCGAGTGGTTTCATGGGCCATAACGGAACGTGAGGCTACGATTACAGGGAAAGGTTTGAAAGGAGTGGAACTTCACTCCGGCCCCTTTCGCATGGTGCTCCTCACTATTCTTCTGCCTTAGCCGTTTGCAGGAGCTCCCTAACCGTTCTCCTTACGGCCTCATAGCTGTCGAGCTTTGGCTTCCAGCCCGTTTTCTTAGCCTTCTCTATGCTCAGGCGCATGAACTTGACGTCGCCCTTCCATCCTCTGCCCCCATCGACGCCTCCGGTGAATCTGAAGACTGGCTTTAGCTTCATTTCCTCGCTGACTATCTCAGCTATCTCCTTAACGGTTATCCAGTCGTCGTTGCCGAGGTTGTAGAAGTCGACCCGCTTGTTCCCCTTCTTAAACGCTTCGAAGATGTGGAGCATTCCGTCAACGGTATCACTAACATGGAGGTAGCTCTTCCTCTGGGTTCCGTCGCCCAGGATTTCCAGCTCTTCTGGGTTCCTCCTGAGCTTGTTGATGAAGTCGTAGATGACGCCGTGGTTGGAGCGCTCGCCGATGATGTTTGCCAGGCGGAAGATTAGGGCTTTAAAGTCAAAAGTATGGGCATAGCCGCTGATCAGAGCCTCGGCTGCGAGCTTTGCACCGCCGTAGACGCTTATCGGCTCGAGCGGGGCGTAGTCTTCGGGTGTTGGGATGATCTCGGCGTCCCCGTAGACGGTCGATGAGGATGTGAAGACGAGGGATTTAACACCGGAATCCTTCATGGCGTTCAGGAGGTTGTACGTTATTAAAACGTTGGTCTCGTAGAGCAGTTCCGGGCTCTGGGAGCCTATTCTAACCTCCGGATTTGCGGCGAGGTGAAAAACAACCTCGATTCCATCAATGGCATTCTCAACGGTTTCAGCGTCCCTCATGTCCCCCTCTATGAACTCAAACCTCTCGTGATTCAACCAACGCTTCAGATTGTCGAGGGTGCCAGCGCTCAGGTCATCGAGAACCCTGACTTCGTGACCATCTTCCATTAACCTGTCAACCAAATGGGAGCCTATGAACCCTGCACCGCCCGTGACCAGAACCTTCATTCCTACCACCACCCTTGATGAAACGAAATAATTTAAATACATTTGGGCGTATCATTTTCAGCGTGAAAACTGGTAAGGTGGGAGGAATGAAAGTTTTAATCATGGCGGGAGGTTACGCAACCAGGCTCTGGCCAATAACGAAGGACAACCCAAAGGCCCTTCTCCCCGTCGGGGACAGGGTGATACTGGAGTACATCCTAGAAAAGGTCGATGGGCTGGGCCTGGAGACGTACATATCAACCAACCGGTTCTTTGAGGCTCACTTCAGGCCGTACGCCGAAAAGTACGGCGTCGGGATGATAGTCGAGGAAACCCTCCACGAAGATGAGAAGCTCGGAACCATAGGAGCGCTGAAAAAGGCACTGGATGAGCTCGGTCCCGACGACTACCTGGTCATAGCCGGAGACAACCTCTTCTCATTCTCACTGCGGGAATTCTTGAACTCTTACGACGGGAAGACGCTCATAGCAGTCTACGATGTGGGCGATCTGGAGCTGGCCAGGCGCTACGGTGTCGTGGTTCTTGAGGGAGAGAGAGTTATCTCTTTCCAGGAAAAGCCCGCCGAGCCGAGATCAACCCTCGTGAGCACCGGAGTCTACGTCTTCCCCAAGGGGATTATGGAGCGCATAAACGAATACCTCTCTAACGGAAACCGCGATTCCCCCGGCTACTTCCTCCAGTGGCTGCTCGGAAAAGGGGAGGAGATAAGGGCCTACCGCTTTTCCGAATACTGGTACGACATAGGAAGTGCGGACAGCTATCTGGAGGCCCTGAAGACGCTCCTGAAGGAGAGTCACGTGGAGGAGATCCAGATAAGCCCCTACGCGAAGATAATCCCTCCTGTGGTCATAAAGAGGGGGGCAAAGATACTAGGACGGTCTATGATCGGCCCCTACGCCTACATCGGTGAGGACTGCGTCATAGAGAACTCCGACATAAGCGACTCCATAGTCTTCAGGAGCACTGTCATAAGGAACTCCACGATATGGCGCTCCATTATCGACGAGAAGTGCGAGATAAGGAACCTCGAGCTGAGGAAGAGCCTCGTTGGCGGGCATGCGAAGATACAGAGGGGAGAATAGAATCCCATCTTGCCTTGTATCAGATATTGTAATAATGTGTCACTCTAAGTCATGTCAGAGGTGAACGGGAATGGCAATTATTTCAATAATGGGTTCTGGTTACATGGGGGCCATCACAGAGTGGGGGGAGTTTGGGGAGTTGGATTATTCGGGGAAGATTGTAATCGATGGTCGTCGGGTGAGAGCCGCTGAGAGGACTGCGAAGATTTACGAGGGGGTGTGCTGGTGAAAGTTAGAAAGGCCGTTATTCCTGCGGCTGGACTCGGCACTAGAATGCTCCCAATAACGAAATCAATGCCCAAGGAAATGCTCCCCATAGTTGACAAACCAGTCATTCACTACGTGGTTGAAGAGGCTATAAAGGCCGGCATCGACGATATCCTCATAATTACCGGAAAAGGAAAACGCGCTATAGAAAACTATTTTGACAAAAGTTTTGAACTTGAGTTTTATCTGAGAGAAAAAGGAAAAGAAAAAGAACTGCAACAAATCGAAGAAATAGGAGAAATGATAGACATCTACTACGTCCGCCAGAAGAAGCCTTTAGGGTTAGGCGACGCAATACTATATGCCGAAAAGCACGTTAATAACGAACCTTTTGCAGTACTTTTAGGAGATGATATCATAATAAGCAAAGAACCTGGGATTGGACAGCTAATCAACATTTTTGACCAATTTAAATCTCCAGTCATAGGCGTAGAGCAGGTTTCTTGGGAAAGCGTCGAGAAATACGGCATTATTGATGGCAATAAAGTCGAGAAAGACATTTACCAAGTCAGAGACTTAGTTGAAAAACCTTCAAGAAAACAGGCTCCAAGTAATATTGCAATTATTGGACGTTATGTGTTAACCCCTGAGATTTTTGATACCCTAAAGGAAAGCAAACCAGACAAAAGAGGCGAGATTCAGTTAACTGATGCATTAAAATACTTGATAACAAACAATCAAAACACTATATACGCCAAAGAAATTGATGGAGACAGGTATGATGTGGGTGACAAGTTTGGGTTTATCCAGGTAAATATCGAAATGGCCTTACGGAGAAAAGATTTAAGAAATAAGCTCGAGAACTACTTAAGACAATATAAACTCCTCGAGGGTTCATTATGAACCGCAAAGATATTAAATTATTACTAAATGAGAAAAAAGAGACGCTTTTAATGATTATCCCACTACTGCTTGGGCTATACCTGAGAGCCCAAACCCTGAAATGGCACAGGATATTTGCGTACGATCCATACTTTTATTATAGGCAAGCGGTTTATTTTGCCAATGGCGGGCATATCCACGACATTGACCCAATGATAGTTACAACGATTAGAAGATTTAGCGATAATGAATACTTTCTACCAATCCTTTGGGCATATTTGGGCAAAATAGTTCATGTGGATCTATGGACACTGGGAATTTATTTGCCGTTGATAATATTTGTGGCCCAGATAATTGTTGTCTACAAAATAGGTAAAGACGCCTTTAACTGGAAAGTAGGCTTTTTTGCAGCGTTGTTTTTATCGGTAATGGGAGCTCATGTCTACAGGACACATGCGGGGGGGATATGGAAAGATACACTGGGCTCATTATTCATGTTGATGTTTCTTCATGCAACAATACTAATACTAAAGGAGGAGATCTTAGATAGAAAAAAGGCCCTTATGTACGGGACCTACCTAGTGCTGTCACTATACCTGTCTATCATAACCTTCGACGGATTTGGAGAGTTCTCTTTAGTGGTTTCAGTATATCTCATACTAGCACCGCTGATTGCCAAACCAAGGAAAAATGAATTTCTGATTGCGATTTTAATGGTACCTGCACTAGTATTGGGAGGAATGTCAGTTGGTACTTACTGGCCTTGGAGTGATTATCCATTGAAAGAAATATACCTGTTTATCCCGTTTTTAGTATTGGCAGTTATAACAATTCCTTCCCTGATATTGGGTTGTATCTCTTGGGATAAAACAAAGTCTGGAAAGCGTAATTATAGTATATTCATTTCTGTAAGCATTTTATTCACTGTAAGTTTCCTTTTTAAACTTAGTCCTCATCTGAGTAGAAACTCTATGTATTACCAGATATATGGATTCATAAACTACCTACTAAAACCAGAGATAATAGGGCTTTCAGCTCAGAGCACCGCAACGACTATCAACGTATTATATACATTCTTCTCAAGTTTACTTATTTTTTCAATTCTCGGCAGTATAGTTGGCGGATACCACCTAATAACCTCCTCCAAAAAAAACCAAAAGCGATTCAACCTGTTATTCCTAATGTTATTTATAGTAAGTTCTTTCCTTGGTATTGCCGCCATTAGATTAACATATCTTATGTCCTTTGGCATTGCATTTATAGCCACAATATTGTTTGAATACCTCACTAAAGTGCTAAAAACCAGATTGCCAGATAAAAACAAGAGTATTGCCATTTTATTCATATTGTTATTAATCTCCACAGT